>CBDCFF010000031.1:0-252006 GCA_965216225.1 Paracoccaceae bacterium
TTCACCCCGGCAATGTCCGTCTTCACCCCGGTAATGTCCGCCTTGGTCGCCAGATCGGAAATGTCGATGCTGCCGATGGCGCCGCCGATGACGCGGGCCGTTTTCCTCGGATCGCCCTTTGCCGCTTCGAGGTCTTCCGCCAGTTGCAGCGTATCTATCCTGAGTGCGTGTGCCATCTCATGTCCTTTCTCTCATCATAGGCGCATTCGCGCCCCTGTTCCAGTGCCGTTCTTCCGAACGGGCGGGGCGGCGCGGGACCGCCCCTGTTCTCATCCTCTTCATGGAAGTTCCCTGACGAGGCGCTCGATCTCCTTGCGAATGCGGTGAGGCTTGAGCCCGTCACTCTCCAGACGGGTCTGTTGCATTAATTTGCACTTGGTTGGATGTTTGAGACCAACTCACCCGTTGGAGGCTCGGTATGAAGCGCAATCCTTTCAAACATCATCGGTTTCCGCCTGAGGTGATCTTGTGTGCGGTGCGCTGGTACTGCCGTTATGCGCTTTCTTGCCGTGATGTCCGTGATCTGTTGGCAGAGCGCGGCATCGAAGTTGACGCGTCCACGATCCATCGGTGGGTTCGCAAGTTCGGCCCCGAGATCGCAAAACGGTCGTTCAAACACAGATCCTGGCGCGGTTTGAACTGGCACGTTGACGAGACCTGCATCCGGGCAGGTGGCAAATGGCGCTACCCTTGGCGGGCTGTGGACCAACGTGGTCAGTTGGTCAACTTTCGCCTGACAGCGCGTCGCGACGTCAAGGCAGCAAGGGCTTTCCTCAAGCAGGCCTGCGAGAATGCACGGCTCTACCAACCTCGGTCAATCACAACCGACAAGGCCCACAGCTATGCCCGCGTGATCAGTGAGATGAACAGATTTGAACTTCCCGGCGAAGGAATACCGCACATCAACCGCAAGTGGGAAAACAACCGCATAGAGAGCGATCACGCTGCTCTGAAGAAGCTGATCACCCCAATGCGCGGCTTCAAATCGCTGTCGTCAGCCAAAGCAACCTTGCGTGGGATTGAGGCGATCCGAACGATCAAACACGGGCATGTCCATGGCAAATCGCTCGGCGTCGCAGGTGAAATCCGTTTTGTTGAAAACCTTTTTGGCCTCGTCGCATGATCAGCACCAGCGTCAAACAAAACGTCATGCTCTTCGAATTAATGCAACTGACCCCTCTCAGAGGCAGAAATCGGGCGCCTGCGGCTCAACATCCAGAAGCGGCATGTCTTGGGGCATAATCTCGGGGTCGCCGATGAGCACTACGCTCAGTTCTCGGAAAAGAACGAACCCGGCGAAACCGTGAACCTCATGGGCGCAGATATCCAGCTCTTCGGCACAACGTGCCTGAAGGTTGTTCAGCGCCTCGAAGAGGCCCTCTTGCCCGATACTGGCCCTACCCCAACATAGATACCGAAAGCCCCGTTGGGTTTTTCATATCGCGTTGAGATGGTTTGCGATTCAGCGATTTGGCGGCTCCCGGTTATCCGGGATGATGCTGAGTACAGATTTGGGGGGCAGGACGTCGGCGTTGTCCTGCAGCCTCTCGTTGGAGAAGTCGTATTCCCCACCCGATATTGTCGAATCGATCCTCATTGGTCAGCACGGCCCCGAGGTCACGCTGGCCATGCTGATGAACCCGTTTCCACTTGATTGGAGCGATCAGCGGCGGTATATTTCTCTGTAGGAGAATTACTGCATATCAAGGATTGACAACACGGCCCACGCCACCTAAATCTCTGTAATCTACATACAGAGGTTCAGACCATGCAGCTCGGAGAGCTATGTGGCATCCATTCAGGCTACACCGCTCGCGGTCGGCTTGAGCCAATTCCGGAAGGCGGCATGCGGGCCATCCAGTTGCGCGATGTCGGGCCGCATGGCGACGTCTCTGACAGATCGCTGCAGCGATATGACCTAGCGGGCCTTTCGGATCGCTGCCTTGTTCGTGGCGGCGAGGTCATCTTCAGATCTCGCGGGGAGCCGAACACTGCGGCCGTCGTAAGCGCCAAGCTCAGCGAGCCCGCAGCCGTCGTTGTTCCGCTGATCATCATGCGACCGGATCAATCGCGCGTGCTTTCCGAATATCTGGCATGGGCGATCAATCAACCCGACGCGCAACGCAAGCTGGGCTCCGAAGCCCAGGGAACCAGCCTGCGCATGATACCCAAGGCGGTGCTGGAGCGACTGGAAATCTTTCTCCCCGACCTCGAAACCCAGCGCCAAATCGCGGCGGTCGATGCCCTCGCACGGTGCGAAGGCAGTCTTATGCGCGAACTCGCCGACCGTCGCGAACAATTCCACAGCCTCATTCTTGGCGAGCGGGCCAAACTCGCCCCACAACAGGGATACCCGCAATGACCGACCAGATTACCCGGCAACAAATCAACCAGACCGCCTGGGCCGCGTGCGACACCTTCCGGGGTGTCGTCGAGGCCGGGCAGTACAAGGACTACATCCTTGTGATGCTGTTCCTGAAGTACATCTCGGACCTCTGGAACGATCATCTCGTCAACTACCGCAAGCAGTACGGCGAAGACGAAGCCCGCATCCGCCGCAGGCTGGAGCGTGAGCGCTTCATCCTGCCCGAAGGCGCAAGCTTCCACGACCTCCACGGTCAGCGGAACGAGGCCAATATCGGCGAACTCATCAACATCGCCCTGGAGCGGATCGAAGACGCCAACCGGGCCAAGCTCGAAGGGGTCTTCCGCAACATCGACTTCAACTCCGAGGCCAACCTCGGCCGCCCCAGAGACCGGAATCGCCGCCTCAGGAACATGCTGGAGGATTTCGCCAAACCGGCGATGGACCTCAGCCCCAGTCGGGTCAACGAGGACATCATCGGCGAGTGCTACATCTACCTGATTTCGCGCTTCGCCTCGGATGCGGGCAAGAAGGCGGGCGAGTTCTATACGCCCTCCGCCGTCTCGGGCCTGCTGGCGAAACTTGCCGCCCCCAAACCCGGTGACACGATCTGCGATCCGGCCTGCGGCTCCGGCTCGCTGCTGATCCAGGCATCGCAGGAGGTCGGGTCCGGGAACTTCGCGCTCTACGGGCAGGAGGTGAACGGCGCGACCTGGGCGCTGGCGCGAATGAACATGTTTCTGCACGCCAGGGACGCCGCGCGCATCGAATGGTGCGACACGCTCAACAGCCCCGCGCTGGTCGAAGGCGATCACCTCCAGAAATTCGACGTGGTTCTCGCCAATCCGCCGTTCAGCCTCGACAAATGGGGCGCGGAGGACGCTGCCGGCGACCAGTTCAAGCGCTACTGGCGCGGTGTGCCGCCGAAGTCCAGGGGCGATTATGCCTTCATCACCCACATGATCGAGATCGCCAGACGCCAGACCGGCCGCGTGGCGGTGATCGTGCCCCATGGCGTGCTGTTTCGCGCCGGGGCCGAAGGGCGCATCCGGCAGGCGCTGATCGAGGAAAACCTGCTCGACGCCGTTGTCGGCCTGCCCGCGAACCTGTTCACCACCACCGGCATTCCGGTGGCGATCCTCGTCTTCGACCGCTCCCGCGAAGAGGGCGGCGCGAATGAGGGCCGCCGCGATGTGCTGTTCATCGACGCGAGCCGCGAGTTCACGCCGGGCAAGACCATGAACATGCTGGAGGAGGCGCATGTTCTGAGGATCCTTCAGACCTTCGCCAGCCGCGCCGAGGTGGCGAAGTATTCGCACCGCGCCAGCTTTGAGGAGATCGCCGGGAATGGCTTCAACCTGAACATTCCACGTTACGTCGATACCTTCGAGCCGGAGGACGAAATCGACGTGGCCGCCGTACAGGCGGACATTGTGCGGATCGAAGCGGAACTGGCCGGGGTGCGGGTGAAGATGGCGGGCTATCTGCGGGAGCTTGGTGTTGATGTCTGATGGCGAAATCATCCTGTACAGCACCGAGGCCGGGGCGGTCGAAATCCAGTTGCGCGCCGTCGACGGCACTGTGTGGCTGACGCAAGCGCAGATGGCGGAACTGTTCGATACCTCCAAGCAGAACATCAGCCTGCACCTTACCAACATCCTGTCGGACGGAGAACTGGCGGCGGATTCAGTTGTCAAGGAATCCTTGATAACTGCCGCGGACAAAAAGACCTATCGAACCATGGTTTGCAACCTGGATGCCATCCTTGCCGTCGGCTACCGGGTGCGCAGCCCGCGTGGCACGCAGTTTCGCCGCTGGGCGACCTCGGCGCTGAAGGAATACCTCGTCAAGGGCTTCGTCATGAATGACGAGCGCCTGAAGGATCCCGCCTGGGACTACTTCGACGAGCTTCTGGAACGGATCCGCGACATCCGGGCGTCCGAGGCGCGGTTCTACCAGAAGGTGCGCGACATCCTGGCGCTGAGCGAGGATTACGATGCGCAATCCTCGGCGATCCCCACCTTCTACGCCACGATCCAGAACAAGATGCTTTATGCCGTGACCAGCCACACGGCGGGCGAGTTGATCCGCGCGCGGGCCGATACGGACAAGCCCAACATGGGCCTGACCACCTGGAAGGGCGCAGGCAAAGGCCGCGCCCTGCGCAAGGCGGATGTGGGCACCGCCAAGAACTATCTGGGCGAGGCGGAGATCAAGGAACTGAACCTGATCGTCGAAACCTTCCTGAACACCGCCGAGTTGCGGGCAAGCCGTCGCCAGACCATGCGGCTGGCCGATTGGGAGGGCGTGCTGGGCACTTTCCTGACCAGCAACGAGTTGCCCCGGTTGCAGGGTGCTGGGTCCGTGTCGGCCAAGCAGGCCGAACGCATCGCGCATGATCGCTATGCTGCGTTCGATGAAAAGCGAAAGGCCGCGCAGGCGCTCGCCGCCAGCAAGACCGATGAACTGGAGGAGTTGAAGCGCATCGCCGATGGCGCGAAGGCGGGGAAGAAGGGTGGCGGGGATGCGTGAGGGGTGGAAGTCTGTCGTCATTTCCCACCTGACGTCATTCCAGTCAGGTGGGACACCTAACAAGGGCGAACCGTCCTACTGGGGCGGTTCTATCCCTTGGGTGACCGTCAAGGACATGAGATTGATGCGTTTTATCTGAAGGAGCTTGGTGTTGATGCGTGAAGGATGGTCAATCTCAACGATTGGGCAAGCAGTGCGGATCGCCTCGGGACAAGTTGATCCCAAGGACGAAACGACCGCTGAGATGATAAGTGTCGGCCCAGACAATCTGCTTTCGGGTGGTGGTATCGACAAACCCACTCTGCGGACGGCGAGGGAACTTGGACAGATCTCCGGAAAGTACGCATTTGATCGCCAAGCGATCCTCTACTCGAAGATCCGCCCGAACCTCAACAAGGTGGCTTTGCCGGACTTTGATGGGATTTGCAGCGCAGACATGTATCCCATGTGGGTGGGCGACCCAAAGCGCGCGGACCGAGCATTCATTTATTATGTGCTGACTTCCGAGAGGTTTGTCGCAGTTGCGTCCTCGCGTTCGTTCAGAACAGGGTTCCCAAAGATCAATCGGGAGGACCTTGAGGCAATCGAAATCCCGCTCCCCCCACTGCCTGAACAGCGCAAGATTGCCGCGATCCTGCGGACCTGGGACGAGGCGCTCGAAAAGCTCACCGCCCTCCGCGCGGCGAAGCAGGACTGGCTGACGGGCATCACGCAAAAGCTGATCGGGCGTGGTGGCGTATTCCCCGACGGATGGGACCTGAAACCGCTGTCTGCCATCACCACAAGAGTGCGCTGGCAGAACGATGGTGGCGATCATCCTGTGATGACCATCTCGGCTAAATCCGGGTTCCTGATGCAGTCGGACAAGTTCGCCCGCGATATGGCTGGCAGCAGCGTCGATCAGTACACGCTGCTGCAAGAAGGCGAGTTTGCCTACAACAAGGGCAACTCCCTAGCCGCAAAATATGGGTGCATCTATCAGCTGGATCGACCGACCGCGGTGGTTCCGTTCGTCTATTTCTGCTTCGCCCTAAAGCCCGGTCTGGATAACAATTTCTACGCCCACCTGTTCGCAGAGGGTGCCCTGAACCATCAGCTTTCGCGTTTGATCAATTCCGGCGTTCGCAACGATGGGCTTCTGAACCTCAATGTCGAAGACTTCTTCGGTTGCAGGGTTCCGGTTCCTCCCATCGAGGACCAGCGCCGTATCGGCGCAGCGCTAACGACAGCGAAACACGAGTTGTCCCTTCTCGATGCAGAAATCGACGCCCTGACCCGGCAGAAGCGCGGGCTGATGCAGAAATTGCTGACGGGCGAATGGCCGGTCAAACCGGAGGGCGCCGGTGGCTGAGTTTTCCGATTTCATTGTCTATGCCGACGAGTCCGGCGATCACGGGATGGTCAATATCGACCCGCAATACCGGCGGCATGATTTCACTCGCTTCGACTTCCAGCCGGTGTTCATTCCGAAGGCGGCGAACGCCTCGGGCCTGCAACTTGCCGATCTGACCGCCCGGCCCATCGCCCTGTCGCGCCTGCGTCCCGATCAGCCGAACCGTGCATTCGACATCATCCAGCCAAAGCTGGGAGGGCTCAAATGTTTTCCGCAAGTCATTGTGGTGCAGGGAAAAACAAAAGGGCCCCGGAAGCTCCAGAACCCTTCTGTCGACCGGGAAATGCCCAATCCTTTGACTGACATATAGCCACGCAGGGCCTTGAAAGCAAGTCAATCCGGCAACGGGAGCGCCGCCCATGACCTTCAACGCTGCCGAAAAGTTCCAGTCACAGATCCCCGCGATCCAGCTTCTGGTGGCGATGGGTTTCAAGCCGCTGTCCCGGGATGAGGCCCTTGGCCTGCGTGGCGGGCGTCAACGAAACGTTGTCCTTGACGATGTGCTCGTGGAAAACCTGATGCGGATCAACCGTTTCACACATCGCGACCGTGAATATGGTTTCGACCTGGAAGACGCGCACGAGGCGATGCGGAGGCTCAAGCCGACGCCGGACCGGCTCAAGGGCCTGCGGGGCACCAACCAGGACATCCACGACACGCTTGTCCTTGGCACGACGATCACGAAGTCCATCGACGGCGACTCCAAGAGCTACTCGTTCCGTTTCATCGACTGGGAGAACCCCGAGAACAACGTTTTCCACGTCACCGCCGAGTTCGCTGTCGAACGCACCGGCACGACCCAGACCAAGCGCTGCGACATCGTCGCCTTTGTAAATGGCATCCCGGTGCTGGTCATCGAGAACAAGCGTCCGACCGAGAGCCTGAAAAAAGCTGACAGCCAGCTGATCGGCTACCAGCACGAAGACAACATCCCGCAACTTTTCCACTTTGCACAGTTGCTGATCAGCATGAAACGGTCCGAAGCACGATATGCCACGGTCGGGACCAGGCGGCAGTTCTGGCAAACCTGGCGGGATGAAGAAGATACTGACGAGGTGATTGCACCGCTCGCCAACCGCGCCCTGACAACTGCCGAGAAGGCCGCAATCTTTTCCGGCGATTTTTCGACCGCTCGGACATATTTCGAGGCAATGGCTGTAGAGGGAGGTCGCGCTGTCACGGCACAGGATCGCACGACCCATGCGCTTTGCCGGCCTGAGCGGCTCCTCGACCTCATCCGGCGCTTCACCGTCTTTGATGGCGGCGTTCGCAAGGTGGCGCGTCACCAGCAGTTCTTCGGCATCCGTCGCGCGGCTGAGACCGTGAAGCAACACGATGTCAGCGGCGCGCGCAAAGGCGGCGTTATATGGCACACGCAGGGTTCGGGCAAATCTTTGACGATGGTCATGCTGGGCCGCTCTCTGGCGCTCGACAAGACCATCCGGAACCCGCGAATCCTGATCGTCACCGACCGTGACGATCTCGACAAGCAGATCAAGGATACCTTCAAGTCCTGCGACCTTGAGCCGATACGTGCGACAAGTGGCTCGCATCTCCTCGAACTGATTCGTGACCGGGCGCCCCTGGTCACCACGATCATCAACAAGTTCGATACGGCACTGAGGAACAGCCAAGTCGCGGACGAGGATCCAAACATCTTCGTCCTGGTTGACGAGAGCCACCGCACACAGACCGGTCGTTATGGCGGCCACAGTCAGTTCGCGACCAGGATGCGCAGGCTGCTGCCGAAAGCTTGTTATCTGGGGTTCACAGGTACTCCGCTCCTGAAGAAAGAGAAAAACACTCTCTCGACCTTCGGGCGATTGATCCACTGCTATGCAATCAATGAAGCGGTAGCCGACGAGGCGGTTGTTCCATTGCTTTACGAAGGACGCCTGGTTGAACAGCAGATGACCGGCAATGTGATTGATCGCTGGTTCGACAAGATCAGTGAAGGCCTGGCGAATAGCCAGAAGGCTGATCTGAAGCGGAAATTTTCCCGCATGGATGCGCTGTCCAGGACCGGTCAGGCAATACAGGCAAAAGCGTTCGATATATCAGAGCATTTCCGCCAGCACTGGCAGGGCACCGGCTTCAAAGCGCAACTGATCGCCCCCTCAAAGGCAGCAGCGGTGCATTTCAGGGAAGTGCTTGACGAAATCGGCCACGTCTCCAGCGCGGTCATCATCTCACCGCCGGATGACAATGAAGGGAACGAAGAGGTCGATCAGGAATCCAGGGATGTCGTCCGCGGCTTCTGGTCGAGAATGATGGCCCAATACAAGACCGAGGATGAATACAACCGCCAGATCATCGACGCTTTCAAAGGATCCGGGAACCCGGAAATCCTCATTGTCGTATCGAAGTTGCTGACAGGCTTCGACGCGCCGAGAAACACGGTTTTGTACATCTGCAAGTCCCTGAAAGAACATAATCTGCTTCAGGCCATCGCACGCGTGAACCGCCTTTACGAGGACGGGGAGACCGAAAAGCAGTTCGGATTCATCGTTGATTACGAGGGTCTGCTCGGTGAACTTGACAGCGCCCTGACGACCTACAGTGCATTCGAGGGCTATGAGGCCACGGACCTTGCCGGAACGGTCCACGACGTCAGGGAGGAGATCCGCAAGCTCCCCCAACTGCACGACCAGCTCTGGGACCTCTTCAAGCCTGTCCGCAACAAGAAGGATATGGAGCAGTTTGAACAGTTCCTTGGTGATGAATCCTTGCGGCAGGATTTCTATGCACGTCTTCGGGCTTTCAGCCGGTGCCTCCACATATCACTGTCGTCAGACAAACTGCTCGATGTGTTTGACGAGGCCAGGATCGACACGATGAAGCGGGACTGGAAGCAGTTCTCCGAATTGAGGCGGTCGGTGCAACTCCGGTATCAGGAAACCGTCGATGTCCGCGAGTTCGAGCCGAAGATCCAGAAGCTGCTCGACGATCATGTTGTGGCACTACCTGCGGAAACCATCATTGAAGTGGTCAACATCAACGATCCCGATGCATTGAAGGCCGTAGTCGAGGAAACAGGTGTCTCGGAGGCATCCCGAGCGGATCGCATTGCCAGCGCCACGCGCCGCGCCATCACCGAAAAGATGGAGGAGGATCCCACTTTCTACCGCCAGTTTTCGGAACTGCTTGAGGAAACAATCCGCGCTTACCGAGAGCGCCGCCTATCAGAGCGCGACTATCTGAACAGCGTGGTTGATCTGGCGAGCAAGGTCGCCAGGAAGGATCGCGGCCGAGAGGTGCCCGAACCGATCCGGGGCAACGACGATGCTCAAGCGTTCTTTGGAATTCTCGATGCGCGGCTGACCACTAAGGACGGTGTGCAAGTCGGTGGTGACGATGCAGCCCGCATTGCTCTGGATATTGTCGGGATCATCAGGGCCCACCTTATTGTGGACATCTGGTCTAACGACGTGGCGCAGAACAATCTGCGTAACGCCATTGACGACTTCTTCTTCGACGCCCTGCGTGATCGGAAAGGGATCGAATTGCCCGTCGAAGTACTGGACGACATTGAACTCGGGATCATGGATTTGGCTCGCGCGAGGTTCGCGGGATGACAGCAGAATGCCATCGTCTGCAATACGGCGGGCAGAGCATCGAATATCGCGTGGTCAGGCGCCAAAGGAAAACCCTTGAGATAGCGGTGGACCCCGATGCTTCGGTCGTCATCACGGCACCAATAGACGCAAGCATCGAGGCAATCGAACAGAAGCTTCGAAAGCGTGGTGCCTGGGTTACTCGGCAGCAACGGTATTTCACTCAGTTTCTGCCGCGCACCCCGGAACGCAGTTTCATAGCGGGCGAAACGCATCTCTATCTTGGCCGACAATACCGGCTGAAAGTGGTCCCGAATGTGCGGGAAAGCGTGAAGCTCATTCGTGGCTATATCGTGGTTCAGACGCTCCGACCGAACCGAACTGACATCACGCGCGAACTGGTTGAGGGCTGGTACCGCAACCGAGCGCACATCAAGTTCGCAGAGCAGGTCGAACAGAGTCTGCAACGATTCCCGGAGCCCGAAGCATTCCGGCCGAAAGGGATGATTATCCGCCAGATGAAACAACGCTGGGGGTCAATGTCGCCCGCGCACCGTCTCCTGCTGAATCGACGCCTCGTCGAGGCCCCGGTTGACGCCATCGATTATGTCATCACCCACGAGCTTTGCCACATCGCCGAGCCACATCACGGCACCGCCTTCTTTGATTTGCTGGACCGAGTGATGCCGGACTGGGAGCGCCGGAAGCAACGACTCGAGCAGATCATGGCCTGAGAATTTCCGATGCTAGTGGATTAGCCGAGACGCATGAGTCCCTTTCGGGATTCCCCTTTCAGGCCCTATCGGATAGTTTGTTCGTAGAACCACGTTAAGGTGAATTAGGGTCAGGACCCATTGACTTTGTTTTGAGAGCTATGCCCGAAAGTTGGTGATGGTGTGATCATGCGGCGTTTTGAATTTGCTTGATCCCGTCTCTGAACTCAACCCCTTCAATGATCTCTGGCATGCGGTTGGCGCCGTCGAGCTTTCGCCACTTGGCCTGCGCTGACATCATCAGCTTGAATGCCATGGCCAACCCGGTCCTGCGGCTCAGGCAGCCTTTGGTTTTGCCGGTGCGGTGGCGGACGGTGGCGAAGGTGCTCTCGATCGGGTTCGTGGTTCGGATGTGCTTCCAGTGCTCAGCAGGGAAGCCGTAGAAGGAGAGCAGCACAGCCCGGTCTTTGGTCAGTTTCCCAACCGCCTTGTCATATTTCGCGCCGTAGGTTTCCACGAAGAAATCGAAGGCGGCCCCGGCTTCGGTCTTCGTTTCCGCCTGCCAGATATCATGCAGGTGGCCCTTGGCTTTGGCCTGCACCGATTTGGGCATGGCGTTGAGAACGTTTCCGGTCTTGTGAACCCAACACCGTTGTTCCCGGGTGCTGCCGAAGACTTCGCGCAGCGCCGCCCAGAACCCCAAGGCACCGTCGCCAATGGCCAGATCGGGGGCGTGGGACAGCCCGCGACGCTTGAGATCGAGCAGCAACTCGCGCCAACTCTGCGTGCTTTCACGGTAGCCGACTGCCTGCTTCGGTGAGCCCCGGAACCTCCTTGCGGCCCCACTCATCCGCGCCGATCAGCACCAGAACGCATTGTTTCTGCTCTTCCATACGCGGTTGGAAATAGACACCATCGGCCCGGACATAGACGAAACGCCGGGCACTGAGATCGCGGCGCTGCCAGCGTTCATACTCCGCCCCCCAGTCCGCTTTCAATCGCGAGATGGTGCTCGATGAAAGCCCTGCCGCGTTCGGCCCCAACAGCGCCCCAGGAGCCTCCTGAAAGTCGCCCGTGGAAATGCCCTTGTCTATTGGATTTCCCAGGCATTCGTATCCGTGCGATACGGATGCCACCCCTCGGGCCGCTGCAGCGGCCCGAGGGGTGGCGGGGGATGGATCGATGATGCCCTGGTCTTTGAGGACCGTTCTCAAGATGGATCACCCCCGCCCTTTCGAAAGACCCGAACAGAGAGTGGAGGAGGGAACATCCCTGCCTCGTATGACAAGAACGGGAGACGAAAAGGTCATGAATGATACCATCGGCATCGACATCTCGAAAGATCATCTCGACACCCATCGCCTGAGCGATGGCAAGGCGAAACGCTTCACCAACGACCGGACAGGACTGAAGACGCTGAAGAACTGGATCGGCCCGCAGTGCTGCCGCGTCGTCTACGAGCCTACAGGACGCTATCATCGCGATCTGGAGGCCCGCCTTTCAAAGACGGCTCACGCCATGGTCAAGGTGAACCCCAAACGCGCCCGCCGCTTCGCCGAAGCGGTCGGCCAGTCCGCCAAAACTGACCGGATCGATGCGGAACTGCTGGCCCGCATGGGGGCGATGCTTGACCTGAAGGCTTCACCGTTGCGCGATGAACCCATGAACGATCTGCGGGAGGTGCATGTCGCCCGGAGCGCTCTCATCAAGGACCAGACTGCCTGCCGGAACCGGCTCTGCGGTGCGCGCAACACACTCGTCAAGGCGCAACTGAAAACCAGGATGCGCCAGATTGCAAAGCAACTTGCCCAACTCGATGCCGAGTTGAAGAAGCGTATCCGCGAGGATGCAAAGCTTGCCAGACAGTTCGAGATCCTGCGGTCGATCCCCTGCCGTCGCAATACTCATCGAAATGCCGGAGATCGGAACCTTGACGCCCAAGCAGGCCGCCGCGCTTGCGGGCCTGGCTCCCTTCGTGCGCAAGTCCGGCAAATGGACAGCCAGAGCGAAAATCGGAGGCGGACGAGCCGGGCTTCGCCAGGCGCTCTACATGCCCGCCCTCGTCGCAGCGCGCTGCAATTCCCAACTCACCTGCGTCTACAAGGCTTTGCGTCAAAAGGGCAAGAAAGCCAAGGTCGCTCTTGTGGCAATCATGCGCAAGCTCATCATCCTCGCAAATACCTTGATCCGCGAGAACCGCCAGTGGTCCAAAATCAAACCTTGACCAAGACAGATATCTTGAGGTAGAGCCACGGCAGCAGTTCCTCAATCGATCTGGTCTTGCGCAGCCAGGGCGGCAAGATCGACGAGGCGAAACGGATCTTTTCGTCCACATTGCCCCGGTCCCGCACCCGCGGCGCCTTCACTGTTATCGGGCCGATGCCGGTCATAACCTCGCGCTCGGGCAGATGACCATGGCGCACCAGCCGCGCACGGCCATCGTCCGTCACCTCGCGGGCATGGGCGGCGAGGAGCGTGGCCAATTCCGCTTCCACCGCCTGTTTGAGCAGTTGGCGCGCGCCGGTTTGCAGGATGTCGGTCAGCGGGTCAGACGAAAATCCCGATGGATCGGGCAACGGCGTGATGGTAGACTTCGTCATGTGGCATATCCTTTTCTCTGCTGAGAATTGCGGCGCGTGAACAACGCCATGATATGCCGCCAATCAGCGCCATCACCAACTTTCGGCTATAACTCTTGTTTTGAACGTGTGAATCAGTGTTCTGCAAAACGGAGTAGTGACATGAGCGATCCTTTCTGGCTGACGGAGGCACAAACAGCGCGCCTTGAGCCCTTCTTTCCCAAGCCCCATGGCAAGCCCCGGGTCGATGACCGTCGTGTGCTGAGTGGTATTATTTTCATTATTCGCAACGGTCTACGCTGGCGCGATGCGCCTGTCGAATACGGCCCTCACAAAACGCTCTATAATCGGTTTGTGCGCTGGTCCCGCAAAGGTATTTTCGAACGAATTTTCGAAGAATTGGCCAACCCCTCTGGCCCGGACGCCGACACCCTCATGATTGACGCAACCCATCTCAAAGCACATCGCACGGCGTCCAGCCTCAAAAAGGGGGGTCCGAGCCACGCCTGATCGGGCGTACAAAGGGAGGACTGAATACGAAACTGCATGTCGTTGGAGACTGTGCGGGTCGCCCTGTCAGGCTGCATCTGACGGCGGGTCAGCGTAGCGACTTCAAGGGCGCGGATGTTTTG
This sequence comes from Paracoccaceae bacterium, assembly GCA_965216225.1. GTDB lineage: Bacteria > Pseudomonadota > Alphaproteobacteria > Rhodobacterales > Rhodobacteraceae > 3107. The sequence goes on from CBDCFF010000031.1 coordinate 13,769, forward strand.
CTGCCCAACCTGCCTGCGGCCAGGGTTCTGATCGCGGATCGGGGCTGCGACAGCGCAAAGGTTCGAAAAATCATTGAAGATCAGAAGATTGAGGTTTGCATCCCTTCAAGGAAAAACCGCAACAAAACCATCCCCCACTGCGCCGAAACGTACAAGAGGCGGCACAAGGTTGAAAACCTGTTCGCAAAACTCAAGGATTGGAGGCGCATCGCGATGCGCTATGACCGATGCGCACACGTATTCAAATCCGCCATATACATCGCTGCAACCGTCATATTCTGGCTATGAGGACTGAGCCTGGTCCCCCGGAATTGTACTTTGTATCATTGACTGAGCGGGTATTGAGGAGGATGTTGCGATGGTGGGACGTTTGGCGGATGCAGTGGTTTTGAGCGAAGATGAGCGCCGTTTTCTCGAGGGTCAGGTTCGGCGTCACAAAGCGGCACGTTCGCTGTCGGACCGATGCCGGATGATCCTGCTGTGCGCCGATGGATTGGCGAGCAAGGAAGTGGCGGCCCGGCTTGGGGTGCATGAACACACAGTCGGCAAATGGCGCAGACGTTTTGTGCGATGCCGGATTGAAGGTCTCACCGACGAATACCGCTCCGGTCGCCCGCGCACCGTGTCGGACGATCAGGTGACTGCGGTGATTGAGCGCACGCTGAACACGACCCCGAGGGATGCGACCCATTGGTCGCTCCGAAGCATGGCAGCCGCGACGGGACTGTCGCACACCACCCTCCGGCGGATTTGGAACGGGTTCGGCCTGCAACCGCACCGAAGCGAGACATTCAAGCTCTCAACCGACCCGCTGTTGGTGGACAAGGTGCACGATATCGTCGGGCTGTACCTGTCACCGCCGAACAGGGCTGTCGTGTTGTGTGTTGACGAGAAATCGCAAATCCAGGCGCTGGATCGCGAACAGCCTGTGCTGCCAATGGCGCCCGGCGTGGCCGAGCGGCGCACCCACACCTGCATCCGACACGGCACGACGTCGCTTTTTGCAGCACTGGATATCGCCACCGGCGCCGTGATCGGCAAATGCTGCAAGCGGCGCCGCGCCACCGGGTTCCTCGACTTCCTCAAACAGATCGACCGGCAGATGCCGGACGGGCCGGAGGTGCATATCGTCATGGACAATTACGCCACCCACAAAACCCCGAAGATCAAGGCCTGGCTGGCACGCCGCCCGCATTGGCATGTCCACTTCACACCGCCCCCGGCTGGTTGGATCAATCAGGTGGAGCGTTGGTTTGCTGAACTGACGCGCAAGCAACTGCTGCGCGGCGTCCATCGTTCAACGGCGGAACCGGAAGCCGATATCGCTGCATTTATCGAGGCCCATAACGAAAACCCCAAACCCTGCAAATGGGTCAAACCCGCCGACCATATCCTCGCCTCCGTCAGGCGGTTCTGCCAACGCGCCCAACAAAACTCATGTGCCGAACTTTGGAGGCAGGTGACTAGGGTCTGTTGAGATTCATCGTGAGTTGATGATAGCCGCGGCCAGATAGATCATGGAGGAGAAGCTCTGATCTGTTTTACAGGCCCGCAACGCAATACGCTTGAATTCCTTGAGTTTCTGGAAGTAATTTTCGATCAGGTGTCGCCATTTGTAGCAGTGTTTGTCAAATTCCGGCGGAAACTTCCGGTTCGATCTGGGCGGAATGACTGGCACAATCCCCGACTTGTCCAGATTTTCGCGCAACCAGTCGGCATCAAACGCCCGATCCGCGAGGAGCATCTCGCACGAAACACCCTCGATCAACTCGGATGTTTCGCTCAAATCGTGGGCTTGCCCAGGCATCAGGCGGAAGGAGACAAGATTGCCAAGCGCATCTGTCAGAGCCAGGATTCTGGTGGTAATTCCAGAAAAAGAGTACTGTGAGAGCGCCCTGTAGCCTGGCTTTGAGCCCCCCTTTTGCGCCCTGCCCGTGGCGGTGGACCTTCACGATTGTGCCGTCAATCATGACATACTCCATGTCAGGGTCATTTGAGACAGCGTCAAATATCCGTTTGAAAACATCGGCTTTTACCCAATGGCGGAAACGTTTGTAAACGGTGTTCCAATTGCCAAAGCCGGATGGAAGATCACGCCAGGGCGCCCCGGTTCGAGCAATCCACAATACGGCTTGCCAGAAAAAGACGGCTGTCACCGCCAGTGCGACCGGGATCGCGTTTCTTGCCAAAACAATGCGGTTCCATCAAAGCCCATTGCGCGTCATTGATAACAAAACGCTCGCTCAACATTTCATTCTCCCTTTTGGAAAGAATGAATCAGATGTCAGCGAAAATGAAAACCCTGAATCTCAACAGGCCCTAGTTCCGAGCCAAGTTCTAATATTGTGCGGGCTGTTACTTTAAACATCAGAAGCTCATAGTGCAAAAGTCGCGAAAAATCATAGAACTATTTGTGGCATGTAAGGCAAGCTTTAGCTGCCCCGCCATATACATCATCTAGATCAAGGGAATGTTCTGGTCGCAAAGGGTTGGACTGCAGGCGCGCCTTGGCTTGCTCCAGTCGCCGGTCGTGCTCCTTTTTAATCTGTGCCTGCCGTTCTGGCTGCTCGAGGTCGGTGAGAGACTCGCCTTGGCTCCAGGTAAATGGGGAGCCGTGTTCAATGGCCGTCTTCTCATAGAGTTTGGCTTCTTCGAAGGCTTCCGGATGCCGTTCGCGCAACCGCACCCACTCGATCTTCTGCTGAAAGAAGCAGAACGTGCAGCCGCTGCGGCTGCGCCAACTGTAGTAATCCGGCAGACCCAGACCTGATCCATCGAGTATCTCGATGACACCGGCCTTGTCGATACTTGCGTCCTTGAAGGGCAGTCTGACCAGAAGCTTGTCATTGTTCGACCGATAGCCCTCCCGGTATTCCTCGTCGCTGCGGATTGCGACGTAAGAGATGACCGTCTCGCCGGCTTCGAGAAACTCACGCACCCATTTTTCAAACGGGCGAAGCTTGAGCTGACGGGTACACCATCGCGACTGGGCGGATGGCAAATAGTTCTTGTAGCTCTTGAGCCAGAAATCGAAATCCCGATCCGGATTCAGGCGCCGTACCGGTTTACCAAGATAGCCCTCCAGACGGGTGAGGTAATCATGGACCTCGGGCAATTCCTTGCCGGTGTCCGTAAAGAAATACTCCACATCGATTTCCGGATGCCGCTGGCGCATGAATATCGCGAGTGCGGCACTGTCGCGCCCACCCGAAAGACCCAGAACATGGCGGGTGTAACTCATGCCCGTTCTCCTGTGTGGCATTCGTCGTTTACATCGAGATATCCAGAGGTTACCTCGATCAAGGCCGCCAGGATGATTTCCCGACTCTGGCGCCCGGCCTTGCCCAGAGCGCGGTTGAGCGTAGCGGCAAGGCGCTCGACATCGTGCCGATCAATATCCGGAATTTCAAATTCCCGGAAGAGCGAATGCGGCATGTCTTCCCTGTTGACCATGATGGCCAGAGCCTGACGACGATCCCTGCGTCCCTTTACGTGAGCCAGTGTCTCCGTTTTCAGAAATGACCTCGCAAGCTGCACGAGACCGACCACTGCGCGTTCCCGATCACTGTCATTCCAGTCGCGCGGCAACTTGTTCGCCGCCACACCGGCAATTCCTTCCATGTCCTCGCAGGTGCCATGAAACTGCGTCAGCCGTCCGGTAAAAGCCTCCAGACGCAAATCGCCGCCAATCTGCCGGATGTTATCTGCCCGATCACGCAGATTTTTCAGGGCATCCTCGCTCAAGCTGCGCACATCGAGTTCCCGCAACATCAGATCCTTCATCTCATCAAGTATTTTCGGATACGCCGCCCGCAGTTCCGCAAGTGCGTCCCTGAGAAGGACCGCCGTTGCATTCGGATCGAAACTGCCATCAGGCAAAGGCTCCGTCAGGCGCGGCAAATCATCGAACAGAAGCCTGTTCGGATCACTTGCCCGCTTGAGAATCTCCCGCACCTGCAATGTCCGAGGGGATAATGACTGGGTTCTCATCGTCCAGGAAACAAGCGCATCGAATTCACCGATAATACTGCGCGCAACAAGCAGAGGCGCAGGGATTGTCGTCGCGCCCTTCAGCTTTAGGAGACCGCCAAGAATTTCAAGCGTGTCGCCAATGAAACCTTTCATCTCGACACGGCGCAGACCAATGTCTCCGGCATCCCGCGCGAGAAACTCCACACAAAGCTCATTGAAGCTGCTTCGGAAAACACCTTCGCCATAAACCGCAACGCGATCACGGCGAGAAAGAATATAGGCAGTCACAAAAACCGGACCAAGACCGGCTTTCAATCCGATCGGGCTTTTGCCCCATACGCGGACAAGTTCATCGGCCGTGACAACGCCGCGTTCGGATGTCGCGAGCAACCTGTCCGCCTCTCGCCATAACGGATACAACATATCGCCCCTGGTCGGCGCGCGATATGCACCTTCGATGTGAATCCCGGTTTCCTGCAAGAGCGAAATATAAAGCCCGCGTTCGGCAGGATAGTTCCTGCCTTCAAATCCCAGGTCAGGCTCGGAGGCACGCATTACCATTCGCTTCATGAGTTTGGTTCTGGCGCTGACTGCATTCGAGGATGGTCTGGAGCAGTTCAGCAATTCATTGCCTACAAGGGGAGTATCGCAGAAGATCGCATCGGCCAGCGTCGACAGCCGGTCGTTCAACAGGCGTCTGGTCAGCCGCTGCGGTTTTCGGTCGGCCTCATACCAGAGACATTCGCCGATCAGACCGTACAGGCTGTCTTCAAGCCTCTGACGAACGTCGGTAATCCGGGCATCGATTTCCTTCCGGGCAACCGGGTCTCCGCGCAGTTCCGTAAATCGTGCCTCGAGACTGTTCAGTCCCGCGAGTTCCCGCGCCAGATCAAGGAGTTTGGCGGCGGCGTCATGATGGCCAATAATCAGGGGAAAAGTCCGGTGAGACTGCACGGCGCGTTCACAGGCGCGCTCGACCTCTTGCGGCCCTTCGCCATCGAGCGGCAATGCAAGAACAATACGGCCGATAGTATCCTGGACATGTTCGGGCGGCGAGAAACTCTCCAGTCCGGAGACCGGTTCCATCGACATGGCGAACCATCGCATTACTCCGGTTTTCTCATGGTGGCGCTTGGCCGGCATTGGCTGAAGATCGGCCAGAGTACGAACCAGATCGAGATCAATTTCCGCCCTGTCGGACAATACCTCGATCAGACGCGCCTCGACATCGAAATCCGACCCGGCATAAAGGGCATGAATACCCGCATGTTTTCGAAAGACGATTTCCGATTGTTGCTCAAGCCGCACCAGCGCGCTTTCAACCCCGGAACGATCAATCCCGTTGAGCGCCAGGGCGATGGTGCCGGGATGAGCGGCAAGACCGGACCGATCCCTGAGCAATTCAAGGATCGCCACGGTTTTCAATACCTGCTGTTCGACATCGCTTGCGCCACGCGCCACGCATCGTTCAAGAACGTCATGCGCCAGCGCCCACCGGCGCCCGTCCGGCGACGACAGAATGGCGGCTTCGAAATTGGCTTGCAGGTAATTCCAGAGAAGATGTGGCGGATAAAAACCATCGATTGCTTCATTGGCGAGTGCGTCCTGAAGACCGTAAGGCTCGACAGAACTCAGAAAGGAAAAAACGCTCCGCTGGTTTTGACCGAAACGCCGCCGGGATAACGGTCCGAGCAGACAGGCCGTCAGTGGATGAAGCGGGGTCGTTCGCGCCAGCTTGCCCGCCATTCGCCCGGTCTCGGACTTGCTGCGGGCCGGGCGCAGTTGCCCGACACAATCCCTGACCAAAGGCATCGCCTTGTGAATCGCGCGTTTTGATCTTGCCCGATGTCCAAGCGCCTCGCCAATCAATTCAATGGTTTCCTCAAACGATACCGAGATCGAGATGTCAGCAAACCGGCCCTGAATCCTGGCCCAGGAATTCCGTGTCTTGCGACCGAGGCGTTCTGCATACTCCTCAAAAGCCTGATGAAGAATGCCGAGAAAGACAAATCTGCCATGGCTGCGGGCTGCAAGCTCGGCGATATCCTGGAGAAGATGAAGATCGCCATCGCCTTCCGCAGCAGCCTCGAGTCCCCTGCCGAGTTCATCCATGATGAGAAGCAGACCACGCCTTTGCGTTCTGTTCCCGAGTTCCTCAAGAATGACCGATGATGTCGAGGCAGTGGGAAGATCCAGAAGTTCAGCCAGTTGCACTGCAATGGAGCGGCGCTCCGTAACCAGCGGCAGCACGTCCCAGCGGGCCGGAAAATAGGGCAAGGCGGATTTCAGGGCGGCAATCACCTGATCGCCAAACACCGCCGCAGCCTGATCACGAACGGGTTTGGCAGCCCCGAAGAGGCATGCGAGCGCAAGCGCCAGACTCGATTTGCCGCCGCCATAAGGCCCGGTCCAGGTAAAGGCCCCCTGTTCGGTATCCTTCACGTGTGCAGCCATGAATGTCACCGCTGCCTGAAACGACGCCGGACAATGAAATCCGTCAATCGCGGTTACCGAAGCAAAATCGGAATCGATCCGAACCGAACGCCGAAACCTCGGTGCGATTGCTGCGGGGTCTGTCATGCGACCTCCCGGATACGATTGTCCAACAGCGCATCGCGAAGGATGCGCCGTTCCTGTTGTATCGAACGTTTCCTGTTGCGAATGATTTGTCGTAGTCCGGCGGTTTCGGACCAGGTCAAAGTCTCGCCGGACACATCCTCGAGCCGCTCGAGCCGTCCAACGATATCGTTTTCATCCAGCAGAAATACCCGTCCCGGAGAGCCCGGCGCGTAAGCTGCATTTTCAAATGACATGGTGGTTCGGTCAGAGGCAAAACCGTTCCAGAATTCATTGAGGCAATAGAGAAAAACCGCGTCAGGCAGGTTCGGCTTGCGTCCTCGCGACAGGCGTGACCGCTGTTTGTCCATCGGTCGTATCAGACCGGGTTCGGCAAGTATCGATTCGAAGGCCCCGCCTGCTCCACGTCCGCCGATACAGGTTCTGAGCAGACATTGAATATCCCGATCGACAGTCATTGGCGCAACTCTGCTCCAGCCACACTCCCGGGCCAGCTTGAGCAGCGAGGCAACGATGTCCTGCCGAACAAAACTGCCGCCTCTGAATTCATTGAAAAGCCAGTAGGCCGAAGTCAATCGGGGCCGTGCGGCCAGATGCCAGTGAAGAAGCCAGAGAGACGCATCTTCTTCAAGAAAGGGATCGATGCCATCCTTGCCAAAAAGCATATCACCGAACCATGAGGTCTTGATGCCTTCCCGGGTTTCCTCGATAATTCCGGTGCCCATGGCCCAATACCGGATTGCGCTTACCATGTTTCGGCCAACGCCAAAACGCGTAATTGAATCCGGATTCCGAAACACGTGTACGGCATCCTTCGGTGATGCGGCCCCGCTGACGGCCCGATAAGCCTTCTGCAGCCACCCGTAGCGCAGGGGAAAGGTCTCATGCCCTGAAAAGCATGGCCGGTAGCCGTCTTTCTTCAATTCCGAGAACCCGGACATCAGGGATTGGTCCAGTCCCAAATGAAGATACCTCTCTCATGATCGAATACCGGCCCTGGATCCGGGTTCGGGTTTGGATCATGGCCGTACATTGGTCCTGAATCATGGAGATCATAGCCGTACATTGGTCCTGTCAGTTCCGGGTTATAGCCGGAGGTCAGCCCTGAATTGAAGTATTGGTCTTGCGCCATTGCCGCTGACGGAAACAGGAAGAGTACAGCGGGAAGAGCAGCAAGAGTCGTGATCGCTGCTTCCGGAAAGCGTGTCATGACCTTTCTCCTTCTCCTTCTCCGACAAGCGCAGGCGCTCCAAAGCCCGACGGCAGGGTGGTATCCACGCAAAGCGGGTTGAGCGCGTTGTTATTTCAACTCAGTCATACCATCTACTGGATGGTTCGTCCAGTATGGAGAATGACATGCAAATCGGAAAAACCGTCTATCTCGATTATCAGGCATCGACACCTGTTGATGAACGCGTTCTGCAGGTCATGCACACAGCGTCAATAGCGCTGTGTGCCAATCCACATGCCGATCACGAGCTTGGCCGGCGGGCAGCCGCAGCCATTGAAGCCGCGGCCGCCAAAGTGGGAAATCTCCTTGGACTTCAGGGTAATGACGTGATCTTCACGTCCGGCGCAAGCGAAGCGAATGCAATGGCCATCCGCTCTGCCGAAGCACTTGCGGCCCGCTCGGGGCGCACGGAGCTCCTGATTGGCGCAGCAGACCACGAATCAATCCTGAACGAGGCGGCACAAGGCCGGCTGACAGTGCGGCATGTTCCGGTCGACAGGCGCGGCGCGCCCGATCCGTATCAACTGGAAGCAATGATCAGCGAAACTACCGCTCTCGTATCCCTCATTGGCGTCAACAACGAAAACGGCGCCATTGCCGACCTCCAGGCCATTTCCCGAATCTGCAATGCCGGCGGTGTGCCGTTTCATGCCGATCTGGCCCAAGCGCCCCTTGCAATGGATATCGACCTGCTCGATCTCGACATCGCCCTTGCGACGATTTCCGCGCACAAGCTTCATGGACCAAAGGGAATCGGGGCTTTGCTGACCGGCCCCGGCATGTCCGGCTTTATTATCCCGGTGATTGCCGGGGCCGGTCAGCAGGGCGGCAGGCGCGGTGGAACCATGCCGACAGAACTGATTACCGGGTTTGGCGAAGCCTGCCGTCTTGTTTCGAAAAACGGACGCAGCGAACGAGCCCGTGTTGCTGCAATCCGAAATCGTTTCATCAGGATTCTCGAGGAAAGACATATGGCCGAACTGGTGGGATCGCTCGAAAACCGCCATCCGGGAAACGCTCTCATGCGGTTTCCGGGCCGGAATGCGTCGGATCTTCTTGGTTGTCTGCAGTCGGACATTGCCGCCTCGACGCAATCGGCGTGCTCGTCCGGCAGCATCGAGCCATCCCGTGTCGTGCAGGCCATGGGCCATGACCGCACCTTTGCATCCGAATGCATCCGCTTCAGCTTCGGACGGTTCTCGACCGGCGATCAGGTGGATGCAGCCGTTGCATTCCTGTCACAGGAATTGCAGGATGTCAGAAAATGAATTATATTTCTGATAACAGGAGAAATGACATGAACACATCCGAATCCATCAGGACGTTTGCCGCAGAACTGCCCGAAGGCACGATAATCTCCGCAAGGGAATTATTGCATCTCGGCACGCGCGCAGCTGTTGACCAGGCGTTGTCCCGCCTGGTCAGGAACGGCGAACTCATGCGCGTCAAACGCGGTCTGTTCGCGTTGCCCATGAAAACCCGCTTTGGCGAACGTGGGCCGGGGGCGGAAGAGATTGTCAGAAATATTGCGAAAACAACTGGTGAGACATACGCCACGAGCGGTGCTTCCGCAACCAACGTGCTTGGATTGAGCACCCAGAATCCGATCGGATACGTGTTCTGGACGTCAGGCCCGAGCCGTCAGCTGAAACTGGCCGGGCAGCGTGTCAAACTGCAACACGTGCCAAACTGGCAGCTGCGAGCAAAGCACAGCAGGGCAGGGCTCGCCCTGAGGGCGCTGGTATGGAATGGCAAATCCCAAGCGGGATATATCATCCATCGCCTCAAAACCCTGCTGAACGAGGAAGAACGCAATGAACTCTTCGCATTGCGCGCAGGTTCGCCCACCTGGCTCGCCAGGGAACTGGCCGTTCTGGCAGAAGCATGATGATCAACGCCCCGGGCTATTTCTCATTGTCTGACAAAGACAAGATTGATGAACTTGAAACAGGCGCCGCTACACTGGAGCGGGTGCCCAGGTTGCTTGAAAAAGACATATGGGTGGTCTGGGCGCTGACCACTCTCTTCGAAAGTGAACATGGCGAAAGCCTGGTCTTCAAGGGTGGCACGTCGCTCTCGAAGGTCTACAAGGTGATTGATCGTTTCTCCGAAGACGTCGACGTGACATATGACGTCCGAAAGATTATCCCCGATCTTGTCAATGATCCGGAATATCCATATCCCCCCAACCGGTCCCAGGCGAAGAAGTGGACTATCGCCGTCAGGGAACGTCTCCCCGTATGGCTCGAGGATAATGTCGTTCCGCTCATCATGAACCAGATTGAAAAACAGGGTTTGCAAGCGTCACTCCGCCTCGAAGACGACAATATCCATCTCGACTACAATTCCGTGCAGAGCGGCACAGACACAGGATATGTTCACCCAACCGTTCTTCTGGAGTTCGGAGCACGCTCGACCGGCGAACCGGCGGAGCGCCATCCTGTCATGTGTGACCTCGCGGCGGTGTCAAACCGAATAGTATTCCCGCAAGTCAGCCTGCGTGCCATGAGCGCAGAGCGCACTTTCTGGGAAAAGGCTCTTGCGATTCACACACGCTGCCGTCGGGGAAAGTCTCGTGGCCGTGACGGATACGCCCGTCACTGGTACGATCTTGATTGTCTCGATCAGGCCGGAATCGCAAGAGATGCCTTGCTGAACCGCCCTCTTGCCAAAGACGTTGCCAGACACCAAAAGCACTTCTTTCGGGAAACCGACAGTGTCGGCGAGGTGATTGACTATCATGCCGCAGTCGACGGTTCCCTTGGACTGATCCCGACCGGTGACTTCCTCACGGCGTTGAAAGAAGACTATGGCAAGATGATCAAAGCCGGCCTTTTCCACTCGGATGTCATCCCCTTTGACGATTTGATGAGCCGCCTGTCCGGGCTGCAGGACCGTGCAAATGCAAAGGAAAGCTGATGGCACGGCTGCCGACGGAGAATCCCTGTCACCCCCCTGTGTGAAACCGCACGCATTTGACTGCGTCGCGATTGCTGTCATGTGGTGTGAAGCTGTAATGGGGTCTGTTCCGGTAGGGTGCGGGATATTACGCTCTCATGAGCGTTTCTGGTTTTCCCGACACGATAAGACGACCCCGCCGGCGCGGGATAGTCAAAATATAGCCTGTGCATGGCGCTGGAGACACGCGTGCCGAACCGATGGTCATCATGCTCTCATCCGCGGGTTGGTTACCGCCTGACCATGTTCGATGCGGGCTTGCCTCTCTCCAGAACGGATATTTTTCCCAACGTGCGCCGCTCTGGTCGCCATCTCCAGCGTTCTGCACAGGCAGTGTTGCGCGTCACTTCAGGCAGGCAATGGTGTTTTCCGGGCGATGTCCCGGATGAAGCCCGCCGGTTCGCGGGCGATTGCGGCCAGCACACGCGGCCCTCATGAGCGTTTTTGGTTTCCCGGCTCGGCTCGGATGGTGGAACCGTTTGCAGGGACGGGTCCGTGCCTTCCAGCCGATGTCGCGGATCTGCTGTGGCAGATGCCCGGAGCGTTTGAGCCAAGGGTGCCCCTCCTTTGGCGGGCGCCGGTATGACCATCGTGCTTCGACAAGCATCGTTCGGGCCATCGTTCGGGCCAGTGCATTGCCCGCTTTGGTCAGTCTTCCGCGCCGTGTGCCGGAGCCGCCTGAATGCTCACCGGGGACCAGCCCGAGCCAGGCCATCAACTGACGCGGGTTGGAAAACCTGCTGATGTCACCGATCCCGGCCACGACAGGAGCAGCAATTGTCGTGTTTACGCCGCGCAACGCCCGAAGCGCATCCACGACCGGGGCGAAATGCCAACCCTTGATTGCAGCTTCAATCGCCTGGTCCGGTGTTGCGACACGGGCTTCGATCTGATTGATCGCACGCTTCAATTCTTCAAACGCGCGGTGCTGGTGAGGAGAGCGGAACCGGCACGGCTCCGTCAGCCGGCGGCGGTGGCGCCTGGTCCAGTAACTTCCGTTCCGGTCGCGCAGGCCATGACGAAGCAGAAAGCTCAGGAGCTGTTGCCTGGCCACCTTCAGCGCGTCCATGGTCTGTTTGCGGGTGCGGATCAGATCGCGCATGGCCTCTTGTTCTTCGTCCGGCGTCCGGATCGGTGTCAACTCACCGGCCCGCCACAGCCGCGCGGGCATTTCTGCATCGCGACGGTCGGTCTTGACGCGATCTCCGGCTTTGCGCGGGATCATCGCGGGGGACACCACCACGCAGTCAAACCCGGGCTTCGTCGGAGGGCGATGCAAGCCGTCGCCACAGGGGCCGGCCTCATGGCAAAAACCCGGGGTAATGCCTGGGGGCGCCAGCCGTCTGGTCAGCCGCAACACAGAATCAGCTGAGTTTGCAATCGTGCCGTAATACCGAACCTCGCCGCTGCGGCCTTCATCTGCAACCGCCACAGCGATTGTATCAGCGTGGACATCCAGTCCAGCACAAGTCGTTTTGTTCATAGCTGTTTCCTCCGTCGAACAATTCCCTGTTCGCCGGGAAAACCCTGCAAATCTCTCGCTGAAAAGCGCTCATATGGTCCAAGCGTTCACGCGCAGATTTGTGAGTTTTCTATTCTTGGAAGGTGGCGCAGCTATGGCCTTATCCAGACCGGGGCGTGTGCGGTTTGTGCCAGTCAGACCTTGGTCGGTGTAGACACGATCCGGGATCACGCCGAGATTTTCCAGCGCCTGCTTTTGCGCCGCGAGGTCCTGACTGTCGGTGGAGCAGCGGGCGTATCCGATGAGAGTGGCTTTCATGGCGGGACTGTACGAATAGGGCTCCTTCATTGCAATTTTTATCGTACCATCTATATGAGACATTCTTTGCACCAGTTTTATTGAGGGAACACATCGATGCAAAATCGTCCGTTGACCGATCCCCTTACGGACGCGTTTGATCGAGCAGGCGGTTGAGGCCGAACTGAACGCGTTGCTGGCGGTCTATGCTGACGAGAAAACCGAGGATACCAAAGGTGGACACTACGAAAGCTCGCCCGCACGCGTTAGGGGGGCGCCAGACGCTCACGCTGCCTGAAAGGGGCCGAAGTCCATCACGCCGCCGGGGCGACGCGGTGGAGCCTGGTCAGGTGTCGAGAAATGACCGGAGCCGGTCGGCCAACTCGTCCCTGCGCTTTGGCTGTATCTCGCATTCCCAGATAGCCAGCACTTATCACATGTTGACAATGAAAGCCATTCTCGCCACCCTCAGCGCATGAAAACCCGGTCAAAAATGCTCAGCTCAATCAGAGAGACCGCCCTGCCCTGCACGGTTAATCATGGGGGTCGCTCAGCAGGCGCAGCAGCATTTGGCGGATGTGATCCTGACCGCCATAGAAGATTGCCAAAACCCGAGCTATCTCGGCCTTCTCCTCGACTCGATACCAGTAAATTGCGCGATCCAGCGTCAGATGACGCAACCCAGGCATCAGGTTCTCATGAACCTCTCCGCGATGCGGGGCTGTGGCGATCCGCTCCATCGCGTCCAGAATCTGGTCAATACGGTCGACAGCCTGTGCTGCTGCCGCCGATCGGGTCTCGCCAAATTCGACATAGCTATCGGCCAGGTGGTCAAACAACAGATCAATGTCACGCTCAGCGGCCGCTGAGACCTCAATGGTCCAGGCCATACGCCCGCCGTTTGTTGTCAAGCAGATAGGTCACGCGGGATCGGAACTCCCTGGCGTTCACGAAGGGCCCCTTCGCACGTTCTTGCAGCACGGCCCGGAGCGCGTCGGTATCGGCCCGTTCTGCCGCTTGTCGTTGTCGGATCAGTTCGATCCCGTGCTGCGCCACGGCGCTGAGCGACGGAAACAAGCCTTGTTCCACAAGGTTCTTGGCAAAGTCCGCCTGGGCGTTTGGCAAAGATATGGATGTTTTGATCGTCATATGTGCCTCCAGCACCTATAGTATGACGCAGTCGTACCGAATTCAAGGAACTGCTGAAAAAGGGGCGCGATACAGAGGATGCCAGATATGACGCGCCCCCTCGCACCACATCACCCCCCTGCCCCGCCCTCCCTCGATGTGGAAGACCGGGAGGCGCTTAATGATCTCTATGTGCGCGGCACGCCTGAGAACACTTTGCGGGCCTGTGAACGGGATCTCATTTATCTGACCGCTTGGAAGAACGTCACCTTTAACGATGCGCTGGGCACGGTAAACTTGGCTGACCCCGGCAAAGTCGTTCTGCGGTCTTCGGGTTTACGCTGCAACCAGCTGAGCGATTTCGCGCCAAGTTTGAATGGCGAGTGACCTCATTTCGCGGAAGTCGGTGGATGTCATTTCGTGGCGTGGCAGTTGGAACAAGTGAGTTATAGCCGAAAGTTGTTGAACAAGTTGGTGATGGGGTCGTGGATGGAGACAAATCGCTGTAGCTGTCCTGGCAATTTGAACCGCTTCATCATCCTTTCGCGCCGCCGTACAGGCTGATGAGAGTTCTCCGCCCGGTTGTTCAAAGTGACCGTTCGGTGAAGGAGCCCTGGCGTACTGCCGGTCGTCCCGGTTACGCTGCTGATGCAGCGTAACGCCAGGGCATCAGCTCGTCCAGCCGAGTGATCTTGTGATCCGCGATGCGGGCGAGAACCCATGTGAGCCAGGCTTGTGGATCGACTTTATCAAGCTTTGCCGTTTCGATCAGGGTGTAGGCGATGGCCATGGCTTTGCCACCGCCCTCGGAACCGGCGAACATCCAATTTTTGCGACCTGTGGCGACAGGTTTTATGGCGCGTTCGGCGATGTTGTTGTCCGCTTCCAGAAAGCCATGGTTCAAATAACCGCGTGCCTTTGGCAAACGACCAAGGGCATAACGGATCGCTTGGGCCAGAGGCGACTTGCCAGATATATTTGGCAACTGCGCGTGTAACCAGGTCTCAAGTTCATCGAAGATCGGTTTTGCCTTTTCCTGACGGATGGCAACGCGCTCTTCAGACGGTTTGCCACGCGCCTCTTTCTCGACGGCATAGAGTTCCGCGGTCCGGCGGAGGGCTTCTTCGGCAATCGATGAGCCTTGCGCGGCAAAGATGTCTACAAACTTGCGTCTGACGTGCGCCAAACAAGCCATCTCCTGGGCCTTGTCCTCACCGAATACCCCGTTGAAGCCGGAATACCCGTCCGCATGGACCCAGCCTTTGTAGCCGGAGAGATGTGAGACGGGATGTTCGCCCTTGCGATCAATCGTGAACTGATACCACGCGCAGGGCGGTGATGATCCAGACCATGGTCGTTCATCGCGAACACAGGTCCGGACACGGGCGGTCCTGGTCTTCTTGTTGCCGGGGGCCTGCATTTTAACAGGCGTATCATCAGCGAAGATGGCCGCGCCTCGGCGGACCATTCGGCCAATGGTGTCAGCCAGAGGTTCCAGAAGCGCGGTGGAGCCGCCAACCCGATCAGTCAGAGTTGATTGTAGCGCGACAATCAAGATGAGAAGTGCGCGTCAATCAGGATGAGAATCCTTGGTCGCGACGTTTGGGACGATGCCGGGCTTTTGTGCCGCGATCAAGGGGTTTGTTTTTTGATTGTCGCGGAGCGTCAATCAGCTTTGGTGTTTTCCGGTGTGGCTTTTTGTGCAGGCCTTCCCGGCCCCTTTGCCTTTTGTGCTGCTCTTCGCCGGTAGCTTTCGACATTCATCTCGAAGATGGTTGCGTGGTGCACGAGCCTGTCGACGGCGGCCAATGTCATGGCCGGGTCTGGAAAAATCGCATTCCACTCCCCGAAGGGCTGGTTGGCCGTGATCAACATTGAGCGGCGTTCATATCTCGCGCTGATGAGTTCGAAGAGCACACTGGTTTCAGCCTGATCCTTGGTGACGTAGGTGATGTCATCGAGGATCAGCAGATGGAATTTGTCGAGCTTTGCAATGGCACTTTCGAGGACGAGATCGCGGCGGGCCTGTTGGAGTTTCTGGACCAGATCGGTGGTGCGGCTGAATAGGACGCGGTAGCCTTGCTCGACAAGGGCGAGCCCGATGGCTGAGCCGAGATGTGATTTGCCCACACCTGGCGGCCCAAACAGCAGGATGTTGCCGCCCTTTCCGATCCAGCTGTCGCCAGCGGTGATCGCACTGACATGGGCCTTGGACAGCATGGGGACGGCTGTGAAGTCGAAGGTGTCGATCGTTTTTCCGGGCAACAGGCGTGCCTGTGCGAGATGTCGCTCGATACGACGGCGATCTCGTTCAGCCAGTTCATGCTCCACCAGGGTGCTGAGCATCCGAGCGGCGGGCCAGCCTTCCTTGTCGGCTTGTTCCGCAAAGCGCGGCCATAGCGCCTTGATGGCTGGCAAGCGCAATTCGGTCAGAGCCAAGGTTAGGCGGGCGGTATCGGTCTGGGGCGATGTCATGCTGTCACCTCCTGAGCGGATGGCGTACCGCCGACCAACTGGTCGTAAGATGACAGGTCGGCCAGTTGCACCGCGACTTGGGGGAGTGCGTCTTGTGATGGGCTAAACACTGCGCGTAGGGCCGCCATGTCAGGCGGGCGCTTCTGGCGAAGGTCCTCCTCAAGCTGCGCTGCCAATTCAGCCTCGCAGCCCCGCTCGTGTGCCAGCGCCAGAAGATCGACAACCATGCGACACGCCGCCTTCTCACTGGTCTGCTCCAGCAGGAATGCGAACATGTTACGGAACGCCCGGCGCGGGAATAGCTGATCCCGATAGACCAGCCCCATCAGCGCCATGGGCTTTTTGCGCAAGGAGTGGATGACGTGGTGGTAATTGACCACGTGCCCATGGCTCCCGGTGCTCGAGGCTCGTCCGCGTGTCAGCGTTAGCAGGGCAGAGCTTCCCAGGAACAGCTCCAACCGATCATCGTAGAGCCGAACCCGCAGCTGATGCCCGATCAACCGGGATGGCACGGTGTAGAACACCTTGCGCAAGGTGAAGCCCCCGGAGGAAGTGACGCGCAACGTGATCTCCTCGTAATCCGTGGTCCGCCGCGTCGGCAAAGGTCTGAGGCTCGCACGTTCCGCATCGATACGCTTGGCATTGCGGGCGTTGATCCGGCCCACGATCTCGTCGATGAAGCGACGATAATCTTGCAAGCTTTCGAAGTCGCGCGACCCACGCATGACCAGCGCGTCCTCAATGGTGCGCTTCAGATGCCCATTGGGGCTCTCGATGGAACCGTTCTCGTGTGCGACGCCCTTGTTGTTGCGCGTCGGCGTCATTCCATAATGGTTGCACAGGGCGTCGAAGCGGTCGGTTAGATCGGCCCGGGATGACTTATCCAGGTTCTTGAAGGCCGCCGACAGGCTGTCAGTTCCATGATTGTGTGGCACGCCGCCGAGCGTCCAGAGGGCGTTCTGCAATCCCTCAGCCAGCGCCACATAGCTTTCGCCGCCCAGCACGACGTGGGCGTGCTGAAACCCGCTATAGGCAAGCCGGAAGTGATACAGTCGATGGCCCAGTGCCTCACCGGCAATGGTCACACCCAACTTGCCCATGGCGGTGAAATCCGACAGGCCCATTTTGCCCGGTGTGTGGGTCTGCCGGAAAATGACGTCCTGTTCAGGGCCGTGTTCCGCATTCCAGGCGCGTATCCGTCGCTCCAGAGTCCGTCGGATGCCCGTACCCAGATCAGAATGCCGACGCAGAAGCTCCTCGTAAACCGCCACAGGTCGGATCCCCGGTGAGGACCGCAGAAGCGGCACGACCTCCGCATCAAAAATGTCCGCCAGCGGGTCCGGACGCCGCCGGCCGCGAGGGGCCTTCTTCTGTGATGGTAAAATTGGGTCAGCTTGCAGCCGATAGCCCGTTGCCTGGCTGATCCCCGCCTTGGCAGCGGCAACGGCAACGGAATGGGTCGATCTGAGCGTCATGAAGAGCCTCATTTGTTGGTCAGTGACATGACAGCCCGGCATGAACGATCCCCTTGCACAGAAAATCATTCCTTATCCGAGCCGGCCACAACCGTCAGGCCCGCCCCAAAAGGGCAAAACGCGTGTGCGGGGCCTCCCCAGTCGGGCTACGCCCTCCCTGCGAGCCCCCGCACACGCGTTCTCATCCTGATTGACGCTGGATTCTCACCTTGTTTGTCGCGCAGCAGTTGATCGATTAAGATCAACGCCTTCACGGGCGTATATTTGCGACTGACGGTAGAGCGGCAGGTGGTCCGCGTATTTGCTGACCAACACGTGCGCCGGCAGCCCCGGTCCCGGGCGGCCACGTTCGATCGGGCGCGATGGCAGCGGCGATTGGACAATGGCCTCGCAACAGGAACAGGCCATACGCGGACGCACGATCCGGTTCACGACAAAACGCCCCGGTTTGTATTCCAACTCCTCGGTCACGTCCTCACCGAGCCTCTTCAACGCCCCACCGCAACGTCGGCAGTCCTCGCCCGGCGACAAGACCTCTTCGTGCCGGTCCGGATGATCGGGCAAGGGCTTGCGGCTGTGCCGGCGGGCCGGTTTGTCCGTTTCAGGCGTTGGAGCAGGCGCCGCCTGTTCTCCAGCGGCTTCGGCAATCGCCTCATCTTCCCGGAAGACCGGATTGAGCTGGTAGAGGCTTTCTGATTTCGATCCAGACCGGTGCCGGTCATGCCCCGCCAGTTGGTGTTGGAGTTGTTCCACCTTCAGGGTCAGCGCCTTGACTTCATCGGCCGGAAGCCGGTTCACTGCCCGCAGTTCCGCAGGATCATCCGGGGATATGTCGAGGTCCTTCAGCATCGCCGATCCTATACCGGATCAGCATTCCGGGGTGAACCCCGAAAGCGCGCAAAGCCTCGTATTTATTGACCTGTCCTACGCTCAACGGTCTCCAGGTTTTACGGGGCATCCGCCAGTCAATCCCCTCCAACAGCATTGAGAGCTGCGCGGGTGTGACGCTGATCCTGCCGTCCTTTGCAGCGGGCCAGACAAACCGCCCTTTCTCCAACCGCTTCGAAAACAGGCACGCGCCCTGGCAATCCCACCAGATGATCTTCAACAGATCGCCGCGCCGACCCCGGAACACGAACAGGTGGCCGGAATACGGGTCTTCGGCCAAAACCTTCTCGGCCTGGGCCGCCAGCGTATTGAACCCTCGCCGCATGTCCGTGACACCCGCCGACAGCCACACCCGCGTGTTGCCCGGCGCCGGGATCAAGACATCAGCCCCTTCAGCAGCCGCGCCGGCACATCAGGATCGAACCCACCCTCGGCGCTGATCCGGTGACCGCCAGCCAACTCAATCTCGATACGGCCACCGAAGACGCCGGGACCGGATGGCTGCGCCGGGACCGGATGTGAAGCAGCCGGAGAAATCTCAACCGGCAGAAACACAGATCCAGCTACGACCTCGGTGAAATCCGGCGCAAAACGCGGGTCCTTCAGCCATTTGAAGATCAGATTGGCGTTCATCGCGTAGCGCCGCGCAACCTGAGCCACAGAAACACCCGGCGCGGCAGTCTGCAGGCAGATCGAACGCTTCTCGTCGTCCCACCAAATTCGCTTCTTGCGCCTGCCAGCCATAGAGTGCCTCATGGTGTCCACTATCGATGGTGGACACTATCGGCTCCTCCGCCCCCGCGTTAGGTCGGCTTCAACGGACGCTCACGAGGAGCAAAACCTCCCGCCAACTCTGAGTGGTCTCGCGCACCCCATCCTCAATGGCCAGGCTGAGACAGTTCAGGAACTTCTTCTGGCCACGGGCATTTACGCCAACAATAACAAGGGTACACAGCTTGTCTTCCTCACCGCGCAGGCCACTGCAAACACCGTCAGCCCAGATATAGACCCAAGGGTCCTTATCCAGTCGTTCGTTGCGCCAGCCGTCATATTCTTTGGCCCAGTCTCGTTTCAGTCGGGACACTGTGTTCGCAGACAGGCCCTTGGCGTCAGGCCCCGGAAGAACCTTCAAAGCTGCCTCCATCTCGCCGCTGGAAACACCTTTCAGATACAGCCACGGTAAAGCCGCTTCCAGTGTCCTGGTTTTGCGCACACAGGGTGGCGCCAGGGCAGAACGAAATGTCACTGGTTTACCATTCCTGGAGCGAACCCTGGGAATGCGCACACTCACAGGGCCGATGCCCGTTTGTACAGGCCGGGCCGGATGATAGCCATTTCGGACAACCGCCGCATGGCCTGCCGCCGTGCGTACTGCCGTGCGTGCCGTTGCAAATTGCGCCGGAAAGCCCTCAAGTTCAGCTTCAACCGCAGACGCTTATCAATTGCTGTGCTCCTGGTCTCAATAAATCCGTCAGCGCGTCTGAAATCCTGGCTCGACTGGCAAAATCAACAATGTTACTCGTATCCATGGTGGTGTATCTCCTTTGGTTGGATTGTGGTCTTTCAACAACAAATCAACCAGATACGCCGCCAACCTTCAAATCATCAAAACACCAGATTCAGTCTTAGCTCGGGGTGTGATTGTCAGCCGCGAAGCTGTTCGCCTTTGGGTGAACCGTTTCGGGCGGTATTTCGCTTGCTGCATTCGGCGAGACCGTCCGCAATCAGACGACAAATGGCATCCGGACGAGGTGGTCATCACCATCCGCGGCGTAAAACACTGGCTGTGGCGGGCGATCGACGCGGATGGAAACGTGCTCGATATTCTCGTGCAACCACGACGGAATGCGAAGGCGGCAAGGCGTTTCCTGCGGGGATTGATCTCCCGGTTCGGCACGCCGAGGGTCGTGATCACGGACAGGCTGCGCAACTGCATCAAGCCGGTCAGGACACTGGCACCGAACGCCGACCACCGCGCCCACAAAGGTTTGAACACTGTGATCGAAGTTTCACACCCCCCCCGACCCGCAAGCGGGAAAAGGTATCTGGCCGGTTCACGTCGGCCCGACAGGCTCAGAGGTTTCTGCCTGCCCACGACCAGATTAACCTGATCTTCCGCCCCCGTCGCCACAAACTCATCGCCAGATCCTGCCGCCATGCCAGATCAGACGCATTCGATCTCCGGGCACAATATGCCGCAGAAATGACCGCCTGAATGTTCCAGGAAAGCGGTTTACATCCAACCTCAATCAACTTGGCAATACCCGGAAACACCGCGCCCATTGTCAGGCAGCCGGAACCGCGTGGCCGGGGGAGGCATGGCGCTTTCGATGCAATCGGCCCCACGCGCCACATGCTCATGCGCTGTTTCCGTCCTGCGAATGCCGGGGCGGGCGGGGTTTCCCGGCCACCGGGAATATCACCTTCATCGTCAGCCGCAACATGTGATCCACCGTTCGGAAACCGGGCGCGGGTGATGTCGTGACGCAACGGGATCGGGCGAAACCGTTTTGCGGCGCCCCGGCGCACGATGACCACATGACCGGTTTTTGCCGCAGGGAACAGGTGCAGGCGGATGACGGCCTGGTTTTCATCCCCAGTCCCCCGGCGCCTGTTGCCAGACGGTCATCGCGGCCACGGCGGCGATGTCGGCGCGCAGGATGCAGGGGTTTTGTCCGTTCCAGGCAAACCAGCGCGCCACCGCGTTTTCCGGCCTCTTCCACATGGGCCAGATACTCGCCATCGCGCCCGTTAAAAAGCGCCACCGCGCTGCCGACCCCCTGCCGCATTGCGCCAAACAGGTAATGCGCCCGATCCCTGGTCAGAGGAACCGATTGCCCCACCCCCGGCGGCTGATCTACATAGAGCCTGATCCCTGCTTTCTTCATGAGGCCGAACATATGACCCAGCCCCCGGAAACGCCAGTGCCCGAGGGGCAGGTTGCGGATGCCTACAGGGGCAACTGGGTGGATTATCGCGCCCCGGCCTGGTCGCGGCCCTATCTGCGCCTGTCGCGGGCAGACCGGCCGATCGGCGCCTGGCTGTTGTTCATCCCCTGCCTGTGGGGTGTGGCGCTGGCCGCGACGGTGGATGGGCCGCGCCCCTTCGGCCTGTGGATCATTGCCGGCTGCGCCATCGGGTCTTTCGTCATGCGCGGCGCGGGATGCACCTGGAACGACATCACCGACCGCAGGATTGACGCCGGGGTCGAGCGGACGCGCTCTCGCCCGTTGCCATCCGGTCAGGTTACAGTTATGCAGGCGCTGATCTGGCTGGCCGCACAGGCGCTGATCGGGTTCGCCATCCTTCTGACCTTCAACAGCGCCACCATATGGCTGGGGGTGATTTCGCTGATCCCCATAGCGATCTACCCCTTCGCAAAACGGTTTACCTGGTGGCCACAGGTCTTTCTGGGCATCGCGTTCAACTGGGGCGCGCTTCTGGCCTGGACCGCGCATCGCGGCGCGCTGGAATGGCCTGCGGTTTTCCTCTACTTGGCCGGGGTGGCCTGGACTGTCTTCTATGACACCATCTATGCCCATCAGGACAAGGAGGACGACGCCCTGATCGGGGTCAGATCCACGGCCCTTCTTTTTGGCAAGCGGACCCGCCACCGGCTCAGGTGGTTTCTGGCGGCGACCGTGCTGCTGATGGCGCTGGCCGTCATTCTGGCGCTGGTCGATCGGGCCAGTATCCTGACGCTGGTTCTGGCGCTTGGCGGGCCATGGGCCATGGGCTGGCACATGGTCTGGCAAATGTGCAATCTGAAGATCGACGATGCGGACAACTGTCTGCGCATGTTCCGCTCCAACCGCGATGCCGGGCTGATTGCCGTGCTGTTTTTCGCCGCCGCCGCGATCATGTGATTGCACCCCCGCAAGTCCCGGCATAGAAAATTGCCGGACAGTTCAGTTCGTACCGGATGGGGTCAGGTATGCGAATTTCAGCGATGCCGATTGCGGTGCCGGCGCTCGGGGCGATGCTGGCGCTGATTGCCGCTGTCGTGGCGGTGGACCGGATCGAGGCAGCCTCGCAGCGCGACATTGCCGCGCGCCTGATCGCGGACGATCTGGGCTGGGCGTCGGTTTCGACGGACGGCTTGCGGGTCGTCCTGTCCGGCGCCGCACCGACAGAGGCGGAGCGCCTTCGCGCGCTTGGCCTGTCCAGAGAGGCCGTGGATCCGCGCCGGGTGATCGACGCGATGGATGTGGACGCCGCCGCCGACATCGCAGCACCGGAATTTTTCGCCGAGATTCTGCGCAGCGACAACGCCGTCTCGGTGATCGGACTGATCCCTGCGGCCAGTGACAGCGCCACCGACAGCGCCGCGCTGATCGCTGCGCTGGTGGAACTGTCAGGCGAAACGCGCGTGACCGATTTGCTGGAAACCGCCGCTTTCCCCCCCCCGGATGGCTGGGCGGAATCCATCCGCTACGCCATCGCGGCGCTGGCGGAACTTCCCCGTTCAAGGATCTCGGTCCAGCCCGGAACGGTTGCCATCACCGCGATCACCGATAGCGCCGAGAGCCGGGCGCGCCTGGAACGGGCGCTGCTTGACGCCGCGCCGCCGGGACTCGATCTGGTGCTGGACCTGTCGGCGCCGCGCCCGGTGATCGCCCCCTTCGCATTGCGCTATCTGATCAACGATGGGCAGGGCCGGCTGGATGCCTGCTCTGCCGACAGCGAAGACAGCGGCGACCGCATTCTGCGCGCGGCAGAGGCTGCCGGGCGGGCGGAAAAAGCGGAATGCACCATCGGCCTGGGCCGGCCTTCACCCGAATGGGGCAAGGCTGCGGCAACCGCCATGGCGGCGCTGGCAGAGATCGGCGACGGCGCGGTGAGCTTCTCGAACGCCGACGTGACCCTGATCGCATCCGACAGCACGCCGAAGGCGTTGTTTGAACGGGTGATCGCGAAACTGGAGGCCGATCTGCCCGACGGCTTTTCCCTGCACGCGGTGCTGCCGGAAACGATACCGACCGACGGCGCGGGCGCGGGCGCGGGCCGGGGCGCACCGGAGTTCATCGCGACACTCAGTCCCGAAGGGCTGCTCCAACTGCGCGGGCGGGTGCCGGATGATCTGACCCGCACCGCCGCCGAAAGCTATGCCCACGCCAGATTCGGCATGGATAACGTCCATTCGGCAATACGCCCTGATGACGGTCTTCCGCCGGGCTGGTCCCTGCGCGTACTGGCCGCCCTGGAAGCGATGAGCCTTCTGAGCCACGGACATGTCGTCGTGCAACCGGAATTTGTCGAACTGCGCGGCGCCACCGGCAGGGCGGATGCCAGGGCCGAAATTTTCCGCATCCTGTCGGACAGGCTGGGACAGGCCCGGAATTTCACGGTCGAGGTAACGTATGTCGAGCGGCCCGATCCCCGACCCGATCTTCCGACCCCCGAAGAATGCGTCGCGCGGATCAATGCGATCCTGGCCGGGAACAAGATTGTCTTTGACCCCGGCTCTGCGGACATCCCGGCCGACGCGGGCGGCACGATGACCGCGCTCGCCGATCAGGTACGGACCTGCGAGCATGTGAAGATGGAGGTCGGCGGCCACACCGACAGCCAGGGGCGCGAGGCGATGAACCTCGATCTCAGCCAGGCGCGGGCGGATGCGGTCCTGAACGCGCTTCTTGCGCGCCGGGTGCTGACCGCCGGCCTGACGGCCAGGGGCTATGGCGAAACCCGGCCCATCGCCGACAACGGCGCCGAAGCGGGGCGCGAGGCGAACCGGCGCATCGCCTTTACCCTGATCGGCGATGATGCCGCCGAAGACGGCCCGGACGGGGCGGACGGGGCGGACGGCCCGGACGGGGCGGACGGGGGTGCCGCGACCGGGGACGCCGCGGATACGGAAGGGATACCGGATGAACAGAACTGAGTTTGTTCTGACCACCGCGATCGTCCTGTTCATCGCTTTCCTGCTGGGCTGGTTCGCCCATTGGACGATCCATCGCTTCGGGCGCGTGGGTCGGGGCGATACCGGAGAGCTTGACAGGATGGCGCAGGCCCTGCACGAGGCCGAAGAGGCCCGCGATCAGGCCATCGCCTCTCTGCGGCAGCGTGAGGCAGAGATGACCAGTCAACGCAACCAGACCGAGGCCGAACTCGCCGCTGCGATGGAAGCCCTGCGCAATGCCAGAGCCGAAGCCGAAGAGCTGCGCGCCAGTATCGAAACGCAAAATGGCGGCTAGAGCGGTTCATCATTTGTTTGAATCTCGGGATTCCGTTTTTCGTTGAATTGTGATTCAAACTGCGTGCCGGGACTGGAGGCCGGCATGCATGGTAAAACCCTATTCGAATGATCTTCGGGAGCGTGCAGTAGCAGCTGTTGTTTCCGGCGAGACGGCACGTGTTGTGGCTGCCCGTTTCTCGGTGGCTGTTTCTTCGGTGATCAAGTGGCGCCAGCGATATCGCGAGACTGGCAGCGTGGCGCCTGGCAAGATGGGTGGCCACCGCAGGATTATCCTTGAACCCCACCGTGATTTTATCCTGGAGCAGATCAACCGCACGCCGCACCTGACGCTGCATGGTCTGAAAGACATGCTGGCGAAGCGGGGCGTCAAGGTGTCCCACAATGCGGTCTGGCACTTCATGCGCCGCGAGGGGCTGAGCTTCAAAAAAAAACACTGCTCGCCCTTGAGCGGGCCCGAGCCGATGTGGCCCGCCGGCGAAAGCGCTGGAAGGGGGTCATGCGTCAACTCGATCCGCGCAAGCTGGTCTTCATTGATGAAACCTGGATCAAGACCAACATGGCTCCGCTGCGCGGCTGGGGACCAAAAGGCAAACGCCTGCACGGCTTTGCGCCCCATGGCCACTGGAACACCATGACGTTCATTGCTGCCTTGCGCTGCGATCAATTGACGGCGCCCTGTGTCTTTGACGGCCCGATCAACGGGCAGTCCTTCCGTGCCTATATCGATCAACTGCTTGTCCCTGCACTGAAGCCCGGCGATATCGTCATCATGGACAACCTCGGCTGCCATAAATCGAAAGCCGTGCGCGATGCCATCAAGGCGGCAGGCGCGCGGGTGTGGTTCCTGCCACCATACTCGCCAGACCTGAACCCGATCGAGCAGACATTCGCCAAGATCAAACACTGGATGCGGATGGCTCGGAAACGAACCAGTGAAGAGGCCTGGCGATACGTTGGACGCCTCGTCGGATCAATCACACAACAGGAATGCCAAAACTACCTCGAAAACACAGGCTATGCTTCAGTCAAAATGTGAAGGACTCTAGGGGTATCCTGCGGGTATCCGGCGCGCATCGCGTCGGACTTTGCCAGAACCGCGCAAGCGTCATGCGATGCCGTCAGGACTTTACCGCGAACGCGCCACGCCAGCGGCATATTTCCCGTGTCATGTATCCTCTGTCGTCAGGCTGCGGGTATGGGCCTGCGAGATATGCGAGTGCAACCGATGGCGAGTGTTGAAAATGCGCGTTTCTGAAACGGGGCGGGGATGAGGCATTTCCGAATCCACTGCACGAAAGACCGGTCATCGGGCGCTTTCAACAGGATGGGCCGGGCCTTGCGCGCCGGGCCATCGGCACATCCGGTTCCAGGCAGAGAGTGACCCCATGACGCCGATCGAAAAAGTCAACGCCAGGGACGAAGCCCTCCGGCTTCTGGGGCTGAGCGCAATGCCCACCAGGAACGCGCTGCGTAAAACCCGCCGTCGCCTGATCTTTGAAAAGCACCCGGACCACTGCCCGGACAGCGCCGCCGATCTGGCCCGGATCAATGCCGCCTACGGGTTGTTGCTGGAATGCTGTCTGCCGGACCCGGTCACGCCCGGAAATGGCGGGATCATGCCGGGGCGGCCGGTCGGGGGCACCCGGCTTGTGGCGTTGCGCGAAGACATGGAGGCACAGTGCCGCACCCTGCTGAGAGAAGGCAGAAAGGAGGGCGCTGACGATGCCGCTGCGGAGACGCAGGAAGCCGTCGGCATGGATCATGTGCCGCACCTGATCCGGCGGCGCGGGCGACGGCTTTCCTATCTGATCCGGACGCCGCTGGAAAAAGGCGAAAACCGTGTGGCGCTGCCTGCGGGGGATCTGGCGGATGAGCGTAAACAGCAGCCGCGCCTCTTGTGCTTCATGTCGCGGCAAAGCGGTCGGGCGACCTATGAGTTACCCGAAGAAACCCGTGCCGGCCTGTTTCCCGGCGCACACAGCGTGCGCATTCATTTCGCGGTGTCCTGACGGAAACGGCAACCGGCCGGATCGCCCGGCGTCACCGCAGGCGGCGCAGCACATTCATCGAGGCATGGCCATCCGGCGTCAGCCTGACCGAGGTCTGATAAGCCCGGATTGCGGCGATGGTGTTGGGGCCGATGATCCCGTCAACGCCACCGGTGTCAAAGCCTGCGCTGGTCAGGCGGCGCTGCAACTCCTGTTTCTGGCTGAAGCTCAACGGCTCCTGATCGCGCGGCCAGACGGCCTGAACGGGCGGGCCGCCGGCGATCCGGTCCGCCAGATGCCCCACCCCGATCACATAGGCATCGGCGGCGTTGTAGCGTTCGATCACATGAAAGTTGCCGAAGATCATGA
This sequence comes from Paracoccaceae bacterium, assembly GCA_965216225.1. Taxonomy (GTDB): domain Bacteria; phylum Pseudomonadota; class Alphaproteobacteria; order Rhodobacterales; family Rhodobacteraceae; genus 3107. Next base: position 40,788 of record CBDCFF010000031.1, read on the forward strand.
AGGCCGCGCCTTGCGCACCGGCAGGCAGCAGGATCGAGGCCCGGCCATGATCGGGCACCGGAGAACCGGTGATGTCGCGCACGCCCAGGCGGGTCCATTCCGTCACCGGTTTCTTTACCCGTTCGCCCGTCCGGGCATGGTCGAACCCTTGTGGCAAGCGCACCTCCACCCCCCAGGGCTGGCCCCTGGTCCAGCCGGACGAGGCAAGGTAGGCAGCGGTGGAGGCCAGCGCGTCCGCCGGATTGTCCGACCAGATATCGCGTTTGCCATCGCCGGTGAAATCCTGCCCATGGGCAAGATAGCTGGTGGGAATGAACTGCGTATGCCCCATCGCCCCGGCCCATGAGCCGGTCATGTCGTGCGGCGCGACATCGCCCGCCTGCACGATCCGAAGCGCCGCCATCAGTTGCTGTTCGAAGAACCGCCCGCGCCGCCCGTCATGGGCCAGCGTCGCCAGCGCCTCGATAACCGGGGTCTGGCCGCGCTGTTCGCCATAGGCGCTTTCCAGCCCCCAGATGGCGGTAACGATTTCCTGCTCGACGCCATGGCGCGCCTCGATCCGGTCCAGCAGGCGGCGGTGTTCGCGCAGCGCCGCGCGGCCATTGCGCACCCTGGCATCCGACACTGCGCTGTCCAGATAATCCCATATCTGTTTGGTGAATTCGGGCTGGTTGCGATCCTTCCCGATCACCCCGGAATTATAGCGCACACCGGCGAACGCGCGTTCCAGCACCGCGTTGTCGATCCCCGCAGCGCGGGCGCGATTCTGAAACCCGGCGATCCAGCGCTGGAAACCGGCATCCCCGGCAGGGGTTCTGACGCGCATGACGGGTGTCCTTTCCGGGCGGAGAACGGGACCAGGGGATTCGGGGATGGTCTGCATGGTGGCCGCCGGTGGCGCGCCGGGCATCGCGACGGACAGCGCATCGGCAAGCGGACGGGGAACCGGGCGCGGGGAACCGCTCAGGGCCGATACCGGCGATACCGGCAGGCACATGCAAAGCCCCACGATGACATGTCGGAAAATCACGGTCCTGCACCTGTTATCGTTTTTGCCTCGACCCGAGGATAACGCGGATCAGGGCAAGGGCAAGGCACAATGACGCGACCCCGTGCGGGATCGGCGGCGTTCAGCCGGGGCGCTTGCGGCCAACCTTGCGCCTGGCCCTGCCCCCCGTCGCGGCCTTCCTGCCGCGCGACCGGTTCCCGGTGCGCCGGCCCGCCCCATGCGGGAGCGGACGGCCATCAAGTTCCAGAAGTTCGGCGATCAGCCCGCCGGTCAGCGGCGCGGCCTCGGCAAGGCGCACGGTCACGGTTTGCCCGATGCGGATTTCGACGCCGGAATCCGATCCCGTCAGCGTCTGATCCTGCGGATCGTGGCGGAAATATTCCGCACCCAAAGACCTGATCGGCACCAGCGCATCGGCCCCGCTGTCAGCAAGCCGCACGAAAAGACCGAATTTGGCGATGCCCGAAACACGGCCCGTCATCCTGTCCCCCACACGCCCGGCCAGCCAGGCGGCAAGGTGGCGGTCGGCAGTGTCGCGTTCCGCAGCCATCGAGCGGCGCTCGCTTGCCGATACCCGGACGGCGGTTTCCGGCAGGCGGTCGATGTCGTCGGGTGTCAGGCCATCCGCGCCCCAGCCATGGCTGGCGATCAGGGCGCGGTGGACGATCAGGTCGGCATAGCGGCGGATGGGCGAGGTGAAATGGGCGTATGTGCGCAGCGCAAGCCCGAAATGGCCATGGTTTTCAGGGCTGTAATATGCCTGCGTCATCGACCGCAGCGTGAACATGTTGATCAGTTCCGCATGATCGGTGCCGCGCGCGGCCTCCAGCAGGCGGTTCAGATGGCCGGTTTTCAGAACCTGCCCCCTGGCAAGCACAAAGCCGGAGGCCCGCACCACCTTGCGTAGGGCGTCCAGCTTGTCCGGGCCGGGCTCCTCATGGACGCGGAACAGGAGCGGCCGGCGGCATTTGATGAGTTCCTCCCCCGCTGCGACATTGGCAAGCACCATGAATTCCTCGATCAGCCGGTGCGCATCCAGACGGTCGCGGAAATCGACCGAGGCAACGCCGCCGCCGCCATCCAGCACGATCCTGCGTTCGGGCAGGTCGAGGCCAAGCGGCTGGCGTTCGGCGCGGGCAATCCCTGCCGCCTCATAGGCGGCGTACAGCGGTCGCAGCAGGGGCGCGACCAGCGGCGCGGTTTTCCCGTTCGCCCGGCCGTCCATGGCGGCCTGCACTTCGTGATAGTTCAGCGAGGCCACGGATTTCATCAGGCCGCGGGTAAAGCGGTGGCCGATCCTGTGGCCTTGCGCGTTCAGGACCATGCGCACGGCAATACAGGCGCGCGGCACACCTTCATGGAGCGAGCACAGCCCGCCCGACAACCGGTCCGGCAGCATCGGCACGACGCGATCCGGGAAATAGGTGGAATTGCCGCGCTGGCGCGCCTCGCGGTCCAGCGCCGATCCGGGCCGCACGTAATGCGCCACATCGGCGATGGCAACCCAGACCACATGCCCGCCGGGATTTTCCGGGTCGTCATCCGGGTGGGCATGGCAGGCATCGTCATGGTCGCGCGCATCCGCCGGGTCGATGGTGAAAAGCGGCAGGTCGCGCAGGTCTTCGCGATTGCCGGAGGGGGCGGGCACGGCCCGGTCGGCCTCGGCCATTGCCTCATCGGGAAAGACATCGGGGATGCCGTGCTGGTGGATCGCGATCAGAGAGACCGCCCCCGGCCGGGCCGTGTCGCCCAGCCGCCGGACGATCCGGGCGGCGGGCAGACCCATGCGGGGTCCGGCCCCGGCGCGTTCGGCTTCGACCAGTTCGCCATCCTTCGCCTTCAGCGTGGCCCCGGCGGCGACGGTCCATTCGCGGCCGGATTTCTTGTCGATGGGGACGATCCGCCCGCCTTCCGCGCCCTTGCGGAAGACGCCCAGAATGCGCGTCGGGCCGGCGCCGATCCTGCGGATCAGGCGGCCCTCGTATTGATGCGGCCCGCCCTTCGCCCCGGTCAACCGGGCGAGGATGCGCTCGCCCGCACCCGGCGCCGGGCCGGAGTGTCCGGCGATCATCAGGACAGTGGGCGCCTTGCCATCGCCATGCCATTCGAGGGGCTGCGCGAAAAGGTCGCCATCCGAATCCGGCGGCAGCACCTGCAACACGCTGACCGACGGCAACCTGTCCGGGTCGCCACCGCTCCGGCGGCGCGTTTGCAGATGGCCGTCGGCCTCCAGTTCTTTCAGGAGCCGCCCGAGTTCGATCCGCGCCGCGCCTTTGATGTCAAAGGCACGGGCAATGTCGCGCCCCGAGCTCCGGGCGGGATTGCCGGAAATCCATTGCAGGATTTCGTCCCTGGTGGGGATGCGGCTCACCGGGGCGGGTCCATGAAGAACACCGTTTCGCGCGGCGCATGGCAGGCGACGACGACGCCGGTTTCCCCGCTGCGCCGGATCATGTGAAATAGTCGCGCAACATGCGCGTGTAGATCGTCTTCAACTGATGAATCTGCGCAATATCCACATATTCATCGACCTGGTGCATGGTCTTGCCCACAAGGCCGAATTCGACCACCGGGCAGTGATCCCTGACGAAACGGGCATCCGAGGTGCCGCCGGAGGTCGAAAGCTCCGGCATTCTGCCGGTTTCGGCCCGCACCGCACCGGAGACAAGTTCGGACAGCGCGCCGGGCGGGGTCAGAAAACTTTCGCCAGAGACCCTGGTGGTCATGGCGATGCGGACGCTGAACGCCGCCGCGACGCGATCCGCCTCTGCCTGCATCCAGCCGGTCAGGCCGGCGGAACAATGTGCGTCACTGAAGCGGATATTCACCACGGAACGGCATTGCGCGGGGATCACGTTATTCGCCGGGTTCCCGGTGTCGATGGAAGTCACGGCCAGTGTCGATGGGTCGAAATTCCTCGTACCTTGATCCAGCGTGCATGAGGCCAGCCGGTCCATCAGACGGGCCATGGCAGACAGCGGGTTCCTGGCGCGATGCGGATAGGCGGAATGGCCCTGCACGCCCGTCACCGTGAAACAGGCGGTCATCGAGCCGCGCCGCCCGATCTTGATCACGTCGCCGATGTGTTCGCGGCAGGTCGGCTCGCCCACCAGACAGACGCTCATCGCGTCGCCCTGCATTGCCATCCAGTCCAGAAGGGCGGCGGTGCCATTATCGGCGGCGCCTTCCTCGTCACCCGTGATGGCAAGGATAATGGCCCCGTCGTCGGGCGGCGTCCGGCGGACGAAATCCGCGGCGGCGGCGGCAAAGGCGGCAACACCCGATTTCATGTCGGCCGCGCCCCGCCCCCAAAGCCTGCCGTCTTTCTGCTCTGCCCCGAAGGGATCGACCGTCCAGTCGGCCTTGTCCCCCACTGGCACGACATCCGTGTGGCCGTTGAAGCCGAAGGTCCGGGCATGGCCCCTGTCACCCCAGCGGGCAAAGAGGTTCGGCACACCGCTCTGGTCCACCCTCGTGCAGGCAAAGCCCGCCGACGACAACAGCGATTGCAACAGCGAGAGCGCGCCGCCCTCTTCCGGCGTGACCGAGGGGCAGCGGATCAGATCGGCCGTCAGGCGCACGGGATCAACGGATGCGGTCATCAAACCGGGATCATCGCCGACGGTCGCGGCGCGTGGACATCGGCTGAAACGCGACGCTCACATGGGCCTGACAATAGGGTTTGCCGGGCAGCACCGCAAGGCCGCAGAACCAGAACTCATCCGTCGCGGGGTCGCCGATCGGCCATTTGCAGGTGCGCTCGGTCAATTGCATCAGCTTCAGCTTTCTGGCCTTCTTTTCCACCTCGCGCACGGAGGCGAGCGCCTCGGGGCTGATCTCGTTGGCGGAGGGTTGCGGCGGCAGCGGCTGGCCTGCGGGCACGATCGGCTTGCGCAGCGGCACGATGGCCACCGCCGCCGGGGCAGGCTCTGCCGGTCTGGCGATTCTGGCCCCGGCGGCGGCGGGTTTGGCGGCCTTTTCCTTCGCCCCCGGTTTCGGCGCGCCGCCGGTGGCGCGGTTCGACAGACCCAGACGATGCACCTTGCCGATCACCGCGTTGCGGGTGACACCGCCCAGTTCCTTGGCGATCTGGCTGGCGGACTGGCCTTCGGCCCACATTTTCGTCAGCGTCTCGACACGCTCGTCGGTCCAGGACATGAGGTTTCCTTACCTGAAAGCGGCGATCCCGGCGGAGAATTCCGCGATCCTGTCAGAGCCGCATGGAAAATTCGGTTCGCCCCATTCTAGTCATGGAAAGAAAGGATACAAGAACCCCCGGACCGAGGCGATGAAAAAAACTGCATACGGGGACTTCCAGACCACGAACGCCATTGCAGCCGCCTTTCCGAAATGGATGAGAACCGCCAACTGGCTGGGGCTTTTCACCCTTGCCCGGCGCGAGGTGCAGTGCTTTCTGGCGGTCTGGACACAGACCCTGCTGGCGCCGCTGGTCACTGCCGGGCTGTTCCTGGCGATCTTCACGCTGGCCATCGGGCGGCAGCGGGCGGATGTGATGGGTGTGCCGTTTGTCCAGTTCCTGCTGCCCGGCATCCTGATGATGACGGTGATCCAGAACGCCTTTGCCAATACCTCTTCTTCCATCGTCATTGCCAAGGTGCAGGGCAATATCGTCGATACGCTGATGTCGCCCCTGTCGGCCGGGGAACTGGTGCTGGGCTATGTGGCGGGCGGTGTGCTGCGCGGAGCGATGGTTGCGGGCGGCGCCTGGACGATGGCGATGCTGGTGCCGGGGGGCGGCGTTTCGCATCCGCTCTGGGTGTTCCATCCCGGACGATCAGATAGACCCTCGCCGCTCTGGCCTGTTCATGGCAAGATCAATCCTGCGTGAGATTCGGGACGGAGGCAAGACATGCTGATTTCTTTGCACAAGCAGGCGACGACGACGCCGAAGATCAGGGCCGCAATCCAGGCGAGCAAAGAGCCCGCGTGGATCGTGGCCGAGCGCTACGGCATCTCGGAGCAGACCGTCTGAAAGTGGCGCAAGCGCGATACCGTCCACGACCGGAGCCACACGGCGCACAGGTTGCAGACCACGCTGACACCGGCGCAGGAGGCCGTGGCGGTCTCGCTGAGGAAGACGCTGCTGCTGCCGCTCGACGACCTGCTCGCCGTGGTCCGCGAGTTTCTCAACCCGAACGTCTCGCGCTCCGGGCTGGATCGATGCCTGCGTCGGCATGGGGTCGGCTCCCTCCGTGACCTGAAGCCGAAGGTGGCGAAGCCCGCGCACAAGCCTTTCAAGGCATACGAGCCCGGCTACATCCACATCGACGTGAAATACCTGCCGCAGATGGCCGATGAGGAGAAGCGCCGGTATCTGTTCGTCGCGATCGCCCGCGCCACCCGCTGGGTCTTCGTGCGCATCCATCCGGCGAAGACTGCGGCCAACGCCCGCCGGTTCCTGCGCGATCTGGAGCGCGCCGCCCCGATGCGGATCACCCGCGTGCTGACGGACAATGGCAAGGAGTTCACCGACAGGCTCTTCGGCCTTCGCCGCTGCGCCGCGACCGGCAATCATGAGTTCGACCGCCTCTGCGCCGGGTTCGGGATCGAGCATCGCCTGGCCCCACCTCAGCGGCCGCAGACCAACGGCATGGTCGAGCGGTTCAACGGTCGGATCGAGGACGTGCTCCAGAGCCACCGTTTCCGCAGCGGCGAGAACCTCGAACAGACGCTTCTCCGCTACGTCCGCCTCTACAACGGCCATCTGCCGCAATCCGTTCTGAAAGGCCGCACGCCAATCGATGCGCTCAAGGACTGGCATCGAGAAAAGCCCGAACTCTTCAGAAAGCAGCCATACAATCACACGGGATGTGACACATAAGGAAGTGATTCCGCAAGACAAGGAGCTCTTTCCGGCCTGAGTTATAGCCGAAAGTTGGTGATGGCCCTGATGGGCGGCATATCATGGCGTTGTTCACGCGCCGCAATTCTCAGCAGAGAAAAGGATATGCCACATGACGAAGTCTACCATCACGCCGTTGCCCGGTCCATCGGGATTTTCGTCTGACCCGCTGACCGACATCCTGCAAACCGGCGCGCGCCAACTGCTCAAACAGGCGGTGGAAGCGGAATTGGCCACACTCCTCGCCGCCCATGCCCGCGAGGTGACGGACGACGGCCGTGCGCGGCTGGTGCGCCATGGTCATCTGCCCGAGCGCGAGGTCATGACCGGCATCGGCCCGGTACCAGTGAAGGTGCCGCGGATGCGGGACCGGGGCAATGTGGACGAAAAGATCCGTTTCGCCTCGTCGATCTTGCCGCCTTGGCTGCGCAAGACCAGATCGATTGAGGAACTGCTGCCGTGGCTCTACCTTAAGGGCATTTCCACGGGCGACTTCCAGGAGGCTCTTGGGGCGCTGTTGGGGCCGAACGCGGCAGGGCTTTCATCGAGCACCATCTCGCGATTGAAAGCGGACTGGGGGGCGGAGTATGAACGCTGGCAGCGCCGCGATCTCAGCGCCCGGCGTTTCGTCTATGTCTGGGCCGATGGTGTCTATTTCCAACCGCGTATGGAAGAGCAGAAACAATGCGTTCTGGTGCTGATCGGCGCGGATGAGTGGGGCCGCAAGGAGGTTCTGGGCCTCACCGACGGCTACCGTGAAAGCACGCAGAGTTGGCGCGAGTTGCTGCTCGATCTCAAGCGTCGCGGGCTGTCCCACGCCCCCGATCTGGCCATTGGCGACGGTGCCTTGGGGTTCTGGGCGGCGCTGCGCGAAGTCTTCGGCAGCACCCGGGAACAACGGTGTTGGGTTCACAAGACCGGAAACGTTCTCAATGCCATGCCCAAATCGGTGCAGGCCAAAGCCAAAGGCCACCTGCATGATATCCGGCAGGCGGAAACGAAGACCGAAGCCGGGGCCGCCTTCGATTTCTTCGTGGAAACCTGTGGCGCGAAATATGACAAGGCGGTTGGGAAACTGACCAAAGACCGGGCTGTGCTGCTCTCCTTCTACGGCTTCCCTGCTGAGCACTGGAAGCACATCCGAACCACGAACCCGATCGAGAGCACCTTCGCCACCGTCCGCCACCGCACCGGCAAAACCAAAGGCTGCCTGAGCCGCAAGACCGGGTTGGCCATGGCATTCAAGCTGATGATGTCAGCGCAGGCCAAGTGGCGAAAGCTCGACGGCGCCAACCGCATGCCAGAGATCATTGAAGGGGTTGAGTTCAGAGACGGGATCAAGCAAATTCACCACGCCGCCTGATCACACCATCACCAACTTTCGGGCATAGCTCTTCCGGCCTTCCGGGAATTCGCCTTACAGGAGGAAACGATGAACAGTCTGGGACGATTGCTCTGGTCCGTTTTCCAGGCACCGGTCAAGGGAGCATTGGGTGAGACGGCGGTGAAGGCAGGAGCGGTGTTGACCTTGCCGTCGTCAGTATACCGGCGATATCACGACGTGACGCTACCGACAATGAGCGGCACTGCGCAGATCGACCATGTATTCGTATCGGTGTTCGGAGTTTTTGTGGTGGAAACGAAGAACATGGCGGGATGGATATACGGGAGTGAGAGAGACCGGGAATGGACCCAGGTGTTTCCCGGCGGGCGAAAATACAAGTTCCAGAACCCGCTTCGACAGAACTACGGGCATGTGAGGGCAATGGAGGATGCCCTGGCAGGAATCCGGTTGCCGAGGGGGGCGGTGAAATCAGTTGTCGTGTTCGTGGGCAAGACGAAATTGAAGCGGGAAATGCCGGGCAATGTAACCGCGGGTTTCGGCGCAGCCCGATATGTGCGCTCGTTCGGAACCCGGATATTGACTGAAGGGCAGGTTACGGAAATTTGCGCAGTGATCGAATCGAGGCGGATGAAGCCATCGTGGGGAACAGATCGGCAGCATGTCGGGAACGCAAGGCGCAGAAACACGTCAGCCCCGCGGAAGTGTCCGCGGTGCGGTCGGAAGATGGTGCTGCGAACGGCGCGAAAGGGGCCGGGCGAAGGCAGGCAGTTCTGGGGGTGTGAGGGCTTTCCCGCGTGCCGGATGGTGCAAAAGGTCTGACATTGGGCGAAACTTGCAGGGCCGTGGTATGAGCGTACCTCACACCGGGCAGAAAAGGAACAGCCGATGACACTCCGGATCATTGCGCCGATGCTGTTCATGGTGAGCGCTTCTGTTGCCTCGGCGGCTGCTTTCAATACGGGGGTCGCAGCGTGTGATCGCGGTGACTGTGCCGCCGCACTGGTGACATCCCATCGCCGGGAGTGAACCGGATTCAGACCGGACTGGCGAGGTAAATCGAGGCCCCCGGATGGTTAACGTGACAACTCCTTGAAACAACAAATCGCCAATACGTTGAAAGCGATGATCTGCATGATTGTTACTATAGCAACACTACTGTTGACTATGCACCGTTATATATGAAATTATCCCGATATGATCCGACCGTTCCGGCAAATGTGAGGTCCTGGTGCTGTCGTCCTGCAACATCAGAAGGAAAGCGTAATGAAGACACCAAACAAATTCGGAATTGTTCCTCGTGAACTGGTTGGTGCGGGCAGTCCATCGGTTCGCCCCGGGCAAGACCCGGCACTATACGGCACTGCAACACTCAGCCCGGCAAAACCGGTTGAAGTGCGTGGATTTCACACCGAAACCGTGACATACAAGGTTGGCCGTCTGGGCTTGGATGACACGGGCGCCATTCGTATTGCCCTGCGCATGGTTTCGGACAGTGGCCGGCCTCAATTCACCGACCCGACCGCGCCGAATTACGTGACCGCCCGCTCAAACGGAGAAGGAACGCTGGTGCTTTCCTATGCCAAAATGGGCGGCGCCCGCCCATGGTTTGAGGTTCTGACAATTCAGCAACGCGGCGGCTATCTGCGTGAAGGCGAAGAGATTGCCGTCACGCTGGGCGATACCTCCAGAGGGTCTCCGGGGATGCTCGCGCAGACCTTTGTTGAAGGCGGTCGCGAATTCAGGGTTCTCGCCGATGTGCAGGCCACCGGCTATTTCATCGAAGTACCGGGCGAGCAGATGTTCGTTCCCATTGTACCCGGACCGGCACGTCTGTGGAAAGCAGTTCTGCCGACACTGCGCCGTCCGAACGAGGCGTTTACGCTGGGTCTGAAGAACGAAGACAAATGGGGCAACCCGACTCAACAGGCCGCGGGCGCCGCGTTGCGGTTGCAGCCGTCCGTGCTGGTTGAAGGCTTGCCGGAAACCGTGTCCTATCAGCCCGAAGATCGCGCCTTGACGCTTGAAGGCTTAAAGGTCGGCCAACTTGGAGAATTGCGCATCCGGGTGTTTGAAGGTGACACTCAGGTGGCAGAAGCCGGGCCGCTTGTCATCAAAGAGGGCCCACATGCCGGTTTCTGGGGCGATCTTCATGGTCAAACCGGTGAGACAATCGGCACCAACACTGCCGAGAGCTATTTCGATTTTGCCCGCAACAAGGCATTTCTGGATGTCACCAGCCATCAGGCCAATGATTTTCAGATCAATGAAACCTTTTGGGCCAGGCTGAACGACATGACGGCCCGGTGGAACGAACCGGGCCGGTTTACGGTTCTGCCCGGATATGAATGGTCAGGCAACACTGCAATTGGCGGAGATCACAACGTATTCTTCCGCCATGAAGGTCGCACGATCCGTCGCTGTTCGCACGCGCTGCTTGAAGACCGCAGCGACATGGACACCGATGCCAACACACTGACCGATCTGTTTGCCGCATTCCGCGACACGAACGAAGATGTAGTGGTCCATGCCCATGTCGGAGGGCGCTATGCCAATATTCACTATGATCATGATCCGGATATTGAAACCGCCGTCGAGGCGCATTCGGCCTGGGGCACCTTTGAATGGATTCTGACGGATGGGTTCGAACTGGGCCGTCGCGTCGGGATCGTCGCGAATTCGGACGGTCACAAGGGGCGCCCCGGCGCCAGCTATCCGGGTGATTCGCTGTTTGGCGCCTATGGTGGTCTGACCTGTTTCCTCGCAACTGAAAATACCCGTGACGGCATCATGGAGGCGCAGCGTCGTCGCCACCACTTTGCCACCACCGGCTGCCGGATGTATATGGATGTGCAGTTGACGTTTGATCAGGACAGCACCCTGTTTGAGCGAAACCCGGACGGCAAGCCCGATACCCCGCGTCATGCCGTGCGTCAGGCGATGATGGGCGATATTGTTCAGACTTCCTCCGGCAAGGTGAAACTTGCGCTGGATGTCCGCGCAGCCAACGGGATCGAACGGATCGAGATCCGCAGCGGCAAGACCGTTCTGAAAACACTGCGCCCTTGCAGCGAGGCCGATCCGGGCAACCGCATTCGTGTCTTGTGGAGCGGCGCCGAATATCGCGGCCGTGGCCGGAACACCACCTGGAACGGGCTTTCCACCCTGTCGGATGCAGTGATCGAGCGGTTCGAAACCATCAATCGCTGGAACCCCGATGCCCTGTTTGAACAGCGCAATTCCGGCCAAGTTTACTGGAAGACAGTCACCACCGGCAATTATATGGGTTATGATGCCTGGCTGAACGGCAACGACGGGAATCTCACGATCAGCACAAACCATGGTGAATTGACCGTCGCGCTGGCTGATGTCGGAATCGAGGACACCGTTCTTGACGCCGGCGGCCTGGAACGTGCGGTTAGGGTATTCCGTCTGCCGGATGCACCGCTGGCGCGCACTATCACCGAAGAGATCGAAATTGATCTGCATGATGATGGTGACAACCAGATCTGGATCGGTGTCCATACCGAGGACGGGTTCCAGGGCTGGTCCAGCCCCGCCTATGTCTTTCGAAAGGAATTATATACTTGAGGAACACCTGAAAACCAGCCGCTTCTGTCGTGATCTGATAGGCTTGGGGTGGCCTTGCGAGGAGTCTCGCCGATGCCGAAACAGCCAGCATTTCCGGGCCTGCGTGATGCGATGAAGAAGAAGGTCATCCGCCGGGAACGGTTCCTCGCGGAGATGGATGCGGTGGTGCCCTGGTCGCGGCTGCTCGGGCTGATCGAACCGCATTATCCCAGGCCGGGTGCGAAAGGCGACCGTCCGCCAATGCCGCTGGAGACAATGTTGCGGGTCCATTTCCTGCAGAACTGGTACGCGCTGAGTGACCCGATGGCCGAGGAGACGCTCTACGACAGCGACGCGATGCGGCGGTTCGCAGGGATCGAACTGGGCGACGACCGCATTCCGGACGAGACCACAATTCTGAACTTCCGCCATCTTCTGGAACGGCACGGGCTGACCGAGGCGATCTTTGCCGAGGTCAACGCACACCTGAGGATCTCTATCAATCTTGATTTTGTTGCTGATTCCAGAGCAGCATTCCCTCGACGCTGTCTGTCTTTGGGTTCTGTCGGTGTGACAGCATGATTTGCGCCCGAACCGGGCGGTTTTCCGTAATTTCGGGCGGTTTCGTCCTGTGATCAGGCAGTGACGGCGCCGCCGAACTGGACCAGGCGGCGGATGTTGCAGGCGATGTTGGCCATGCCCATCATGTGTTTGCGGACTGCGAAGACATGCTCGACGGGCGCACGGTGCTTTGACCTTGTGCTGTTCCCGCGTCTGATATTCCCGGGCATTGGGCGCCCCTCTGGTTTGCGATGGTGGACATGGCTGACAAAACCGCGCCGCTCCATGAACGCCTCGTTCTTCATCGAGCGACAGGCGCTGTCCGCCCGGACGCCTGACCCGGTGTCAGTGGCAATCCAGCAGCCCCCGGCGCAGCATCCGCCCGTCATCGGCCGCCGCACTGGTGACATCCCATCGCCGGATGAACCGGAAACGCTTGTCGATGCCGGAATGCGCCTTGTATCCGAAACTCGGGATGGCGATGTCGGGCGGCGCGGGGCCGTCCTCGCGCGGGCGCGCCCTGACGAACTGGGGCGAACTGGATGGTCCAGCGTGCATCCACGTCTTTTTGCCCGGCTTTGGCCGGATCATCGGGCCGGTTCTCGTCGCCGGGCTTGCCCATCCTGACAGCCGTCTTCCCGTCAACCGTGTTGCGTACCCTGGCGCGGCGACCAGCGGGCTGGCGACGATCCGACCGGACATCGCGATGTAACCGGCCTCGCGCAGCGCGGCGTCGAACCGGCTGAAAAGCCCCTCGATCGCGCCTGCCCTGGTCAGACGCTCGCGGAACACCCGAATGGTCTTCGCGTCCGGAACCCGGTCATGCAGCCCGAACCCGGGGAAACGCATGAACGACAGCCGGTCCGGGATCAGGAACCCTGCGCGGTCATCACCGGGATTGTCTTGCGCTTGGATAATCAGGATCCTGAACATCAGCACGACGTCACAGGGCGGGCGGGCACCGTGCGAGCCGTCCGAGTACGCCAGAGCCTTCACAATATCCGCACGGAAAATCTCGAAATCAGACGCCCCGGCACAGGCTTCCAACTGATCGCCAGGATCGCTCGACCGCTTCCGGCGGTCATCCATGTCAGAAAATCCCGGCTGTCCGACCATCTGCCGCTCCTGTCACGAGGCACCGGGAGTGAACCGGATTCAGACCGGATTGGCGAGGCAAATCGAGACCCTCAGGTGGCGCAGATAAAGCCGCTGTCGGTCGATCCTGTAAAGGCATCCTCAAGTGCAAGTGTAAAGTTGCTATCCGGTTCCAGTTCGCCGAATTCGTTCTCAATAATGAAACGCGATTATCCCCACTTGAGCTATGCCCGAAAGTTGGTGATGGTGTGATCAGGCGGCGTGGTGAATTTGCTTGATCCCGTCTCTGAACTCAACCCCTTCAATGATCTCTGGCATGCGGTTGGCGCCGTCGAGCTTTCGCCATTTTCCTTGCGCTGACATCATCAGCTTGAATGCCATGGCCAACCCGGTCTTGCGGCTCAGGCAGCCTTTGGTTTTGCCGGTGCGGTGGCGGACGGTGGCGAAGGTGCTCTCGATCGGGTTCGTGGTTCGGATGTGCTTCCAGTGCTCAGCAGGGAAGCCGTAGAAGGAGAGCAGCACAGCCCGGTCTTTGGTCAGTTTCCCAACCGCCTTGTCATATTTCGCGCCGTAGGTTTCCACGAAGAAATCGAAGGCGGCCCCGGCTTCGGTCTTCGTTTCCGCCTGCCAGATATCATGCAGGTGGCCCTTGGCTTTGGCCTGCACCGATTTGGGCATGGCATTGAGAACGTTTCCGGTCTTGTGAACCCAGCACCGTTGTTCCGGGGTGCTGCCGAAGACTTCGCGCAGCGCCGCCCAGAACCCCAAGGCGCCGTCGCCAATGGCCAGATCGGGGGCGTGGGACAGCCCGCGACGCTTGAGATCGAGCAGCAACTCGCGCCAACTCTGCGTGCTTTCACGGTAGCCGTCGGTGAGCCCCAGAACCTCCTTGCGGCCCCACTCATCCGCGCCGATCAGCACCAGAACGCATTGTTTCTCCTCTTCCATACGCGGTTGGAAATAGACACCATCGGCCCAGACACAGACGAAACGCCGGGCACTGAGATCGCGGCGCTGCCAGCGTTCATACTCCGCCCCCCAGTCCGCTTTCAATCGCGAGATGGTGCTCGATGAAAGCCCTGCCGCGTTCGGCCCCAACAGCGCCCCAGGAGCCTCCTGAAAGTCGCCCGTGGAAATGCCCTTGTCTATTGGATTTCCCAGGCATTCGTATCCGTGCGATACGGATGCCACCCCTCGGGCCGCTGCAGCGGCCCGAGGGGTGGCGGGGGATGGATCGATGATGCCCTGGTCTTTGAGGACCGTTCTCAAGATGGATCACCCCCGCCCTTTTGATGAACCCGAACAGATAGTGGAGGAGGGAACACCCCTGCCTCGTATGACAGGAACGGGAGACGAAAAGGTCATGAATGATACCATCGGCATCGACATCTCGAAAGATCATCTCGACACCCATCGCCTGAGCGATGGCAAGGCGAAACGCTTCACCAACGACCGGACAGGACTGAAGACGCTGAAGAACTGGATCGGCCCGCAGTGCTGCCGCGTCGTCTACGAGCCTACAGGACGCTATCATCGCGATCTGGAGGCCCGCCTTTCAAAGACGGCTCACGCCATGGTCAAGGTGAACCCCAAACGCGCCCGCCGCTTCGCCGAAGCGGTCGGCCAGTCCGCCAAAACTGACCGGATCGATGCGGAACTGCTGGCCCGCATGGGGGCGATGCTTGACCTGAAGGCTTCACCGTTGCGCGATGAACCCATGAACGATCTGCGGGAGGTGCATGTCGCCCGGAGCGCTCTCATCAAGGACCAGACTGCCTGCCGGAACCGGCTCTGCGGTGCGCGCAACACACTCGTCAAGGCGCAACTGAAAACCAGGATGCGCCAGATTGCAAAGCAACTTGCCCAACTCGATGCCGAGTTGAAGAAGCGTATCTGCGAGGATGCAAAGCTTGCCAGACAGTTCGAGATCCTGCGGTCGATCCCCTGCCGTCGCAATACTCATCGAAATGCCGGAGATCGGAACCTTGACGCCCGGGCAGGCCGCCGCGCTTGCGGGCCTGGCTCCCTTCGTGCGCACGTCCGGCAAATGGACAGCCAGAGCGAAAATCGGAGGCGGACGAGCCGGGCTTCGCCAGGCGCTCTACATGCCCGCCCTCGTCGCAGCGCGCTGCAATTCCCAACTCACCTGCGTCTACAAGGCTTTGCGTCAAAAGGGCAAGAAAGCCAAGGTCGCCCTTGTGGCAATCATGCGCAAGCTCATCATCCTCGCAAATACCTTGATCCGCGAAAACCGCCAGTGGTCCAAAATCAAACCTTGACCAAGACAGATATCTTGAGATAGAGCCACGGTAGCAGTTCCTCAATCGATCTGGTCTTGCGCAGCCAGGGCGGCAAGATCGACGAGGCGAAACGGATCTTTTCGTCCACATTGCCCCGGTCCCGCATCCGCGGCACCTTCACTGGTACCGGGCCGATGCCGGTCATAACCTCGCGCTCGGGCAGATGACCATGGCGCACCAGCCGCGCACGGCCGTCGTCCGTCACCTCGCGGGCATGGGCGGCGAGGAGTGTGGCCAATTCCGCTTCCACCGCCTGTTTGAGCAGTTGGCGCGCGCCGGTTTGCAGGATGTCGGTCAGCGGGTCAGACGAAAATCCCGATGGACCGGGCAACGGCGTGATGGTAGACTTCGTCATGTGGCATATCCTTTTCTCTGCTGAGAATTGCGGCGTGTGAACAACGCCATGATATGCCGCCAATCAGCGCCATCACCAACTTTCGGCTATAACTCTGTCGCGGTTTGATGCCGCTCCTTTGATAGCATTTATTGCAACAAAGGAGACTGACTATGGGACTGAAACGGACGGACGAATTCCGGCAAGACGCAGTGCGGATCGCGCTGACCAGTGGGCTTACGCGTAAGCAGGTTGCTGATGATCTAGTCCCCCGGAATTGTAATTTGTATCATTGACTGAGCGGGAATTGAGGAGGATGTTGCGATGGTGGGACGTTTGGCGGATGCAGTGGTTCTGAGCGAAGATGAGCGCCGTTTTCTCGAGGGTCAGGTTCGGCGTCACAAAGCGGCACGTTCGCTGTCGGACCGATGCCGGATGATCCTGCTGTGCGCCGATGGTGTCACATCCCGGAAGGTAGTATGGCTGTTTTTTGAACAGTTCCGGCTTGAGTTTGTGCCAGTCCTTCATGGCCTGCAAGGGCGTTTTGGTGCTCAATGCCGACTGAGGAAACTGCTGGTTGTAGAGCCAGACATAGCGGTGCAGCGTTGTCTCCAGGTCTTCGCCGGAACGGAAGTGATGGCTTTGGAGCACCTCCTCGATGCGGCCGTTGAACCTCTCGACCATGCCGTTGGTTTGGGGCGACTTCGGCGGGGTCAAGCGGTGGTCGATATCAAGGTCTGCGCAAAGCGCATCGAACGCATGCGCGCCGGTTGCAGCGCGTTTGCGTAGACCAAACAGCCGGTCGGTGAACTCCTTGCCGTTATCGGTCAACACAGTGCGGATGCAAATCGGGCAGGCCCGTTCCAGATCGCGCAGGAAGCGGCGGGCGTTGGCGGCAGTCCTGGCTTTGAAGACACGAATGAAGACCCAACGCGTCGCCCGGTCGATGGCCACGAAAAGATAGCGGCGCGAGGTTTCATCGGCCATTTGCGGTAGGTATTTCAGGTCGATGTGTATGTATCCTGGCTCGTAGGCCTTGAAGGCGCTGTGCTTCGGCTTCGGTGCTTTGGCCTTCAGATCGCGTAGGTTTCCCACACCATGACGACGAAGGCAGCGGTCCAGGCCAGAGCGCGAGGCATTCGGATTCAGGAACTCTCGCACCACCGCCAGCAGGTCGTCGAGTGATACCAGCAGCGTCCTGCGCAAGGTCACCGCAACCGCCTCTTGCGCCGGTGTCAGCGTGGTTTGCAGCCGGTGTGGCGTGTGGCTGCGATCCTCGACGCCATCGCGGCACCGCCATTTGTAGACAGTCTGCTCGGTCGTCCCGTATCGCTCCGCCAAGATGGAAGCAGACGCATCACTGGCCTGGAGGGCCGACCGAACCTTCGGCGTCGTTGTAGCCTGCTTGTGAAGTTGGATCACCATGGTCGCACCCCGTCCGTGACCGTTCGGTGAAGGAGCCCTGGCGTACTGCCGGTCGTCCCGGTTACGCTGCTGATGCAGCGTAACGCCACGGCATCAACTGGTCCAGCCGAGTGATCTTGTGATCCGCGATGCGGGCGAGAACCCATGTGAGCCAGGCTTGTGGATCGACTTTATCAAGCTTTGCCGTTTCGATCAGGGTGTAGGCGATGGCCATGGCTTTGCCACCGCCCTCGGAACCGGCGAACATCCAATTTTTGCGACCTGTGGCGACAGGTTTTATGGCGCGTTCGGCGATGTTGTTGTCCGCTTCCAGAAAGCCATGGTTCAAATAACCGCGTGCCTTTGGCAAACGACCAAGGGCATAACGGATCGCTTGGGCCAGAGGCGACTTGCCAGATATATTTGGCAACTGCGCGTGTAACCAGGTCTCAAGTTCATCGAAGATCGGTTTTGCCTTTTCCTGACGGATGGCAACGCGCTCTTCAGACGGTTTGCCACGCGCCTCTTTCTCGACGGCATAGAGTTCCGCGGTCCGGCGGAGGGCTTCTTCGGCAATCGATGAGCCTTGCGCGGCAAAGATGTCTACAAACTTGCGTCTGACGTGCGCCAAACAAGCCATCTCCTGGGCCTTGTCCTCACCGAATACCCCGTTGAAGCCGGAATACCCGTCCGCATGGACCCAGCCTTTGTAGCCGGAGAGATGTGAGACGGGATGTTCGCCCTTGCGATCAATCGTGAACTGATACCACGCGCAGGGCGGTGATGATCCAGACCATGGTCGTTCATCGCGAACACAGGTCCGGACACGGGCGGTCCTGGTCTTCTTGTTGCCGGGGGCCTGCATTTTAACAGGCGTATCATCAGCGAAGATGGCCGCGCCTCGGCGGACCATTCGGCCAATGGTGTCAGCCAGAGGTTCCAGAAGCGCGGTGGAGCCGCCAACCCAATTGGTCAGAGTTGATCGATTAAGATCAACGCCTTCACGGGCGTATATTTGCGACTGACGGTAGAGCGGCAGGTGGTCCGCGTATTTGCTGACCAACACGTGCGCCAGCAGCCCCGGTCCCGGGCGGCCACGTTCGATCGGGCGCGATGGCAGCGGCGATTGGACAATGGCCTCGCAACAGGAACAGGCCATACGCGGACGCACGATCCGGTTCACGACAAAACGCCCCGGTTTGTATTCCAACTCCTCGGTCACGTCCTCACCGAGCCTCTTCAACGCCCCACCGCAACGTCGGCAGTCCTCGCCCGGCGACAAGACCTCTTCGTGCCGGTCCAGATGATCGGGCAAGGGCTTGCGGCTGTGCCGGCGGGCCGGTTTGTCCGTTTCAGGCGTTGGAGCAGGCGCCGCCTGTTCTCCAGCGGCTTCGGCAATCGCCTCATCTTCCTGGAAGACCAGATTGAGCTGGTAGAGGCTTTCTGATTTCGATCCAAACCGGTGCCGGTCATGCCCCGCCAGTTGGTGTTGGAGTTGTTCCACCTTCAGGGTCAGCGCCTTGACTTCATCGGCCAGAAGCCGGTTCACTGCCCGCAGTTCCGCAAGATCATCCGGGGCTATGTCGAGGTCCTTCAGCATCGCCGATCCTATACCAGATCAGCATTCCGGGGTGAACCCCGAAAGCGCGCAAAGCCTCGTATTCATTGACCTATCCTACGCTCAACGGTCTCCAGGTTTTACGGGGCATCCGCCAGTCAATCCCCTCCAACAGCATTGAGAGCTGCGCGGGTGTGACGCTGATCCTGCCGTCCTTTGCAGCGGGCCAGACAAACCGCCCTGCTGCGCGACAAACAAGGTGAGAATCCAGCGTCAATCAGGATGAGAACGCGTGTGCGGGGGCTCGCAGGGAGGGCGTAGCCCGACTGGGGAGGCCCCGCACACGCGTTTTGCCCTTTTGGGGCGGGCCTGACGGTTGTGGCCGGCTCGGATAAGGAATGATTTTCTGTGCAAGGGGATCGTTCATGCCGGGCTGTCATGTCACTGACCAACAAATGAGGCTCTTCATGACGCTCAGATCGACCCATTCCGTTGCCGTTGCCGCTGCCAAGGCGGGGATCAGCCAGGCAACGGGCTATCGGCTGCAAGCTGACCCAATTTTACCATCACAGAAGAAGGCCCCTCGCGGCCGGCGGCGTCCGGACCCGCTGGCGGACATTTTTGATGCGGAGGTCGTGCCGCTTCTGCGGTCCTCACCGGGGATCCGACCTGTGGCGGTTTACGAGGAGCTTCTGCGTCGGCATTCTGATCTGGGTACGGGCATCCGACGGACTCCGGAGCGACGGATACGCGCCTGGAATGCGGAACACGGCCCTGAACAGGACGTCATTTTCCGGCAGACCCACACACCGGGCAAAATGGGCCTGTCGGATTTCACCGCCATGGGCAAGTTGGGTGTGACCATTGCCGGTGAGGCACTGGGCCATCGACTGTATCACTTCCGGCTTGCCTATAGCGGGTTTCAGCACGCCCACGTCGTGCTGGGCGGCGAAAGCTATGTGGCGCTGGCTGAGGGATTGCAGAACGCCCTCTGGACGCTCGGCGGCGTGCCACACAATCATGGAACTGACAGCCTGTCGGCGGCCTTCAAGAACCTGGATAAGTCATCCCGGGCCGATCTAACCGACCGCTTCGACGCCCTGTGCAACCATTATGGAATGACGCCGACGCGCAACAACAAGGGCGTCGCACACGAGAACGGTTCCATCGAGAGCCCCAATGGGCATCTGAAGCGCACCATTGAGGACGCGCTGGTCATGCGTGGGTCGCGCGACTTCGAAAGCTTGCAAGATTATCGTCGCTTCATCGACGAGATCGTGGGCCGGATCAACGCCCGCAATGCCAAGCGTATCGATGCGGAACGTGCGAGCCTCAGACCTTTGCCGACGCGGCGGACCACGGATTACGAGGAGATCACGTTGCGCGTCACTTCCTCCGGGGGCTTCACCTTGCGCAAGGTGTTCTACACCGTGCCATCCCGGTTGATCGGGCATCAGCTGCGGGTTCGGCTCTACGATGATCGGTTGGAGCTGTTCCTGGGAAGCTCTGCCCTGCTAACGCTGACACGCGGACGAGCCTCGAGCACCGGGAGCCATGGGCACGTGGTCAATTACCACCACGTCATCCACTCCTTGCGCAAAAAGCCCATGGCGCTGATGGGGCTGGTCTATCGGGATCAGCTATTCCCGCGCCGGGCGTTCCGTAACATGTTCGCATTCCTGCTGGAGCAGACCAGTGAGAAGGCGGCGTGTCGCATGGTTGTCGATCTTCTGGCGCTGGCACACGAGCGGGGCTGCGAGGCTGAATTGGCAGCGCAGCTTGAGGAGGACCTTCGCCAGAAGCGCCCGCCTGACATGGCGGCCCTACGCGCAGTGTTTAGCCCATCACAAGACGCACTCCCCCAAGTCGCGGTGCAACTGGCCGACCTGTCATCTTACGACCAGTTGGTCGGCGGTACGCCATCCGCTCAGGAGGTGACAGCATGACATCGCCCCAGACCGATACCGCCCGCCTAACCTTGGCTCTGACCGAATTGCGCTTGCCAGCCATCAAGGCGCTATGGCCGCGCTTTGCGGAACAAGCCGACAAGGAAGGCTGGCCCGCCGCTCGGATGCTCAGCACCCTGGTGGAGCATGAACTGGCTGAACGAGATCGCCGTCGTATCGAGCGACATCTCGCACAGGCACGCCTGTTGCCCGGAAAAACGATCGACACCTTCGACTTCACAGCCGTCCCCATGCTGTCCAAGGCCCATGTCAGTGCGATCACCGCTGGCGACAGCTGGATCGGAAAGGGCGGCAACATCCTGCTGTTTGGGCCGCCAGGTGTGGGCAAATCACATCTCGGCTCAGCCATCGGGCTCGCCCTTGTCGAGCAAGGCTACCGCGTCCTATTCAGCCGCACCACCGATCTGGTCCAGAAACTCCAACAGGCCCGCCGCGATCTCGTCCTCGAAAGTGCCATTGCAAAGCTCGACAAATTCCATCTGCTGATCCTCGATGACATCACCTACGTCACCAAGGATCAGGCTGAAACCAGTGTGCTCTTCGAACTCATCAGCGCGAGATATGAACGCCGCTCAATGTTGATCACGGCCAACCAGCCCTTCGGGGAGTGGAATGCGATTTTTCCAGACCCGGCCATGACATTGGCCGCCGTCGACAGGCTCGTGCACCACGCAACCATCTTCGAGATGAATGTCGAAAGCTACCGGCGAAGAGCAGCACAAAAGGCAAAGGGGCCGGGAAGGCCTGCACAAAAAGCCACACCGGAAAACACCAAAGCTGATTGACGCTCCGCGACAATCAAAAAACAAACCCCTTGATCGCGGCACAAAAGCCCGGCATCGTCCCAAACGTCGCGACCAAGGATTCTCATCCTGATTGACGCGCACTTCTCATCTTGATTGTCGCGCTACACCGCCCTTTCTCCAACCGCTTCGAAAACAGGCACGCGCCCTGGCAATCCCACCAGATGATCTTCAACAGATCGCCGCGCCGACCCCGGAACACGAACAGGTGGCCGGAATACGGGTCTTCGGCCAAAACCTTCTCGGCCTGGGCCGCCAGCGTATTGAACCCTCGCCGCATGTCCGTGACACCCGCCGACAGCCACACCCGCGTGTTGCTCGGCACCGGGATCAAGACATCAGCCCCTTCAGCAGCCGCGCCAGCACATCAGGATCGAACCCACCCCCGGCGCTGATCCGGTGACCGCCAGCCAACTCAATCTCGATACGGCCACCGAAGGCGACGGGACCGGATGGCTGCGCCGGTTCCGGATGTGAAGCAGCCGGAGAAATCTCAACCGGCAGAAACACGGATGCAGCTACGACCTCGGTGAAATCTGGCGCAAAACGCGGGTCCTTCAGCCATTTGAAGATCAGATTGGCGTTCATCGCGTAGCGCCGCGCAACCTGAGCCACAGAAACACCCGGCGCGGCAGTCTGCAGGCAGATCGAACGCTTCTCGTCGTCCCACCAAATTCGCTTCTTGCGCCTGCCAGCCATAGAGTGCCTCATGGTGTCCACTATCGATGGTGGACACTATCGGCTCCTCCGCCCCCGCGTTAGGTCGACTTCAACGGACGCTCACCCCCGTCCCGAATGTCCCACAGAACCGACCTTGCCATGAAAAGGGCAGATCGCCGAGGGGAAATATGATCATACGGGATGGAACAGTTTCGGCGCAGTGGGGGATGGTTTTGTTGCGGTTTTTCCTTGAAGGGATGCAAGCCTCAATCTTCTGATCTTCAATGATCTTTCGAACCTTTGCGCTGTCGCAGCCCCGATCCGCGATCAGAACCCTGGCCGCAGGCAGGTCGGGCAGCAAAACATCCGCGCCCTTGAAGTCGCTACGCTGACCCGCCGTCAGATGCAGCCTGACAGGGCGACCCGCACCGTCTCCAACGACATGCAGTTTCGTATTCAGTCCTCCCTTTGTACGCCCGATCAGGCGTGGCTCGGACCCCCCTTTTTGAGGCTGGACGCCGTGCGATGTGCTTTGAGATGGGTTGCGTCAATCATGAGGGTGTCGGCGTCCGGGCCATGGGGGCTGGCCAATTCTTCGAAAATTTGCTCGAAAATACCTTTGCGGGACCAGCGCACAAACCGATTGTAGAGCGTTTTGTGAGGGCCGTATTCGACAGGCGCATCGCGCCAGCGTTAACCGTTGCGAATAATGAAAATAATACCACTCAACACACGACGGTCATCGACCCGGGGCTTGCCATGGGGCTTGGGAAAGAAGGGCTCAAGGCGCGCTGTTTGTGCCTCCGTCAGCCGGAAAGGATCGCTCATGTCACTACTCCGTTTTGCAGAACTCTGATTCACACGTTCAAAACAAAGTCAATGGGTCCTGAGCCTAAGGATTGGTCTGTAGAGGCGGGATTAAGTCTATTTTCTTCAAGTTCAAGTTCGTTAGGAAATCTATCTTCTGATAAATAAGATTCCTGCTCTAAAGTTGATAAGCCTGCCACTACTTCTTGTGCTTCAGGAACCCACGGAAGATACGGGTTCATAGGAACACCGGCTTCATTTTTGACAGCAGGGGGCACTCCCGAAAGGTATGGATTCATAACAATTCCAGTTTGCTCAACAAGTTCATTGACGAATTTTTCATATTGTGCATGGGAGATGTTGGTGGTCGCCAACAGCAAAGCCGATGCAGACGCCATCAGGGCGGTTTTCATTGAATCTCCAATACGCAACAGGCCGGATCATGATTGCAGATTCGGGATCGCCGGTCAATCCGCGTCCATTTCCCGGCCAATCGCCGTATCGGCCGGCGCTCCCCTCGTGTGAAGAACCCGGCAGACAATCCCGCCGGAAACCACGTCGCCAGCGGGGAGCGTGAATCGATCATCCTGCCTCTTTTCGTCACCGCCTTGCGCAGCTATTCTTCTGCCATGCAATTCGGCCGGCTCAAGAACTATATGCCCCGCGGCCTTTACGGGCGGGCGGCGCTTATCCTGATCGTACCCATTGTCACGCTTCAGCTTGTGGTTTCCATCGTCGTCATCCAGCGCCTGTTTGAAGACGTGACCCGGCAGATGACGCAGAACATTCTGCCCGAGTTGCGGTATCTGCTGAACGCGGCCGATCAGGCCCCTTCGAAATCCGCCGCCGAAGAGGCGATCCGGCGCATTGCCGACCCCCTTTCAATCGAGGCGCTTTATGACAGGGACGGTCCTGTTGCCGACTCCCGGCTGAGTTATGATCTTTCGGGGATCACCGTCATTCGGACCCTGCGGGCGGGACTGGATGGAATCGCCGGAATAAATCTGGCTTCCGACGACAAGATCGTGCAATTCGCAATCACCACCATGCACGGACCGCTGGAGATTCGTTTTCCACGGCGCCGCGTCTCGGCCAGGAATCCACATCATTTGCTGGTTCTGACGCTTTTCACCACGGCGCTGATGATGACCATCGCGCCTCTTTTCCTGCGCAATCAACTCAGGCCCATCATGCGGCTTGCGCGTGCGGCAGAGGCGTTCGGCAAGGGACAGACGATGCGATACCATCCCGCCGGCGCCACCGAAGTGCGTGCGGCAGGGCGTTCCTTTCTGGAAATGCGGGCACGTATCGAGCGGCAGACAGAGCAACGCACCCTCATGCTTTCCGGTGTCAGCCATGATCTGCGCACGCCCCTGACGCGGCTGCGACTCGGGCTTTCGGCGCTGGAGGAAAGTGATGAGACAAAGGCGCTGCGGCGGGACATGGATGACATGGAACGGCTGCTGGACGGTTTTCTGAATTTTGTGCGCGGCGGCGCGGCGGATGAGATGGAGAAGGTCGGGCCGATCCAGCTGGCGCGAGAAGCGGTCGCCAGGGCGCAACGCATGGGCAACGATGTCATTCTGGCAAAAGCTGCCGGTGAGGATGCGCCGGTCAGTCTTCGCGCAACCGCAGTCGCGCGGGCCCTGGACAATCTGATTGGCAATGCCGTTCGATACGCAAGCCGGGCCGAGGTCAGTGTGATCGTGACCCGCGGGTCGCTCCGGTATGCGGTGGAGGATGACGGCCCCGGTATTCCCGAAGACCGAAGGGAAGAGGCGCTGAAACCATTCACGCGGCTGGAACCCGCGCGCAACCAGAATCGCGGCTCCGGCGTCGGGCTCGGCCTGTCGATAGCCGCGGATATTGCAAGGGACCATGGCGGGGAGTTGCGACTCGGCCAGAGCGCCGCGCTCGGCGGGCTGCGCGCCGAACTCCGCCTGGCGCACGATGATCCGTTTTCGAGGCTTCCATGACCGGGTGCATTGCGCAATCTTCGTAACGCGCCATCTGCGCATCCGTCAGTCAGATTGACCCCGACAGGAAAAGGCGCATCGTATCACAGGCCCTTTCCCGTCAGGTTTGCAGAGCCCCTGTCACGGAATGATGCGCGTGTATTTCGTGCCTTCAAGCGTTGCGCCCACATGCAGCCCCGCCTGACCGAAAACAACGGCGATGACAGGCGACAGGGCGCTGGTGGTGTCGGCGCTGATGTTGCCGCCCTGATTGATGGCGGCATATTCGATGTCGCCACCCACCGCCCATCCATCGCCCTGGCGAAAACCCGCCAACGCTTCGGGCGTCATGAAAAACAATACATGCGCGAACTGCTGCGCCCCGATCTGAAAGCCGAAACTCGCCGAAGCTGCGGAATAATAATCGACAGATACCGCGTCTATCTGCAACGCGCCGCGACCAAAGGAGCCCCCCAGACCAAAACCCGCCTCTGTAATCAGGGGCATGACCAGAATCCCGGCAGCCTTGTCGGCCAGATCCCGCGTTTCCGGGTAGGTTTGATACAGTTGCGACAATGTTGCGGCGACGCGCGCGTCAATCCTCGCCCCGCCCTGCCTGTCAACACCGTTGCCGCAAGCAGGGATCATGGCTGCCGCGCCGATGCTCGCGATCAGAGCGCGTCGGGAAATACTGCTCATCTTCCTGTACCCTTATGGCCTGCCCCAAAGATATTTTCGGGCCTTTGGCGCAATCTTATGCGATCCTGCCCGCGATGTCATGCCCGGATCGTGGCCGGGCGGGTTTTTCGGGTATCATCCGCAAAAGTTACGGGTGCCGATCCCATCAACCCACGCGGCAATCACGCTCAAGCATGGAGCGTCTGATCGCCTCCTGCTCGCCCTTGAGCCTCGCAACCTCTCCGGGTATCCCTCCGCCGGATGTGGGAACACCGATCAGGAATACCATCCATGCGTCATTCTTGGCGGCTCTATCCTGGGATGCGGACACCCGGACCAATACTTGGTCGTCAACCCCGCCTTTGCCGAGGGCGGCTCTATCCTGGGATGCGGACACCCGGACCAATGCTTCATCGACAAACGCCGTTTCACGGGCCAGTTTCTTACAGTTCCAACCGTCATATTTCGCTGTACTGATTGCAGCAGGTTCGATATTTTCGGCTTTTTTTGCACACGCCGAAAGAATAACGGCCGCTATGAGCACACAGACCGCAATATTGAATTTCCACATCCTCCGTCCCTCCATTGCTGAAGGCCCGTACTGGCACCGGGCCATTGCCAACAACTTCCAGAAGAAAGAATGTCCCCGCCTGTTCGCCTGGGCACGGGGAGCTACCTGTCACATCCCATGTGATTGTATGGCTGCTTCCTGAAGAGATCGGGCTTTTCTTGATGCCAGTCCTTGAGCGCATCGATTGGCGTGCGGCCTTTCAGAACGGATTGCGGCAACTGGCCGTTGTAGAGGCGGACGTAGCGGAGAAGCGTCCGCTCCAGGTCCTCGCCGCTGCGGAAACGGTGGCTCTGGAGCACGTCCTCAATCCGACCGTTGAACCGCTCGACCATGCCGTTGGTCTGCGGCCGCATCGGTGGGGCCAGGCGATGCTCGATCCCGAACCCGGCGCAGAGGCGGTCGAACTCATGATTGCCGGTCGCGGCGCGGCGGCGAAGGCCGAAGAGCCTGTCGGTGAACTCCTTGCCGTTGTCCGTCAGCACGCGGGTGATCCGCATCGGGGCGGCGCGCTCCAGATCGCGCAGGAACCGGCGGGCGTTGGCCGCAGTCTTCGCCGGATGGATGCGCACGAAGACCCGGCGGGTGGCGCGGTCGATCGCGACGAACAGATACCGGCGCTTCTCCTCATCGGCCATCTGCGGCAGGTATTTCACGTCGATGTGGATGTCGCCGGGCTCGTATGCCTTGAAAGGCTTGTGCGCGGGCTTCGCCACCTTCGGCTTCAGGTCACGGAGGGAGCCGAGCCCATGACGGCGCAGGCATCGGTCCAGCCCGGAGCGCGAGACGTTCGGGTTGAGAAACTCGCGGACCACGGCGAGCAGGTCGTCGAGCGGCAGCAGCAGACTCTGTCTCAGCGAGACCGCCACGGCCTCCTGCGCCGGTGTCAGCGTGGTCTGCAACCTGTGCGCCGTGTGGCTCCGGTCGTGGACGGTGTCTCCAGACGGTCTGCTCCGGGATGCCGTAGCGCTCGGCCACGATCCACGCGGGTTCATCACTCGCCTGGATTGCGGCCCTGATCTTCGGCGTCGTCGTCGCCTGCTTGTGCAAAGAAATCAGCATGTCTTGCCTCCGTCCCGAATCTCACGCAAGATCAATCTTGCCATGAACAGGCCAGAGCGGCGAGGGTCTATCTGACCGTCCGGGATGGAACAGCTACCCCTTGCCGGATATCAGGCTGTTCTATTCAGCGAGCAACCCGACTCAGCGGGCTGGAAATTGTTGGCGGAACCAATCTGGTGTGATTCGGCAAGGGATTCAAGACACATGACCGTGGCAAGGGTTTGCGGAACGGACCGGCGCAAACCGGCGCAAACCGGCGCGGGTCGGGTCACACCCCGGCCGGTTCCTTCCCTGCTTCTTTCCCTGCGGCCTTCTCTGCCAGATCGCGGGCAATGGCGAATGCCCCCTTGATCCTGTCAGCGGATTTCTTCCAGTCGCGCCGGACGACGATCCTGTTGTCGCGCACCTTTGCCATGCCACGCTGATCTTGCAGAAACGCCGCCAACCCCTGCGGATTGGCGAACCTGTCATTGTGAAACCGGATGGTGGCGCCCTTCGGCCCGCCGTCAAGCCTGGCGATCCCGGCGCGTTTGCACATCGCCTTGATCCGCAGCACCAGCAGCAGCGTGTTCACCTCTTTCGGGAGCTTTCCGAAACGGTCGATCAGTTCGGCGGCAAAGCCTTCCAGCTCCACCCTTGCGGTCAGGCTGGACAGGCGGCGATAGAGGCCCAGCCGGACATCCAGATCGGGCACGTAATCTTCGGGTATCAGAACCGGTACGCCCAGATTGATCTGCGGCGCCCATTGACCATCATCATCGGTCGGCGCGTCCATGTCGCCCGCGCGGAGCCTGGCAATCGCCTCTTCCAGCATGGTCTGATAAAGTTCATGGCCCACCTCGCGCATCTGACCGGACTGTTCCTGGCCAATCAGGTTTCCCGCACCCCTTGTGTCCAGATCCTGACTGGCCAGGGTGAACCCCGCCCCAAGCGTGTCGAGGCTGCCCAGCATATGCAGCCGCTTTCGGGCGTTCGGCGTCAGGGGGTCGCGGGGCCTTGTCGTCAGATAGGCGTAGGCGCGGGTCTTGGACCTGCCCACCCGCCCCCTGATCTGGTAGAGTTGCGCAAGGCCGAACATATCCGCGCGATGCACGATCATGGTGTTCGCCGTCGGTATGTCGAGCCCGGATTCAATGATCGTGGTTGCCAGCAGCACGTCGTATCTGCCATCGTAGAAGGCGTTCATCCGGTCATCGAGCGCACCCGCCGCCATTTGCCCGTGTGCGGTGACAAAGCTCAGCTCCGGCATGTGGTCGATCAGAAAATCCTCGATCCCGCGCAGGTCGCCGATCCGGGGGACGACATAGAAACTCTGCCCGCCGCGGTAATGTTCCCTGAGCAGGGCCTCGCGGATGGTGACGGCATCAAATTCGGAAATGTAGGTTCGGATCGACAGGCGATCCACGGGGGGCGTTCCGATGATCGACATGTCCCGCACGCCCGACAGCGACATCTGCAAGGTTCGCGGGATCGGCGTGGCGGTCAGCGTCAGGACATGCACATCAGAGCGCAGTTGCTTCAGGCGCTCCTTGTGCGATACGCCGAAGTGCTGCTCTTCGTCGATGATCAGCATCCCGAGGGATTTGAACCGGATGTTCTTCGCCAGAACCGCATGGGTGCCGATGACAATATCGACGGTGCAGGCCGCCATGCCCGCGCGCGTGGCCGACGCATCCTTTTGGCCAACAAGGCGGGAGAGGTGCCGAACCTCTATCGGAAAGCCCCGGAATCGCTCGGAAAAGCTCTTGTAATGCTGGCGGGCGAGCAGGGTTGTCGGCGTGATCACCGCAACCTGCACACCCGACATTGCGGCAACAAAGGCCGCCCGGATGGCAACCTCGGTCTTGCCAAAGCCGACATCGCCGCAGATCAGCCGATCCATGGGGCGGCCCGACGCCAGATCGCCCAGAACATCCCCGATCGCCGCGCGTTGATCGTCGGTTTCCTGATAGGGAAAACGGGCCGAAAAGGCATCCCACACGCCTTCGGGCGGTTCCATGATCCGGGCAGAGCGCAGCGCCCGCTCTGCTGCTGTGCGCATAAGCCCGTCGGCGATCTGGCGGATACGCTCTTTCAGTCTGGCTTTTCTGGCCTGCCAGGCGCCACCGCCCAGCCGGTCGGGCTGCCCCTCTTCATGACCGAATTTCGACAGCAGTTCTATATTCTCGACCGGCAGGAACAGACGGTCGCCACCGGCATATTCCAGCGCGATGCACTCATGCGGCGCGTCCATGGCGGTGACGGTCTCCAGCCCCCTGTAGCGACCGACGCCATGATCCACATGCACCACAAGGTCGCCGGGCGAAAGGCTTCGCGCTTCGGTCAGGAAATTTTCGGCGCGTCTCCTGCGCTTTGGCGCCCGGATCAGACGATCCCCCAGAACATCCTGTTCCGAGATCACGGTCAGCCCGTCGCATTCGAACCCGTGCTCCAGCGGCCAGACCGTCAGATATGTGCCGCCGGGAGTGTCCGGGACATCGCGGAAGCCGGCGACAAGATGGACGTTTTCCAGACCTTCATCCTGCATCAGCCCCATCAGACGCTCGCGCGCGCCTTCGGAATAGCTGGCGACAATCACCGCTCCGGTCCGGCGTCTGACCTCGATGTGAGCCTTGAGCGCACTGAAAAGACCGATGTTTTCCTGTTGGCGCTCGGGCAGGAAGTTGCGTCCGATGCGCCCTCCGGCATCAATGGCATTCAACCCCGTTGTCTGCGGCAGCGCAGACAACTGCACGACGCGGCGCCCGGCAATCGCGGCGTTCCACGCAGCATCGTCAAGATAAAGCAGCCCCGGCGGCGCCGGCTTGTAAACCGTGTCCACCCGGTTTCGCGCCTGCATGGCGATCCTGCGGGTTTCGTACTGGTCGGCGATCGACTCCCACCTTGCCAGCCGCTGGGGCGTCGCCTGATCGTCCAGCATGACGGATGCCGTTGGCAGATACTCCGGCAGGGTTTCAAGGCGCTCGTGAAAGAAGGGCAGCCAATGCTCTATCCCCTGATGCTTTCGGCCGCCGCTGACCGCTTCGTACAGCGGATCATCGCTGCCGGCGGCGCCGAACTCCATACGATAGTTCTGCCGAAACCGGGTGATGGCCGCGTCATCGAGGAAGATTTCCGAAACCGGCGTCAGTTCGATTGCCCCGAGTTTCCCTGTCGTGCGCTGGGTTGCCGGATCAAAGCGCCTTGCGCCATCCAGAACATCGCCGAAGAGGTCCAGCCGAACCGGCCCGCTTTCGCCCGGCGGGAAGATGTCGATGATCCCGCCCCTGATGGCGTAGTCGCCCGGCTCCGTCACTGTGGGGCTTTGTGAAAAGCCCATGCGGATCAGAAAGCCACGCAGCGCGCGTTCGTCAATCCGCTCACCCACACGGGCGCTCCAGTATGCGGCGCCCAGTATCTCTTGCGCGGGAAGTTTCTGGGTAACTGCATTCAGGGTGGTCAGAATGACGCAACGACCGCCCAGCCGGTCGATTGCACCATGGGCAAGTGCGGCCAGTGTGGACATTCGCGCCGAGGATATATCGGCATTGGGCGATACACGGTCATAGGGAAGGCAATCCCAGCCGGGAAAGGACAGGACCGGCAGGTCGGGTGCGAAAAAGGCAAGCGCCGCCCGCATGGCTTCAAGCCGTTTGTCATCCCGCGCCACATGCAGAACCGGCGCACCGTGTCTGTCCAGTTCCTTCAGGACGAAGCGGGCATCGAAACCTTCCGGTGTGCCGCTGGCGATGATGTGCTCTCTGGACATGCCGGTGTCTTATCCGCCCAACGCGCCATGGGACAGGGTATGATAAACGCCCCACAATGCCGTGACAGACACCGATACGATGCCGATCAGTTGCGTGCAGAACCGGTGCAGCCCGAGGCGATGGCACAGCGCATCGCCGTGACACGGCGTCACCTCCTGCCGCCGCGCGAAATGCAGGCTGAGCATCCCGACAAAAAACATCGGGAAGGCAAGCAGAAACACCGCCTGCGCGAACTCTACATCATAATGGAAACCCAGCGTTGCAAGGCTGGTCAACATGAAAAACCCGAACCCCATCAGCCAGTTTCCCGAGACCCGCGCAATATGAAGCAGCCGACTGCAATTCACGCGAACGATGTCTTCAAGATCCTGCATGGCCCGGCCGCCATTGCGCCGCGCACGAATGACCAGATCATAGGGCACGCCCAGCACCCAGTGACTGGCGCTCGACCACATCACCGCAAGCGCAATCCAGTACCAGAGGTTTGAGAATGATCGCATGTTGATTGTCTCAAACACGATCAGCCGCCAGTCCAACCAAATCTCCCCGAATTGAAATTCCGCAACAGCGCGCGCGTTTCACCGATATGCCAGCTTGAGTAAAAGCGCAATCCATGTCACCCATGTGAAACCATCTTCCGAGGTATCCCATGCGCCCGGTCAGCGCCCCCTTTCCCCTGTCCCGTCCGCGGCGCCTGCGGCGCACTGCCGCCATTCGCGCGCTGGTGCGGGAAACCGCGTTGTCGCCCGCCAGCCTGATCTGGCCGGTTTTCGTTTGCGATGGGAAGGGGGAGCGTCAGGACGTGGCCTCGATGCCCGGTGTGCAACGGCATTCCGTCGATCTTTTGCCGGCGCTGGCGCGGCGCGCGCAGGCTTTGGGAATCCCCGCCATCTGCCTGTTTCCCTGCACGGACCCCGGACTCCGGACGGATGGCTGCGAAGAGGCATGGAATCCGGACAACCTTTCCAACCGGGCGACACGCGCAATCAGGGACGCGGTTCCCGACATCGCGGTCATGACCGATGTCGCGCTCGACCCCTACAACGCGCAGGGCCATGACGGGATTGTGCGCGATGGCGCAATACTGAACGATGAAACGGTCGCGGCATTGGTCAGGCAGGCGCTGGAGCAAGCGCGCGCCGGGGCCGACATCATCGGCCCTTCGGACATGATGGATGGCCGTATCGGAGCCATTCGCCGCGCCCTGGAGGCCGAGAGCTTCGGCAATGTCGCGATCTTGTCCTACGCGGCAAAATATTCCAGCGCCTTTTACGGACCTTTTCGGGATGCAATCGGCGCCTCCGGTGCGCTGAAGGGTGACAAATCGACCTACCAGATGGACCCTGCCAACTCCGACGAAGCGTTGCGTCTGGTCGGGCGCGACCTGGGCGAGGGGGCGGATATGGTCATGGTAAAGCCGGGGATGCCCTGTCTGGACATCTGCCGCCGCGTGAAAGAGTTTTTTGGCGTACCCACTTTCGCCTATCAGGTCTCTGGCGAATTCGCGATGATCAAGGCAGCGGCGCAGAACGGCTGGATTGATGGTCATCAGGCGATGCTCGAAAGCCTGCTGGCCTTCAAACGTGCCGGTTGCGATGGCGTTCTGACATATTTTGCGCCCGACGTTGCAGGTATCCTGTGACCGGGGCATCCGGGTTACGGATGTCCGGACCTTGATTCTGCCCCCGTTCCGCGGGCCGACGCCGCCCCTGACCGGGACGCGGCAGGGCCAGCCGGGCCAGAGCCCACATGATCCGGGGATCACCCCGACGCCCCGAGCCGCCTGATCAGGCTGGATGTGTCCCAGCGGCCGCCGCCGAGTTTCTGAACATCCTTGTAGAATTGATCGACCAGCGCCGTGACAGGCAGGCTTGCGCCGTTTTCATCGGCAGCCTGCAAACAGATGCCCAGATCCTTGCGCATCCAGTCCACCGCAAAGCCATGTTCGAAATGATCGTCCAGCATGGTTTCATGCCGGTTCGACATCTGCCAGCTTCCGGCTGCGCCCTGGCTGATCACCTCTACCACCGCACGACCGTCAAGCCCGGCCTTCCCGGCGAAATGCAGGGCCTCCGACAACCCCTGAACCAGCCCTGCAATCGCGATCTGATTACACATCTTGGTCAGTTGCCCCGCCCCGCTTTCGCCGATTCGCCTGCAAATCCTGGCGTAGGCGGACATTACCGGCGCCGCCCGGGCGCAAGCCTCCTCATCGCCCCCGCACATGATCGACAGAACGCCGTTTTCGGCCCCCGCCTGCCCCCCCGAAACCGGAGCATCGACGAACGAGATGCCCCTGCCCTTCGCCGTGGCGTACAGTTCTCTGGTGATGTGCGCCGAAACGGTGGTATGGTCCACGAACAGGGCACCCTGCTCCATTCCTGCAAACGCACCGTCATCGCCCAGACAGACCGATGCAAGATCATCGTCATTCCCGACGCAGGCAAAGACGATCCCCGCGCCGACAGCCGCCTCGTGCGCTGTCGTCGCGCTGTCACCGCCATACGTTTCCACCCACTTCCGGGCCTTGCCCGGACTCCGGTTGCAGACCGTGACGGGATAACCGGCATTCCGAAGATGCCCGGCCATCGGAAAGCCCATGACGCCCAGACCGAGGAAAGCAAGTTTTTTCATTCGGACAATTCATCTGTTTGCGCAACCCAACCAGTATCCGTAATGAAGGTTTGGCACGGGGGCGTCAACCACGGGGGTCGGAATGGCGCGCGTATTCAGATGGCTGCTGAGACTTTTCGTCGGGTTCGCCGTTGTGGGCCTGTCGGGCGTTCTGCTGGTCTGTTATCTGGCGTCCCGGTCACTGCCCGACTATGATCGCGACCATACCGTGCCGGGGCTGACAGGCGCCGTCGAGATCGTCCGCACCAATACCGCCATTCCCCACATATTTGCGACGCAGGACAGCGATGTTTTCTTCGGGCTCGGTTTTGCACATGCGCAGGACCGGCTCTGGCAGATGACAATGCTGCGCCGCACGGCCCAGGGCCGCCTGTCGGAACTGTTTGGCACCAGAACGCTGAAAATCGACGAGACGCTGCGGCGGCTTGATCTGTACACTGCGGCGCGCCGGTCGGTTGCGGCACAGGATCCGCCGGGCCTTGAGGCGCTGGAATCCTACGCGGCCGGAATCAATGCCTGGATCGCGCAGGTAAACACCGGCGCCCTGGGTCGTGGCGCGCCGGAGTTCTTTCTGTTCGGCAATGGCATAGCTGCGTGGACACCGGCGGATTCGATCTCGGTCGCAAAACTCATGTCGCTGCGACTGACCCCGCATCTTGAGGAAGAGGTGCTTCGGGCGCGCCTGTCCCTGATTCTGCCGCCCGAACGGCTGCGCGACATTCTGCCGGAGGCACCGGGAGACGGCATTGCGGAACTGCCCGACTATGCGTCGCTGGCGCCGGGCGTCAGCACCGGCCATGCCTCCGTCCCGGATCAACCGGGCCTGCTGTCCCCGTTCATGACCCGTGCCTTTTCAGGCGCGTCGAATGCCTGGGCGGCGGCGCCGCACCGCTCTGCCAGCGAAGGCACGATACTGGCCAATGATCCGCATCTGGGGCTTGCGGCGCCGGCCATATGGTATCTTGCGCGCCTTCAGTTTCAGGATACCGGCATTATCGGGGCGACCATTCCGGGGATGCCGCTGATCCTGTCCGGGCGCAGCGATGCAATCGCCTGGGGTCTGGCTGCGTCCTACCTCGACGATCTCGACCTGCATATCGAACAGATTGATCCCGGCAACCCGACACGCTACCGGACACCGGACGGTTTCCGGGAGTTCGAAACCCGTGAAACGGTCATTCGCGTCAAGGATGCCGATCCGGTGACGGTGGTGCTGCGCTGGACAGAGAATGGACCCGTCTTGCCCGGTCATCTGTTCGGCCTCGGCGAAATAACGCCGCAAGGCCATGTGATGTCCATATCCTGGACGGCGCTGTCGCCCAACGATACCACCGTCAGCGCGGTGCTGAAACAGATGCGGGCGCGCACCATCGAAGAGTCGATTGCCGCCGGCGAGGGCGTTATCGCGCCGTCAATGACAATCGTGATCGCCGATGCCGGTCGTATCGCGATGAAGACCGTCGGGGCGTTTCCCCGCCGGTCGGCGCGCCATCAGAGCCTTGGTCAGATGCCAAGCCCCGGATGGGTGATCGCGAATCGGTGGAATGGGCGGCTGAAATACGGCAACAATCCGGAATTCATTGATCCCGCCGGCGGCATATCGGGAACGACCAACAACAAGATCATTGACAGGCCATTCCCCTTTCACATGAGCTTCAAGTGGGGCGATACGCAGCGCGTGCAACGCTGGCGGCGCCTGATGCAGTCACGGCAGGTCCACACACGCGACAGCTTTATCGAGGCGCAGCTCGATGCGGTCAGTTTTTCCGCCCGCTCGCTGTTGCCCCTCGTTGCCGCGGATTTATGGTTCACCGGCGGCGCCGCGCCCGAAGGAACAGAGGCCCGGCGGCGAAAGCAGGCGCTTGACATGCTGGCCGGATGGAACGGCGAGATGAACGAACATCTGCCGGAACCCCTGATCTATTCCGCATGGATGCGCGCGTTGCAGAACCGGCTGATCCGCGACGAACTCGGTCCGTTGGCAAACAGCATCACCCATGTGGAACCCCTGTTCATTGAACGGGTCTTTCGCGATGTCGAAGGGGCATCGGTCTGGTGCGATGTCGTGCAGTCGGGCGACCGGGAAACCTGTGCGGACATGGTGCGCATGTCACTGGACGACGCGCTTTTGTGGATTGACGAAACCCATGGCGGTCGTCTGGAGGCGCTCCGCTGGGGCGATGCCCACGTTGCCGCCCACGATCATGAGGTTCTGGGCAAGGTTCCTTTCCTGAACTGGTTCGTGAACATTCGCCAGTCCTCCAGCGGCGGCGACAACACCCTGATGCGCGGCATGACTGCGGCCACCGAAGAAGACCCGTTCACGAACATTCATGCCGCCGGGTATCGCGGTGTCTATGATCTGGCCGATCCTGACAGTTCCGTTTTCGTGATCGCCACGGGGCAGTCGGGGCACCCGTTGTCGCGTTACTATGACGATCAGTCCGAACTCTGGCGACGGGGCGAATACGTACCCATGTCGCTTGATCCCGCCCTGGCGCGGGCGGCGGCGGCAGGCATCACCGTGCTGACCCCGGCCGAATGACACATGGGAATGACACATGGGCACCGGCAAGGCGCTGGCAAGGCGGGGCATCGGGCGCATCGGGCGGAAATGACATGAGCAAGGTCGTGTTGCGCGGGTATCTCGACGTTCCGGCAGAGCGGCTGCAATCCGTGCGTGACGCCCTGCCCGAGCATGTCCGCCTGACCCGTGCGGAACCTGCCTGCCTGATCTTCGATGTCACTGAATGCCCCGGTCGGGCGGGCCGGTTTGCCGTGTACGAAGTCTTTTCCGGCCCGGCGGGGTTCAGGGCGCATCAGGCCCGCGCGGCGGCCTCGTCCTGGGCCGGCGTCACAAAAGGCATCCCGCGCCACTACACCATCGACGGAATCGACGGATGAGCCCCGCGATACAGGCCGCCGCCTGGATGAGCGGCGCAGTTGTCTCATTCACCTCGATGGCAATCGCCGGGCGGGCCGTCAGCAGCGAACTCGATACGTTCGAGCTGATGATGTACCGCTCTTTCGTCGGCGTGATCATCGTGCTGGTCGTCGCCCGGTGCGCCGGCACCCTGCATCAGGTGAACCTGCGCCATGTCCGGCAGCACGCGATTCGCAACCTGGCCCATTTCACGGGTCAGAACCTGTGGTTCCACGCCCTGCCCCTGATCCCGCTGGCGCAGGTCTTTGCGCTGGAATTCACCACGCCGCTGTGGGTTATCCTGCTGGCCCCCGCGATGCTGGGCGAGCGCCTGACCCGGACCCGCATCCTTGCCGCAATCATCGGTTTCTCGGGCGTGCTGATGGTGGCCGGACCCGATGTCGCGGGCCTGAGCCCCGGCGTCGTCTCCGCCGCGCTCGCGGCGATCGGATTTGCGATGACGACAGTGCTGACCAAGCACCTGACCCGCCGGGAATCCACGACCACCATCCTGTTCTTTCTGACAACCATGCAGGCCGCTTTCGGGATCATCACCGCAGGCCACGATGGCGACATCGCGCTGCCGGACAGCACGACAGCGCCCTGGCTGCTGGTGATCGGTTGCGCGGGCCTGATGGCCCATTTCTGCATCACCAGGGCCCTTGGCATCGCGCCCGCCTCTGTTGTCTCGCCTTTTGATTTCGCCCGCCTTCCGGTCATCGTTGTCGTTGGCGCACTGCTGTATGATGAGCCGGTTCACATGCTGACGCTATTGGGCGCGGTCGCATGGTACACGACTCATGAGAAAACAGGTTGTTTGATTGGTCTCTTCGGGCATGTTTGTCGCCATGCCAAGAGAGCATTTTCAGGGTTGTGGATGATCCATCTGCGTAGAGCGTCGAGCCCGGTTCGGAACCATGATTTTGTACGTCGGTTGTGTCTTTTGCGGCGGATTGCCGTTCGGCCCATGACCCGGGTCGCACAGCGGCAGGCCCATGTCACGGCGAGGGCAATGACGGTGAGGAGGAATGCGAACATCACGAAGATACTTGTGCGCGAGAAACTTCAATTCGAATCCTTTTCGCCCCTCAACACAAGAGCGTCGTGTACCGTGGCGCGGTCGTCATATTCGGCGCCAACTATCTGAATGTAGTCGCCGAATCGAAAAAGCCCCCCCTGACAGAAGCGAATTTGTAACGCTGCCCGTAAATTTTTCCCGACCCGGCATAACGAATTGACGCGATGACAACCTTCCCCCCATGATCATGGATACATGAGGGGCACATATCCAGGGATGAGCCCATGAAAAGAGCATTCCGCATGGTTGCGGCATTGTCGGCGGCAATATCGGCGCCATTGGTGGCGGCCTGCGCGCCCGGTCCGCAAAGGGTGAGTCTCGGCGCCGACCATTCCCCATCCCACCCTCGGCAGTGTTCCCATCAACTACACCATGACGACCGATACCGACTATCAATGGGGCTATGTCGCCGGTGTCGCCTGTGAACGCCCCGACATCGCGCTGCGCGTTGCGCTGACCTGCAATTCGGAAATCACGCACGAACTGAATGCGAACGAAAGCCTTGCGCCGGGACCGACAGCCTTTGAGACAACCTTTGAAACCGTGATCCCTTGAACTTGAGTTCCAGACCGGAATCGCCGCCGACACCCTGCTGTTCGGTTCCGCCAAATGGCGGGAGTGGTCGGCAACAGCGCGGTCGCCGCAGGTATCCGCCTCGGCTATCACTTCTGATCCGGTCCGCCGCAAGCCCCGGAAAAGCGCCGGGGGCGGTTTTCCCGTTTGACGCCCGCGATCCCGCCAGCTACCAGATGCCGGACTGGCGAGGAACACGCAATGCTCTACGACACTGCGCAGGACTGGCGATCGGCGGACGCAAGGCAGGTCATGCTGTTCGGCATGTCCGGCCTCGGGAAAACCCATGTTTCCAACATCCTGCGCGAAAGCGGCGACTGGTTTCACTACTCGGTCGATTATCGCATCGGCACCCACTACATGGGCGAGCACATTACCGACAATTTCAAGCACGAGGCAATGAAAGTCCCGCTCTTGCGCAAGCTGCTGCTGTCGGATTCCGTCTTTATCCAGTCCAACATCACCTTCAACAACCTTGCCCCGCTCTCGACCTATATGGGCAAACCCGGCGCCGTCGGGAAGGGCGGCCTGCCCTTTGACGAGTACATGCGCCGACAGGCCCTGCACAGGCAGGCGGAAACCAGCGCGATGCTGGACACCGAACATTTCATCGCCCGCGCCCGCGCGCTTTACGGCTACAGGAATTTCATTTGCGACAGCAGCGGGTCCATCTGCGAGGTGGTTGATCCCGGCGACCCTTCGGACCCGGTGCTGACCGCCCTGTCAAGGCGCCTGCTGATCGTGTGG
This sequence comes from Paracoccaceae bacterium, assembly GCA_965216225.1. GTDB lineage: Bacteria > Pseudomonadota > Alphaproteobacteria > Rhodobacterales > Rhodobacteraceae > 3107. The sequence continues at coordinate 80,028 of CBDCFF010000031.1, forward strand.
ACCGAAGGCTCGGACGAACATGCGGACGAGTTGATCCGGCGCTTTGGCCGCGCCCCCAAACCGATGTACTATCCTCCCGGTCGCCTGCGGGCGTTGTGGCAGGAATACCTGTCCGGCAACGCCCTTGCGGAAGAGGATGTCGAGCCGGACGAATTCATGCGCTTCGCCTATGCACGGGCATTGCAGGACCGGCAGCCGCGCTATCGGGCGATGGCCGAAAACTGGGGAATTACCGTCAGCGCGAAAGACCTCGCTGCGGTGCAAAGCTCCGGGGATTTCGTGGAACTGATCGCCCGGGCCCTTGAGAAGCACTGACCAGAACCCTGTCCGAACCCTTCTCGTGAGAGAGCCCGTTTCCACCATGCCCATCAATCTTCCCTCCAGCCTGCCCGCCTTCGACATTCTGTCGAACGAAGGCGTCATGGTGATTGGCGAAGGCCGCGCCGCGCGTCAGGACATCCGCCCGCTGCGGATCGGGCTTCTGAACCTGATGCCAAAGAAAATCCAGACAGAGACGCAGTTCGCCCGACTGATCGGCGCCACGCCGTTGCAGATCGAACTCTCGCTGGTGCGGATGAGCGCGCACGAGACAAAAAACACCGCCGCCGATCACATGGAGGCGTTCTATCGCCCGTTCAGCGCCGTGCGGGACGAAAAGTTCGACGGCCTGATCATCACCGGCGCCCCTGTCGAGCATCTCGAATTTGCCGAAGTGACCTATTGGGACGAACTGAAACAGGTCATGGACTGGACCCGGACCAGTGTGCACTCCACTTTCGGGGTATGCTGGGGCGGCATGGCCATGGTCAACCACTTCCACGGCATTCCGAAGCACATGCTGGACGCCAAGGCTTTCGGCTGTTTCCGCCATCGGAATCTGGCCCCGGCCTCGCCCTATCTGCGCGGCTTTTCGGATGACTGCGTGATCCCGGTCAGCCGCTGGACGGAAGTTCGCCAGGATGAGATCGACGACTGTCCGGGGCTGATCACCCTGCTTGGGTCGGACGATACCGGCCCTTGCCTCGTGCAGGACACGGATCGCAACGCACTTTATATTTTCAACCACCTCGAATATGACAGCGGCACGCTGAAGGAAGAATATGACCGCGATGTCGGGAATGACGCCTTGATCAACGTGCCTGTCAACTACTACCCCGACGACAATCCGTCGAACGTGCCGATGAATCGCTGGCGCAGCCATGCGCATCTGCTTTACGGGAACTGGATCAACGACATCTACCAGACCACGCCGTTCGACATTTCGGCGATCGGCGCCTGATCCGTATCGGGCGCTGGACCCGCCGGGTCTGCTGACCTAACCTGCACGGGAAATTTCGTTTCGGGAGGCTCCAATGACCACAGCAATCCTGACCACCTGCATCGGCGCCTATCCCAAGCCGGATCATGTACCGGTCCGCGACTGGTTTCAGGGCAACGGTGCAATGACTTCCGAAGGGGGTGCGGCGACGCGCGCCGCAAGCAGGGTGATCGCGGAAGACAATGAAGAGACCGAAAGGCTTTATGTCAGAGCGACCGGCGAGGCGGTCACGGATCAGGCAAGCTGCGGCATCGACATCCCCACCGATGGCGAACAGCGGCGTGAAAACTACATTCATTATCATTGCCGGCATCTGAACGGTTTCGACTTCGCGAATCTGACAAGGCGCAGCTTGCGGGACGGTGCATATACCGCCGAACTGCCGACGATCCGGGCAAGGATAAGCCCGAATGGCGATCATTTTCTTCCCCATGACTATCAGGTCGCACAGGCCTTTACCGACCGGCCGGTAAAGATCACCGTGCCCGGCCCGATGACAATCATGGATACCTGTGCGAATGCGTTCTACGACGATGAACGACGGCTTGCCTTCGATCTGGCGGACGCGCTGAATCATGAGATCCGGGCCATGGCCGACGCCGGGTGCAGGTTCATCCAGGTGGATGAGCCGCTCTTTGCCCGCAATGTGAAGCGGGCGCTGGAGTATGGTGTGGAATGCCTCGACCGTTGCTTTGACGGGGTTCCCGACGATGTGACCCGTGTCATGCACATGTGCTGCGGCTACCCCGACCACCTGGACGACACCGAATATCCAAAGGCCGACCCGGCCTGTTATCTTGAACTTGCCGCAGCGGTGGATGGCTCAACCGTGAACCAGGTATCGCTGGAGGATGCTCATCGGCACAACGATCTGTCACTTCTGGAGGAATTTACGGATTCGACGGTGATCCTCGGCGCCGTGGCAATCGCCAGAAGCCGGGTCGAACCGGTTGAGGAAATCGCCCGGCGTCTGGCGGCCGCGTTGAACCATATTGATCGCGAAAGGCTGATTGCGGCCCCGGATTGCGGGCTCGGCTTTCTGGGGCGGGAACTTGCCATGGCGAAACTCTCCAACCTGTGCGAGGCGGCGCGGCAGGTATGACATCGCCGGCAAGCAGAGGCGCGACCGGTGAATTCCGCAACACCCCGAAGCGCCACGGCGCTGCCACCCGCGGGCCGGATGTGAAAATCCGCAGCGGACCGGAGCCCCCGCATGGCTAAACGCGGCTACCATCACGGCAATCTGCGCGAGGCGCTGGTCGAGGCGGCGCTTGCCCTGATCGAGGAGAAGGGTCCGGCCGGCTTTACGCTCTCCGAAGCCGCCAAACGCGCGGGCGTCACGCCCGCCGCCGTCTACCGCCATTTCGAGGGGCGCGAGGATCTGATCGCCGAAGCCGCCCGGCAAGGCTATGAAATCTTTGCCGATCTGATGGAATACACTTATGACAAGGGGCAGCCCTCGGCGCTGGCGGCCTTCGAGGCGACAGGCCGCGCCTATCTGGCCTTCGCGCGGCGCTATCCCGGCCATTACGTCGCAATGTTCGAAAGCGGCATATCCATCAACCGTTCGCCGGAACTGGCGCAGGTGGCAGGCCGCGCGCTGGGGGTGCTGGAACGCGCCGCCGAAGATATTTCCCGGCAGATCCCCCCCGAAAAGCGCCCCCCGGCCAAGATGTTCAGCGCCCATATCTGGGCCATGAGCCACGGAGTCGTCGAACTCTTCGCCCGTGGCTCGCCCGGCACCAAATCGCCCTTTCCGCCTGAAAACCTTCTTGAAACGGGCATCGGTGTCTATCTGCGCGGGCTTGGCCTCATCCCCCCCGACAAATAGGTTGAACTCCGATGGCTTGACAGGCATCAATGCGCCCTGTTTATCGACAACACTGTCAGTTGACCGGAGCCCGCCATGTCTGACCCCCGTTTCTACCACGTTGGTGAACGCGCCGGTTCCCCGCCGGACCCCGGCCAGTTCACGCCCGGCCCGTTCAGGAAATCCCGCCCGCCGGAGCCGTTGCACTTTGAGGTCAACCTGACCGCAGAGGCCGGCGACCGGCAAAGGAAAACCGGCGCCGTGCAGGTCAATATTCCCGGTTTCAGCCCGGTGCGCCTTTACTGCGACGAACAGCCCCCTGTGGGCGACGATACCGCGCCGCCGCCGCTTGCCTTCTTCTGCGCCGGTATCGGCTTTTGCCTGCTGACCCATCTGACCGACATCCTGACGGCGCGCAAAATCCGGGTGGACAATCTGAAACTGGAACAGCGCATACGCTTCAGAACCAGTCTGGGCACGATGCGCGAACTGGGCCACACCACCGAAGGCGAGACCGAACATGTGGAAACCCATGTGATCGTCGAAAGCCCCGAATCCGCAGAACGCATTCAGGGCCTGCTGGATGAAGCCGAAAGCGCCTGCATGGCGCATCATGCACTGCGCAACCCGATCCCGTGGTCCACGAGACTCGTGCATAACGGGGCCGAATTGATCAGTCGCGCAGGCTGAGAGGCCACCCGCAGGACGGCCCCGCCAGGCTTGATCGTGGCCGATGCCTACTCTTCTTCCAGCGCCCCGATGGCCTCTTGCAGATCGTCTTCGGAAACTTCCTTTTCGGAAACTTCAGCAAGTTCAAAGACGTAATCAATAACCTTGTCTTCAAATATCGGAGCCCGAAGCTGTTGCAGCATCCGGGCATTTTTCTGCACGAATTCGAAAAACAGGCGTTCCTGCCCCGGATACTGACGCGCCTGGGCAATCACCGCCTGGGTCATTTCCTGATCGGTGACTTCGATCTCGGCCTTCTGTCCCAGTTCCGCCAGCAACAGGCCCAGGCGCACGCGGCGCTCGGCCAGTCTGACATGCTCTTCGGTCGCTTCGATCCTGGCATGGTCATGGTCATGATCGTGGACATCCGGGTTTTCGTCATGCCACAATTGATGCGCAATCTGGCCAGCCTCTTCCTCGACCAGCGTCGGCGGCAGATCGAATGACACTTTTTCGTCCAGCGCATCCAGCAGTTTGCGCTTCAGGACCGCGCGCGCAGCCCCCATATATTCGGCCTCCAGACGCTGGGAAACCTGCGCCTTCAACGCACCCAGATTCTCGGCGCTGAACCGCTTTGCCAGATCGTCGTCGATTGCCGCCGCCGCAGGCGCTTTCACCGCCTTGACCGTGCAATCGAACACCGCCTCCCTGCCCGCCATCTCTTTGGCGCCATACGACTCGGGAAGGGTCACGTTCACCGAAACCCCGTCGCCGGCCCTGTGCCCGACCAGTTGTTCTTCGAATCCCGGGATGAAGGAACCGGAGCCCAGCACCAGCGGGTAATCCCCGGCAGAGCCGCCTTCGAATTCCCTGCCATCGACCTTGCCGACAAAGTCGATAACCACCTGATCGCCATCCACGGCACCGGCATCCTTGCCGCGGTCTTCAAAGTTCCGGGCGGATTCGGCCAGTTCCTTCAGCGCCTCCTCGACCTCCGCATCGCCCGCCCTGACGACCATCCTTTCCAGTCTGATCGACTTCATATCGACTTCCGGTATCTCCGGCAGGGCTTCATAGGACATCTCGACCTTGACATCGTCGCCCTCTCTCCACCCCTCGCCGTTCTTCATTTCAACCTTTGGCTTCTGCGCGGGGCGATCGCCTGAATCCTCGAAATGCCTGCTCAGCGCACCGTCGATGGTTTCCTGCACCGCCTCGCCCAGCAGGCGCTTGCCGAACTGTCTTTTCAACAGCACCATGGGAACCCTGCCCTTGCGAAAGCCTTTCATCTGCACCTCGGGCTGCGCCTCGGCCAGTTTCACATTGACCTTCCCGTCCAGTTCGGATGCCGGAATGGTGATCGCATAGCCGCGTTTCAGGCCTTCGTTCAGGGTCTCTGTGACCTGCATGTCCGTCCTCATCTCATGACGCCATGCCGCGCGGGTGCGGCGGGTGCGGCAGGAACAAATCAGACGCCCTTCTATTGGGCGTCGGTATGGCTTGCAAGGGCTGAATCGCTGCGGAAAGCCCGCTCAGGACGATTCCGGCATGTCGCCGCTTTCATGGTGCGGGTGGAGGGACTTGAACCCCCACGCCTCGCGGCGCCAGAACCTAAATCTGGTGCGTCTGCCAATTCCGCCACACCCGCAACAGGGAGCGTCTTAACAAAGGCACTGTCGGGAGGCGAGAAGAATTTCAGCCCCTGATCCCGGGGTTTCCAAGGTTTCCAAGGTTTCCCAACACTTTCGGCAGTTCATCGGGCAAGTCCCCGGCAATCAGGCCAGGGCCGAAGGACAGCGCACATTCCACATGCAGCCAGGCGGCGGTTTCGGCTGCCCGCATCGGGCCGAAGCCCCTTGCCAGAAGCCCGGTGACGAACCCCGCCAGCACATCCCCCGACCCCGCAGTCGCCAGCCATGGCGCAGCCCGATCATGGTGCGCCGAGTTGATCGAACAGCGCCCGTCGGGGGCCGCGATCACCGTATCCGGCCCCTTGAACAGCACCACGCACCCCGCCCGCGCCGCCGCCGCCCGCGTGGCATCGACCCTGGAATAGGCCGGACCTTTGGTGGCCGGGGCGTTCAGCAGCCCGGCAATATCGGGAAACAGCCGCGCGAATTCGCCCGCGTGGGGGGTCAGCACGCAGTTTCCATGCAGCCCGGCAAAAAGCTCCGGCGACCGCGACAGGATTGTCAGAGCGTCCGCATCGAACACAAGCCCGCGTTTCATGCCCGGCGCGGCGGCGTCGGGCGCGGTCCTGTCCGACCGAAGCCCCAGCGCCGCCGCCATCAGGCTTGCCTCATGCGCCCCGCTCCCCATCCCCGGCCCCAGACAAAGCGCATTGATCCGGGCATCCTCCAGCAGTTCGGCCAAAGCCTTCGCCTCCCCCACCCGCCGCAACATGATTGCGGTAAGATGCGCGGCGTTTTCCATCAGCGCCGAAGGCGGACTGCCAAGCGTCACCAGCCCCGCCCCGATCCGGAGCGCCCCCAGCGCGGCAAGGCGGGCGGCGCCGGTTCTGCCGGATGGGCCCGAGAGGATCAGGGCGTGGCCATGAGAGTATTTGTGAACCGCGCCGCCGCCTTTGCATATTTCGGGGCCAGGGCTGTCAACCATGAACACCGAAAGCCTGTCGGATTCAGAAAGCCGGTTTCGCACGGCCGCCTTTGCATGGGCCGTCAACCCGACAGCCTTCGTGACAGCCTTCGCCGGTGGCAATCCGATGTCCGCTACACATATTCGCCCGCAACAGTTGGCAGCGCCCGATGCGGTTGCGGGATGCTGAAGGAAATGCCCCCGTTTCGGAGCATGGAATGTTACCGTAAGCGCCGCGACCATCGCTTTTCCAAGCACCGCGCCACTGTCGGCGCAAAGGCCGGACGGCAGGTCTATCGACACGGTCGGCGGACCCTGCTCCGACAGCCACCTGTCCGAATACTCGAAGAAAAATCCCAAAGCCGCGGATGACCGGTCGATCAGCCGCGTCAGCCCCGTCCCGAACAGGGCGTCGATAAAAAGTGTTGCACCCAGGTCAGGCAACTGCCCGAATGCGGTGATGTCGGCGCTGTCGCGCACTTCTTCGCCCATCTCGCGCCAGCGCCCATGATTCACCCCTGCATCCGGCGGCAGCCTTTCGGGATCGCCGTAAAGGAACACCTCCACCTTCCAGCCCCATTCCCTCAACAGCCGCGCGACAACGAACCCGTCGCCGCCGTTGTTCCCCGGCCCGCACAGAACCACCGCCCGATACGATGTCTGCGCAAGCTCCGGCCATTCCTCGAAAATCGCCTCGACCACGCCGCGCCCGGCGCGTTCCATCAGTTCCAGCCCGGTGATCGCGCCGCCCTTGATCGCGGCCTGTTCGATGGCCCGCATCCGGGCAGCAGTCAGAAGTTCTGTCATCGCTCTCAAATCCCTGAAATTCACAAACTGCGTGTCATTTAAGCGTTATGCACAAAAAACAGGCAGGCGCTTTGATTTCAATCATCGGCATCCGCCGATTCAACCCTAGCCCATGGACGCGCGCGCGGCAAAGTGGTTCAGACGCCGGGAGTGATTGAAAAAGGGAGTCGCGACCCATGAAAAAAATCGAAGCCATTATCAAACCCTTCAAGCTCGACGAAGTCAAAGAGGCGTTGCAGGACATCGGCGTGCAGGGTTTGAGCGTGATCGAGGTCAAGGGCTTTGGCCGCCAGAAAGGCCATACGGAACTCTATCGTGGTGCGGAATATGTTGTGGACTTCCTGCCCAAGGTGAAAATCGAGGTCGTCCTGCCCGACGATCTGATCGACAATGCGATCGAGGCGATCACCTCTGCCGCCAAGACCGACAAGATCGGCGACGGCAAGATTTTTGTCAGTCCCGTCGAACAGGCAATCCGCATCCGCACCGGCGAAACCGGCGACGACGCGCTCTGACAGAATGACGGGTCATGCGCCCACCCCGAACATCCCCAGACAAGGACGGAACTTATGGACAACGCAGACGTTCTCAAGCTGATCGAAGATGAAGACATCCAGTATGTCGATGTCCGCTTTACCGATCCGCGCGGCAAGCTGCAACATGTGACCGTGATGGCCGATCAGGTGGACGAAGACTTTCTGGAAGAAGGCTTCATGTTCGACGGCTCTTCCATCGCGGGCTGGAAATCCATCGAAGCCTCCGACATGAAACTGATGCTGGACCCGGCCTCGGCCTATATCGACCCGTTTTATGCCGAGAAAACGCTCGCCGTACACTGTTCCGTCGTCGAGCCCGACACCGGCGAAGCCTATGGCCGCGACCCGCGCGGCACCGCGCAGAAGGCCGAAGCCTATCTGAAAGCCTCCGGCATCGGCGATGTGGCCTATTTCGGGCCAGAGGCCGAATTCTTCCTGTTCGACGATGTGCGCTTCTCGGTCGAGATGAACAAGGTGTCCTATCAGGTCGATGCGCAGGATGCCTCGTGGAACACGGACACCGAATACGAAATGGGCAATATGGGCCACCGTCCGGGCATCAAGGGCGGCTATTTCCCGGTGAACCCGATCGACGATGCGCAGGATCTGCGTTCCGAAATGCTCTCGACCATGAAGCGTCTGGGCATGAAGGTTGACAAGCATCACCACGAGGTTGCGTCGTGCCAGCACGAGCTTGGCCTGATCTTCGGCTCTCTGACCACGCAGGGCGACGAGTTGCAGAAGTACAAATACGTGATCCACAACGTGGCCCACGCCTATGGCAAGTCGGCAACCTTCATGCCAAAGCCGATCGCCGGCGACAACGGCACCGGGATGCACGTCAACATGTCGATCTGGAAAGACGGCAGGCCGCTTTTTGCCGGCGACAAATACGCCGACCTCAGCCAGGAGGCGCTGTGGTTCATCGGTGGAATCCTGAAACACGCAAAGACGCTCAACGCCTTCACCAACCCCTCGACCAATTCCTACAAGCGCCTGATTCCGGGCTTCGAGGCCCCGGTTCTGCGCGCCTACTCGGCCCGCAACCGTTCCGGCTGTGTCCGTATTCCGTGGACTGAAAGCCCAAAGGCGAAACGTGTCGAAGCCCGCTTTCCGGACCCGTCGGCCAACCCCTATCTTGCGTTCTCGGCGCTTCTGATGGCCGGGCTTGACGGGATCAGGAACAAGATCGACCCCGGCCCCGCTTCGGACAAGGATCTCTACGATCTGCCGCCGGAAGAACTGGCCGGTATCCCGACGGTCTGCGCCTCTCTGCGCGAAGCCATGGAAAGCCTGAAGGCCGACAACGACTTCCTGCTTGCAGGCGATGTCTTCACCAGAGACCAGATCGACGGCTATCTCGCGCTCAAGTGGGAAGAGGTCCATGCTTATGAGCACACGCCCCACCCGATCGAATACAAGATGTATTACAGTTGCTGACCGGCTGACCTGAACCGAAAACAAAAGGGCGCCAGCTCATGCGCGGCACCCTTTTCATGCCCGGTCCGGCCTGCTCCGGCCTTCCCGTCCGGCATCCCGAAACGACCTGCTCCGTCGCATTCAGGCTGGTTCCCGATCCGGCCCGTGCCGTAGGCTCTCATCAGGCAGGGAGAGCAGGGCATGAACACATATTACCGTGACAGACGCAAGATTGATCCCACCCGCGGGGCGGCGCTGGGCGACGGCACCCCCAATGACAACGACCGGATAGAGATCGGCCCCACCCAACGCGCCTTTCGGGAATGGGAGGCGGCGAGCCTGACCCTGCCCAATCTGGAGAAAATGCGCGAATACCGCTGGAAACGCCTTGTCCGGTATATTGTGGATCGCGACTATGGCGCGCTGCTGGTCTTTGATCCGCTGAATATCCGCTACGCGACAGATTCAACCAACATGCAGTTGTGGAACACCCACAACCCGTTCCGGGCGCTTCTTGTCTGCGCCGACGGCTACATGGTGATCTGGGATTACAGACAATCCCCGTTCCTGTCGAAGTTCAACCCCCTGGTGCGCGAACAGCGCTCTGGCGCCGACCTGTTCTATTTCGACAGGGGTGACAGGGTGGACGTTGCGGCGGACAGGCTCTCTCGTGAAATCCGGGAACTGGTCCGTGAACACGGTGACGGCAACATGCGGCTTGCCGTGGACAAGATCATGCTGCACGGTCTGCGCGCGCTGGAGGCGCAGGGTTTCGAGGTGCTGGAAGGCGAGGAACTGACCGAGAAATGCCGCGCCGTCAAAGGCCCGGACGAAATCCTCGCCATGCGCTGCGCCAGCCATGCCTGCGAACAGGCGGTGGCGGAGATGGAGCGATTCGCCCGCGAAACCGTGCCCCTTGGCCAGACCTCCGAAGACGACATCTGGGCGGTGCTTCACGGCGAAAACATCAGGCGCGGCGGCGAATGGATCGAAACCCGCCTGCTTGCCTCCGGCCCGCGCACCAACCCTTGGTTTCAGGAATGCGGCCCCCGGATTGCCCAACCGAACGAGATCATCGGCTTCGACACCGATCTGATCGGCTGCTATGGCATGTGCGTGGACATCAGCCGAAGCTGGTGGATCGGCGATCAGGCCCCGCGCGCGGACATGATACATGCCATGCAACATGCCCACGAACACATCATGACGAACATGGAAATGCTGAAACCGGGCGTGATGATCCCGGAACTCAGCGCCAACACCCATGTGCTGGACGACATCTATCAGAAACAGAAATACGGCTCATTGATGCACGGGGTCGGGCTGTGCGATGAATGGCCGCTGGTCGCTTATCCGGAGCGGGCGGTAGAGGGCGCCTATGACTACCCGCTGGAATCCGGGATGGTCCTGTGTATCGAGGCGCTGGTCAGCCCCGAAGGCGGCGATTTCTCCATCAAGCTGGAAGATCAGGTGCTGATCACCGGGGACGGTCATGAAAACCTGACAAAATATCCGTTTGATGAAAGGCTTGTGGGAAAAACCTGATGTCGGGAATCGGCGCGGTTCCGCCGCATGGCTGATTCGTGAAGGGATGTTCAACCTTGCCGGGCGCCGTGTCACGCCCGCGCCGGGGGGCCTTCCACACGGATACTCACCTTCGCGTGACCCGGCGCCTGCGGCGCTTGTATCGCAGCGTCTTTCCGGCCAGTTTGTCCAGAGATGATCAAGGGACACCGATAGTGCCGACCGAGCGCATTTCTTTCGGAGGACATGCTGGCGACAGCCTCGCGGCCCGTCTCGACCTGCCGGAAGGCCCGCATCTGGGCACTGCCCTGTTCGCCCATTGCTTCACCTGCTCCAAGGATATTCCCGCCGCGCGCAGGATCGCCGGGCGTCTGGCCGGCATGGGCATCGCCGTGCTGCGGTTCGACTTCACCGGCCTCGGACATTCCGGCGGCGAGTTTGAAAACACCTCGTTCTCCTCCAACGTCTCCGATCTGGTTGCGGCGGCGCGCTATCTGGAAAGCCGCAACATGGCGCCGGGGCTGTTGATCGGTCATTCGCTGGGCGGCGCGGCGGTACTGCGTTCAGCCGCACGGATCGACTCGGTCAAGGCGGTCACGACCATCGGCGCGCCCGCCGACCCCGGACATGTGACCCACAATTTTGCCCCCGCGCTCGGGGAAATCGAAGCCTCCGGCGTGGCGGAGGTGCGGCTTGGCGGCCGCCCCTTCCGCATCCGCCGCGAGTTTGTCGAGGATGTGAAACGCGAAAACCTTTCCGACGCCGTTGCAAATCTGAATCGTGCGCTGCTTATCCTGCACGCTCCGCAGGATACGACCGTGGGCATAGAAAACGCCGCGCAAATCTTCCGGCTGGCGAAACACCCGAAGAGCTTCGTGACCCTCGACACCGCCGACCACCTGATCAGCAATCCCGAAGACGCCGAATATGCGGCAGAGGTCATCGCCTCCTGGGTGGGGCGCTATCTGGATCTGCGCCAACCCGCCCCCCCTGTCGGAGCGCCCGAAGGTGTGGTGCGCGTTTCCGAAGCCGATCCCGGCGGATTTCTGCAAGACGTGACAAACGGCCCCGCTCATCACGCCCTTGCGGATGAGCCCATGGCCTATGGCGGCACCAATCGGGGAATGTCCCCCTATGGCTTTCTCAGCGCGGGTCTGGGCACCTGCACGTCCATGACCATCCGCATGTATGCGCGGCGCAAGAGGATGGACCTGAAACATGTCTGGGTCGATGTGACCCATGACAAGGTTCATGCCCAGGACGCCTGCGACAACTGCGGCACCAAGGTTGACACTTTCCGGCGGGAAATCCACCTTGAAGGCAACCTGTCCGAGGCCGAGCGTCAGCGCCTGCTGGAAATTGCCGACCGCTGCCCGGTGCATCGCACGCTGGAAAGCAGTTCGCACATCGAAACCACGCTTGCCCCATAAGGGCAAGGCCCCCTTTACACCCCCTGAAAATATCCGCCATAAGGCGGGCGACAGTGATTCAATCAGGACCACCTGCCATGCACGACATTCGCGCGATCCGTGAAAATCCCGGAGCTTTTGACAGGGCGATGGCCCGGCGCGGGTTGTCCGGCATCTCGGCGGAGGTTCTGGCGATCGACCGCGAAAGACGATCCCTGATTGCTGCTGTCGAGGCCGGGCAGGCCGAAAGAAATGCCGCCGCGAAGGCGATCGGAGAGGCTGTTGCCAATGGCGACACGGAAAGAGCGGAAACGCTCAGGCAGGTCGCGCAGGGGAAGAGAGATCAAATCAATGATCTGGAAAGCAGGGCCAGGGCGCAGGACGCCCGCCTGCGCGATCTTCTGATGACCCTGCCCAATGCGCCCCATGACGACGTGCCCGATGGCGCGGACGAGAACGACAATGTCGATATCCGCCGCCGGGGCAGCCCGCGCAAATTCTCCTTTCGGCCCTGGGAACATCACGAGTTGCCCGCCGTTCGGGATGGGCTCGATTTTGAAACCGCCGCAAAGCTCTCCGGCTCCCGCTTTGCGGTGATGTCGGGCGCGGTGGCACGACTTCACCGCGCGCTTGCCCAGTTCATGATTGATGTTCATGTCAATGAAAACGGCCTGATCGAGACATGGACACCGGTGCTGGTGCGCGAGGAAATGATGCTGGGCACCGGGCAGTTGCCGAAATTCGGCGAGGACAGCTATCAGACGCGCGAGGGATGGTGGCTCATCCCCACAGCCGAGGTGACGCTCACCAACATCGTCAACGGCTGCACGGTCGCCGAAAGCTGCCTTCCCCGCCGCTATGTGGCCCACACCCAGTGTTTCCGGTCAGAGGCAGGCAGCGCCGGCAAGGACACCGCCGGCATGTTGCGCCAGCACCAGTTCGAGAAGATCGAGATGGTCTCTGTCACTCACCCGGAGAAATCCGGAGAGGAACACGCCCGCATGACCCGCTGCGCCGAGGATATTCTGGAACGGCTTGGCCTGCCCTACCGCACGGTGGTGCTCTGCACCGGCGATACCGGTTTCGGCGCCCGCCGCACCCATGACATCGAGGTCTGGCTGCCAGGGCAGAACAGGTATCGCGAGATCAGTTCGGTCTCGACCTGCGGGGATTTCCAGGCGCGCCGGATGAACGCCCGCTTCAGGCCGGAAGGTGGCGGCAAGCCCGGTTTTCTGCACACGCTCAATGGCTCCGGCCTTGCGGTGGGCCGGGCGCTGATCGCCGTGCTGGAAAACGGGCAGGAGGAAGACGGCTCCGTCACTCTGCCAGAGGCGTTGCATCCCTGTCTGGGCGGCAAGACCCGGATCACCGCAGACGGACGGCTGGCCTGAAGGCCGCCGCTTCGGGAAAACGATCCGGGCGGCGACCGCGCGCCAGCTTCGGGAGGATCAAATACGGCCCACCGGGCGCCGTCGCGGAAAATCGCCGCGTCTTCATGGCCCGTTCATGGCCCGCACCGCGATGCCAAAGGCGGTTTCAGGCTTTGGGCGAGGGCTTTCCCAAATGCTTGCGCAGGCGCGAGGGCGTCGATTTCTTCCTGTTCCTGTAGGGGTTCTTGTCCGCCTGACTGCGCACATGCAGGCGGATCGGGGTGCCGGGCATGTCAAAACCGGCCCGCAACCCGTTGACAAGATAGCGTCTGTAGCTCTCCGGCAGCCTTTCCGGGTCAGAGCACATGACCACAAACCCCGGCGGACGGGTCTTTACCTGTGTCATGTAGCGCAGCCTGATCCGCCGCCCGCCCGGCGCAGGGGGGGGGTGCGCCTCCAGCATCCCCGCCAGCCAGCGATTGAGCTGCGCCGTGGCGACCCGGCGGTTCCAGATGTCATGGGCGCGCAGCACCGCCTCGTGCAGCCTGCCCATCCCGCGCCCGGTTTTCGCCGAAACCGTGACCAGCGGAGTGCCCGAAAGCTGTGGCAACAGACGCCCGAACGCCTCTTTCAGATCGTGCAGCTTGCCCTGCCTGTCCTGTTCGATGTCCCACTTGTTGACGGCCACGACCACCGCCCGCCCCTCTCGTTCCGCCAGATCGGCGAGGCGCAAATCCTGCTGTTCAAACGGAATCGCCGCATCCAGCAGCACGATCGCCACTTCGGCGAATTTCACCGCACGCAGCCCGTCGGACACTGACAGTTTTTCGATCCTGTCCTGAACCCGCGCCTTCTTGCGCATACCCGCCGTATCAAAAAGCCGCGTCGGCGTGCCGTTCCAATCCAGCGTCAGAGAGATGGCATCGCGCGTGATGCCTGCCTCCGGCCCGGTCAACAGGCGATCTTCGCCCAGCAACTGGTTGATCAACATGGATTTTCCGGCATTTGGCCGTCCGATTACCGCCACTTGCAGGGGCCGTTTTCCGGTGGGCGCGTGCGCTGCCTGCCCGGTCCGCGCCGCCGCCTCGGCCTCCGGCTCGTCCAGTTCTTCGTCATCGGCAACGGCAACATCGGTCTGCGGTGCGGCCTGAACCGCCGCAACCGCCACTTCGTCAGCCAGGGGCGCAAGCGTCGCATAGAGGTCTTCCAGCCCCTCGCCATGCTCTGCCGACAGGCGCAGCGGATCGCCCAGCCCCAGCCCGTAGGCTTCCAGAACGCCCTCTTCGCCCGCCTGCCCCTCGGCCTTGTTGGCAACAACAATCACATGCCTGGCGCGCTTGCGCAGAATATCCGCGAACATGCGGTCCGCACCTGCCAGCCCGGTGCGCGCATCCACCATGAACAGGCAGATGTCGGCCATGTCCACGGCGCGCTCGCTCAGTCGCCGCATCCGGCCCTGCAACGAATCGTCGGTGGCGTCTTCCAGCCCCGCCGTATCAATCGCGGTAAAGCGCAGATCGCCCAGCGTCGCTTCGCCTTCACGCAGGTCGCGCGTCACCCCCGGCCGGTCATCGACCAGCGCCAGACGCTTGCCCACAAGGCGGTTGAACAGCGTGGACTTGCCCACATTGGGCCGCCCCACGATGGCGAGGGTGAAAGACATTCTCAGGCTCCGAACCGGATTCCCGCGTCAACGGAAAGCCAGGAGCTGCCCGCGCGTGGACACCACATAAAGCACGCCGCCAGCAACCGCCATGTTTGTGGCCGCCCCGCCCGGAATATCGGCGGTGGCCACCAGCGCGCCGGTTGCCGGGTCGAACGACCGCAACACGCCATCGCCCGAAGCGACCCGCAACCGCCCCCCGGCCAGCACCGGACCGAATTGCGGATGGATCGCCTCTCGCCGTTTCGGGCGCGGATTGCGGTAATAGGGCAGATCGACGGCCCAGATCGATTCCCCGCTTTCCGCGTCAAGCCGGAGCAGTTGCGATTCATCCGTCACGCTGAAGACAGAGCCGCCCGCAGGCCAGACCGGGCTCATCGCGCCATCCCTGACGGTCCAGCGCCGTTCGCCGCTGCGCAGGTCTATCGCCGCGGTCCGCCCTGCCGACGTGCCGCCATAGACCACATCCCCGTCAATCACCGGATCCCCGGTGATGTCGCCGACGACGGCATAGGCGCGCCCCGTGCGTTGCCCGGCAAGGCTCGCCGTCCACAGCAGGACGCCGCCAAGGGGAAAGCTCGCCACAAGATCGCCGGAGCCGAAGGGGAAAACCGCAATCTCGTCGGAAATCGCCGGGGCCGCGCCGCCGGTCATGCCCGCCTGCGCAGGCACACCCGGCAGAGACCAGGCGATACGGCCATCATCCACATGAACGGCCCATGCGATGCCGTCGCGCGAGACCATGTAAACCAGTTCTCCGTACACTGTCGGCGCCCCGGAAATCGCGGCATCGACCCGCTGCGTCCAGCGTGTCTGACCGGTCCCGACGTTCAGCGCCGTCAATGTCCCGAATCCGGTAGTGGCGTAAAGCGTATCGCCCCCGACAGCCAGCCCGCCGCCGCTGGCGTCATCCTCGTCATCGAAACCCGGCGCGATGCTTGCGGACCAGAGCCTCTGGCCAGAGGTCGATACCGCGGTGACGACCGATTGCGAATCCATGGCAAAGATACGCCCGCCATCGACGACCGGCGTGGCGGTGATCCGGTGTTTGCGGCTGTCGCCGGAACCGATTTTCACGCTCCACACCTGTTTCGGCGCGCCGGCCAGGGCCGGATGCGGCGTAACATGGCCGGCTGATCCGTTCGCATGGGTCCACGACGTGTTCGGGACCATCTGCGGGGCGACGAAGGGAACTGCGCGGGCAACCGCTTTCGCCCCGGCGGACCCCGCCGCCGGGTTGGGCAGATCAAGCCGCTCGCCGGGCAGAATCACCTCCTGGTTCGCGCAGGACGCCAGCAACAGCGTCACGGCAACGATCCCTGCGGTCTGGTTCAACGTCACGGCCATAGTTCCCCTCGATGATGTGCCCCGGATGTGCCCTGCGCGGCCTGCCGGTTTTTCCGGGCGACCGCAGAATCTCACTTCGCCCGCGTTCAGGCCGCCTCCGGCTCTCCGCCCAGCGCTACAATCAACTGTGACGCACGATTGCGCAAGCCCGGCGTCACTTCAACATCGGAAATGATGCTCCGCAGCCGGTTGATCGCGGCCTCTGCCTCTCCGGCCTCGATTTCCAGCAGCGCAAGCTGCTCCTCGGCAAGCAGACGGAACGGCGCGCCCGGCGCGGCGATGGCGCCGAGAATCGTCCGGCGCTCATCGGCGCTCAGGTCAGGGCCAAGCACGATGACACGTTTCAGCGCCGCCAGATCGCGATAGAGCCGGGGGAGTTCGGAATCTTCCGCGATACGCCCCAGAGCCGTCGCTGCCGCCGTCGCCGTCGCCGCGCGATCTTCGGTCGGCCCCGTTTCGGACGCCTCCAGCAAGGAAAGAAGCATCCGGCCCGAACCGTCAGCCGCAATGTCCGACAATGCGGCGATGCGCGCATCGGCCTCTTCATGGTCCAGCGCCATCAGCACGGAATCGCCGAACGCCTGCGCTGCCGCAGTATTCTGCGCCTTGCGCCATTCATTATAGGTCGCGCCGCCAACAATCAGCACGACGACGGCAACCGCAGCCCCGCCATATCGCCGCATCAGCGCGAAAAGTCTGTCGCGGCGCACCTCCTCGGTGACTTCCTTGATAAAGCTGTCCGTCTCGCTCACACCATGCCTCCATCCCCGGAATGCGGGTTTCCGCCCCTCTTACCCCGATAAACATCACCTTGCCAAGAGTTGGACAACGAAACCGCATCGCTTGAATTTACCTGCGGGAAGGACTATTATGGGCTGGTTGATTCAGAGATGCGCGGCCCGCCGGAAGCAAACTGCAAAAACGATATTCAAACAAGATTTCGACAACAGATCAAGGTTGCAGGTCGCCATGCGCATTTTTCCGATTCTGACATCCATTGTCGTCGCTGGCGTTCTGGTGCTGTTCATCCTGAAGCGGGAGGAGGTTCTGGCCTATGCGACCGGCACCAATGCACTGGCCGCCGAACAGATGGCCGCGTCCGGCGGCGCCCCGGAAAACCCGGATGAAGACGCCGCCACCGAATCGCGCGTGTCGGTCGTTGCCCAGCGTTCCATGGCGCAAAGCGTCGATAGCGCGGTCGTTCTCCGGGGCCAGACCGAAGCCGCGCGTCAGGTGGTGGTGAAGGCCGAAACCTCGGGCCTTGTCGCATCGGAACCCCTGCGCAAAGGCGCACGCATAGCGGCTGACCAGTTGCTCTGCAAACTCGAAACCGGCACCCGCAATGCCGGTCTGGCAGAGGCCGAGGCGCGGCTGGCAGAGGCGCAGATCAATTTCAACGCGGTCACACGTCTGGTCGGGGACGGATTCGCCTCGGAAACCAGACTTGCCTCTGCGCGCGCAGCGTTGCAGACAGAGCAGGCCAGTGTCGAGGTGGCGCAAGGGGAAATCGACCGGCTGGAAATCCGCGCGCCCTTCGCGGGCCTGCTGGAATCCGACACTGCGGAACTTGGCGCGCTGATGCAGCCCGGCGCGCCCTGCGCCACGATCATCCAGCTCAGGCCGATAAAGCTGGTGGGCTTCGTGCCGGAAACGGAAGTTGACCGCATCACCACCGGCGCACCGGCCAGCGCCCGGCTTGTCACCGGGCGCGAAGTCTCTGGCCGGGTCACTTTCCTGTCCCGTTCCGCCGATCCGCTGACCCGGACCTTCCGCGTGGAAATCGAGGTTGCGAATGACGATCTTGCAATCCGCGACGGCCAGACGGCCGAAATCGTGATCGCGTCGGATGGCAGTTCCGCCCACCTGCTGCCGCAATCCGCGCTGACGCTGGACAATGACGGGCGGCTTGGTGTGCGGCTTGTCGGGCGGGATGACCGCGCCGCCTTCGCGCCGGTCATCCTTCTGCGCGACACCAGGGACGGCGCCTGGCTTGCCGGTCTGCCCGAACAGACCGCGGTGATCGTCTCGGGCCAGGAATTCGTGACAGACGGCGTTGCACTTGACGTGACATACAAAGAGCCCTCGCCATGACCCGCCTTGTCGATTGGGCCACCGCGCACGCGCGGATGGTGCTGGCCTTCATCCTGCTGTCCCTGACAGCGGGCGGTCTGGCCTATGCCACGCTGCCAAAGGAGGGCGAGCCCGACATCGACATTCCCCTGATCCTCGTTTCCGTCCCGTTCCCCGGAATCTCGGCAGGGGATTCGGAAAAACTGCTCGTCCGGCCCATGGAAACGGAACTCGCCGATCTGGACGGGCTGGCATCCATGAACAGCACAGCCGCCGAAGGCTATGCCGCGATGCTGCTGGAATTCGAGTTTGGCTGGGACAAGCAGGCCACCATCGCCGAAGTGCGCGACGCGATGGGCACGGCAGACACCGAATTTCCCGAAGGCGCGGAAAACTATACGATTGCCGAAATAAATTTCTCCGAATTTCCGATCATCATCGTCAACCTGACCGGCCCGGTGCCGGAACGCACGCTCCTGCGCTATGCGCGGGAACTGCAAGACCGGATCGAGGCGCTGGAGCCGGTGCTCGAAGCGCCGCTCTCCGGTCACAGGGATGAAATGCTGGAGGTGGTGATCGACCCGCTGAAGCTGGAGGCGTACAATGTCACCGCCGCCGAACTGATCGGCGTTTTCCGTAACAACAACCAGTTGATCGCGGCGGGCGAGATCGAATCGGATACCGGCGCCTTCGCCGTGAAAATCCCGTCATCCTTCGATGAACCCGCCGATGTCTTCAACTTGCCGGTCAAGACCAATGGCAGCCGGGTGGTGACGCTGGGCGATCTGGCCGACATCCGCCTGACCTTCGAGGACCGCACAGGCACGGCCCGCTTCGATGGCGAACCCACCGTTGCGCTTCAGGTGGTCAAGCGCAAGGGTTACAACGTCATCGACACCGCCGCCCTGATCAAGGCAGAGGTCGAAGCCGCCCGCTCGGCTTGGCCGGCGGAATTGCAGCAGGCGATCGGGGTCGGCACTTCCAACGACCAGTCCCGTGCGGTCGCAGCCATGGTTCGGCAACTCGAAAGTTCTGTCCTGACCGCCATCGCCCTGGTCATGATCGTGGTTCTGGGCGCGCTTGGCGTCCGTTCCGCGCTGTTGGTCGGGTTCGCGATCCCGACCTCCTTCCTCCTCTGCTTCGTGCTGCTGGTCCTCGTGGGGGTATCGGTCTCGAACATCGTCATGTTCGGCCTGATCCTCGCCGTGGGGATGCTGGTCGATGGCGCAATCGTGGTCGTCGAATACGCCGACAAGCGGATCAGCCTGGGCGTCGGCCCCATGCGCGCCTATGTCGAGGCCGCGAAACGCATGTTCTGGCCCATCGTCAGTTCCACCGCCACCACGCTTTGCGCCTTCCTGCCGATGCTCTTCTGGCCAGGTGTGGCAGGACAGTTCATGGGCATGTTGCCTGTCACCCTGATCTTCGTTCTTTCGGCCTCGCTGATTGTCGCGCTGATCTACCTGCCGGTCGTCGGTGGCGTGTCGGGCCGCCTGTCACGCAGCTTTGGCGACGCCTCGGACGCGCTGCGCCGCTTGTTGCCGTGGTGGCTGCGCGCCCTTCTGGCGCCGCCGTCGATGTACCTGATCTTCCTGGGCGCAATGCAGTTCGTGAACCCCGGTTATCTGTTCGGCGGCGATGCGCCCGTGGGCGGTGTCTGGTCGCTTCTGCCCGGTGCGTTCCTGTTTCTGCTCGGCTCGTCGCTGACGGCCGTCACCATGGGCGCCGTCAGGATCGAGTGGCCCGCGAAAAAGGTCGCTGCCGGTTATCGCCGCAGACCCTTTGGCCATTTCATCCATTTCATCGTCGGCAATCCTGTCATGCCGCTGATAAGCATTGCGGCGGTCATCGGCTTCGTCATCGCAGTGTTCATGTATTACGGCGAGAACAACAACGGCGTCGAGTTCGCCATCGAAAGCGAACCGGAACAGGCGATCATCTATGTCCGTCAACGCGGCAACCTCTCGCTGGCCGAAAAGGATGAGGCCGTGCGGATGGTGGAAGAGGTCGTGCTGAACACCCCCGGGATCGAAAGCGTCTTTGCCTTCGCCGGCGCAGGGGGCCTGAACTCCAACACCGGCGGCGCCACCGCGCCGGTTGACGCGATCGGGCAGGTTCAGATCGAACTCGTGCCCTGGGAGAATCGCGCCGATATTCCGGAACTGGACGGCGATGTTGTCCTCGCAAACCTCCAGACCCGGCTTGACACCCTGCCGGGCATCAAGACTGAAACCCTGAATCTGGCCCGCGGGCCGTCCTCGGCCAAACCCGTCCATTTGCGCCTGAAGGGCGATGACTGGATCGCATTGCAGGAGGCCGCCGCCAGCGCCCGCAAGCGGTTCGACAACACCCCCGGCCTGATCCAGATCGAAGACACCACCCCCCTGCCCGGCATCGACTGGC
Organism: Paracoccaceae bacterium; assembly: GCA_965216225.1. GTDB lineage: Bacteria > Pseudomonadota > Alphaproteobacteria > Rhodobacterales > Rhodobacteraceae > 3107. The sequence goes on from CBDCFF010000031.1 coordinate 100,968, forward strand.
AACTGGATGTGGATGTGGAAAGGGCGGGCCGCTATGGCACCGACGTGGCGACCGTGGGCGGCATGGTGCAACTGGTCACGCGCGGGCTGCTTCTGGACACGATGCGCGTGGACAGTTCGGACGAGGAAATCGAAATTCGCGTCCGCCTGCCCCGAAAAGATCGCTCCCTTGCGACTCTGGACACGCTCAGGGTCCGCACCGCCGATGGTCTGGTGCCGCTCTCGAATTTCGTCACCCGCATTCCGGTGAAGAAACTCGGCCAGATCAACCGCAACGACCAACAGCGTTATTTCGACATCAAGGCGGTGGTCGAGGATGGCCTGACGGTTGAACTGACCGATCCCGACGGCACGGTGCGACAGGTTCCGATCACCCCCAGCGAACGCATCGCAAGCCTGACCCGGTGGCTGGAAACGGAACGCCCGTTGCCGCCCGGCGTCAGTTGGGAATGGACCGGCGATCAGGAAAATCAGGAGGAAAGCGAGGCGTTCCTGTCGCAGGCTTTCGCCGGTGCGCTGGGGCTGATGTTCATCATCCTGCTGGCGCAGTTCAACAGCTTCTACAATTCATTCCTGACGCTGACCGCCGTGGTGCTGTCCACCTCCGGCGTTCTGATCGGAATGCTGGTCATGGACCAGACCTTTTCGATCATCATGACCGGGACCGGGATCGTGGCGCTGGCCGGGATTGTGGTGAACAACAATATCGTCCTGATCGACACCTATCAGGAATATTCCAGATACATGCCGCGGATCGAGGCAATCACCCGCACCGCAGAGGCCCGTATCCGCCCGGTGCTGCTGACCACCATCACAACCATGGCCGGCCTCGCGCCGATGATGCTGGGGCTCAGCCTCGACTTCATCAATGGCGGCTATTCCATCGACAGCCCGACCGCGCTGTGGTGGAAGCAACTGGCCACCGCCGTGGTCTTCGGCCTTGGCATCGCGACCATGCTGACCCTGGTGTTCACGCCCTCCATGCTGGCGCTCCGGGTCTGGATCACGACCTATGTCCGCTGGTTCGCGCGGCTTCTGGCGAAACTGTCATCGGGCCGGGGCAGCCGCGCCGCGCAGGACTGGGCGCTGAGGCGCACCATGCGCCGCATGGCGCCGCCCGAAATCATCTGGGAACCGTATGATTTTCCTGCTGACGGCGTGCTGGTTCTTTCGGATGAACACCGCGTTTCCGGCGTCCCCGGCATCAGCGCCGCCAACAAGGACAGCCCGATTCAGGCGGCGGAATAGCAGATAGACGGTAGACGGGCGCAAATCGGACAGAGGCAGAGGCACACGGGCCATCCGGGCGGGCGCGCGCTGTTGCAACGGCGTCGCAGGATCAGGCAGGGTTTCGGCAGGCGGGCAGACTTTATGCGGCCTCTTCGCGCTCTGCCTGCTGACGGTTCCAAAGCTGGGCATAGCGGCCATCGCGCATCAGCAGCGCATCATGGGTGCCTTCCTCGATCACCTCGCCCTCCTGCAAAACCACGATATGGTCGGCATCGGCGATGGTGGACAGCCGGTGCGCGATGGTGATCACGGTCCGTCCCTGCCCCATCTCGGCCAGCGCCTCCTGAATGCTGCGCTCGGTATCGGTATCAAGGGCGCTCGTTGCCTCATCCAGCAGCAGGATCGGCGGGTTCTTCAGAATGGTCCGCGCAATGCCCACCCGCTGCTTTTCACCGCCCGACAGCTTCAGCCCCCGTTCGCCCACCTGGGTTTCATAGCCTTCCGGCAGACCCGTGATGAAGTCATGTATCCTCGCAGCCCTGGCCGCCGCCTCGATCTCCTCCCGGCTGGCGCCGGCCCGCCCGTAGGCGATGTTGTAGAAGATCGTGTCGTTGAACAGCACCGTATCCTGCGGCACCACGCCGACCGCGGCATGAAGGCTTTCCTGCGTCACGTCGCGCACATCCTGGCCGTCAATCCTCAGCGCCCCGCCGGTGGCGTCATAGAACCGGAACAAAAGCCGCCCGATGGTCGATTTGCCAGAGCCCGACGGACCCACGATCGCCAGCGTACTGCCCTCCGGCACCCTCAGCGACACGCCTTTCAGGATCGGGCGCTCGGCATCATAGCCGAACCGGAGATCGTCAAAATCCACCTCCCCGCCACTCACACGCAGGGGCATGGCCCCCGGCGCATCGCTGACCTCGGCGGGCTGTTCCAGCAACTCGAACATCTCGCCCATATCGACCAGCGACTGGCGAATCTCGCGATAGACGGTGCCGAGAAAGTTCAGCGGCATGGTGATCTGGACCATGTAGGCATTGACCATGACGAAATCGCCCACGGTCAGATCGCCCTGCGACACGCCCATGGCCGCCAGCACCATCACCCCCACAAGACCGCAGGTGATCAGCACCGACTGCCCGAAATTCAGCGCCCCCAGCGACCATTGGGTTCTCAGCGCCGCGTTTTCATAAAGCGCCATCGACTCGTCATAGCGCGCCGCCTCGCGCTTTTCCGCGCCAAAATACTTTACCGTCTCGAAATTCAGAAGGCTGTCGATGGCTTTCTGGTTCGCATTGGTGTCCTGATCATTCATCTCGCGCCGGACCTGTACGCGCCATTCGGTCAGCCGGAAGGTGAACCAGATGTAAAGCCAGACCGTCACCGCCACGATGGCCAGATACCAGATATCGAAAACGACAAACAGGATGATCCCCACCATCGTCAGCTCGACGATCAGCGGCCCGATCGACAAAAGCATGAAGCGCAACAGGAAATCGACACCCTTCACCCCGCGCTCTATGATCCGCGACAATCCGCCGGTCTTGCGGGTAATGTGATAGCGCAGCGAAAGCCGGTGGATATGCTCGAACGTCTCCCGCGCCAGTTGGCGCAGCGCCCGCTGGCCCACACGCGCAAAGATCACATCGCGCAGTTGCTGAAAGCCCACCGTCGTTGCCCGCGACACGCCGTAAGCCACGGTCAGACCCACAGCCCCCACCCCCAGCATCCAGGCGGCGTCCGGGGCGTCGCCCGACAGCACATCCACTGCCGCCTTGTACAGAAACGGCGTGAAAACCGCGATCGCCTTGGCCAGCAAAAGCGACAGCAGCGACAGCACCACCCTGCGTTTGGCCCAGGACTGACCATCGGGCCACAGATAGGGCGCGACCTTGCGGATCGTGCGCATGTTGGCACCGGCCTGCCCATTGGCATCCTGCAAGGTAAGAGAGGGAATCACCCGGCGCATGGTTGTCTCATGATGGCTTGCGCCATTCACCTAATCCCCGGCGCGGGAATTGACCAGCCCCGCACCTGCCCACACCCCGCATCCGCACCTATTCAGAGACTTCCCCCCCCGGAACGCTGAATATCTGCCCCGGATAGATCAGGTCAGGGTCGCGAATCTGATTGCGGTTGGCCTCATAGATCTGGACATAGAGGATGCCCCTTCCATAGTTCCGCCGCGAGATTCCCCAAAGAGTATAGCCAGGCTGCACCGTTACCAGGCGCACACGGGGCTGAACGGCCGGTTCCGCCGCAGCCGGTTCCGCCGTCGCTTCCGCCACCGCTTCCGCCGTCGCCGCTCCGGTTTGCTCGACACTTTCTTCGGCCACACGCGCGGATTCCGCCTGCCCGGCTTCGTTCGACGCTTCCGGCGCAGAGGCAACGGCGCTTTCAGCCGGTTCCGACTCGCTGCCGCCCACCGGTTCCACCGTCGCCTCCCCTGTCACCGCAGGTTCCGCGTTCTCCACCAATGTTGCCACGGCCACCGCCGCCACCGCCCCGGTTTGCTCGACACTTTCTTCGGCCACACGCACGGTTTCCGCCTGCCCGGCTTCGTTCGACACTTCCGGCGCAGAGGCGGCAGCGCTTTCAATCGCCGCGGCGGCGTCCGGGGTTTCGGCCTGCGCAAGGGCCGTCGCCACAATCTCGGGATCCTCGCGCTTGAACGGCGTTTCCATCCGCGCCACCACGCGCCCCCCGGCATCAAGCTGGTCAACCCGCAGCGTGTAGATGCCGGTATCCACGCCTTTCAGTTCCATATCCCAACGGCCATCTTCGCCAATCGGGGCGGTGTTCACCCGGACATTGTCCAGATAGGCCCGCACATAGCCCCCCGCAGCCACATCCGGCCCGCGCTCCGCCTGACCGGAAAGCCGCACGGTATCCACATCGAAATAGGAAATCGCGCCGATCATCAGCGCCTGCGCCTGCGACGGGGATTGCGACGGGGATTGCAGAACCCGTACACCGCTTTCGTCCACCTGCAACACCACTGTCTGCTGCGGGGCGGGCTGCTGCTCTGCCACAGGAGCCTCTGCGGGCGCTTCGGCGTCAGCTTCGGCAAGTTCCGTCGCTGGCGTCGCCGCCGCCGCCACCGGCGCCAGAACAACGCTCTGACCGGAATGAACGGTCCGGTCGCCGCCCTGATCCGATGACAGGGTCAGGATGCGCGCCTCTGCGCCCGGCGGCACCGAGAACAGCGCGACAAACTCTCCCGACGCATCGGCGACCGTCCGCGCGACCTCCCGCCCGTCCATCCAGACGATGACCGTTGCCCCGGCTGCCGCCGTTCCGGCCACAAGCGCGTCACCGTCGGGGGACAGGCGAACAACATCGAAGCCGGGCGCGGTCAATGGTGACAGCGCAATGTCCTGCGTCGGGCCTTGCGCCGCTTCCGCTTCCGCCGCCCCCGCCCGTTGTGCCCCGGCGACATCTTCAGACCCTGCATCGCCGCCGCTTCCCGCCCCGGCCTCCGGCGTTTCGGTCAATCCGGTCACGGTGTCCTGCGTCTGTGCCGGCGGGTCTGCGTCAACCGTCTGCGGCTCCGACGCTGCCGTCTGCTCTCCGACGCTGCCCGACCCGGTTGCCGCGATGTCTGCGGTTCCGGTTTCGCCCCCTTCCCCCGAAACCGCCCGATCCGTGTCGCGCCCGCCGGTCATGAACAACAGATACAGCGCCACCGCGAACAGCGCCGCGCCCATGATGAACCTGCCTGTATTTCTGTTTCCCGAAGATTCCCGGTCAGTCATCCCCAATTTCCCCAAATCCGTGCTGCGCCATGGTGGCATGTGCTTGTCGGACAGTATCAACACCGGTATCACGGGTCAAAACAAGCCTTGCCAAAAGGAACAGGATGTCTTCGCTGTCCGTCTGTGTCTATTGTGGTTCATGCGATGGCAACCTTCCCGCTTGCGCAATGGCGGCGGGCGGCGATACATTCGGCGTCATCCCGGCAGGTCGGCAGGCCCCGGCATAAGACGCAGACAGCCGCAAGTTCGGGCGCAAGTTCGGGGCGGCAGGGAAAAACCCCCGCCAGCCGGGGCGGGGATTTTCAGCGGCAATCCCGGAAAAATCACATCCGGCCAGCGACGTTTTCCCAATTTACCAGATTATCGAGGAAATTCGACAGATATGCCGGGCGTCTGTTGCGGAAGTCGATGTAATATGAATGCTCCCATACGTCGCACCCCAGCAGCGCGGTCCGGCCATGGCAGAGCGGGTTCACACCGTTTTCGCCCCCGCTCACGGCCAGAGAGCCATCGGCGTTCTTCACCAGCCACGCCCAGCCCGACCCGAACTGACCGACGCCAGCGGCGCAGAACCGTTCCCTGAACGCCTCGACGGAACCAAAGTTTTCGTTCAGCGCCGCTTCAAGCTCTCCGGGCATTTTCGATGTGCCCGGAGCCATCATTTCCCAGAACTGGTTGTGGTTCCAAAGCTGCGAGATGTTGTTGAATATCCCGTTCTGCGCAACGGCGCCGGCGTCATAGAAGCCGGCAATGATCTCTTCCAGCGACTTGCCGTCCCACTCGGTCCCGGCAATCAGCCTGTTGCCGTTGTCCACATAAGCCTTGTGGTGCAGGTCATGGTGATATTCCAGCGTTTCGGCAGACATGCCCCCGGCTGCCAGAGCATCATGCGCATAGGGAAGATCGGGAAGTTCAAAAGCCATGGGTCAAGCCCCTTCGTGTTCATGCGTGAATGTCTGGCCCCAGATGGCGGGTTTGGACACCGAAGGTCAAGAAACAAATTCCCTTGCAGAAATGAAATTCTGGAAACCCGAAACGCCGCGCCGCCGCGCCGCCTACGGATACCCGACCTCCGATCCGGGAAGCGCACCTGTTTTCAAAAGGTCGAACACATACTCCGCCACCGATCGAAACGCGACAACCGCAAAGGCATCCTCGGCCGTCATCCAGAAAGCCGCCGGAACCTGCGCCAGACGCGACCGCCGAATCTGGCCCGGACCAAAGGCATCCGCACTGAAATCCACCGGGGCGAGTTTGCCCAGAACCTCACGCGCGCCAGCCCCCCGAACCCGCAGAACCACTCGGGCGTCGGAAACATTGACCGCCAGAAAATGCGCGCCCGACAGCGCCGCGTCCAGATTGCCCACCGCCGCGTCTGCCTCTTCATATGGCACCAGCAGCAAAAGCTCATCCGGCGACATCCAGGCGGCCCCCTTGTCGCCATTCAGCGCAATCCCGCGCCGGCCGGGGACGGTCACGCCGGTTACATCCCCGACGGCCTTCGCCAGCGACCTGTCCGACAGATCGCCGCGCAGGGTGATCATGCCGCACAGCCCCGAGTCTTCGACCACAACAAAACCTTCGCACGAGGCGCGATCAAGGGCGCTGACAGCCTCAGACATTCTGCTTCTCCCCCTCCCGGTCATACCAGACGATATCGACGATCTTCGCCCTGATCATGGCGCCGTCGGTCCTGCCGAACCCGATCACCTCGCCCATCCGGTCCGGCCCGCGATGGACAAGGCCCATGGCAATCCCGCGCCCCAGCGTCGGCGAGAAATAGCCGGAGGTCACGCGCCCCTCCACATTCCGCTGCCCGTTGCCATTGACGCCCGCCCTGATCGCACAGGCCCCGTCCGGCAGAACCGAGCCATCCAGCGTTTCCAGCCCGACCAGCTTCCAGCGGTTCGAATCGGTCATGTGCGCCCGCCCCTGCGCCCGCTTGCCGAGGTAATCCTCTTTCTTCTTCGATATTGCCCGGTCCAGCCCCAGATCCTGCGGGATCACGGTGCCGTCGGTTTCGTCCCCGATCATGATAAAGCCCTTCTCGGCCCGCATGATGTGCAGACATTCGGTGCCGTAGGGCATTGCGCCAAATTCCGACCCGGCCCCGATCAGTGCTTTCCAGAAGGCCGCGCCCCGGCCGGCCGGCACCGCAATTTCATAAGACAGTTCGCCCGAGAACGATATCCGGTAGACCCGCGCGTCAAAACCGCCGATCCGCCCTTTGCGCCATTCCATGAACGGCAGCGCCTGTTTCGACACATCCATGCCGCCCAGCTTTTCCAGCAGCCTGCGGGCATTCGGGCCAGCCACCGCCACCTGCGCATACTGCTCGGTCAGACTGGCGACATGGACCTTCATGTCCCACCATTCGGTTTGCAGCCATTCCTCCATCCAGACGTGGATACGATCCGCGCCGCCGGATGTTGTGTGGCACAGGAACGTGTCCTCATCCATCCGCGCGACCACGCCGTCATCAATGAGAAAGCCGTTTTCCGAGCACATCAGGCCATAGCGGCATTTGCCGACCGCCAGGGTGGACATCATGTTGGTATAAAGCAGATCAAGGAACCTGCCCGCATCCGGCCCTTTCACCATCAGCTTGCCCAGTGTCGAGGCATCCAGCAGGCCAAGGTTTTCGCGGGTGTTCCTGACCTCGCGATGCACCGCCTCTTCACGGGTCTCGGCGCGGGTCTCGGCGCTGCGGCGATAGCAATAGGGACGCCGCCAATGGCCCACCGGCTCCCAGTCCGCGCCGTTGGCATCGTGCCATTCGTGCATCGGCGTTCTGCGCAAGGGCTGAAATATCCCGCCGCGCGCCTCGCCCGCAATCGCGCCCATGGAAATCGGCGTGTACGGCGGGCGAAATGTCGTCGTGCCGGTTGCCGGAATTTCCTGACCGAGCGCATCCGAAAGGATGGCCAGCCCATTGATATTGGAAGTTTTCCCCTGATCCGTCGCCATTCCCAGCGTGGTGTAGCGCTTGGTGTGCTCGACGCTCTCGTAGCCTTCCTGCGCGGCCAGTTGGACATCGGAAACCTTCACGTCGTTCTGATAATCCAGCCACATCTTCATGCGCAGACCGGGGCCGGCGCCCTGCGGCATCACCCAGACCGGCAGTATCGGCGCTGCTGGCTCTGCCGCCGCTTTCGGGGCAGAGGCGCGCCCGGGTGCAAAGCCCGCCGCCCCGGCAGCAGCCTTGCCCGCTGCATGAGCATCGGCCAGAACGTCGCCCGTCGCCAGCGCGCCATTGGCCGCCCCGGCCACGATCACCATTGCCGCGCCATCATCGCCCGTGGGCGGGCGGTTCGCATCGGGGCGGAAAAAGGCATTCTGCGCATCCCAGTTCAGCCGTCCCCCGCAATGGGACCACAGATGCACCACCGGCGACCAGCCGCCGGACATTGCGACGGCTTCGCATTCGATCTCTTCCAGCACGCCGGCCTTGCCGGTCTGCAAGCCGATGCCCACGCCCCGGACCCGCTTGCCGCCACTGACCCTGCCGACGTCCCTGCCCGTCTCGACCCGAATGCCAAGTTCGCGCACATGCCGGACCAGAGGGCCGTTCGCCTCTTGCCGCGCGTCGATGACCGCAGGCACGTCCAGCCCTGCCCCTTTCAGCGCGATGGCGGTGCGGTAGGCATCGTCATTGTTGGTGACAACCACGGTCCGGTCGCCGACCGAGACGCCCCAGTTCACGACATAATCCCGCATTGCAGAGGCCAGCATGACCCCCGGAATGTCGTTCCCCGCAAAGCACAGCGGCCGTTCGATCGCCCCTGTCGCGGTCACGGTCTGTCTGGCGCGGATACGCCACAAGCGATGACGCGGGCGGCCATCGCCCGGCGTGTGATCGGCCACGCGCTCATACCCGATGACATAACCATGGTCATGGACACCCGCCCCCGCCGTTCGAAGGCGGAGTGAAACATTCTTCATCCCTTCAATCATCTGCACGGTTTCCTTCACCCATTCTTCGGCAGGCTTTCCGGCGATCTCCGCCCCGTCAACCGGTGCGCGTCCGCCCCAATGGGCGGTCTGCTCGATCAGCAATACCCTGGCCCCGGCCTCTCCTGCCGCCTTTGCGGCCTGAAGCCCGGCGATGCCGCCGCCGATCACCAGCACATCGACAAAGGCATGGAAATGCTCATACCGGTCCGCATCGCGATCCTTCGGCGCCTTGCCCAGACCCGCGGATTGGCGGATCAGCGGCTCGAACACATGTTTCCAGGCGGCGCGCGGATGGATGAAGGTCTTGTAGTAAAAGCCGCCGGGCAGAAAGCGGCTGAACACATTGCCGATCGCGCCGATGTCAAATTCCAGGCTCGGCCAGTGGTTCTGCGAGGTGCAGGTCAAGCCGTCGAACAGCTCTGTCGTGGTGGCGCGCTGGTTCGGCTCGAACCGCCCGCCGCCGCCCATGTTGACCAGCGCGTTCGGCTCTTCGACGCCGCTTGCGACAATCCCGCGCGGGCGGTGATATTTGAAAGACCGGCCCACCAGCATCCGGTTGTTGGCCAGAAGCGCCGAGGCCAGCGTGTCGCCCTCGTACCCGCGCAGGCGCCGGCCGTTGAAGCTGAAGCCGATCGCCCGGTCGCGATCGAGCAGACGGCCATGATCCTGAAGGCGCGCGCTCATTCATCCTGCCCTTTCGCCATGGCGGGGAGCGTTGCAAGATGAGTATTTTTTGCAGAGAAGAAGGATCATTTCCATCCCTCCCATTCCGGACGTCTCGACCTGATCCTGTCAATAATGTCGGCGGGCGGCGCGGCGACCTGCGCCGGGTAGGCGCCGAACACCTCCAGCGTCACGGTGCAGCGGGCGGCGTGAAACCATTTGCCGCAGCCATTGGCGTGCCGCCAGCGTTCGAAATGCACGCCCTTCGGGTTTTTCCGCAGGAACAGATAGCCCTGGAATTCTTCATCCGAAGACCCCGGCCCAAAGCGTTTCAGATGCGCCTCGCCACCGGCGGCGAACTCCGTTTCCTCGGCCCTCACGCCGCAGCAGGGGCATTCAAGGATCAGCATTGCGTGACCTCCTGACAGGAAATCGGGGCCGGGCGCGGCCTGGTGCGGGGCGCCTGATGGAAAACATGGACGACCCGAATCATGTTTTTGGTCCTGTCCTTGATTGCGCGACCCTCAATTCCGCAGGCGTCAGGAAAGATCGCCAGGGTTCGTCCTGAACAACCCACTCCAGCGTCAGGTCCAGACGCCCGGCCAAATACATGTTGGTGAAACCATCAGACGGATTCGGTGTGCCTAAAAGAAAGCGAACTGTTTCCTTTGCCCCGCGATTGCTCAGCATCTCCAAAAAACGTGTTGCTGAATAATTGGCTTCGGTCCTTGCACGTTCCGCCATGCCCCGCAGAAGGCCCGCGAGCCGTTCCTCATCTTTGGGTGTGAAGTCTTCCCATCCCATCAATGCGCCACCCCTGCCGCCACGCTCTCGTCGATGAACCGCCCTTCGGTGAACCGCTCCAGCCCGAACTGCGCCGCCAATGGCCCCGGCTCCCCCTTCGCCACCAGTTCCGCCATCGCCCAGCCGGAGCCGGGAATCGCCTTGAACCCGCCGGTGCCCCAGCCGCCGTTCATGAAGACGTTGCGAACCGGGGTTCTGGTAATCACCGGCGACCGGTCGCCGGTCACATCCACGACGCCCCCCCACTGGCGCAGCATCTTCAGCCGCGAGATGATCGGGAAGGTCTCGACCAGCGCGCGCACGGTTTGCTCGATATGGTGGAACGATCCGCGCCGGGTGTAGTTGCCGAACCCGTCCGTGCCGCCGCCGATCACCATCTCGCCCTTGTCGGACTGGCTCATGTACCCATGCACGGTGTTGGCCATCACGACCACATCCATGCAAGGCTTGATCGGCTCCGACACCAGCGCCTGCAAGGCAACCGATTCCATCGGCAGGCGAAAGCCCGCCATCCCGGCCAGATGGCTGGAATGGCCCGCGACGACGAGCGCCAGCTTTCCGCAATCAATCGCGCCTCTGGAGGTATCGACGCCAACGACCCCGCCGCCCGCAACCCGAATGCCGGTGACTTCGCAGTTCTGGATGATGTCCATGCCCATGCCGGAACAGGCGCGGGCATAGCCCCAGGCCACGGCGTCGTGCCGGGCGGTGCCGCCGCGCGGCTGCCACAGCGCGCCCAGAACCGGATAGCGGGGCCCGGCGACATTCATGATCGGGCAAAGCTCCTTCACCCGCTGCGGCCCGATGAACTCCGTCACCACCCCCTGACAGGCATTGGCCTGCGCCGTGCGCCTGTAGCCGCGCACCTCATGTTCGGTCTGGGCCAGCATCATCACGCCGCGCGGGCTGAACATGACATTGTAGTTCAGGTCCTGGCTCATCGTTTCGTACAGGGAGCGCGCCTTTTCATAAATCGCGACAGAGGCATCCTGTAGATAGTTCGACCGGATGATCGTGGTGTTGCGGCCGGTATTGCCGCCCCCCAGCCAGCCCTTTTCCAGAATCGCCACATTCCTGATGCCGTGATTCGCACCCAGATAATACGCCGTGGCCAGCCCGTGCCCCCCGGCGCCGACAATGATCACGTCATAGCGCGATTTCGGTTCCGGCGAGCGCCAGGCGCGTTCCCATCCCCGATGGTGGCGCGCGGCCTCCCGGACAATGGCAAAGGCGGAATAGCGTCTCATGCGGGTCGAATCCATCATCGGGGCGAATGTCGCTGCCAGTGTAATGAAACAGCCGGAAAAATCACCCGATCCTTTCTGCGGCATCTTTCACCGGATATGCGACATTCGCACCTCCGGCGCCCGCGCGCCCAGGATTCGCATTGTAGCACTGCAAAAATAGCGCTTCGCACCTCACGGCGCCCGCGCGCCCACGCGCGACGGTTCCGGTTCGGCTGCCGATCACGGCCAAACGGCGGCGCTTCCGGCGCCCGCGCGCCCACGCGCGACGGTTCCGCCCCTTTCTGTCCGGCGCGATCCGCTATAGGTATCGGCCCGACCGAGGAGAATGACATGGCATTCTGGATTGCGGCCATCGGGCTGTGCCTTCTGGTGACTGCGCCTGTTGCGCTGGCGGCGCTGCGCGTCCGTCACCGGGCAGGGACGGGCGCAGGGGCGGGCGCAGGGGCTGACACCGCCATCTATCGCGATCAGTTGCGCGAACTGGATCAGGATCGCGCGCGCGGCGTCATATCCGAAGCCGACGCCGTGCAGGCAAGGATCGAGATTTCCCGCCGCCTGCTTTGTGCCGATGCCGCAGCGGGAAAGATCGCGCTGTCGGAAGCCCCGGCCACGGCGACGCGCATGATGATCGCGGCGGCGGCGGTGCTGGTGGGCGGGGCCGGGTCGCTCTACCTTATGCTGGGTGCGCCCGGCTATCCCGACCTTCCGCTTCGGGAACGGATCGGGGCGGCGGAAGAGGCGCGCGCCAGCCGCCCCGGTCAGGCAGTGGCAGAGGCTGAGCCGGCATCAGCCCGATCCGGGGCCACCGAAGAATATCAGGCCCTGGTCGCCCGGCTGCGGCGGGTTGTGGCCGACCGCCCCGACGACCTGCAAGGCCATGTCCTGCTTGTGCAGGGCGAGGCGCGGCTGGGCAATTTCGCCGCCGCCCACGCAGCCCAGGCACTGGTGCTTGCCCTGAAGGGCAGGGTGGCAACCGCTGATGACTGGGCGGACCATGCCGACCTGCTGATCCTTGCCGCCGGGGGGTATGTCTCGCCCGAGGCCGAACAGGCCCTGACCCGCGCCCTCGCGCTTGATCCCGCGAATGGCGTCGCCCGCTATTATTCCGGCCTGATGTTCCTGCAAACCGGTCGCCCCGATCTGGCCTTTCAACTCTGGGCGACGCTGTTGCGGGAAAGCCGTCCCGATGCCCCGTGGCTTCCCCTGATCCGCGCCCGGATCGAAGAGGTCGCCCTGCGCGCCGGTGTGCAGTACACCCTGCCAGAGCCCCAAGCCGCCCTGCCCGGCCCCTCTGCCGAAGAGGTGTCCGCCGCCGGGGAACTCGGCACCGGGGATCGCGCCCGGATGATCCGCAGCATGGTCGAGGGCCTGGCCGAACGCCTTGCAACCGAAGGCGGCGCGGCGCAGGAATGGGCCCGCCTTGTCGGCGCACTGGGGGTTCTGGGGGAGGTCGCCCGCGCCCGCGCCATCCGGGCAGAGGCGCAAATCGTATTCGCCGGTGACGCAAACGCCCTCGCGCTGATAAACAGCGCCGCACAAAACGCAGGGCTTATCGAATGATCCACGAGCAGATCGAGGATTTCGCCGCCGCCCTGCCCCCCATGCGCGCGCTTGCCGGGCTCGACCTCGGCACCAGGACCATCGGCGTCGCCGTGTCGGACGGCTTTCGTTCCATCGCCACGCCGCTGAAGACGCTCAGACGCAAAAGGTTCCCGGACGATGCGGAGGCGCTCCTGAAAATCCTTGCCCACCGGCAGGTTGGCGGGCTGATAATCGGCCTGCCCCGCAACATGGACGGCTCCGAAGGCCCCCGCGCCCAATCCACCCGCGCCTTTGCGCGCAATCTTTCGCGCCTTGCCGATATTCCCGTCGCCTTCTGGGACGAACGCCTGTCCACCGTCGCCGCCGAACGCGCATTGCTGGAGGCGGACATGTCCCGGAAACGCCGCGCAGAGGTTGTCGATCATGTCGCCGCCGGGTATATCCTGCAAGGCGCGCTGGATCGGCTGGCGCATTTGTAGGCAAAAGGACCGCCATGCCCGACGATGTCTGGAGGCGCGACGAAATACAGTCGCCCTGCGTCGGTGTCTGCGTCATCCACCCGGAGGCGCGCATCTGCGCCGGGTGTATGCGCACCATCGACGAGATTCGCGACTGGTCCCGCCTGACCGACGAGGACCGCGCCCGGATCGCCGCAGACCTGCCCACCCGCGCGCCGCTTCTGAAAAAACGCCGTGGCGGACGGGCGGCGCGGTTGAAGCAGCCGGATTGAGCGGATTGAAGGGCCACTCGGAGCCTGTCCTGTCAAAGACGTTTCCCCGATTTCCGTCGCCATGCCTTCCCAGTCGCCGGGAAAAATCGGAACAGGCCCCTCAGGGGGTCTGGTTCATGCGCTCTTCCAGCACATCGAAGGGCACGCCCGGCGCATCCTTCGCCCCGCGTATCACCAGCGATGTCTTGACACTGGCCACATTGTCCGCGGCGGTCAGTTCGCCGGTCAGGAAGCCCTGAAAGCCCGACAGGTCCGGGGCCACGCATTTCAGGATGAAATCCACCTCGCCATTCAGCATGTGACATTCGCGCACCAGGGGCCAGTTCCTGCACCGCTCCTCGAACGCCGACAGATCCGCCTCGGCCTGAGAGACCAGCCCCACCATCGCATAGACCTGCACCTCGAACCCCAGCGCCCGCGCATTGACATCCGCGTGGTAGCCACGGATATATCCCTGCTGTTCCAGAGAGCGCACACGACGCAGGCAGGGGGGCGCGGAAATGCCCACTCGCCTGGCAAGCTCCACATTGGTCATGCGCCCGTCGGCCTGAAGCTCTGCCAGGATCATCCGGTCGATTTCATCCAGTTTCATGCCAGCCATCTTGTCCCCCGGACAGGATTTTCATTTTTTCCAGCAGCGCCCCGCGTGACGCAATTAAATTACGTCTGCACGCAACTATCTTACTTCATCGACCGGGTGCAAGCGTTTTTGGCAATGCTGCGCATCGGGGGCTTCAACGGGGGCTTTCAACCTGCGCGGCGCGCGTCTATATCCCCCCGGACTGCTGGCAACGGGGGGCCACGATGGCTGACACACGGCACACGCGCGTTCTGATCATTGGCTCCGGCCCGGCCGGATACACGGCCGGCGTCTATGCCGGCCGGGCGATGCTGAACCCCGTTCTGGTGCAGGGAATGGAACCGGGCGGCCAGTTGACCACCACCACCGAAGTCGAGAACTGGCCCGGCGACACCGAGGTTCAGGGCCCCGACCTGATGGTCCGGATGGAGGCCCATGCCAGGGCGGTGGGCTGCGAGGTTGCCGGCGACATCATCAGCGATCTGGATCTGTCCCGACGCCCCTTTACCGCCAGCGGCGACAGCGGCGCGACCTACACCGCCGACGCCGTTATCCTGGCAACCGGGGCGCGGGCCAGATGGCTCGGCCTGCCGTCGGAAGAGAAATTCAGAGGCTTCGGCGTCTCGGCCTGCGCCACCTGCGACGGGTTCTTTTATCGCGGGCAGGAAATCGTCGTCATCGGCGGCGGCAATACCGCTGTGGAAGAGGCGCTGTTTCTGACCAACTTCGCCTCTCGGGTCACGCTGATCCATCGCCGGGACGAACTGCGCGCCGAGAAGATTCTGCAAGACCGCCTGTTCAGGAACAAAAAGATAAAGCCGCTCTGGTTTCATGTGCTCGAAGAGGTCGTCGGCGCCGAAAATCCGCCGGGCGTGACTGGCGTGAGGGTGCGCAACGTGAAAACGGACGAGACCTTGGAAATCCCCTGCGCGGGCGTCTTCGTCGCCATCGGCCACACCCCGGCGAACGAGCTGGTCAGGGATGTGCTGGACACCCACATGGGCGGCTATGTCGTCACCAGACCCGACTCGACCGAAACCTCGGTCCCCGGCGTCTTCGCGGCGGGCGATCTGACCGACCACAAATATCGTCAGGCCGTCACCTCGGCAGGCATGGGCTGCATGGCGGCGCTGGAAGCAGAGCGCTTTCTGGCCGAACAGGAAGAATGATTTCCCGAATCCCGGCGGTCTTGCGGCCTTTTCGCCTCGAATTGCATTTATTGCGCGCGGGTGCTTGAACTTTTTCCCCGTCGCAGGCACATCTGCGCGCACATTCACGGGCACATCCGCGCACAGGATCGGCCGTTTCGCCGGACAGCCCTGTTGTTGACAATCATTGACCGGAACGCTTCATGACCATGTCCGCCAACCTTACCCCGATCCCGGAACTGTACGTTTCCCATGATTCCGCGCAAAAGCTGAAGGTCGAGGCCGCCAGCCTGGCCAGCCATGACCTGTCGCCGCGCCAGATCTGCGATCTGGAGCTTCTGATGAACGGGGGCTTCAACCCGCTGAAGGGATTCCTGAGCGAACAGGATTACAACGGCGTCGTCGAAAACATGCGCCTGGCCGATGGCACGCTGTGGCCGATCCCGATCACCCTGGATGTGTCCGAAGAGTTCGCGGCCAGCATCACGGCGGGGCAGGACATCGCGCTGCGCGACCGGGAAGGCGTGATCCTCGCGACCATGACCGTGACCGACCGCTGGACCCCGGACAAGGCGCGCGAGGCGGAAAAGGTGTTCGGCGCCGATGACAGCGCCCATCCCGCCGTGAACTATCTGCACAATGTCGCGGGCAAGGTCTGTCTGGGCGGCCCGGTCATCGGCATCCAGCAGCCCGTTCACTATGATTTCCGCGGCCGCCGCGACACCCCGAATGAGCTTCGCGCCTTTTTTCGCAAGCTGGGCTGGCGCAAGATCGTCGCCTTTCAGACCCGCAACCCATTGCACCGCGCGCATCAGGAACTGACCTTCCGCGCCGCGAAAGAGGCGCAGGCGAACCTGCTGATCCACCCGGTCATCGGCATGACCAGACCCGGCGATGTCGATCACTTCACCCGCGTGCGCTGCTATGAGGCGGTGCTGGACAAATATCCGGGCGCCACCACCACCATGAGCCTTCTGAACCTCGCCATGCGCATGGCCGGCCCGAGAGAGGCGGTCTGGCACGGGCTTATCCGCAAGAACCACGGTTGCACTCATTTCATCGTCGGCCGCGACCATGCGGGGCCTGGCAGGAACTCGAACGGAGAGGATTTCCATGGCCCCTATGATGCGCAGGAACTGTTCCGCAGGCATCAGGATGAAATCGGCATCGAAATGGTTGATTTCAAACACATGGTCTATGTGCAGGAACGCGCGCAATACGAACAGATGGACGAGATCGCCGACCGGGACCGCGTGACGATCCTGAACATTTCCGGCACGGAACTGCGCCGCCGCCTGCACGAAGGGCTGGAGATTCCGGAATGGTTCTCTTTCCCGGAGGTCGTGAACCAGCTTCGCAACCGCTACCCGCCGCGTTCACGGCAAGGCTTCACGGTATTCTTCACCGGCTTTT
This sequence comes from Paracoccaceae bacterium, assembly GCA_965216225.1. GTDB lineage: Bacteria > Pseudomonadota > Alphaproteobacteria > Rhodobacterales > Rhodobacteraceae > 3107. The sequence continues at coordinate 118,036 of CBDCFF010000031.1, forward strand.
CCGGCTCCGGCAAATCCACCATCGCCAACGCGCTGATGGTCAAGCTGATGGAGATGGGCGGGCGACCGGTAACATTGCTGGATGGCGACATCGTGCGCAGGAACCTGTCTTCGGAGCTTGGTTTCTCGAAAGCGCACCGCGACCTGAACATCCGCCGTATCGGCTATGTGGCGTCGGAGATCACCAGGAACGGCGGCATCGCCATCTGCGCGCCCATCGCGCCCTATGCCGCCACACGGCGCGCCGTGCGCGAAGAGATCGAGGCGTTCGGCGCCTTTGTCGAGGTTCATGTCGCGACCTCGATCGAGGAATGCGAGCGCCGCGACCGCAAGGGGCTCTACAGGCTCGCCCGCGCGGGCAGAATCGCAGAGTTCACCGGCATTTCCGACCCTTACGATGTGCCGGAGAATCCGGAACTCCGGGTCGAGACGGAAAATGTGGACGTGGACAACTGCGCCCACCAGATTTTGCTGAAACTGGAATCGATGGGCCTGATCGCAGGCTGACACCGGGGCGCGTGGCATCGACATTCTTCAGTTTCCGCAAACGCTTGCAGGCAAATGCGCAGCCATCCCCACCGAAGGCATCGCTGGTGAACGCATATCCCGTCAGTGGACGGAGACCGGCGCGAAATCGTTCTGGCGCGCAAGGATAAAGGCCATGTCGCGGCTTCCGGTCAGGGCAAGCTGTTCGCCATCCTCGCTGCAAAGCGCATAAACGCTCTCGGCGCCCATCGCCCGCTTGCGCAGTTCGTCCGGCAGATCCTCGACGTTTACGCGGCGTACATAGACCTTGCGTTCGCCCAGCAGCCTGTCGAAATCATAACGTGTATCCATGATATGCCTCCTTGACCTCTTGACCTTTCAACCTTTCCCGATGCGGATCGTCTGCACGATCCTGTCAGGCGTGGCCCGTTCCAGAACCACATGCAAAAGCCCGTTTTCCATGCTCGCCCCGGCCGCTTCGACCCCTTCGGCCAGTACGAAGGCGCGCTGAAACTGGCGGGCGGCGATTCCCCTGTGCAGGAACTCCCGGCCTTCATTGTCATCGGCCTGCCGTCCGCGAATCACAAGCTGCCGGTCCTCGACGGTGATCGACAGTTCCGACTCGGCGAACCCGGCCACGGCCAGCGTGATGCGATAGCCGTGTTCGCTGGTTTGCTCGATATTGAAGGGCGGGTAGCCGTCATTGCCGGATTTCGCGGCACGTTCCACCAGCCGTTCAAGCTGATCAAATCCCAGAAGAAAGGGATGCGTTCCAAGAGACAGCTTCGTCATTGATACGTCCTGATTGTAGCGACCGCCAGGCAAGCCCCGCAATGGCAGCCCGCCCTTTTCCGAATATGGGGTGGCGTTTGATCGGGCGCAAGGCAATAACATGGCTTCGCGCGGGGCTTTGCGAACGCGCCCGGAACGGTTACAATCCATGCGAAGGCAATCGCGAAAACATCGACCATGACGCAGACCCCACCGGAAATGAGCCACGAGGATGTCCTGCGCGTCCGCCTTGAGGTGCTGAAAAGCAAGCATCGCGATCTGGACGAGGCAATCGGCGCGCTTCAGGAAAAAAGCACCGGCGATGCGCTGACTCTCAAGCGCCTCAAGAAACGGAAACTTGCGCTGAAGGATCAGATACGGCGCATCGGGGATGAACTCCTGCCCGACATCATTGCCTAGCCTGCGCGAATCCCTATAGTGCCGCCCTGGAGGGACAGCATGACCGAAACACGGGTCGGGATCATCATGGGCAGTCAATCGGACTGGCCCACCATGCGCGAAACCGCGCATATCCTCGATGAACTGGGCGTGACATACGAGGCGCGAATCGTCTCGGCCCACCGCACGCCCGACCGGCTCTGGGAATATGGCAAGACGGCGCTGGAACGCGGCCTGCGGGTGATTGTCGCGGGCGCAGGCGGGGCGGCGCATCTGCCGGGGATGATCGCCTCGAAGACCCGTGTGCCGGTGGTCGGCGTGCCGATTCAGACACAGGCGCTCGCCGGGATTGACAGTCTTTACTCCATCGTCCAGATGCCGAGGGGATTTCCCGTGGCAACCATGGCGATCGGGGCTGCGGGGGGCGCGAATGCGGGCCTGATGGCGGCGCAGATACTGGCCTTGCAAGATGCCGGGCTGGCGGCGCGCCTTGATCAATGGCGCGCTGACCTGTCGGCCTCGGTGGCTGCGGAACCCGGCGATGACTGAACCTTTGCGGCCGGGGGCCGTGATCGGCATTCTGGGCGGCGGACAACTGGGCCGGATGCTGTCGGTTGCGGCATCCCGTCTGGGCTTCGGATGCCACATCTATGACCCCGGCGCCAACCCGCCCGCCGGGCAGGTCGCCGGGGCCGTCACCACTGCCGCCTATGTGGATGAGACCGCGCTGAGCGCCTTTGCCGATGCGGTCGATGTCATCACCTACGAATTCGAGAACATCCCGGCCGGCGCGCTTGATCTGCTTGCATCCCGTCGCCCGATCCGCCCCGGACGGCGGTCTCTGGCCATCAGCCAGGACCGTCTGGCCGAAAAGACGTTCCTGACCGGTCTCGGCCTGGAAACCGCCCCCTTCGCCGCCATCGCCGATGCCGACGACCTGAACCGCGCGCTGGCCGATATTGGCACCCCGGCGATCCTGAAAACCCGCCGCTTCGGCTATGACGGCAAGGGGCAGGCGCGGATCGAGGCGGACGCGGACGCCGGGGCGGCGCTGAACGCCATGGCCGGGGCTTCCGCAATCTGCGAAGGGTTCGTGGATTTCAGCCACGAGATTTCGGTGATCGGCGCGCGCGGGATCGACGGCGCCACCGCCTGTTTCGATCCGGGCGAGAATGTCCACAAGGACGGCATCCTGCGCACAACCACCGTCCCCGCCCGGCTGGGCGCGGCGCACAAGGCGGATGCGGTACTGCTGACCGGCAGGATTCTGAACGCGCTTGGCCATGTGGGGGTTATCGGGGTGGAACTGTTCGTGACGCCGCAGGGCCTGATCGTCAACGAAATCGCGCCGCGCGTCCATAATTCCGGCCACTGGACGCAGAATGGCTGCGCCATCGACCAGTTCGAGCAGCATATACGCGCCATCACCGGCTGGCCCCTGGGCGATGGCCGACGCCATTCGGATGTGGTGATGGAGAACCTGATCGGTGACGACATGGACCGGCTGCCTGAAATCGCGAACGAACCGGCCGCCGCGCTGCACCTTTATGGCAAGGCCGACGCCATCGCCGGGCGCAAGATGGGCCATGTGAACCGGATTGTCGGGCAGGGGTAGCGCCCTTCAGCCCTGACCGGTTTCATCGTCGCCGCGCAGCGATGACCGGGCGCGAGGGACCGGGGAACACCTGCTCCGCCAACTCACCCGACTTGCCCAACATGCGCTTCGCAGCTTCGGCATACCGCATGTCAGGGCGGAACCGGCCGCTCTCCAGAAACTCGATGACCTGCCCGAACACGATCGGGCTGTGCATCATGAAGGTATGCGTCACCGGCAGGACGATGTGATCGTCCATGCCCGGAACCCGCGTCGCATGAACGGCGACCTTGCCGTCATCCGGCCCCTCGATCAGCGCCGAATGGAACGGGTTCAGCGACCGGTCCCCGGCGATCACGCCCGGTTCGAAATCCGGCCGTTCCAGCCTGTTCGGCGTGCTGCCGGGACCGATGCCCGGTTCCAGCCCCGCCGGTCCGCTGACCCGGCGAAAAGGTTCCGGAAACGCAAAGGCATCGACCAGTTCCGAGCCCTTGTTGGGGGGGCCCGAGCATGACCACGCGCCCCATATCCGCCGGGCGGTTCCCGGCAAGCCAGGCCCGCAGCAGGATACCGCCCGGCGAATGAGCCACGAAATGCGTCCTTTGCGGCCCGCATTTTACGACCGCCGGGGGGATGGCCGCCCCGGCAAGTTCGGCAACCGGCGCTCTGGTCGATGGATAGCCCTGATTGACCACCCGATAACCGTTCAGCGCCAGCGCCTCGGCCATCATCGCCATGGAGGCCGGTCCCCGCGCCGGCCCATGCAGAAGAACCACGCAATCAGCCATCGCCGCACCGGGCATGAAACCGGGCATGAACAGGAATATCGACAGCAGCAGAGCACACATATCCCGGATACAGGCCGCGCCGGGCCGCATGACGAGACCGCGCCTTGCATGACCCCGCGTCACATGGCAGGCTGCGCTCATGTCGGATTTGTCCCCCCGCCTCGCCGTTCGCGCCCTGATCCTGTATGAAAACCGCCTGCTCGTCGTGAATGCCTGGCCCGATGGCAAAAGCGATCTGTGGTGCGCCCCCGGCGGCGGGGTCGTGCGCGGCGCCTCCCTGCCCGACAACCTGATCCGCGAAGTGCATGAGGAAACCGGCCTGCTCGTGGATGTGGGCGCAGCCGCCCTCGTCAACGAATTCCATGACCCGAAGAGCGGTTTCCATCAGGTCGATATTTATTTCCGCTGCCGCATCCGGGCGGGGCGATTGTCAGAGGACTGGCGCGACCCCGAAGGCATCGTGACCTGCCGACGCTTCGTGACGCGCGCGGACCTGTCAAACCTGCGCTACAAACCCGACAGTCTGCCACGGGCCGCGTGGTCCGGCTCTGCCATCCCGATTTACGACCCGCTGGAACCGATCGTGACGTGAAGGCTCCTCACCCGGCAGGGAAAGGCGCATCGCCCCCGCCCCACCTTCACGATCCGGAACTCAGGCAAGCATGTCCTTGACCATCGGTCCGACCCGGCCGAAATCCATCTGCCCGGTATATTTCGCCCTCAGCGCCCCCATCACCCTGCCCATGTCCCGGATCGATTCCGCCCCGGTCTCGGAAACGGCTTTCCGCACGGCCTCGCGGGCCTCGTCCTCGCCAAGCTGACGGGGCAGGAATTCCTCTATTATGCCGATCTCCCGGTGTTCCTGCTCGGCCAGTTCCAGCCGTCCGCCCTCTTCATAGGCGCGGGCGCTTTCCTGGCGCTGCCTGACCATTTTTCCAAGGATTCCAAGAATATCGCCATCCGTGACATTCACGCCGTCGCCGTCGCCACGCCGGGCGATCTCGCGGTCCTTGATAGCGGCGCAGATCAGGCGAAGGGTTGACAGCCTTACCTTGTCTTTCGCTTTCATCGCGTCTTGCAATGCTTCGTTTACGCGGCTGCGCATATCCATGGAGCAACCTCATGCCCGGGGTTTCACTTTCAGTACAGAAGCCCGACCATAGGCTTCGCTCACGCATGTTACAAGCCTGCAACAAACATGTCGTCCGGTCATCGTGAAAACCTGTGCCGGATTCGCTCTGGTCCGGCTCATGATTATTGACCCGCCCGCGCCCTGCGCATAGTGTTCCGCCGATTTGCCCCCGGAGAGTCGCCCCGATGTCCGCTGCCTGTCCTGCTGCCGGAACCGCAACCGGAGCCACGGCCTGCCTTGCGCTTGCGGATGGCTCGGTCTTTTACGGCATCGGTTTTGGCGCAACCGGAGATGCAGAGGCAGAGCTCTGCTTCAACACCGCCATGACCGGCTATCAGGAAATCATGACCGACCCGTCCTATGCCGGGCAGGTCGTGACCTTCACCTTTCCGCATATCGGCAATACCGGCGTCACGCCGGAAGATGACGAAACCGGCGATCCCGTCGCCGCCGGGATGGTGGTGAAATGGGATCCGGGCGCGCCATCGAACTGGCGGTCGGCCGGCGCGCTGTCGGCGTGGCTGGCGGCGCGGGGCCGGATCGGCATCGGCGGCATTGATACCCGCCGCCTGACCCGCGCGATCCGCAATCGGGGCGCCCCGCATGTGGCCATCTCTCATGACCTCAAAGGCGATTTCGACATCGCCGCGCTGGTCGGGAAAGCCCGCGCTTTCAGCGGCCTGAAAGGGCGCGACCTCGCCCGTACCGTGACCTGCGCGCAAAGCTACCGCTGGGACGAGATGTGCTGGGCCTGGCCCGACGGCCATGCGCGCCAGAACGCCCCGGAGCACAGGGTCGTGGCCGTCGATTACGGCGCCAAACGCAACATCCTGCGCTGCCTCGCCTCTGCGGGGTGCGATGTCATCGTCCTGCCCGCCACCGCAACAGTGCAGGAGGTGCTGGCCCACAACCCCGACGGGCTGTTTCTGTCGAACGGCCCCGGCGATCCGGCGGCCACCGGCGAATACGCGGTGCCGATGATCCGGGCGATCCTCGAAAAAACCGGTCTGCCGGTCTTCGGCATCTGCCTTGGCCACCAGATGCTGGCGCTGGCGCTGGGCGCGCAGACCGTCAAGATGAACCACGGGCACCATGGCGCCAATCACCCGGTCAGGGATGTGGAAACCGGCAAGGTCGAGATCACCTCGATGAACCACGGCTTTGCGGTGGACAGCCAGACCCTGCCCGAAGGCGTGACCGAGACCCACATTTCGCTTTTTGACGGCTCCAATTGCGGTCTGCGCATGGCTGGCCGGCCGGTCTTTTCCGTCCAGCACCATCCCGAAGCCAGCCCCGGACCGATGGATTCGATCTACCTCTTCGACCGTTTCACCGCGGCCATGGCAAAGCGTTCCGCTTAACCGTACATTAACCTTGACCGGATGAACTGACCCTGGCTCTGCCGAGGTCATGCCATGCCGGTTCAAACGCCCCTTGCGCCCCTCCTGCCTTTGAAGGGCGCGCCGATTCCGCTGAAAGACACGGAAATGCGTGCGCCAGAGCGCCGCTTTCTCGGCCGGATTCTTGTCGATCAGGGGGCGCTTTCCGATGATCGGCTGAAGCGGGCGCTGGCGCTTCGGGCGCGGCATGACTGTCTTCTGAGCGACATTCTGCTGAACCGGGGCATGGTGACGGAAGCCGCCCTGATGAAGGCACTGCAAACCCAGTGGCGTTGCCCGGGCGCCGATCTGGCCGCCACGCCGCCCGATGCCGGGCTGGTCGGCCTGCTGCCGCCCGAACGCTGGCTGGCGCTTCAGGCCATCCCGTGGAAACGCTGCGCGGGCGGCTTTTACATCGCCTGCGCGCGGCCGGACCGGTTCGCCGCCACCCTTGCCGAACTGCCCGCAGGCGCGGGCATTCCCCACATGGCGCTGGCCCAGCGCGAAGCCATACACGAAGCGCTGATGCAACAGGATCTCACAGCCCTCGTTGAAAAGGCCGAACGGCGCGTCGCGCCAGAGGAAAGCTGCCGCGACTGGAACCCGGTCGCCTTTCGACGCCTGCTGCTGTTGATGGCGACCGGCCTGCTGGCGCTTGGCGTTCTGGCATCGACGGCCTTGACCACGGCGCTTTTCGCATGGGCGGTTCTCACCCTGTTCGGCGCCACCGTCATGAAAGCCGCCGCCGCCTCGCAATCCCTGCGCCATGTGCGCCGCCGGCAACTGGCGCAGGCTGGCGAGGAACCGGACCCGCCACTTCTCCCTTCGGTCTCGATTCTCGTTCCGCTCTACAGGGAAAAGGAAATCGCGGCGCGTCTGATCCAGCGCCTGCAACGGCTGACCTATCCCAGGGAACTGCTGGACATCTGCCTTGTTGTCGAGGCCGATGACACCACCACCCGCGATGTCATCGCCGGGACGGACCTGCCGCGCTGGCTGCGCGTGATCACGGTGCCCGAAGGCGCCATCCGCACCAAGCCGCGGGCGATGAATTTCGCTCTGGATTTCTGCAAGGGCAGCATTATCGGCATCTATGACGCCGAGGATGCCCCGGACCCGGATCAGATCACCCGCACTGTGCGCCGCTTTCACCGGCGCGGGCCGCAGGTGGCTTGCCTGCAAGGCGTTCTGGATCATTACAACGCGCGCACCAACTGGCTTTCGCGCTGCTTTACCATCGAATATGCCGCGTGGTTTCGCGTCATCCTGCCCCGCCTGCAAAAACTCGGCCTGATCCTGCCATTGGGCGGCACCACACTGTTTGTCCGGCGCGAAGTCCTGGAGGCGCTGGGCGCGTGGGATGCCCATAACGTGACCGAGGATGCCGATCTGGGCATCCGGCTGACCCGGCACGGCTATCGCACGGAATTCGTGGAAACCGTGACCGGGGAAGAAGCCAACTGCCGCCCGGTCCCCTGGATCAGGCAAAGGTCGCACTGGCTGAAAGGCTTTGCCATGACCTGGGTCGTGCATATGCGCAACCCTCGCCTGCTGATCCGGCAAGTCGGCTGGTGGCGCTTTTTCGGGCTGCAACTCCTGTTGCCCTGCGCGCTTAGCCAGTTTCTGCTGGCCCCGCTCCTGTGGTCGCTGTGGCTGATTCCCCTCGGCGTGCCGCATCCGCTGACCGAAACGCTGTCCCGGTCCTCGCTTCTGTATCTGGCCCTGTTCTTCGTCGGGGCGGAACTGCTGACGGTCTCGGTCAACATGCTGGGCGTCGCCGGGCACAGGCACCGGCATCTGCTGCCATGGGTGCCGACCATGCACCTTCTATTACTTGCTCGGGGCTTTCGCAGCTTACAGGGCGCTTCATGAAATGCTCGACCGCCCCTTTTACTGGGACAAGACCAGCCACGGCATATTCGCCCCCGCGACCGGCGGCGGTCGGCCCGCATTGCATCCCGGCCATGGGCAGAGTAGCGTCCGCCCCATGGTGAAGCAGCATTTCGAACATGTGGAAACTTGGGTCTTCGATCTGGACAACACACTCTATCCGCCGGAGGTCGCCCTGTTCGACCAGATAGAGGCGCGGATGACGGCCTGGATCATGGCGGCGCTGCATGTATCGCGGGCAGAGGCCGGCCACCTTCGCCGACGATACTGGAAGGCGCACGGCACCACCCTGGCCGGGCTGATGCGCGAACACGACATCGACCCGATACCCTATCTGGCCGCTGTCCATGATATAGACTTCGGTGTCCTGACCCCTGACCCGGAACTGGCCGCGCGCCTTGGCGATCTGCCCGGTCGCCGTATCGTCTACACCAATGGCTCTGCCGATTATGCGCGCCGTGTGCTGGCGGCGCGCGGGATCGGGCAGTGTTTCAATGCGGTCTACGGGGTCGAACACGCGGATTTTCACCCCAAACCCGACCGCGCGGCCTTTGACATCGTCTTTGCCCGCGACGGGCTGACCACAACCCGCGCCGCGATGTTCGAGGATGACGCCCGCAACCTCGCCGCCCCGCATGAGATGGGGATGCGCACCGTTCACGTCGCGCCGGGGCCGGAACCCGCCCACACAATGCACATTCACCATCACACGGACGATCTGACCGCCTTTCTTGGCGTATTGACCGCGTGACCGAAAGGGAATGCCGGATGCCCGACAGGGTTGATGTTCTGATTTCCGGGGGCGGCGTGGCCGGGCTGACCGCCGCGGCGGCATTCGGTGCGGCGGGCTTTTCCGTGATTTGCGCCGATCCCGCACCGCCCGCCACCGACGAGGCGGCAAAGGACGCCGACCTGCGCAGCACGGCTTTCCTGCAACCGGCGCAGGCGCTGCTGGCGGAATGCGGGGTGTGGGAGCGCATTGCCCCGCGCGCCGCCGCCCTTCAGATCATGCGCATCGTCGATGCGGGCGGGGTGGAACCGGAACCGCGAAGCATACAGGAATTCGACGCCGCTGACATTTCCGGCGCGCCTTTCGGCTGGAACATTCCCAACTGGTTCGTGCGGCGGGAAATCGCGGCCCATATGGGTACGCTTCCCAATGTCGATTTCCGCCCCGGCATCGCCACGACACGGGTGACGACACGGGAAAACGAGGCCCGCGTTTCCCTTTCGGACAGAACACGGGTCAGCGCCCGGCTGCTGATTGCCGCAGACGGGCGCGACTCCCCCACCCGTCGGGCACTGGGCATCAGGGTGAAAACCACCCGCTACGGGCAAAAGGCGCTGGCCTTCGCAGCGACCCATCCGATACCGCACGGGAATGTCTCGACAGAGATTCATCGCTCTGGCGGCCCCTTCACGCTGGCGCCGCTGCCCGATCACGACAACCTGCCCTGTTCCGCCATCGTGTGGATGGAAACCGGGCCAGAGGCCGTGCGCCTGGCCGGTTTGCCCGAGGCGGAATTTGAAGAGGCGATGAACATACGCTCCTGTCGGTTGTTCGGTCCGCTGAAACCCGTCAGCCGCCGGACGGTCTGGCCCATCGTCAGCCAGATCGCCGGGGGCATGAACGCCCAGCGCAGCGCCCTGATCGCCGAGGCCGCGCATGTGGTGCCCCCCATCGGGGCGCAGGGCCTGAACATGAGCCTTGGCGATCTGCGCGTGTTGCTCGATCTGGCGCGCGAGACGCCGGAAGAGCTTGGCTCGGCCAGGATGCTGAGCGCGTATCACCGCCGCCGCCATCCGGAAGTCAGACTGCGTGTCACCGGCATTGACGCGCTCAACCGCGCCGCCATGGCGAATGCTCAGGGCCTGCGCGACATGCGCGCCGCCACGCTCAACGCGCTCTGCTCGGTCGCACCGCTGCGCAGGGCGCTGATGCGGGCCGGGCTGGGCCGGCGTTGAGGCATGTCTGCATTCCTGCCCCTGATCAGGCCGGAAAAACCCGATCCAGCGCGGCCTCCAGCCGGGCGACGGACGCATCCACATCATAGAGCTTGTCGAGCCCGAAAAGCCCCAGCCGGAAGCTCCTGTAATCCGCGCCTTCATCGCACATCAGCGGCACCCCCGCCGCGATCTGCAAGCCAAGGGCGGCAAATTTCCGGCCCGCCTGAACCTCTGGATCATCGGTATAGGCAACCACCACGCCGGGGGCTGCAAAGCCATCCGCCGCCACCGATCCGATGCCCCGCCCGGCCAGCGCCTTGCGCACCCGCCTGCCCTGCTCCCACTGGGCATCGCGCAGTTTCCCGAAGCCGTATTCGCGGGTCTCGACCATGGTATTGCGGAAGGCGCGCAGCGCGTCGGTGGGCATGGTCGCGTGATAGGCGTGGCCGCCCCCTTCATAGGCTTCCATGATCGCCAGCCATTTGCCCAGATCAGCCGCGAAACTCGTCGAGCGGGTGGCCTTTACGGCGATGGCGGCGGCGGCGTTCATCATCACCAGACCGGCGCAGGGCTGGGCCGACCAGCCTTTTTGCGGGGCCGAGATCAGCACATCGACGCCCACCGCCTTCATGTCCACCCAGGCACAGCCGGAGGCGATGCAATCCAGCACCATGAACCCGCCATGGACATGCACGGCGTCGGCCACCCGGCGGATGTAGTCATCCGGCAGGATCATGCCCGAAGCCGTTTCCACATGCGGGGCGAAAACGACAGCGGGCTTTTCCCCGGCAATCCGCGCCACGACCTCATCGACCGGGGCGGGCGCAAAAGGCGCATCGGGCGCATTGCCGACGCGCCGCGCCATCATCACGGTCTCCTCCGACGGGATGGACCCGGCCTCGAAAATCTGGCTCCAGCGAAAGGAAAAGAAGCCGTTGCGGATGACCATCGCCCTTTTGCCGGTCGCCAGTTGCCGCGCGACCGCCTCCATCGCACAGGTTCCGCCACCGGGCACCACCGCGACGGCATCGGCGTTGTAGACATCTTTCAGGATCGCGGAGATGTCGCGCATCACGCGCTGAAAGGCTGCGGACATGTGGTTCAGCGACCGGTCCGTGAAGACCACCGAAAATTCAAGCAATCCATCCGGATCAATATCGGGCAGCAGGGCCTTCATGGCTGTCTCCGCAACAGGATTTCGCAACCCGTAACGCGCGGGAAACGATTTGGCAAAGCATTCCTGAGGATATTTCCCGTCCCGGCGGGCCGGGCCTTCGTTCCGCGCCATACAGCACATCGGATTCAACATTATTCTGAAATATCACTGTTTCAATCTCGATTCTCGGAATTTCCTCTTTATGCTCCCCGGCAATCAGTCAACGGAAGGACCGACGATATGCGCGTTTACTATGATCGCGATTGCGATGTGAATCTGATCAAGGACACGAAGGTTGCCATTCTGGGCTATGGCTCCCAGGGTCACGCCCACGCCCTGAACCTGCGCGATTCCGGCGCCAGGAATGTTGTCGTGGCGCTTCGCGAAGGCTCTGCTTCCACCAGAAAGGCAGAGGCCGAAGGGCTGCGGGTCATGGGCATCGCCGAAGCCGCTGCATGGTGCGACGTGATCATGTTCACCATGCCCGATGAATTGCAGGCGGCGACCTACAGGGAACACGTTCACGACAACCTGCGCGACGGCGCGGCGATTGCCTTTGCCCACGGTCTGAACGTCCATTTCGGCCTGATCGAGCCGAAGCCCGGCGCAGACGTGATCATGATGGCCCCGAAAGGCCCCGGCCACACCGTGCGCAGCGAATATGTCAGGGGCGGCGGCGTGCCCTGTCTGGTGGCCGTTCACAACGACGCCACCGGCAGGGCGCTGGACATCGGCCTGTCTTATTGCTCTGCCATTGGCGGCGGCCGTTCGGGCATCATCGAAACCAGCTTCCGCGAAGAATGTGAAACCGACCTGTTCGGTGAACAGGCCGTGCTCTGCGGCGGTCTGGTGGAACTGATCCGCTGCGGGTTCGAGACTCTGGTCGAAGCCGGCTACGCACCGGAAATGGCCTATTTCGAATGCCTGCACGAGGTGAAGCTGATCGTCGATCTGATCTACGAAGGCGGCATCGCGAACATGAATTACTCCATCTCCAACACTGCGGAATATGGCGAATATGTCTCTGGCCCGCGGGTTCTGCCCCATGAGCGGACCAGAAAAGAGATGCAGGCCATCCTGCGCGATATTCAGACCGGCAAGTTCGTGCGCGATTTCATGCAGGAAAACGCGGTTGGCCGGCCCTTCTTCAAAGCCACCCGCCGCCTGAACGACGAACATCAGATAGAGGAAGTCGGCAGGAAACTGCGTGGCATGATGCCGTGGATTTCCGCCGGCAAGCTGGTCGATCAGGAAAAGAACTGATGATCACCCGAAAGGGCGCCGCCGGGCGTCCTTCTTTCACAGAGGATCAGGAATGCATGAAACGCCCGGCTTGAATAACTGGATCAGGCTCATCTTCCTCGGGATGATCTGGGGGGCGTCCTTCATGTTCGTGACCATCGCGCTTGACGGCTTTGGCCCGATGACCCTCGCCGCCTGCCGGATCGTGATGGGTGCGGTCCTGATGTATCTGATCCTGCGCCTGCGCGGCGGCCGCCTGCCCCGGCTGTCCGGGGCAAACGGGGGCCTGATCTGGGCGGCAGCCATCGGCATGGGGTTCTTCTCCAACGCCCTGCCCTTCACGCTGCTCGGTTGGGGACAGACTCATGTGGCTTCGGGCTTTGCCGGTGTCACCATGGCCACGGTGCCGCTTTTCATCCTGCCGCTGGCGCATTTTCTGGTGCCGGGCGAGGCATTGTCCCTGCGCAAGGCAATCGGCTTTCTGGCCGGATTCGCCGGAGTGATCGTCCTCGCTGGACTTGACGCCTTCGCCCCTGCGGGCAGCGATCAGGAGCCCCTTGCCCGCCTTGCCTGCATCGCGGCGGCCATGTGCTATGCGACCGGTTTGATCATCACACGGCTTTGCCCGAAGGTCGATATGCTCGCCCTGTCCTCTGCAACGCTGCTGGCAGGGGCCGCGATGATCCTGCCGGCGGCTCTCTGGAGCGAAGGCGTGCCGGGGATGCCCGGTCTTCTCCCCTTCGCGGCGATCCTGTATCTTGGCGTCCTGCCCACCGCATTCGCGCAGTTGCTGCTGGTTCAGATCATCAAATCCGCAGGTCCGGGTTTCATGTCGCTGGCGAACTATCAGGTGCCGGTCTGGTCTGTCATCCTTGGCGCATTGCTGCTGAATGAAACCCTGCCACCGCAGCTTGTCCTGTCACTCGCCCTTATCCTTGCCGGTCTTGCGGTCAGCCAGCACAGACGCCGCCCCGCGCAACCTGTCCGGTAACGCCCAGGCGCAATCGGCATCGCCGAAACATCTGTCAGCCGCGCCCGCCCGGTTCCTTTTCGATGCCTTCGGGCGTCGCAGGCGGCTCATGCCTCGTCCCGTTCCTTCAGCGCCGCTTCATGGGCCTTGCGTTTCTCGCGAACCTCGGCGCGTTCAGAGACTTCGGGCACCGCGACCTCCCACCAGGCGCCGCCCGCCCCGGTCGAGGGGTACGGGTCGGTGTCGATCACGATCACCTCGACCCCCTTGCCGGTGCGCTCGGCCAGCGCCTGTTCCAGTTCCGCCACGGTCGAAACCTTGCGGGATCTGGCCCCCATCGATTCGCTGTGCTTGACAAAGTCGATGGCCGAAGGGATTGCGTGGCGGGCGTGATCCAGCAGGTTGTTGAATTCCGCCCCGCCGGTATCCATCTGCAACCGGTTTATACAGCCAAAACCCCGATTATCGGTGATCACGATGGTGAAATCAATGCCCATCATCACCGCCGTCGCCAGTTCGGAATTGGCCATCATGTAGGCACCATCACCGGCAAAGCAGATCACCTCCCGCTCTGGCCGGGCCATCTTTATGCCCATGGCCCCGGCGATTTCATAGCCCATGCAGGAATAGCCGTATTCCATGTGACAGGAGCCGGGGCCCGTGGCCTTCCACAGCTTGTGCAACTCCCCCGGCATGGCGCCGGCGGCGCACATGACCACGGTCCTGTCGCTCGCGGCGCGCTGGACAGCGCCCACCACCTGCATATCGGTGGGCAGCGCGTTGCCTTCTTCGTCCGGGGCGGCAGTCACCGCATCGACGGCGGCATACCAATCGGGTTTGATCGCCGCATCAATGTCGCCGCCACGATAATCGCCCAGCCCGGCCGTCAGCGCGGTCAACCCCTCTCTCGCGTCGGCCACCAGGGACAGCGCGCCATGCTTGATCGTGTCATATGGCTGCACGTTCAGCGCCAGTATCTGCCGGTTCGGGTTCCTGAACAGCGACCACGACCCGGTGGTGAAATCCTGAAAACGTGTGCCCACGCCGATCACCAGATCGGCGGCGGCGCAAAGCGCATTGGCGCTGCTCGCCCCGGTCACGCCCACCGGGCCATGGGCCATCGGGTGATCCCAGGGCAAGGCGCCCTTGCCCGCCTGCGTTTCGACGACCGGAACGCCGTGCGCGGTGGCGAATGCCGCCAGCGCCGCACCGGCATCGGAATAAAGCACGCCGCCACCGGCCACGATCACCGGATTCCCTGCCGCCCTGATCGCCTCCAGCGCCCGGCGGAGTTCCGCCGCATCCGGGGCCGGGCGGCGGACGAGCCAGGTGCGCGGCTCAAACAGGCTTGGCGGATAATCATGCGCCTCTGCCTGCACATCCTGGCAGAAGGCCAGCGTCACCGGCCCGCAATCCGCCGGATCGGTCAGTGTGCGGAACGCGCGCGGCAGCGCCGTGATCAGATGTTCAGGCCGCAAGATACGGTCGAAATAGCGGCTGACCGGGCGGAACGTGTCGTTGGCGCTGACCGTGCCATCGGCAAAGACCTCCGGCTGCTGCAATACCGGGTCCGGCCCGCGGCGGGCAAAGACATCGCCGGGGATCAGCAGAACCGGCAGCCGGTTCACATGCGCAAGCGCCGCCGCCGTCACCATATTGGTTGCGCCCGGCCCGATGGAGGTCGTTACCGCCATCGCCCGCCTGCGCCGCATCTGCTTGGCATAGGCAATGGCCGTATGGGCCATGGTCTGTTCATTGTGCCCGCGATAGGTCGGCAGGCGATCCCTGGCGTGCCACAGCGCCTCTCCCAACCCGGCGACGTTGCCGTGACCGAAAATCGCCCAGACCCCTTCGATGATGCGGTCGCCATCCTCGTTGAACTGGTTTTCCACATAGCGCACCAAAGCCTGCGCTGCCGTCAGCCTGATGGTTGTCATGCTGCCTTGTCCCTTGCCTGTGCGCGCACCCTGTCCCGGACCGCACGGAGGTCGCCGTATTTCCCGGCCATCCGGGCAACGGCCTGTGCGTCCGTCAATTCGCCCTTCAGCCACGCCCGCGCCGCGTCGCCGAAAATCGTGCGGCCGATCGTGATGACATCCAGCGTCTTTTCGTGGCTCACGTTCCTGTACTCCCGCTGTTGTCCCTGCATCATGCCCCGGAAGATTTCGCCACTGGCGGGTTTGTGCATCCCGGACATGGTTCAATGCTTTTCGATATTGACCATCCGGATGACCGGATCGGGCATTTCAACGCTCCCCGGCGATCATGCGGCGGATAACAGAACGGAATAAACATTCCGGTTGATGAAAAATCAACTGCTGAATTTCATCAATCAACGCCCGGTTTCGTTCCGGCTGCGCCCGCGACGGCGCCGGTCATGGGCGACGCCGGGCAGGGCCTGACAGAACCATTGGACGACACGACGGCAATCATGGAATAAACATTCCGTAAACTTTCCTGACAGGGATTCGGGAGGCTTCGATGATCCTGCGCATTGCCCTTCTTGGCGCCGGGCGCATCGGACGGGTCCATGCCCGCGCCATCGCGCACGAACCGGCGGCGAAACTGGTTGCGGTGGCGGATACCCTTCCCGACGCCGCCAGGGCCATCGCAGACCGGCATGGCTGCGTGATTCGCGAAATCGACACGGTGGCCGCCGCCGGTGACATCGACGCGGTCGTCATCTGCACCCCCACGGACACTCATGCCGACCTGATCGAACGCTTCGCCCGCGCGGGCAAGGCGATCTTCTGCGAAAAGCCCGTGGACCTGTCGGTGGAGCGGATGCGGAACTGCCTGTCGGTGGTGGCGGAAAACAGGGCCCGGCTGATGATCGGTTTCAACCGCCGCTTCGATCCGCATTTTTCGGCGCTCAAACAGGCGATCGACGCAGGCCGGGTCGGCACGGTAGAGCAGATAATCATCACCAGCCGCGACCCCGGCCCGCCACCCGCCGCCTATATCAGGGTCTCCGGCGGGATTTTCCGGGACATGACGATCCACGATTTCGACATGGCGCGCTTCCTGCTGGACGAGGCGGTAAGCTCGGTCTTTGCCACCGCCTCGGTTCTGGTCGATCCGAAGATCGGGGAACTGGGCGATGCCGACACCGCCTCGGTGGTTCTGCGCACCGCAAGCGGCAGGCAGGTCAGCATCCTCAATTCCCACCGCGCCACCTATGGCCATGACCAGCGGATCGAAGTGCATGGATCGAAAGGCATAGTGCAGGCCGGGAACCTGCGCCCGGTCAATATCGAGGTTGCCGACGCCGGGGGCTACACCCGCCCGCCGCTCCACGATTTTTTCATGACCCGCTATGCCGAAGCATATGCGGCGGAACTGAAAGCCTTCATTGCTGCGGTGAATGAGGGCGTCGCGATTTCACCCGACGGGCTGGACGGGCTGGAGGCGTCGTTGCTGGCAGAGGCGGCACTGGAATCGACGCGAACAGGGGCTTTGGTGAACCTGTAACGGGTTGTAACGGGCAGCCGGGAAAACCGCCGATCACCCGCCGCCGGCGCACTGGTGTTTCCGGCAAATTCCGCAACTCAGACCGTACCGCCCAGGCTGTCCTCCAGCGCAACCAGTTCCTGACCGCCCGCCATCATGTCCTGCAACGCTTCGGGCGTGATCTGCCCGCGCTGTGCGGTCCCAAGGGTCCGGCCACGGTTCAGCACCGTGAAACGGTCGCCCACCGCCAGCGCGTGCCGCACGTTATGAGTGATGAAGACCACCGCGACCCCCTGCCTGCGCACCTTGCCGATGGTGGCCAGCACATTTGCCGTCTGGCGCACCCCAAGGGCCGAGGTCGGCTCGTCCAGGATCAGCACCCTGGCGCCGAAATGCACCGCCCGGGCAATGGCCACGGTCTGGCGTTCGCCCCCCGACAGGGTGCCCACCGCCTGATCCGGGCCGCGCAGGCTGATGCCCATTCTGCGCATCTCTTCCATGGTCATCTCGTTGGCGCGCCGATGGTCGAAGAACCTGAACGGCCCGACCTTCCGAAGCGGCTCGTTGCCCATGAAGAAATTGCGACTGACCGACATCAGCGGGATCATGGCGAGATCCTGATAGACCGTCGCGATCCCGGCGTTTATCGCATCGCGCGGGCGGTCGAAATTCATCGGTCTGCCCTCGAAACGGATCTCGCCCCCGGTGGGTTTGTGTACCCCGGACATGGTCTTGATGAAGGTGGACTTGCCCGCGCCGTTGTCGCCCAGCAGGCAATGACACTCACCCGGAAAGATGTCCAGCGACACCCCGGCCAGCGCGATCACCGAGCCGAAGTGCTTTTCGATGTCTTTCATCTGAATGATGGGGGCGCGTTCTGTCGTCATCCTACCTCTCCCCGGTAATCATGCGGCGGATATATGTGTTCAGGATCACCGCGAAAAGCAGGATCACACCCAGGAACACCCGGAAGAGCGAGCTTTCGACCCCGGCAAAGAACAGCCCCTGCTGCACCACGCCGAAGATCAGCGCCCCCAGCGCGGCGCCGATGACCGAGCCGTAGCCGCCGGTCAGAAGCGCGCCGCCGATGACCACGGCGATGATTGCCTCGAATTCCTTCAGAAGGCCGCGGTCGGCCCCGGCGGAGCCGAATTCCATCACCTGGCAGGTGGCGAAAACCGTGGCGCAGAAGGCCGTGAACATGAACATCAGAATCTTCACCCGGTTCACCGGCACTCCGGTGTAACGGGCCGCCTGCGCGTCGCCGCCTGCGGCGAATATCCAGTTGCCGAAACGGGTTCTGGTCAGAAGGATGTGACCCAGAACAACCAGCACAAGCGCCCAGACGATCAGCATCGGCAGGCCCTCAACCACGGGCTGGCCCTTGCGGGTGCCGCGCTCGAAGGTGGCGATGATCCCGGCGTCGCCCATCCACCGAAACAGGCCGGTGAATATCTTGCCGCCAAACACCGGCGCCAGCCAATCACCCTCGGCCACGTCCCTGATGCCGCCGATGATCGTCTTGCGCTCGATCAGTTGCGGGAAATAGATGGTGAAGCCGCGCAGGATGAACAGGAACGCCAGCGTGACGATAAAGCTGGGCAGCCCGGTGCGGACCACGATAAAGCCGTTCAGCGCACCGATCCCCAGGGTCAGCGCGAAGGTGACAATGATCGCCAGCCAGACCGGCCATCCCAGCGTGACCGAAAAGATTGCGGTCATCATGCCCGCAAAGCCGATCATCGAGCCCACGGACAGGTCGAATTCGCCCGCGATCATCAACAGACAGGCGCCAACGGCGATGATCGTGAACTGGGCCGAGACCTGGCCCCAGTTCATCACGCCCTGGCTGTTGAACATGCCGCTGTCGAATGCGAACAGCGCGAACAGGGCAAACACGACAATGGCGCCGACAATCCCGCCCAGTTCGGGGCGGATCAGGGCTTCGCGAAAGCGCGAGCGGGACTTTATCCGCTCGTCGTCGGGCGTTCGGGCGCGTGCGTCAGACATGATGGATGGCCTCGCCGGTCCTGTTTCGGGATGGAAAAAGGGCGGCCAGTTCGCACTGGTCGCCCCGGCCGGAAAGCGATCAGCGGTATTCGCCCGCGAACATCTCGACCTTTTCAAGCCCGTCGGCGGTCACGAAGCCGGGACCGGAATTGATGTTGTTGCCCGGCAGCACGCCATAGCGGTGATAGTTGGTCAGAACCACAACCGGCAGATAGGCTTGCAGGAACGGCTGCTGGTCGATGCCCCAGTTGATGATGCCAGCCTTGATGCCCTTCACGATGTCTTCGCCCAGGTCGAAGGTGCCGAAATAGATGTCGCCGGCCATGCCGTTTTCGTCCAGCGCCAGCAGCGTCGGATCGGCCGAGGTCGGGCCGAGGGTCAGGACGGCATCGGTATCCGGGTTGGCGGACAGATAGGCCTGAACCTTGTTCTTGATCTCTGCCGGATCCTGCCCCGAATCAATCATCTGATTGCCAAGATCAATGCCCAGACCGTCGGCAAAGCCCTGGCACCGCTCTGTCGAGGACGGCGAAGAGATATAGTGATTCACGCACAGGAAGCTGCCAACGCCATCGCCCTTGGCGCGCAGGCCCGCAGCGTAACCGGCGTCATATTCGGGCTGACCCACATACATCAGCGCCCCCACCTCGCGTGCCTGTTCGGGCGTGCCGGAGTTCATGATGATCACGTCAACGCCGGAATCCACGGCCGCCCTGATCGGGCCGGACAGAACGTCATAGTCGCTCAGCGTGGTGATGATGCCGTTCGGGCCGGAGGCCGCGGCCTGTTCGATGATCCGCGCCATGTCGGCCAGATCGCCGGTCGGCGGGTTGCGGTATTCGACCTCGACCCCCATCTGCTCGCCGGCAAGCGCAATACCGTTCTTGATGGTGTTCCACCAGCTGTCGCTGTCCGGCGCATGGCTGACCAGAATGTATTTCTCGTCCTCGGCCAAAGCGGCGGTCGCCGCCATCAGCGGGGCGGCGGCAACAGCCGTGGCCAGCACCAGTCTTTTCATCAGTGAAGTCATTCTTGCTTACCTCCCGGTTTCACCGTTCTCGTGGCGTGAGAGCGGTTCCTCTCCGTCTCTCCGACTCGAGTTAAAGCATATTCGATACATTTTTGCAACCGGTTGCAAAATTCGTCTTCCCGCCCCATACTGCACTCATGCGGGAAACCGGATAAAAGAAAGCGCGCAGGCAGTTTGAGGGCAAGGGCGACATGGCCGTCACATTGAAAGAGGTTGCGGAACGCGCCGGGGTTTCCCGCTCGGCGGTATCGCGCGCCTTCACCGATGGGGCGTCGGTTTCCGACAGGATGCGGCGCAAGGTCGAAAAGGCCGCGCGCGAACTCGGCTACAGCCCCAACGCGCTTGCATCCTCATTGACCACCGGGCGCACAAAGCTGATCGGCCTGGTATCCAACAACTTCCACAACCCGATCTTCCTTGAAGTCTTCGACCTCTTCACCCGTGGCCTGCAAGACCGGGGGCTGCGCCCGTTGCTGGTGAACCTGTCCGAGGAGACCGACCCGGAAAACTCTGTCCGGATGCTGCGTCAATACTCCGTCGATGGTGTCGTGGTTGCCTCGTCCACCCTGTCTTCGGGTTTTTCAAGGGCGTTCCGTGACGCAGGCGTGCCGGTCGTGCATTCTTTTGGTCGCCATTCCCCGGCGCCGCAAGTGCATGTGGTGGGTATCGACAACGTGGAATGCGGACGGATGGCGGCGCGGGCGCTGATCGCGCGCGGGTATCGGCGCCTGGCCTTTCTGGGCGGGCCGGAAAGCGCAACCTCGACCCAGGACCGGTACACCGGATTCATGTCCGAACTGGCTGCGCACCCGGCTGTCAGGGCCAGCCATTCCTTTGCCGACGCCTATACTTTCGACGCCGGGCGCCACGAAATGCTGCGGCTGCTGCGCGACACCCCTGCGCAAGCCTATTTCTGCGGCGACGACGTATTGTCCATCGGGGCGCTTTCCGCGATTCGGGACAGCGGTTTGTCGGTGCCCGAAGACATCGGAATCATCGGCTTGAACGACATGGAAATGGCCGGATGGGAAAATATCCATCTGACCACAATCCACCAGCCGATCCGCCAGATTGTCACTTCGTCGATTGAACTGATGGTGGCCATGCTGGACGAACCGGACCGCTATCCCGAGGCCCGCATCTTTCCCTGTTCGGTAATCGAGCGCGGGACGCTGCGCCCGCTGTCGCCGCCCCGAAACGCCGTCTAGAGTCCTTCACATTTTGACTGAAGCATAGCCTGTGTTTTCGAGGTAGTTTTGGCATTCCTGTTGTGTGATTGATCCGACGAGGCGTCCAACGTATCGCCAGGCCTCTTCACTGGTTCGTTTCCGAGCCATCCGCATCCAGTGTTTGATCTTGGCGAATGTCTGCTCGATCGGGTTCAGGTCTGGCGAGTATGGTGGCAGGAACCACACCCGCGCGCCTGCCGCCTTGATGGCATCGCGCACGGCTTTCGATTTATGGCAGCCGAGGTTGTCCATGATGACGATATCGCCGGGCTTCAGTGCAGGGACAAGCAGTTGATCGATATAGGCACGGAAGGACTGCCCGTTGATCGGGCCGTCAAAGACACAGGGCGCCGTCAATTGATCGCAGCGCAAGGCAGCAATGAACGTCATGGTGTTCCAGTGGCCATGGGGCGCAAAGCCGTGCAGGCGTTTGCCTTTTGGTCCCCAGCCGCGCAGCGGAGCCATGTTGGTCTTGATCCAGGTTTCATCAATGAAGACCAGCTTGCGCGGATCGAGTTGACGCATGACCCCCTTCCAGCGCTTTCGCCGGCGGGCCACATCGGCTCGGGCCCGCTCAAGGGCGAGCAGTGTTTTTTTTTGAAGCTCAGCCCCTCGCGGCGCATGAAGTGCCAGACCGCATTGTGGGACACCTTGACGCCCCGCTTCGCCAGCATGTCTTTCAGACCATGCAGCGTCAGGTGCGGCGTGCGGTTGATCTGCTCCAGGATAAAATCACGGTGGGGTTCAAGGATAATCCTGCGGTGGCCACCCATCTTGCCAGGCGCCACGCTGCCAGTCTCGCGATATCGCTGGCGCCACTTGATCACCGAAGAAACAGCCACCGAGAAACGGGCAGCCACAACACGTGCCGTCTCGCCGGAAACAACAGCTGCTACTGCACGCTCCCGAAGATCATTCGAATAGGGTTTTACCATGCATGCCGGCCTCCAGTCCCGGCACGCAGTTTGAATCACAATTCAACGAAAAACGGAATCCCGAGATTCAAACAAATGATGAACCGCTCTAGGCAGGATGTTCCGGCATCTGGCGCAGGGCGCCCGGGTGCCGGTTGTCGCCCATCTGGACCACGGCCACACGCCGGACGAATGCCGCGAGGCGATCAACAGCGGCTTTACCTCGGTCATGTTCGACGGCTCGCGCAAACCGCTTGCGCAGAATATCGACGAGACCGCCGCGATTGCTGAAATGGCCCATGCCGCAGGGGTGTCGTGCGAGGGTGAAATCGGCTTTGTCGGATATTCGGGCGGCGAAGGCTCGGCGGATACCGACCCGGACGAGGCGGCCCGGTTCGCGCGGGAAACCGGCGTCGATGCCATGGCCATTGCCGTCGGCAACGTGCATTTGCAGCAAGACAGGCAAGGCTGGCTGAACGAAAAGCGCATCGGCGACATCGGGGCCGTGACCGACGTGCCATTGGTGATTCATGGCGGCTCGGGCGTGCCTGTTGCGCAGCGCACCGCTTTGGCGCGGGGGTCGAAAATCTGCAAGTTCAACATCGGGACAGAGCTGCGCATGGCCTTTGGCGCCGCGCTTCGTGATGCGGTGAACGCGGACCCCGCCCGGTTCGACCGGGTGCGGATTCTGAAGGAAACCCATGAACCGGTGGTCGCCGCCACGCGCCGGGTGCTGCGCGCGCTCAAAGGCGCGCAGGACGCCGGACGCCCGGCCACCCGCGCCGGGTTTGCCAGGGGCTGACCGGCGCCATTGACGCAGCCATGTCCGGAGTTTTGAAAGATGAACGACCTCTGCCCTGAACAGCCCGCAGGGCGCGGCGAGGGCTGTCGCCGGTCAACCGCTCCCGCCGGAGCAGGCCCAACCAGTATTTCCGTGCCGTATACGCCCCTGTTTACCAGCCATTAACCATCCCCGCCCTATCCGTTGACCAACACCGGACACACGGAGGCGGAATGGTCGCCCATGCCTATACCGTCGCCTTCGACGGGATTGAACCGCGCGAGGTAGAGGTGCAATGCGCGACCGCGCCGGGGCTTCCCGCCTTTTTCATTATCGGGTTGCCGGACAAGGCGGTGAGCGAGGCAAAGGAAAGGGTGCGCGCCGCGCTGTCGGCGATGTCGATTGCATTGCCCTCGAAACGCATCACGATCAACCTGTCCCCTGCGGATATTCCCAAGATCGGATCGCATTTCGATCTGCCCATCGCGCTGGCCCTGCTGGCCGCCATCGACATCCTGCCCCGCGAGGACATCGCAAACACGCTCTCGCTCGGCGAGCTTTCCCTCGATGGCGGGCTCATCCCGGTGGCGGGCGCGCTGCCTGCGGCGATGTGGGCGGCCGAGGCGGGGCGGGAACTCATCTGCCCGAAATCCTGCGGGCCAGAGGTGGCCTGGGTCGATGCCACCCGCGTGCTTGCCGCCGGATCGCTGCTGGAGGCCGTCCAGCATTTCACCGGCCAGTCACCGCTGGCCGCCGCCGAACCGGGGGAAATCATTGCCGCCCCTGCGAACCGCGACTTTCGCGATGTGAAGGGGCAGGAACGCGCCAAGCGCGCGCTGGAGGTCGCGGCGGCGGGCCGCCATCACACGCTGATGACCGGCACGCCGGGCTCCGGCAAATCCATGCTCGCCGCCCGCCTGCCCGGCATCCTGCCACCGCTTTCCCCCGCCGAGGCGCTGGAAACCTCGATGATCCACTCGCTCTCGGGCCTGCTGAACGAGGGCGGCATTTCCCGCACGCGCCCCTTTCGCGAACCGCATCACACCGCCTCCATGGCGGCGATTGTCGGGGGCGGTCGCGGGGCAAGACCGGGGGAGATTTCGCTCGCTCATAACGGGGTTCTCTTCATGGACGAATTCCCGGAATACAATCGCGCGGTCCTCGAAACCCTGCGCCAGCCGATCGAGACGGGCGAGGTCGTGGTGGCGCGCGCCAACGCCCATGTGCGGTATCCCTGCCGCTTCATGCTGGTCGCCGCCGCAAACCCCTGCAAATGCGGCTATCTCTCCGATCCCGGCCGCGCCTGCGCCCGCGTCCCGCAATGCGGGGAGGATTATCTGGGCCGCATTTCCGGCCCGCTGATGGATCGCTTCGACCTGAGGCTGGAGGTGCCGCCCGTCGCCTTCACCGATCTCGACCTGCCGGAAACCGGCGACAGTTCCGCTGCCATCGCCGCCCGTGTCGCCCATGCGCGCGACCGTCAGGCCGAACGGTTCCGCGACCACCCCGCGATCCGCGCCAATGCCGATGCCGAGGGGCAATTGCTGGGCGAAGTCGCAACACCCGACACCGAAGGCCGCGCTTTGCTGATACGCGCTGCCGAACGGTTCGGCCTCTCGGCCCGCGCCTATCACCGCATCCTGCGGGTCGCCCGCACCATCGCCGATCTGGACGGGGCGGCGACGGTTCGGAAACCCCATGTGGCCGAGGCGCTCAGCTATCGCCTGGCGCATCTGTCAGAGGTCTGATCCACGTCGCGATCCGGGGCGCGCGCGGCTCCGCATCGACACGGGGGGGTCCGGCGCCATGGGACGGTCGGGGATACAGGCGGCAGGACTGCTCGGCGCGGAAAGCCGCGCCGGATGCGGCTTTTCCACCCGCCGCAAGAGGCAGGTTCATGCGCGCCTGGCCTCAATCGCTTCCCATATCCCGGCGGCGACATTGATGCCGTCAAAACGTTCGAGTTCCTGAATACCGGTCGGCGAGGTCACGTTGATTTCGGTAAGGTAATTTCCGATCACGTCGATCCCGACAAAAACCTGTCCCTTCTCGCGCAAAAGCGGCCCGATCACCACGCAGATTTCGCGGTCGCGCTCGGACAGCGCAATCTTCTCTGACCGTCCGCCCACATGCATGTTCGATCGCGCTTCACCTCTGGCGGGAACCCGGTTGATCGCACCGACGGGTTCGCCATCCACCACAATGACGCGCCTGTCGCCATTCGAGACATCGTGCAGGAATTTCTGCACGATCAGCGGTTCGCGGCTGAACCCGGTGAAAAGCTCATGAAGCGACGAGAGATTCCGGTCCTCCGGCGTCAGGTGGAACACACCCGCCCCGCCATTGCCATAAAGCGGCTTCAGGATGACCTCGCCATGTTCCGCCCTGAAGGCGCGGATCGTGTCCAGATCGCGGGCGATGGTGGTGGGCGGCGTCAGGTCCGGAAAATCCAGAACCAGCAGCTTTTCCGGGCAGTTGCGCACCCAGAACGGGTCATTCACCACCAGCGTGCCGGGGTGAATGCGATCCAGCAGATGCGTGGTGGTGACATAGAACATGTCAAAGGGCGGATCCTGACGCAGCCAGACGACATCCATCCCGGCCAGGCCGATCTCCTCGACCGGGCCCAGCGTGACATGGTTGCCGTATTCGCGCCGCACCTCCATAGCCTGCGCCCTTGCGACGATCCGGCCCGCGCGATAGCTCAGCGCCTCTGGCGGGTAATACCACAGCCGATGCCCCCTCGCCTGCGCCTCCTCGGCCAGGCGAAAGCTGCTGTCGGCATCAATATCGACCCCGGCGATCGGGTCCATCTGAAAGGCGATTTTCACGGGGCGCTCTCCTGCATCGCAAGGTCTTCGCCCCTACATGGACGACAGGCGCGCCCGCTTCAATGACCAAAGGCGTTTTCGACGATCTGCACCCGGGCCGCGTCATCGACCAGCGCCACATCGAAGCGCGCTTCGGTCAGTTGTCCCCAAGGTTCGCCCGCCAGAAACTCCGACGCGCCGGCATGGATGCGCTGCATCTGGCGACGGCTCACACGGGCGGCGGCCTGCGCGTAGTTCCAGCTTTTCTTGACCTCGACAAAAATCAGCGCACTGCCGTCCTGGATGACCAGATCGACCTCACCGCCCGACCCGCGCCAGCGCCGGGCGCGGGTGCGCAAACCGGCATTCCGGTAGTGCCGTTCGGCCGCCGCCTCTGCCGCCAGACCGGCGCGATATGACGTGGCTCCGCTCATTGTTCGCGGACCAGATCAAGCGCCGCCTGATAGACCTGCCGTCGCGGCAACGACAGTTGCGCCGCCACATGGGCCGCCGCGTCCTTCACGCTCATCGTTGCCATGGCCTGTTTCAACGCTGCCTCCATATCTCCGGCATCGACCGGTTTCCCGGCCCCCTTTTCCACCAGCAGCACGATCTCCCCCTTTATGCTGCGTTCGGCGAATGCGGTTTCCAGTTCTGCCAGCGTACCGCGCGCGACCTCTTCGAACTTCTTTGTCAGTTCCCGGCAGACCGCCGCCCGCCTCTCTCCGCCCCATACTGCCACCATGTCGGTTAACAATTGGTGAACGCGCCTGGGAGATTCATAAAGCACCAGTGTCGCGCCGGCGCCGGACAGCTCCGCCAGAAATGTCCGACGCGCGGCTTTGGCATTCGGGGGAAAGCCCGCAAACAGGAACCGGTCGGCGGGCAGGCCGGCCACCGTCAGCGCCGCGATCATGGCCGACGGCCCCGGCGCCGCCGTCACCGGCAGATCTGCCGCGATCGCCGCCCGTGCCAGCCCATAGCCCGGATCGGAGACCAGGGGCGTGCCCGCCTCGGACATGTAGGCCACCGATTTTCCGGCGGCGATTTCGCCCGCCAGACGTTCCGCCACCTGCCCGCCGCTGTGATCGTGATAGGCCGTCAACCTGCGACCGCCCAGCGGAATACCGTGAATTTTCATCAGTTTGCGCGCGGTCCGCGTATCTTCGGCGGCAATGATGTCGGCCGAGGCCAGTACATCCAGCGCCCTGAGCGTGATGTCGCGCGCGGTCCCGATCGGGGTCGCCACGAAATAAAGCCCCGGCGACAGGGCGATTTTCCGGTAGCTCACGGCATTCATGCGCTGCTCATCGTTTACACTTTCCGCCCGAAGGCTTACTCTGCTCGCGCCACAAGTGAACCGAGGGAGAGAATCGCGCCCATGTTTGCCGTTTTGAATCCTGCCCGCAAGTCATTGGGTGTCTGCGCCTTTCTGCTTGGCCTCGCGATGCTTTCCGCCTGCGCTCCGGGACCGGCGGGCGGGCCGGGCGTCAATTCCGCCCATCCGATTCCGGTGGCCCTTCTGGTGCCGGGCGAATCGGCCAATCCGGGCAATGAACTGGTGGCGCAAAGTCTGGAAAACGCCGCGAGACTGGCAATCGCCGATCTTGACGGGGCAGAGGTCGATCTGCGTATCTACCCGACCGGGGGCACCCCGGCCCGCGCCGCCGACGCCGCCCGTCAGGCGGTGGATGACGGCGCCGGGATCATCCTGGGCCCGGTCTTTGCCGAGGCCGCGAATGCCGCAGGCATCGCCGTCGCCGGGCGCAATGTCAACGTCCTGTCCTTTTCCAACAACACCGAAATCGCGGGCGGCAATGTCTTCGTCCTTGGCAACACGTTCCGGAACACCGCGAACCGGCTGGCGCGTTTCGCGGTGTTGCAGGGCCGGGGCAATGTGATGATCGTGCATGGTCGGGATACGGCGGAAACCATTGGCCGGGATGCGATTGCCGATGCTGTCGCCCGGCAGGGCGGGCAGGTGGTGGACGTTGCGTCCTTTCGGCTCAACCAGACCGATCTGATCGCCGCAATTCCAGCCATCGCGGATCGAGCGCGCACCTCCGGCGCGCACGCGATCTTTTTCACCTCCGGCACTGACGGGGCGCTTCCGATATTGACCCAGCTTTTGAAGGAAACCGGCGTCGATCCGGTCGTCACCCAGTATATCGGGCTTCGCCGCTGGGATATTCCGGCCTCCGCGCCGGCGCTGCCGGGGGTGCAGAACGGCTGGTTCGCACTGCCGGATCCCGGCCTGAGCGAGTTGTTCGGAAACCGCTACATGGCCGCTTACGGCGCGCCGCCGCATCCGATCGCGGGCCTTGCCTATGACGGGATCGCGGCCATCGGCGCACTGGCCGGGGCAGGCCATTCCGGCCCGCTGACCGCACGGGCGCTGACCCAGCCCACCGGTTTCGCCGGGGTGAACGGGGTTTTCCGCCTGCTGCCCGACGGCACCAGTCAGCGCGGCCTGGCGGTGGCCACGATCCAAGACACGCAGGTGATCGTCATTGACCCGGCCCCCAGAAGTTTCGGCGGTGCTGGTCTCTGACCACCGGGCGGCGGTGGCGCCGCCGCCGATCCCGGAAGGGATGATCTGCGCGCCGGAGGCGATCTTTGATCCGGCGGCCGTCGCGGGCGATCTGCGCGATCTGTCCGCCCCGCCGGGCGCCGCGCCGGACGAACGCGCCCGTCGCGCCGAAATGGTCGCCGTGCTGAGTGCGGCGCGCGAATCCGCCCTGCACATGATTCGCGCGGCGTTCGAGGCCGATCCCATGAACGCGCGCGGGGCCACGCGGGCCTATACCTATCTGACCGACTGCCTCGTCGGCTGCGCCTATCGGGTGGCGACGGAATGCCTGCATCCGCTGCCGGACCCGACCGGGGCCGGGCGCATGGCGCTTCTGGCCGTCGGCGGCTACGGGCGCGCCGAAATGGCCCCGCATTCCGATGTCGATCTCCTGTTCCTGACGCCCGGCAGACTCCCCCCCCGGGCCGAGCGCGCCATCGAATCCATGCTTTATATCCTGTGGGATCTGCGCCTGAAGGTCGGCCATTCCAGCCGCACGATCCGCGACTGCATCAATCTGGGACGAGAGGATTACACGATCCGCACCGCGCTGCTGGAACACCGCTTCCTTGCCGGCCATGCGCCACTGGCCGAAAAGCTGGACAAGACCCTGTGGAAAAGCCTGTTCAGGGGCACGGCCTCGGATTTCATCGAAGCCAAGCTGGCCGAACGTGAGGCCCGGCACGAAAAACAGGGCGGCCAGCGCTATGTGCTGGAGCCAAATGTGAAAGAGGGCAAGGGCGGGTTGCGCGATCTGCAATCGCTGTTCTGGATCGCCAAATACGTACACCGGGTTCGCGAAACCTCTGATCTGGTGTCCATCAATGTCTTCCGGCGCGACGAATTCCAAAGCTTCGTCGATGCCGAGACCTTTCTCTGGGCGGTGCGCTGCCACCTGCACCTGATCACCGGGCGCGCCACGGATCGGCTGACCTTCGATCTTCAGGTCGAGATCGCAGAGCGGCTGGGCCATGCCGACCATGACGGGCGGCGCGGCGTGGAATATTTCATGCAGGATTATTTCCGCCACGCCACCACCACCGGCGATCTGACCCGCATCTTCCTGACCGCACTGGAAGCCACCCATGTGAAACGCGCGCCCGACATCATGGGTTTTTTCCGGCGGCGCAAACGGCTGAAGCCGGGTTACAGGCTGGTCCATAACCGGCTGACCGTCGCCAGTGAAAGGAAATTCCTCGCCGACAAGCTGAACCTCCTGCGGCTTTTCGAAGAGGGCCTGCGCACCGGCTATCCGATCCACCCCGACGCCATGCGCCTGGTGGCGGCCAATCTCGGCCTGATCGACGACGACATGCGCCGCGACCCCGAAGCGGTGCGCATCTTTCTCGACCTTCTGATCAGGCACGGCAACCCGGAACGCGCGCTCCGGCGCATGAACGAACTGGGCGTTCTGGCCGCCTTCATCCCCGAGTTTGAACCGATCGTCGCGATGATGCAGTTCAACATGTATCACAGCTATACGGTGGATGAGCACACGATCCAGTGCATCGCCCAGCTTGCACAGATCGAGAAGGGCGAACTGGTCGAAGACCTGCCCGTCGCCTCCGGCATCCTGAAAGAGGGCGTGAACCGCAAGGTGCTGTACGTGGCGCTTCTGACCCACGACATCGGCAAGGGCCGGGATCAGGACCATTCCATTCTCGGGGCCAGGATCGCCCGGCGGATCGCCCCGCGCCTCGGCCTGAAAAGCAGGGAATGCAAGACGGTCGAATGGCTGGTCCGCTATCACCTTCTGATGTCGGACATGGCGCAGAAACGCGATGTGTCGGAGCCGCGCACGGTGCGCGAGTTCGCAAGGCTGGTCGGCACCAGGGACAATCTGAACCTTCTGACCGTGCTTACCGTTTGCGACATCCGCGGCGCGGGGCCGGACATCTGGAACAACTGGAAGGCCATGCTGCTGCGCGATCTCTACCGTTCCACCGTCGCGGCGCTTGATGACGGTATCGAGGCGCTGAGCACCGCCCGGCGCGCGGAACAGGCCAGAAAGGCCCTGCGCGAACATCTGTCCGACTGGGACGCCAGAAAGCTGCGCGCCGAGATACAGCGCCATTACAACGCCTACTGGCAAGGGCTGCGCACCGATGAACACGCGGTCTTTGCCCGCCTGCTGCAAGGGTTGGCAGAAACCGAAATCCGCATTGATCTGAAACCGGACCCCGACCGCGACGCCACCCGCGCCTGCTTCGCGCTGGCCGACCATCCCGGCATTTTCTCGCGCCTCGCGGGCGCGCTCGCCCTGGTGGGCGCAAATGTGGTCGATGCCCGGACCTATACATCCAGGGACGGCCATGCGACGCCGGTCTTCTGGATACAGGATTCCGACGGCCGCCCCTATGCCGCCGAACGCCTGCCACGGCTTCGCCGGATGATCGACAAGACGCTGAAGGGCAAGGTCGTGGCGCAGGAGGCGCTGAAATCCCGCGACCGGCTCAGGAAACGCGAAAGGGCGTTCCATGTGCCAACCTCGATTACCTTCGACAATGACGGCTCCGACATCTACACGATCATCGAGGTCGATACCCGCGACCGGCCCGGCCTTCTTTACGATCTTACCCGCGCTCTGGTGGCGGCGAATGTCCATATCGCCTCGGCCGTCATCGCGACCTATGGGGAACAGGCGGTGGACAGTTTTTATGTGAAGGACATGTTCGGCCTGAAAGTCCATTCCGCAACCAGACAGGCGGCGCTGGAAAAACGCCTGCGCGACGCAATCCGCGAAGGCGCGGAAAGGGCTGACGCATGAGGCTCTTCTCCGGCTTCTTCACGGTGGGCATGTGGACGTTTCTCAGCCGCATCCTCGGCTTTGTCCGCGACGTGCTGATCGCCGCGTGGCTGGGCACCGGGGCAACGCACCAGGCCTTTGTCGCCGCATTCACGCTGCCCAACCTCTTTCGCCGCTTCTTTGCCGAAGGCGCGTTCAACATGGCCTTTGTGCCGATGTTCTCGAAAAAACTGGAGGCAGGCGACGATCCCGAGCGCTTTGCCCGCGATGCGCTGTCGGTGCTGGCGGCAATCCTGATCGTGCTGACGGTGCTGGCGCAGATATTCATGCCCGCGCTGATCTATGCGCAGGTCGCAGGCTTCGCGGGGACCGCGAAATTCGACCTCTCCGTGGCCTTCGGGCGCATCGCCTTTCCCTATATCGTCTTCATTTCCGTGGCGGCGCTGCTGTCGGGCGTGCTCAACGCCGCCCGCCGCTTTGCCGCCGCCGCCGCCGCGCCGGTGCTGCTGAACGTGCTTTTCATCGCGGCGATCGTGCTGGCGGGATCAAGGGGCTGGGACGTGGGCCAGGCGCTGGTCTGGGCCGTGCCCATCGCAGGCATCGCACAGATGGCGCTGGTCTGGGTCGCGGCGAAATACGCAGGGTTCAATATCCGCCCCCACTGGCCGCGCTGGACGCCGGAACTGAAACGCCTCGCCATCATCGCCGCACCCGCCGCGCTGGCGGGCGGCGTGGTGCAGATCAACCTGCTGGTGGGCCGTCAGGTCGCCAGCCGCTTCGATGGCGCGGTCTCATGGCTCTACAACGCCGACCGGCTCTATCAGTTGCCGCTGGGCGTCGTGGGGATCGCCATCGGCATCGTGCTGTTGCCGGAACTTTCGCGCCGCTTGCAGGCCGGGGATACCAAAGGCGGACAATACGCCATGAGCCGCGCCGCCGAAATGGCGCTGATCCTGACCCTGCCCTCCGCCGTCGCGCTTTGCATCGTGCCGCTGCCGCTGGTCGAGGTGCTTTTCGAGCGCGGCGCCTTTACCCCGAACGATACCGACCGGACGGCGCTGGCCGTCGCGATCTACGGGCTGGGCCTGCCCGCCTTTGTGCTTCAGAAAGTCGTCCAGCCGCTTTATTTCGCACGCGAAGACACCAGAACCCCGTTCCGCTATGCGGTCATGGCGATGATCGTGAATGCCGTGATCGCCATCGGGCTGGCCCCGGTCATCGGCTACGTTTCCGCCGCCGTCGCCACCTCTGTCGCGGGCTGGGTCATGTATGTCCTGCTCTGGTTCGGCGCACACCGCCTGGGCGAGGCCGCCCGCACCGACACCCGCTTTCGCCGCAGGCTCTGGCGGATCGTTGCGGCCTCGCTTTTGATGGGGGTGGTCCTGTGGCTGACCATGGTGCTGATCGGACCGATGTTCGGCCTGCCCGGCTGGCGCTATCCGGGGCTGGTCCTGCTGATCCTGGCCGGTATGCTTTCCTATGCGGGGTTCGGACGTGTGCTGGGCGCATTCCGGCTGTCTGACGCCAGGGACGGTTTGCGCCGCGGGTGACGCAATGCCCGGCGGCCCGGAGCCGTGCAAAAACCGGACACCGTTATCGCGACGCCCGCGACCGGGCCTTGCGCGCGGTTTGCGGCCCGTCATCCTTCAGCAGCAGCAACAGCGCCAGCACGATCGGCGCCACCCCGGCCAGCACCCTGAGCGCGGGCAGCGCATCCCCCAGCGCCACCTGCCACAATATCACCCAGACCGGCGCCAGATAGGTATGGGCCATCACCTTGGCCGACGGCAGCCGCAGCGTGGCGACCTGCACCAGCCAGAAGGACAGCGCCGTGGCAAAGGCGGTCAGATAGGCCACCGTGATCCAGACAATCGCGGGCAGCGCCGGCCAGTCCGTCCCTTTCAATGCAGACCACGCGCAGAGCGTCAGGACGACCGTCCCGCCAACCAGCGTGCCGAAGGTGAACACCAGCGCGGGTTCGCCCCGATTCAGCCTGCGCACCATCGGGGTATAGAGCGCGTGCGCCGCGCAACCGACAAGGAAAATCGCCTCTCCGCGTCCGATTGCGAAACCCGTCAACGCCACCGGATCGGCGCGAAAGATCACCCACAAGGCCCCCGCCGCGCCGACCGACAGCGCCACCGCCATCCGGCCCGTCATCGCCTGCCGCATCAGCATCCAGCCGAACAGGCCCGCCATCGGCGGCGTCATCGTGAACACTGCCGCCGCCGAAACCGGCGGCGCGGTCTTCAGCCCTTCGAACATCAGCACGAAATAGGCCGCGAACAGACCGCCCAGCAGCAGATAGCGCCAAGGCGCGCGCAGGGCGGCCGGCGACAGCCTGCCCGTCGCCACCGAGACCGCCCCCATCAGCGCCGCCGCCAGCGCCATGCGCAGCACCGTCACCACCATCGGGTCAATCAGGTTGGCAATCAACGAGCCGAGGCTGAACGACCCCGCCACCAGCGCCGAGAAAAGGAGCATCGCCAGATGCCCCTGCACCGGCGCGCTCATCCGGCACATGCCGCCAGCCAGCCCCTGGCCTCTTGCTTCAGGAATTTCAGGAAGGTCTGCACCTTCAGCGTTCGGTGCAGGTCCACATGGGTGACAAGCCACAGCCGGGTTTGCCATTCCTCGCGCGGGGGCAGCGCCTGAACCAGATTGTCATGCGGCGCGGTGCCGGGTTCGGTCATGAACCCCATGCCGACCCCTTCACTGATCGCGATCTCGATGGCCCGGAAATCGCTGCTCCGATAGACGATGTTCTTCTCCTCCACCCGTTCATCCAGCCAGCGGTAGAACGGCGCCCGCTTCAGCCGCGCATCGCCGGCCACGAATCTGTGGCGGTTCAGGTCCGCCTCGGTTTCCGGCAGGCCATGGGTTTTTACATACTCGCGGCTGGCATAAAGGGCGATGCGCCGGCTCAACAGGGGCTGCACCACATTGTCCGGCTGATCCGGCGCCCGTCCTGCCCGGATCGCCACATGCGCCTCGCCATATTCCAGGCGGAACAGGCGCTCGCCGGTCAGAAACCGGATGCGCAGTTCCGGATGCTGTTTCTGAAACCGGGCCAGCACCGGCGCGATCAGCGGCGTCACGCTTTCCAGCGAGGTCACGGTCAGTTCCCCCGAAACGGTTTCCCCCTGCCCCCGGATGCGCCCGGCCAACTGCTTGAACTGATCGGAAGTCGCCTGCGCAACCTGCAACAGATCGTTGCCTGCCTCGGTCGGCGTGTACCCCCGGGCATGGCGCTGAAACAGCTTCGTGCCCAGTCGCCGCTCCAGCGCATCAATATGGCGGATCACGGTCGCATGATGCACCCCCAGAACATCGGCCGCGCCGCTGACGGTGCCCAGCCGCGCAACGTGAAAGGCGGTTCTGACCTCATCCCAGTTGTCCATCCGGTTTTCCCATCCGGTTTTTCCAAATCAGAATCCGGTAATCCACCCCGAAAGCCGGAGTTATTCGCGTTCCGCCGCGATAATCTGCGACTCGTCGCAGGGGGCGACGCGCAGGATGTTGGTGGTGCCGGGGATGTTGAACGGCACACCTGCGGTCACGACAACATAGTCATTCTCATCGGCGATGCACAACTGGCGGGCGATGCGGGTGGCGCTGAGCACGGCGGCCTTGAAACGGTCAACCGGGCCGGTCATGACACAGCGCGCGCCCCAGGTCAGGCACAGGCGGCGGGCCGTGCCAAGCAGCGGCGTCAGCGCGATGATTGATACGCCTGGCCGCTCTCTCGCGACCAGAAGCGCCGTGGTCCCGGACTGGGTAAAGCAGCAGATCGCCTTTATGTCGGCGGTTTCCGCGATTTCCCGTGCCGCCGCCACGATGCCATCCGCGATCGTGGTCCGGTCAGCCCTGCGGCTGGCCTCGATCACCTGGCGATAGATCGGGTCGCTTTCGACCTCCATCGCGACATTGTTCATGGTGGTCACGGCCTCGACCGGATAGCTGCCCGCAGCGGATTCCGCCGACAGCATGATCGCATCCGTGCCTTCGTAGATCGCGGTGGCGACATCCGAGACTTCGGCGCGGGTGGGCACCGGGCTTTCGATCATCGATTCCAGCATCTGGGTTGCCACGATCACCGGTTTCGCCGCCCGGCGGCAGGCGCGGATCAGGCGTTTCTGGATCGGCGGCACGTTCTGCACCGGCAGTTCCACACCCAGATCGCCACGGGCCACCATGATCCCGTCGGACGCCTCCAGAATTTCGTCAAAGCTCTTTACCGCCGCCGGTTTTTCGATCTTGGACAGGATCGCGGCCCGGCCGGCGGCAAGCGCGCGCGCCTCTTTCACGTCGGACGCGCGCTGCACGAAGGACAGCGCCAGCCAGTCCACGCCCAGATTGCAGGCAAATTCGAGGTCCGTGCGATCCTTCCCGGACAGGGCCGCAAGAGGCAGGACCACATCCGGCACATTCACGCCCTTGCGGTCGGAGATCGTGCCGCCGACCTCGACCACGCAATCCGCATGACCGGCGTCACAGTCCGAAACCCGCAGGCGAATCTTGCCGTCATTGACCAGAAGCGTCGCGCCGGGCTCCAGCGCCTCGAAAATTTCCCTGTGCGGAAGCTGAACGCGGGTCGCGTCGCCCTCTGCCGGGTCGAGATCCAGCCTGAACCGCTGCCCTTCGGACAACTCCTCGGCGCCGCTGGCGAAGGCGCCGCAGCGCAGCTTCGGCCCCTGTAGATCGGCGAGAATCGCCACAGGATAGCCCAGTTCCTGTTCAACCTGCCGGATGATCCGGTGCCGGTGGCGGATGTCCTCGTGATTGCCATGGCTCATGTTCAGGCGAAACACATCGGCGCCAGCCTCTGTCAGGGCGCGGATGGTGTCATGATCATTCGAGGCCGGGCCCAGTGTCGCGACGATCTTCACATTGCGCCGACGTCTCATCCCGCGCCTTCCCCTGTTCCGCCGCGTTGGGCCGCCCGTGTTATGGCGCATTTCGCCGGCGCTGACAACTGGTGCTTTGCCGCACGCTTCTGTAGGGGTATGTGACCGGGAATCATGAGGTGCAGATGACATTTCAGACGACGGACACACACATTCCCTGCCATGTGACCGGCGCGGGCCGCCCAGGGCGCTGGGTGCTGACCTGCGACCACGCGACAAGTGCGGTGCCGGCGGCGATCAATGGCGGCGATCTGGGGATCGGCCCGGACGACATGGCCCGCCACATCGCATATGATGTCGGGGCGGCAGGTGTGACACGGGCGCTGGCGGAACACTTGAACAGCCCGGCGATCCTGTCCGGTTTCTCGCGCCTCGTGATCGACCCGAACCGGGGCGAGGATGACCCGACATTGCTGATGCGGCTCTGTGACGGGACAATCATTCCCGCCAATCGCCATGTGGATGCGGCCGAACGGGAAAGACGGCTGAACGCCTATTACCGCCCCTATCACGACACGGTGGCGGCGTTGCTGAGCGCCCGGCAGGCGCCGGTGATCGTTGCCGTTCACAGCTTCACGCGGCAATTCGCAGGCCGCCCGCCGCGCCCGTGGCATGTGGGGCTGCTGTATGCACGGGATACGCGGCTGGCCCTGCCGCTGCTGAACCGGCTGCGGGCGGAACCCGGCCTTTGTGTCGGCGCGAACGAGCCTTACAGCGGGCATCTGGCGGGGGATTCCATCGACCGGCACGCCATTCGGCACGGGCGCGCCAACGTCCTGATCGAAATCCGCAACGATCTGATCGAAACCGATGCCGGGCAACGGGCGTGGGCGGCAAGACTTGCGCCGATGCTGCAAGAGGTTCTGGCCGCCACCCGGCTCTGACATCAACCGGGGCCGGTCGGGGCCTATTGTTCCGGTCGTTTCAGGGCTTATATCTGACGCAGAAACGAATCAGAGAGGAGCTTTACGATGTCACGGGAAATCCTGATCTCCGCATTCGGCTGGATGGCGGTTCTGAATATCGCCATCTTTGCACTGTCGGCGCTTCTGCTGCTGACCATGAAAGACCTGGTTTCGGACCTGCACGGCCGGATGTTCGGTCTGGAGAAGGCCACCATCAGGCAGACCGTCTATTCCTGGCTGGGCACATACAAGATCATGATCATCGTGTTTTCGCTTGTGCCTTATGTGGCGCTGAAACTGACCTGAAGCGGACAGGCGCGCAGGATTGGCGGATTGCAGGGCATTCCACCCGCCGCCCGCCGCCTGCCGGATCGGGGACCGCGCAACAGCTTTTCGATTGCAGGAGCATTCATGGACAAACCAACAGGACAGGCGCTTGAGGCCGCAGCCTTTCGCCGCCTGCGCGACCATCTGGCGGAACGGACCGATGTGCAGAATATCGACATGATGAACCTTGCCGGGTTCTGCCGCAACTGCCTGTCGCGCTGGTATCAGGAAGCGGCGAATGAACGCGGTATCGGGATGTCAAGGGACGAGGGACGCGAGGCGTTTTATGGTATGCCTTACAGCGTCTGGAAGGACCGCCATCAGACCGAAGCCAGTGACGGGCAGAAAGCGGCGTTTGCCAGGTCGCACGGTTAGCGGCACCCGCCCGCCCCGGCATTGCTCTGCCGGATAATGCCCCATCGCCACCGGACGCCCGAGCACTGCGCGGAGCAGTCGGGAAAACGTGGTATTCGCATCAACCCGACCCACCACACGCCGGGGCCAGGCGCCTAGCCCGCGCCATCGGGACAACGGCGCAGTTCAATCGCCACACGCCTTTGCCAGTTGCTTGCCGCCGGTATGTTGTCACAGCGTTGCTGCCGCTTTCCAGCGGCTGCTTTTCCCCCAGACCCACGATCTGTTCGACCCGCGCCGGATCGACCCATTCCGCCGTCAGCGCATCGGCCACAAGTTTCGCGCGCCGTTCCGACAGGGCGCGATTGGCCTCTGCCGCGCCGGAGTTGTCGGAATGACCGACAAGGCGCAGGCAACCGTCCGATAGCGGCGGGAGCACGAGGATACGGGCCAGCTTGCCGATTTGCGCCACGGCGGCATCATCCAGCCGCGCCCCGCCTTCGGGAAAAAACACATGGCTTTCCAACTGCGCCTGTGTCGGTTGCGCCGCAGGCGGTGCTCCTTGCGTTCCCTGCGCGGATTGCGGCGCATTGCGGCACCCGCCGGGAATGATGCCATAGGTTCTGCGCACCTCTTCACACTCGGCCGGCGTCAATCCCTGCGCATGGGCCGCAGACCCCAGAAGAAGAAGAAGGCACAATATCAACCGCCCAGGCATCATGACCGCGATCCTTTCCGCAGCATCATGGCAGCCCGCCCCCTAAGAAACTGTAAATCGGGAATTTTCCCTGACGTTTACCGATTTTTCGCAGATCGCTGACAGGATCGGCCCGGTATGAAGCGGAAAGGGCCGATGGCGAGCGGGGAACGATATGTCTGGCTTGATGCCCTCAGGCTGGGCGCGGGGCTGTCGATGGTGGGCCTGCACGCAACCGCCGATCCCGGGGGTGGCTTCTGGGCGGATTACACGGTGTCCGAACGCATCGCGCCGATGCTGTTGCGCGCGGTGCTGTATACCGCCCGGACAGAGCTGTTTCTGATCATATCGGTCTTTCTGCTGCTCATGGCGCTGGACCGGCGACCGCGCAGCTATGGCGCGATGATCGGCGAACAAAGCCGCCGCCTTCTGATACCCTTCCTGTTCTGGACGCTCTTTTACGCCCTTTACACCCTGATCAAGGCCGACGCCTTCGGATATCTGGATCAGCGGCTGCGGGATCTTGCGGACCCCTTCGCCTGGATCGGTTATCTGCTGTTGGGGGATGTGAAATACCACATGCATTTCATCCCGACACTGTTCGGGCTGATCCTGCTCTGCCCGCTGTTCCGCCTTGCGGTGTGCTATCCGGCGCTGGGGCTGCTGGTGCTGGCCTGTCTGATGGTCCGGCGAGAGCTTTACCTGTTTCTGTTTTCCACCTTCCACGGAACCGAAATCCTGCCCTTTCTGGTGCGCGGGGCGAAGATTCTGACCTATGCGGGCTATGGCCTCGTTGCCGGGGCGGCTCTGGGTCTGTGGCGAATGATTGATGCCCATACCAGCCGCCAATGGCTGCCCATCGCGGTCTATGCCAGCCTGATGCTGTTCCTGCTGAAGCTGATCGCGACCTGCAAGACCATCCTGACCGGAGCCTTTCCCTTCGACTACGCGCCGGGCTACTGGGCCGATTTCCTGATGCCCGTGTTTCTGTTCGCGATCTGCATGTTGCTTGGACATCGGCGCTGGCCGCCGGTCATCTCTCGTCTCGCGCCATATTCCTTTGGCATCTACCTCTGCCATCCCATCATTCTCGATCTCGTGGAAATTTGGCTGAGCGGGCAGGATTTCGCGCCGATCACCCAGGTCGGGGTGAAGATTTCGCTTGCCCTTGGCCTGACCTCGGCGCTGGTCGCGCTGCTGGCGCGTCTGCCGCTGCTGGCCTGGACGATCGGGCTGGGTCTGCTGCCGGGATTTGGGCTGCCGAAACATCTGAACAAGGAAAGCCCCTGAATGCTGATTGATCTGGATCCCCATGATGACGCGACCGCCATCCTGCGACTGACCAGCCGTTCCATGCAATCGGATGTGCTGGGCCCCCTGGCGGACATATGCACCAGGCTGGAAGCCCAGGGAAAATCCGGCCTGATCTTCGACCTGTCGAAAGCCGGGCGCGTTTCGATTTCCGGGCTGGCGGCGCTTGTGGAACTGCTGGCGGTCCGCCCGAAACTCACCATTGCCTATTGCGGTCTGAACCGGTTCGCACGGCGGGAGCTGGAGCGTCTGGGCCTGGAACGGGCGATGCCCCTTTTTCCCACGATCGACGCCGCACTCGCTGCGCCCGAATTCGCCGCGAGCCGTCAAAGCGGTGTGCAGGCGGTTCTGTGCTGCACAGGTCCGGGCACGGGTTCCGTGTCATCGCAGCCGCTGGCGGCGCCGTGGTTTCTGGATATTCTGGGAAAACCGCTGCTCCAGCGGTCGCTCGATCATCTGTCCGCACAGGGCATCCGCAACGTCACGCTGATTGCCGACGATCCGGCGACGGATTTCACCAGCCACTTCAGGACTCATGGCGCCTGTGATCTGGCCATCGACCTTCTTGCCCGGCAAAAGGATACGGAGGGCGCTCATACCGGCCTGCACGGGGCGCTTGGCGCGGCCCTTGTCCCCTTGCGCTCGTTGCGGCGCGTTGCATCGCGGGAAATCATCCTGTGCCATGGCGCAGGGCTGATCGAACTGGAACTGGCGCCGGCGCTGGAGCGGCACCGGGCGTCGCGGGCCGGGATCACGGTCGTCAGGGCCCATGACGCCGCCGCAATCCCGCCGAACAGGCAAGGCCGCGCAGGCCGGGGGGACCGGGACGCGCGGATTTATATCCTCGACCCGTCCGTCCTTGACGAAGTGACCGATCATTCCGGCGCCGCAGGCGCGCAGGACATTCTGCTTGGCCTGATTGCATCGGGGCATTGCGTCACCCATCATGTGGAAGGTCGCGCATTGCGCCACATAGGCGACTGGAAAAGCTATTCCGATGTGATCCTGAACGCCCTGCACACAGGCGCCCGGCCACTGCGCCCCATCGGGCGAGAGGTAAAGCCGGGCCTTTGGGCCGATGCGACCGCCAGAGTCTCTGCGCGGGCAGACATCACCGGCCCCTGCTATTTCGGCGCCGGCGCACAGGTGGAGGCAGGCAGCAGGGTCATCGGCCCTGCGGTGGTGGGCGCGGGCGCAATTCTCCGGCGTCGCAGCCTGGTGCGCAACAGCCTGATCCTGTCGGGCGCCGAACTTGGCCGGGGCGCGTTGGCCGATGGTGTCATCGCAAGCGGCGACTGGGCGGTCAGCCACCGGCTTGCCGATGGCGCGGATCAGCCGGGATTGCCGCTCGATCATGTGAAATGGGCAGACAGGCCGCTCCCCCGTCTTCTGGAAAGACTGGCATGAGACCGTGCAGGCCGCTCGCCCGCCGGTTTCTCTGCCCGGCGGTCTTCCTGTCGCTGGTGCTGCTGGCCGGTCAGCAAGTCCGGGCCGAGGATCGTTTCTGGATTCTCTGGGAGCGGATCGCCCGCTCCGGCTCCGACTGCCCGGACGGCGCCACATGCCGGACACAGCGCGACTATGCCAGCCGGATATTCACCCCGGATCGCACGGACTGGCTCTATCGCCTGTTCGGGGCCACCGACGGGCATTCGCCGACGGGCGCCGGAACCGCAGAGCACCCGGAAGCGCCGCGGATTTGCCAGGACCATTCCGGCCACGCCGGCAACGCCGGCCCCGACCTTGACCCGGAACGCCAGTTCCTGTCGGACCCGGTGGATGCCCTGCGCGGCCTGCGCGGCATCGGGATGGACATAGGCTCGATGCGGCCGCCGCCCGGCTTCTCATCGACATTCGGCAGCGATTTGCAGACGGAATTCGAGCAGCGCCTGAAACAGGCGGGGCTGATCGTGCTTGATCCGAGTGAGGCGGCGCGCCTGCCGGGCCAGCCGAAGCTGAGCGTGTTCTTCTCTCATACCGATCCGGATGCGGAATGCCTGTATACCTATTCGGTCTTTGCCAGTCTCAGGCAGACCGCGCTGTTGTCGCGCGATCTGCAAACCAAGCTGTCGGTCGGGGTCTGGTCGTTTTCGACCAGGCCGTCCGCCGAATATCCGGACGATACGGAATATGACGCCATACTGCGCGTCGTCGATGCGTTCATCGCCGATTACAAACGCGCCAACGGATCGCCGTAACCGGTTGGCAACCCTGTTGCCGCCAGTTCCGGCGGGGTTCCGAAACGACATTCAACGACATTCAAGGCAATGCAGACACCCTATTTCCATCAGTTCGAAGATCGCCTTCCGCCAAGGTCCGGGATATTTTCCAGACGACGCGCGGCATTGTGGCACGTATTGGCCGGAATCGCGGTCGGGCTGGGGGTGTGGTATCTGCACTGGCGATGGACTGGGTCACTGAATACCGATGCCCTGTGGTTTTCCATTCCCGTCGCGGCGGCAGAGACATTGTGTTTTCTCGGCACGCTCCTGTTCTTTCATGACATATGGGATGAGGACGATACGCCGCCCGGCGCGGCGCCGCGAACGCGCGCCGATCTGGGGCTGGCGGATGACGGGCCGATTCAGGTGGATATTTTCATCACCACCTGTGACGAGGCCCCCGAACTTGTTACCCCGTCCCTGCTGGCGGCCAGGGCGGTTTCGCCGCCCGAGGGGGTAAAGCTGTCTGTTCACCTGCTGGATGACGGCGACCGGCCCGACTTCCGTGCATTGGCCGGAGCCCATGACGCCCGCTATCACAGCCGGTCCGACAATCGCGGCTTCAAGGCCGGAAACCTGCGCAACGCGCTGTTTGCGTCGAAGGGGGATATTGTCGTCATCTGCGATGCGGATACGCGGGTTCTGCCCGGCATTCTGCAAAACACCCTGGGATATTTCCGCGATCCCAGGGTCGCCTGGGTGCAAACCCCGCACTGGTTCTATGACATCCCCCCCGGCCGTCGCTGGGCCGACTGGCTGGAACAGCGCCTGCACCGCCGGATGCGCATTCTGGCCCCTTTTCTGATCTGGCTGAGCGGCCACGATCAGGTGGGCCGGGATCCCTTCATGTCCGATCCGGCATTGTTTTTCGATGTGATCCAGCGCCGCCGGAACCGGAACTCCGCCTCTTTCTGCTGCGGCGCCGGGTCGATTCACCGGCGCGAAGCACTGTTTGACAACGCCCTGAAACGGCAGGCGGAAAATCTTGCCCGGCTGTCCACGGCGGCACCCGGCGACCGGCGGCATACGGCGATGCGGCGCCTTCTGCCCCGCATGGAGATGGAGCCATTCCGCTATCATGTGTCGGAGGACATCCACACCTCGATCCATCAGCATTGCGACGGCTGGCGATCTGTCTATCACCCGCAGGTCGAGGCGCGGATGTTGTCGCCGTGGTCCATGAAAGCTTGGAAAACCCAGCAACTCAAATATGCAGGCGGCACGTTCGACATCATGCTCAGGGCCAATCCGCTGGGCCGGTCCGGCATGGCCTGGCGAACAAAACTTCATTATGCGGCGACGTTCTGGGCCTATCTGGCAATCCTGTGGGTGCCGGTCCTGATGCTGGCGCCGGT
Organism: Paracoccaceae bacterium; assembly: GCA_965216225.1. GTDB lineage: Bacteria > Pseudomonadota > Alphaproteobacteria > Rhodobacterales > Rhodobacteraceae > 3107. The sequence goes on from CBDCFF010000031.1 coordinate 161,406, forward strand.
CTTTTCGCTTTTCACCGGCATCGCACCGGTCGATGCCTATTCGACGGAATTCTTTCTGCATATTCTGCCCCCGCTGATCCTCGGCGAGGCCGCGCTTCTGGTCGGCTGCAAGGGCCATGACATCAATCCCGGACGGGTGCTGGCGGTGTCCCTTCTGCCGCTCAAGTGGCGCGCATTCTGGCAGGTCGCGCGGGGCGAGCGCCCGCGCTTTCCGCCCACACCCAAAACCCTGATCCTGTCACAGACCCTGCGGCATGTCCGGCTCAATCTGCTGCTGTTCGCACTGATGATTGCGGCTGGCATCCATGGCATCGTGCAATATGCAGCCGGGTCGCCGGATCATTCGCTTCCGTTTCTTGTCGTCAATCTTTTCTGGCTGCTGTGGATCATGGTGGGCGTCGGACGGGTGCTGCTTGCGGCCCGGTGGCGACCTGCGGACACGATCAGCGGGGCGTGGTCCCTTTACCAATACCGGGGGGCGGCGGAATGACCGCTTCCCGAAAGCGTTCCAAACACCGCTCGAGTCTGTTTTTCATCGGCGGATTGCTGGCGGCGGCCGGCCTCGCCATCGGCCTTGACAACGGGGCGCACAATTTGCGACCGGCGGGCAATCTGCCGGCCGACCTGTCCGATGCGCCGGTACATGAACCACTGGACCCCCGGCCCATATCCGCAGAGGACCGCAGAGCGGCGGAAATTGCCTGGGCTTATTTCGCGGCCAATACACGGGCCGAAACGGGATGGGTGGATTCGGTCGCAGGCTTCCCATCGACCACGCTTTGGGATCAGGGGTCTTACCTGCTGGCCCTGACCGCAGCATGTGAGTTGCGGATCATACCGGATACGGAATGCGATGCGCGGCTTGAACGTCTGTTTGCCGGGTTGGAAACGCTGCAACTCTATGATGGCCGCCTGCCCAACAAGGTCTATGACACGCGATCCCTGCGGATGGTGGATTATGACAATTCGATCAGCGATCAGGGCATTGGCTGGTCGGCGCTGGACATCGCGCGCATGTTGTCGGCCTTGCGGATTCTGGAGCGCCGCCAACCAGAGCACGCAGACCGGATAAGGCGCCTGCTGGCGCGATGGGATCTGGATGCAATGGTCGAGAACGGAGAACTGATCGGCGCCTGGCGAGAGGGAGGCGTGACGCAGTACCGACAGGAAGGCAGGATCGGCTATGAGCAATACGGCGCCCGCGCGGCGGCGCTCTGGGGGCTGGATGTCTCTCGTGCGATTTCCCTGAGCAGGGTGCTGGACTGGCAAATGGTATACGGGATTGATGTGCCGACCGATCTGCGCAACCGGAACGCTTTTCACGCCATCACCCCGACGCTCAGCGAACCTTACATGTTGCAGGGGCTGGAACTGGGGCTCGACTCCGAAGCGGGGGTTCTTGCGGACAGGATCTACCGCGCTCAGGAAGCCCGGTTTGCGGCGACGGGGCACAAGACCATGGTTTCGGAAGACCATATTGATCAGGCCCCCCATTTCATCTATTCCTCGGTTCTCGACGATGGCCGCCCCTGGGCGGTGATAACAGAGGACGGAAGGCAATATCCCGACCTGCGGATTCTGAGCACGAAGGCGGTGTTTGCCTGGGACGCACTCTATGATACGGCCTATACCAATTTTTTGCGCGCTTCGCTGAACGCGCTCGCCGATCCGCAGAATGGCTGGCGCGCCGGGATTTATGAACTGGATGGCCACCTGAACGACATTTTCGCCCTCAATACGAATGCGGTCGTGCTGGAGGCCATTCATTACACCGCGAACGGGCCATTGTGGCAAATCCGCTGAGCCGGTTCAAAGGTCGGACGGATCAATGACCCGGAAAAGCGGCAGATAGCCATCATCTTCCCCATCTTCCTCGACAGCGCGCGGGCGGGCGGCTTTGGCAGCGGCCTGCGCATCGCGGGCGGCTTTTTCGGCCAGGCGCTGGCGCACTCTCTGGATCAGGTCGAAATCCACGTTGCCGCTGGCAATCAGACCTTCGTGCGCCTGGAATCCGGCAATCGCGGCGCGCGTGGCGGCGTCGGGGATTCCGGGGCGATACGCGGAAGACAGAACCCCCAGTCTGGCCAGCGCTGACTGAACCTCGGCAATCTGCCGCGCATCGGCGGAGCGGACAAAATCGCGTTCCACCCGGCTGTTGCGGTGCGGGTCGGCATCGGGCCGCGACAGGCAGGTCCAGTAGGGCACACCCGCATGACGGCCCAGCAACTCTATCACCCCCAGTTCAATCAGGTTGCGCACTGCCTGCCCGTTGCTTTCCACCCGATTGATCTTCAGGGAAAGATCAAGACCCGTCATGGAGATCAGGCCGCTGGCCGACGCATCGCGGCCGGTTGCGACGACAACCATGGAATTCGCCACCGACAGGCCGGGGACCACCTGGCGCGACGGGTATGCCACCAGATGCAGATCGACCGATACGACCGACAGTTTCCGGCTGCGGCCAAAGCTGACGCCGGTCAGGCCCGCCAAGGGCGCATCGTCGTTTTCCAGGCCCGAATTTGCGCTGTCATTGACCGCATCGCGGTCAAGCTGGCTGATCGAGCCGCGAATGTAATAGTCGGGACGGGCGGGGGAACGGGGGCGCACGACCCGAATGTCCAGCGCCCCGCCATCCTTCACGATCGCCTGATCAAGAAAGACATAGGCCCGGCTGTTGCGCGTCATCCGGCTGACCGCGTTGATCAGCATGTCATCCGCCCCCACCCGAACCGCAAGCGTCCGGTCGGGGATGTCGCTGGAGGAGATCAGGACGCGCGGGCGGTTCGCCGCTGCCAGCAGGCCATCCATGCAGCGCAGCGCCCCGCTGAATGAGGTGAAGTTGCGCGCCGGGCGATTGATCGGCTGCGTGACATCCGGCGCAAGCGATGGATGAACGCCAGCGCAGCCTGACAGGGCCTGCCCGGCGGCCAGCAGCAGGGAAACAACGGTGTTTGTACGCTTCAACAGGAACATGGCGTCACAGGGATACCGACATCCGCGCAATATGGGACATGCGCCTTAACCAGCCGTTACGGGTGCCCATGCTTTCCGGGTAAACTCTTAAAATTCAGTATATCGAGGCTCTCGCTGCGCAGTGCGCGAAACCGGATGTTTACCTTCGCGCCGCACAGTTTCCATGCCGTCGCCGCAGGTGCAGGCGCAGGTGCAGGTGCAGGAGGTATGGAATGCTACGCTGTCTGATCCCGACAACACTCATGCTGTCAACCGCCGCCTGGGCGGGCAATGTATCGCCGCTGCCGGTGACATCGGATTACTGCGCCATATTGCGCGCCTTTACGCAATCGCCGGACCCGGCCTGTATGCCGACACCGCAGCTTGGCCCGGCGCGCAGCCTCGATGCCGCTGGCGCCGCCCCCCCGGCAACCGATGGCGATGCCGGTTACTACATCCATTTCTCTTTCGATTCCAAAGACCTGAGCGAAGAATATCAGCAACATCTCAGGCGCCTGTCCGGGGTGTTCAAATCCGACGCGATGGCGGGCCTGTGCATGAAACTTGTCGGCCACGCGGATACGACTGGCCCGGCGGGCTATAATCGGCGCCTCTCGGTGGGGCGTGCGAAGGCGGTGCAGCTTTATCTGGTGGGGGTCGGTGCGCTTGCCGCAGACCGGATTGTCCACTCCGGAATGGGGGAAAGCGACGCCTTGCCCGGCATACCGGGCGAAGACCCACGCAACCGCCGGGTTGAAATCCTCGCCAAAGAGCGTATCGGCGAGGATTGCTCCTGAATGGACCGGCGGCGCTTTCTGATTGCGGCGGGAACGACCGGCCTGTTCGCGACCCATGTGTTCACTGCGCAGGCGGCGGGGGCGGGCCGGATCGCCGCATTCGTCTGGGGATGCAGCAGGTTTTCCAATCTTCCCGAACTCGGGAACGCCGTATCCGACGCCACATATATCGCAACAAGGCTGAATGCGCTTGGCCACCATGTCACCTTGCATGTGGATACGCCCCGGACTGCGTTGCTGCGCGCGCTGGCGCGGTTCCGGCTCCGGGCTTCTCATGCGGATACCGTCCTGTTTTATCTGGCGTCCCACGGGTTGCAAAGCGGGGGCGACGTGCATGTCGCCGCGACAGACAGCAAGGTGACGGCGCACAGTCGCGAACCTGCCGGCTTCATTCCCCTGCGTATCTTCGATGCGGCCGTGACCGACCGCATCCGGACACGCCTGTTCTTCGTCGATGCCTGCCGCGAAATCACCGGCATTCAGCAACCGCCTTCGACAGGAACCGCTGACCATATGCCGGGGGCGGGCCAATATATCGGCTATGCTTCCCAATTCGGCGCACCGGCATTCGACGGACCCGGAGAGCGGAGCCCGTTCGCATCCGCCCTGCTCGACGGTCTGGAACGCAAAGGGCTGACGATCGAGGAACTGTCGCGTTTCATCCGTCTGCATGTGATTCGGGCAACCGGCGGGGTACAGGTGCCCTGGTCCCGGTCTTCCCTGCTGACGGTAACGACGATCAACCCCGGTTGACCCCGGCGATTCCGAGGCGTTCGCCGCCCGCTGTCACTGCGCCTGCATGGCCTCTGCGTCCCCGGCAGAAAAGACAGACCTGAAATAATCGGTCAGAAGCATGTAATCCGCCGAATCTGTCTGCTCTTCAATCGCCGCGCCGGTTTGCGCCTGCGCCTCTGTCATCGGCACGGGGGTATCGAGTTGCGCCTGCAATTCCCGCAGAATATCCGCAATCGCGTCCGATTGCCGGGCTTCGGCCGGTATCGACACAGAGGCAGGCACGGGCTCCTCCCCCTGCTGGGTTGAGCGCAGTTGCACGAGCATGAGTGCGGTCTGCGGATCGAGGCCGATTTCGGTCATCAGATACTCCAGTTGGGCCGCAATCCGGCCTGTCCCTTGCGGCTCGGCATCCTGCCCGGACAGGGCGGCCTGCGCCGGATTCGACATCGCGGGCCGAAACTGGCCGGGCGGGGTCTGCCGCAGCGCCTCACCTGTCAGGATCAGTTGCTGCGCCTTCAGCGCCTCCAGATCCCGCAGGATTTTCACCGCCGCCTGTTCCAGTTGCAAAAGGCCATCTTCCCCCGCCGACGGCCGTGCGGCCACCGGGGCCGTATCGACCAGCGTTCCCGCATCCCGCGCATCCCGATCCAGAAGCAGTTGACGCAAGGCATTCAGTTCCTGCCGCACCCTGATGACTTCGGTGCCCGCGCCGCCCGCAGGATCGACGCCTTGCGCGGCAAGGATCGGTCGATTCTGCGGCAGCGGGCGCGACGTTTGCCAGTTGATCGCCTGGGTCAGACCGCTGGCAGAGGCATCGACGATCGAATTCGGCACCGGCCAGTTGCGCGGCAGCACGGAATAATCCTGTCGCGCGCCGATCCAGCGCAGATAGGCCGCCACTGCGGCAAAGCCGGTCAGGGACACGCGGTCAATCCCGTTCTCCGGCCCCCGTCGCGCGACCAGTTCGCCGCCTGCGGACAAGAGTGCCTCCAGATGCGGGTCGAGCGGTTGCAGGATACGCCCCGGCACCTGAAGTTCCATCACGCCATCGACCACGAAAAACTGATCGTTCGGGGTCGCGCCGTCGATTTCAAGCTGCAACTGGCCGCGTGAGTTCAGGATGACCGACAACATGCCCTTGCGCCCCATGCAGGAAAACGTGCGGGGGCGGCAGATCACCTCGAACACATCGGTGTCGAGGCGCGGAGTGGGCGCGAAACGCGCGTAGCCATCGGGATCGAACCGGAAATAGACGCCTTCGACCAGACCTTCCTGAAAGGTCGGCCAGCCGAAAGAGCCGCGCAGTTCCTGCCGGGCCTCGCTGGCGCCGATGGCGAAGGGAACCGAGGTGTCGAGGATCGCGTTGTCGGGGGTGAAGGTCTCATTCGTCGCGGTTGCCACCTGCGCCGCCGCAGGGAACGCCGAGAGAAGGCCGGGGGCCGCGCAGGCCAGAATGCGAAGAACGTGTTTCATCAGAAGTCCGCCTTTGTCTGAACCGAGTGGCGCAGGGCCGGCAGCCAGTCAGCCTTCTGCGGGGGATCGGGGTAATTTCGGCGAATGCGCAGATCCTGATCGCGGAAGGCCGTGTACCAGACCTCCGTATCGCCGAAATAGGGGGTCAGAATCATGCCCTGCACCTTGTGCAGCAATGCCGTCAGGATGATGCCGTTATTGTTCGAGGTGAAGATTTCGATCCGGCCCTGCCCGCGTTCATAAAGCCCCTCGTACATGCCGTTTTCCGGGTCATAGAGTTCAATGATCGCCTCGAACAGCACATCGGTATATTCGGTTTCCCACAGCGCCCAGAGGCCGATCGCCGCCTTGGCCGACACAGCGGCATGATCGGGCACATAATCGCCGCGCGGTGTCACGGTATTCCACGGGTAGCCGTCCGAAAAGATCGTGTCATAGGTGAAATAGGGCGGGCCTTTCACATTATGTTCGGACCGCGCAGTCATGAAGCCGGTCCGGCGCCAGCGATTTTCCTGCACCTGATATATGCGGTCGGAAAATTCCGCCCGCCAGCCGTCGGAATGCCGCCAGTCCGGGCTGGTATCGTCATGCGGCAGATCGAAACCCAGTTCCAGCCCGTCCAGCAGATAGGATTCCGTCACCACATAGTTCTGCGAATGGAAAATCCGCGGATCGCGCCCGTCATAGGGCACCTGAATGCCAAACATCGAGGCGGTCAGAAACGGCTCTGCCCGATGCGCGAGAATGGGCCGGAATCCCCAGAGCGCAAAGCCTTTGGCGGCGTATTCCTCATAGCCCAGACGCCCTTCCTGCGCATAGACGGTCTCTCCGGTCTCCTTGTCCACGTAAGTGCCGTACAGCAACCCCTCGCTGTCGATCACATTGCTGAAATCCCATTTCAGCAACACCGAATCCACCGTATTGCCCAGATGCGGATAGCGGTTTTTCAGAATCCGCATCCAGATCAGAAAGCGGCCAATATCCAGCGCCGAAAACCCGATCTCGCCCGGCTTGTTGCCATAATCCACCTTTTCGCCCGTCCTGGTGTTATACACCTTGTTGGGCAGTTCGTTGCGAAACAGCTCCAGCCCCTTGATGGTGGTCAGAAGCCGGATCATCCGCTGATCAAATTCCGGCTTCTCGATCAGGCAAAGCTCATAGGCGGCGACGGCGGCGGCGATATAGGACGCGGTGTCCCACAGCGTTGTTGACGGATAGTTCCCGACCGAATTGGCCATGCCGGTCGCCTCTTGCGTGAATTTTTCGAAATAATGCCAGGCAACATTGGCCGCGCGCAGTTCGCGTTCGCTCAGAAAGCCGCGCCGGTATTCATGACTGCGCACATATTCGTTGTGGCGGTTATAACCGGCAACCCGGCCAACGCCGCGATCAAGCCTGTCAAAGTAATCCTCGGGCATTTCGCACATGCGCGGCGGTTTCCGGCGCGGGGCCTCTGCGCGCACAAGGCGTGTCGTCACGGTTGGCAGATTGCCCCGCAAGAGCGCCGGAATATCATCCAGCGCCCCGCCCGCGACGATTGGAATCACTTCCTCCTCCTGCGCGAGAAAGATTGACCGCGCCATAGTGCCAACGGCCCAGGCCGCGCCGGCCAGCACTGCCAGCGCCACCCCCAGCGCAACCACACCGAAGCCAAGCGATTTTCGCGACTTTCCCACGTTTCGCGCCATCCGGATCAACCCGCTTTCGTGCCGATTCCTTTCTTGATAATCCGCCCGAAGTTAACAAAGCGAGAACCCGCCCAGCATCATCTGCCTGAAGTTCTTCAATGATAATAGTCTGTTAATCCAGCCTGCGTATCCAGAGACTCCCAACGCGCAGTACGGGAATCCCGGATATGAACGACACCGGAGCACATACGCAGGACAAAGGCGCAGAACCGGCCCTGCTGGCGGACCTGCCGGATATCGACATTCGCATGTCGGATCGGTCCGCCCCGGCCTGGGCGGGATTTCTGGCCGCTGTCTTTGCGGTTGCTTCCGGTGTCTGCCTGCTGGGCGCCGCCCTGATGGCGGCATTCTTTCAGTCACTGGTCGCAGAGCGGGGCGAACTGATTCTGGCGCCGCTTCTGCTGGCGGTCGGGGCCGTGCCGGTGATCGGCAGCCTGATTCTGGATTATGCGTTTTCGCGGGCGCTGGCAGGGTATCGCCGGATTCGGCATCGGCTCTTCCGTCAGGCGCAGGCGTATCTGGCCGGGCTGATTTTCGCCGCGCTCTCGCTGGTGCATCCGCTGCTGGGGCTGGGAATCCCGGCAAGCGCCGCCGTTTCCGCCGGCGGACTGTGGTTGCTGTCGCGCCGGGCCAGGGCCGAGCCGCTTTGGGATTTCAAACCGGCAGAGGCTGTGTCCATCCTGTCCGGACGCGACGATGCGGGGCTGGCGATCTCTCGAACGAGGCCTGTCGATCATGCGCTGACCGCAAGCATGCATCGCGTGTCGCTGTGGCTGTCGGTGCTGGTCGCGCTTGCCTCCGGCAGTTGGCTTGTCGCGCAGGAGGTTCTGGCCCCGGCGGCGCTTCCCGCCAGCGCACTGATCACGTTATGGTCGGCAGATGCCTGCGCGCGATTCTTCCGGTTGCGCTTCGGGACGGAGGCCGCGCCCGACCGGCACACGCGCGCCGTCAAATCCGTTCAACTGGTCACGGAAGAGGAAGACATGCCCGAGGGTCTGCGCATTCGCGCGCTGAGTGCGCATCACCCACGCGGCCACGCCCTGCTGTCGGAACTGTCCTTTGACGTGCCGCCTGGCTCCGTGACCGGTATTCTGGGCGACAGCGGCGCCGGGAAAAGCCTGCTGCTCCGGGCGATCAGCGATCCGTTCGCGCTGCGCAATCTGGAAGTGCGGGGCAACGTGCGCGTGAACGATGAAGACCTGTGGCGCAGAGAGGCGCGCGCGCGCAGTGTGCAATGCGTTCTGCTGCCCGCACGGCCCATTATCCTGCCAGCCTCGGGGCGCGACAACCTTGCCGCCTTTCAGGACAGCTTCGCGGCGGAACGGGGCAGGAAAATCCTGGAGCAGCTCGTCTTTTCCAGCGATCTTGTGGAAGAGATTTGCGCCGCGTCGGACGCAGGCCGGTTGCCGGACATGCAGCAAAAGGCGCTGGCCCTTGCCCGCGCCTTCCTGCTTGCGCCATCGCTCTATCTGCTGGACCGGCCAGAGGACGGGCTGCCCGACAAGCAGGTCGCAGCATTGCTGAGCCGTATCGGGCACGAAACCCGGCTGGGCCGCTCTGCCCTGCTGGTGACGGAAAACCGCGCACTGCTGGAAAGGTGCGACCGGCTGATCATTCTGCAACAGGGCAGGATTGTCGATTATGGCGAAGCGGGTGAAACCCGCGCCCGTATGGCCGCCGGATGGATGCGGTTTGTCGGCGCAAGGCGGCTGGACACCGAAGACAATCTGGAAAGCTGGGTCCGGTCGCATTTCAAGCGCAACGGCGACGAGGCGAACCGCCGCAAGGTCTGCATGATCGCATCCGAAATGCTTGCCTTCTCCTGCCGGGGGGTAAGCGACGTGAACCGGCAGACCCTGAGTTTCGAGTTCAAGCACTTCGAGGGTCACTGCATACTGAAATTGCAGGACAGCGACGTGCCTGTCAGTTCCGCCCAGTTGCAGGCGGCGCGCAGGCAGACCGGCGATGGCGGCGAAAACACCCGCCTGTCGCCGCTGGCCAGGATTTTGCGCGACAGCCTTGGGGTAGAGACGAATGCCGCGCTGGACCGGCGCGAACTGATCGTGAAGGCAGAAACATACGATCCGCGGAAAACCGGCACGCAAAAGAGGTTCAGGGATGCGGCAACAGGCGCCTGAGGCGGAATATTCCGTCTGTCCCCGGGGACGCCCTGCCCTGCGCAGTCTTTTGTGGTCGAGCTGGGGGCTGGGGATGGTCGGCGGACTGCTGGCCGGGTTGTGCCTGGTGCTGACCCAGATCACGCTGCCATCGCACCGGGAATTCGCAGGCGTCCTGCAACCGGCGCGCGGCCCGGTTGCGCTGCAACTGCCTGCGGGCGTCCAGCTTGAGCGGATTCTGGTCGAACGGGGGGAAGAGGTTGCCGCAGGTCAGACGCTCGTCACGCTGGATACCGCCACGATGGAGGCGCGCCTCGCCGAGATCAAACGCGAGATAGCCGCCGACAGCCTGTTGAGGGCCTGTATTCTGGGCGCGGAATCCGAACATGCGCCCGACACCTGGGGCGACACCGGAACCGGGGGCGACACCGAAACGCGCGCGCTTCTGACCATTGCAAGGCTGGATTGCGCCACCCGGCAGGAGGCGCGCGCCGCCGGGGAAGCACGAATCGCCGTGGAGCGTTCCATCCTGGACGAACGCCGTGATCTGCTTGAGGATTATCTGATCGTGTCGGCACGCAATACGGTTGCGTCCACACCGACGCCCGAATCGATCCGCAAGACGCTGGCGCTGGCAATTTCGCGCAATCTGATCGACCGGATGATCGCCGAACTTGACAATGATGCGGATGCCGCCCGGACGGACCGGCGGCAGGCCGCGATAACCAAGGTCCGCGCCCTGTCAGACCGGATTGCGCAGAATCTGCGGCAGGGGGCCGTTCTGATCCGCTATCTGCAAGCCCCGCGGCTGCTGGCGCCGGATGCGGGCCGGATCAACCGGATACGTCCGGTTCAGGCCGGGCTGAGCCTTGGCGACACCGTTGAAATCATCGAAATCGTTCCCGATGACAGCCCTTCCTTCATCGCGCGGTTCGACATCCCCGAGCCCGACGCGGCGACCCTGGATCAGGGAATGCAGGTCCGCATGAGCCTGTTGGGCGGCTGGCACAGGACACCGCTGCTGAGCGGCGAAATCACATCGTTTTCCGGGGTTCGCGACGGCATGGTCACTGCCGAGGTCAGGCTGAGCGCGCAAAGCGCCGCGGATTTGTCCGACCCCGACGACGGCGTCGCGCTGCGCGGGCGCAATACCGCCTCCCGGCTGCGGGTAAAGCTGGACGACTACCGTATGGACGAGGAACTGCTGCGCAATCTTGACCGGCTTGCCCCCGGCATCCGGGTCCGCATATGGTCGGTCATCCAGCGGCTGCAACCGGTGCGGAAGGGTCTGCCGCCCCGCGATCCCGCCATCTGAGCACAATGACGCGCCTGGGCGATCATGTCGCAATCCGGCGAATCCCTGCGTGCGATTCCCCATATACTCATCACGCGGCCGCAGGAGCATCCATGACCCTGCCCCGCCTGATGCAGGAATGTTTCAGTAAAGCCCGGACTTCCCCATGGATTGTGATCGCATGGGATTTTCGTGCATGGGGTGGCTATAAACCCCCGAAAGACACAAATCGGGGGCAGAACCTTGGAAAAGGAAAACTCGCAGGAAGACCGGGAAGACAATGGGCAACGGGCCGTTCTGCGCACGGCAATTCTCGACAATCCCGATCTGGTGCTTGAAGACCATGCAATCATGTATGCGCTGACAAACACCACGGACAGGCAGCGAAGCAGCGATGTCGTTGATCTGCGCGCTGTCGCGATGGAACGAATGCAGGCGCGGCTGGGCCGAATTGAAGACACCCATCGTTCAGTCGTTGCGGCCGCATACGAAAACCTTGCCGGAACGCATCAGGTTCACCGGGCCATTCTGCGAATGCTCGACCCCACCGTATTCGAGGATTTCCTGCATAACTTGGGCGGCGATGTTGCAGAGACCTTGCGGGTGGATCATCTTTGCCTGGTTCTGGAGAGCGCGCAAACCGAAGACGACCCGGCCATGAACCGGTTGTCGGACATATTGCGGATCGCCAGGCCGGGCTATGTCAGAGACTACCTGTCCGGCGGCAAGGGCGGCGCGCGCCGAACGGTCGTGCTGCGCCATATCCAGCCGGCGGAGGCGCTGATCTACGGCGGTTCAGCGGCCGGCATCCGGTCCGAGGCCGCATTGCTGCTTGATCTGGGCGAAGGCCGATTGCCGGGAATGCTGGCGATGGGATCGAAAGACCCCCATCGTTTCCGGCCCAGCCACGGCACCGATCTGCTGTCATTCTTCGCCGCCGTGTTCGAGCGCGCCATGCGGCGCTGGCTGGCATGACGGCCGCTCTCTCTCCGGCGCTGCGCAGTGCGCTGGAGGAGTGGCTTGCCGCGTGCAGGGCGCTGCGCGGCCATGCCGACAACACCACAGAGGCGTATCGCGCCGATCTGCTGTCGCATCTTGGTTTCATGACCTCCCATCTTGGCGGCGGCGTGGGGCTGTCGGCGCTGAAAAATATCCGGATTTCCCACATGCGGGCCTGGATGGCCCATGAACATGCGCGCGGCGTATCTGCCCGGTCCCTTGCGCGGGCGTTGTCGGCGGTCAGGAATTTCCATGGCTGGCTGGCCGAATGCGACGGGTTTGACGCCAGCGCCGTCCTGTCGGTGCGGGCGCCGAGGATTCCCGCCAGACTGCCGAGACCGCTGGAGGTTGACGCCGCCCGGGCGATGATCGGCACGGTCGGCGATCAGGCGCGCGCCGACTGGATTGCGGCGCGCGACGTTGCGGTGCTGACATTGCTATACGGCTGTGGATTGCGAATATCCGAGGCGTTGGGGCTGAACGGATCGGACGCGCCACTGCCTGACACGCTGCGGGTCGTCGGCAAGGGCGGCAAAACCCGTGTAATCCCGGTCATCGCGCCCGCTCGCGGGGCGGTGGACCAGTATCTGGCACTGACCCCATTCGCGATGGAAGGCACCGCCCCGCTGTTTCGCGGTCGCCGTGGCGGGCGTCTGTCGCCGCGGCAAATACAGGCGACCGTAGAGAGGGCGCGCCTGATGCTGGGCCTGCCCAAAAGCGCGACCCCACATGCCTTGCGCCACAGTTTCGCGACGCATCTGCTGAATGCCGGTGGCGACCTGCGCGCGATACAGGATCTGCTGGGCCACGCCAGCCTTGCGACAACCCAGGTCTATACCGCGATTGATCAGGCCCGCCTGATGGAGGTATATGATCAGGCGCATCCCCGCGCGAAAGCCACCTGGAACACCCGCCCGGCCGCAACAAGTTCCCGCGCCCCCGGATGAGTGTTTGCACTGCGCGGCAATATCCTGCATGACCCTGCCATGACTGACCGGATGAAGGCGCTTGGCGTCCACTTCCTGACCGCAAGCGGCGCCGTCTTTGCCATGCTGGCCATGCTGGCTGCGGTAGAGGCGAAGTGGAGTCTCATGTTTCTCTGGCTTGTCGTCGCCTTTGCGGTGGATGGCATGGACGGGCCGCTTGCCAGAAAATACGATGTCAGGAAAAACGCGCCGGTCTATGACGGGGCTTTGCTGGACCTGATCATCGACTACCTGACCTATGTGTTCGTCCCGGCCTATGCGCTTTTCAAATCCGGCCTTCTGACCGGATGGACAGGCTGGATGGCGATCATCGTCATCACCTATGCCAGCGCGCTTTACTTTGCCGATACGCGGATGAAGACAAGGGACAATTCATTTTCCGGGTTTCCCGGATGCTGGAACATGCTGGTTCTGGTCCTGTTCGCGACCGAACCCAATCACTGGGTAATCCTGTTCATCGTCTGCGCCGTGACGGTCATGATGTTCCTGCCGCTGAAATTCATCCACCCGGTACGCACGGCCCGCTGGCGCGCGGTGTCGCTGCCCGTCGCGATTGCCTGGGCCGGGTTTGCGGGCTGGGCCGCCTGGGTCGATTTCAACCCCGAAAGCTGGGCGCTCCGGGGGTTGATCGCCACCTCTGTCTATCTGCTGTTTGCCGGTATCGCCCAGCAGATCGTCCCGGAACGCCAGGGCGTCGCCCGTTCAATCCGGAACGTACAAGGGACCGGCCCCGTGCCGGAAGCAGAGGCCGAAGGGATTGGCAAATCGGTCAATATTGCCAAGGATGAGGCATGACACCGGAAGATCACGCCGGCGCCGCCGATCTGTTCAGGGCGGAAAGGTCAGGCCGGGCAATCGGTCTGCTGTCCGTCGGTATCCCGATATGGGCATGGCCGATGCCTGTGCGGTTCAGGCCGCCCTGTGTGCCGCGAAACCGGAGGCAGGCCGAAAGATCATCGGATGGAAGATCGGCCTGACAGGCAAGGCCATGCAACATGCGTTGAACACCGACGTTCCCGGCAGCGGCGTATTGTTCGATGACATGCTGTTTGAAAATGGCGCAACCGTGCCCGCAGGCCGCTTCATCCGGCCGCGTGTCGAGACCGAGATCGCGTTCGTCATGAAAGCCCCGCTTGCGGGGAAAGACCTCACCCGGAAGGATGTGATCGCGGCCATCGGCCATGTCGCGCCGAGCCTGGAAATTCTGGACACGCGGATCATGCGGCAGGACCGGGAGACCGGAATGTCGCTTGCGGTTCATGACATGATTTCCGACAACGCTGGCAGTGCCGGTCTGGTACCGGGGCCGGAGCGCCATCGGTTCGGGGCGTTCGACCTGCGCCGGGTCGGCGCGATCGCATTTCGAAACGGCGAGGTCGAGGAAACCAGCATGGGCGCGGGGGTTCTGAACGACCCGGTGAATTCGGTGGTCTGGCTGGCCCGCCGGATGCACCGCCATGACCGATTGATCGAGGCGGGGCAGATCGTCCTGTCGGGGTCTTTCATCCGCCCGCTGGACTGCCCGCGGGGGGCGCATATTGACGCCGATTTCGGGGGGGGGGGGGGGTCGGCTCCGTCGGCTGTCACTTTGCCTGAAGGGGTTTTCCCGCCTGTTGCCTGAACCACGTTCAAGGCCGCGTCCGCCCGCCGCTCTGCGCCATCGACACCCCCCCATGCGCGGCAAATTCCCCACGGGCGGCGACGGGGGCGGACGGCCTGACGAATGTCAGCTACAGCTACGACGCGCCGAGTGCATGGTCAGAACCCTGTCCGGCGACGGCATGACCCTGAAGTCGAAGCCATCCAAGGCCCTTGGCCGCCGGGAACTTCGCGGCCCTGATCCGGCGTCCGATCATCCGGCGTTTGCGCTCTGTCGGCTCCGATTCACATGGCCGCAGCAGATATTGCACATGATCCCTGTTCCCGGCCGCACACTGCCGGGCCAGCTTGCCGTATTCGCCGTGGAAGGCTGGCAGGCGGGGCTTTCCGGTCCTGTCGTTTCGAGCAGTGCTTCCGACAGCCGATGCAGGGCAACGAACCCGGCTTTTTGCTCCGGCGGCGGCAGGTCGAGCATCGGATCAGACACCATGCCGGCTGTCTCTCATGGGACCGACGGCGACAGGCAATCACGTCAGCGCCACAGCCAATCACGACCTCATACCAACCCGCCCAATCATTGATCTTTGAAGGCCCGATTTCGTGTTGCGATTGATTTGATGCGCCCAGCCTCGGCAGTCAGGCGGTTCCAGGCATCGCAACAGGCTTCAACGATGGCTTCCCAGGTTTCAAACACCCTGTTGGAGAGATACTTCTGACGCAGAAATTGCCAGATGTTTTCTGTTGGATTCAGTTCTGGCGAATAAGGTGGCAGAAACAGGACCGAGAGGTTTTCAGGAATGTTGAGTGCGCCTGATTTGTGCCAGCCTGCTCCGTCCATGATGATAACACCGTGGGCTTCAACAGCGATGGCTGCGCTGATCTCTGCAAGGTGTTTTTGCATGGCCCCGGCGTTGGCGTTGGGCATCACCAAAGCCACTCCTTTATCATGTGCAAGACAGACAGCACCAAAAATACATGCATGAGTTATAGCCGAAAGTTGGTTATGGCGCTGATTGGCGGCCTATCATGGCGTTGTTCACGCGCCGCAATTCTCAGCAGAGAAAAGGATATGCCACATGACGAAGTCTACCATCACGCCGTTGCCCGGTCCATCGGGATTTTCGTCTGACCCGCTGACCGACATCCTGCAAACCGGCGCGCGCCAACTGCTCAAACAGGCGGTGGAAGCGGAATTGGCCACGCTCCTCGCCGCCCATGCCCGCGAGGTGACGGACGATGGCCGTGCGCGGCTGGTGCGCCATGGTCATCTGCCCGAGCGCGAGGTTATGACCGGCATCGGCCCGGCACCAGTGAAGGCGCCGCGGATGCGGGACCGGGGCAATGTGGACGAAAAGATCCGTTTCGCCTCGTCGATCTTGCCACCCTGGCTGCGCAAGACCAGATCGATTGAGGAACTGCTGCCGTGGCTCTATCTCAAGATATCTGTCCTGGTCAAGGTTTGATTTTGGACCACTGGCGGTTTTCGCGGATCAAGGTATTTGCGAGGATGATGAGCTTGCGCATGATTGCCACAAGGGCGACCTTGGCTTTCTTGCCCTTTTGACGCAAAGCCTTGTAGACGCAGGTGAGTTGGGAATTGCAGCGCGCTGCGACGAGGGCGGGCATGTAGAGCGCCTGGCGAAGCCCGGCTCGTCCGCCTCCGATTTTCGCTCTGGCTGTCCATTTGCCGGACTTGCGCACGAAGGGAGCCAGGCCCGCAAGCGCGGCGGCCTGCTTGGGCGTCAAGGTTCCGATCTCCGGCATTTCGATGAGTATTGCGACGGCAGGGGATCGACCGCAGGATCTCGAACTGTCCGGCAAGCTTTGCATCCTCGCGGATACGCTTCTTCAACCCGGCATCGAGCCGGGCAAGTTGCTTTGCAATCTGGCGCATCCTGGTTTTCAGTTGCGCCTTGACGAGTGTGTTGCGCGCACCGCAGAGCCGGTTCCGGCAGGCAGTCTGGTCCTTGATGAGAGCGCTCCGGGCGACATGCACCTCCCGCAGATCGTTCATGGGTTCATCGCGCAACGGTGAAGCCTTCAGGTCAAGCATCGCCCCCATGCGGGCCAGCAGTTCCGCATCGATCCGGTCAGTTTTGGCGGACTGGCCGACCGCTTCGGCGAAGCGGCGGGCGCGTTCGGGGTTCACCTTGACCATGGCGTGAGCCGTCTTTGAAAGGCGGGCCTCCAGATCGCGATGATAGCGTCCTGTAGGCTCGTAGACGACGCGGCAGCACTGCGGGCCGATCCAGTTCTTCAGCGTCTTCAGTCCTGTCCGGTCGTTGGTGAAGCGTTTCGCCTTGCCATCGCTCAGGCGATGGGTGTCGAGATGATCTTTCGAGATGTCGATGCCGATGGTATCATTCATGACCTTTTCGTCTCCCGTTCTTGTCATACGAGGCAGGGGTGTTCCCTCCTCCACTATCTGTTCGGGTTCATCGAAAGGGCGGGGGTGATCCATCTTGAGAACGGTCCTCAAAGACCAGGGCATCATCGATCCATCCCCCGCCACCCCTCGGGCCGCTGCAGCGGCCCGAGGGGTGGCATCCGTATCGCACGGATACGAATGCCTGGGAAATCCAATAGACAAGGGCATTTCCACGGGCGACTTTCAGGAGGCTCCTGGGGCGCTGTTGGGGCCGAACGCGGCAGGGCTTTCATCGAGCACCATCTCGCGATTGAAAGCGGACTGGGGGGCGGAGTATGAACGCTGGCAGCGCCGCGATCCCAGTGCCCGGCGTTTCGTCTATGTCCGGGCCGATGGTGTCTATTTCCAACCGCGCATGGAAGAGCAGAAACAATGCGTTCTGGTGCTGATCGGCGCTGCGCGAAGTCTTCGGCAGCACCCGGGAACAACGGTGTTGGGTTCACAAGACCGGAAACGTTCTCAACGCCATGCCCAAATCGGTGCAGGCCAAAGCCAAAGGCCACCTGCATGATATCTGGCAGGCGGAAACGAAGACCGAAGCCGGGGCCGCCTTCGATTTCTTCGTGGAAACCTACGGCGCGAAATATGACAAGGCGGTTGGGAAACTGACCAAAGACCGGGCTGTGCTGCTCTCCTTCTACGGCTTCCCTGCTGAGCACTGGAAGCACATCCGAACCACGAACCCGATCGAGAGCACCTTCGCCTCCGTCCGCCACCGCACCGGCAAAACCAAAGGCTGCCTGAGCCGCAAGGCCGGGTTGGCCATGGCATTCAAGCTGATGATGTCAGCGCAAGGAAAATGGCGAAAGCTCGACGGCGCCAACCGCATGCCAGAGATCATTGAAGGGGTTGAGTTCACAGACGGGATCAAGCAAATTCAAAACGCCGCCTGATCACACCATCACCAACTTTCGGGCATAGCTCTACATGCATTCCCGTAACGCTGATCGGCTGCCTGACGCGGGCGTGTGCCCTTCGCGGCCCACTGATGGACCTGGCCGTTCTTCTGACCCACGCGTGCTTCATCCTGAAACCGGATTTCAACAGGCTTGTCCGGGGAGACGCCTTTCAGGCTTTCCGCCAGCTTGTGCGGGAAGTTTTTTTGAATGCCTCAATCGTTCGGGGGTCCTGCCCGGGATGCCGGGGCCGGGCGCTGACGTGTGAAAAGCCAAGAGAATGCAGCAGCTTTCCTACCGGGTTCTCATGATATTCCGCATCAAGGCGGGCCTTGATGAGCGCGGCCAGATCAGCACAGCGCCCCCGCACCACGCCGTCAGTCGCCGGATCAGGTCCTGCTGAATTGCCTTGAGCGTGGCCAGTTGCTCCGAGGTCAACCTGGGCTTGGGGCCTGTGGATTTCCTGTCGATCAAACACTCCAGACCTTCGTCATTGAACCGATGCACCCGGTCTCTGAGCGTCTGGCGATCCATCAAGCCAACAGCAGCAGCTGCCGTCCGTGTCATCCCATCAGCAACACCGGCAAGCGCCATCAGTCGCCGCGCCTGCCTGGCGTCATGCGATTTGCGTGCCAAACCCGCAATTCGTCGGCACTATAGTCAGTCCGCAGTTCAATCCCAACCATGATCCCCTCCAAGAGAAATGTCATTAGGGCCTGTTGAGATTCATCGTGAGTTGATGATAGCCGCGGCCAGATAGATCATGGAGGAGAAGCTCTGATCTGTTTTGCAGGCCCGCAACGCAATACGCTTGAATTCCTTGAGTTTCTGGAAGTAATTTTCGATCAGGTGTCGCCATTTGTAGCAGTGTTTGTCAAATTCCGGCGGAAACTTCCGGTTCGATCTGGGCGGAATGACTGGCACAATCCCCGACTTGTCCAGATTTTCGCGCAACCAGTCGGCATCAAACGCCCGATCCGCGAGGAGCATCTCGCACGAAACACCCTCGATCAACTCGGATGTTTCGCTCAAATCGTGGGCTTGCCCAGGCATCAGGCGGAAGGAGACAAGATTGCCAAGCGCATCTGTCAGAGCCAGGATTTTGGTGGTAATTCCAGAAAAAGAGTACTGTGAGAGCGCCCTGTAGCCTGGCTTTGAGCCCCCCTTTTGCGCCCTGCCCGTGGCGGTGGACCTTCACGATTGTGCCGTCAATCATGACATACTCCATGTCAGGGTCATTTGAGACAGCGTCAAATATCCGTTTGAAAACATCGGCTCTTACCCAATGGCGGAAACGTTTGTAAACGGTGTTCCAATTGCCAAAGCCGGATGGAAGATCACGCCAGGGCGCCCCGGTTCGAGCAATCCACAATACGGCTTGCCAGAAAAAGACGGCTGTCACCGCCAGTGCGACCGGGATCGCGTTTCTTGCCAAAACAATGCGGTTCCATCAAAGCCCATTGCGCGTCATTGATAACAAAACGCTCGCTCAACATTTCATTCTCCCTTTTGGAAAGAATGAATCAGATGTCAGCGAAAATGAAAACCCTGAATCTCAACAGGCCCTAGTCGGAAAAGAGAATCACAAAATCAGCAGAAGGGAAACTCCTGAATCACAAGTCAATATACAGACGAATTGGTATCATTGATACAGGCCCGGACCCGGCGCGTGAGACAGCGGCACGAATACCTCACGGCTCCGGCGTTTCTTCTCGCGCACATGATCCGTGACAATGGCGGCGCCATTCCTGCCGGCACATTTCCGATTGATGGAAATTCTTCGGCACTGATGCCTTTTTGACCTTGTTTTCCGGGCGTATCGACTGATAGACGGTTCGGCGGAGATGTGGCCGAGTGGTCGAAGGCGCTCCCCTGCTAAGGGAGTAGGCGGGAAACCGTCTCAAGGGTTCGAATCCCTTCGTCTCCGCCACCTGCCCCTGGGAAAAGTTTCTCCCGATCCGGCTGCGACCGGATTTTTCCGTTGTTCTCAAAGGTTGTGCTGGACGGGCTGTTCACCGGTCTCAGCGCCAAGAGGCGCGGGAGTGTTCTCTCGGGGCCGATATTCTCCGGACCTGTTGCCTGCGCCAATTTGGTGAAGTGACTCAAGTGTATGATTTTATTAATATATTATGAGAGCAGGTTTTCATTTTGACAATGGTCTCGTTTGGCCAAATATGACTAGCATCGGAAATTCTCAGGCCATGATCTGCTCGAGTCGTTGCTTCCGGCGCTCCCAGTCCGGCATCACCCGGTCCAGCAAATCAAAGAAGGCGGTGCCGTGATGTGGCTCGGCGATGTGGCAAAGCTCGTGGGTGATGACATAATCGATGGCGTCAATGGGGGCCTCGACGAGGCGTCGATTCAGCAGGAGACGGTGCGCGGGCGACATTGATCCCCAGCGTTGTTTCATCTGGCGGATAATCATCCCTTTCGGCCGGAATGCTTCGGGCTCCGGGAATCGTTGCAGACACTGCTCGACCTGCTCTGCGAACTTGATGTGCGCCCGGCTGCGGTACCAGCCCTCCACAAGTTCGCGCGTGATGTCAGTTCGGTTCGGTCGGAGCGTCTGAACCACGATATAGGTGTTCCATCCCGTATGATCATATTTCCCCTCGTCGATCTGCCCTTTTCATGGCAAGGTCGGTTCTGTGGGACATTCGGGACGGGGTGCGACCATGGTGATCCAACTTCACAAGCAGGCTACAACGACGCCGAAGGTTCGGTCGGCCCTCCAGGCCAGTGATGCGTCTGCTTCCATCTTGGCGGAGCGATACGGGACGACCGAGCAGACTGTCTACAAATGGCGGCGCCGCGATGGCGTCGAGGTGCTGCGCGACAAACAAGGTGAGAATCCAGCGTCAATCAGGATGAGAACGCGTGTGCGGGGGCTCGCAGGGAGGGCGTAGCCCGACTGGGGAGGCCCCGCACACGCGTTTTGCCCTTTTGGGGCGGGCCTGACGGTTGTGGCCGGCTCGGATAAGGAATGATTTTCTGTGCAAGGGGATCGTTCATGCCGGGCTGTCATGTCACTGACCAACAAATGAGGCTCTTCATGACGCTCAGATCGACCCATTCCGTTGCCGTTGCCGCTGCCAAGGCGGGGATCAGCCAGGCAACGGGCTATCGGCTGCAAGCTGACCCAATTTTACCATCACAGAAGAAGGCCCCTCGCGGCCGGCGGCGTCCGGACCCGCTGGCGGACATTTTTGATGCGGAGGTCGTGCCGCTTCTGCGGTCCTCACCGGGGATCCGACCTGTGGCGGTTTACGAGGAGCTTCTGCGTCGGCATTCTGATCTGGGTACGGGCATCCGACGGACTCCGGAGCGACGGATACGCGCCTGGAATGCGGAACACGGCCCTGAACAGGACGTCATTTTCCGGCAGACCCACACACCGGGCAAAATGGGCCTGTCGGATTTCACCGCCATGGGCAAGTTGGGTGTGACCATTGCCGGTGAGGCACTGGGCCATCGACTGTATCACTTCCGGCTTGCCTATAGCGGGTTTCAGCACGCCCACGTCGTGCTGGGCGGCGAAAGCTATGTGGCGCTGGCTGAGGGATTGCAGAACGCCCTCTGGACGCTCGGCGGCGTGCCACACAATCATGGAACTGACAGCCTGTCGGCGGCCTTCAAGAACCTGGATAAGTCATCCCGGGCCGATCTAACCGACCGCTTCGACGCCCTGTGCAACCATTATGGAATGACGCCGACGCGCAACAACAAGGGCGTCGCACACGAGAACGGTTCCATCGAGAGCCCCAATGGGCATCTGAAGCGCACCATTGAGGACGCGCTGGTCATGCGTGGGTCGCGCGACTTCGAAAGCTTGCAAGATTATCGTCGCTTCATCGACGAGATCGTGGGCCGGATCAACGCCCGCAATGCCAAGCGTATCGATGCGGAACGTGCGAGCCTCAGACCTTTGCCGACGCGGCGGACCACGGATTACGAGGAGATCACGTTGCGCGTCACTTCCTCCGGGGGCTTCACCTTGCGCAAGGTGTTCTACACCGTGCCATCCCGGTTGATCGGGCATCAGCTGCGGGTCCGGCTCTACGATGATCGGTTGGAGCTGTTCCTGGGAAGCTCTGCCCTGCTAACGCTGACACGCGGACGAGCCTCGAGCACCGGGAGCCATGGGCACGTGGTCAATTACCACCACGTCATCCACTCCTTGCGCAAAAAGCCCATGGCGCTGATGGGGCTGGTCTATCGGGATCAGCTATTCCCGCGCCGGGCGTTCCGTAACATGTTCGCATTCCTGCTGGAGCAGACCAGTGAGAAGGCGGCGTGTCGCATGGTTGTCGATCTTCTGGCGCTGGCACACGAGCGGGGCTGCGAGGCTGAATTGGCAGCGCAGCTTGAGGAGGACCTTCGCCAGAAGCGCCCGCCTGACATGGCGGCCCTACGCGCAGTGTTTAGCCCATCACAAGACGCACTCCCCCAAGTCGCGGTGCAACTGGCCGACCTGTCATCTTACGACCAGTTGGTCGGCGGTACGCCATCCGCTCAGGAGGTGACAGCATGACATCGCCCCAGACCGATACCGCCCGCCTAACCTTGGCTCTGACCGAATTGCGCTTGCCAGCCATCAAGGCGCTATGGCCGCGCTTTGCGGAACAAGCCGACAAGGAAGGCTGGCCCGCCGCTCGGATGCTCAGCACCCTGGTGGAGCATGAACTGGCTGAACGAGATCGCCGTCGTATCGAGCGACATCTCGCACAGGCACGCCTGTTGCCCGGAAAAACGATCGACACCTTCGACTTCACAGCCGTCCCCATGCTGTCCAAGGCCCATGTCAGTGCGATCACCGCTGGCGACAGCTGGATCGGAAAGGGCGGCAACATCCTGCTGTTTGGGCCGCCAGGTGTGGGCAAATCACATCTCGGCTCAGCCATCGGGCTCGCCCTTGTCGAGCAAGGCTACCGCGTCCTATTCAGCCGCACCACCGATCTGGTCCAGAAACTCCAACAGGCCCGCCGCGATCTCGTCCTCGAAAGTGCCATTGCAAAGCTCGACAAATTCCATCTGCTGATCCTCGATGACATCACCTACGTCACCAAGGATCAGGCTGAAACCAGTGTGCTCTTCGAACTCATCAGCGCGAGATATGAACGCCGCTCAATGTTGATCACGGCCAACCAGCCCTTCGGGGAGTGGAATGCGATTTTTCCAGACCCGGCCATGACATTGGCCGCCGTCGACAGGCTCGTGCACCACGCAACCATCTTCGAGATGAATGTCGAAAGCTACCGGCGAAGAGCAGCACAAAAGGCAAAGGGGCCGGGAAGGCCTGCACAAAAAGCCACACCGGAAAACACCAAAGCTGATTGACGCTCCGCGACAATCAAAAAACAAACCCCTTGATCGCGGCACAAAAGCCCGGCATCGTCCCAAACGTCGCGACCAAGGATTCTCATCCTGATTGACGCGCACTTCTCATCTTGATTGTCGCGCTACATCGAGGATCGCAGCCACACGCCACACCGGCTGCAAACCACGCTGACACCGGCGCAAGAGGCGGTTGCGGTGACCTTGCGCAGGACGCTGCTGGTATCACTCGACGACCTGCTGGCGGTGGTGCGAGAGTTCCTGAATCCGAATGTCTCGCGCTCTGGCCTGGACCGCTGCCTTCGTCGTCATGGTGTGGGAAACCTACGCGATCTGAAGGCCAAAGCACCGAAGCCGAAGCACAGCGCCTTCAAGGCCTACGAGCCAGGATACATACACATCGACCTGAAATACCTACCGCAAATGGCCGATGAAACCTCGCGCCGCTATCTTTTCGTGGCCATCGACCGGGCGACGCGTTGGGTCTTCATTCGTGTCTTCAAAGCCAGGACTGCCGCCAACGCCCGCCGCTTCCTGCGCGATCTGGAACGGGCCTGCCCGATTTGCATCCGCACTGTGTTGACCGATAACGGCAAGGAGTTCACCGACCGGCTGTTTGGTCTACGCAAACGCGCTGCAACCGGCGCGCATGCGTTCGATGCGCTTTGCGCAGACCTTGATATCGACCACCGCTTGACCCCGCCGAAGTCGCCCCAAACCAACGGCATGGTCGAGAGGTTCAACGGCCGTATCGAGGAGGTGCTCCAAAGCCATCACTTCCGTTCCGGCGAAGACCTGGAGACAACGCTGCACCGCTATGTCTGGCTCTACAACCAGCAGTTTCCTCAGTCGGCATTGAGCACCAGAACGCCCTTGCAGGCCATGAAGGACTGGCACAAACTCAAGCCGGAACTGTTCAAAAAACAGCCATACTACCTTCCGGGATGTGACAACATGCACCTCCCGCAGATCGTTCATGGGTTCATCGCGCAACGGTGAAGCCTTCAGGTCAGGCATCGCCCCCATGCGGGCCGGCAGTTCCGCATCGTTCCGGTCAGTTTTGGCGGACTGGCCGACCGCTTCGGCGAAGCGGCGGGCGCGTTCGGGGTTCACCCTGACCATGGCGTGACCCGTCTTTGAAAGGCGGGCCTCCGGATCGCGATGACAGCGTCCTGCAGGCTCGTGGACGACGCGGCGGCACTGCGGTCCGGTCCGGTTCTTCAGCGTCTTCAGTCTTGTCCGGTCGTTGGTGAAGCGTTTCGCCTTGCCATCGCTCAGGCGATGGGTGTCGAGATGATCTTTCGGGATGTCGATGCCGATGGTGTCATT
This sequence comes from Paracoccaceae bacterium, assembly GCA_965216225.1. Lineage (GTDB taxonomy): Bacteria > Pseudomonadota > Alphaproteobacteria > Rhodobacterales > Rhodobacteraceae > 3107. The sequence goes on from CBDCFF010000031.1 coordinate 186,033, forward strand.
CATGACCTTTTCGTCTCCCGTTCCTGTCATACGAGGCAGGGGTGTTCCCTCCTCCACTATCTGTTCGGGTTCATCGAAAGGGCGGGGGTGATCCATCTTGAGAACGGACCTCAAAGACCAGGGCTTCCCGGAGGCGATCACCGCCGCCTTTGCGCAGACCACGGTGCAAACCTGCATTGTCCACCTGGTGCGCCACTCCCTGAACTTCTGCTCGTGGAAAGACCGCAAGGCAGTGGCCGCCGATCTGCGCCGGATTTACAGCGCCGCCACCGCCGATCAGGCCGCCGATGAACTGGACGCGCTCAAAGACAAATGGGCCGGTAAATACGCCTCCATCGCCCCGGCCTGGCGACGGGCATGGCAGGAAGTAATCCCGTTCTTCGCCTTCGATCCGGCGATCCGAAAGATCATCTACACCACCAACGCCATCGAGAGCCTGAACCGGGTGATCCGCAAATCAATCAAGACCCGCGGATCGTTCCCGACCGATCAGGCCGCAACAAAGCTGATCTATCTGGCCATCCGCAACTTCGAGAAAGGCGGCAGGAATGTTCGGGAATGGTTTGCAGCCCGCAACCAGTTCGCTATTATGTTCGACGAGCGCTTCAATGCGTGACTGTATTTGAAACCCCCATGGACCGGGACAGATACACAGAGTTCAGGACACTCCCGGCCAGCCCAATCGACGCACCGGCGCCGCCGGCAAGCGCCTGAAGGGCCAGGATGGCGAGATGCCGCTTGCCGTGCCGCGTGATCGGGATGGCAGTTTCGAGCCCGAACTTGTCAGGAAGGGTCAGACAAGGATCGACGGCATTGATGACAGGATCATCGGGCTCCATGCCGCCGGTCTTTGCGTGCGCGATATCCGCGCCCATCCTGAAGAGGCATACGGCCCCCAGGTTTCTGCTGACCTGATCAGCCGGGTCACCGATGCCGTTCCGGATGAGGTGCGCGAGTGGCAATCCCGGGCACTGGACCGGATGTGCCCCATCGTGATCTTCGACGCCCTGCGCGTGAAGATCAGGGACGCCGACAGCCGCATGGTCAGGAACAGGGCCGTCCATGTGGCGCCCGGCGTTTCCCGCGACGGCGTGCGCGAGGTTCCGGGCCTGTGGATTGCCGGGAATGAGGGCGCCAGGTTCTGGCTATCGGTCATGAATGAGTTGAAGAACCGTGCCGTCCAGGACATCCTGATCGCCGTTGTGGACACTCTCCAGGGGCTTTCCCGAGGCGATCACGGCCGCTTTCCCCGAGGCCACGGTTCAGACCTGCATCGTGCATCTGGAGCGCCATTCTCCGAACTTCCGTGCCTGGAGGGACCGCAAATATGTGGCCACCGATCTGCGCCGGATTTACGGCGCGGCGACCGCCGACTCGACCGCCGACCCGGCCGCCGACTTGGCCGCCGATGAACTGGACGCATTCGAGGAAAAACGGGCCGGAAAACATGCCTCCATCGCCCCGGCCTGGCGCCGGGCGTGGCAAGAGGTGATACCGTTCCCTGCCTTCGAACCGGCGATCCGCAGGATCATCTGCACAACGAATGCCATGGAAAGCCTGAACCGTGTGATCCGCAAATCCATCAGGACGCGCGGCTCGTTCCCGACCGGGGAGGCGGCGACCAGGCTGATCTGTCCGGCAATCCGGAACTTCGAAAAAGAAGGCAGAAACGTCCGCGAATGGTTTGCTGCCCGCAACCAGTTCGATATCATGTGCGAGGAGCGCTTCAATGCGTGACCATATCTGAAAACCGCATGAGACAGGGCAGATACACAGAGTTCATGACACTCCCGCGAACACACCGGGCCCCCGACACACAGCCCCCGACCGGCAATCAGCCATCAGTCATCGTCATCATCGTCATCATCGCCGCCGCCCGGAAGGTTGAAGAAACTGTCGGCATCGACGGCCACCTCCGGTTTGCCGTCCCCATCGCCGGATAGCGTAAAGGTTTCCAGACCCTCGATCGCGGTCGGTATCCTCGGCTCCGCCTCCATCGACAGCGACTGCGCGGTCGAAACCAGCTTGCGGCGTTCCTCGTCGCCCATCACGGCCGCAGCCTCGCGCGTTCCGGCGGCCTTCTGAACCACCAGATCAAGCTCCGACTGCCTGCACAGACCCAGCGCCACCGGATCAATCGGCTGGATGTTCCGGATGTTCCAGTGGGTCCGTTCGCGGAGCGACCGGATGGTCGGCCTGGTCGTGCCCACCAGGCCGGAAATCTGGCCGTCGCTCAGTTCCGGGTGGAACTTCACCAGCCACAGGATCGCCGCCGGACGGTCCTGCCGCCTCGACAGCGGCGTGTAACGCGGACCGCGACGCTTTTCCTCGCCGACCGCAGCGGGGTTGAACTTCAGCCTCAGCCGGTGCTGCGGATCGCTCTTCGCCATGGCGATCTCCGCCGTGGTCAACTGGTTGTTGGCAATCGGGTCGAACCCCTTGACCCCCGCCGCCACATCGCCATCGGCAATGCCCTGGATCTCCAGTTCATGCATCCCGACAAAATCGGCGATCTGCCGAAAGCCGAGCGTCGTGTTGTCCACCAGCCAGACCGCCGTCGCTCTGGCCATGATCGGTTTGGCCATGGGGTTCTCCTTCACATACATCTTCATTGGCGTCCACAGGCTTTCCGTTATCGGGGAACGCGACAACTGTATAATCCCACCGAAAAAAAGAGAAAAGAGAAAACAGCAAGGCAAAACAGCACCGCACACAACACGCCCCACCCCCAACAACTTCTTCTCTGCCTAAATACTCAAAACGCGAATGCCGCCAGGCATGAGCGCCCGGTGCCCGGCCCCCCTTATCCACCCGCCGCACAATCCCCATCCAAAAGCGCGACCAAGCCTTCCCGATAGCTGGGATATTTCAATACGACACCCAGTTCGTCCCTGATCCGGTTATTCCGCACCCGTTTGGATTCGGCATAGAAACTGCGCGCCATCGGCGTCATTTCCGCGACCCCGAAATCTTCGGCCGGGGGCACGGGCAAGCCAAGCAATTCGGCCGCATGGGCGATCACTTCCTGCGGCGGGGCCGGATCATCGTCGCAGACATTGTAGATTGCGCCGGGATCGGGCCGATCGACCGACGCCAGCAAGACCCGCGCAATATCGTCCACATGAATGCGGGAAAAGACCTGCCCCGGCTTGATGATCCGCCGCGCAGTCCCCTTGCGCAGCTTGGCGAACGGTCCGCGCCCCGGCCCGTAAATACCGGCCAGCCGGAAGACGTGCAGCGGCAAGCCGCATTCGCGCGACAGAGCCTGCCAGGCCGCCTCGGCCTTCGCGCGTCTTTCTCCCCGCCGGGTTTCGGGTTTCGGGTCAGTGCTTTCATCCACCCAGCCCCCCTGATGGTCCCCGTAAACGCCTGTGCTCGAAAGATACCCGACCCATTCCAGATGAGGGGCGCGGGCCGCCAGAATCTCCCGCCACTCGGCCAGGACCGGATCACCCGCCTCCGACGGGCCGACAGAAATGAGCACATGGCTCGCCGCTTCGATCTCCCTGCCCAGATCGCCGCCCGGCCAGACCACGGCACCGACACCGCCCATGCCGGGGCTGCGCGCCTTTTCGGCGGATCGTGTCGTACCGGTGATCGTCCATCCTCTTTGCAGCAGGCGCCCGGCAAGGGCGCGCGCCGAATACCCGTGACCGAATGAGAGCAGATGTGCCATTCGCCGATCCTGACGCGGTTCGGGCGAAACGGCAACCGCTGACGGCGGCCATGCGGCGGTTCTGCGCTTGCGGCGTTCGACCCGGAAATGTGGCGATACCGCATCGGTGATCAGGTATGGCCGGGGCCGCTGTCGTGAAAATGCGTCATCCGGCCCCTTTCCCCTTTCCCCTTCGCCCGCCTTGCGATAAACCCCGCGCGTCCGATCCCGGACATCCGGACATGACGTGAAGGGAGGCCCGCAATGGGCTACAGGGTCGCCGTCGTCGGCGCGACGGGCAACGTGGGCCGCGAAATGCTGAACATCCTGGCGGAACGCCGGTTTCCCGTGGACGCGATTGCCGCGCTGGCTTCGCGCAGTTCCCTCGGGACCGAAGTCAGCTTTGGCGACAGAACCCTCGCCATCCGGGATCTCGACAGCTTCGATTTCGCAGGCTGGGACATGGCGCTTTTCGCCATCGGCTCCGACGCCACCGGGAAATACGCCCCGAAGGCGGCGGCGGCGGGCTGTCTGGTGATCGACAACTCCTCGCTCTACCGCCATGACCCGCAGGTTCCGCTGATCGTGCCGGAGGTGAATCCCGAAGCAATCGGGGACTGCCGCAACAGGATGATCATCGCCAACCCCAACTGCTCCACCGCGCAGATGGTGGTGGTGCTGAAGCCGCTGCACGACCGGGCGCGGATCAGGCGTGTGGTGGTTTCGACCTACCAGTCGGTTTCCGGCGCTGGCAGGGAGGGCATGGATGAGCTGTGGGAGCAGACCAAGGCGGTCTACAACCCGATCTCCGACGTGCCGCCGAAGACGTTCGGCAAAGAGATCGCCTTCAATGTGATCCCCCATATCGACGCCTTCATGGAAGACGGCTCGACTAGGGAAGAGTGGAAGATGGCGGCCGAAACCGCAAAGATCATGGACCCTGCGATCAGGGTCACGGCGACCTGCGTGCGGGTTCCGGTTTTCGTCGGTCATTCCGAAGCGGTGAATGTCGAGTTTGAAGAGTTCCTTGACGAGGACGAAGCCCGCGACATCCTGCGCGAAGCCCCCGGCGTCATGGTGATCGACAGGCGAGAGCCGGGCGGCTATGTCACCCCCAAGGAATGCGTGGGCGATCACGCCACCTTCGTCAGCCGCATCCGTCAGGATACGACGATCGGGAATGGCCTGAACCTCTGGTGCGTTTCCGACAACCTGCGCAAGGGCGCGGCATTGAACGCGGTTCAGATTGCCGAACTCTGCGGGCGCGAGGTTCTGGGGAAAGGCTGACAGGCAACCGGCCATATCCGCCCGGCAGACGAACGAAGCAGACGAACGAACGGGATACCGGGCCGCCCCGTCCGCCCGGCGGCGCTTTGCGCAGACAGTCACACCCGGTTGGGCGGTTCCTGCCCGCCAAAGAGGGCAATCAGATTGTCCACCGCCATCATCCCCATCGCGGTGCGGACCTCCTGCGCGGCAGTGCCGACGGACCTGGAACGGTTGCCGCTGGCGTGATCGCCGTCCGGACCGCAAGGGCGTGGAGCAACTGCCGTTCGCGGCTATCGTTGGTGGCGGTTTCGCGCCGCCCTTCACGGCGATGTCATCGCTGTTGCGCCCTGCGGTGTTGAATATCCGCGCGCGCGACCAATATCAGGGCAGGACGGTTTGCCCCGAACCCGGTTCGCACAGACAGGGAGAGTGCAGTGAAATACCAGGCGACAGCGGCCCGCACCGGGCCGACATCCCCCCATGCCGGATTGCGGGTCATCCTGCCGGTGCTGGCCCTTGCGATCCTTCAGGCCATGGCGGCGCCCCTGCGGGCCGCCCCCGACAGTTTCGCCGATCTGGCCACAAGGGTCAGCCCCGCTGTTGTCAATATCACCACATCGACGAACGTGGCGGTGCGCGGCGGTCCGCCTCCGCTGGCGCCGGAGGGCTCTCCGTTCGAGGATTTCTTCAACCGGAACGGGCCGGATGCCCCCCCGGCGCGGCGCAACCGGGCGCTGGGGTCCGGCTTCGTGATTTCCGGGGACGGGTTCGTCGTTACCAACAACCATGTGATCGAAGGCGCCGACGAGGTTCTGGTCGAGTTGTTCTCGGGCGTTGAACTGCCGGCCACGGTCGTCGGCACCGACCGCAACACCGATATTGCGCTTCTGAAGGTCGAGAGCGATGAGCCGCTGGCGTTCGTGCCCTTTGGCGACAGCGACACGGCGCGCGTGGGCGACTGGGTCATGGCCATGGGCAACCCGCTGGGTCAGGGCTTTTCCGTGTCCGCAGGGATCGTGTCGGCGCGCGGTCGCGCCCTGTCCGGGGCCTATGACGATTTCATCCAGACCGACGCCGCCATCAATCGCGGCAATTCCGGCGGCCCGCTGTTCAACATGGAGGGCGAGGTCATCGGCGTGAACACCGCGATCCTCAGCCCCAATGGCGGCTCGATCGGGATCGGATTCGCGATGTCCTCTGCGGTGGTGGAGCCGGTGATCGCCCAGCTCGGGGAGTTTGGCGAAACCCGTCGCGGCTGGCTTGGCGTGCATATTCAGGACGTTACCGACGACGTTGCCGAGGCGCTGGGGCTGGAAAAGGCCGCCGGCGCGCTTGTGACCGACCTGCCCGAAGGCCCGGCGGCGGAAGCCGGGATCGAGGCGGGCGATGTCATTGTCGCCTTCGACGGGCGCGAGGTCGCCGATACCCGCGATCTGGTGCGCAGCGTCGGCAATGCCGAGGTCGGCAAGGCGGTGCGCGTCGTGATCTTCCGCGACGGCGGCACCCGGACCCTTCTGATCACCCTGGGCCGCCGCGAAACGGCGCAGGGCCTGGAAGACGACACGGAAGACGACGCGCCGGTGAAACCTGTGCGCGCAGAGGTTCTGGGGCTGGTGTTGCAGGAACCGGGCGCCGACATGCGCGACAGCCTTGGATTGCCGGAAGATGCAACCGGCCTGATCGTCTCCGAGGTCGATCCGCAAACCCCGGCCTATTCCAGGGGCGTCCGTTCCGGCGATCTGATCACCGAGGCCGGGCAGCAGCCGGTGCGGACCGTCGGGGACATGAAGGCGCGGATCGAAGAGGCAAGGGAGGCCGGGCGAAAGTCGCTCCTGCTTCTGGTGCGCCGGGGCAACACCCCGCGTTTCGTGGCGCTGCCGCTGGATTGAAACCCGCATACCTGCACCGTATACTCCCACCGCGCGCCCGCGCAGACGCCCTGTTCACAGGCAATCGTCCAATGCCCTTCCCGGACGGAATACGGGAAACTGTTGCATTCCGATGGGCGGTTGATATGGACAGGGACCGAACGCATATGGCGGGATGGCCCGATACCGGGCAGGTTTGTCTGCAAGGGAAACACAACTGATGGCAAAGATCACCTATATCGAGTTTGGCGGCAGGGAACACGTTGTCGAGGTCGCGAATGGCCTGACGGTCATGGAAGGCGCGCGGGACAACAGCATTCCCGGAATCGATGCCGATTGCGGCGGCGCCTGCGCCTGTTCCACCTGCCATGTCTATGTGCATCCGGACTGGGTTGGCAGACTGCCGGAAAAGGATGCCATGGAAGAGGACATGCTCGATTTTGCCTACGAGCCCGACATGGAACGCTCGCGCCTGACCTGTCAGTTGCAGGTCACGGACGACCTGGACGGGCTGATCGTCCGGATGCCGGAAAAGCAGATCTGACAAGGCGCAGGGCGCGGCAGCCGTCGTCGCCCTGCCCCGATATGCCCGTCGTTGACAGGGCGTCGATACCCGGCGGGCCATGCGCCCCGCACATCGCCAGCTTGCGCAGGCGCAATGACGCCCGGTTTCACCCGCATGACAAATTCGTTGGGGATAAATCGAAAAAAACCTTTACACAGGGTGGCTTTCCTCACACCATATGTTGTAGGAAAGGCGGGCTGAACCCGCTTCCGTAGCATGGACACCCATTTCTTGTGGGTCGCCATTCACCTGAAGCCAAAGCGAAAGAGACCGGGCATGTCGCTTACAGAACAGCACCTTCAGACAGACGATCTTCATCCGATCGACATTGTCGAAACCCTTGCCGAACATCATGAATGGGATTTTGACAGGGTGGCCGACGATCAGATCGCGATGGCGGTCGAGGGGCAGTGGCGGACCTATTCGATCACCCTGGTCTGGTCGGGACACGATGAAACCCTGCGTCTGATCTGCACGTTCGAGATGGAACCCCCCGAGGATCGCCTGCCGAAACTCTATGATGTCCTCAACCGCACCAATGACATGTGCTGGGCCGGGGCGTTCGTCTATTGGCCGGAACAGCGCCTGATGACCTATCGCTACGGGTTGGTGCTGGCGGGTGGGCAAATGGCCGGAGAAGATCAGATCAACACGCTGATCAACGCCGCGGTGATGTCGGCGGAACGGTTTTATCCGGCATTTCAACTGGCGGCATGGGGGGAACAGACGCCCGCCGAGGCGATGCAGATCGCGATTGCCGAAGCCTATGGCCGCGCATAGGCGCCGCGGATGTCATTTACGGAAATCGAGCGTCGCGGTCTGGTCTTGCTGGGCTGCGGCAGGATGGGATCGGCGATGCTGGAAGGGTGGCTCGGACAGGGCCTGCCGCTTTCGGCGATCTGGACAAGCGATCCCTGCCCTTCGGACTGGCTGAAAGGTCTGGCCGGGCGGGGCCTGCACCTGAATGAGGGGCTGCCGCCATCCCCTGCAATCGTTCTGATCGCGGTGAAGCCGCAGATGATGCACGAAGCGTTGCCGCAATGCGCCGCGATGGGAAATGGCGGCACGCTGTTCCTGTCTGTCGCCGCTGGCACCCGGATCGGATTTTACGAAAGCGTGCTTGGCTCGCGGGCGCCTGTCATCCGGGCGATGCCGAACACCCCTGCCGCGATCGGGCGCGGGATCACCGCCCTGATCGGGAATCGCAGGGCATCACCGGATGACCTTGCGCTGGCAGAGCTTTTGCTGTCTGCCGTCGGTCAGACCGTGCGTCTTTCCGGTGAAGACCAGATGGACGCGGTGACGGCGGTGTCGGGCTCGGGGCCTGCCTATGTCTTTCATCTGATCGAAACACTGGCTGCGGCCGGTCAGTCGCAGGGCTTGCCGGCGGAACTGGCGATGCGCCTGGCAAGGGCGACCGTGGCGGGCGCCGGACAACTGGCCGGGGATGCGGCCGAAGACCCGGCGCAGCTTCGCGTCAATGTCACCAGTCCGGGCGGCGCCACCGCAGCGGCGCTGACTGTCCTGATGGATGCGGAAACCGGCTTTCCGGCCCTGCTGAATCGCGCCGTGCGGGCCGCGGCGGACCGGTCACGGGAACTGGGGCAATGACCGATCCGACATTCGAGGCGTTCCAGCGGGTCGATATTCGTGTCGGGCGGATCGTGCGCGCCGATGTGCATCCGCAGGCGCCCAAACCCGCGTTCAGGCTCTGGGTCGATTTCGGGCCTGAAATCGGCACAAGGAAAAGCTCCGCGCAGATCACGGCGCATTATACCCCGGAAGAGCTGCCGGGGCGTCAGATACTGGCGGTGGTGAATTTCCCGCCGCGCCGGATCGGCAGATTCCTGTCGGAGGTGCTGATTCCGGGCGTGCCGGATGAAAATGGCGATGTGGTGCTTCTGACGCCTGACATGACAGTGCCCACAGGGGGGCGGATGTATTGACCGGGAAGATTCTGGTAACGCGGCCTTTGCCCGCTCCGGTTCTGGCGCGAATCGGGGAACGCTTTGACATGGTGGTGCGCGGCGACACGCAGCCGATGACAGAGGCAGAAGCGGAGGCAGAGGCGGCGCTGGCGGGCCATGACGGCATCCTGCCGACGCCGAGCGACCCGTTCAACGCCCGTGCCTTTGCCGCAGCGCCCGATGCGCGTTGCAGGATACTTGTTCCATCCCGGACGATCAGATAGACCCTCGCCGCTCTGGCCTGTTCATGGCAAGATTGATCCTGCGTGAGATTCGGGACGGGGGCAAGACATGCTGATTTCGTTGCACAAGCAGGCGACGACGACGCCGAAGATCAGGGCGCGATCCAGGCGAGTGATGAACCCTGGTCGCATCGCGCCGGGTGCCCGCCCCGTCCTGCAAAGCCTTGCAAAACACCCCCGGATGCGCCATGCAGCATGTGGGGTTGCCGCTGCGGAAGGCTTGGGGAACCCCCCCGTTTTCCGCGCCTTCACACGCCCGCCGGGGGCTTTGCGACCTGAAAGGATGTTCTGAATGTTCCTGTCCGTATTCGACATGTTCAAGATCGGTATCGGTCCGTCCTCTTCGCACACGATGGGGCCGATGGTTGCGGCGGCGCGCTTTCTGGACATGCTGCGCCAAAGCCCGTTTCACCCGGCGGGGGTGCGGGGATCCCTGCATGGATCGCTGGCCTTTACCGGCGTCGGGCACGCCACGGACCGCGCCACCATCCTGGGCCTCGCGGGTTTCGCGCCCGACAGATACGATGCCGACAGGGCCGAGCAGGCGCTGGCGGCCATTCGTGCGAACAGGGTGATCGGGGTTGACGGGCTGCCACCGCTGAAATTCGACCCCGAAACCGACCTGACCTTTGACTACGGCCCTGCCCTGCCGGGCCACGCCAACGGCATGATCCTGATGGCAACCGATGCCCAGGGTGACGTGATCGCGCAGGAAACCTACTATTCGATCGGCGGCGGCTTCGTGTTGACCGAAGCGGAACTGAAGGCGGGCGCTGCCGGGACGCCGCCCGAAGGGGACTATCCCTATCCGTTCGAGAGCGCCGCGCGGATGCTGGAGATGGCCAGGGAATCGGGTCTGGGCATCGCCGGGATGAAGCGCGCCAATGAACTGGTGCTGCGCAGCCATTCCGAACTCGACCATGACATGGGCCGCATCTGGGAAGTGATGAACAACTGTATCGAACGGGGGCTTGCCAATGACGGCATTCTGCCGGGCGGGCTGTCCGTCCGGCGCCGGGCCAGGAAAATCCACGAGGCATTGCAGGCGGAACGCGGCATGAATCTGAACGCGCCGCACACCATCAATGACTGGATGAGTGTCTATGCGATGGCGGTGAACGAGGAAAACGCCGCTGGCGGACAGGTGGTCACGGCACCCACCAACGGGGCCTCGGGCACGGTTCCGGCGGTCATCCGTTACTGGTTGTCCCATGTGCCGGGCGCTTCGGCCTCCGGGGTCGGGGATTTCCTGCTGACAGCAGCGGCGATAGGCGGGCTGGTCAAGCACAATGCGTCGATCTCCGGTGCCGAGTGCGGCTGTCAGGCAGAGGTCGGATCAGCCGCCGCCATGGCTGCGGCGGGGCTGTGCGCTGTGCTGGGCGGAACGCCGGAGCAGGTTGAAAACGCTGCGGAAATCTCGCTTGAGCACCATTTGGGAATGACCTGTGATCCGGTCAGGGGGCTGGTTCAGATACCGTGCATAGAGCGTAATGGGCTTGCCGCGATCAAAGCCGTTTCCGCCGCCTCGCTGGCGCTGCGCGGCGATGGCAGGCACCTTGTTCCCCTCGACAGTGCCATTGAAACCATGCGCCAGACGGGTGCGGACATGAGCGAGAAGTACAAGGAAACCTCTCTCGGCGGGCTTGCGGTGAACGTCCCGAATTGCTGATGCGTGAATTTCCGGCATGGCGCCGGCGGGCGGGGGCGGATGCCTGTGCCCTCGACACCGCGTTCACGCTGGAATAAAAATCGTCCTGAAACCCTGTGGAGTGGTCCATTCTCATGGCCAAGACCGTTTTTCTGGCGATACTGGCGGCCCTGCATTCGCTGGCGCTGACCGGCGCGGTCGCCGCGCAGTCGATCAGGGCGGCCGAGAGCGCCTTGTCCGACGGCAACTTTGCGCAGGCGGTCGAACTCGCCAAGGCCGTCGGGACATCCGGGGGGTATGCGTTCGCGGCCGGGTCGCTTGCGCTTTACGGCGCTTACATCGCCCCGGATGACCGGAAGGGGGCAGTGTTCAGACGTGCCGCAGACCTCGCCGAAGAGGCAATCAGGCTGGACCCGGCCAATCCCGAAGCCCACCTTCAGTCCGCACATGCGATGGGCCGGTACACCCGGACGATCAGCCTCCCGGAGGTGATCCGGCAGGGATTGGCGGAGCGTGTGCGGGACGCGATCGGAAAGGCCCTCGAACTGGACCCGGACCTTGCGTCGGCGCATCTGAGCATGGGCACCTGGCATTCGGAAATCTGCGGCAGGGGCGGCATCCTTGCCCGCACGGCGTTCGGGGCTTCCCCGCAAAAAGCCGTCGCGCATTACCGGAAGGCGTTGCAGCTTGAGCCCGACGAAAAGATCGTATACCTTGAATACGCCAGCGGGCTTTTGCTGATCGACAGCACGAAGTACCGCGAGAATGCCCGCAGCCTGCTCCGGCGCGGTATCGGGATTGCGCCGAAGGACGCTCTGGACCGCATCATTCACGAGCAGTTGATCAGGCAGCTTGCAAGCCTTGACGCCTGACGACCAGGACCGGTCTTGGCCAGCCCTGACCGGCAATATCACGACCTTGAACGGGGAAGATGGCAGGTTGCCGCCTCGAAGAGGAGCTTCAGCGCCAGGTTCGAGCGTATCAGGGAATTTGTCGCAACGATGGCCGCGCCCACACTGCGCTGCGTCACGACGACCTCCTCCCCCATGCTGAAGGCGGGCGTTGCATGAATGCGGCGCAAGGTGATCACCGCCAGACCCAGCGTCCACAGAAGATGTCGCCGGATGCCGGTTTCGTGCGATGGTATGGTGAGGATGAACCGCAGCCCGTCCGAAAGGTGGCGTCGGGTGATTGTCACAAGCCCGGACAGGCCCTGTGCGAAACCGGGGTCGGAGCGGCCCGGTTCCAGAGAACGCAAATCGAAGCCGGACGCAAGAAACGACTTGCGCGGGAGCCAGCATACACCGTGGCGCTTGTCGTCCCATATATCCTTGAGAATGTTGGTCATCTGCAATCCTTGCCCATAGGACACGGAATAGGCGAACAGCGCCTCCCGCCGCGCTTCTATTTCCCCGGAATAGTCGCAAAACAGCTCTGCCAGCATCTCGGCCACGACACCGGCGACATGGTAGCAATAGCGGTCGAGATGCGCGATGTCGTCCAGACCGTCCGGCGCGGCGCTCTGCTGAAACTCCACCATGCCGCTGGCCATGATATTCAGGCAGCGGTCAATCGCCTGTTGCTGCGAAGCGTTGAACGACCGGGTGATCCGAACGATCCTGTCGGTGTTCGCGATCAGTTCGCGTTCGCTTTCCGGTGTCGCAGGGGTGAGCATGGCGCCAAGTTCGACGGAGAACGGTTCCGTATCTTCCCGCCCCGCCGCAACGGCAACGAACCTGTCCAGAAATGCCTTCTTTTCCGGGATGCCCAGATTGGGTTCGTCTTCGATGGTGTCCGCCATCCGGCAAAGAAGATAGGCGTTCTCGACCACGCTTCGCAATCTGCCGGGAAGCGGCGGTATCGTCAGGGCGAAGGTTTTCGATACCTTCTGGATCATCCCGGCCTGATAGGCGAAGTCCCGCTCTGTCGGGCCGTTCAAGGCGGACGCGATCATGTCCGGCCCGATTCCGCAGCAGCGCCGGGGCGGGCATCGGCCAGGCCGATTTCTTCCACACGGGGAAGACCGCGACCGAGCACCGCGAAAAGGAGCTTCAGCGCCGGGTCGAAGCGCGCCAGCGCACTAGTCGAGACGATGACAGCCTTCACCGCGTTACGCGAAATCCTGACTTCCCCGCCGCTTCGGAATGTCGGCGTGGCGTAAATCCGGCGCAGCGTGAGAACCGCCATTCCCAGCGACCAGAGGCAATAGCGGCGAATCCCGGTCTCATGCGCGGGAAGGATCGAGACATATCGAAGCCCGTTGCCAAGATGATGGCAGGCGATTGCGACGAGCCTGCCAAGCCCCTCGACAAAGCCCGGATCGGCCTGCCCCGGCGAGAGCGCGCGAAGATCAAAGCCCGCCGAAAGAAAGATGTCCTGCGGCAACCAGCACACACCGCGCGCGTGGTCCTCCCATATGTCTTTCAGGATATTGGTCATTTGCAGCCCCTGCCCGTAGGATGCGGACAGGGCGAAAAGATCGTCGCGCCGCGCGTCGATTTCTTTGGAATGGTCGCAGAACAGTTCGGTAAGCGTTTCGCCGAACACGCCGGCGACATGGTAGCAATAGCGGTTGAGGTGGTGAAGGTCGGCCAGACCTTCGGGGCCGGCGTTTTCCTGAAATTCCGTCATCCCCTGCGTCATGATTCCGACGCACCGCACTAGGGCCGCCCGCTGCGCGAAACCCAGGCTTTCGGTGATTCCGATGATGCGGGAAGCATCCGCAACCAGGGCGCGCTCGCATTGCGTGGTCGAAGGGGAAAGCAGGGTGCCCAGATCCTGCGCAAAGGCCGCGGCGTCCTCATGGCCCTCCACGACACCGGCCCAGCGTTCGGAGAAATCGCGTTTCTGCGCTGCGCACAGCGCCGGTTCGTCTTCGATGGTGTCGGCGACCCGGCAAAGAAGATAGGCGTTGCCCACCGCGCGTTGCAGCGGGGCGGGTAATTGCGGAGTGGTAAAGGCAAACGAGCGGGAAACGCCCTGCAAAAGCTCTGCCTGATGGACCAGCGCCCTTTCAAGGGACGTTTCGCAACCTGTCGTTTTCAGCATCCGAATCCCGCAGTTGCGCCTTTCTTCAGGAACCGGCGGCGCGGATTTGCGCCGCCCTCCTTCCCCGTTCCCGGCCCCGACAGCCGGGTGCAGGAACAACCGCCAGCAACCGCCAACCCGGTCAGCGGATTCTCATCAATCGCGCCGGTCGAGTCAAGTGCCGTGCCGGACATCGCTCAGACACCGGTGGCGGGCCAGGTTTCGGTTTCCGACAGCAACGCATCACATGCCACACCCAGACGGCGGCGCGGCAGGAGCATCAGCATTCCCGGGTGGTTCATCCATATGTGGACCGGACCTGTTGCGCGGTTCGATGTCCCGATGCGGTCAACCGGAGAGAACTCAATCCCGTCAATCGGCCAGTGCAGCCCCCGGGATGCGCCGCGCACCGGGCCAAGCGGAAACAGCGACACCAGGTCGCCGCCGGACAGATCAAGCCGCAACCTCGGCGGCACGAGGAATGACACCATTTCCTGCCCGATCAGCACACAGCGCTTGTCCGGATACCTTGCCAGCGCGCTTAACGCCGCAAGCTCATGATCAAGCCGCGCACCGGCGAATCCCACCCCGACGATCAAGGGCGCATGGATGCGCATGAGGCACTTTTCGAAATCCGTGCTGTCCTGTTCCGCAGCTTCCGCAACCCGGTACAGACGTTCCGGGGCGATGGCTTTCAGCGCCTGCGCGCTGATCGAATCGAAATCGCCGATGACGGCAGCGGGCGCATGGCCCAGCCGCAAGGCGGCGCAAGCCCCGCCATCCGCAGCAACAATCCGGGGCCCGATCACCCTGGCTTCATGAAAATCCACGTCGCCGAACACGCCGCCGCCGACCAGGGTAATCGGCCGCGAATCGCGTATGATCTGATCTTTCATGGGCACCGCACGCCTTTTTTTCGCCAATGGACACAATCCCGCCCGGAAATGATACCGGAAATATCCCGGTTCCGCCCCCATAGCAGACATGATGAGATGTGAACACTGCACCCGAACGCAAACAGCAAAGTGAACAGCGCCATGGTCGGGGCCGGCAAGATTCTGACAGTATCCTACGGAACCTTTTCCTGCACACTGGAAGGATTCGACGATTCTTTCGCGACAATGAAGGAGATTGCAGAGTATTTCCGGGTTCTGGTCGCCGAAGATCGCCGTTTCGGAGCACGGCCCCCCCCGGCGCCGGATGCCGGAATGGCGGCCTCTGACAGGGCGGGCGTTTTCGCGCCTCTTCAGGCCGGCCAATCGGAAGAATCCGAGGAAAATCACGACAAAACCGATGACCGGAACCCGTCTGCCGCGCTGAATGCGGTCTTTCGCGACGAAACGCAGTCCGAAACGGAATGCCGGGGACGCCACATCCTGATCGGTGAAAACCCGGAGGACGCAGCCGATATTGACCGTCTTCTGAAAGAAACGGATTCCCGGTTCTCCGATCCTGAAAACTGCCGCCGGCGTTCGGCAATCTCGCATCTGCGCGCCGCCGTTGCCGCAACCGTGGCGGATCATGAGGCGGCGCCGGAAGCCACGGAAGACAACACGGGGAAATGAATTGCCAAAGCGCCCCGGCCCGGTGGCGTCGGTATCGGGCGGAGCGGCGAAAGCCCCCTACCCCGCCCGGTTTTTGCCGTTGCCCGCAGCGGCCCCCGGATCGGCCTTGCCGACCCCGCGAAAAACGAACCTGAACGGCAGCGCCCAGGCCACGCCCAGCACGACATGGATCGCCAGTTCCAGAACGACCGGCGGACGATCAAAGAGATTCAGGATCGTCACCGCCGCCACCACATATAAAGGCAGACCGACAAGCAGGATCACCAGCGACCAGCGCCGCCGGGATTTGTAACCCGGCGCCATCAGTCCGCGAACGGATCGGTGACGAGGATCGTGTCCTCGCGCTCGGGGCTGGTGGACAGAAGCGCGACCGGGCAGTTGATCAACTCTTCCACGCGGCGCACATATCTGATCGCATTGGCTGGCAAATCGGCCCAGTTGCGCGCGCCTCTGGTGGATTCAGACCAGCCGGGCACGGTTTCAAGGACCGGTTTGCAGCGGGCCTGCCGATCAGCAGCGGTCGGCAGATAATCAAGCCGTTCGCCATCAAGGTCATAGCCCACGCAGATTTTCAACTCTTCAAAGCCATCGAGCACATCCAGCTTGGTCAGGGCAATGCCGTTGATGCCGGATATTGCGCAGGTCTGACAGACAAGGCACGCATCAAACCAGCCACAGCGGCGCTTGCGCCCGGTGGTGGTGCCGAACTCATGCCCGCGCTCGCCCAGACGCTGGCCGTCCTGATCGAAAAGTTCCGTCGGGAACGGCCCTTCTCCCACGCGGGTCGCATAGGCCTTGACGATGCCCAGAACGAAATCAATGGCGCCGGGGCCGATACCGACGCCGGTCGCCGCCTGCCCGGCAATCACGTTGGACGAGGTGACGAAAGGGTATGTGCCGAAATCAATATCCAGAAGCGCGCCCTGCGCACCCTCGAACAGGATCCGCGCTCCGGCCTTGTGCTTTTCGTTCATGACCTTCCATACAGGTCCGGCATATCCGAGTATCTCCGGCGCGATTTCGCGAAGCCTGTCCAGCAGCGCCCCGCGATCCACCGGTTCCAGCCCCAGCCCCGCGCGCAGCGCATCGTGGTGGATCAGCGCCCGATCCATGCGCAACTCCAGCGTCGCGTCATCGGCCAGATCGGCGACGCGGATCACCCGCCGGCCCACCTTGTCTTCGTAGCAGGGTCCGATGCCGCGCCCCGTCGTGCCGATCCTGGCGACATCGTTCCGGGCTTCCCGCGCCCGGTCCAGTTCGCCATGGAACGGCAGGATCAACGGCGTGTTCTCGGCGATCATCAATGTCTGTGGCGTGATTTCGACGCCCTGCGCGCGAATCGCCCTGATCTCCTCGATCAGGCACCAAGGATCCAGCACGACGCCGTTGCCGATCACCGACAGCTTACCAGCGCGCACCACACCGGACGGCAGGGCGTGCAGTTTGTAAACCTCGCCGTCGATGACCAGCGTGTGGCCCGCGTTGTGCCCGCCCTGAAACCGCGCGATGACATCGGAACGCTCGCTGAGCCAGTCAACAATCTTTCCCTTTCCCTCGTCACCCCATTGGGTGCCGACAACGACGACATTGGCCATGACATTCCCCGGTGTTTGGTCAAACCCGGCCCCCTATAGCGGCTGTGCGCCCGGCCTGAAACAGGGAAATGCGCCGCCTGCGCCGACACCTGCGCCCCGGCCTGCGAACGGCGGGCCGATTGCCGGGTTGCGGGGGCGCGCGGAATTGCATAGACAACGCCAGATCAATACGGCTAAGCGGACCGCGCCCCATGGAAAACGTCATCCTTGTCATCCACCTGATTCTGGCGCTGTGCCTGATCGGCATCGTTTTGCTGCAACGCTCCGAGGGCGGCGGACTGGGTATCGGTGGCGGGGCGATGTCCGGCCGGGCGGCAGGAACGGCGCTGGGAAAGCTGACCTGGCTTCTGGCGATCGCGTTCATCGGCACTTCCATGGCGCTGACGGTGGTGGCGGCGCGGAATTCCGCCGGATCGTCGGTCATTGACCGGCTGGGGGCAGGCGCGCCCGCCGAATCCGGTGTGCCCGACCTGCCCGACGGGGAAAGTCTGCTGCCGCCATCGGCGGAAGACGAACCCCTGGCGCCCGCCCGTGCCGACGAATAGCCCTGACTGCAACGCACTGCCCTCGGGGCCTGGCGTCCCGCAGCATCATCCTGCGGCCCTGTTGCGCGATCCATGCGAATCCGTTACAGCCTGAATCCCGTGATGCCGGAGTCCTGCATGGGCTTTGAAAGCATGACAGAGCATGACAGAAACAGTCAATCACGGGGGATGCCAACCCAATGGCGCGTTATGTTTTCATTACAGGCGGTGTGGTTTCATCCCTTGGAAAGGGTCTGGCCTCGGCGGCGCTCGGGGCGCTCTTGCAGGCGCGGGGGTACTCGGTGCGGCTGCGCAAGCTCGATCCCTATCTGAACGTGGACCCCGGCACGATGTCGCCCTTCGAGCACGGCGAAGTCTTCGTGACCGATGACGGGGCAGAGACCGACCTCGACCTCGGCCATTACGAACGGTTCACCGGCGTTTCCGCCCGAATGACCGATTCCGTTAGTTCCGGGCGCATTTACTCTACCGTACTGGAGAAAGAGCGCCGCGGCGACTATCTGGGCAAAACGATTCAGGTCATCCCCCACGTCACTGACGAGATCAGGGCATTCATCAGCATCGGCGATGACGAGGTTGATTTCATGCTGTGCGAGATTGGCGGCACCGTGGGCGATATTGAAGGTCTGCCGTTCTTCGAGGCCATCCGTCAGTTTGGCCAGAACAAACCGCGCGGGCAGTGTATCTTCGTGCATCTGACGCTTCTGCCCTATATCGCGACCTCGGGTGAGTTGAAGACCAAGCCAACCCAGCATTCGGTCAGGGAACTGCGCGCCATCGGGATTGCCCCGGATGTTCTGGTCTGCCGGTCCCAGGGAGCGCTGCCGGAGAAGGAGCGCGAAAAACTGGCGCTGTTTTGCAATGTGCGCCCCGACAGCGTGATCGCCGCACGGGATCTGAAATCAATCTACGAAGCGCCGCTTGCCTATCACCGCGAGGGGCTGGATCGGGCGGTGCTGGAGGCGTTCGCGATAGCGCCCGCGCCGAAACCCGATCTGAGCCGCTGGCAGGATGTGTCCGACCGGATTTTCAACGCCGAAGGAGAGGTGAAAATCGCCATCGTCGGCAAATACACCCAACTGGAAGACGCCTACAAATCCATTGCAGAGGCGCTGACCCATGGCGGCATGGCCAACCGTACCAGAGTCAATGTCGAGTGGGTGGATGCGGAGCTTTTTGAACGCGAAGACCCGGCCAGCCATCTGGAAGGTTTCGACGCGATCCTCGTCCCCGGCGGTTTTGGCGAACGCGGCACCGAGGGCAAGATCAAGGCCACGCAGTTCGCGCGCGAACGCAAGGTGCCTTATCTGGGCATCTGTCTCGGTATGCAGATGGCGGTGATCGAAGCGGCCCGGAATGTCGCCGATCTGGCCGATGCCGGGTCAGAGGAATTTGATCGTGAATCTGGCGAAAAGCGTTTCACGCCAGTGATCTACCATATGAAAGAATGGATTCGGGGCAATCATGCCGTCCGCCGCAGGGTCAAGGATGACAAAGGCGGCACCATGCGGCTGGGCGCCTATGACGCGACGCTTGCCGAAGGTTCGAAAGTGGCCGGGGTCTATGGCGCGACCACGATCGAGGAACGCCACCGGCACCGTTACGAGGTGGATGTGAAATACCGCGAAAGGCTTGAGGAATGCGGGTTGCGGTTTTCGGGCATGTCCTCGGATGGCCGCCTGCCCGAGATCGTGGAATGGACCGATCATCCGTGGTTCATCGGCGTTCAGTTTCACCCGGAACTCAAATCGAAACCGTTCGACCCGCACCCCCTCTTTGCCGATTTCGTGCGGGCAGCGGTCGGGACTTCGCGATTGGTCTGATCGGCCTGCCCATGGTGCGGAAGGCCCGCGACGGGAAAATTTGGCCACCCATTGGCACGCCTGCGCCGTTCGCCTATATCAGGACTCATGTTCGGACGGATTCTCAATCATTTGGCGGCGGCGCAACCCGATACCCTGACGGACGGCGACGCACGGCTGGCGCTGGCCGCGCTGATGGTGCGGATTGCCCGGTCGGATGGCGAATACCGCGCCGATGAAGTCGCAAGGATCGACCGGCTTCTGGGCGCCCGGTACGGGCTGTCTCCGTTTGAGGTGGCAGCCCTGCGAAAGGATGCCGAAGCGCTTGAGGCAAAGGCCCCCGATACGGTGCGTTTCACACGGGCGATCAAACATGCGGTCGCCTATGAGGACCGGATCGCCGTGATCGAGGCGCTGTGGTCCGTCGTTCTTGCCGATGGCGTCCGGGACGATGAAGAGGATGCGCAGCTTCGGCTGCTGGCGAACCTGCTGGGGATAAATGATCGTGACAGCGCCCTTGCCCGCCAGCGGGTGCAGGGGAAACAGCGATGATCGCGCAGCTTGGCATGTACGACATGGCGTCCACATGTGCGGCGAATGACCGGTTCTGGGCGGCGATCCGCGCACGGCTGGGGTACGGTCCCGAAGAACTGAACCGCGAACTGCCGCCCGGTGAAGGCTGGCTGCATCCCGGCCTGCTGCTGGCGCAGACCTGCGGCTATCCGTTCCGGGCGAAACTGGTTGGCCGCGTGCATCTGGTGGGAACCCCCGATTACGGTCTGGAAGGTTGCCCGCCCGGTTACTACCGCAGCGTTTTCCTTGCCCGCGCGGACGATCCGCGTGACGATCTTTCCGGCTTCGGCACGCCTCGGTTCGCCTATAACGGCACCCTGTCCCAGTCCGGTTGGGCGGCGCCGCGTCATCATGCCGGACGGATCGGCCTTTGTTTCGGAACCCTGATGAAATCCGGCGGGCACACGCTGTCGGCACGGGCGGTCCTGGAAGGGCGGGCCGATCTGGCCGCCCTCGACGCCCTGACCTGGAAACTGCTGCAACGCAACCACCCCTGGACCCGGGAACTCAAGACCGTTGGCGAGACGGACCCCACGCCCGCGCTGCCCTATATCTGCGCACTCGGCCAGGACAGCGCGGCGATCTTCACTGCGGTTCGCGACGCGCTCGGCGATCTGACCGACGCTGACCGCGCGGCGCTGTGCCTGCGCGGCCTGGTCCGCATCCCCGAAGCCGACTATCTGTGTGTGCCCACCCCGCCTGCGCCTGACGAAATGTAGATGTTCCCCTGCCGATGCGAACAGTTTACCCTGTGTCAGGTCGGATTCGGCGTTGCAATTACCCGTATTTTCGGAACTATTGCCGGTCAACACTCCATAACGATGCTGCCAGCGTGACCCAACAGACCATTCCCGTCATCGAGATTCGCGGCCTGCACAAGGCTTATGGCCGGCTTGAGGTTCTGAAGGGGATCAGCCTGTCCGCCGGCAAAGGCGATGTCATATCGCTGATCGGCTCTTCTGGATCGGGGAAATCCACCTTGCTCAGATGCTGCAATCTTCTGGAGGACAGCCAGCAGGGCGATATTCTGTTCGAGGGCGAACCCGTCAAATGGAAGGGCGAAGGCGCAGGCCGCCACCCCACCGACAAGGCGCAACTGATCCGTATCCGCACCAATCTGTCGATGGTCTTTCAGCAGTTCAATCTGTGGTCGCACATGACCATCCTTCAGAACGTGATGGAGGCCCCGGTCACGGTGCTGGGCCGCGCGAAGGAGGAAGTCGAGGCCAGGGCGCGGGAATACCTTGCCAAGGTCGGCATCGGCGACAAATGCGATGCCTATCCGGCGCAACTGTCCGGCGGGCAGCAGCAGCGCGCGGCAATCGCCCGGGGCCTGTGCATGGAACCGCGGGCGCTTCTGTTCGACGAACCCACCTCGGCGCTTGATCCCGAGCTGGAACAGGAAGTCGTGCGCGTGATCAGGGCGCTGGCCGGGGAAGGCCGGACCATGCTGATCGTGACACATGACATGAAGATGGCGGCGGACGTGTCCGATCACGTCATTTTCCTGCACCAGGGCCTGATCGAAGAGGAAGGCCCCCCTTCGGAACTGTTCGGCAGTCCGAAGACCGAACGACTGCAACAGTTTCTGAGTGCGACCACAGCAGCATGAAACAATCACTCAACGGAGAGAGAAACCACATGAAAAAACTGATCCTGAGCACTGCCGTTCTGGCCCTGACCTCTGGTCTGGCCATGGCGGAAACCATCCGGATGGGCACCGAGGGCGCCTATCCGCCGTATAACTTCATCAATGACGCCGGGGAGATTGACGGGTATGAGCGTGACGTTGGCGACGAGTTGTGCAAACGCGCCGACCTGACCTGCGAATGGGTGACGAACGACTGGGAATCAATCATCCCGAACCTGGTTTCCGGCAATTATGATACCATCATCGCGGGCATGTCGATCACCGCCGAGCGTGACGAAGTCATCGACTTCACGCAGGAATACTTCCCGCCCGATCCATCCACCTATCTCGCGGCCTCCGACGGCGCGGACCTGATGGGCGGCGTGATCGCGGCGCAGACCGGCACGATCCAGGCCAGCCATGTCGCCTCCAGCGGGGCGACCCTGGTCGAGTTCGCGACCCCGGATGAGACCATTGCCGCCGTGCGCAATGGCGAAGCGGATGCGGTGCTGGCGGACAAGGCGTTTCTGGAACCGTTCGCGGCCGAAGACGGCGGACTGATGCTGGTGGGCGACGAAGTCGCCATTGGCGGTGGCGTCGGCATGGGCATTCGCGAAAGCGACGGCGCGTTGCGCGCGAAATTCGATGCGGCCATCGCCTCCATGAAAGCCGATGGCAGCCTGAACGCCCTGATCGAGAAGTGGTTCGAGGGCCGCTCCGGTCCTTACTGATACTGGATGCGGGGCCGGTGTCGGCCCCGCCTTCTCCTCCGATACTGATTCCGACCCGTCATGTTCGCCTATTGCGCTGATCCCCAAACGCTGTCCGGCCTTGGCTGGCTGTCTTGCTACCTTACCACGGGCAAGCATATGGCGTTTTACGCATCCTTTGTGACGGTGATGGCGCTTTTGCTCATCACCGCGCCGGTCGCGCTTTCGTTCGGGTTCGGCGGGGCCATGGCGGCGCGTTCGCATATCCTGCCGCTCAGGTGGTTCGGCAAGGGTTATACGTCGATCATGCGCGGGGTGCCCGATATTGCGTTTTTCCTGTTTTTCGTCATTGCGCTGGACCAGACTTTTGAATGGATACGGCACAGGATCAAATGCCCGGACTGGGCAGAGCCGGTGCGCCAGGGCAATGATTTCGTTGTCTGCGCGCAGGCCAAGCTGCCGCTTTCGACCTCGCCGCAATGGATACACGAGGTTTACGGCTTTACACTGGCCATCCTGACCTTCGCCATCGTTTTCGGCGCGTTCGCCGCCAATGTCCTGTTTGGCGCCATGCGCGCGGTGCCCCGGGAACAGATGGAAACCGCCGAAGCCTATGGCATGTCGCACCGGCAGGCGTTCCGGCGGATCATGGTGCCGCAGATGTGGGTCTATGCCCTGCCCGGTCTGTCGAATCTCTGGATGATCCTGGTCAAGGCCACGCCGCTTCTGTTCCTGCTGGGGGTGGAGGACATCGTCTATTGGGCGCGAGAGATGGGCGGCTCGAAAACAGCGCGGTTCACCGACTATCCGCATGGCGACTGGCGGCTCTGGTATTTCCTCGCGCTGATGGTCTTCTACCTGCTGCTGACCAGAATCAGCGAGGTCGTGCTGGAGCGGCTGATGAAACGTCTGACCCGTGGCCAGGCCACCGCCACCGGCGCCGCCCGGAGAAAGGCCGCGGCATGAGTTGCTGGCAGACCATTCAGGGCTATGCCTTCCGGTCGATCGGCTTTGGCGAGCGGCTGCTGCCGCGCGATGATTTCACGCTCTGCCAGCAATTCACGCTGATCGGGTCGGGCCTGATCTGGAATGTCTATTTCGGGATTTTCGCACTGCTTCTGGGTTTCTTTCTGGCCACCGCCGTGGCGCTCGGCAAGTTCAGCGCCAACCCGTGGCTGCGCAAACCTGCGGAATGGTTCGTGTTCATCTTCCGTGGCTCACCGCTTTTCATCCAGTTTTTCCTTGCCTATTCCTTCTTCATCACGCTGAACAATGCGGCGTGGATAAAGGGCGCTTTCGACTTGTTCACCAGCGCCTGGCTGGGCGCGCTGAGCGTGCTGTTCCTGAACACCGCCGCCTATAGCGCAGAGATATTCCACGGCGCGCTGCAATCCATTCCCAAGGGCGATATCGAAGCGGCCGATGCCTATGGGCTGACAGGCTGGCCGCGCTTCAGACGGATCGTCTGGCCCACCATGTTGCGGCTTGCCTGGCCTGCGTACACGAACGAAGCGATCTTTCTGTTCCACGCCACGACACTGGTTTATTTCTCGGGCTTCCCGGCCTGGCAGCAGAAGGGCGATGCGCTCTACTATGCCAATTACTTCGCAGACAAGACGTTCAACCCGTTTGTTCCCTATCCGATTCTGGCCGGGTATTTCATCGTGCTGACATTGACGGTGATCGGGGTTTACGGACTCATAAACCGGCGCCTGAACCGGCATCTGCCACACAATCAGCGGCAGCGCCTGCGCGTTCGCCCGCAGATCATCCGCTGACGCACCCGATCCGGATAATAACGGACTGTTGCAAAGATACGCGCTCCGGCGTGCATTTTTCGTCTCGATACATATTCTCTGGATTTCGGCGGATACATGTCATACGGATTTCCCAAAAAGTACATTCGAAATATCCGAATATGGCGGAGTGCGACAGATGACCCAGCCCCCGAATGTCTATGACGCCGAACCCATCCCCGCGGCGGCGCGCGCCGAAATTGACCGTTTGCTGTCTTCCGGCGATCTGTTCCGCTATACCGCAGAGGCAAATTCCCCGGTCGCGCTGCTGGAAGAAGAATTTGCGGCGCTGATGGGGGCGAAATATGCGCTGGCGGTTTCTTCCTGCTCTGCCGCGCTGTTTCTGTCGCTGAAGGCGCTGGACCTGCCGCGCGGGGCCAGGGTGCTTGTCCCGGCCTTTACCTTTGCCGCCGTACCTTCCTCTGTCCTTCATGCGGAATGCCGGCCGGTGCTGGCCGAGGTGGGGCGGAACTACCGGATCGACATCGAGGATTTCAAGGCCAGGCTGACAGACGAAACCGGCGCGGTGATCATCAGCCACATGCGCGGCCACACCTCTGACATGGATGCGATCATGGCGCTGTGCGATGCAAGGGGCGTGCCGGTGATCGAAGACGCCGCCCATTCGCTGGGCACAGAGTGGAACGGGCGCAGGATCGGCACGATCGGGCGCGTGGGCTGCTTTTCCTTTCAATCCTACAAGCTGATCAATGCGGGCGAAGGCGGGATCATGATCACCGACGATGCCGACCTGATCGCGCGGGCGGTGATCATGTCCGGCGCTTATGAACACAACTGGAAAAAGCATCCGGTTCTGCCCGATACATTCGCCCGCTGGCAAAATGCGCTTCCGATCTACAATCTGCGTATGCACAACCTGTCGGCCGCCGTCATCCGCCCGCAATTGAAGGAGCTTGCCCGCCGGGTGCGCGACGGGCGCGCCAATCATGATCATGTCGCCGCCCGCCTGAACGGCAGCCCGTGGCTGGACGTGCCGCCGCCACTGGCGCCCGAGCGCCGCGCGCCGGATTCGATCCAGTTCAACCTGCAAGGCTTTGCGCAGGATGCCGACGCCCGCGCCTTTCAGGCGGCGGCGAAGGCGCGCGGGGTTGCCGTGCAGGTCTTTGGCCTGTCCACGGACAATGCGCGCGCCTTCTGGAACTGGAAATTCATCGGTCCGCAGCCGGACCTGCCGCAAACCCGCGCCATGCTGATGCGGGCCTGCGATATGCGCCTGCCCGCGCGCCTGACCCGCCCGGAACTCGATTTCATCGCTGACGCGCTGCTTGCAGCGGCGGCCGAGGTAATGGGACCGGCGCGCGCGGTCGCCTGAAGCTCAGACCAGGCAGAACTCGTCGTCGCCGAGCCAGGGCATCATTTCCCGCGCCCGGTCGATCACCAGAACCTGTATGAGTTCGCGCAGATGCGTGGCGGTCGCGGCGGGCATCTTCCCCAGCACATCGCGGCGCGCACAGAGCGAGATGGTGCGCCCGAAGGGTTCGACCGGCAGAGGATGCAGGTCGATCCGGTCCAGAAAGCGCTGCGCCCGCAAGACACCGAGCGGCGTCAGAATCGTCCAGCCGGACCCGGCCGCAACCATGGCCAGAATCGCGTGGTAGCTATCCAGTTCGAACCGCATTGCCGGGTGCAGGTTTCGCCGGGCGAGATGCGCCATGATGTGCCGCCCCATCATGTGCCGCGCTGAATACTGGATCAGCGGCAGCGTCCCGCCTTCCGCCAGCAGCCCGGTGCCGGCCTTCACGCCCATTGGCACGGCGGCAACGAATGGTTCCGTCATCAGGGGATGCACCTCTGTCCAATCCGCCGTGACCCCGGCATCCGTCGCAACGACGACATCCAGCGCGCGCCCGTCCAGCAGGTCGAACAGGCGATGGCTGGGGCCGGTTTCCAGCAGGAACTGGCAGTTTTCCAGATCCGACGCCATGCGCGTCAGCAACCGGGGCGTCACATCGGCGTCGAAATCCTCGATCATGCCCAGCCGGAACCGGATCAGAGAGGCGGGTTCGCCCATCGCCAGTTCCGCCCGCGCCTGATCGGCCTCATTCAGGATATTGCGGCCCCGCCTGCGAAACAGTTCACCCGCCCCGGTCAGGACGACGGGCCGCGCGCTGCGGTCCAGCAGAACGACCCCCAACGCATGTTCCAGATTGGTGATCTGCTGGCTGACCGAAGACGCGCTCGCCCCCAGTTTGCGCGCCGCCGCCGAGATCGAACCCTCTTCGGCGGTGGCCACCAGAACCTCTATGCCCCACAAGGTAATCCGTCCGGGCGTCTCGACCATGGAACCGGCCCCCTGTCAGCCCGAAAGCGGGCTGTCTGCGCTTCAGAGTCTGGACAGTTTCACCTGCAAGTCCGCCAGCTGTTTTCGGATTGCACGCAATTCCTCGCCAGTGTCATCGCCGGTGTTTCCGCTCTCCGGTTCTTCCGCCTTTTCCTGCGCTGCGGGTGCGGGCTCTTGACCGGACCAGGCACCGGTCATCGCCTTCATGAAAGCCTCCTGCTGCGCCTTCATCGCCTCAAACCCCGGCATGTTCGCCATCATCGGATTCATGGACCCGAGATTTTCCAGCATCCTGCTCTGCCCGTCGCGCAAAATCTCGAAGGACATGGCCAGAAACTCCGGCACCACGCTTTGCGCCCGGTTCGCGTAACTGCGCACCAGATCCGTCAACACATTGATCGGCAGAACATTCTCGCCCCGGCTTTCATGCTCTGCAATGATCTGCAAAAGATACTGCCGGGTCAGGTCGTCCCCGGTTTTCAGATCGACAATCCGGACTTCGCGACCGCCTCGAATAAAGCCTGCAATATCTTCCAGCGTCACATAATCGCTGCTTTCCGTATTGTAAAGACGTCTGCTGGCATATCGCTTGATCAAGAGCGGTTTGTCATTGCTGGCCAAGACGTGTCCCCTTCTGCGGTGCGGAAGAGCTTATGACAGCGGGTCACAAATGCAAGAAAAGAAAATGGCGGGCCAGGTCGGGCGGCCCGCCAAATATCGCAACGCGGTGGGAGGAAAGGCCGCGCTGCAATTCAGTCGCCTTACTTGGCGGCCGCTTTGGCGGCTTTGGTAACTTCGCTGGTGGCTTTCCTGACTGCGGTTGTCGCGTCATCACCGAATTCACGGCCGGCGGACAGGATCAGCTCAACGGTTTCCATCTGGACCTTCTTTGCGATCTCGGCAAAGGCGGCCAGGTTTTCCGCAGCCAGTTCGGCAGAGGCCGAAGCAAATTCGGTCAGCGATCTGCCGTATTCGGCGGGCTCGTCCTTGAACGAAGAAATGTTGCCCAGTCTGGCAAGGGTGTCGCTGGTCCACCGGGAAGAAATCTCGGCGTATTTTCCGGCAGCGTTCAAGGCAACCCTGGACATTTTCTCGCCCAGAACGGCTTGCGATCTGAAAGCGTCCTGAACCGCTTTGGTGTCAACCGGGAACGCGCCCAGCGTGTCCTGCATGACTTTGGAAAAGTCTTGTTGCGCTTTTGTCATCTTTCATCTCCTGAACCGTGGGAGGGTTAAACGAGGAACCCACGGATGTTTCTGCGTGTGCAAAACACATATGTGCCGCACCGCAGCATTTCAAGATAATTTTGCTGCGTTGCGGCAAAATTTTTATCGTTCATTTTCATGTAGTTGATCAGGAGAGCACAAAATTTCCCGGAGCTGGCCCCAGCAAGGGCGTATGGGAATCGCCGGGCTGTCTGGCCGGAACCTGTTCACCGGACCGGGACGAAAGCCACTTTGCCCAGCGCGGCCACCATGACCCCTCGCGGAACCGGGCGGCGGCGCGCCATTCATCGGCGTCGCCCGTCGGATCGCCGCCGGTATAATGCCCGTATTTCCTTTTCGAAGGGGGGTTCACGATCCCGGCGATATGGCCGGATTCCGAGATGATGAATGTCCGGGAGCGCGACCCGAACTGCCTGATGCCGTTAAAGCTGGCCTTCCAGGGCGCGATATGGTCGGTCTCGCAGGCGATGGCGCAAACCGGCAGGTCGATGTCGCCGATCCGCAACAGTTCGCCGCATATCCCGATCCCGCCCCTGGCAAAGCGGTTCTGCCGGCACAATCCGCGCAGATATTCCATTGCCATGCGACCGGGCAGGTTTGTGCTGTCGCCGTTCCAGTAGAGAAGATCAAAGGCTGGCGGCGCCTCACCCATCATGTAGCTTCTGATGGCCGGGCCATAGACCAGATCATTCGCGCGCAGAAAGGAAAATGTGCGCGACATGAAATAGGACTTCAGAATACCGTCCACCGCAATCTGCGCCTCGATTCCATCGACGAAATCATCCTGCAGGAAGGCCGTGAATTCCCCCTGATCCTCGAAATCGGTCAGCGTGGTGAGGAACGTGGCGGATTTCACCGATCTGTCGTTGCGTTTCTTCAGCAGGGCAAGCGTCAGCGCCAGGGCCGTGCCGCCGATGCAATATCCAACCGCATTGACCTGCGGTTCGCCGGTGATCCGCTTTGCGGCGCTGATCGCCTCCAGAAAGCCTTCCTCGATATAATTGTCCAGCCCGGTATCCGCATAGGTTTCGTCCGGGTTCACCCAACTGACGACAAAAAGCGTGAAGCCCTGTTCCACAAGCCAGCGGATCAGGGAATTCGCAGGCTTCAGATCAAGAATGTAGAACTTGTTGATCCAGGGCGGGAAGATGACCAGAGGCGTCCTGTGAACCGTTTCCGTTTCGGGCGCGTACTGGATCAGTTCCAGCATCCGGTTGCGATAAACAACGCTGCCTTTCGTTGTCGCGATATTCCCGCCGGGGCGAAACGCATCCCTGTCGGCCAGCGTGACCAGCAGGTTTCCGTCATTCGCTTCGATGTCGCGCACCAGATTTTCCAGACCCCTGACAAGCGACCCGCCCCCTGTTTCGACAGCGCGTTCCAGTGCGTCGGGATTTGTGCCCAGGAAATTGGTGGGGGCCAGCATGTCGATGATCTGATCGGTAAAGCAGTTCAGGCGCTGCCGGTCTTTGGGGTCGAGATCGCCAATATCGGCAACCGCCTGTTTCAGCGCTTCGGCATTTGTCTGATACTGCCGCTTCACATAGTTGAAATAGGGGTGGGTCTTCCACAGCGGATTTGCAAACCGCCGATCATCGGGGGCATCGTCGCCATCGTCGCCGGTCTCATCCACATGGCCCTGCGACAGCGCCTGCTGGATGTCGATGAAATGCTTCAGCGTCCTGGCCCAATACCCGACCTGATGTTCATAAAGCCGCGCCGGGTCTTTCATCATCTGCGACCAGAAGGCGGCGCCAGTCTTCAGATAAAGATCCTGCCCCGGCCCTTCCAGAGCGGGATTGACGGGTTTTCTTCCCGACAACGCGGCGATCAGGCGCAGCGACAATTCCTCTGCCTTGGCAAGATTGTCGTTCAGGGTCGCCAACTGATCCGAAACATCCCGATTCAGCCCGGATTTCTGGTCACTTGCCATAATGTCGATTCCCGCCTAGCTTATGCTGCACCCGCAGCATAAGCATACCGCAATCCGGCCAGCGATCAAGATGGTGATCAAGACGGTGAACAGGGGCGGGCAGAGCAGAGGAATCGAAATGCGTTACATGGCCGCCTATGACCTGATGGAAACCGCCCGCAACACGAATCAGTGGCTGGGCGCAACCGCCTTTGCCATGGCGTCCTGTCCGTGGATGGGCCTGATGCCGCATCCCGTCTTCCGGGTGATGTCCGCATGGGGCGAGGTCACGGAACGCAGCTTTGCCCGCATGGTCGCCCGACCGGACTGGAACATTCACACCGTTGCCGGCGATGACGGGCGCGATCATGTGGTGTCGGTCGAGGCGGAAATCTCGCGCCCTTTTGGCGATCTGATCCGGTTCAGGGTGCAGGGCAGGGCTGACAAAACCCGCCGTGTGCTGCTGGTCGCGCCAATGTCGGGCCATTATGCGACGCTGTTGCGCCCGACCGTCGCAAGTCTGCTGCCCGACTGCGAGGTCTGGATCACCGACTGGCGCAATGCGCGTGACATTCCGGTATCCGAAGGCAGGTTCGATATTGAGGATTACACCCTCTATCTTGTGGATTTCCTGCGGCACCTGGGGCCGGACACCCATGTGATCGCGGTCTGCCAGCCGGTTCCGCTGGCGCTGGCGGCCACAGCCTGTCTTGCCGAAGAGACCCCCGCCGCGCAGCCGCGCAGCCTGACCCTGATCGGCGGCCCTGTTGACCCGGACGCCGCGCCGACCGACGTTACCGATTTCGGTCGCCGCGTCACGATGGGCCGACTGGAAGAAACCGCCACGCAGCGCGTCGGGTTCAAATATGCGGGTGCGGGACGCATGGTCTATCCCGGCCTGCTGCAACTGGCCTCGTTCATTTCGATGAATTCCGAACGTCATGCCGGCGCTTTTGCCGAGCAGATACTGCGCGCCACCAACGGCGAGGCCGGCGATCATGACGCCCACAACCGTTTCTATGACGAATATCTGGCGGTGATGGACATGACCGCCGAATTCTATCTGTCCACGGTCGAGCGTATCTTCAAGAACCGGGAAATCGCCCGCAACCGGTTCACTGTCGGCGGCAGGCGGGTCAATATCGCCGCAATCACCGATGTCGCGGTCAAGACCGTCGAAGGGGCCAGGGACGACATCACCGCGCCCGGACAATGCGCCGCGGCGCTCGGTCTGCTCACCGGGCTGGCTGCGGACAGCAAGACAAGCCATGTGGAACCCGCTGCGGGTCATTATGGCATTTTCGCGGGCAAGAGCTGGCGCAGCAACATCCGCCCTCTGGTGCTGGATTTCATTGACGCCAATGCCGCAAGACCGCGCCGGAACGCAAAGGCAAGGCTGAAGGCGGTATGACCCCCGGCGCGCGGCGCAGCATCATTTCCAGCGCTGCTTCACTGACGGCTTTTCCCCGGCATGGAGGCGATACACCTTCCTGCGGTTCATTATCGTCCCTTGGCGTTCCAACGGCGCCCCGACCCGACGACAGCCGAAGCGGCGACGCTCGCATTCGTCTGCTCCTTCAGAAGGCCGGGCAGGCCCTGCATCAATGTGTGGGACGTTTACGCGGGCAGAGGTCATTGCCGATCATGGCCATGATGCCGACTGGTGTCGGACGGGGCCGCCAGGAAAGTTTTTTGCAACAGGGCCTTGTCTGGGGACTTGCACAGGCCGGAGCAGGGGCGTATTCAGCCGCTCACGGTTGGGGTGTAGCCAAGCGGTAAGGCAGCGGTTTTTGGTACCGTGTACCGTAGGTTCGAATCCTACCACCCCAGCCAACCATTTCCCTCATTTCAGACACTGTGAACCTGCGGCAGTTTAGGCGTTCAGTCCCAGCATCTGGTGGATCGGGTTCAGGATGAAACGATCCGGCTCCGTTGTCCAGACCTTGCAGATGTATTCACAGGGCGTGAGGCCGCTGAGGGTCTTGAGCCTTCGGGCGAAGTTATAGGCTGCCAGGAAGTCAGCCGGATGCGTTCGAAGTTGATCATGGTTGTCATAATGGAAGCGTTTGACGGTCGCGTCCCTGATGGTGCGGTTCATCCTTTCCACTTGCCCGCCACTCGGGAAAACAGTCCCCCGGACTGTTTTCTTGTCCTCGCGGCTCCACGGATGGTTGGGCCTGGTCAGGCGGCGCCCGATCCCGTTGGCCTCGCAAATCACGTCGAAGCGCATTGGCCGGGAATGGATCGTGTTGCGGTTCCGGGGCCGCTCGGCGAACCGGATGCCATTGTCAGTGAGAATGGTGTGGACCTGGCAGGGCACGGCTTCGAGCATGTGCTGCAGGAACTCCCACGCGGTGCGCCTGTCGGCCTTGTCCACGAGTTGGGCGACGGCGAACTTGCTGGTGCGCTCGATGCCGACGAAGAGATGGAGCTTGCCCCCGGTGGTCTGAACTTCGGCAATGTCGATGTGGAAGAAGCCGACAGGGTAACGTTTGAACCGCCGGCGCTGCGGTTTGTCGCCCTCGACCTCAGGCAGGCGCGAGATGCCGTGCCGCTGAAGGCAGCGATGCAACGCCGACCGCGTCAGGTGAGGCATGGTCGGCTGCAAGGCGTGGAGGCAATCGTCCAGCGGCAACAGTGTGTGGCGCCTAAATGCGACGATCATGGCCTCCTCGGCCTCGGTCAGGACGGTTGAATGTGGCTCCCCCGGTCCGGTCTTCAGATCCTCGACCGTCTCGCGCTTGCGCCATTTGGCGACTGTCTTCGGGTTGATGCCCAACTCCCTGCTCAGCGCCGCGATCGAAGCTTGTGATCGCTGTATTGCTGCTCGGACAGCGTGCGTGGTCGTAGCGCTGCCGTGACGTACTTGTCCCATAGGGCTTCCTTCCATTCCAAAGAAAAGTATCCGTTTTTGTCAACAGGTTTTCGGGGCCCATTTCCGGTCGGATTTGACGAGTGTGTTGGCGAGTTCGATCAGTTTTCGCATCAGCGCGACAAGCGCGACCTTGGCAGGTTTCCCGGCGGCGCGCAGAGCGTCGTATTTCTTCTTCAGATCCGGATTGAAGCGCGCCGCAACGAGCGCCGGCATGTACAATGCCTGCCGCAGCGGCTTTCGACCGCCCTTGATGAATGACTGGCCAACCCAGGTTCCGGATGATCGTGTGAACGGAGCAAGGCCAGCCAAGCTTGCCACCTGTTTGCGTTCGAGTTGGCCGATCCCGGGCATGAAGGCGAGGATGGCCGAGGCCGTCACCATGCCTGTGCCGGGAATGGAGCGGACGATTTCCAGCTTGCGGGTTTCTTCCTGGTCCTCAGCGATCAGCGCTGCGATCTCGGCATCCAGTTCGGCGACGTGCCTTTCGACATGCTCGATCAACTCCCGCGTCTGACGCTGCAAAAGCGGCACGTCGAGTTGGGAGATGCGACCGGGAAGACGGACGCGTTCGGCCATCATTCTGGAGCGTGCCGAGTGCATGTCTCTGAGAAGGCGCCGGCTTTTTGACCTCAGCGGCAGCGCTTTGAGATCGAAAGCCTTTCCCGTTTCTGCCAGGGAGCGGGCATCCGCCCGGTCGGTCCTGGCGCGTGTGCCGCGGGCTTCTGCGAACCGGCGCGCCGGGAGCGGATTTACCTTGACCAGCGGGAAATCCGCTTTGAGCGCAAGCTCGAATGCCCGGTGGTAGATACCGGTCGCCTCGTAGACGATCCGGGCGATCTTGCGCCCGCCCAGCCATTTCCGGAAGCTCCGAAACCCGGTCTTGCCATTCGTGAACTGCGCCGCCCGTCCTGTCTTGAGATCGAACGCGTCGAAGAGGGCTTTGGAAATGTCCACGCCAATGTTATGATCCGTCATCTTTGCCATATCCTGTGCTTGTCATGCGGGGCCAAGGCCCCGTGTATCCGTTCAGGCCTGTGGTGAAGACGGCGGGCGATCATACTCTCTTTCGGTCTCTGCCGACCAGGCGCAACGCGATCCGACCGCCGCCGCTGCCCGGTATATGTGAGGTGCCGGGCAGCGGCTCCCTTATCGCAAAGAAGCCACATAATGTCATAAGACAAGCGCACCAGCAAAACTTGGGATCAAACACCTTATGTGTCTCGTCCCTGCCATGGATGATCAAAGGCGCAACGGACGGTTCCTGCCTTCGCCGCCTGCATCAGCGAGGTGCTGGTGCCGGAGATCGCTCCTGGCACGGCAGTCGTGCTCGACAACCTCGCAAACCATCGCAACAAGGAAGCACATGGCTGCTGGTTCCTTTACCTGCCGCCCTGCAGCCCCGACCTCAATCCAATCGAGATGGCCTTCTCCAAGATCAAAGCCCACCTGCGCAGGGTCGGCGCCCGCCGCTTCACTGGCCTCTTCGATGCACTTGGCGAAGTCTGCGATCTGTTCACACCTGAAGAGTGTTGGAATTACTTTTGTAAGTCCGGATATGATCCAACGTAAACTGAAACCGCTTTAATGCAACGGACCCCTCGAGAGAGGTTATGTGACAACACCCTGAGATCAAATCCCGAAGCCCGAATATGGCAGGAACCGTACCGGCGTTCCGGGCTCTATCTCGACGGCTTCGTCGGGCAACGCCACCAGTCCCGTTGCCCAGGACAGGCCGCTGATCCTTCCGGACCCCTCCGAACCGAACGCTTCGACCCGGCCATTCGCATCCAGACGGGCGCGCAGATATTCGCGCCGTCCGGGCTTTTTCGACTTCCGAAAGGCGGCAGGCGCCTCAAATCCCGACGGTTCCGCCCAACCTGCGCCGGCCAGCAGCAAGAGCGCGGGGCGCGCAAAGATCAGCGTACACACAAAGGCCGCGACAGGATTGCCCGGCAGACCGAAAACCGGCACATCGCCCCATGCGCCAAGCGCCAGAGGCCGCCCCGGTTTCAGCGCGATCCGCCAGTCCGACAATGTGCCGCGCGCCCCGAGAAGGCGCGACACATGATCCTCGTCCCCTGCGGAAGCGCCGCCCGAGGTCAGGATCACATCCGCCGCCGCCGCCCCCCGATCAAGCGTTGCGGCGATCTTTTCCGGGCTGTCGGCGACATGGCCAAGATCCACGGCATCATACCCCCAACGCCGCACAAGCGAGAGCAGCATGGGCCGGTTGGCATCGAAGACATTGTGCAAGGGTGCATCGGCGGCGGGATATGGCAGCAATTCATCCCCTGTCGATACCACCCCCACGCGCAGGGGCCGGCGCACCGCCACCGGGTTCACCCCCGACGCGATCAGCAACGCCAGATCGGGCGGGCGAACCGGATGGCCCGCGCGCAGCACGATCTCTCCGGCGGCGACATCCTCGCCCGCCTTGCGCGTGTTGGCGAAAGGTCTGACCGGCCCGTCGAACGCAATTCGCGCCCCGTCGGTCGCGGTGTCTTCTTCCAGCACGACGGTATCCACACCTTCGGGCAGGATCGCGCCGGTCAGGATGCGGATTGCGGACCCTGCGGGAACCACGCCGTCGAATGGCCGCCCCGCCGCAGCGCGCCCCGGAACAAGCGGCAGTCTCTGCACACCGCCCCCGACCGCCGCATACGCAAACCCGTAACCATCGACCGCCGAATTGGCGGTCGGCGGGTTCGACCGGCGCGCCGTGCAGTCCGCGGCAAGCACCCGGCCCGCCGCTTCGTGAACCGGCGCCGTTTCCACACCGGCCACCGGATGCAGGGCGGCCCTCAGCCGTGCAAGCGCCTCATCCACCGGGATCCATTCCACACCCTGCGGCATTGCAAAACAGTCATTGCGCAGTCCGGGCGGAATCAACGGATCGTCCCATATGGCCGTCATCTGTCACCCCTGAATGGCATCGCATCGCGCATCGCGCATTGCGCATAGTGGTGGATCGCATGACATGCCGCAAGACCGGTACAGGGCGGCCGGGCACATCACAGACCGACCTGCCCGATGATGAAATCGGCAATCGCCCCGGTGTCATTCAGATCGAATACCGGCAGCGCCAGATTGTCATGGGCCGAATCCGAGGCGATTGCGCGGATGGTCGGATTGTTTTCCGCCAGAACCAGAAGCCCCTTGCCCGTCTCCGACCTGAACGTCTCTATCTTTGGATGCCTCTCGCGCCGGTATCCTTCGATCAGGATCAGATCGACCGGGCTCAGCCGGGCCAGAAGCTCGGGCAGGGGCGGCTCCTGCCGGTCGCGCAGTTCACCCATCAACGCCCACCGGTTGGGAGAGGCAAGCAGAACTTCGTGCGCTCCTGCCTCCCGGTGGCGATGGCTGTCGCGCCCCGACTGATCGAATTCGGTGGCATGATGTGCGTGCTTGACTGTGGATACCGAATGGCCGCGCGCCGTGATCTCTGTCAGCAACCGCTCCATCAGTCCGGTCTTTCCCGTGTTCTTCCAGCCGGTGACGCCGTAAATCCTCATGCCGCCCCCCGCCCGATCAGGGTCTCTGCCGTCGCGACATCCTCCGGTGTATTGATGTTGAAGAACGGGTCGAACGGATCGGTCGGAAAGTCGGCAATGCCCGCGCCATGGCGGTCGGTCCAGAACACGATCTTCCTCAGCCCTTCGCCCAGCGCCTGCCGCAGATCGTCACGAAGCGCCACGGGCCAGAGGCCGAAAGTCGGCTGACGAAGAAGCCTTCCCGACGTTTGCCGGGCCGCAGCCAGCGCAAGCCCCGAAGACCCGCGCGCCTGCCAGAGCCGCCGGACCAGATCAGCCGGGAAGAAAGGGGTGTCGGCGGCGGCGGTCACGATATGATCCGCGCCCAGTTCATGCGCCCAGTCGAGCCCCGCCAGAACCCCGGCAAGGGGGCCGGGATGATCCGGGATGCTGTCCGCCACCACCGGCAGGCCCAGATCGGCGAAACGGGACGGATCGCCGTTGGCATTCAGCGCCAGCAGGGCGCATTGCGGCGACAGGCGCTCTGTCACCAGGTCGATCAGCCGCCGCCCGCCCACACACCGCAGCCCCTTGTCGCCGCCACCCATCCGCGTGGCGCGGCCGCCGGCAAGGATCACACCGGGGATGTCAGTGCGCATCCGCATTCTTCCTGAACAGAAGCTCCCGTTCCGGATCGAGCCATTTCTGCATCACTCTGCAACGGCCATCCTCATATCCGAGCGCCTCATGGAACCCCGACGCCCCGGCGTTGCCTTCGCGCACGAGCAACTGAATCTTCCCGACGCCGCGATCGCGCAGCCAGTTCTCGGCGGCGTCCATCGCCGCGCGTCCCAATCCCTGCCCCCGCCGGTCCGGGTCCGCAGCGACATAATAGGCCCAGCCCCGATGGCCGTCATATCCCACGGCGACGCTTGCCACCGCTCTTCCGCCTTCAAAGGCTGCAAGCAATTCGGCAACCGGATGCCCTCGTAACGCCACGATGTCCTCCAGCGGCGGATTCCATGAACGCAGAAGCCCGCACCGGCCCCACAGCGCGATCAGGGCCGTTGTTTCGGCCTCTTGAACCGGGCGAAACACGATTTTCATTCGCCGCCTTTCCGGTGATGCCTGCGGCCCTCATCCGACGCCTGATCGGGGTCTGCATCGCGGATCAGCCGATCCTCGCCGGACAGGCACAGAAAGCGCCGTCCGCGCAAACGGCCGATCAGCATGATGCCCGCCTCACGCGCGATCTCCACGCCCCAGGCGGTGAAACCGGAGCGCGAAACCAGAACAGGTATGCCCATCTGCGCGGTCTTTATCACCATTTCCGAAGTCAGCCTGCCCGTTGTATAGAGAATCTTGTCATCCGCAGTTTCGTTGCACCGGAACATCCAGCCTGCCACCTTGTCCACCGCATTATGTCTTCCCACATCCTCCATATAAACCAGCGGCTCGTCCTTTCGGCACAGAACCGTTCCATGGATCGCCCCGGCGGCGAGATAAAGCGATGGCATGGTATTGATCCGTCTGGCAAGCGCATGGAGCCAGCTTGTGCGAAGTTCGGCCTTCGGCAGGATCAACCCCTCCAGACCTTCCATCATGTCGCCGAAAACAGTGCCGACGGCACAGCCGGAGGTGCGGGTTCGCTTCTTCATCTTCTCTTCATAGCCGGTTTCGCGCCTTGTGCGGACGACGATGGTTTCAAGCTCTTCGTCATGATCGACGCCGGTGATCACGTCATCGGGCAAAAGCATCCGCTGATTGCGCAGAAAGCCCAGTGCAAGATAATCCGGGTAATCGCCGATGGTCATGACGGTGACGATTTCCTGACTGTTCAGAAAGATCGTCAGGGGGCGCTCTTCCACCACCCGGACCTCCATGCGCGCGCCGGTGTGGTCGGTCCCGGATACCGGGCGCGTCAGGCTCTGATCTTCAGGCTTCGGATACAAATGCTTGAAGCGGGTCATGAATTGTCATTCCGTTCGATACCGGATAATGTCGGGAAACCGAAACCGCCGCAAGGGGCAGCGATGCCTGGATTCTTCACGGCCAGGGGGCACGGGGGGGCCGCTGACCTGCTTTTGTCCCCGGTCGCCGGGCGGCTTGGCGCAGACGGCTTTCGGCTGGCCGGTGTCGTGCAGGAGAACCTTGAGCGCGCGGGCTGAGGGCGGCAAAGGCGGCCGCCTACTCTGCCCCGGCATTGAAAACGAACAGGGCCTCGCCGGCGATTTCATGATCATTGATCAGATCGCGGGCGCGGTCGGAGACCAGCCAGCCCTCCACTCGGCGGGCGGCTTCGTGTCTGACATGCGGGTGCCGGGCGGGGTTCACCGGGATATAGGCATACTGATTTGAAAGAACCGGATCGCCGGAATAAAGCAGCGTCAGGTCTCCCCTGTTGCCGAAATTCAGCCAGCTCGCCCGGTCGGACATAATATAGGCGTTCATGGCGGATGCGGTGTTCAGCGCCGCCCCCATGCCTGCGCCCACCGCCCGATACCACGGACCAGGGATTTCGGGATTCACACCGGCAGCCCGCCACAGGCTCTGTTCCTTTCCGTGAGTCCCGCTGTCATCGCCCCGGCTGACAAAGGGCGCCCCGGCGGCCATGATGCGCTTCAGAACCCCGACAGCGCTTTCGGAACCGGCGACCGAGGCATCGTCCGAAGCGGGGCCAATGAACACGAAGTCGTTATACATGATTTCACGCCGGTGTGTTCCGTGGCCGCCGGCGATGAATTCTTCCTCTGCGGCGCGGGAATGCGCCAGGATCGCATCCACATCACCGGCTTCGCCCAATCGCAACGCCTGCCCGGAGCCGACCACAAGCAGTTGCACGTCGATCCCCAGTTCCTTCCTGATCGCCGGCAGAAGAACGTCGGCAAGGCCGGAATTGTGAAACGATGTCGTCACCGCCAACTTCATTTCTTCGGCACAGGCGGCCGCCCCCGGAACAAGTGTTGCGGCAAAGCAAAGCAGCACCCGTTTCATACGACAATATCCCCCCTTGCGAACGCGGCGGCCCGAGCGGTCCGGGGGCGGTCGAAAAATTCCGGCGACGGCGTGAATTCATGAACTTTCCCGTGCAGCATGAAAACCACTTCGTCCGCCATCCGTCGTGCCTGCCCCATGTCATGGGTCGCCATGATCAGCCGGGTGCCGGTTGCCCTGGCTTCGTTCAGGATCGCTTCGATGTCGCGCGTCGCGCTTCCATCCAGAGACGCGCACGGCTCATCCAGAAACAGGATGTCAGGTTCCCGGATCAGCGCGCGCGCGATGGCGAGTTTCTGGCACTCTCCGCCGGACAACACCGTAGCCCTGCGTTCAAGCGCATCGCCCAGGCCAACACGCATGGCCCATTCCCCTGCGCGTTTGCGTGCGTCGCGCCGGGGCACGCCCATGGTCGTCAGGGCGTAAGCCAGATTATCCCTCACGGACCTGCGCATCATGACGGGCGACTGGAAAACAAAGGCCTGTCTCTGCCGCGCCTGCGCCATCGGACATGCCCAGCGCAATTGCCCGCTGCTCAGCCGCGCGAGCCCATGAAGCATCCGAAGCAGGGTCGTCTTGCCCGACCCGTTGGGGCCGATCACGATCGTCGTCCCCTCGCCCGCCAAAGTCATATCAACCGGCCCGACGAGTGTCTTGCCCCCGTGCCGGACTTCGCCATGCTCTACTTTCAGCGGCAGCAATTCCATTACCAGCGCCCCCGGGTTTCGGTGCGGGACAGGCTGTGAATGGCCAGGCTGATCGCGATCGACAGGCAGATCAGGACAAATCCCAGCCCCAGCGCCAGCGCAAGGTTCCCCTTGCCGGTTTCCAGCACGATGGCCGTCGTCAGAACCCGCGTGGCGTGATCAATATTGCCGCCGACAACCATGATCGCACCGACCTCGCCGATGGCGCGGCCAAACCCCGCAAGCGCCGCGGTCAGCAGCGCCCGCCGGCCATCCCACAACAGCGTCCCGATGCGCTGAACCTGCGTTGTGTTCATCGAGATCAGCAGGTCATGATATTCCGACCATAATTCGCGCAGCGACTGATGAGCGACCGAGGCGATCAACGGCACGATGATGATCACCTGCGCGATGATCATCGCTGTCGGGGTGAACAGCAGCCCCAGCACGCCCAGCGGGCCACCGCGTGACAGCAGGATATACACCACAAGGCCGACCACCACGGGCGGCAACCCCATGAGTGCATTCAGAACCGCGATGGACGCCCGGCGATAGCGAAAGCGGCGGATGGTCAGCAATGCGGCCAACGGCAGCGAAATCGCACAGGCAATGATCAGCGCGCTTGTCGTCACCCGAAGCGACCTGAGCGTTATTTCCAGAAGATCCGCATCCAGCGCGACGACAAGCCGGAAAGCCTGGGAAATGCCATTCCAGAGTTCCGACATGTCCGCAATTCCCCCGCAACTGCAACGTTCCGTCGGGGCGACTTGCCACGCAGCGCTTCAAATCGCAAGACGGAACGCGGATGAAGAGGCGGCGCCGGTCAATGCCGATCAATTCGGCGCTGCGGCATCATCCGACCTTTCGCGACGGGTCTGTCGCGCCAGCGCGGGCCGGTCACGCCGGGGCTTTCGTGCAGAATGCCGGGCCGCTTCGGCGAACGGTCTGCGATTTTCAACGGAGTGATAAGTCAGGGGCTTGACACCAGCCCCATCCTCCCTCCCATAGTTATAGGAAGGACGTCCCATGAAACCTGTTCATCTTCCGCCACTTCCCCGACCA
This sequence comes from Paracoccaceae bacterium, assembly GCA_965216225.1. Lineage (GTDB taxonomy): Bacteria > Pseudomonadota > Alphaproteobacteria > Rhodobacterales > Rhodobacteraceae > 3107. The sequence goes on from CBDCFF010000031.1 coordinate 227,017, forward strand.
GGAAGCCTGCATTGCGCATCTTACAGCTGTCCGGTTGCGAGACCGGATTTTGGCCGCGGTCAAGGCTGGCGGTTGACTGGTTCAACAATCGACGTTTGCCGGGCCCCATCGGAAACATCCCGCCAGCCGACGCAGGAGCGAATTACCATGCGCAGCGCGGCGCGTTCGATAGGGTCGCGTAAAATGAAGCCAAAGGTCGCCGGGAAAACCGGGGCGATTCAAACCCCTTTGAAAACACGGAAAAATCCGTGCCCGTGGGGGCGGCGCTACTGGTTCGCAATGGGGATAATGGCGGGCCATGCACGATGAAGATGAGCAATACGTTTGCGCCATAGCACTATGATCATGTACACTTTGAAGACTGTCGGAGACTGGGCGTTTCGCAGCACACAAACATCAGCCGCACTGGCGTGGCCGGTTTTCTGGCCTGAGCTACTCGCAAATAAGTCAGATCGCCGACGTATTCAGAAACGAAATTACGCATTTTGAGGCAGGTTGCCAGCCGTGGTAAAATTGCAGAGAAGCGCAGGAAACAAGACTTGTCAGCTGGTGCAGAGAATAGCCCGATTTACGCCATGACATTTCCAGCGAATTAGGGTCAGGACTCATAGCCAGAATATGACGGTTGCAGCGATGTATATGGCGGATTTGAAGTGACCGTTCGGTGAAGGAGCCCTGGCGTACTGCCGGTCGTCCCGGTTACGCTGCTGATGCAGCGTAACGCCAGGGCATCAGCTCGTCCAGCCGAGTGATCTTGTGATCCGCGATGCGGGCGAGAACCCATGTGAGCCAGGCTTGTGGATCGACTTTATCAAGCTTTGCCGTTTCGATCAGGGTGTAGGCGATGGCCATGGCTTTGCCACCGCCCTCGGAACCGGCGAACATCCAATTTTTGCGACCTGTGGCGACAGGTTTTATGGCGCGTTCGGCGATGTTGTTGTCCGCTTCCAGAAAGCCATGGTTCAAATAACCGCGTGCCTTTGGCAAACGACCAAGGGCATAACGGATCGCTTGGGCCAGAGGCGACTTGCCAGATATATTTGGCAACTGCGCGTGTAACCAGGTCTCAAGTTCATCGAAGATCGGTTTTGCCTTTTCCTGACGGATGGCAACGCGCTCTTCAGACGGTTTGCCACGCGCCTCTTTCTCGACGGCATAGAGTTCCGCGATCCGGCGGAGGGCTTCTTCGGCAATCGATGAGCCTTGCGCGGCAAAGATGTCTACAAACTTGCGTCTGACGTGCGCCAAACAAGCCATCTCCTGGGCCTTGTCCTCACCGAATACCCCGTTGAAGCCGGAATACCCGTCCGCATGGACCCAGCCTTTGTAGCCGGAGAGATGTGAGACGGGATGTTCGCCCTTGCGATCAATCGTGAACTGATACCACGCGCAGGGCGGTGATGATCCAGACCATGGTCGTTCATCGCGAACACAGGTCCAGACACGGGCGGTCCTGGTCTTCTTGTTGCCGGGGGCCTGCATTTTAACAGGCGTATCATCAGCGAAGATGGCCGCGCCTCGGCGGACCATTCGGCCAATGGTGTCAGCCAGAGGTTCCAGAAGCGCGGTGGAGCCGCCAACCCAATTGGTCAGAGTTGATCGATCAAGATCAACGCCTTCACGGGCGTATATTTGCGACTGACGGTAGAGCGGCAGGTGGTCCGCGTATTTGCTGACCAACACGTGCGCCAGCAGCCCCGGTCCCGGGCGGCCACGTTCGATCGGGCGCGAAGGCAGCGGCGATTGGACAATGGCCTCGCAACAGGAACAGGCCATACGCGGACGCACGATCCGGTTCACGACAAAACGCCCCGGTTTGTATTCCAACTCCTCGGTCACGTCCTCACCGAGCCTCTTCAACGCCCCACCGCAACGTCGGCAGTCCTCGCCCGGCGACAAGACCTCTTCGTGCCGGTCCGGATGATCGGGCAAGGGCTTGCGGCTGTGCCGGCGGGCCGGTTTGTCCGTTTCAGGCGTTGGAGCAGGCGCCGCCTGTTCTCCAGCGGCTTCGGCAATCGCCTCATCTTCCCGGAAGACCGGATTGAACTGGTAGAGGCTTTCTGATTTCGATCCAAACCGGTGCCGGTCATGCCCCGCCAGTTGGTGTTGGAGTTGTTCCACCTTCAGGGTCAGCGCCTTGACTTCATCGGCCAGAAGCCGGTTCACTGCCCGCAGTTCCGCAGGATCATCCGGGGCTATGTCGAGGTCCTTCAGCATCGCCGATCCTATACCGGATCAGCATTCCGGGGTGAACCCCGAAAGCGCGCAAAGCCTCGTATTCATTGACCTGTCCTACGCTCAACGGTCTCCAGGTTTTACGGGGCATCCGCCAGTCAATCCCCTCCAACAGCATTGAGAGCTGCGCGGGTGTGACGCTGATCCTGCCGTCCTTTGCAGCGGGCCAGACAAACCGCCCTTTCTCCAACCGCTTCGAAAACAGGCACGCGCCCTGGCAATCCCACCAGATGATCTTCAACAGATCGCCGCGCCGACCCCGGAACACGAACAGGTGGCCGGAATACGGGTCTTCGGCCAAAACCTTCCCGGCCTGGGCCGCCAGCGTATTGAACCCTCGCCGCATGTCCGTGACACCCGCCGACAGCCACACCCGCGTGTTGCTCGGCACCGGGATCAAGACATCAGCCCCTTCAGCAGCCGCGCCGGCACATCAGGATCGAACCCACCCTCGGCGCTGATCCGGTGACCGCCAGCCAACTCAATCTCGATACGGCCACCGAAGGCGACGGGACCGGATGGCTGCGCCGGTTCCGGATGTGAAGCAGCCGGAGAAATCTCAACCGGCAGAAACACAGATCCAGCTACGACCTCGGTGAAATCTGGCGCAAAACGCGGGTCCTTCAGCCATTTGAAGATCAGATTGGCGTTCATCGCGTAGCGCCGCTGTAGCGCGACAATCAAGATGAGAAGTGCGCGTCAATCAGGATGAGAATCCTTGGTCGCGACGTTTGGGACGATGCCGGGCTTTTGTGCCGCGATCAAGGGGTTTGTTTTTTGATTGTCGCGGAGCGTCAATCAGCTTTGGTGTTTTCCGGTGTGGCTTTTTGTGCAGGCCTTCCCGGCCCCTTTGCCTTTTGTGCTGCTCTTCGCCGGTAGCTTTCGACATTCATCTCGAAGATGGTTGCGTGGTGCACGAGCCTGTCGACGGCGGCCAATGTCATGGCCGGGTCTGGAAAAATCGCATTCCACTCCCCGAAGGGCTGGTTGGCCGTGATCAACATTGAGCGGCGTTCATATCTCGCGCTGATGAGTTCGAAGAGCACACTGGTTTCAGCCTGATCCTTGGTGACGTAGGTGATGTCATCGAGGATCAGCAGATGGAATTTGTCGAGCTTTGCAATGGCACTTTCGAGGACGAGATCGCGGCGGGCCTGTTGGAGTTTCTGGACCAGATCGGTGGTGCGGCTGAATAGGACGCGGTAGCCTTGCTCGACAAGGGCGAGCCCGATGGCTGAGCCGAGATGTGATTTGCCCACACCTGGCGGCCCAAACAGCAGGATGTTGCCGCCCTTTCCGATCCAGCTGTCGCCAGCGGTGATCGCACTGACATGGGCCTTGGACAGCATGGGGACGGCTGTGAAGTCGAAGGTGTCGATCGTTTTTCCGGGCAACAGGCGTGCCTGTGCGAGATGTCGCTCGATACGACGGCGATCTCGTTCAGCCAGTTCATGCTCCACCAGGGTGCTGAGCATCCGAGCGGCGGGCCAGCCTTCCTTGTCGGCTTGTTCCGCAAAGCGCGGCCATAGCGCCTTGATGGCTGGCAAGCGCAATTCGGTCAGAGCCAAGGTTAGGCGGGCGGTATCGGTCTGGGGCGATGTCATGCTGTCACCTCCTGAGCGGATGGCGTACCGCCGACCAACTGGTCGTAAGATGACAGGTCGGCCAGTTGCACCGCGACTTGGGGGAGTGCGTCTTGTGATGGGCTAAACACTGCGCGTAGGGCCGCCATGTCAGGCGGGCGCTTCTGGCGAAGGTCCTCCTCAAGCTGCGCTGCCAATTCAGCCTCGCAGCCCCGCTCGTGTGCCAGCGCCAGAAGATCGACAACCATGCGACACGCCGCCTTCTCACTGGTCTGCTCCAGCAGGAATGCGAACATGTTACGGAACGCCCGGCGCGGGAATAGCTGATCCCGATAGACCAGCCCCATCAGCGCCATGGGCTTTTTGCGCAAGGAGTGGATGACGTGGTGGTAATTGACCACGTGCCCATGGCTCCCGGTGCTCGAGGCTCGTCCGCGTGTCAGCGTTAGCAGGGCAGAGCTTCCCAGGAACAGCTCCAACCGATCATCGTAGAGCCGAACCCGCAGCTGATGCCCGATCAACCGGGATGGCACGGTGTAGAACACCTTGCGCAAGGTGAAGCCCCCGGAGGAAGTGACGCGCAACGTGATCTCCTCGTAATCCGTGGTCCGCCGCGTCGGCAAAGGTCTGAGGCTCGCACGTTCCGCATCGATACGCTTGGCATTGCGGGCGTTGATCCGGCCCACGATCTCGTCGATGAAGCGACGATAATCTTGCAAGCTTTCGAAGTCGCGCGACCCACGCATGACCAGCGCGTCCTCAATGGTGCGCTTCAGATGCCCATTGGGGCTCTCGATGGAACCGTTCTCGTGTGCGACGCCCTTGTTGTTGCGCGTCGGCGTCATTCCATAATGGTTGCACAGGGCGTCGAAGCGGTCGGTTAGATCGGCCCGGGATGACTTATCCAGGTTCTTGAAGGCCGCCGACAGGCTGTCAGTTCCATGATTGTGTGGCACGCCGCCGAGCGTCCAGAGGGCGTTCTGCAATCCCTCAGCCAGCGCCACATAGCTTTCGCCGCCCAGCACGACGTGGGCGTGCTGAAACCCGCTATAGGCAAGCCGGAAGTGATACAGTCGATGGCCCAGTGCCTCACCGGCAATGGTCACACCCAACTTGCCCATGGCGGTGAAATCCGACAGGCCCATTTTGCCCGGTGTGTGGGTCTGCCGGAAAATGACGTCCTGTTCAGGGCCGTGTTCCGCATTCCAGGCGCGTATCCGTCGCTCCAGAGTCCGTCGGATGCCCGTACCCAGATCAGAATGCCGACGCAGAAGCTCCTCGTAAACCGCCACAGGTCGGATCCCCGGTGAGGACCGCAGAAGCGGCACGACCTCCGCATCAAAAATGTCCGCCAGCGGGTCCGGACGCCGCCGGCCGCGAGGGGCCTTCTTCTGTGATGGTAAAATTGGGTCAGCTTGCAGCCGATAGCCCGTTGCCTGGCTGATCCCCGCCTTGGCAGCGGCAACGGCAACGGAATGGGTCGATCTGAGCGTCATGAAGAGCCTCATTTGTTGGTCAGTGACATGACAGCCCGGCATGAACGATCCCCTTGCACAGAAAATCATTCCTTATCCGAGCCGGCCACAACCGTCAGGCCCGCCCCAAAAGGGCAAAACGCGTGTGCGGGGCCTCCCCAGTCGGGCTACGCCCTCCCTGCGAGCCCCCGCACACGCGTTCTCATCCTGATTGACGCTGGATTCTCACCTTGTTTGTCGCGCAGCAGCCGCGCAACCTGAGCCACAGAAACACCCGGCGCGGCAGTCTGCAGGCAGATCGAACGCTTCTCGTCGTCCCACCAAATTCGCTTCTTGCGACTGCCAGCCATAGAGTGCCTCATGGTGTCCACTATCGATGGTGGACACTATCGGCTCCTCCGCCCCCGCGTTAGGTCCGGTTCAACGGACGCTCACGCTGCGTTTGCGGGGCCGACCACCTTTGCTACCGTTCGCACGAGCTGCTGCCGCCTTTGCTGGTGATCTGACTTTGCCGCCTTCTGCCCCCATGACGGACGCCATCCACGACTTGGTGCCAAAGACCCCGCTGAGAAGCCCCGGCACGTAAACATCGGCATCCAGATCGGTCCAGTGCAGGCCGAGGCCGGATGGCGTCACCTCGACGGCGGACAACTGGTCAGGCCCGGCGTCGGCCAGGTCCTGGATCAGGTGAATTGGCACAGCCAGCTCAACGCCGTTATGCAGGCTGACGATGAGGCGATTTGCCTTGCGCTCGTATCTTGCCGCTGTGGCATGACCTTGATCGCGCAATGCTGTCATATTGTTTTCAGCTGTAGTGAAGGTTTGTTCAGTCAGTTCCATGTATCTCACTCCATTTCCGGCAAAGCCCGGAGACGTGCGGGGCCAGATCATTCTGGATGCGCCCCACTTCTTTTCTGTTGAAGCCGTAAGCTTCGCGCAGCTCTGGCTGACCGTCAGGACAGTTCAGAATGAACACGGCTTCGCCACCATATCCGATGACATGGACATGAGCGGGTCTGTGATCGTCGGGGTAGATCACCACCCGCAGGCCATTGAGTCGAAGAACAGTTGGCATGTGCTCTCCATATCAAAACCCAAGCGTTTAGGAAAGCCTGATCTTGCTGATGGCAAGCTTCGGGATAATAGAGGCATCGGTATTGCCAGGTTGTTTGATGGTTCTGGGTCGGGTATTTTATCGGGATGGAAATCCCGGCCTCTCTCCCCCGCCGCAAAGGTTTCCGCTTTCCTCGCGAAATCATCGCCTGCGCGGTTTGGGCATACCATCGGTTTGCCCCAGGTAGTCGGGGATGTTGAATATCTGCTCGCGGAACGCGGCATTGTCGTCAGCCGGGAGACCATATAGCCGAGCACGATCAGGCAGTTATTGACGCCCGCCCTTGGAGCCCGTCCGAGATGGAGTTGAGTTATTTCAGTGGTTTGTGGTTCACCGGTTTTTGCGGAAACTGGAGGATCGCATGGCCTGGACTGAAATCACTCGCCGGAAATATGAGCGGAAATCGAAACGCTATCAATCGGATATGACGGAAGCGGAATGGGCGCTGATACGACCGCTTTTGCGCGGCGCCCCACGGAAATGGGCATTACGCGAGGCCGTCAATGCGATCCTCTACATGCTGCGCACAGGCTGCCAGTGGCGGATGCTGCCGAGTGAGTTCCCTCCCAAAAGCACACTCTGCCATTGGCTCGCGAAGTGGCGTGATGACGGGACATGGCTTGGCCTCGACCACAATCTGATGATGCAGGCGCGTGAGCGGCGCGGTCGTGAGGCGAGCCCGACCGCCGGTGCGATTGATACGCAATCAGTCAGGACGACCGAGAGCGGCGGGCCGCGCGGCGACGATGCGGGCAAGAAAACCAGGGGTCGCAAGCGCGAGATCATTGTGGATACCGGGGGCCATCCCGTCACCGCCGCCATCCACCCGGCCAACGTGCAAGACCGTGACGCCGCCGCGCTTGCCCTCAAAGGGTTGCGCCGCAGCTTCGCGTGGCTGGTGACGCTCTTTGCGGATGCAGGCTGTTCTGGCGACAAATTGCGCGACGCCCTGTCAATGCAGCGCGCTTGCCGTGACGTCACGTTCTGCCTGCCACTGCCCACTCCTGCCCGGCGCGGACAAAGGCCGGTTTCGCATCACATGATTGTGATTCCGGGATCGGGAATCCGGGTGTAATACAAGCAGAAGGGGAGGCGCAATTTTATTGCATCTTCTGTGAAGGTTGGCTTTTGGCTGGCAAGCACGTTCAGCGATTTGTGGGGGGGGGTGAAGCGTCGTGTGACGTACAATCGGAACGCCACATAAGCCCGGCCATATTGGTTCGTGTTCCGACAGGAAACGAAAGGTCCGCAACCATTACGGTGCAGTCGGTGAGTGCGGGAGCTCTGAAATGTATCATTCGATGAAGATTTTATTCGAATCCGTCGGATCGTCTGACGCCCCTCTCGGGTTTCCCCGGCGCGGTGGCGCATGGGTGGCGGGGCTGCTGACGGGGCTCGGCATCCTGATCGGCTCTGCCGCAGAGGCGCAGGTTCCCTCCAACGATGCAACGCTGTCCGCCCTGACGATCACCGACAGCCATGGCCCGGTGACGCTCTCGACGCCATTCGACCCCGCGACCGCCAGCTACACCGCCCAAGTGGCGCATGACGTGGAAACGGTGACGGTCGCCGCCACGCCCGGCCATGACGGGGCGGGCGTTGTCCTCTTGCCCGCCGACAGCGACAGCGCCCCGGCCAACGGGCATCAGGTGGCGATGGGCACGGAGGGCGGGACCGTGACGCTGACGGCGACGGTCACGGCGGAGGATGGCTAGGCCATCGAAACCTACATGATCGGAATCACCCGGACGCCGCTGGGCGTCTGCGCGCGCACGGTTGAGGTGCGCGATGCGCTGGTGGCTTCTATCTCCGGCGTCGTCAACTGCGCCGATGTCACGACCGACCACCTCGCCGCCATCACCGGCCCGCTGAATCTGGAGATCGAGGGCATCACCGCCCTCGCGGCGGGGGATTTCGCCGGGCTGACCGGGGTGACGGAACTGCATCTGAACCATAACGATCTGTCCACGCTCCCCGCCGGGGTGTTCGACGGGCTGACCGGGGTGACGAAACTGTATCTGTGGGGCATCCAACTGTCCACGCCGCCCGCCGGGGTGTTCGACGGGCTGACCGGGGTGACGGAACTGTATCTGTTCGGCAACGCCCTGACCACGCTGCCCGCCGGGGTGTTTGACGGGCTGACCGCGCTGGAGACGCTGCAACTGTCGGGCAACGCCCTCGCCTCGCTCCCCGACGACGTGTTCGACGGGCTGACCGCGCTGGACCATCTGGATCTGGGCGGCAATGGCCTGACCACGCTTCCCGCCGGGGTGTTCGACGGGCTGACCGCGCTGGAGACGCTGAGGCTGGACGACAACGAGTTGACCACGCTTCCCGACGACGTGTTCGAACCGCTGACCGCGCTGACGGATCTGCGCCTGGGCGGCAATCCGGGTGCGCCCTTTGCGCCCGTCGCCGACGCCCTGCCCGATGACGGTACGGTCTCGACCGCCGGGGGCACAGTGACGCTGATCGGCAGCGGCAGCGATGGCGGGCCGTGGGGCGACAACGTGACCTATGGCTGGACCACCACCACGAGCGGGGTGACGTTCGACGACAACACCAGCGCCACGCCGGTGGCGACGATCCCGATGCTGGCGGATGACACCGTACTGACCTTCACCCTGACCGTGACCGGGGCCGGCCACATCAGCCTCGGCACCGCTGCCGCCACCGACACCGCCACGGTGACGGCGACCGCTCCGCCCTCCGACGACGCGACGCTGAGCGGGCTGGCGCTGACGGAGGGCGGCGGCAATGTGATCCCGCTGGACCCGCCCTTCATGCCGGGCACGATCGACTACGAGGCGTCGGTGGAGAACGGCGTGGATACGGTGACGCTGACGCCGACGGTGAACGACTCCGATGCCACGGTCGCGTACCTCGATGCAAGCGACATGGCGATCACCGACACCGACGCGAACACCCTCGCGCTGGACGCGCCGCTGACGGAGGGCACGAACACCTTCAAGGTGGTGGTGACGGCGGAGGACGACAACACCACGCAGACCTACACGGTGGTGGTGACGCGGGCGCTGCCGGCGCTGTCGTTCGTTTCTGTCAACGTGGAGGTTGCCGAGAACGAGGGTGTCGGCATGGTCGGCGTGGAACTTGACCGCACCAGCCTTGATACGATTACCGTGGATTACCAGACGCAGGACAGCACTGCGGTGGCGGGGGTAGACTATACGGCAACCATGGGCACGCTCACCTTCGCGCCGGGCAGTGACTATCAGGCGATCACCATCCCGATCCTGGACAACGATACCTTTGAAGCCGGTGCGCCCGGGAGCTTCCGGGTCATGCTGGGCAACCCGGCGGGCGCGACGCTGCCGGCATCCGCAGTGGCCACTGTCAGCATTCGGGACGACGAGGGCGTGCCGACGGCCTTGATCGCGGATGTCACCGCGGGCGAGGGCGGCACGATGAGGCTGACCCTGACGCTCGACCACCCGAGCAGCCTGGACACGGCCTATGGAGCGACAGCCGGGGACATCGGCGGCACGGCGACGCGGGGTGTGGACTACGAGGACGACTTCCTGACGGGGGGAAGCGTGCCTTTCACGGTACCGGCGGGGGATCTCTCGGCGACGCTCGCCATCGCCATCACCGATGACATGGTGGCCGAAGATAATGAGACGATCACCATCCGGTGGACACTCGATCAGAGCAGTAACCGCGGCGAGGCGACGCCCGTTTCGCTCGACTTCACCGGCGCCATCACCGACGACGACGCGGCGGGAGTCACGGTGTCGGAGACGGCGCTGACGGTGACGGAGGAGGACACGACCGGCGACAGCTATACGGTGGTGCTCGACAGCCGGCCGACGGCGGATGTGATGGTGACGGTCGCCGCGCCTGCGGGCACGGACGTGACCCCGAAACCGGCCACCCTGACCTTCACGTCGCTCGACTGGGACACGCCCCGGACGGTGACGGTGACGGCGGACAACGATGGGGATACCGATAACGATACGGTGACGCTGACCCACAGCGCGGCGAGTTCGGACGGCAACTACAGCACCGTCACCATTCCCGGCGTGATGGTGACGGTGCTCGACAACGACACCGCCGCCAGCGGTGCGCCGGAGATCACCGGCGCGCCAATGGATGATGACGGGAATCCGGAGCCACAGCACGGGCTGACGCTGACAGTGGACACCAGCGGGATCTCCGATGCCGACGGGCTGACCGCTCCCGGTTATATGTACCAGTGGATCCGGGTGGACGGCTCAAATGAGGATGACATCCCCGGCGCGACCGTCGCGACCTACACGGCAGTGCTTGCCGATGTGGGCATGAAGCTGAAGGTGAAGGTGATTTTCACCGACGACGGCGGCGCAGCGGAGACGCTGACCAGCATGGCGACGGCCAGTGTGGTGGCGCAATCGGTGGTCTCGTTCAGGTCGTCCACGGCGTCAGTGACCGAAGGCGATGTGCAGGGGGTACTGCTGACCCTCGATCTGTCGCCACACGCACGGGGCAGCGGGACGGTGCAACTCTTGTCGGAGGGGCAGAACGGGGCGACCCCTGCGGATTACAGGACAAATACTTCGGTTGACTTCACCCCCGGCGATCTCGGCAGGACCATCGAGTTTGTTGCGCACGATGACGTGGACGACGACGACGGGGAGAGCGTGAAGATCAGCTTGGGAATGCTGCCGCCGTGGATGAAGGAGGGCGCTGATGCGGAGGCGACCGTCACCCTGATCGACACCGACAACACCCCCGCGACCGGCGCGCCGGTGATCTCGGGCGCGGCGCAGGTGGGCGAGGTGCTGACGGCGGAAACTGGCGGGATTGCGGATGCGGACGGGCTGACGAGCCCCGGCTACACCTGGCAGTGGCTGCGGGTGGACAGCGACGGCGTGTCGAACGAGACGATGATCGGCGCGAACGCCGGCGCCTACACGCTGGTCGCGGCGGATGCGGGCGGGAAGATCAGGGTGCGGGTGAGCTTCACCGACGACGCGGGCAACCCGGAGGCGCTGACCAGCGATGCCTGGCTGGCGAACGGCACGATCACGCCGCTCTCCACCGACGCGACGCTGAGCGGGCTGACGCTGGCGGATGCCTCGGACGACAGCGCGATCACGCTGAACGAGGCGTTCGCCTCGGATACGACCGACTACACGGCGAACGTGGCGAACGATGTGGACACGGTGACACTGACGGCAACGACGACCGATGATGGCGCGACGGTCAGCGTCGTCACCCTGGGCGGGACCGCGATTGCCGACAGCGATTTTGCCGACGGGATCACGATTCCTTCGCTCCTCGTGGGCGACAACGAGATCAATGTGGTGGTGACGGCGGAGGACGACACCGACACCCAAGACTACACGGTGATGGTGACGCGCACCCCTGCCTTCGCCGGGGATGTGATTACAGGCGCCTCCGACTCGCCGCAGGAGGGCGATACGCTGACGGTCCATCCCGAGGTCATCGAGGCTGAGTACGGGCTGATGGTGAATGCGACGTTCAGCTACCAGTGGTTCCGGGTGGAGGACGGCAGCAGCGTCGGCAGCAATGCCCGCAGCAGAAACGCCACCCGCAACGTCCCCGGAAACGTCACCTGCAACGTCCCCGGAACCATCATGAGGACGGTCATTCCGGACGCGACCTCGGCCACCTACATGCTGGTCGCGGAGGATCTGGGCAGGACGATCGGGGTGGAGGTGAACTGGCCCGGGAACATGCTCACCTGCATTGTGACGGGCACGGGCACGGTTGCGGCGGCGGTGTCGGACCGGACCGCGCCGGTTGCGTCGTGGTTGCCGCGTTTCGGGCGCACGGTGTCGGAGCAGGTGGTGGAGGCGGCGCAGGCGCGGATGGCGGCGACGCCGGTGGCGGGTCTTGCCGGACAGTTGGCCGGTCAGACGATCGCCATCGCGCCGGGGCGTGGGTCTGCGGAGGCTCGGGCGGCTGCGAAGGCCGACTTCGCGGCGTTGGGCGAGAGCTTTTTCGGCGCCGGGAATGCCACCGGGAATGCCTGGGATGACATCGGGGACGGTCGGGATGGCGCTGCGGAGCGCGGTTACAGTTCGCGGGCGCTGACCGGTCGCGATTTCCTCACCGGCAGCGCCTTTGCCCTGACCGGCCACAGTGGCGACAGTGCCGCCACGCTCTGGGGCCGGGGGGCGGTCACGAGCTTCGACGGGCGCGACGGGTCGCTGTCGCTGGACGGCGAAGTGGTCAGCGGGATGCTGGGCATCGACTGGCGCAATGGCGAGCGCAGCGGCGGGCTGATGCTGTCGCGTTCGCGCGGCGAGGGCGACTACCGGTCGTCTGCGGCAGGTGGCGCGACGAGCGATGATGGCCGGATTTCGGCAACGCTGACCGGGCTCTATCCGTGGCTTGGCCACCGGGTGAACGACCGTCTGACGCTGTGGGGCGTCGCCGGTTACGGTCGCGGCACGCTGACGTTGACGCCTGCGGGCGAGGACGCGCTGAGCGCCGGGATCGGGCTGACGATGGGGTCGGTGGGCGCACGCGGCGCCCTCGGGGCGGGCGCGGAAGGCGTGGTGCTGGCGTGGGAGGCCGACGCGCTGGCGCTCCGAACCACATCGGACGCGGCGAGCGGTGTTGCGGGTCGCCTTGATGCCACCTCCTCCGGGGTGACGCGCCTGCTCCTGGGTCTGACCGGGTCGCGACGGTTCCGCCTCGGCTCGGGTGCGGCGCTGACGCCGGGGCTCGAAGTCGGCCTGCGCCACGACGGCGGCGATGCGGAGACCGGTTTCGGCGCCGACATCGGCGTCAGCCTCGACTTCGCCGACCCGGCGCGCGGGATCACCGCGGCGCTCAGTGCGCGCGGGCTGCTGGACCACGCGGCGTCGGACTTCCGCGAGCGTGGCCTGTCGGTGACGCTGACCTGGGATCAGCGGCCCGGCAGCGATCTCGGCTGGTCGCTGTCGCTGGACCACGGGGTGGGCGCGGCGACCGAAGGCGGTGCGGCGTCACTGCTGGCGCGCCAGAGCCTGGCCGGTCTGCTCACCGGTGACGGTGACGACGGTGCTGACACCACTGAGGGCAACCTGCAACGGCGCTTTGATGCGACGCTGGGCTACGGGTTTCCGATGGCGGCGGGCCGGTTTGTCGCGGTGAGCGGGATCGGGTTCGGGCTGACGGACGCGGGTCGCGAATACAGCGTCGGCTGGCGGCTCGGCCTCGCCCGCAGCGGCCCGATGGACCTGCACCTTCGCCTTGAGGCGACCCGGCAGGAGAGTGCGACCGGCAGCCCCACCCACGATCTCGGCCTCGACCTCGGCGCCGCCACCCGATGGTAGGGGAATGTTCACGGCGCGCGGGGGGCCTTGTCCGGTTGGGGCAACCATCTGGAAGAGACTGCCCGCTCAGTCCCCGCCTCCCGGTTTCAATGCGGGAAACGAACGCCACTGGACGGCGGCAGGAAGTCGATTCCGGCCCATGAGACCGGCGACCGCTCCGCAATCGGGTGCAGTTGACGACCGATAGCCATGAGGCTTGCCCGGAAGTGGCGGCGGCCCATCGACCCGGCGAAGCCCCACCGTTGTCACATCCCGTGTGATTGTATGGCTGTTTTCTGAAGAGCTCGGGCTTTTCTTGATGCCAGTCCTTGAGCGCATCGATGGGGTCAGTTGCGGATAGGGGCGGAATCCTGCGCTAAGGCTTGAAGCCGTCGATGGTATGAATGGCGTCTGCGAGTTTGGGCAGATCGGCGGCGTAGAAGGCCCAGTACGCACGAATGGGTTAAAAGCGGCAAGATTTTCACGAGAGCTGAGTTGATCGCTTGATTCTGTCGATTGTTGCCACCCCGACATTGAAATGTCGAGCAATGGCACGGATGGACTGCCCTTCTTTGAGCATGGATCTGACCTGATCTTGTTGATGTGTGGTGAGTTTCAGTTTTCGGCCAAATTTCACACCTCGTTTTTTCGCAGAGGTTCTACCTTCGTCGGTGCGTTCGTTGATGAGGTTGCGTTCAAGCTCTGAAAGCCCTGCAAAAACAGTAAGCAAGAATTTCCCCATCGAGCTTGTGGTATCAGCCCAAGGCTCACGTATGGACCGGAATGAGGCCCCTGGTGTAGCGCGACAATCAAGATGAGAAGTGCGCGTCAATCAGGATGAGAATCCTTGGTCGCGACGTTTGGGACGATGCCGGGCTTTTGTGCCGCGATCAAGGGGTTTGTTTTTTGATTGTCGCGGAGCGTCAATCAGCTTTGGTGTTTTCCGGTGTGGCTTTTTGTGCAGGCCTTCCCGGCCCCTTTGCCTTTTGTGCTGCTCTTCGCCGGTAGCTTTCGACATTCATCTCGAAGATGGTTGCGTGGTGCACGAGCCTGTCGACGGCGGCCAATGTCATGGCCGGGTCTGGAAAAATCGCATTCCACTCCCCGAAGGGCTGGTTGGCCGTGATCAACATTGAGCGGCGTTCATATCTCGCGCTGATGAGTTCGAAGAGCACACTGGTTTCAGCCTGATCCTTGGTGACGTAGGTGATGTCATCGAGGATCAGCAGATGGAATTTGTCGAGCTTTGCAATGGCACTTTCGAGGACGAGATCGCGGCGGGCCTGTTGGAGTTTCTGGACCAGATCGGTGGTGCGGCTGAATAGGACGCGGTAGCCTTGCTCGACAAGGGCGAGCCCGATGGCTGAGCCGAGATGTGATTTGCCCACACCTGGCGGCCCAAACAGCAGGATGTTGCCGCCCTTTCCGATCCAGCTGTCGCCAGCGGTGATCGCACTGACATGGGCCTTGGACAGCATGGGGACGGCTGTGAAGTCGAAGGTGTCGATCGTTTTTCCGGGCAACAGGCGTGCCTGTGCGAGATGTCGCTCGATACGACGGCGATCTCGTTCAGCCAGTTCATGCTCCACCAGGGTGCTGAGCATCCGAGCGGCGGGCCAGCCTTCCTTGTCGGCTTGTTCCGCAAAGCGCGGCCATAGCGCCTTGATGGCTGGCAAGCGCAATTCGGTCAGAGCCAAGGTTAGGCGGGCGGTATCGGTCTGGGGCGATGTCATGCTGTCACCTCCTGAGCGGATGGCGTACCGCCGACCAACTGGTCGTAAGATGACAGGTCGGCCAGTTGCACCGCGACTTGGGGGAGTGCGTCTTGTGATGGGCTAAACACTGCGCGTAGGGCCGCCATGTCAGGCGGGCGCTTCTGGCGAAGGTCCTCCTCAAGCTGCGCTGCCAATTCAGCCTCGCAGCCCCGCTCGTGTGCCAGCGCCAGAAGATCGACAACCATGCGACACGCCGCCTTCTCACTGGTCTGCTCCAGCAGGAATGCGAACATGTTACGGAACGCCCGGCGCGGGAATAGCTGATCCCGATAGACCAGCCCCATCAGCGCCATGGGCTTTTTGCGCAAGGAGTGGATGACGTGGTGGTAATTGACCACGTGCCCATGGCTCCCGGTGCTCGAGGCTCGTCCGCGTGTCAGCGTTAGCAGGGCAGAGCTTCCCAGGAACAGCTCCAACCGATCATCGTAGAGCCGAACCCGCAGCTGATGCCCGATCAACCGGGATGGCACGGTGTAGAACACCTTGCGCAAGGTGAAGCCCCCGGAGGAAGTGACGCGCAACGTGATCTCCTCGTAATCCGTGGTCCGCCGCGTCGGCAAAGGTCTGAGGCTCGCACGTTCCGCATCGATACGCTTGGCATTGCGGGCGTTGATCCGGCCCACGATCTCGTCGATGAAGCGACGATAATCTTGCAAGCTTTCGAAGTCGCGCGACCCACGCATGACCAGCGCGTCCTCAATGGTGCGCTTCAGATGCCCATTGGGGCTCTCGATGGAACCGTTCTCGTGTGCGACGCCCTTGTTGTTGCGCGTCGGCGTCATTCCATAATGGTTGCACAGGGCGTCGAAGCGGTCGGTTAGATCGGCCCGGGATGACTTATCCAGGTTCTTGAAGGCCGCCGACAGGCTGTCAGTTCCATGATTGTGTGGCACGCCGCCGAGCGTCCAGAGGGCGTTCTGCAATCCCTCAGCCAGCGCCACATAGCTTTCGCCGCCCAGCACGACGTGGGCGTGCTGAAACCCGCTATAGGCAAGCCGGAAGTGATACAGTCGATGGCCCAGTGCCTCACCGGCAATGGTCACACCCAACTTGCCCATGGCGGTGAAATCCGACAGGCCCATTTTGCCCGGTGTGTGGGTCTGCCGGAAAATGACGTCCTGTTCAGGGCCGTGTTCCGCATTCCAGGCGCGTATCCGTCGCTCCGGAGTCCGTCGGATGCCCGTACCCAGATCAGAATGCCGACGCAGAAGCTCCTCGTAAACCGCCACAGGTCGGATCCCCGGTGAGGACCGCAGAAGCGGCACGACCTCCGCATCAAAAATGTCCGCCAGCGGGTCCGGACGCCGCCGGCCGCGAGGGGCCTTCTTCTGTGATGGTAAAATTGGGTCAGCTTGCAGCCGATAGCCCGTTGCCTGGCTGATCCCCGCCTTGGCAGCGGCAACGGCAACGGAATGGGTCGATCTGAGCGTCATGAAGAGCCTCATTTGTTGGTCAGTGACATGACAGCCCGGCATGAACGATCCCCTTGCACAGAAAATCATTCCTTATCCGAGCCGGCCACAACCGTCAGGCCCGCCCCAAAAGGGCAAAACGCGTGTGCGGGGCCTCCCCAGTCGGGCTACGCCCTCCCTGCGAGCCCCCGCACACGCGTTCTCATCCTGATTGACGCTGGATTCTCACCTTGTTTGTCGCGCAGCACCCTGCTGCTTCGATTTTCCTGGTGATGACGAAGAGATCGTGCGTTGATCGTGCGAGGCGGTCCAGACTTGTGACGAGCAGCGTGTCACCTTGCTGGAGCCTGCTCAGCATTTTCTCCAGTTGCGGACGGCGGCGGTCAAATCCGGTCAGTTTCTCTCGGAATATCTTGTCACAGCCTGCCGCTTGAAGCTGCTCGATCTGGCTTTCCAGGTTCTGTCCAGTCGTCGAGACCCTCGCATAGCCGATCAGCATGGGTTTTGGCCTGATTTTGGCAGACCAATACGGAACAAGGATACGGATTTCTCAAGCTGCTGATTTTGCGCCCGAAAAAATTCGTTCCGTTTGTTATAAGTTTCGGAACACGTCATGCAGCCAAGGCCTCTTGTTCCAGTGGCAATCTCTGATCCATGTCCAGAGGGAATACCCCATAGGGGGTAGATTCCGGTATGGGGCAGGATCGTATCACAAGGCTCTCCGGGCTTGGTTTTTCCACCTGTATTCGCCCAGATTTCAGCGCTGGTTCGGTCACCGGAAAAGTTGCCCAAACATCCCAACCTCAAAACAGTGAAAGGCGACGTTTCCAATGCATCGGACGTACTCAATATCGTCAAAGGGGCGGACGTGGTTGTGAGCTGTCTCGGCAACGTCAAAGGCGTTCTCATCATGGAGAAGAGTTATAGCCGAAAGTTGGTTATGGCCCTGATGGGCGGCCTATCATGGCGTTGTTCACGCGGCGCAATTCTCAGCAGAGAAAAGGATATGCCACCTGACGAAGTCTACCATCACGCCGTTGCCCGGTCCATCGGGATTTTCGTCTGACCCGCTGACCGACATCCTGCAAACCGGCGCGCGCCAACTGCTCAAACAGGCGGTGGAAGCGGAATTGGCCACGCTCCTCGCCGCCCATGCCCGCGAGGTGACGGACGATGGCCGTGCGCGGCTGGTGCGCCATGGTCATCTGCCCGAGCGCGAGGTTATGACCGGCATCGGCCCGATAGCAGTGAAGGCGCCGCGGGTGCGGGACCGGGGCAATGTGGACGAAAAGATCCGTTTCGCCTCGTCGATCCTGCCGCCCTGGCTGCGCAAGACCAGATCGATTGAGGAACTGCTGCCGTGGCTCTATCTCAAGATATCTGTCCTGGTCAAGGTTTGATTTTGGACCACTGGCGGTTTTCGCGGATCAAGGTATTTGCGAGGATGATGAGCTTGCGCATGATTGCCACAAGAGCGACCTTGGCTTTCTTGCCCTTTTGACGCAAAGCCTTGTAGACGCAGGTGAGTTGGGAATTGCAGCGCGCTGCGACGAGGGCGGGCATGTAGAGCGCCTGGCGAAGCCCGGCTCGTCCGCCTCCGATTTTCGCTCTGGCTGTCCATTTGCCGGACTTGCGCACGAAGGGAGCCAGGCCCGCAAGCGCGGCGGCCTGCTTGGGCGTCAAGGTTCCGATCTCCGGCATTTCGATGAGTATTGCGACGGCAGGGGATCGACCGCAGGATCTCGAACTGTCTGGCAAGCTTTGCATCCTCGCGGATACGCTTCTTCAACTCGGCATCGAGTTGGGCAAGTTGCTTTGCAATCTGGCGCATCCTGGTTTTCAGTTGCGCCTTGACGAGTGTGTTGCGCGCACCGCAGAGCCGGTTCCGGCAGGCAGTCTGGTCCTTGATGAGAGCGCTCCGGGCGACATGCACCTCCCGCAGATCGTTCATGGGTTCATCGCGCAACGGTGAAGCCTTCAGGTCAAGCATCGCCCCCATGCGGGCCAGCAGTTCCGCATCGATCCGGTCAGTTTTGGCGGACTGGCCGACCGCTTCGGCGAAGCGGCGGGCGCGTTCGGGGTTCACCTTGACCATGGCGTGAGCCGTCTTTGAAAGGCGGGCCTCCAGATCGCGATGATAGCGTCCTGTAGGCTCGTAGACGACGCGGCAGCACTGCGGGCCGATCCAGTTCTTCAGCGTCTTCAGTCCTGTCCGGTCGTTGGTGAAGCGTTTCGCCTTGCCATCGCTCAGGCGATGGGTGTCGAGATGATCTTTCGAGATGTCGATGCCGATGGTATCATTCATGACCTTTTCGTCTCCCGTTCTTGTCATACGAGGCAGGGGTGTTCCCTCCTCCACTATCTGTTCGGGTTCATCAAAAGGGCGGGGGTGATCCATCTTGAGAACGGTCCTCAAAGACCAGGGCATCATCGATCCATCCCCCGCCACCCCTCGGGCCGCTGCAGCGGCCCGAGGGGTGGCATCCGTATCGCACGGATACGAATGCCTGGGAAATCCAATAGACAAGGGCATTTCCACGGGCGACTTCCAGGAGGCTCCTGGGGCGCTGTTGGGGCCGAACGCGGCAGGGCTTTCATCGAGCACCATCTCGCGATTGAAAGCGGACTGGGGGGCGGAGTATGAACGCTGGCAGCGCCGCGATCCCAGTGCCCGGCGTTTCGTCTGTGTCCGGGCCGATGGTGTCTGTTTCCAACCGCGTATGGAAGAGCAGAAACAATGCGTTCTGGTGCTGATCGGCGCGGATGAGTGGGGCCGCAAGGAGGTTCCGGGGCTCACCGACGGCTACCGTGAAAGCACGCAGAGTTGGCGCGAGTTGCTGCTCGATCTCAAGCGTCGCGGGCTGTCCCACGCCCCCGATCTGGCCATTGGCGACGGCGCCCCAAGGGTTACGGGGGTTCCGGGCGGCGCTGCGCGAAGTCTTCGGCAGCACCCGGCAACAACGGTGCCGGGTTCACAAGACCGGAAACGTTCTCAATGCCATGCCCAAATCGGTGCAGGCCAAAGCCAAGGGCCACCTGCATGATATCCGGCAGGCGGAAACGAAGACCGAAGCCGGGGCCGCCTTCGATTTCTTCGTGGAAACCTACGGCGCGAAATATGACAAGGCGGTTGGGAAACTGACCAAAGACCGGGCTGTGCTGCTCTCCTTCTACGGCTTCCCTGCTGAGCACTGGAAGCACTCTCCTTCTACGGCTTCCCTGCTGAGCACTGGAAGCACATCCGAACCAACCCGATCGAGAGCACCTTCGCCACCGTCCGCCACCGCACCGGCAAAACCAAAGGCTGCCTGAGCCGCAGGACCGGGTTGGCCATGGCATTCAAGCTGATGATGTCAGCGCAAGGAAAATGGCGAAAGCTCGACGGCGCCAACCGCATGCCAGAGATCATTGAAGGGGTTGAGTTCACAGACGGGATCAAGCAAATTCAAAACGCCGCCTGATCACACCATCACCAACTTTCGGGCATAGCTCGCCTTTGCGCAGACCACGGTGCAAACCTGCATTGTCCACCTGGTGCGCCACTCCCTGAACTTCTGCTCGTGGAAAGACCGCAAGGCAGTGGCCGCCGATCTGCGCCGGATTTACAGCGCCGCCACCGCCGATCAGGCCGCCGATGAACTGGACGCGCTCAAAAACAAATGGGCCGGTAAATACGCCTCCATCGCCACGGCCTGGCGACGGGCATGGCAGGAAGTAATCCCGTTCTTCGCCTTCGATCCGGCGATCCGAAAGATCATCTACACCACCAACGCCATCGAGAGCCTGAACCGGGTGATCCGCAAATCAATCAAGACCCGCGGATCGTTCCCGACCGATCAGGCCGCAACAAAGCTGATCTATCGTGACCGTTCGGTGAAGGAGCCTTGGCGTACTGCCGGTCGTCCCGGTTACGCTGCTGATGCAGCGTAACGCCAGGGCATCAGCTCGTCCAGCCGAGTGATCTTGTGATCCGCGATGCGGGCGAGAACCCATGTGAGCCAGGCTTGTGGATCGACTTTATCAAGCTTTGCCGTTTCGATCAGGGTGTAGGCGATGGCCATGGCTTTGCCACCGCCCTCGGAACCGGCGAACATCCAATTTTTGCGACCTGTGGCGACAGGTTTTATGGCGCGTTCGGCGATGTTGTTGTCCGCTTCCAGAAAGCCATGGTTCAAATAACCGCGTGCCTTTGGCAAACGACCAAGGGCATAACGGATCGCTTGGGCCAGAGGCGACTTGCCAGATATATTTGGCACCTGCGCGTGTAACCAGGTCTCAAGTTCATCGAAGATCGGTTTTGCCTTTTCCTGACGGATGGCAACGCGCTCTTCAGACGGTTTGCCACGCGCCTCTTTCTCGACGGCATAGAGTTCCGCGGTCCGGCGGAGGGCTTCTTCGGCAATCGATGAGCCTTGCGCGGCAAAGATGTCTACAAACTTGCGTCTGACGTGCGCCAAACAAGCCATCTCCTGGGCCTTGTCCTCACCGAATACCCCGTTGAAGCCGGAATACCCGTCCGCATGGACCCAGCCTTTGTAGCCGGAGAGATGTGAGACGGGATGTTCGCCCTTGCGATCAATCGTGAACTGATACCACGCGCAGGGCGGTGATGATCCAGACCATGGTCGTTCATCGCGAACACAGGTCCAGACACGGGCGGTCCTGGTCTTCTTGTTGCCGGGGGCCTGCATTTTAACAGGCGTATCATCAGCGAAGGTGGCCGCGCCTCGGCGGACCATTCGGCCAATGGTGTCAGCCAGAGGTTCCAGAAGCGCGGTGGAGCCGCCAACCCAATTGGTCAGAGTTGATCGATCAAGATCAACGCCTTCACGGGCGTATATTTGCGACTGACGGTAGAGCGGCAGGTGGTCCGCGTATTTGCTGACCAACACGTGCGCCGGCAGCCCCGGTCCCGGGCGGCCACGTTCGATCGGGCGCGATGGCAGCGGCGATTGGACAATGGCCTCGCAACAGGAACAGGCCATACGCGGACGCACGATCCGGTTCACGACAAAACGCCCCGGTTTGTATTCCAACTCCTCGGTCACGTCCTCACCGAGCCTCTTCAACGCCCCACCGCAACGTCGGCAGTCCTCGCCCGGCGACAAGACCTCTTCGTGCCGGTCCGGATGATCGGGCAAGGGCTTGCGGTTGTGCCGGCGGGCCGGTTTGTCCGTTTCAGGCGTTGGAGCAGGCGCCGCCTGTTCTCCAGCGGCTTCGGCAATCGCCTCATCTTCCTGGAAGACCAGATTGAGCTGGTAGAGGCTTTCTGATTTCGATCCAGACCGGTGCCGGTCATGCCCCGCCAGTTGGTGTTGGAGTTGTTCCACCTTCAGGGTCAGCGCCTTGACTTCATCGGCCAGAAGCCGGTTCACTGCCCGCAGTTCCGCAGGATCATCCGGGGCTATGTCGAGGTCCTTCAGCATCGCCGATCCTATACCGGATCAGCATTCCGGGGTGAACCCCGAAAGCGCGCAAAGCCTCGTATTCATTGACCTGTCCTACGCTCAACGGTCTCCAGGTTTTACGGGGCATCCGCCAGTCAATCCCCTCCAACAGCATTGAGAGCTGCGCGGGTGTGACGCTGATCTTGCCGTCCTTTGCAGCGGGCCAGACAAACCGCCCTTTCTCCAACCGCTTCGAAAACAGGCACGCGCCCTGGCAATCCCACCAGATGATCTTCAACAGATCGCCGCGCCGCCCCCGGAACACGAACAGGTGGCCGGAATACGGGTCTTCGGCCAAAACCTTCCCGGCCTGGGCCGCCAGCGTAGTGAACCCTCGCCGCATGTCCGTGACACCCGCCGACAGCCACACCCGCGTGTTGCTCGGCACCGGGATCAAGACATTGTTCCATCCCGGACGATCCCGCAGGGGATGGGGCGCGTGTGGCCGGGCCATGTTCTCCTCTGTGCCGTCGTTTTCGGATCGTCTGCCTGTCCGATCCGGTCCCGCGGGCCGGGGCCATGCCCCTTCCAGCAGAATTTTCCCCTGGGCTGCAAGCAGCCCATTCCTCGCGAGGCAAAATTCGGCTGGACCCGCGTGCCCGGATCGGACCGTTGCCGCTCTGTCGAAAACGCCATCACAGAGGAGAATTGCAATGGCACACTTCACAATCACCATCCCCGTCGAGATCAAGGACCGCAACGGCGGCGATCCCCGCACCGCCTATCGCCGGGTGGGCGCGCTGTTCGAGAACCACAAGCGGGACACCGGCGAGGTCTACTACACGATCCGGCTGGACTTCCCCGTGGGCGCCACGGAGATGATCGCTTTCCAGCCGAAGCCCAAAGACGACGGCGAAGAGGCCGGGTAAGGAAGGAGGTGACGACAGGGGCGGCCATGAGCCGCCCCGACCGTTCGGAAGAACGGCACTGGAACAGGGGCGCGAATGCGCCTATGATGAGAGAAAGGACATGAGATGGCACACGCACTCAGGATAGATACGCTGCAACTGGCGGAAGACCTCGAAGCGGCAAAGGGCGATCCGAGGAAAACGGCCCGCGTCATCGGCGGCGCCATCGGGAGCATTGATATTTCCGACCTGGCGACCAAGGCGGACATTACCGGGGTGAAGACGGACATTGCCGGGGTGAAGACAGTCCTCAAGGGCGACATCAAGACGCTTGAGACCAGGATGGAAGCGCTGGCGACCAAAGAAGACATGGCCAAGGTCAGGACGGAACTCAAGGGCGAGGTCGCCGAGGTCAGGACGGAGATTGCGCAATCGACCAATCGTGCGATCTACACGCTTGGCGGTCTTGTGACGGTTCTGTTCGTTCTGGACCGGATTATTCCGCTGTTCGGGATCGCCAACTAGGCGGGTTCCGGCCAGAGGCAACATCAACGCCGTCCTTCGGGGCGGCGTTTTTTTGTGTGGTGTTCAGAGCCGTCCAGGCCCGGTGCAATGCCGGTTGTGTTCTTCAAGGAGCGTCGCGACATCGAGGCGCTTCCGCTTTGCTGTTGCGATGAGGCGAAGCATGGCGCGCAGTTCCTGTGTGTCCATGGTGTTGAGCCAGTGGAGATCGTTGCTGCTGATGCGTGCGCTCAGCCTCTGCATCATCGGCAGGTGTCCTTCGCTGATCGCACGCGTTGGATCAATCAGGTGGAGCGTTGGTTTGCTGAACTGACGCGCAAGAAACTGCAGCGCGGCGTCCATCGTTCAACGGCGGAACTGGAAGCCGATATCGCTGCATTTATCGAGGCCCATAACGAAAACCCCAAACCCTGCAAATGGGTCAAACCCGCCGACCATATCCTCGCCTCCGTCAAGCGGTTCTGCCAACGCGCCCAACAAAACTCATGTGCCGAACTTTGGAGGCAGGTGACTAGGGCCTGTTGAGATTCGGGATTTTCATTTTCGCTGACATCTGATTCATTCGTGAGCGTCCGTTGAAGCCGACCTAACGCGGGGGCGGAGGAGCCGATAGTGTCCACCATCGATAGTGGACACCATGAGGCACTCTATGGCTGGCAGGCGCAAGAAGCGAATTTGGTGGGACGACGAGAAGCGTTCGATCTGCCTGCAGACTGCCGCGCCGGGTGTTTCTGTGGCTCAGGTTGCGCGGCGCTACGCGATGAACGCCAATCTGATCTTCAAATGGCTGAAGGACCCGCGTTTTGCGCCAGATTTCACCGAGGTCGTAGCTGGATCTGTGTTTCTGCCGGTTGAGATTTCTCCGGCTGCTTCACATCCGGTCCCGGCGCAGCCATCCGGTCCCGTCGCCTTCGGTGGCCGTATCGAGATTGAGTTGGCTGGCGGTCACCGGATCAGCGCCGAGGGTGGGTTCGATCCTGATGTGCCGGCGCGGCTGCTGAAGGGGCTAGAGTCCTTCACATTTTGACTGAAGCATAGCCTGTGTTTTCGAGGTAGTTTTGGCATTCCTGTTGTGTGATTGATCCGACGAGGCGTCCAACGTATCGCCAGGCCTCTTCACTGGTTCGTTTCCGAGCCATCCGCATCCAGTGTTTGATCTTGGCGAATGTCTGCTCGATCGGGTTCAGGTCTGGCGAGTATGGTGGCAGGAACCACACCCGCGCGCCTGCCGCCTTGATGGCATCGCGCACGGCTTTCGATTTATGGCAGCCGAGGTTGTCCATGATGACGATATCGCCGGGCTTCAGTGCAGGG
>CBDCFF010000032.1:0-254541 GCA_965216225.1 Paracoccaceae bacterium
AGCCTTCCCCGCTGGGCCAATGTCTTCCCTTGCGTCAATGGCGGGCTGTTCTCGGGCAACGCGCATGTGCCGCGTTTCAGCAAGATCGCCCGGTCCTTCCTGCTGCACATCGGCAGCCTCGACTGGACGCGGATCAACCCGGACATCTTCGGTTCCATGATCCAGGCCGTCGCGGATGAGGCGGAACGCAGCGCCCTCGGGATGCACTACACATCCGTGCCGAACATCCTCAAGGTGCTCAATCCGCTCTTCCTCGATGACCTGCGCGCCGGGCTGGAGGCAGCGGGGAACAATCCCCGCAAACTCGCCAACCTGCGCAAACGCATGTCCAGCATCCGCGTCTTCGACCCCGCCTGCGGGTCCGGCAACTTCCTTGTCATCGCCTACAAGGAGATGCGCGCCATCGAGGCCGAAATCAACAGGCGGCGCGGCAAGGGCGACCGGCGGACGGAGATTCCACTCACCAATTTCCGGGGCATCGAGTTGCGGGATTTCCCGGCAGAAATCGCCCGTCTGGCGCTGATCATCGCGGAATACCAGTGCGACGTGACCCATCGCGGCCAGAAAGAGGCGCTGGCCACCTTCCTGCCGCTGGACAGCCGGAACTGGATCACCTGCGGCAATGCCCTGCAACTTGACTGGCTGTCGATCTGCCCGCCCACGGAGACCGGGGTGAAATTCCGCTCCGACGACCTGTTCCGGACCCCGCGCGATCAGGCGCAGATCGACTTTGAGAACGAGGGCGGCGAGACCTATATCTGCGGCAACCCGCCATATGTTGGGAGTCAGTGGCAGAGCACAGAGCAGAAGGAAGACCTGAAACGGATTTTCGAGGGACGCACCAGAAGCTGGAGGTCGCTCGACTATGTAACGGGCTGGTTCATGAAGGCCGCCGATTACGGGCTGCATACACCTGCGGTATCGGCCTTTGTGTCCACCAATTCGATCTGTCAGGGGCGGCAGGTCGAAACACTCTGGTCATTGATCTTCGAGACTGGCCACGAAATCGCTTTTGCCCATACCAGTTTCAAGTGGACAAACCTTGCGAGCCATAATGCAGGTGTCACCGTAGTTATCGTTGGCATATCAAATCATGCTGGCCAGACTCGCAGGTTGTTCGCCGAGAGTTCAGACAACGAGGCGACGGTCAGGGAAGTCTCGAATATCAATTCATATTTGATCAGCGGCCCTGACATTATGGTCAGACAGGCAACCAAGCCGCTCTCGAACCTGAATGAAATGAGCTTCGGAAACATGCCATACGATGGCGGCAATCTGCTTTTGAGCACCGATCAGGTCGAAGCCCTTGGGCTTTTGCCAGACCAGCGCGCGCGCTTCATTCGCCGTATTTACGGATCGGCCGAGTTTATTCACGGGCAACAGCGTTATTGCCTCTGGATCGAAGATCGGTATCTTGACGAGGCCATGAGTATCGCCCCTGTCCGGCAACGCATCGAAGGTGTCCGCGCCATGCGTCTGGCAAGCCGGGACAGAAGCGCGAATGAAATGGCCAGGCGCGCGCATCAGTTTCGAGAAATGAACATTGGGAAGAAACAGACAATTGCGGTTCCTGCGGTTTCCTCGGAACACCGTCCCTATCTGCCTTGCGGCCTTCTCGGAAACGATCAAATCGTAACTAATAGAGTCTACGCCCTCTACGACGCCCCGCTGTGGAACATGGCGCTGATCGCCTCGCGCCTGCACCGGGTCTGGATCGGTGCCGTCTGCGGCAAACTTGAAACGCGCATTAGCTACTCCAACACCCTTGGCTGGAACACCTTCCCGGCGCCGAAGCTCACTGAGAAGAACAGGGCCGACCTGACCGGTGCGGCCTGCGACATCCTTCTGGCCCGAGAGGCGCATTTCCCCGCCACCATCGCCGATCTCTACGCCCCCGAAAGGATGCCCGACAACCTCCGCGCCGCCCATGAGCGCAACGACGAGGTGCTGGAACGCATCTGCATCGGCCGCCGCTTCCGCAACGACACCGAGCGGCTGGAAAAGCTGTTTGAACTCTATACAAGGATGACCACCAGCAAGGAACGGATACGCAGCGCACGGGACGTAATGCAATGAGCAGCCTCTCGCATACTGAAAAGCGCTATCTTGAGAAGCTCCTTGGCATGGAGAGTGGCTATGTTCTGGATTACAGGGATGCCACTTTCGAAGAGTTCTTCAAACGTCACGGGATCATCATCCATGGCTCGAAATATCAGACCTATGGCCTCTCGAAGGCGAAGAAGATGCGTTCTTTCTGGGAGCAGGAACCGGACCATTTGGTCGGGAAAGTCTTGTCTGAAATGCTCGAGTCATACGAAGCCGCCTGCGACCTGAACGGTACTGAGATCGACGTGCCCGTTCTCGATAAGACGCGAGGTATTGTTGCGCGGCTTCTCGGCAGGCCTGTAGCCCGGAAGTCGTTTCAAAGTGAGGATGACTTTCTGGATCATGAATTCACGATCCCCAATATCCAGAATCTTCCAATCGAAGCGCAAGCTGTTCCGATCATTGAAAGCCGCCTCAGCGAGGCTCTAAATGTGATGAAGGCGGGCGCACATCTTTCAGTGATTTTGCTTTGTGGCAGTGTACTTGAGGCCGTTCTGCTCGGGGCGGCACAGAAGGAGCCTTCTCGCTTCAACCAAGCGTCAGCCAGCCCCAAGGACAATGACGGGAGTGTTAAGCCTTCCATCAATGGAGTCTGGCACAGTTCATTGATGTGGCCTGCGAGATCGGTATCCTAAAACCTGATGTGAAGAAGTTCGGCCATGGACTACGGGATTTTCGAAATTACATTCATCCCTATGAGCAGATGACTTCCAAGTTTTCGCCGGACGAGCACACTGCCAAAGTCTGCTTTCAAGTGCTCAAAGCGGCACTGGCGAGCGTCGCGGGAGAAAGATGATGATTCCGGTTAACGATTTGATCGGGTTTTGATCGTGGGTGCGGAATTTGGAGCGCAGAAAATGAAAGGTCAATTTATATCAGCTGGTTGTATGCAGGCAGTCGGGGGAATTTCTCTTGATCCGGTTTTGATTGGCGGTTGCTCCACGAGTGTTTTCCAGTCCGCGAGGAAGGTGATCAATGGCTAAGAAAATTCCCTCCGTTTCCGTGACCTACGCCCGGACCGGCAGTTCGACCTCCTCGAACGAGCTTGGAATGCGCGCCATGCAGGAGCGGGCCTATGAGAAGCGGGGCGAGCAGTATCTGCTGATCAAGTCCCCGCCCGCCTCGGGCAAGAGCCGGGCGCTGATGTTCATTGCGCTGGACAAGCTGCAAAATCAGGGTTTGAAGCAGGCCATCGTCGTGGTGCCGGAGAAATCAATCGGTTCCAGCTTCAACGACGAACCGCTGACCGAGTTCGGTTTCTGGGCGGATTGGTCCGTGGTGCCCAAGTGGAACCTGTGCAATGCGCCGGGCGAAGATGGTGGCAAAGTCAAATCGGTGGAGGCGTTTCTGGCCAGCGTTGACCGGATTCTGGTTTGCACTCACGCGACGTTCCGCTTTGCCGTAGACAAGCTGGGGGTCGTGGCGTTCGATGATCGTCTGATTGCGATTGACGAGTTCCACCATGTTTCGGCCAACCCCGATAACAAGCTGGGCGCGCATCTGGCCGATTTCATGACCCGCGACAAGGTGCATATCGTGGCGATGACCGGTTCGTATTTCCGGGGTGATGCCGAGGCTGTTTTGTCGCCACAGGACGAGGCAAAATTCGATACCGTCACCTATACCTATTACGAGCAGTTGAACGGCTATCAGTATCTGAAAACGCTCGACATCGGCTATTTCTTCTATTCCGGGCCTTATGCGGATGATCTGCTGAAGGTGCTGGACCCGAACGAAAAGACGATCCTGCACATCCCGAATGTGAACTCGCGCGAGAGCACCAAAGACAAGATCAAGGAAGTCGAGCACATCATCGAGGAGCTGGGCGACTGGAAAGGCGTTGACCCCGTGACGGGCTTTCATCTGCTGGAAAAGCCGGATGGCCGGGTGCTGAAGATCGCCGATCTGGTAGAGGATGATCCAGCCAAGCGGGACCGCGTCTCAACAGCACTGAAGGACCCCGCCCAGAAGAACAACCGCGATCATGTGGATATCATCATTGCCCTGGGAATGGCCAAAGAAGGCTTCGACTGGATTTGGTGTGAACACGCGCTGACCGTTGGCTACCGCGCCAGCCTGACCGAGATCGTGCAGATCATTGGCCGCGCCACACGGGACGCCAAGGGCAAGACCCACGCCCGTTTCACCAACCTGATAGCAGAGCCGGACGCCTCCGAAGCGGCGGTGACCGAAGCCGTCAACGATACGCTCAAGGCCATTGCGGCCAGCTTGCTCATGGAGCAAGTGCTGGCCCCACGGTTCAACTTCACCCCCAAGGCGACCTCGACGAAACCGGAGCCTGGCTTTGAATACGGCGCAGGTGGGTATGATCCTGAGAAATGCAACGTGGGTTTCAACGAGGACAGCGGGCAGTTCCAGATCGAGATCAAAGGGTTGGTGGAACCAAAGTCCAAGGAAGCGGAGCGCATCTGCCAACAGGACATCAACGAGGTCATCACCGCCTTTGTGCAGGACAAACCTGTGATCGAGCGAGGGCTCTTCGACGAAGAGTTGGTTCCTGAAGAACTCACGGTCGTGCGGATGGGCAAGATCATCAAGGACCGTTATCCAGACCTTGAGGACAGCGATGCAGAGGCCGTCCGCCAGCGGGCCGTAGCCGCACTGAACCTCACCCAGCAGGCCAGGAAGGCCGGGTTGGAGGGAGGAACCGACGAAAGGGAGCCTGGCGCCAACACGGCCCTGATCGACGGTGTGCGAAAGTTCGCCATGGATGTGCGCGATCTCGACATCGACCTGATCGACGCCATCAACCCGTTCGGCGAAGCCTACTCCATCCTCGCCAAGTCGATGAACGAGGACAGCCTGAAACAGGTTGCCTCCGTTATCGCGGCCAAACGTAACCCGATTACGCCGGAGGATGCCATCACCTGGGCGAAACGGGCGCGGCGGTTCAAGCTCGACCATGGGCGTTCGCCGTCACCAACCGCCTCTGATCCTTACGAGCGTTTGATGGCCGAGGGGGCCACCGCCTTCATGCGGTTCAGAAAGGAGGGCAAATATGAGTGACGATCTCAGTGCCCTTGCCGATGATCTGGCCGAGTTCGATGTCCAGGAGAAGCCCGCCAAACGGTCTGCGGTCGAAGAACGTGTGCTCGCGGGTTTTGAGGACATTCAGCGTTTCGTGGAGACGGCGGGACATCCTCCGCGACATGGGCCGGACAATGACATCTTTGAGCGGCTCTATGCTATCCGCCTCGAATGCCTCGCCCAGAACGAGGAATACCGTCAGCTATTGGAGCCTTTGGATCATCAGGGGCTGCTGAACGCTTCTGTGCAAGCCACTGATGATGAGGACGATGATCTTGATCTCGATGGTCTCGCCTCTGACCTGGAGGACCTGGACGGGGGGGGACCCAATATCACCGAATTGCGTCACGTCCGTCCCGCTGCTGAAAAGAGGGCGGCTGAGGAGATTGCCAATCGTGACAAATGCCCCGACTTCGACAAGTTCGAGCCGATGTTCAAACAGGTTCAGGCGGAGTTGAACGCGGGGCTGCGGACCACCAGACCGTTCGAATTGAAGGCTGAGATACGACTAGGCAGCATGTTTATTGTAGGTGGCCAGAAGGCTTACGTTGCTGAGATGGGAGAGATCTACCTCAACGCGCAGAGCCGCACCGATGCCCGCTTGCGGGTTGTTTTTGATAACGGAACCGAGAGCAACTTGTTGATGCGCTCCCTCCAACGGGCACTGCACAAGGATGACGCCAGCCGCCGTATAACCGACCCAAATGCAGGTCCACTCTTTGCCGACTCAACGACTGACGGTGACGAAGCCAGCGGCATCATCTACGTCCTGCGCAGTAAATCCGACCTGCCCGTGGTGGCCGATAATCGCGACATCCTGCACAAGATCGGCGTCACGGGTGGTCCGGTGGAACGGCGGATCACCAACGCCAAATTCGATCCGACGTTCCTAATGGCGGAGGTCGATGTCGTGACAACCTATGAACTTTACAACATTAACCGCGTGAAGCTTGAGAACCTGCTGCATCGCATCTTCGAACGGGCCCGTCTGGAGATCGAGATCAAGGACCGCTTCGGTCATCCTGTAGTGCCGAGGGAATGGTTTCTTGTCCCTCTCTTTGCCATCAACGAAGCTGTCGAACGGATCAGGGACGGGTCTATCAAGGGGTTATCATATGATCCGGTCACCGCTTCATTGCGTTAGTGCGGCCTCATCATGCTTTGTCCTTGGACCGGGTTGAACCGCGCCGGGTTTACCTGAGGCTCCAACACCTGAGTAGGAGAGTACCGTAAAGTGTGGGGCAATCATGCGGCCATTGCGGTTTCGGACGATGATTTGAGTGCTGGATGCCATTGCTCGAATTTGGCGCGGAGGGTGCCGTCCAGGGCTCTGGTTCGGGTCTGCAGCATGAGGTGTGCGCCTCGTTTTGACCAGCGCATTTGCTGGCGCTTGCCAAACCGTTTTCCGACGACCGTGTTGACGGTGCTTTCAACAAAGCCGGTTGAGACGCGCTCGCCATAGCGGCGGCGTTCGGCATAGTTTGGAACCATACCGGCGTTGTTGGCAATATAGGTCTCGAACTCGGCAGCGGCTTTGCGCAAGGCTTTGATGCTTTCATAGTCTGTTTCGATGTCATCAAGATCCATGACCAGCTCCTCGATCGTGAGCGTCCGTTGAAGCCGACCTAACGCTGGGGCGGAGGAGCCGATAGTGTCCACCATCGATAGTGGACACCATGAGGCACTCTATGGCTGGCAGGCGCAAGAAGCGAATTTGGTGGGACGACGAGAAGCGTTCGATCTGCCTGCAGACTGCCGCGCCGGGTGTTTCTGTGGCTCAGGTTGCGCGGCGCTACGCGATGAACGCCAATCTGATCTTCAAATGGCTGAAGGACCCGCGTTTTGCGCCGGATTTCACCGAGGTCGTAGCTGGATCTGTGTTTCTGCCGGTTGAGATTTCTCCGGCTGCTTCACATCCGGTCCCGGCGCAGCCATCCGGTCCCGTCGCCTTCGGTGGCGGTATCGAGATTGAGTTGGCTGGCGGTCACCGGATCAGCGCCGAGGGTGGGTTCGATCCTGATGTGCTGGCGCGGCTGCTGAAGGGGCTGATGTCTTGATCCCGGTGCCGAGCAACACGCGGGTGTGGCTGTCGGCGGGTGTCACGGACATGCGGCGAGGGTTCACTACGCTGGCGGCCCAGGCCGAGAAGGTTTTGGCCGAAGACCCGTATTCCGGCCACCTGTTCGTGTTCCGGGGTCGGCGCGGCGATCTGTTGAAGATCATCTGGTGGGATTGCCAGGGCGCGTGCCTGTTTTCGAAGCGGTTGGAGAAAGGGCGGTTTGTCTGGCCCGCTGCAAAGGACGGCAAGATCAGCGTCACACCCGCGCAGCTCTCAATGCTGTTGGAGGGGATTGACTGGCGGATGCCCCGTAAAACCTGGAGACCGTTGAGCGTAGGATAGGTCAATAAATACGAGGCTTTGCGCGCTTTCGGGGTTCACCCCGGAATGCTGATCTGGTATAGGATCGGCGATGCTGAAGGACCTCGACATATCCCCGGATGATCCTGCGGAACTGCGGGCAGTGAACCGGCTTCTGGCCGATGAAGTCAAGGCGCTGACCCTGAAGGTGGAACAACTCCAACACCAACTGGCGGGGCATGACCGGCACCGGTTTGGATCGAAATCAGAAAGCCTCTACCAGCTCAATCTGGTCTTCCAGGAAGATGAGGCGATTGCCGAAGCCGCTGGAGAACAGGCGGCGCCTGCTCCAACGCCTGAAACGGACAAACCGGCCCGCCGGCACAGCCGCAAGCCCTTGCCCGATCATCTGGACCGGCACGAAGAGGTCTTGTCGCCGGGCGAGGACTGCCGACGTTGCGGTGGGGCGTTGAAGAGGCTCGGTGAGGACGTGACCGAGGAGTTGGAATACAAACCGGGGCGTTTTGTCGTGAACCGGATCGTGCGTCCGCGTATGGCCTGTTCCTGTTGCGAGGCCATTGTCCAATCGCCGCTGCCATCGCGCCCGATCGAACGTGGCCGCCCGGGACCGGGGCTGCTGGCGCACGTGTTGGTCAGCAAATACGCGGACCACCTGCCGCTCTACCGTCAGTCGCAAATATACGCCCGTGAAGGCGTTGATCTTAATCGATCAACTCTGACCAATTGGGTTGGCGGCTCCACCGCGCTTCTGGAACCTCTGGCTGACACCATTGGCCGAATGGTCCGCCGAGGCGCGGCCACCTTCGCTGATGATACGCCTGTTAAAATGCAGGCCCCCGGCAACAAGAAGACCAGGACCGCCCGTGTCTGGACCTATGTTCGCGATGAACGACCATGGTCTGGATCATCACCGCCCTGCGCGTGGTATCAGTTCACGATTGATCGCAAGGGCGAACATCCCGTCTCACATCTCTCCGGCTACAAAGGCTGGGTCCATGCGGACGGGTATTCCGGCTTCAACGGGGTATTCGGTGAGGACAAGGCCCAGGAGATGGCTTGTTTGGCGCACGTCAGACGCAAGTTTGTAGACATCTTTGCCGCGCAAGGCTCATCGATTGCCGAAGAAGCCCTCCGCCGGACCGCGGAACTCTATGCCGTCGAGAAAGAGGCGCGTGGCAAACCGTCTGAAGAGCGCGTTGCCATCCGTCAGGAAAAGGCAAAACCGATCTTCGATGAACTTGAGACCTGGTTACACGCGCAGTTGCCAAATATATCTGGCAAGTCGCCTCTGGCCCAAGCGATCCGTTATGCCCTTGGTCGTTTGCCAAAGGCACGCGGTTATTTGAACCATGGCTTTCTGGAAGCGGACAACAACATCGCCGAACGCGCCATAAAACCTGTCGCCATAGGTCGCAAAAATTGGATGTTCGCCGGTTCCGAGGGCGGTGGCAAAGCCATGGCCATCGCCTACACCCTGATCGAAACGGCAAAGCTTAATAAAGTCGATCCACAAGCCTGGCTCACATGGGTTCTCGCCCGCATCGCGGATCACAAGATCACTCGGCTGGACGAGCTGATGCCCTGGCGTTACGCTGCATCAGCAGCGTAACCGGGACGACCGGCAGTACGCCAAGGCTCCTTCACCGAACGGTCACGATCGAGTTGACGCATGACCCCCTTCCAGCGCTTTCGCCGGCGGGCCACATCGGCTCGGGCCCGCTCAAGGGCGAGCAGTGTTTTTTTTTGAAGCTCAGCCCCTCGCGGCGCATGAAGTGCCAGACCGCATTGTGGGACACCTTGACGCCCCGCTTCGCCAGCATGTCTTTCAGACCATGCAGCGTCAGGTGCGGCGTGCGGTTGATCTGCTCCAGGATAAAATCACGGTGGGGTTCAAGGATAATCCTGCGGTGGCCACCCATCTTGCCAGGCGCCACGCTGCCAGTCTCGCGATATCGCTGGCGCCACTTGATCACCGAAGAAACAGCCACCGAGAAACGGGCAGCCACAACACGTGCCGTCTCGCCGGAAACAACAGCTGCTACTGCACGCTCCCGAAGATCATTCGAATAGGGTTTTACCATGCATGCCGGCCTCCAGTCCCGGCACGCAGTTTGAATCACAATTCAACGAAAAACGGAATCCCGAGATTCAAACAAATGATGAACCGCTCTAGCGTTGGTGACTTCACCTTCGAGGCACACTGGTTCAATCGTCGCCGAATCAAAAGCGCAGAACAGTACACGGCAGCAGAGCTCAAGGACTTGCACAGGCAATGGACGGGAGTTCGGCTCTATCGTGATGGGTTTAGAGTTTATCTGTAGCGCGACAATCAAGATGAGAAGTGCGCGTCAATCAGGATGAGAATCCTTGGTCGCGACGTTTGGGACGATGCCGGGCTTTTGTGCCGCGATCAAGGGGTTTGTTTTTTGATTGTCGCGGAGCGTCAATCAGCTTTGGTGTTTTCCGGTGTGGCTTTTTGTGCAGGCCTTCCCGGCCCCTTTGCCTTTTGTGCTGCTCTTCGCCGGTAGCTTTCGACATTCATCTCGAAGATGGTTGCGTGGTGCACGAGCCTGTCGACGGCGGCCAATGTCATGGCCGGGTCTGGAAAAATCGCATTCCACTCCCCGAAGGGCTGGTTGGCCGTGATCAACATTGAGCGGCGTTCATATCTCGCGCTGATGAGTTCGAAGAGCACACTGGTTTCAGCCTGATCCTTGGTGACGTAGGTGATGTCATCGAGGATCAGCAGATGGAATTTGTCGAGCTTTGCAATGGCACTTTCGAGGACGAGATCGCGGCGGGCCTGTTGGAGTTTCTGGACCAGATCGGTGGTGCGGCTGAATAGGACGCGGTAGCCTTGCTCGACAAGGGCGAGCCCGATGGCTGAGCCGAGATGTGATTTGCCCACACCTGGCGGCCCAAACAGCAGGATGTTGCCGCCCTTTCCGATCCAGCTGTCGCCAGCGGTGATCGCACTGACATGGGCCTTGGACAGCATGGGGACGGCTGTGAAGTCGAAGGTGTCGATCGTTTTTCCGGGCAACAGGCGTGCCTGTGCGAGATGTCGCTCGATACGACGGCGATCTCGTTCAGCCAGTTCATGCTCCACCAGGGTGCTGAGCATCCGAGCGGCGGGCCAGCCTTCCTTGTCGGCTTGTTCCGCAAAGCGCGGCCATAGCGCCTTGATGGCTGGCAAGCGCAATTCGGTCAGAGCCAAGGTTAGGCGGGCGGTATCGGTCTGGGGCGATGTCATGCTGTCACCTCCTGAGCGGATGGCGTACCGCCGACCAACTGGTCGTAAGATGACAGGTCGGCCAGTTGCACCGCGACTTGGGGGAGTGCGTCTTGTGATGGGCTAAACACTGCGCGTAGGGCCGCCATGTCAGGCGGGCGCTTCTGGCGAAGGTCCTCCTCAAGCTGCGCTGCCAATTCAGCCTCGCAGCCCCGCTCGTGTGCCAGCGCCAGAAGATCGACAACCATGCGACACGCCGCCTTCTCACTGGTCTGCTCCAGCAGGAATGCGAACATGTTACGGAACGCCCGGCGCGGGAATAGCTGATCCCGATAGACCAGCCCCATCAGCGCCATGGGCTTTTTGCGCAAGGAGTGGATGACGTGGTGGTAATTGACCACGTGCCCATGGCTCCCGGTGCTCGAGGCTCGTCCGCGTGTCAGCGTTAGCAGGGCAGAGCTTCCCAGGAACAGCTCCAACCGATCATCGTAGAGCCGAACCCGCAGCTGATGCCCGATCAACCGGGATGGCACGGTGTAGAACACCTTGCGCAAGGTGAAGCCCCCGGAGGAAGTGACGCGCAACGTGATCTCCTCGTAATCCGTGGTCCGCCGCGTCGGCAAAGGTCTGAGGCTCGCACGTTCCGCATCGATACGCTTGGCATTGCGGGCGTTGATCCGGCCCACGATCTCGTCGATGAAGCGACGATAATCTTGCAAGCTTTCGAAGTCGCGCGACCCACGCATGACCAGCGCGTCCTCAATGGTGCGCTTCAGATGCCCATTGGGGCTCTCGATGGAACCGTTCTCGTGTGCGACGCCCTTGTTGTTGCGCGTCGGCGTCATTCCATAATGGTTGCACAGGGCGTCGAAGCGGTCGGTTAGATCGGCCCGGGATGACTTATCCAGGTTCTTGAAGGCCGCCGACAGGCTGTCAGTTCTATGATTGTGTGGCACGCCGCCGAGCGTCCAGAGGGCGTTCTGCAATCCCTCAGCCAGCGCCACATAGCTTTCGCCGCCCAGCACGACGTGGGCGTGCTGAAACCCGCTATAGGCAAGCCGGAAGTGATACAGTCGATGGCCCAGTGCCTCACCGGCAATGGTCACACCCAACTTGCCCATGGCGGTGAAATCCGACAGGCCCATTTTGCCCGGTGTGTGGGTCTGCCGGAAAATGACGTCCTGTTCAGGGCCGTGTTCCGCATTCCAGGCGCGTATCCGTCGCTCCGGAGTCCGTCGGATGCCCGTACCCAGATCAGAATGCCGACGCAGAAGCTCCTCGTAAACCGCCACAGGTCGGATCCCCGGTGAGGACCGCAGAAGCGGCACGACCTCCGCATCAAAAATGTCCGCCAGCGGGTCCGGACGCCGCCGGCCGCGAGGGGCCTTCTTCTGTGATGGTAAAATTGGGTCAGCTTGCAGCCGATAGCCCGTTGCCTGGCTGATCCCCGCCTTGGCAGCGGCAACGGCAACGGAATGGGTCGATCTGAGCGTCATGAAGAGCCTCATTTGTTGGTCAGTGACATGACAGCCCGGCATGAACGATCCCCTTGCACAGAAAATCATTCCTTATCCGAGCCGGCCACAACCGTCAGGCCCGCCCCAAAAGGGCAAAACGCGTGTGCGGGGCCTCCCCAGTCGGGCTACGCCCTCCCTGCGAGCCCCCGCACACGCGTTCTCATCCTGATTGACGCTGGATTCTCACCTTGTTTGTCGCGCAGCATTTATCCGTATGGGGAAGACGACGACGACTGGTTAAATCTCGACCGCAAAGCCCTTATGGCAAAGGGCTATCTCTTGAACAAAATCCAGCTGATCGGCCAAGTCAACATAGGCAGAGCAAGCAATCCAGAACTCGTGGACCAAACCAACAGGGAAGGCCTCAGGGTGACATCGGAGCACGATGTCTTGCTGGAGGTTGTGCAGTTCAGCATTCAAACACAGCTCCGAGAAAAGATGCGTAGGGTTGAGTCTGAGTACAAAGAGAAGCGCGAGAAGTTCGAACCGGCGAAGACAGAGGTGAAAGCTCTCGAGAAGCGTGCCCGCGACTCGATCACTTTGCTTCGGGAAACGGCAACACGGAAAGAGCGTGAAACAATAGACCAGTTACAAATGATCCTGTTTCAGGTCACCGAATTCGCGCAACGGGCACAAAAGCGGATCGAAGAAGTCGAACAAGATGCTCAACAGATGATCGATATGGCGGGCATCGGTCTTATGGTCGAGATGGTGGCGCACGAACTGGCCCGCACGTCGGAAGACGCACTTGATAACTTGAATGCCCTCAGGGCGAAATCTGTGCCCGACGACGTCAGGTCCCGGATCGAAAGTTTGCGCGCTTCGATGAAGAGCATCTCGAAACGATTGCGCGTTCTTGATCCGCTGAGCGTATCCGGGCGCCAAGCCTCGGAAACCTTCGATCTTGCTGAGCTAATACGCGAGACCGTGGAAGCACATGAAAATCAATTCAAACGGCATGAGATCGCGGTAGAGCTCAATCTTGGGAAAAAGCCGGTGAAAATCCGTGTAGTCAAAGGGATGGTAGTTCAGGTGCTGGAGAATCTGATCTCAAATTCAGTCTACTGGCTGGGTTTGGAAAAGGCGCAACGATCGCGATTTAAACCCTCCATTCAAATTAGCCTCGACCCTGTGGCGTCAATGATTTACTTCGAGGATAACGGGCCAGGAATCCACAAGACCAATGTTGAAGATGTGTTCGAGATATTCTTCTCACTCAAGGAGTCGAAAAAACGGCGTGGACTGGGCCTTTATATCGCACAACATTGCGCCGCGTTCAACGGGGGGAAACTTGAAATCGACACGGAAGAACCAAACTCGCAAGGTCGGTTCAACAGGTTCATCTATTCGGTCGGCCAGTAGTGAGGACAGTGAATGACGACCGCCGATCTTCTGAAGGAGAACAAAATCAAAACTGCTCTAATCGTTGACGATGGATACGATACTTCTCCACGGCTAACCGATCTCGGGGCAACGAACGCCGACTGGGCAACCTTCTTTGACGACCTGACTGATGATGACGTCGATGCCCTTCAGCATGCCTACGGCGCATTCAATCCGGATTCCGACACTGATTATTCTAAAGACGAGGCTTTTTTGAACATAGCCTGGAGCATTCGCAATCAGCTGAGTTCGGAAGCCGTCGAACACATTTTCTCAGATTACCAAAACGGCCAAAAGGTGATGGGGTCTGTGCTTCAACAGGCTGAAAACCGTTTGAAATCGTTCGGGCTGAAAGTCACAAAGGCAGGCCGGGATTTTGCCCGAGCGGCTGAGCAAGCGGATTTGATACTCATCGATCTCTACTTGGGGTCACAGCAAAACTCCGACGATATGAAACTGTCGATAGAGGGCCTTCGCTCCGTAATCGAAAAGCGGCGGAAATCCCCTCCAGCCATCATACTCATGTCGAGTCATCCCAATGTTGTCGAAGAGCGCATCAGGTTTCGCGATGAGGCTGGAGTGTTTGCATCCGGCTTTAGGGTAATCCAGAAGGCAGATATTGACAAACAAGGCCGTATCGATCAGATGCTGTTCGAGCTTGCTCAACATCGCCAGGATTCGTTGAAACGGACAAACTTTCTAGAAACCTGGAGGGAGGGCATTCGCCAAGCAGTGGATGCGACGTCCAGGGATATCCGGCGACTGGATTTGGATGATATTGTGCAGCTGCAGAACCTGCTTCTGGATGACGAGCAAGCATTGCGTGGCAGTTACATGCTTGATCTCGTCGACCGACTCCTCCTTCATGAGATTGAAGCCGACAAACCCACAATAGCAGCCGCCAAAAGACTGAACGCTATGGATAGCGATGA
Organism: Paracoccaceae bacterium; assembly: GCA_965216225.1. Classification (GTDB taxonomy): domain Bacteria; phylum Pseudomonadota; class Alphaproteobacteria; order Rhodobacterales; family Rhodobacteraceae; genus 3107. The sequence goes on from CBDCFF010000032.1 coordinate 14,599, forward strand.
GCATCCGCCAAATACGATCACTGAGGCTAAAGACAACCTTCATCTGATCCGCAAGACACTCTACGTTCACCCTAATCGTAGAGATCTAGACTCGCCTGGCGGTTATCCTGTTGCGTTTGGAGACATCATCGCACTTCGGGACGGTGCTAAAGCGCTACCAGGTTCGATCTTCGCAGGAGCGCAGACTTCGGTTTTCGCCGTTATGACGCCGGTATGTGACTTGGTCCGTGATCCGCCCGGCGCAAAGCGAGTCCTGCTTCTCGAAGGAGAACGCAAGCTTGTCAATGCAGTTGCCTATTCTCCACCCATGGCTGGCGATGCTGATCCGCGCACGATAGTTCTTCTACACGGCGAGCCAAAATTCGGCGTTGCGTGGAAGACCAAAAAGCTTGCCACTCTGACGAAGACTGTCACGGAAAACCTCCTTGCGAAGGATAGTGTATTCATCGCGGGTCGCCTCCGCAGTGAGTACGCGCTCGAACTGCAGCAGGCCATGCTGAGCGGCGTTGGGAGGGTCGGCAACATGGCACCTATGCCGTCAAACTATCCAATCGTGGCGACCGTCTACTATCCAGATAGCGAGCGAAACTTCGTGCCACTGAATATCAACCTAAATGGCATGTGCGTTATCGGCCGATCGTCAAACAAGAAAGTGGTACGCATCGGATTTGACAGCTTTCAGCGCTATGATTTTGCAGACAAACTTCACGACGTAATCGATCACGTTAACGGAAAAAGTCGGGATAAGGTTCGGCAGTGTCTCGCACCCGAATGTATCAATGCGCTCTTCACCGAAGGATTCGCATGTGATCTTTCGAAAGCGTCATCCAAGCATGTGCCTTGCAAACCAACGCTCGTATCCAATACGCCGCAAATCGGTACAGTTGTCTACGCCTCGGATGCCGATAAACGGATAACTAATCCCGGTCTACGGCAATCTGCGGGCCTGGTCTTCGAAATCATGGAAGATTCGGTAACCGAGTGACCGGGTCCATGAAAAATCACTGCTCCCGAGACCTTGAAGACTGCTTCGGCGTCTGACTCCATTGGAAGGAACCCGCTGCTTGAACACAACGGCCCCTGGTATCTCGGTGAAGGACCTGTTCCTCTCTGCAAAACCGAAGTCGGTGCTGCAGTTGCTACCGCAGTCCACAGTGGAGCTTATCGAGAGAATGTCTCCAGGTCTGTTGGAGACCGACGAGGCCAACCGGGTTGCTGTTGCCACCATCGATCCAATCGAGGCCATTCAGGACGGACCGACGCGGTTAAAGATCATCAGACTGCTTCCACTGTCAAAGGCTCGCGAACTTTGCGCAAGACTGGATCTATCAATCGATCGTAGTCCCTATGACGCTATTGAAGCGGGTATCCATGTCATTGGTATTGAGCCAATCTGCGATTTTCTCGGTATCGTGGACGACCCGCGAGCACCTAGGCTGGTTGCGCCGACATCTCAAGAAGCCACAGCAAATTATGGGCTGTTTCCCCATCAGCGCGTGGCAGCTCGAAAGGTCGCAGCGGCGCTCGCCCGACCGCCTCGTAAAACCATTCTTCACATGCCAACTGGAGCCGGCAAGACGCGAACAGCAGTGCATCTCGTTGCCCGGCATCTCCGCGAATATGGCCCGACAGTCGTGGTTTGGCTTGCGCAGAACCGCGAGTTGCTCGATCAGGCGTCGGACGAATTCGAAAAGGCATGGTTGCCTCTTGGAGACCGAGATGTTCAGCTTATGCGTTCCTGGGGCAATCGCCGCGCTCCGCTTGAGGAATTGCAGGATGGTTTGGTTGTCGCGGGCCTGGCCAAGATGGCAAGCCTCGACGCGCGAGATGTGGCAACGCTGCTGAAGCTTGCAGATCGTGCGTCCCTCACGGTCATCGATGAAGCGCACCAAGCGATTGCTCCCACATATGCAAATGTTCTTCGAGCCCTAAGCTCAAAGCGACCTGAGAATGCCCTTCTCGGCTTGACCGCTACACCTGGGCGCAGTTGGTCTGAGATCGAAGAAGACAAGCGCCTCTCTGAATTCTTCGATGGACAGAAAGTTCTCTTGGAGGTTGAGGGCTATGACGATCCGGTCTCATTCTTGATGGAAGAGAAGTATCTGGCACGTCCGATATTCCGACAGCTGGAAGCGCCGTCGGAGGTGCAAATGGACAAGGCCGACCAGAGAACCGTTCAAAATGACCCTGATCTTTCGGACGAGTTCCTTGAGAAGCTTGGGCTTGATACGGCACGCACAGAAGCTGTTCTCGCAGCGATCCTTGACGCCGTCACACGGCATGACCGCGTTATCGTCTTTGCACCATCCGTCGAGAACGCCAAACTTCTTCAAGCGGTGCTCACGATCAAGAATGTCGAAGCCTTGTTCGTCTCCGGCGAAACTGAATCCGCCGAGCGAGAGCGGAGGATACGCCGATACAAATCCAATGCCCGCAACAAGATCGTCATGGTGAATTTTGGCGTACTGACAACCGGCTTCGACGCACCACGCACGAGTTGCGCGATCATCGCAAGACCCACGCGATCACTCGTGCTCTACAGCCAGATGGTCGGAAGGGCGACCCGCGGGGTACGGGCTGGAGGCAACGAAGAAGCCGAGATCATTACGATCACCGATCCGAGCCTGCCTGGTTTTGGGAGCGTGGCGGAAGCATTTTCGAATTGGGAGGACGTTTGGGATGAACCAGATGGCGGATAGTGCAGAGGATGAACTTGGCGCGGAGATCATTCCACCGGAACTAGCCGTTCGTGCCATGCGTGATAGCGGGTATCGGAACACCGATTACGCTCTGGCTGAGCTGATTGACAATTCCGTGCAGGCCAACGCGACGCGAGTCGATGTCATCTGTCTCGAGGTCATGAAGCAGGTCAGCCAGAGAAAAAGTCGGCGCATTGAGCAAATCGCGGTCGTCGATGACGGCGACGGCATGACGCCGGAAACGCTTAGGATCGCACTGCAGTTTGGAAACGGAACTCACCTGAAGGACCGCAAGGGAATCGGCCGTTTCGGCATGGGTCTCCCGAACTCCTCGATATCGCAGTGCCGGCGATTGGAGGTCTGGTCTTGGCAGGCTGGGCCGAACAACGCGATGTGGACATACTTGGACGTCGACGAGATCGAGGCCGGGCGTTTGAAAGCAGTACCTCGGCCGGTCCAGAAGCCGGTTCCGTCAGATTGGTGGGGGCGATCAAACCTTTGCCGAACTTCCGGCACACTTGTTCTCTGGTCGAATTTCGATGATCACAGGCTTCAATGGCGAGGCGCCAGGGCCACCTTAGAAAATACCGAGACGTTGATCGGGCGCATGTATCGCAAGTTCATCGTTGCCGGTGACCTGACGATACACCTTGCCGCCTATCATGATGGTGAAGAGACATTCCGCGCGCCAACGCGAGTCAACGACCCCCTTTATCTCATCCCGCAATCGTCCACGCCTTCCCCTTTCGACAAGGAACCGATGTTCCAAACATGGGGAGAAGGAGATCAGGAGTTTTCGATTGAAATCGATGGGGATGCTCACACCGTTGCCGTCCGTATCAGCTGGGCAAAGGAAGATACCGTCACGCGGGGCTCATCTGCGGACCGAGGATCGACGGCCTATGGCAAACATGCCGCAAGAAATGTGGGCGTCTCTATCGTCCGTGAGCATCGCGAGCTCGACCTCGATAAGGCTTGGACGATCGGATATGACCCTCGGGAGAGATGGTGGGGAATTGAAGTCGAGTTTCCGTCGGCACTCGATGAGATTTTCGGTGTCACCAACAACAAGCAACATGCCAACACCTTTGCCTCGATGGCCCAATTTGACTGGAAGGAAGAAGCAGAGCCTGGTGAGCAGCGGTCGGCTTTCAGGGATCGGATACTGGCCAATGGCGACCCCCGGGGGCCGCTGATCGAGATTGCCGAGTACATCCAAGAGCAGGTCGATGAAATCCGCAGAAGGATAAAAGCTCAGACAAAGGGCAAGCGCAGCACCCAAAAGCGGCATGACGACCCTGATGTCGAAGATCAGGCGACCGACAAGTTCCGCGAACGCGCCGAAAGCGGGCACGAGGCTCCTTCGGACGAGGCTGGGTTTTCTGATGATGACAAGGAGAGTCTGCAGGACGATCTGATCGAGAATGATCACTATTCGTCAGAGGGTGCGAAAAACATCGTCGATGCCGTTGTCAGCCGGAAACGCAAGGTCCAGTTTTCGACCGGACATCTCGACGGTCATCACTTCTTTTCAACGAAACAGTTCGGAGATCTGACGAAGATCACCTTCAATACGAAACATCCGATTTATGACCAGCTCCTCGAGGCCTTAGTCCCTGAGACGGAAGACGACACTGACGCGGATCTGCTCGACCGGGTCCACAGAGCGTCGGACACGCTGAAACTACTCTTCGCGGCCTGGGCTCGATACGAACTCGAGGAGACTCAAAAGCACGACGACCTCATGGAAATGCGTCAGGAATGGGGGAAGATGGCAAAAGTCTTCCTGCGGGAAGAAGCCGAGGGCAAGAAGTGAAGGTTGGCGACCGCCTACTGTCTGTTCTCACCTTGTTTGTCGCGCAGCACAGGGCTTTCATCGAGCACCATCTCGCGATTGAAAGCGGACTGGGGGGCGGAGTATGAACGCTGGCAGCGCCGCGATCTCAGCGCCCGGCGTTTCGTCTATGTCTGGGCCGATGGTGTCTATTTCCAACCGCGTATGGAAGAGCAGAAACAATGCGTTCTGGTGCTGATCGGCGCGGATGAGTGGGGCCGCAAGGAGGTTCTGGGCCTCACCGACGGCTACCGTGAAAGCACGCAGAGTTGGCGCGAGTTGCTGCTCGATCTCAAGCGTCGCGGGCTGTCCCACGCCCCCGATCTGGCCATTGGCGACGGTGCCTTGGGGTTCTGGGCGGCGCTGCGCGAAATCTTCGGCAGCACCCGGGAACAACGGTGCTGGGTTCACAAGACCGGAAACGTTCTCAACGCCATGCCCAAATCGGTGCAGGCCAAAGCCAAGGGCCACCTGCATGATATCTGGCAGGCGGAAACGAAGACCGAAGCCGGGGCCGCCTTCGATTTCTTCGTGGAAACCTGTGGCGCGAAATATGACAAGGCGGTTGGGAAACTGACCAAAGACCGGGCTGTGCTGCTCTCCTTCTGTGACCGTTCGGTGAAGGAGCCTTGGCGTACTGCCGGTCGTCCCGGTTACGCTGCTGATGCAGCGTAACGCCAGGGCATCAGCTCGTCCAGCCGAGTGATCTTGTGATCCGCGATGCGGGCGAGAACCCATGTGAGCCAGGCTTGTGGATCGACTTTATTAAGCTTTGCCGTTTCGATCAGGGTGTAGGCGATGGCCATGGCTTTGCCACCGCCCTCGGAACCGGCGAACATCCAATTTTTGCGACCTATGGCGACAGGTTTTATGGCGCGTTCGGCGATGTTGTTGTCCGCTTCCAGAAAGCCATGGTTCAAATAACCGCGTGCCTTTGGCAAACGACCAAGGGCATAACGGATCGCTTGGGCCAGAGGCGACTTGCCAGATATATTTGGCAACTGCGCGTGTAACCAGGTCTCAAGTTCATCGAAGATCGGTTTTGCCTTTTCCTGACGGATGGCAACGCGCTCTTCAGACGGTTTGCCACGCGCCTCTTTCTCGACGGCATAGAGTTCCGCGGTCCGGCGGAGGGCTTCTTCGGCAATCGATGAGCCTTGCGCGGCAAAGATGTCTACAAACTTGCGTCTGACGTGCGCCAAACAAGCCATCTCCTGGGCCTTGTCCTCACCGAATACCCCGTTGAAGCCGGAATACCCGTCCGCATGGACCCAGCCTTTGTAGCCGGAGAGATGTGAGACGGGATGTTCGCCCTTGCGATCAATCGTGAACTGATACCACGCGCAGGGCGGTGATGATCCAGACCATGGTCGTTCATCGCGAACACAGGTCCAGACACGGGCGGTCCTGGTCTTCTTGTTGCCGGGGGCCTGCATTTTAACAGGCGTATCATCAGCGAAGGTGGCCGCGCCTCGGCGGACCATTCGGCCAATGGTGTCAGCCAGAGGTTCCAGAAGCGCGGTGGAGCCGCCAACCCAATTGGTCAGAGTTGATCGATTAAGATCAACGCCTTCACGGGCGTATATTTGCGACTGACGGTAGAGCGGCAGGTGGTCCGCGTATTTGCTGACCAACACGTGCGCCAGCAGCCCCGGTCCCGGGCGGCCACGTTCGATCGGGCGCGATGGCAGCGGCGATTGGACAATGGCCTCGCAACAGGAACAGGCCATACGCGGACGCACGATCCGGTTCACGACAAAACGCCCCGGTTTGTATTCCAACTCCTCGGTCACGTCCTCACCGAGCCTCTTCAACGCCCCACCGCAACGTCGGCAGTCCTCGCCCGGCGACAAGACCTCTTCGTGCCGGTCCAGATGATCGGGCAAGGGCTTGCGGCTGTGCCGGCGGGCCGGTTTGTCCGTTTCAGGCGTTGGAGCAGGCGCCGCCTGTTCTCCAGCGGCTTCGGCAATCGCCTCATCTTCCTGGAAGACCAGATTGAGCTGGTAGAGGCTTTCTGATTTCGATCCAAACCGGTGCCGGTCATGCCCCGCCAGTTGGTGTTGGAGTTGTTCCACCTTCAGGGTCAGCGCCTTGACTTCATCGGCCAGAAGCCGGTTCACTGCCCGCAGTTCCGCAGGATCATCCGGGGCTATGTCGAGGTCCTTCAGCATCGCCGATCCTATACCAGATCAGCATTCCGGGGTGAACCCCGAAAGCGCGCAAAGCCTCGTATTTATTGACCTATCCTACGCTCAACGGTCTCCAGGTTTTACGGGGCATCCGCCAGTCAATCCCCTCCAACAGCATTGAGAGCTGCGCGGGTGTGACGCTGATCTTGCCGTCCTTTGCAGCGGGCCAGACAAACCGCCCTTTCTCCAACCGCTTCGAAAACAGGCACGCGCCCTGGCAATCCCACCAGATGATCTTCAACAGATCGCCGCGCCGACCCCGGAACACGAACAGGTGGCCGGAATACGGGTCTTCGGCCAAAACCTTCTCGGCCTGGGCCGCCAGCGTATTGAACCCTCGCCGCATGTCCGTGACACCCGCCGACAGCCACACCCGCGTGTTGCTCGGCACCGGGATCAAGACATCAGCCCCTTCAGCAGCCGCGCCAGCACATCAGGATCGAACCCACCCCCGGCGCTGATCCGGTGACCGCCAGCCAACTCAATCTCGATACGGCCACCGAAGGCGACGGGACCGGATGGCTGCGCCGGGACCGGATGTGAAGCAGCCGGAGAAATCTCAACCGGCAGAAACACGGATGCAGCTACGACCTCGGTGAAATCTGGCGCAAAACGCGGGTCCTTCAGCCATTTGAAGATCAGATTGGCGTTCATCGCGTAGCGCCGCGCAACCTGAGCCACAGAAACACCCGGCGCGGCAGTCTGCAGGCAGATCGAACGCTTCTCGTCGTCCCACCAAATTCGCTTCTTGCGCCTGCCAGCCATAGAGTGCCTCATGGTGTCCACTATCGATGGTGGACACTATCGGCTCCTCCGCCCCCGCGTTAGGTCGGCTTCAACGGACGCTCACCTCCTTCTACGGCTTCCCTGCTGAGCACTGGAAGCACATCCGAACCACGAACCCGATCGAGAGCACCTTCGCCACCGTCCGCCACCGCACCGGCAAAACCAAAGGCTGCCTGAGCCGCAAGACCGGGTTGGCCAGAGTTATAGCCGAAAGTTGGTGATGTCAGCGCAAGGAAAATGGCGAAAGCTCGACGGTGCCAACCGCATGCCCGAGATCATCCAGGGGATTGAATTCCGAGACGGGATCATGCACAAAACGAAAGCCACCTGATCAGACCGTCACCAACTTTCGAGCATAGCTCCATGAAACATCGGTTGAGATGACTAGAGCGGGAATAAATCCAGAGGTACTGGTTTGGGCCAGACTTTCTGCTGGCTTCTCTGAAAGGGAGGCGGCCCAAAAGCTCGGCCTAACAGATGAAAGACTGGCACTGCTGGAGACAGGAGAAAAGCAACCTACCCGAAACCAATTTGCAAGGATCGCGACTGCTTACAACCGACCCTTACTCACCTTCTACTTGAGGGCTCCACCAGCGGAAGGACGAAAGGGTGAGGATTTCAGGCAAACTGTGAGCGGCGTTTCCAAACGTGCAAATGCCATGTTGGATATATTGCGACGTGATGTTCGAGCGCGGCAGGAAATGGTTCGTAGTGTCATTGAAGATGATGACGACCTGGTGGAACACAGTTTTATCGGGTCCGCGACAATCGCACAGGGCGTCAACAACATGGTTCAATCCATGGCGCGAACACTCGAGTTCGACCACACTGATTTGACCATTCGCCGGGGTGATCCATCCGCCCTTTTCAGGTTACTACGCACCAAAGCGGAACAGTCTGGCATCTTTGTTCTGATGCTGGGTGACTTGGGCTCTTGGCATTCTGCTATTCCAGCGGATGTGTTCCGTGGATTCGCCATTTCCGATCCTCTTGCTCCATTTGTTGTTCTAAATTCCAACGACGCTGTTACAGCAAGAGCGTTCACACTAGTTCACGAATTGGCTCACCTGTGGCTGGGGCAGAGCGGTGTGAGTGGTGAACCCTCTACTGATACTCCTGCCGACTCTCATGCTCGGGTCGAACAGTTCTGTAATGACGTGGCAGGAGAATTTCTCTTGCCTGATGATTTATTCCGGAATGGCCTGCGGCGCTTTGAACCGAACGATTTAGCTGCCGCCGATGAAGCGATTGCAACCATCGCCCAACGATGGTCTGTAAGCAAACCTATGGTCGCATACAGGCTCCGAAGGTGCTGCGAGATTTCCAGCGCAGTCTACCAAACTCTTTACGGTCAATATACGACACGGTGGCAAGCGGCAAAAGCCAGGGAAAAAGCCGAGCGCAAAGGCGAAGTGAGGCTTCCTGATTTGACTAAAAAGAAATTTCGCCTCGGCTCTGGTTTGTTGGGGTTCGTACACAGAACTGTACGCGACAACGGGATGACATACACCAAGGCAGCCAAAGTGCTCGGGACAAAGCCGGGTGCTGTTGAACCTCTCCTCAAGAAATTTGAAAATAGCAATGGATCGTTCTTCTCGGCCACTGGGAGGCGAACTTGATTTACCTTTTCGACGCCAACACATTGATCCAAGCCAAGAATGAGTATTACCCACTTGAGCATATTCCTCAGTTTTGGGATTGGTTGGTGGAGCAAGGCAATGCTGGCCTCATTAAGATGCCCTTTGAGGTGTTTGATGAAATTGCCGCATTCTCAGATGACTTGTCGGACTGGATCAAGGACGACGACGTGAGATCAGCATTGCTTTTGGACGAAGTTGTTGATCGGTCTTTGCTTCAGACGGTCATGGAGACCGGATACCAGTCCACTGACCCGTTGTTCACTGAGACCGATATTGAAAAAATCGGTCGTGACGCATTCTTGGTTGCCTACGCCTCCGTCAGTGATCGGCGCGTCGTGGTAACGAAAGAGGTTTCAAAGCCCAGCAAGCAAAGGGGAAACAGAAAAATCCCCGATGTATGCGATGATCTTAAAGTTGCGTGGACGCGCGATTTTGAGGTTTATCGAGCTTTGGGTTTCAGTTTGGCCAGCAAATGAACGCCCCGCTAACCAGAGCCATTCCACTTCTCAATGGCCTTCAACGCCGCCCCAGGCAAACAAGGGGCGGTTCAGTCGCCCGTGTGAAGACGGTTATCGACCGGTATCCAGAACTTCAAAACGCCGAAGTTGGGTATTGAGGCTTCGGCTCAACGGTCTCGGCTAAAACGACCGATTTTGTCGGTGATACCCATAGTTGTCATCGCACCAACAGCAGATTTGCCCCGCACACCTGCTATTCGCACATAATCTGGGTCAGGCCATCAAGCCGCAATACCGTGACCGTTCGGTGAAGGTGCCCTGGCGTACTGCCGGTCGTCCCGGTTACGCTGCTGAGGCATGACCTGCCCCCCGAAACGTCCCTCATTTTGATTTAGGGTCAGGACCCATTGACTTTGTTTTGAACGTGTGAATCAGTGTTCTGCAAAACGGAGTAGTGACATGAGCGATCCTTTCTGGCTGACGGAGGCACAAACAGCGCGCCTTGAGCCCTTCTTTCCCAAGCCCCATGGCAAGCCCAGGGTCGATGACCGTCGTGTGTTGAGTGGTATTATTTTCATTATTCGCAACGGTTTACGCTGGCGCGATGCGCCTGTCGAATACGGCCCTCACAAAACGCTCTACAATCGGTTTGTGCGCTGGTCCCGCAAAGGTATTTTCGAACGAATTTTCGAAGAATTGGCCAACCCCTCTGGCCCGGACGCCGACACCCTCATGATTGACGCAACCCATCTCAAAGCACATCGCACGGCGTCCAGCCTCAAAAAGGGGGGTCCGAGCCACGCCTGATCGGGCGTACAAAGGGAGGACTGAATACGAAACTGCATGGAGTTATAGCCGAAAGTTGGTGATGGCGCTGATTGGCGGCATATCATGGCGTTGTTCATGCGCCGCAATTCTCAGCAGAGAAAAGGATATGCCACATGACGAAGTCTACCATCACGCCGTTGCCCGGTCCATCGGGATTTTCGTCTGACCCGCTGACCGACATCCTGCAAACCGGCGCGCGCCAACTGCTCAAACAGGCGGTGGAAGCGGAATTGGCCACGCTCCTCGCCGCCCATGCCCGCGAGGTGACGGACGACGGCCGTGCGCGGCTGGTGCGCCATGGTCATCTGCCCGAGCGCGAGGTCATGACCGGCATCGGCCCGGTACCAGTGAAGGCGCCGCGGGTGCGGGACCGGGGCAATGTGGACGAAAAGATCCGTTTCGCCTCGTCGATCTTGCCGCCCTGGCTGCGCAAGACCAGATCGATTGAGGAACTGCTGCCGTGGCTCTCTCTCAAGATATCTGTCTTGGTCAAGGTTTGATTTTGGACCACTGGCGGTTTTCGCGGATCAAGGTATTTGCGAGGATGATGAGCTTGCGCATGATTGCCACAAGGGCGACCTTGGCTTTCTTGCCCTTTTGACGCAAAGCCTTGTAGACGCAGGTGAGTTGGGAATTGCAGCGCGCTGCGACGAGGGCGGGCATGTAGAGCGCCTGGCGAAGCCCGGCTCGTCCGCCTCCGATTTTCGCTCTGGCTGTCCATTTGCCGGACTTGCGCACGAAGGGAGCCAGGCCCGCAAGCGCGGCGGCCTGCCCGGGCGTCAAGGTTCCGATCTCCGGCATTTCGATGAGTATTGCGACGGCAGGGGATCGACCGCAGGATCTCGAACTGTCTGGCAAGCTTTGCATCCTCGCAGATACGCTTCTTCAACTCGGCATCGAGTTGGGCAAGTTGCTTTGCAATCTGGCGCATCCTGGTTTTCAGTTGCGCCTTGACGAGTGTGTTGCGCGCACCGCAGAGCCGGTTCCGGCAGGCAGTCTGGTCCTTGATGAGAGCGCTCCGGGCGACATGCACCTCCCGCAGATCGTTCATGGGTTCATCGCGCAACGGTGAAGCCTTCAGGTCAAGCATCGCCCCCATGCGGGCCAGCAGTTCCGCATCGATCCGGTCAGTTTTGGCGGACTGGCCGACCGCTTCGGCGAAGCGGCGGGCGCGTTTGGGGTTCACCTTGACCATGGCGTGAGCCGTCTTTGAAAGGCGGGCCTCCAGATCGCGATGATAGCGTCCTGTAGGCTCGTAGACGACGCGGCAGCACTGCGGGCCGATCCAGTTCTTCAGCGTCTTCAGTCCTGTCCGGTCGTTGGTGAAGCGTTTCGCCTTGCCATCGCTCAGGCGATGGGTGTCGAGATGATCTTTCGAGATGTCGATGCCGATGGTATCATTCATGACCTTTTCGTCTCCCGTTCTTGTCATACGAGGCAGGGGTGTTCCCTCCTCCACTATCTGTTCGGGTTCATCAAAAGGGCGGGGGTGATCCATCTTGAGAACGGTCCTCAAAGACCAGGGCATCATCGATCCATCCCCCGCCACCCCTCGGGCCGCTGCAGCGGCCCGAGGGGTGGCATCCGTATCGCACGGATACGAATGCCTGGGAAATCCAATAGACAAGGGCATTTCCACGGGCGACTTCCAGGAGGCTCCTGGGGCGCTGTTGGGGCCGAACGCGGCAGGGCTTTCATCGAGCACCATCTCGCGATTGAAAGCGGACTGGGGGGCGGAGTATGAACGCTGGCAGCGCCGCGATCTCAGTGCCCGGCGTTTCGTCTATGTCTGGGCCGATGGTGTCTATTTCCAACCGCGTATGGAAGAGCAGAAACAATGCGTTCTGGTGCTGATCGGCGCGGATGAGTGGGGCCGCAAGGAGGTTCTGGGGCTCACCGACGGCTACCGTGAAAGCACGCAGAGTTGGCGCGAGTTGCTGCTCGATCTCAAGCGTCGCGGGCTGTCCCACGCCCCCGATCTGGCCATTGGCGACGGCGCCCCAAGGGTTACGGGGGTTCCGGGCGGCGCTGCGCGAAGTCTTCGGCAGCACCCGGGAACAACGGTGCTGGGTTCACAAGACCGGAAACGTTCTCAATGCCATGCCCAAATCGGTGCAGGCCAAAGCCAAGGGCCACCTGCATGATATCTGGCAGGCGGAAACGAAGACCGAAGCCGGGGCCGCCTTCGATTTCTTCGTGGAAACCTACGGCGCGAAATATGACAAGGCGGTTGGGAAACTGACCAAAGACCGGGCTGTGCTGCTCTCCTTCTACGGCTTCCCTGCTGAGCACTGGAAGCACATCCGAACCACGAACCCGATCGAGAGCACCTTCGCCACCGTCCGCCACCGCACCGGCAAAACCAAAGTAAGCGTCCGGTCTGACAGCCTTATTTCCTTGGTTTTCCGGGCTTCCAGCGTTTTGCGAGACTGAGGACTTCGAGTTTGAGTTTGTCGGTTTCGGGCTGATTGGGATCGAAGGTGCCGCCATACCAGTCTTTGAGATGATCGTGCTCTGGATGCTTTGGATCGGCCATGGCATCGAGGAACCCGTAGTAGCCAAGGAAGCCCCCGACGTCTTCGGGCGGGCATTTACCGATGACCTCGATTAGTCTGGGATAGAGTTCGCCAGGGACGGGATCGGTGATCCTGCCGATCTTGATCCTGTGTTCCCAGTTGTCGCCAAAATCGTAGATGTAGTTGATCGTCTTTTTGCCGGTGTCCTCGATGACTTGGCCCAGAGTGGTTTTGTTGGCGGGCCGGTCCTCGCCGCCAAAATCGGGGTCCGCGATACCCCATGTGGCGCGGGCTGCTTCGAACATGTAGAGATGCGAGTTGGTCCAGCCCATGGCCACCTGCAGTGTCAGGTGCAGCCGGTCCAGCCGGATATCGGCAGGCACCTGCAGGGTGCGGGTGACAGCGGGCTCGATGTCTTGCAGGGTGACTTTGATCTCGATGATGCTCATGCAGCGTCTTTCATGTGATGGTGGCTGCCCATGTTCCATGGCAGCAGGTCGTCGACCTTGGTGATCTTGCAATCCGGGATGCGGGCCAGAGTGTCGGCCAGCCAGCCCTGCGGATCAACGTTGTTCAGTTTGGCGGTTTCAATCAGCGTATAGGCGATGGCAGCGGCTTTGCCGCCTGCCGGTGATCCAACGAAGAGGTAGTTCTTGCGCCCCAAAGCAATACCTCTGATGGCCCGCTCGGCCGCATTATTGTCGATCTCGAGATGGCCATGTTCAAGGTATGGCCGGAGCCGTGGCAACCGGGTCAGCGCATAACGGATGGCCCCTGCAAGTGGCGATTTGCCAGAGATAGCGGGCAGTTGGGCACCCAGCCAATTGCCCAGGTCATCGAAGACGGGTCTGGCCTCGGCCTGCCGTATGGCGGTACGCTGATCCGGCGGCGATCCACGGGCCTCTTTCTCGATAGCGTAGAGCCCTGCTATCCGCTTGATCGCCTCTTCGGCGATGGCCGAGCCCTGGGCTTTATGCACATCGACGAACTTGCGCCGGATGTGGGCCATGCAGGCGACCTCGCGGATGTCGCCAGAACGGTAGAGGTCGTTGAATCCGGAATAGCCGTCCGCATGCATCCAGCCCTGGTATCTCTTCAAGTGATCCTTGGGATGCTGACCCCTGCGGTCCGGCGAGAACTGATACCAGGCAGCAGGCGGCGCCTCGCTGTCCCAGGGGCGCTCATCGCGTATGTAAGTCCATAGGCGGGCGGTCTGGGTTTTGCCTGCCCCGGGCGTTAGCATTTTGATCGGCGTATCATCGGCAACAATGCCTGGCCTGCTTGCACATGTCGTCCGATGGCAACGGCCAGTGGCTCCAGTAGGGCCGTGGATTTGCCCACCCAATCGGCCAGCGTTGAGCGGTCAAGGTCAAGCCCGTCGCGCTCGAATATCTGGCTTTGCCGGTAGAGCGGCAGATGATCGGCATATTTGCTGACCAGAACATGGGCCAACAGTCCTGGTCCAGGACGCCCGCGCTCAATCGGGCGCGATGGCAGCTGTGCCTGGGTGAAGCTGTCGCAGCCCGAACAGGCAAAGCGGGGCCGGGTGATGCGGTTCACGATGAAGCGCCCCGGAACATATTCCAGTTCCTCGGTCACATCCTCGCCCAGGCGGCGCAGCTTGCCACCACAATCCGCACAGGCATCATCTCCGGTGGCCAGTTCGATGTGCTGGCGCGGTATATGATCCGGGATCGGGCGGCGCTTGGGTTTGTCTTTGGGCGGCTCCTCTTCAGGCAGGCGTAACTTGGCTGTCATCGCTGCCGTTGCAATCTCACTGCTCTCCAGGGCCAGTTGCAGCTGCTCGATGCTCTCGGATTTGCTGCCAAACCTATGTGTGCGATGCCCGGATAACTGGTGCCTGAGCTTCTCGATCAACATCGCCTGAGACTTCACCTCGGCCAGCAGAAGCTGCGTGAAAGCACGCAACTCATCGGGGTCTTCCGGTAAGGCTCGGGCCACATCGATCATGGCCAAAACCTGGCAAATCAACGGGCTTTAGGGAATCCCCAAATCACTGATCCGGCCAGATTATCCCGCCTTCAATGGCCGCCATGTGCGCTGCGGAATACGCCAGTCAATGCCCTCCAGAAGCATCGCCAACTGGGCCGGTGTCAATGCGACTTTGCCGTCTTTTGCAGAAGGCCAGACAAACCGGCCCTTCTCCAATCGCCTGGAGAACAGACAGGCCCCCTGACCGTCCCACCAAATGATCTTGATCAGATCGCCACGCCGTCCACGGAAAACGAACATGTGGCCGCAATAAGGGTTCTGCTTCAGCGTCTGTTCCGCCTGAGCCGCCAGCGTCGCAAACCCCCGGCGCATATCCGTTACCCCGGCAGCCAGCCACACCTTCGTGTTCGACGGTACCGGGATCATCCGGACAAGCCACGGATCAGGCCGGCAAGGGCATCGGGATCGTAAGTCCCGCTGACACAAAGCCGGTGCCCGCAAACAAGATCAAACCCAATCCTGCCGCCTGCCACAACCGGCGGCGCGGCTTCATGCCGCACATCCGAAATTATCTCGACCGGCAGAAAGAAAACCTGCTTCTGTGTATCGCCATCAGGCGAAAACCGCCCATCCCTCAGCCACGTAAACACGAGATTGGCATTCACATCATACCGCCGCGCAACCTGACTAACCGAAATCCCCGGAACCCGCGTTTGCGCACAGATCATCCGCTTCTCGTTATTGCTCCAGTTCCGGCGCTTCTTCCTGCCCACATCTGACCTCGATAATGTCCATTAACGATCATGGACACTATCTGACATCTGCGGCCTCAGGCAGGGCAGCCAGACCAGACGCTTACAAACCAAAGGCTGCCTGAGCCGCAAGACCGGGTTGGCCATGGCATTCAAGCTGATGATGTCAGCGCAAGGAAAATGGCGAAAGCTCGACGGCGCCAACCGCATGCCAGAGATCATTGAAGGGGTTGAGTTCACAGACGGGATCAAGCAAATTCACCACGCCGCCTGATCACACCATCTCCAACTTTCGGGCATAGCTCTGGGTTCGTTCCCCGGCACCCTCAAGTGTAAACTTCAGCCAGTAATAAGGCTCATGACTATTGGCACGGAGGGGGGTAGGGGCTACCAGCTTGCAGACACGTCAAACTCGACCAGTTCTTTTTTGGAGTTTCGCTTCCTGATCGCTTTGATGTCGATATCTTTGAAGCCGACCTGGCGCATGATGTCGGCGTAGATGTCTTCAACGCGGACGAGTGTTCCATAGAACGTTGAGTTCCCAATAATGTAATGAACCCGCGCTCCCTTGTTTAGCAAGTTGGTAAGCGACGACAGGTGCGCGTAGATGTCCTCATGGTATTTATGAACGTAGCGAGCGAGCGTTTCAGCGTGCTTGTTTTCAGCCTGTGAGATGGTCTCTACCACGGAGGACAAATGGTCATTTGTGTACTCTTCGGAGGCAGACCAGTCATTTAGTCGGCTGGTAGCGACCCCCCACGTTCCACCAATCGCTTGCCAATCTAGCTCACCTGCTTCGCGAGCCTCACGGAGGAAGCCAAGCCAGTACATGTAGGGGCGCAGTTCCCTAATGTAGGACATGCGGTTTGCATAGGGCGGGGACGTAATTACCAGATCGAATTTGCCTAGAACGTTTGACTGCATGGAGCGTACATCTTGCAAGACAGCACTCGCGTCTGCCCGAATTTCTTCGGTGCAACCATCAAGTACATGTGCGAGGTCATCTCTGAAAATCGCCGCACGGTCGATGACTAGATCAAGCTCTGCATTTCCATCTTTGAAGGACATTGACTGATGGTTGAAGGCTGCATTCGATATTTTGATGAGCGTTCGGCAGAAGGCGACCTTCAACAAGTCTAGCGTGACTTGTGAAGCCCCCAGGCCGTCAATAACGCCTTTGAGGGCACACAGAAACGCTAAGCTTTTCTCTGACCACCAACGTTCGATCTTGTGAATAGGCGGTGGTGCGACTGGCTCAAAGTCCCGCCCCATGCCCGAGAGTATCACCTCCAACGCGTCACGCGTCTCGTCGATTTCAGAAGGGTTGTAGCTTCTCGTTTTGACCCCTGCCAGCCAAATCAGGAACGGATTTATGTCTGTTGTTGCCGACTCAAGCCCACGCCGCGCCGCACACAGAGCCGTTGTGCCGCTTCCGCAGAACGGGTCTAGAACCCTCCCATTTTCTGGGTAGTTGGCGAGAATTTCCTCCACCACCTTCACAGAGTATGCAGGGGTCAGTCTTAGCCAACCGTGCCGCCCTGATTGTATGTTGTACTTGTGAGTGTAGTCGGCTCGTTGCTTCAGTTCTCCGAGGGCATTCATATCTTGTCCACCTCCAACAGGGAGCGCAGGACACGATCTAGTTCTGCCCTGAGGGTTTCAGAGTTTCTTTCAAAGAAGGCGGCCATGTCGTAGCCGACAACCTGCTGCATGAAGGCATAAACCGACCGCAGATCGTTGTCCGTGCCAACAGTGCCAGTGAGCATTGTCCACTTTTCCATGCGATAGCGTGTTTGAATGTCGCCGTCGATTTGGTTCGAGAGCACGGAAACACAGGGTAAATATGTGTTCACATAGGCAGTGGTTGCGTTGGCGATATCAGCGTTCTGACGCTTGCTATCTTTGCTTTTGTAGCCTTGCCTGACCTCGAAGATGACCCCTGTTAGCGTGTCTCGAACGGCTTCTGCTACGCCGACATCCGCCGCCGCACGATGAATCCAATCTTTCACGATGGCTTGCCGCTCTGGATCACGCACGGCATCAATGGGGATGCGGCCATCAAGATAAAGAGTTCGGGTTTTCCCACCCGCCGTTTTTGTCTGATACGACCAGTT
This sequence comes from Paracoccaceae bacterium, assembly GCA_965216225.1. Classification (GTDB taxonomy): domain Bacteria; phylum Pseudomonadota; class Alphaproteobacteria; order Rhodobacterales; family Rhodobacteraceae; genus 3107. The sequence continues at coordinate 32,368 of CBDCFF010000032.1, forward strand.
CGCTTCGTCGGGGGTCAAGTGTAGCTCGTCGATTAGAATCTGGCGGAACAGGTGCTCGCAGCCAATACCGATTTGTCGGTAGACGCTTGTCATGCCACCTGCTGCTTTGTGAGCGGCGTACATTAACGGGTTGTCTAGCCCAAACCAGCTATAGAACGGATCAGCTCGATAGAGCTTTTGAAAGGCTTCCAGTTCGTAGCCTGCGCTCCTGCCTTGTCCCATCTTGGGTTTGTAATTTGCGCAGACATAAATCGGCTCAAGAACAATTTTTTTGTAGTGCTCGTCTCGTTCCATTCGTTTCTTCTTCTATCGTAGTTTCTTTTGTTTCTTGCAGTAGGCCACAAAGGCTGCGCCGGTATTCTTCGGTGGTGGAGTTCCCCCGTTTTCGTGGACATTTATGTGCTGGATATTTCCAGCCGTTCGAGGGTTTCCTTTTCATAGTTGATGGGTGATCAATATCCAAGTGCCGAATGGCGTCGCCCAGGGTTGTACCAGCCTTCGATGAACTCGAAGATAGCCATGCGGGCCTCGGCTTTGGTGCGGAATTTGCGCCTGTCCAGCAGCTTGCATTCGAGCGTGGCGAAGAAGCTCTCGCACATTGCATTATGGCCCAAACGGCTCTGTTGCAAACCATTCAAGAGTTCAGAGTTTGGCTATGAATTGGCTCCTGACTTCATGTTGCCAGACGGGTTTCGAGCATGGACATCGCCTCGGATAGCCCACAGGGGCCCAGGCCAAATGCCCGCTCGATCATCCAGACTTCGCCGTTCATGTCGTTGGTGAGATTGAAAGCCGATCCCTGGCCCTTGCGCAACTGTAGCGCGACAATCAAGATGAGAAGTGCGCGTCAATCAGGATGAGAATCCTTGGTCGCGACGTTTGGGACGATGCCGGGCTTTTGTGCCGCGATCAAGGGGTTTGTTTTTTGATTGTCGCGGAGCGTCAATCAGCTTTGGTGTTTTCCGGTGTGGCTTTTTGTGCAGGCCTTCCCGGCCCCTTTGCCTTTTGTGCTGCTCTTCGCCGGTAGCTTTCGACATTCATCTCGAAGATGGTTGCGTGGTGCACGAGCCTGTCGACGGCGGCCAATGTCATGGCCGGGTCTGGAAAAATCGCATTCCACTCCCCGAAGGGCTGGTTGGCCGTGATCAACATTGAGCGGCGTTCATATCTCGCGCTGATGAGTTCGAAGAGCACACTGGTTTCAGCCTGATCCTTGGTGACGTAGGTGATGTCATCGAGGATCAGCAGATGGAATTTGTCGAGCTTTGCAATGGCACTTTCGAGGACGAGATCGCGGCGGGCCTGTTGGAGTTTCTGGACCAGATCGGTGGTGCGGCTGAATAGGACGCGGTAGCCTTGCTCGACAAGGGCGAGCCCGATGGCTGAGCCGAGATGTGATTTGCCCACACCTGGCGGCCCAAACAGCAGGATGTTGCCGCCCTTTCCGATCCAGCTGTCGCCAGCGGTGATCGCACTGACATGGGCCTTGGACAGCATGGGGACGGCTGTGAAGTCGAAGGTGTCGATCGTTTTTCCGGGCAACAGGCGTGCCTGTGCGAGATGTCGCTCGATACGACGGCGATCTCGTTCAGCCAGTTCATGCTCCACCAGGGTGCTGAGCATCCGAGCGGCGGGCCAGCCTTCCTTGTCGGCTTGTTCCGCAAAGCGCGGCCATAGCGCCTTGATGGCTGGCAAGCGCAATTCGGTCAGAGCCAAGGTTAGGCGGGCGGTATCGGTCTGGGGCGATGTCATGCTGTCACCTCCTGAGCGGATGGCGTACCGCCGACCAACTGGTCGTAAGATGACAGGTCGGCCAGTTGCACCGCGACTTGGGGGAGTGCGTCTTGTGATGGGCTAAACACTGCGCGTAGGGCCGCCATGTCAGGCGGGCGCTTCTGGCGAAGGTCCTCCTCAAGCTGCGCTGCCAATTCAGCCTCGCAGCCCCGCTCGTGTGCCAGCGCCAGAAGATCGACAACCATGCGACACGCCGCCTTCTCACTGGTCTGCTCCAGCAGGAATGCGAACATGTTACGGAACGCCCGGCGCGGGAATAGCTGATCCCGATAGACCAGCCCCATCAGCGCCATGGGCTTTTTGCGCAAGGAGTGGATGACGTGGTGGTAATTGACCACGTGCCCATGGCTCCCGGTGCTCGAGGCTCGTCCGCGTGTCAGCGTTAGCAGGGCAGAGCTTCCCAGGAACAGCTCCAACCGATCATCGTAGAGCCGAACCCGCAGCTGATGCCCGATCAACCGGGATGGCACGGTGTAGAACACCTTGCGCAAGGTGAAGCCCCCGGAGGAAGTGACGCGCAACGTGATCTCCTCGTAATCCGTGGTCCGCCGCGTCGGCAAAGGTCTGAGGCTCGCACGTTCCGCATCGATACGCTTGGCATTGCGGGCGTTGATCCGGCCCACGATCTCGTCGATGAAGCGACGATAATCTTGCAAGCTTTCGAAGTCGCGCGACCCACGCATGACCAGCGCGTCCTCAATGGTGCGCTTCAGATGCCCATTGGGGCTCTCGATGGAACCGTTCTCGTGTGCGACGCCCTTGTTGTTGCGCGTCGGCGTCATTCCATAATGGTTGCACAGGGCGTCGAAGCGGTCGGTTAGATCGGCCCGGGATGACTTATCCAGGTTCTTGAAGGCCGCCGACAGGCTGTCAGTTCCATGATTGTGTGGCACGCCGCCGAGCGTCCAGAGGGCGTTCTGCAATCCCTCAGCCAGCGCCACATAGCTTTCGCCGCCCAGCACGACGTGGGCGTGCTGAAACCCGCTATAGGCAAGCCGGAAGTGATACAGTCGATGGCCCAGTGCCTCACCGGCAATGGTCACACCCAACTTGCCCATGGCGGTGAAATCCGACAGGCCCATTTTGCCCGGTGTGTGGGTCTGCCGGAAAATGACGTCCTGTTCAGGGCCGTGTTCCGCATTCCAGGCGCGTATCCGTCGCTCCAGAGTCCGTCGGATGCCCGTACCCAGATCAGAATGCCGACGCAGAAGCTCCTCGTAAACCGCCACAGGTCGGATCCCCGGTGAGGACCGCAGAAGCGGCACGACCTCCGCATCAAAAATGTCCGCCAGCGGGTCCGGACGCCGCCGGCCGCGAGGGGCCTTCTTCTGTGATGGTAAAATTGGGTCAGCTTGCAGCCGATAGCCCGTTGCCTGGCTGATCCCCGCCTTGGCAGCGGCAACGGCAACGGAATGGGTCGATCTGAGCGTCATGAAGAGCCTCATTTGTTGGTCAGTGACATGACAGCCCGGCATGAACGATCCCCTTGCACAGAAAATCATTCCTTATCCGAGCCGGCCACAACCGTCAGGCCCGCCCCAAAAGGGCAAAACGCGTGTGCGGGGCCTCCCCAGTCGGGCTACGCCCTCCCTGCGAGCCCCCGCACACGCGTTCTCATCCTGATTGACGCTGGATTCTCACCTTGTTTGTCGCGCAGCAGACTGGCCGACCGCTTCGGCGAAGCGGCGGGCGCGTTTGGGGTTCACCTTGACCATGGCGTGAGCCGTCTTTGAAAGGCGGGCCTCCAGATCGCGATGATAGCGTCCTGTAGGCTCGTAGACGACGCGGCAACACTGCGGGCCGATCCGGTTCTTCAGCGTCTTCAGTCCTGTCCGGTCGTTGGTGAAGCGTTTCGCCTTGCCATCGCTCAGGCGATGGGTGTCGAGATGATCTTTCGAGATGTCGATGCCGATGGTATCATTCATGACCTTTTCGTCTCCCGTTCTTGTCATACGAGGCAGGGGTGTTCCCTCCTCCACTCTCTGTTCGGGTTCATCAAAAGGGCGGGGGTGATCCATCTTGAGAACGGTCCTCAAAGACCAGGGCATCATCGATCCATCCCCCGCCACCCCTCGGGCCGCTGCAGCGGCCCGAGGGGTGGCATCCGTATCGCACGGATACGAATGCCTGGGAAATCCAATAGACAAGGGCATTTCCACGGGCGACTTTCAGGAGGCTCCTGGGGCGCTGTTGGGGCCGAACGCGGCAGGGCTTTCATCGAGCACCATCTCGCGATTGAAAGCGGACTGGGGGGCGGAGTATGAACGCTGGCAGCGCCGCGATCTCAGTGCCCGGCGTTTCGTCTATGTCTGGGCCGATGGTGTCTATTTCCAACCGCGTATGGAAGAGCAGAAACAATGCGTTCTGGTGCTGATCGGCGCGGATGAGTGGGGCCGCAAGGAGGTTCTGGGGCTCACCGACGGCTACCGTGAAAGCACGCAGAGTTGGCGCGAGTTGCTGCTCGATCTCAAGCGTCGCGGGCTGTCCCACGCCCCCGATCTGGCCATTGGCGACGGCGCCTTGGGGTTCTGGGCGGCGCTGCGCGAAGTCTTCGGCAGCACCCGGGAACAACGGTGCTGGGTTCACAAGACCGGAAACGTTCTCAATGCCATGCCCAAATCGGTGCAGGCCAAAGCCAAGGGCCACCTGCATGATATCTGGCAGGCGGAAACGAAGACCGAAGCCGGGGCCGCCTTCGATTTCTTCGTGGAAACCTACGGCGCGAAATATGACAAGGCGGTTGGGAAACTGACCAAAGACCGGGCTGTGCTGCTCTCCTTCTACGGCTTCCCTGCTGAGCACTGGAAGCACATCCGAACCACGAACCCGATCGAGAGCACCTTCGCCACCGTCCGCCACCGCACCGGCAAAACCAAAGGCTGCCTGAGCCGCAGGACCGGGTTGGCCATGGCATTCAAGCTGATGATGTCAGCGCAAGGAAAATGGCGAAAGCTCGACGGCGCCAACCGCATGCCAGAGATCATTGAAGGGGTTGAGTTCAGAGACGGGATCAAGCAAATTCACCACGCCGCCTGATCACACCATCACCAACTTTCGGGCATAGCTCTCCAGCGCCCGGCTTTGCCAGTCGCGCACCTCGTCGTGCACGGCGTTGGTGACGCGGCTGATCAAATCCGGCGAGACCAGCAGACCGTAGATATCCTCAAGATGGGCGCGGATGTCGCGGACACTCTCGTCCGGCGGCATGGAGGCCGATGATCCTGTCATCCATCCCGTCGATCCGGGTCTGGCCCTTCTTCACCAGTTCCGGTTCAAAACTGCCATCCCGATCACGGGGCACGGAAATCGGCGCCTCGCCGATCTGGCCCGTCAGGCGCTTGCCGGCTGTGCCGGTGCGCCGATTGGACTGACCCGGAGGTGCATCCTTGCCTTCTTCATAGCCCGGATGCGCGGTCAGTTCGGCCCCAAGCATCCGCTCCATCAGTTTGATCTTGAGCTCTTTCAGCAGCCCGGTATCGCCAAGCAGGTCTTCAGGCCGCTCGCAGCCTTCCAGAAGTTCGTCCGGAAGTTCCCTGGATATCGTCATCGTCATGGCTCCTCTCTCAAAGCATGGAACAGATCACGGATACACAGAGGAGCGGACACTCTCCCCGCGAACCGGGGATCTCACGCGGAACCGTGTACAAGGCGAAAGGCAATGCTGGAGGGCATGACGAAGCCGATCAGAGCCCGTGAGTATTCCGGGAAAATCCCGCCTCATCCAACGTCACAAAGCCTGCGATCTGTTCCTCGTGTGTTCTTCAAGATGTCAATATATGCAGCTTCGGTTCGTTTAGGCCTGTATCGAGCGCTACAACCGCACCACGTCAAATATGGGAGGATTACCGGCCCTGGCGCTTTCCAATGCAATCGCATTCCGTGTTGCTTCTCGACAACGCGGAGCCTATATCCGACAGGTCAAAAGAAAGGGCGGCTCATCATGACCAAACTTTTGGATGACCCGGAAAACCCCATAGCGCGGGGATAACCACGGCTCTCCGGGCAAGCGTTTGACAGGAGCGCAAGAGTTTAAGGGCTTCGGCCTCGTGGTATCGCGGCAAGGCTTGGTGGACAATACCGTCCTGTCCCGGCACTGATCCACATGGACGGCTCTGCCAATGCAGGGCCTCTAAATATGGGATGTTCTCTTGAACCGGTGGCGTTCACATTCCTGCTGCCTCGCGAAGAAGGTCTGCATCGGGCACATCGTCAACGATCCCGAAGCCGAATTTGATCCGGCCCGCCATGCCGGGCCGATTGAAGCCATGTTCAGGAAGTGACCCGTGAACGCCGTTGAAATCGAACAGGCCATCACCGATCTGGCCGAACAGCCCTTCGACCCGGCGGAATTCCCCTTTGTCTTCCTCGAAGCCTTTGGCAACAAGCTCACGACCATCAAACGCCTGCGCCGCGGGGCATCCAACAAATCCGATCTGGGCGGCGTCCTGCAAACCAATCACATCCACATCAAGGCAACCGGCCCTGGCCGCGTCACCGAAACCCTGGCCGCGTTGCGGGAAAGCCCTGCGACCCGGCACAAGCGGCACAGGGTCAGGTTCATCCTCGCCACCGACGGCGCCGATCTGGAAGCCGAAGACCTGACCACCGGCGAAACCGTCGCCTGCACCTACACGGACTTCCCGAACCACTTCGGCTTCTTCCTGCCCCTCGCAGGCATCACCACCGTCAGGCAAATCCGCGAAAACGCCTTCGATGTCCGCGCCACCAGCCGCCTCAACAAGCTCTATGTCGAACTCCTGAAGGACAACCCCGACTGGGGCGCCACCGCGCGCCACCATGACATGAACCACTTCATGGCCCGGCTGATCTTCTGCTTCTTTGCCGAAGACACCGACATCCTGAACGGCGACAACCTGTTCACCGCCACCATCGCCCGGATGTCCGAACGTGACAGCTCGAACACCCATGAGGTGATCGGCGAACTGTTCAGGGCGATGAACACGCCGGTCAAGGATCGCGCCACAACCAGCCTTCCCCGCTGGGCCAAGGCGCTGCCTTGCGTCAATGGCGGGCTGTTCTCGGGCAACGCGCATGTGCCGCGTTTCAGCAAGATCGCCCGCTCCTTCCTGCTGCACATCGGCAGCCTCGACTGGACGCGGATCAACCCGGACATCTTCGGTTCCATGATCCAGGCCGTCGCGGATGAGGCGGAACGCAGCGCCCTGGGGATGCACTACACATCCGTGCCGAACATCCTCAAGGTGCTCAATCCGCTCTTCCTCGATGACCTGCGCGCCGGGCTGGAGGCAGCGGGGAACAATCCCCGCAAACTGGCGAACCTGCGCAAACGCATGTCCAGCATCCGCGTCTTCGACCCCGCCTGCGGGTCCGGCAACTTCCTTGTCATCGCCTACAAGGAAATGCGCGCCATCGAGGCCGAAATCAACAGGCGGCGCGGCAAGGGCGACCGGCGGACGGAGATTCCACTCACCAATTTCCGGGGCATCGAGTTGCGGGATTTCCCGGCAGAAATCGCCCGTCTGGCGCTGATCATCGCGGAATACCAGTGCGACGTGACCCATCGCGGCCAGAAAGAGGCGCTGGCCACCTTCCTGCCGCTGGACAGCCGGAACTGGATCACCTGCGGCAATGCCCTGCAACTTGACTGGCTGTCGATCTGCCCGCCCACGGAGACCGGGGTGAAATTCCGCTCCGACGACCTGTTCCGGACCCCGCGCGATCAGGCGCAGATCGACTTTGAGAACGAGGGCGGCGAGACCTATATCTGCGGCAACCCGCCATATGTTGGGAGTCAGTGGCAGAGCACAGAGCAGAAGGAAGACCTGAAACGGATTTTCGAGGGACGCACCAGAAGCTGGAGGTCGCTCGACTATGTAACGGGCTGGTTCATGAAGGCCGCCGATTACGGGCTGCATACACCTGCGGTATCGGCCTTTGTGTCCACCAATTCGATCTGTCAGGGGCGGCAGGTCGAAACACTCTGGTCATTGATCTTCGAGACTGGCCACGAAATCGCTTTTGCCCATACCAGTTTCAAGTGGACAAACCTTGCGAGCCATAATGCAGGTGTCACCGTAGTTATCGTTGGCATATCAAATCATGCTGGCCAGACTCGCAGGTTGTTCGCCGAGAGTTCAGACAACGAGGCGACGGTCAGGGAAGTCTCGAATATCAATTCATATTTGATCAGCGGCCCTGACATTATGGTCAGACAGGCAACCAAGCCGCTCTCGAACCTGAATGAAATGAGCTTCGGAAACATGCCATACGATGGCGGCAATCTGCTTTTGAGCACCGATCAGGTCGAAGCCCTTGGGCTTTTGCCAGACCAGCGCGCGCGCTTCATTCGCCGTATTTACGGATCGGCCGAGTTTATTCACGGGCAACAGCGTTATTGCCTCTGGATCGAAGATCGGTATCTTGACGAGGCCATGAGTATCGCCCCTGTCCGGCAACGCATCGAAGGTGTCCGCGCCATGCGTCTGGCAAGCCGGGACAGAAGCGCGAATGAAATGGCCAGGCGCGCGCATCAGTTTCGAGAAATGAACATTGGGAAGAAACAGACAATTGCGGTTCCTCGCGTCAGTTCGGAAAACCGTGAATATCTCCCCACAGGTCTCGCCGCTATTGGCGCCATAATCGGCGACCGTAACTTTGCCCTCTACGACGCCCCGCTGTGGAACATGGCGCTGATCGCCTCGCGCCTGCACCGGGTCTGGATCGGTGCCGTCTGCGGCAAACTTGAAACGCGCATTAGCTACTCCAACACCCTTGGCTGGAACACCTTCCCGGCGCCGAAGCTCACTGAGAAGAACAGGGCCGACCTGACCGGTGCGGCCTGCAACATCCTGCTGGCCCGAGAGGCGCATTTCCCCGCCACCATCGCCGATCTCTACGCCCCCGAAAGGATGCCCGACAACCTCCGCGCCGCCCATGAGCGCAACGACGAGGTGCTGGAACGCATCTGCATCGGCCGCCGTTTCCGCAACGACACCGAACGGCTCGAAAAACTGTTCGAGATGTACACCAAAATGACAACGCAGGTGCCATCATGAGGTACGCTCTAGTTGATGGACAGAAGTCAACGCCAAGCCCTAAGCAACGTGGTGAATGCACACATTGCGGGGCAGAAATGGTATCAAAGTGTGGACGTACCAAGGTGTGGCATTGGGCACATAAGTCACTAGAGGTTTGTGATCCTTGGTGGGAAAATGAAACCGAATGGCATCGGGAATGGAAGGATCAGTTCCCTGTAGAATGGCAAGAAGTGTCCCATACGGACCACGTATCAGGTGAAAGGCATATCGCGGATGTTAAGGCCGACAATGGGCTGGTTGTTGAGTTTCAAAATTCCCCAATGTCATTCGAAGAGCGGACTTCACGTGAGCAGTTCTATGGTAATATGATCTGGATCATTAATGGCCTTCGTGGGCCGCTTGATTCAAGTTACTTTGGAATGGGCTTGGGTCGTACTCCAATTCAAAACAACCCATTGGCCTATCTTTTGCATTGGTATGGGCGAAGCAGACTCTTTCACAACTGGTCGCACGCGAAAGCCAGAGTGTTTATCGATTTTGGAAACGAGTTTTCAAGTGGCCGCCCAGTGCTTTGGCGTCTTGCATATTTTGATCCAGCAACAAAGAGAGGGGCCGTTGGTCCTTACCCCAAGCATCGTTTGATCGAAGCAATTTTAGAAAGCTCTGAAATCGGCGTGACCTATCTGCCTGATGGTGAAGATGATCATACCGATGGAGTTGATTCATGAAGAAAGATTTATCTATGACCAAATCCATTCCCTCAGTCTCAATCAGCTATGCTCAAAACGGTTCCTCTACCAAGTCGAATGAATTGGGGATGCGCGCCATGCAGGAACGCGCCTATGAGAAGCGGGGCGAGCAGTATCTGCTGATCAAGTCGCCGCCCGCCTCGGGCAAGAGCCGCGCGCTGATGTTCATTGCGCTGGACAAGCTGGAAAATCAGGATGTGAAACAGGCGATCGTCGTGGTGCCGGAAAAATCAATCGGGGCGAGCTTCAACGACGAACCGCTGACCGAGTTCGGTTTCCGGGCGGATTGGTCCGTGGTGCCCAGGTGGAACCTGTGCAATGCACCGGGCGAAGATGGTGGCAAAGTCAAATCGGTGGAGGCGTTTCTGGCCGGCGTTGACCGGATTCTGGTTTGCACTCACGCGACGTTCCGCTTTGCCGTAGACAAGCTGGGGGTCGTGGCGTTCGATGATCGTCTGATTGCGATTGACGAGTTCCACCATGTTTCGGCCAACCCCGATAACAGGCTGGGCGCGCATCTGGCCGATTTCATGACCCGCGACAAGGTGCATATCGTGGCGATGACCGGTTCGTATTTCCGGGGTGATGCCGAGGCTGTTTTGTCGCCACAGGACGAGGCAAAATTCGATACCGTCACCTATACCTATTACGAGCAGTTGAACGGCTATCAATATCTGAAAACGCTCGACATCGGCTATTTCTTCTATTCCGGGCCTTATGCGGATGATCTGCTGAAGGTGCTGGACCCGAACGAAAAGACGATCCTGCACATCCCGAATGTGAACTCGCGCGAGAGCACCAAAGACAAGATCAAGGAAGTCGAGCACATCATCGAGGAGCTGGGCGACTGGAAAGGCGTTGACCCCGTGACGGGCTTTCATCTGCTGGAAAAGCCGGATGGCCGGGTGCTGAAGATCGCCGATCTGGTAGAGGATGATCCAGCCAAGCGGGACCGCGTCTCAACAGCACTGAAGGACCCCGCCCAGAAGAACAACCGCGATCATGTGGATATCATCATTGCCCTGGGAATGGCCAAAGAAGGCTTCGACTGGATTTGGTGTGAACACGCGCTGACCGTTGGCTACCGCGCCAGCCTGACCGAGATCGTGCAGATCATTGGCCGCGCCACACGGGACGCCAAGGGCAAGACCCACGCCCGTTTCACCAACCTGATAGCAGAGCCGGACGCCTCCGAAGCGGCGGTGACCGAAGCCGTCAACGATACGCTCAAGGCCATTGCGGCCAGCTTGCTCATGGAGCAAGTGCTGGCCCCACGGTTCAACTTCACCCCCAAGGCGACCTCGACGAAACCGGAGCCTGGCTTTGAATACGGCGCAGGTGGGTATGATCCCGAGAAATGCAACGTGGGTTTCAACGAGGACAGCGGGCAGTTCCAGATCGAGATCAAAGGGTTGGTGGAACCAAAGTCCAGGGAAGCGGAGCGCATCTGCCAACAGGACATCAACGAGGTCATCACCGCCTTTGTGCAGGACAAACCTGTGATCGAGCGAGGGCTCTTCGACGAAGAGTTGGTTCCTGAAGAACTCACGGTCGTGCGGATGGGCAAGATCATCAAGGACCGTTATCCAGACCTTGAGGACAGCGATGCAGAGGCCGTCCGCCAGCGGGCCGTAGCCGCACTGAACCTCACCCAGCAGGCCAGGAAGGCCGGGTTGGAGGGAGGAACCGACGAAAGGGAGCCTGGCGCCAACACGGCCCTGATCGACGGTGTGCGAAAGTTCGCCATGGATGTGCGCGATCTCGACATCGACCTGATCGACGCCATCAACCCGTTCGGCGAAGCCTACTCCATCCTCGCCAAGTCGATGAACGAGGACAGCCTGAAACAGGTTGCCTCCGTTATCGCGGCCAAACGTAACCCGATTACGCCGGAGGATGCCATCACCTGGGCGAAACGGGCGCGGCGGTTCAAGCTCGACCATGGGCGTTCGCCGTCACCAACCGCCTCTGATCCTTACGAGCGTTTGATGGCCGAGGGGGCCACCGCCTTCATGCGGTTCAGAAAGGAGGGCAAATATGAGTGACGATCTCAGTGCCCTTGCCGATGATCTGGCCGAGTTCGATGTCCAGGTGTAGCGCGACAATCAAGATGAGAAGTGCGCGTCAATCAGGATGAGAATCCTTGGTCGCGACGTTTGGGACGATGCCGGGCTTTTGTGCCGCGATCAAGGGGTTTGTTTTTTGATTGTCGCGGAGCGTCAATCAGCTTTGGTGTTTTCCGGTGTGGCTTTTTGTGCAGGCCTTCCCGGCCCCTTTGCCTTTTGTGCTGCTCTTCGCCGGTAGCTTTCGACATTCATCTCGAAGATGGTTGCGTGGTGCACGAGCCTGTCGACGGCGGCCAATGTCATGGCCGGGTCTGGAAAAATCGCATTCCACTCCCCGAAGGGCTGGTTGGCCGTGATCAACATTGAGCGGCGTTCATATCTCGCGCTGATGAGTTCGAAGAGCACACTGGTTTCAGCCTGATCCTTGGTGACGTAGGTGATGTCATCGAGGATCAGCAGATGGAATTTGTCGAGCTTTGCAATGGCACTTTCGAGGACGAGATCGCGGCGGGCCTGTTGGAGTTTCTGGACCAGATCGGTGGTGCGGCTGAATAGGACGCGGTAGCCTTGCTCGACAAGGGCGAGCCCGATGGCTGAGCCGAGATGTGATTTGCCCACACCTGGCGGCCCAAACAGCAGGATGTTGCCGCCCTTTCCGATCCAGCTGTCGCCAGCGGTGATCGCACTGACATGGGCCTTGGACAGCATGGGGACGGCTGTGAAGTCGAAGGTGTCGATCGTTTTTCCGGGCAACAGGCGTGCCTGTGCGAGATGTCGCTCGATACGACGGCGATCTCGTTCAGCCAGTTCATGCTCCACCAGGGTGCTGAGCATCCGAGCGGCGGGCCAGCCTTCCTTGTCGGCTTGTTCCGCAAAGCGCGGCCATAGCGCCTTGATGGCTGGCAAGCGCAATTCGGTCAGAGCCAAGGTTAGGCGGGCGGTATCGGTCTGGGGCGATGTCATGCTGTCACCTCCTGAGCGGATGGCGTACCGCCGACCAACTGGTCGTAAGATGACAGGTCGGCCAGTTGCACCGCGACTTGGGGGAGTGCGTCTTGTGATGGGCTAAACACTGCGCGTAGGGCCGCCATGTCAGGCGGGCGCTTCTGGCGAAGGTCCTCCTCAAGCTGCGCTGCCAATTCAGCCTCGCAGCCCCGCTCGTGTGCCAGCGCCAGAAGATCGACAACCATGCGACACGCCGCCTTCTCACTGGTCTGCTCCAGCAGGAATGCGAACATGTTACGGAACGCCCGGCGCGGGAATAGCTGATCCCGATAGACCAGCCCCATCAGCGCCATGGGCTTTTTGCGCAAGGAGTGGATGACGTGGTGGTAATTGACCACGTGCCCATGGCTCCCGGTGCTCGAGGCTCGTCCGCGTGTCAGCGTTAGCAGGGCAGAGCTTCCCAGGAACAGCTCCAACCGATCATCGTAGAGCCGAACCCGCAGCTGATGCCCGATCAACCGGGATGGCACGGTGTAGAACACCTTGCGCAAGGTGAAGCCCCCGGAGGAAGTGACGCGCAACGTGATCTCCTCGTAATCCGTGGTCCGCCGCGTCGGCAAAGGTCTGAGGCTCGCACGTTCCGCATCGATACGCTTGGCATTGCGGGCGTTGATCCGGCCCACGATCTCGTCGATGAAGCGACGATAATCTTGCAAGCTTTCGAAGTCGCGCGACCCACGCATGACCAGCGCGTCCTCAATGGTGCGCTTCAGATGCCCATTGGGGCTCTCGATGGAACCGTTCTCGTGTGCGACGCCCTTGTTGTTGCGCGTCGGCGTCATTCCATAATGGTTGCACAGGGCGTCGAAGCGGTCGGTTAGATCGGCCCGGGATGACTTATCCAGGTTCTTGAAGGCCGCCGACAGGCTGTCAGTTCTATGATTGTGTGGCACGCCGCCGAGCGTCCAGAGGGCGTTCTGCAATCCCTCAGCCAGCGCCACATAGCTTTCGCCGCCCAGCACGACGTGGGCGTGCTGAAACCCGCTATAGGCAAGCCGGAAGTGATACAGTCGATGGCCCAGTGCCTCACCGGCAATGGTCACACCCAACTTGCCCATGGCGGTGAAATCCGACAGGCCCATTTTGCCCGGTGTGTGGGTCTGCCGGAAAATGACGTCCTGTTCAGGGCCGTGTTCCGCATTCCAGGCGCGTATCCGTCGCTCCAGAGTCCGTCGGATGCCCGTACCCAGATCAGAATGCCGACGCAGAAGCTCCTCGTAAACCGCCACAGGTCGGATCCCCGGTGAGGACCGCAGAAGCGGCACGACCTCCGCATCAAAAATGTCCGCCAGCGGGTCCGGACGCCGCCGGCCGCGAGGGGCCTTCTTCCGTGATGGTAAAATTGGGTCAGCTTGCAGCCGATAGCCCGTTGCCTGGCTGATCCCCGCCTTGGCAGCGGCAACGGCAACGGAATGGGTCGATCTGAGCGTCATGAAGAGCCTCATTTGTTGGTCAGTGACATGACAGCCCGGCATGAACGATCCCCTTGCACAGAAAATCATTCCTTATCCGAGCCGGCCACAACCGTCAGGCCCGCCCCAAAAGGGCAAAACGCGTGTGCGGGGCCTCCCCAGTCGGGCTACGCCCTCCCTGCGAGCCCCCGCACACGCGTTCTCATCCTGATTGACGCTGGATTCTCACCTTGTTTGTCGCGCAGCAGTCCAGGAGAAGCCCGCCAAACGGTCTGCGGTCGAAGAACGTGTGCTCGCGGGTTTTGAGGACATTCAGCGTTTCGTGGAGACGGCGGGACATCCTCCGCGACATGGGCCGGACAATGACATCTTTGAGCGGCTCTATGCTATCCGCCTCGAATGCCTCGCCCGGAACGAGGAATACCGTCAGCTATTGGAGCCTTTGGATCATCAGGGGCTGCTGAACGCTTCTGTGCAAGCCACTGATGATGAGGATGATGATCTTGATCTCGATGGTCTCGCCTCTGACCTGGAGGACCTGGACGGGGGGGGACCCAATATCACCGAATTGCGTCACGTCCGTCCCGCTGCTGAAAAGAGGGCGGCTGAGGAGATTGCCAATCGTGACAAATGCCCCGACTTCGACAAGTTCGAGCCGATGTTCAAACAGGTTCAGGCGGAGTTGAACGCGGGGCTGCGGACCACCAGACCGTTCGAATTGAAGGCTGAGATACGACCAGGCAGCATGTTTATTGTAGGTGGCCAGAAGGCTTGCGTTGCCGAGATGGGAGAGATCTACCTCAACGCGCAGAGCCGCACCGATGCCCGCTTGCGGGTCGTTTTTGATAACGGAACCGAGAGCAACTTGTTGATGCGCTCCCTCCAACGGGCACTGCACAAGGATGACGCCAGCCGCCGTATAACCGACCCAAATGCAGGTCCACTCTTTGCCGACTCAACGACTGACGGTGACGAAGCCAGCGGCATCATCTACGTCCTGCGCAGTAAATCCGACCTGCCCGTGGTGGCCGATAATCGCGACATCCTGCACAAGATCGGCGTCACGGGTGGTCCGGTGGAACGGCGGATCACCAACGCCAAATTCGATCCGACGTTCCTAATGGCGGAGGTCGATGTCGTGACAACCTATGAACTTTACAACATTAACCGCGTGAAGCTTGAGAACCTGCTGCATCGCATCTTCGAACGGGCCCGTCTGGAGATCGAGATCAAGGACCGCTTCGGTCATCCTGTAGTGCCGAGGGAATGGTTTCTTGTCCCTCTCTTTGCCATCAACGAAGCTGTCGAACGGATCAGGGACGGGTCTATCAAGGGGTTATCATATGATCCGGTCACCGCTTCATTGCGTTAGTGCGGCCTCATCATGCTTTGTCCTTGGACCGGGTTGAACCGCGCCGGGTTTACCTGAGGCGTGAGCGTCCGTTGAAGCCGACCTAACGCTGGGGCGGAGGAGCCGATAGTGTCCACCATCGATAGTGGACACCATGAGGCACTCTATGGCTGGCAGGCGCAAGAAGCGAATTTGGTGGGACGACGAGAAGCGTTCGATCTGCCTGCAGACTGCCGCGCCGGGTGTTTCTGTGGCTCAGGTTGCGCGGCGCTACGCGATGAACGCCAATCTGATCTTCAAATGGCTGAAGGACCCGCGTTTTGCGCCAGATTTCACCGAGGTCGTAGCTGGATCTGTGTTTCTGCCGGTTGAGATTTCTCCGGCTGCTTCACATCCGGTCCCGGCGCAGCCATCCGGTCCCGTCGCCTTCGGTGGCGGTATCGAGATTGAGTTGGCTGGCGGTCACCGGATCAGCGCCGGGGGTGGGTTCGATCCTGATGTGCTGGCGCGGCTGCTGAAGGGGCTGATGTCTTGATCCCGGCGCCGGGCAACACGCGGGTGTGGCTGTCGGCGGGTGTCACGGACATGCGGCGAGGGTTCAATACGCTGGCGGCCCAGGCCGAGAAGGTTTTGGCCGAAGACCCGTATTCCGGCCACCTGTTCGTGTTCCGGGGTCGGCGCGGCGATCTGTTGAAGATCATCTGGTGGGATTGCCAGGGCGCGTGCCTGTTTTCGAAGCGGTTGGAGAAAGGGCGGTTTGTCTGGCCCGCTGCAAAGGACGGCAAGATCAGCGTCACACCCGCGCAGATCTCAATGCTGTTGGAGGGGATTGACTGGCGGATGCCCCGTAAAACCTGGAGACCGTTGAGCGTAGGATAGGTCAATGAATACGAGGCTTTGCGCGCTTTCGGGGGTCACCCCGGAATGCTGATCCGGTATAGGATCGGCGATGCTGAAGGACCTCGACATAGCCCCGGATGATGCGTGAGCGTCCGTTGAAGCCGACCTAACGCGGGGGCGGAGGAGCCGATAGTGTCCACCATCGATAGTGGACACCATGAGGCACTCTATGGCTGGCAGTCGCAAGAAGCGAATTTGGTGGGACGACGAGAAGCGTTCGATCTGCCTGCAGACTGCCGCGCCGGGTGTTTCTGTGGCTCAGGTTGCGCGGCGCTACGCGATGAACGCCAATCTGATCTTCAAATGGCTGAAGGACCCGCGTTTTGCGCCAGATTTCACCGAGGTCGTAGCTGGATCTGTGTTTCTGCCGGTTGAGATTTCTCCGGCTGCTTCACATCCGGTCCCGGCGCAGCCATCCGGTCCCGTCGCCTTCGGTGGCCGTATCGAGATTGAGTTGGCTGGCGGTCACCGGATCAGCGCCGAGGGTGGGTTCGATCCTGATGTGCTGGCGCGGCTGCTGAAGGGGCTGATGTCTTGATCCCGGCGCCGGGCAACACGCGGGTGTGGCTGTCGGCGGGTGTCACGGACATGCGGCGAGGGTTCAATACGCTGGCGGCCCAGGCCGAGAAGGTTTTGGCCGAAGACCCGTATTCCGGCCACCTGTTCGTGTTCCGGGGTCGGCGCGGCGATCTGTTGAAGATCATCTGGTGGGATTGCCAGGGCGCGTGCCTGTTTTCGAAGCGGTTGGAGAAAGGGCGGTTTGTCTGGCCCGCTGCAAAGGACGGCAAGATCAGCGTCACACCCGCGCAGCTCTCAATGCTGTTGGAGGGGATTGACTGGCGGATGCCCCGTAAAACCTGGAGACCGTTGAGCGTAGGACAGGTCAATGAATACGAGGCTTTGCGCGCTTTCGGGGTTCACCCCGGAATGCTGATCCGGTATAGGATCGGCGATGCTGAAGGACCTCGACATAGCCCCGGATGATCCTGCGGAACTGCGGGCAGTGAACCGGCTTCCGGCCGATGAAGTCAAGGCGCTGACCCTGAAGGTGGAACAACTCCAACACCAACTGGCGGGGCATGACCGGCACCGGTTTGGATCGAAATCAGAAAGCCTCTACCAGCTCAATCTGGTCTTCCGGGAAGATGAGGCGATTGCCGAAGCCGCTGGAGAACAGGCGGCGCCTGCTCCAACGCCTGAAACGGACAAACCGGCCCGCCGGCACAGCCGCAAGCCCTTGCCCGATCATCTGGACCGGCACGAAGAGGTCTTGTCGCCGGGCGAGGACTGCCGACGTTGCGATGGAGGCGTATTTACCGGCCCATTTGTCTTTGAGCGCGTCCAGTTCATCGGCGGCCTGATCGGCGGTGGCGGCGCTGTAAATCCGGCGCAGATCGGCGGCCACTGCCTTGCGGTCTTTCCACGAGCAGAAGTTCAGGGAGTGGCGCACCAGGTGGACAATGCAGGTTTGCACCGTGGTCTGCGCAAAGGCGGCGGTATTGCTGCGCGACAAACAAGGTGAGGACAAGGCCCAGGAGATGGCTTGTTTGGCGCACGTCAGACGCAAGTTTGTAGACATCTTTGCCGCGCAAGGCTCATCGATTGCCGAAGAAGCCCTCCGCCGGATCGCGGAACTCCATGCCGTCGAGAAAGAGGCGCGTGGCAAACCGTCTGAAGAGCGCGTTGCCATCCGTCAGGAAAAGGCAAAACCGATCTTCGATGAACTTGAGACCTGGTTACACGCGCAGTTGCCAAATATATCTGGCAAGTCGCCTCTGGCCCAGGCGATCCGTTATGCCCTTGGTCGTTTGCCAAAGGCACGCGGTTATTTGAACCATGGCTTTCTGGAAGCGGACAACAACATCGCCGAACGCGCCATAAAACCTGTCGCCATAGGTCGCAAAAATTGGATGTTCGCCGGTTCCGAGGGCGGTGGCAAAGCCATGGCCATCGCCTACACCCTGATCGAAACGGCAAAGCTTGATAAAGTCGATCCACAAGCCTGGCTCACATGGGTCCTCGCCCGCCACCCTCGATCACATCCAGCTTGGGTACAATGTAGCATCGAACAGTCAGGCCGACAAACGGAACTTACAGCAGCCGCCCTTGTGGATTGCGGGCGAAGCGGAATTTTAGCCGATGAACCTTTCGACCGCGTTTGATCGGCTTCCAGTGAGCTATGCCCGAAAGTTGGTGATGGTGTGATCAGGCGGCGTTTTGAATTTGCTTGATCCCGTCTGTGAACTCAACCCCTTCAATGATCTCTGGCATGCGGTTGGCGCCGTCGAGCTTTCGCCATTTTCCTTGCGCTGACATCATCAGCTTGAATGCCATGGCCAACCCGGTCTTGCGGCTCAGGCAGCCTTTGGTTTTGCCGGTGCGGTGGCGGACGGTGGCGAAGGTGCTCTCGATCGGGTTCGTGGTTCGGATGTGCTTCCAGTGCTCAGCAGGGAAGCCGTAGAAGGAGAGCAGCACAGCCCGGTCTTTGGTCAGTTTCCCAACCGCCTTGTCATATTTCGCGCCACAGGTTTCCACGAAGAAATCGAAGGCGGCCCCGGCTTCGGTCTTCGTTTCCGCCTGCCAGATATCATGCAGGTGGCCTTTGGCTTTGGCCTGCACCGATTTGGGCATGGCATTGAGAACGTTTCCGGTCTTGTGAACCCAGCACCGTTGTTCCGGGGTGCTGCCGAAGACTTCGCGCAGCGCCGCCCGGAACCCCCGTAACCCTTGGGGCGCCGTCGCCAATGGCCAGATCGGGGGCGTGGGACAGCCCGCGACGCTTGAGATCGAGCAGCAACTCGCGCCAACTCTGCGTGCTTTCACGGTAGCCGACTGCCTGCTTCGGTGAGGCCCGGAACCTCCTTGCGGCCCCACTCATCCGCGCCGATCAGCACCAGAACGCATTGTTTCTCCTCTTCCATACGCGGTTGGAAACAGACACCATCGGCCCGGACATAGACGAAACGCCGGGCACTGAGATCGCGGCGCTGCCAGCGTTCATACTCCGCCCCCCAGTCCGCTTTCAATCGCGAGATGGTGCTCGATGAAAGCCCTGCCGCGTTCGGCCCCAACAGCGCCCCAAGAGCCTCCTGAAAGTCGCCCGTGGAAATGCCCTTGTCTATTGGATTTCCCAGGCATTCGTATCCGTGCGATACGGATGCCACCCCTCGGGCCGCTGCTGCGGCCCGAGGGGTGGCGGGGGATGGATCGATGATGCCCTGGTCTTTGAGGACCGTTCTCAAGATGGATCACCCCCGCCCTTTTGATGAACCCGAACAGAGAGTGGAGGAGGGAACACCCCTGCCTCGTATGACAAGAACGGGAGACGAAAAGGTCATGAATGATACCATCGGCATCGACATCTCGAAAGATCATCTCGACACCCATCGCCTGAGCGATGGCAAGGCGAAACGCTTCACCAACGACCGGACAGGACTGAAGACGCTGAAGAACTGGATCGGCCCGCAGTGCTGCCGCGTCGTCTACGAGCCTACAGGACGCTATCATCGCGATCTGGAGGCCCGCCTTTCAAAGACGGCTCACGCCATGGTCAAGGTGAACCCCAAACGCGCCCGCCGCTTCGCCGAAGCGGTCGGCCAGTCCGCCAAAACTGACCGGATCGATGCGGAACTGCTGGCCCGCATGGGGGCGATGCCTGACCTGAAGGCTTCACCGTTGCGCGATGAACCCATGAACGATCTGCGGGAGGTGCATGTCGCCCGGAGCGCTCTCATCAAGGACCAGACTGCCTGCCGGAACCGGCTCTGCGGTGCGCGCAACACACTCGTCAAGGCGCAACTGAAAACCAGGATGCGCCAGATTGCAAAGCAACTTGCCCAACTCGATGCCGAGTTGAAGAAGCGTATCCGCGAGGATGCAAAGCTTGCCAGACAGTTCGAGATCCTGCGGTCGATCCCCTGCCGTCGCAATACTCATCGAAATGCCGGAGATCGGAACCTTGACGCCCGGGCAGGCCGCCGCGCTTGCGGGCCTGGCTCCCTTCGTGCGCACGTCCGGCAAATGGACAGCCAGAGCGAAAATCGGAGGCGGACGAGCCGGGCTTCGCCAGGCGCTCTACATGCCCGCCCTCGTCGCAGCGCGCTGCAATTCCCAACTCACCTGCGTCTACAAGGCTTTGCGTCAAAAGGGCAAGAAAGCCAAGGTCGCTCTTGTGGCAATCATGCGCAAGCTCATCATCCTCGCAAATACCTTGATCCGCGAAAACCGCCAGTGGTCCAAAATCAAACCTTGACCAAGACAGATATCTTGAGAGAGAGCCACGGCAGCAGTTCCTCAATCGATCTGGTCTTGCGCAGCCAGGGCGGCAAGATCGACGAGGCGAAACGGATCTTTTCGTCCACATTGCCCCGGTCCCGCACCCGCGGCGCCTTCACTACTATCGGGCCGATGCCGGTCATAACCTCGCGCTCGGGCAGATGACCATGGCGCACCAGCCGCGCACGGCCATCGTCCGTCACCTCGCGGGCATGGGCGGCGAGGAGCGTGGCCAATTCCGCTTCCACCGCCTGTTTGAGCAGTTGGCGCGCGCCGGTTTGCAGGATGTCGGTCAGCGGGTCAGACGAAAATCCCGATGGACCGGGCAACGGCGTGATGGTAGACTTCGTCATGTGGCATATCCTTTTCTCTGCTGAGAATTGCGCCGCGTGAACAACGCCATGATAGGCCGCCAATCAGCGCCATAACCAACTTTCGGCTATAACTCTCAATGTGGCGGCCAAGCCGACAAATCTCGTCTTGTGCGAATATGCGCCGACTGGTTCTCGAACGACGCATTCGCCTTGTTAACCAATGTGTCGCAGCGCTTCGTCGCTTCATGGATTGTCGGCGAGTTGTCTCGGTAACACCGGCAGACTCCGGCACCGCCCTTTCGGCTTGCACTCCGATACTTCAACCCGGCAGGAGCAGGCGCGGATGCAGTCAGTCCTGGTCGTCGTCCTCGATGACGACCCTGAGGTCTGCGAGATGGGTGCCGGTAAAGTAGATGGTGGCCAGCTGACCGGCGAGCGTCAGTTCCAGCTTGTTGCCATTCAGGGCCAGGAACCTGTCCTTCATCTCGTCCTTCGAACCGTTGGCATGGTTGAACATCGCCGCATGGTTCGGGCACAGGGCGAGGTAGTTCTGATGGTGGTGCCTCTCCAGTTCGGGGAGAAATTCCACAGCCTCGAAGTAGTAGCTTCCATCGGCAAGCCTGAAGGGGAGGCGGTCCCGGCACGCCTGACAGATGGTTATGCCGTCAGCGTTGGTGTATTGGTACTGAAGGTAGGGACGGGTCTTTTCCCTCTTGGTCGCGTCACGGTTGATGGACACGGATCGGGGACGCTTTTCGGTAGCGCGTTCAGGTGCCTTCCGGGCTTCCTCCCGAACCGCCTCCGCCCTTCGGTCCTGATTGCCGGGTTCGCAGGTGGGCAGGTCGACGGGCCTCTGGTACTCCGCAAGAATTCTCTGCCGGGTATCCGGCGCCAGTTCCGCAAATCGCTTTGCGTCGGCGAGTGCTGCCTCGTCGGTAAATCCGAGTTCGGCGGCAATCTCCTGCTGTTCGACGCGCTTTTCGGTTTCGGCACCAAAGCGGATGGCGGCGAGCCAGTCCCAGCCGGGATCGAACGGGAAGCCGTCCGGCAGCAGGTCTCTCAGGGCTTCGGCAGGGCGAATGAATGTGTTGTCCCGCTGAGGAACCCAGGCGGCGTTGCGCAACTGGTGAACCAACTGCGAGGCGGCGGTGAGCGCGTCGTTGGATCGGTTGTATCGAAAGGTGGCCTTCAGGATATTCCCGTCCTGCGACCGGTCGCAAAGAGCATTCCAGACAAGACGGGAAAGAGCCAGGGTTGGTCTTTCGAACAAAGTGTCCAGTCCGGGGATGGCGAAGTCGCGGTCGATTTCGGTATCCCTCCGGCGCGTTCCCGGAGCGCTATACAGGTGCTCCTTTTTGGGGTTGTTGGCGCAACTGACCTCCTCAATTTCGAGGCAGTCGGCGAGGCCACATTGTCGGGCGAATTTGACGAATTTCTGGCGTATGTCGAAGTTCTGGTAGCTGTTGGACAATGCCGCGCGGCCCGCTTCGGACCCGAGGGGTCCGTAGTAGGCTTCCAACCCGGTTGAGAGATAAGGGCTGTCGAGGTACAGGCTGCCGGGCTTTGACCAGAGACGGTCGGCCCGCTGGAATATGAAACAGTCCTTGAAAAGGCTGTTCGCGCTGCTGTTCTTTTCGATCAGCGCAATGAAGCGCCTCAGGTCGGCTTCATGGGTCTGCCAGGGCAGGTCGCGGGCGGGGTCCGCGTATCGCCGTTTGAGGATGGCCTCGACCTGCTCGAATTCTCCGACTTCCCGAACGCCGATGCCCTCCAGAAACGCCCTGGCGCGTGTCTGCTCCGTGTTGGTTCCTCCACCGGTGTAAGTGTCTTCGTCAACGCGGGGATGAATGGGGTCTTCGCGGGTCTCCGGGGTCGGAAAATAGCATTCGCGGCCTGTCCCATATTCGCCGTCCGAGCGCCTGACGATGCAAATGTCGTCGAACCGGCGCAGTTTGTTTTCGAGTTCCCGATGGAAGAGGGCATACAGCGCGCGGTGCCACTCCGCCGGTTTCCGGCGCATCCAGTCGAGAAACGGCCGGTCGGGGTTCTGCCTCCAGGTGCAGGTCGTATGGCAAAACCGGCGTCTGTTGGAGCAACGGCCGTCCAGCGCTTTCACGAACTGTTCGATGCCCCATTGCTCGATTTTGAGATCGCTCAGGAAGTGATCAACATGGCTGTTCCTTTGCGTCGCGGCGATTGCCCAGTCGTGCGGGTCTGCTCCGTGCGGGTCGTCGTCACCGTCGATCAGGAATCGGATGTCATCTTGATCCAGCAGGTCCTTCAATCCGGCCTCTGCCTGAAGCAATCGCCTTGCCGGGGCATGGCCGCCGGCGCGCGTTGGAGTCAGCGGTTGCGCGCTCATCGCGCCGACGATGGCGTCCCGAATGGTCCTGTACTGGGCGGGAATCTCGTCGTGGCTGTTCGGCAGCACGGCCAGAAACTCCCGGTCGAGCAGGTCGAGGTCACGGACCGAGGAGAGCGATTGCACCGCAAGCCCGGCCAACTGCCGGAAGAGCGGCAAGTTAGCTGGTGTGTCCTTGATGCTGGAGCGGCTGAGTTCGGGCACGAAGGGGGCATGGAGATGGAAGCGAAGGCCGGAGGTCTCCTTTGCGGCCGTGAAGTAGACCGCAACGCATCCACGTTCTGCCGGGACGATTCGAAACTGCCCGGCGAAGGAAGCACTTGTACCCGACTGCCGGTCCCCGGATAGCGGTTCGAGTTCGAAGGCGAGGGCAGTGTGCTGGTGTTTCAGCCCCTCGACCGGTTCGGTGAATCGGAGGAAATGGGAACTTTTGGTTCGTCCACCGTCGATTTCCCGGAGAATCTCGATGTGGTGATCCGAATGCGGTATCCGGAGCAGGCGTCCTTCCCGACCGCCGTCTATACACCACCGGATTTCTTCGATGTTGGACAGGAACAGCAGGGTGTTGTCGGAAATATCTCTCAGGCCGTCGCGCACCTCCGGGAAGGCCTGGGCTTGCGGCTTCTTGGCGTTGTTGAACGGGAACTCGAACCGCGTGCGGTCGTTGAGGTCCGGGTTCGGTGATATCTCCGACAGGCGGACCATTTCGGAAATCTCGAAGGCGTAGCTCGGCGACCAGATGCGCGGCGTCTCCGTGTAGGCGAACACGGCCTTGAAGCCGATGCCGAAGCGACCGATCTGCTCGTCGCCCTCCGTCTTGGTTCCCTCCCCGATATCGGTGATGGCCCGAATGTCGGCTTCGTTGAATGTCCGGCCGTTGTGTTCGAACACGAGCCTGTCCGCGGAAAGGACAAATTCGGCCTCGGACGCCCCCGTGTCCTCGGCGTTCTGGAGCAGTTCGTAGATGAAATGTGCGGTATCGGGATAGAGATCCTCAACGATCCTGCGAATGCCGGCATGTTTCTTGAGGACGCGGGCAAGATCCTCGTGATCCTGGTCGATCTGTTTGATGACGCTCATGCCACGTCGTCCCGCG
Source organism: Paracoccaceae bacterium (assembly GCA_965216225.1). Taxonomy (GTDB): domain Bacteria; phylum Pseudomonadota; class Alphaproteobacteria; order Rhodobacterales; family Rhodobacteraceae; genus 3107. The sequence continues at coordinate 56,711 of CBDCFF010000032.1, forward strand.
TGACTCGAAGCATACCTTCGACGACCAGGGTGGCGTGGATGTCGGCGCTTTCCGCCAGTCGCTCCAGTTCGGCGCCCCGGTGCTCATAGTCATAGCTGGCGCGCGCCAGTTCGCTTTGCTTCATCCGGCGTATCCTGTCGTTCGTGGCGGTGCCGATCTGGTCCTCCAGCAGCTTGCATCGGGCCCGGTGGCTGGTGCCCAGGCTTTGCCGCCGATGTTGAACGAGTTCCCGGTTCGCCGCCATATGGTTTGCGCGCGCAGCGCGCCATTCGCCGTGGTGTCGCTTGTCGAGCCGTTCGATCGCGGCTTCGTCGGGCGGGGCGCCCGCGGGCGCCCCGGCCGCGACCTCCAACAGGGACATCACCGCGCCGTCCAGCTTCGGGTCCGAGGTGACGGCCATCAGCGTGTCATCGGACCGTATGCCGACATTGCGCCACTGGTAGAGGGCGAACGGGTATTCGCCCGGTGGGACGGCTTCGCTTGAGGCGATCAGACTGACCTGCGCCGGTTTGGAGCGTTTCAGGCACCGCGCCGCCTGCCTGATCAGGGGATGCAGGACGTTGAGATAGACGGCCTTCGGCTCGGCGGCGGCGGTTTCGTGGTCGAACGTGACCGGCAGCAACGGGTTGGCGCCCCTGAGCCACTTCTCCCATTGCCGGGCGACCGGATCGGTGGATCGAGGCTGGCTGCGGAAGTCGCCGAGCAGCCTGGCCCGGATATTCTGGCCGAGCCGCAGCGTCTTGAGAGGCTTGTCGCCGAGCAGAAAATCGCCGCCGATCTCTGCTACGCCCGACAGATAGGCGGTAACGCACCGTTGCAGCGCCTCCGGGGACAGCCAGAAGCTCTCGGCCTCGGCGATCTCCTCGCGCCACGACTGGTTGGGGACCGTCAGGCCGAACAGTTCGGCCTGCTTTTCCTCAAGCGCGGTTTCTTCCTGAACCTGGCGGATATTGTTGTCGCCGAGCTGTTGCAGGCGCTCGGCACGCTGTTGCGGCGTCAGCGTGAAGCTGTCGGCGATGTTGTGAATCTCCCGCGTGATCTCGCCGAGAATTTCCTCGCTGCCGCCGACCGCGTGATGGAACACGCCGATGCGCATCAGGCAGCGTTCGTAGATGTCCGCGTCAACGGTGCCGGGCGTCACCAGGTTGACGATGGCGACGCTCTCGCTCTGCTGGCCGTAGCGGTCGATACGCCCGATGCGCTGTTCGATGCGCATGGGGTTCCACGGCAGGTCGTAGTTGACCAGCAGGTCGCAGAACTGGAAGTCAAGCCCTTCGCCGCCGACCTCCGAGGACAGCAGGATGTCCAGCGCCTCCGGGTCATCCTTCGGCAAGGCGAACCGGCGGCGCAACTCGGCACGCTGGTCGTCGGGAACGCCGCCGTGTACGAGCCCGTAGCGCAATCCCGCGTCCGCGACGTGTTTCTCGATATAGGCCAGCGTATGCCGGAAGGTGCTGAAGGCCAGCGCCTTGTTGTTGGCCATCCGGTCCTTGTCCCGCAGGACGCCGACGAAGGCCTGCACCTTGGGATCGAAGGGATCGAGATTGTCGGCGCGCGCCAGGAGCGCCCTGGTATCGGCCCGTATCCCGGCAAGGAAGGCGGCATCGACGGGGGGCTCGCCGTCGGTCCCGTCCACCGCTTCAAGGCTGTCCAGTTTTCCGGCGAGCATGTCGCGCAACAGGGGGGCCAGGCCGTAGAGGCAACTTGCCGCCTGGCGACGGATCGTGGTCATCATGAACTTGACGTTCTGCTCGCCGTGGGCGCGCGCCAGAATGCGGCTCACGACATCGAGCAGGTCGTCATGCAGTTGGCGCTGGTCGGGTGTGAACCCGACCGTCAGCGTTTCCGGCCGACGGGTCGTGAATTCGCCGATATCCCGGCGGCGCGTCCGGTTGATCATCGGGCTGAAGGTATAGAGTTCCTCCAGCGACCGGATGATGCGGATGCGGCTGGCATCGTCGATACGCTCCTCCGCCAGGCGATCGTGGATGTCCTGGAACGCTGGCGATTCCCGCAGGAACAGGCGACCCCACTCGGTCTGTGCAGCCTGGCCCAGACATGTGCGGGCTTCGGCCTGCCAGCCATCCCCTTCCGCGCGGCAATGGCCTACGGCCGCGTTGATGAATCCGTTGGGCGCAGCCATCTGCTCGAAGCTCGGACGGTCGATGACGAGGTCCGGGCGCAGAACGTTCAGCAGGGTGAACAGGTCCTGGCTGCCGAGTTGCACCGGAGTGGCGGTGAGAAAGACAGCGGCCTGGGCGTTGTCGCAGAAATAGCGCACCGCCTGGTGGAGATAGGTGTCCGCGTTGCGGATGTGATGCGCCTCGTCGACGATCACGAGATCGAACCGGAGCGGCGGCTCAAGGGCGAGCAGTCCTTCGCGGGTCCGCGCCCCTTTTCCCTCCTTGCCGAAGAGCAGGTCCGAATCGAACAGGGAGAACGGGATGATGGCCTTGGCATAGTGGTCGGGCCATTCGCCTTCCAGGTCCGTTTCCCGCAGACAGTGGCGCAGCGTTCGACCGTCGAGCGCCTCGAAGTGCTCGTCGAAACGCTTCATCTCCACGAACCACTTGCGTTCGGTCACCAGTGCCTTGGGACAGATGACCAGCACCGAGGAAATGTCCGTCCGGGCCCGCAGTTCCTTGATGATCAGTCCGGCCTCGATCGTCTTGCCCACGCCCACCTCGTCGGCAATCAGCAGGCGCGGCCGGTCGGCCCGGATCAGCCGCACAACGGGGCGATACTGATAAGGCACGAAGTGAACGCGCCCGGACCGCAGCGAATACAGGTTGGCGGTAGACGGCGAGAGCAGATGCAGGCTGGTCAGATGGGCGCGCAGGTCGTCGGCACTGAGCAGAGAGGGTTCGTCGGCGGGATCAAGGGGCCGCAGCTGGCTCTCGTAATAGGCGGCCTGACGATTGTCCTGGAACACCTGGTAGCGGGTCTCGGCGGCGCCCGCCATGACGCCGATGATCGGCACTACCGTGTCCGGATCGGAACGCAACGCCACGAGATCGCCGACGTTGAACATCGTCGTTGCGGCCTGCGAAGCGACGGCGGGCATTTCGGGGTCGCTCGGCGGCGCTGTTGGTTTAGCGGCGCTGGCGGGATCGAGCGTGGAATTCGGGGGCGCGTCGGACGGCGCCGTCATGTCGGAAAGGGCGTTGCTTTTGGCTGCTTCGACCACCGCGACGGAGGCCGGCGCGGCACCAAGCATGTCCAGAACGCGGGCCAGGGTGTCGGCATCCCGGTAGAGGTCTTCAGCCTGCATCGGCGACGCCGACAGGTGCGCCCATCGGTTGCGCACGGATTGCAGTTCCCTGACCCAGGTGCGTCCCTCGCGCGGCAGATTGAGCGCCTGCGAAAGCTCATACCAATTCTGATCAAGGATGCGCAGCAAAGCGGCAAAATCCAGCTCTTCCAGCCTGGAGAGCCCGCATTCCTCCACGATGCGCTGCTGCTGGAAGCTCAGGCGGTCCGTGACATGCGTTTTCCACCAGCCCTCGCCAAGGGTGGGCAGGTGAGTCGCAAGAAAGGCGGCAAGCTCGGCAGTTGCGGTGCGAATCAATTCATGCATGAAGCGGGGGGCCGTTGATGGCTCGTGACGATGTCGGGATTTGGCATATTACGGAAATATTCATGGTGTCATGGTAGACGACGCGAGCCTGAATTTCAAGATCGAGACGATCCAGCGTCATTCCTGTGCGATGTGGGCCGGGAGGGGCCCTGTTCGCGCTGCTCCCGCCACGAGCGTTAGCGTTGCTGCGCAGCAACCTGACCGTATCCAGCACGCGACGGGGAATTCAAAGGGCTTGGAAGCGCCGCAGTCGAGGATTGGACCTGTCGCGCTTTGATGCCGCTCTGGTTCCACGCGAGAGGGACTGCCCGGTAACCATCAATACGCTCGGGCCGGGAACGATTGAAATGACTGTGAGTATGGTATTGCGGCTTGATGGCCTGACCCAGATTATGTGTGAATAGCAGGTGTGCGGGGCAAATCTGCTGTTGGTGCGATGACAGCTATGGGTATCACTGACAAAATCGGTCGTTTTAGCCGAGACCGTTGAGCCGGAGCCTCAATACCCAACTTCGGCGTTTTGAAGTTCTGGATACCGGTCGATAACCGTCTTCACACGGGCGACCAACTGGCTTGATGTTCCGGCCTTGTTCAAAGCGTAGTCCAGGCATTCGAACTGCGCTGAGTTATAGCCGAAAGTTGGTGATGGCGCTGATTGGCGGCATATCATGGCGTTGTTCACACGCCGCAATTCTCAGCAGAGAAAAGGATATGCCACATGACGAAGTCTACCATCACGCCGTTGCCCGGTCCATCGGGATTTTCGTCTGACCCGCTGACCGACATCCTGCAAACCGGCGCGCGCCAACTGCTCAAACAGGCGGTGGAAGCGGAATTGGCCACACTCCTCGCCGCCCATGCCCGCGAGGTGACGGACGACGGCCGTGCGCGGCTGGTGCGCCATGGTCATCTGCCCGAGCGCGAGGTCATGACCGGCATCGGCCCGGTACCAGTGAAGGTGCCGCGGATGCGGGACCGGGGCAATGTGGACGAAAAGATCCGTTTCGCCTCGTCGATCTTGCCGCCCTGGCTGCGCAAGACCAGATCGATTGAGGAACTGCTGCCGTGGCTCTATCTCAAGATATCTGTCTTGGTCAAGGTTTGATTTTGGACCACTGGCGGTTCTCGCGGATCAAGGTATTTGCGAGGATGATGAGCTTGCGCATGATTGCCACAAGAGCGACCTTGGCGAGCTATGCCCGAAAGTTGGTGATGGTGTGATCAGGCGGCGTGGTGAATTTGCTTGATCCCGTCTCTGAACTCAACCCCTTCAATGATCTCTGGCATGCGGTTGGCGCCGTCGAGCTTTCGCCACTTGGCCTGCGCTGACATCATCAGCTTGAATGCCATGGCCAACCCGGTCTTGCGGCTCAGGCAGCCTTTGGTTTTGCCGGTGCGGTGGCGGACGGTGGCGAAGGTGCTCTCGATCGGGTTCGTGGTTCGGATGTGCTTCCAGTGCTCAGCAGGGAAGCCGTAGAAGGAGAGCAGCACAGCCCGGTCTTTGGTCAGTTTCCCAACCGCCTTGTCATATTTCGCGCCGTAGGTTTCCACGAAGAAATCGAAGGCGGCCCCGGCTTCGGTCTTCGTTTCCGCCTGCCAGATATCATGCAGGTGGCCCTTGGCTTTGGCCTGCACCGATTTGGGCATGGCGTTGAGAACGTTTCCGGTCTTGTGAACCCAACACCGTTGTTCCCGGGTGCTGCCGAAGACTTCGCGCAGCGCCGCCCAGAACCCCAAGGCACCGTCGCCAATGGCCAGATCGGGGGCGTGGGACAGCCCGCGACGCTTGAGATCGAGCAGCAACTCGCGCCAACTCTGCGTGCTTTCACGGTAGCCGTCGGTGAGGCCCAGAACCTCCTTGCGGCCCCACTCATCCGCGCCGATCAGCACCAGAACGCATTGTTTCTGCTCTTCCATACGCGGTTGGAAATAGACACCATCGGCCCAGACATAGACGAAACGCCGGGCGCTGAGATCGCGGCGCTGCCAGCGTTCATACTCCGCCCCCCAGTCCGCTTTCAATCGCGAGATGGTGCTCGATGAAAGCCCTGCCGCGTTCGGCCCCAACAGCGCCCCAAGAGCCTCCTGGAAGTCGCCCGTGGAAATGCCCTTGTTTCATCTTTTGGGGCTGCGGCTTGTGCCTCGGCTGAGGGACTTCCCAAACCGAAAACTTGCGTGTTTTGGAAAGGCCAGCCAATGGAAGGGACTGGCCCCGATTATGGGAAAACCCATCAATGATGAGGTTATTCTCGCCCACTGGGATAATGAAGTCATCCGACTGGCAGCGAGCGCCAGGACCGGCGACATAAAACCGTCTGCCATGTTAAAGAAACTGGGCGCATACAGACAACAAAACCGCCTCTATCTGGCACTGGGGGAAATTGGACGCGTTGAACGGACGCTCTTTATGCTGGATTGGATGGAAAATCCGAAGCTGCGCATGGAATGCCAAGCCGGATTGAATAAAGGAGAAGCCCGTCATTCGCTGGCCAAGGCTGTATTTGCTCATTCACAGGGTCGAATTCATGATCGATCAGCTGACGCTCAACAAAAGCGCGCCATGGCGTTAAACCTTGTTATTGCCGCTATCGTCTACTGGAATACCATGTACATGGATAAGGCAGCTCAACACCTTCAGAACGCGGGCCAATTGGCTGATCCCAGTTTGCTCCGGCACGTCTCGCCATTGGGCTGGATGCACATCAATCTTACAGGTGATTTTGTTTGGAATTCTGGGGCCGCTGAGCGCATGAATGCCCGTCCATTGCACCTCAGCGCCGCGAGAAAGTGGGCTTCATAACCTCAAACAGCAAAAGTTCGTTCTTTGTTCACGTCTAGGGTAATCCTACGAACAAACCTTGCGATGGGGCCAGAGAGGCAATCCCGCATCGTATATGGCAAGGCGGTATCAAATCCGCGGATAAGAGCATGATAACCATCGGTTCGGCCCACCGTCTCCAGCGCCTGCTCAGGTTACAAACATTGATCATCCCGCGCCAGCGGGGTAGTCTTATCGTGTCGGGAAAATCAAGAACGCTCATAAGAGCGCAGGATTCCGCCCCTATCCAAAACTGACCCCTATACTGCGCATCAGCCCCTGCGTCTGACGCAGGGGTGATTTGTAAATCGTGCACAGGGTCAGGCAAGTTGCGATGGCAAATTCCGAATACTCAGGCTGACCGCTCGGGGTCGATCGGCGTGGAGCTCGCCATTGTCCTGGCGCATCGCCAGTGATCCGGACGGTCAGATTGCCGCGTTGCCGGAGGCTCTCGTTATACTCCGCCCGGTTTGTCACCCGACATCGTTTCCTCGGAAATTTGTGGCGGCGGCCGGAGGTGAACTTATGTGGCGTCAAGGACGTCCAGATCAGAGACAAAGCTCTCACCTACCAGACAAGACGGCATCCCTGCAACAACGTCCCAGATCCGCCATCGCGGCGACCTTTCATTCCGTCGCTGTCGGCAGGTCTATCGCATCGCCCATGCCCAGTCTTCTCCCGCACTCCCGGCACTTCGGATCCTTGCGCGGGACCACCTTCTGCGCCATGTCCCTCAGGAAATGATGGTGGAGATACACGGCATCGCCACGCCCCGGTCGCAGGTCGAGGAAGTCGAACAGGAAGTCGTTAACCGCCTGACCCGCGGCCACGGCATTGAGCGTGATCACGCTGGGGTTGGGTTCCCTGACCCCATAGTCCTGGGCCTTGCGTTCCTCATCCGTCTTCGCCTCGATCGCCAGCTGCGTTCCATCGATCAGCCCGTTGCACCAGAGGCACCCCTGTCCCGGCCGCAGCTGCCGGACCGCGCACATGGCTTCCTTGATCAAGCCGGGCGCGCCCGGCCTGATCTTCGCCCCCATCTGCACGGCAGGAATCAGATACTGGTGCGCCAGCGCGTTCACCACGAGCCTACCCCGCATGGAGTCCGCCGCCAGGAAGATGAAATCGCAGTCCCGCAGCCTCATGGCGACCGGGTCGCTCGCGACATCGCCCCGTATCGCCTCCAGCCGGATATCCGGTCTTGCTTCCCGCAGATGCCGGACGGCGATCTGAGTCTTGAACTGCTTGGTCTCGACGTCCAGCGGCGTTGCCCCGACGACCCGCGACAGGTTGGTGTCCTCGATTTTGTCGAGATCGACCAGTACGAGGTGACCGACGCCGAGACGCGCAAGATATTCTGCGACCAAGGAGCCGACGCCGCCCAGCCCCACCACCGCCACCTTGCTTGCGCCCAGCACGGCCTGCCCGGCACTGCCAAACATGCGCACCTGCCTGTCGAAGCTGGCACCCGCCCTGGCCGCCTGCCGCGGGTTGGCGTAGAGCCTTCTGATGGTCCGTCCGACAATTCGGTACGATCCGAGCGCGCGGCGCGTGCCATCCGGCATCCAGATGTCCGCCGCCACCGCGCGACGGCCGAAGACGAGCGCGCCGACCGGCACGCCCTTGCCGATGTCGCGTAATGCCGGATAGCCGCGCTCGTGCGAGTCCAGGTCGACCTTGCTGAACCGGGCGAAAGTGTCGGAACCGTGATTATGCACGGCCAGGTAAGCCATGCCTTCGTCCCGGCAGCGCACGATCTGCCGGTGAATGAAGCTGGGGTCCAGCGCGCGGTAGCCGTATTTCCCGGGAACGTAGTCCGTGCCCACCCGTGCTGGCTCCACGGCATTGACCAGCAGGCGCAGCCCGGTGCCGCAAGACACGATGCCTGTACGCAGAACCGCACCGTATTCGTCGTGATCGCCCGGGTACAGATGCGCCATAAGACGGTCGTGATCCTTTGCCGCGATCACGACATCGCATATCGGTTCGGTTTTCATCGGGCCTTTTCCAGGAAGTCGACGATCTTCAGAAACTTGGCCACGGCGGATTGCCCGGAATTCTGTATCCGGTTGTTCCGCCGGGATATCTGGATTGCCGGACGCCCGCAGAAATTGTGCCCCTCCGTGATCGTCGCCTCGAAGGCCTTGCCGTCCCGACGCCGCACCGCCGCGTCCATGAACACCGGATAGATGTCGGCATAGGGATACTGGGCGGGAATGTGGCCCCCCAGCCAGGATTGCTCCGGCTCGTAGCGCGCACCGATAGGCACGCGCTCGACCATCACATGGGCACCGCCCTGTCCATCCTCGCTGACCGTGACCTCCGAATCGGGAAAGGCCCGCTTCAGCTTCTCGATCGCCTCGCCAACCTCCGCCTTCACGCCGCTGCCCCGCATCAGCTGTTGTCGTCGGGTTCGATAGCCGTGAAGCTCAGATGCTCGCGGATGAGCACCTTGTCGTCGTCACCGATGACCTTGCCGGTGCCATTCGGCATCTCCTGCTGGAGAACGAAGTTCACCTTGATGCCTACGCCCTTCTCGATCGCCGCCTGCTTGATCTCCCGGCCCGACGCTGGCCCCTCCAGCATCTCGACCTTGTGGCCGTTCACCTCGATCTCGACCTTCTTCGGCTCCGCGCCTGAATCCGCCGCGGCCTTCGCGTCTTCGGCCGCCGGGCTCTCCCCGCCAGCCTCGATTCCCGTGTCATTCATCGTCATGGCACTTGCTCCATTGACATGCGGTTGCTGATGAGCAAAAATATATGGGTTGCGGATCAGCATGTCAATTGCTATTTCGCATTTACCGTCGACAACCCTGGAAGGGACTGCAAATGCGGATGATCGCAGCAGGGCACCCAGATTTCCGGCTCATTCCCGGCTGCCCCTTCACCCGCCGACTGTGCCCCACAGCGGCATGTGCGGCGTTCCGCTTCCATGAGCGAGAGGGATTGCCACCGAGCCCGGCCCACGGTCACAGCAGGCAACCCTCCCTGTTCGACCTGCTCTCAGGCCGGATTTCGCGCCCGGTCGCCCCCGCGCTCGACGATGTGCGGCCACCTCTGGCCTGCGAACCGCATCCGCCCGGACTCGCGTTGAACACCGCCGCTCCATCAACCTTGCCTTGTCATGCGGCGCGACCGTCGCCAGCCATCTCCCGGCCATCTCTCCGCCGCAACCCGTCGGAGCGCGCGACATGACCCGGCGCGCCAGATTCGATTTCCCGTCGTTCTATGCTGCCCTCAGCGCCACGGCGAAGGCGCGCGACACCACTTGGAAAGCCGTGAGCGAACAGACCGGTGTCTCTCAGACCACCCTGTCCCGGATATCGAGCGGCCGCCAGCCCGATGCCGCCAGCCTCACCGCCCTGTCGGCCTGGTCAGGGCTCGATCCCGTCAACTTTATGTCCGCGCCGAGGCGCGCGCGAGAGCCGATGGCCATGGTCTCCAAGCTGCTCCGCGAAGATCCCAACCTCGATCACGCCAGCGCCGACGCGCTGGAGACCATCATCAAGACCGCCTACGATCGCTTCAGACGTCAAGGCGATGACCGATAGTGTCTGCAGGCGGGACTGCTTGCGACCCTTTCCCGCCCTACGCCTGTTTCCCTTTCTTTCCCCCGGCGCTTCTTTGACGCCTTGAAGCCGGGCCCGGCGAGAACCGCAACTCCGCCGCCCGCTCCTCATTCTTCCTGACCTGTCTTTCGGTGTCAGGGATCGTCCGCTCCTTCATTGCCGTCGCGTACGCTTTCAGAACGCCTTCATCCAGCGCCTTGGCACCCTTCTTGTCGAGATAGTCATTCAGCCTCCTGTTCATGAACTCCTCCCAGGTTGTGCGCACCCAAAGATTTCGCTGACCGGCCCGCCGGTCACTATCTCACAGGTCGCAGATTGGTCTCCATGCGGCTCAGCGGCGTATTCGCAGGCCGTCCGAGCTTGATCCACTGCGCCTTCGGCACCGAGGAGGACCGATCAAATACGACTGCCAGCTCGTGATTATGACACAGCCACATGGGCTGTTCGTCCTTGCGGCTTGCACTGGCATCCAGCACCACCCGTGCCGTTATGTGTCTGTCCTTCCACTGCTCCTCGGAAGCATACTCAATCACCCAGACGAACTGTGTCGTCTTCAGGTGCATGAGCAGATTCACCAACTCATCTCCAAACTGCGAAATATTATCCCGCGCAAAACGCCTGAGTGCCGACACGGTCGTTATGAAGTATCGTCGCAACAGTATGTCTTCTTCGGGCAGGTTCAGCACCGCCTTGTAGATCTGGGACATCGTATAGAGAGAAAACGATTCCACCGCCTGTGCAGGATAGAATATCTTGTCCGGCAATGGAACAATGAACGCGTCGAAATCCTCCGCCATATAGTTCTCAACATCCACTTCCGACTTCGTACCATCCCCGATGCTCACGGAGCTGTAGGGCAGCATATTATCGTCGACCGCGAGAAGACTGTTCACCAGCGACCACACATGAGAGCTGCCCCCTCTCGGTTCCTTCGGCCCGTCGCGCCACGAATAGCCCGCCAGCACGATGGCATGGCCTTCATTGTCCATCGCCTCGCTCTGCAGCGAAACGAACAACGGGAAACCGGAGTCCAGGTAACTCAACATCTGCGCGAAGAACCTGTCGTCATTGACCCATTTTTCTGCGTCCTCGTCCCATTCCCTGACGATCATCAACGGATAACAGCCCGCTGCCTGAAATATCCGTTCCGCCTCATACAGGTTCAGGCCGAGGGACGGCGTCAGTCCGCCCGGATCGAACGGTTTCGCCAGTTTCGTGATATCATGCACCAGCAATTCCCGGTGCTGCGCATACTGCTCGCTGTAGTGCCGGAGAATGGCCCAGCACGACACATGCGCACACACCGAAATGTCCGCATGCTGCGCCATCGACGGGAAGCCCCAGACCGAAAGCGTATATCCGAGCAGGTGAACCTTGTGGCGGGACTGGATCGCGTTGCCCCGCGCACCGATCCTGATTCTCGGGGAAAGCAGCGAACGACCCAGCGTCGCTGTGATCGTCGGCCTCAGTACAATGTATCCGAAGTAATGATCTTCAAGCCAGGAATCCGGCCCCTTCAAATCCAGTGGAGATTCGGTAAAGGCCACATCCTTGTCGAAGAAGTGCAACCTGACGCAATCCTGCCGATACGGCCGCCCCATCTTGGCATAGAAATTGTAGAAGGTGCTCCTGTAGTCCTTGTCGATATAGTCGTGTTCAACGAGAACGGCGCTTACCTCAATGGAAATGTTTTTCTTCAGTTCCCCCGCGATCGCTTCGGGTCCGAATTCGACATCCAGGATACCGATCAAATTGTCATAGTCGTCCGGATTACCGATTTCGAGCCATGTGTAGCCGCCAAGACCGAACTCTTCCGACCGTTCACTCACCGACAATCGCCCCGCATTGCGCCGCCGCTTCCTTCGCGACCGACCATCATGCCCTCCTCCGCGCTCACCCCTTTGCCGCGCCCGCTAATCCTGCCGGTTTCGCAATCCGCCTCGCCACCGGGTGAAGGGCAGAGAGCCGATCCGTCGGCTTCGTCCCGTCGCTGGCATTCCAGCACCGCGCTGCTCCCGCTGTCCGTCAGCGCGTCGTAACCGGCGGCATTCGACACCGCGGCCATTACGGACATCGATTGCCATCCACCGCCGGTCGATCCGCCAGCGCGTGCGGCCAGACGTCCGCATGCCGGCGTCTGGCCGCACGCGCGCATCCGAACCGAGGCCCCTCTCCCGCCATACGGCAGGCGCGCCCAACTCTCCGTCGCGCCGGGACTCGCAGCCAGCCCCCTTCCGGTCTCGACGACACCGCTGGCCAGCACATCCATCTGCTTCTTCAGGCCGGGGTCCTCTCTGGGCCTGTCCCATTCCCACATCTCTCTTCGCCGATGATCGCTTGGCACCGTCAACTCCAGACTCTCCATGTTCAGGAGATAGGTGTACAGCTTGTCGACGATTTCGCGCATCGTCCCACGCATCTCGTTCGCGTCCAAGCGGGCCACGCGCTGCCACGGAATGATCCGGCCGTCGGCATCCACGACCACGACACCCGAGTAGTCGCCGGTCCGCGTCACCGGGCTCAGACCCTCCCTGAACTTTCCCAGCTTCGAGTCTTCCGCGCACATCAGCGCCATCAATTTCGCCGTGCTGGTGGCGCACCGCCGCGACATCGTTTCGGTTGCCATCTCCATCTCCCGCAATGCATCGAGTCCGGGTTCGTCTTCGCAAACGCCCGAATCCCGCCCCCTGTCTAGCCCGATCGTCCCTTTGTCCGCAACGCCTCCGGCCGCGCGGAGCATCGCTCACAACCCACGCCGACCCGATCCGTCCTGGCGGAACCGATTGACGCACCGGGCGATCTCCCGATGGACTCGCCGTTTCACGACATCTCCCGGCTAGGGCCTGCCCCTCCCGCCTGTCGCGCACGCGCCGATTCCGCCGCAACACCCCCGTCAAATTGCCCTATGTTTCTAAGAATATTGAAACCTTCAATCATGCTTCTTCCCTCGGGAGTGTCATGAATTCTGTGTATCTGTGTTGGCCCATGCGGGTTTCAGATACGGTCACGCATTGAAGCGCTCCTCGCACATGATAGCGAATTGGTTGCGGGCCGTAAACCACTGCCTGACATTCCTCGGGTCTGTTCCGGCTGAGTGCTAAATCCTGCGCCAGGCACCGAGAACGCTGCCGATTGAGAGCTGAAGGACACTCTGAGGAGCGCGTCGTCTGTTCAAGGTTCGGTAAACGGTCGGTCTTGAAACGGAGAACAGTTCAGCAAGATCACTGATGGAATACTCTCCCGTATCATGCATTCGGCAGAGTTCCTTTTGTTGTCTCTCCGATAGTTTCGGCTGTTTTCCGCGGAGCTTTCCCTTCGCCTTTGCGATCGCCATGCCTTCGCGCGTGCGCATTCGGATGAGGTCGGCTTCGAACTCGGCGAAGGTGGCAAGGATGTTGAAGAACATCTTGCCCATCGGATCGGCGGGATCGTGAACCACTGACCCCAGGGCGAGCTTGACGCCTCTGGATTTCAGCAGATCTGCGATGCTCCGTGCATCCGGCACGGATCTGGCCAGGCGATCCAGCTTTGGCACGACCAGCATGTCGCCCTCACGAAGGGCGGCGATGGCCTGATCCAGGCCAGGGCGTACCCGATTGGCGCCAGTCAGTCCGTGGTCCGTGTAGATGCGGTCCTCACTGACACCGAGTTCAATCAGGGCTTGCCGCTGCGCCGACAGATCCTGCCTGTTGGTGGAACAGCGGGCGTATCCGATCTTCGCTGGTTTCATGGCGGGACTGTACGAATAAGGGGCCCCTTCCGCAATTTCATTCGTACCAATCATATGAGACAGGTTAACACTCGTTTTGAAGGGGTGTCGGATCGGCACGGAAACTGTCCGGTGATCGATCCCCTTACGGACAGGCATGATCATGAATGACGAGCACAAAACACCTCTGGCCGACAACGAATGTGAGCGTCCGTTGAAGCCGATCACGGCAAGCTGAAGCAGCTGATAAAGCCGGTGCGCGGTTTCAAGACGTTGAAATCGGCCTGTGCCACTATCAGGGGGTTCGAAGTCATGCGAGCGCTACGCAAGGGCCAGGGATCGGCTTTCAATCTCACGAACGACATGAACGGCGAAGTCCGGATGATCGAGCGGGCATTTGGCTTGGGCCGTTGCGGGTTATCCGAGGCGATGTCCATGCTCGAAAACCGTCTGGCAACATGAAGCCGGGAGCCAATTCTTAGCCAGATTGCCGGTCGCATGATAGTTTGCAACAGAGCCCTCCGCATCGCCCCGATACCTGCTCAGCCATCGTGTCGGCGGTGAAAGCCCGATCCCCGGATCCCCGGCGGTATCTTTCCGCGTCCTGCCACCTGTCAGCCCCAACCGGACAAGGCCCCCCGCGCGCGCCTACCAGCGGATCGCGGCGCCGAGGTCGAGGCCGAGGTCGTGGGTGGGGCTGCCGGTCACACTCTCCTGCCGGATCGCCTCAAGGCCCAGATGCAGGTCCATCGGGCCGCTGCGGGCGAGGCCGAGCCGCCAGCCGACGCTGTATTCGCGACCCGTATCCGTCAGCCCGAACCCGATCCCGCTGATCGCCACAAGCCGACCCGCCGCCATCGGAACCCCGTAGCCCAGCGTCGCATCGAAGCGCCGTTGCAGGTCGCCCTCAGCGCCAGCGTCCCCGGCGAGACCCTCCAGCGTCTGTTGCGCCAAAAGCGACGCCGCACCGCCTTCGGTCGCCGCCCCCACCCCGTGGCCCAGCGACAGCGACCAGCCGAGATCGCTGCCGGGCCGCTGATCCCAGGTCAGCGTCACCGACAGGCCACGCTCGCGGAAGTCCGACGCCGCGTGGTCCAGCAGCCCGCGCGCACTGAGCGCCGCGGTGATCCCGCGCGCCGGGTCGGCGAAGTCGAGGCTGACGCCGATGTCGGCGCCGAAACCGGTCTCCGCATCGCCGCCGTCGTGGCGCAGGCCGACTTCGAGCCCCGGCGTCAGCGCCGCACCCGAGCCGAGGCGGAACCGTCGCGACCCGGTCAGACCCAGGAGCAGGCGCGTCACCCCGGAGGAGGTGGCATCAAGGCGACCCGCAACACCGCTCGCCGCGTCCGATGTGGTTCGGAGCGCCAGCGCGTCGGCCTCCCACGCCAGCACCACGCCTTCCGCGCCCGCCCCGAGGGCGCCGCGTGCGCCCACCGACCCCATCGTCAGCCCGATCCCGGCGCTCAGCGCGTCCTCGCCCGCAGGCGTCAACGTCAGCGTGCCGCGACCGTAACCGGCGACGCCCCACAGCGTCAGACGGTCGTTCACCCGGTGGCCAAGCCACGGATAGAGCCCGGTCAGCGTCGCCGAAATTCGGCCATCATCGCTCGTCGCACCACCTGCCGCAGACGACCGGTAGTCGCCCTCGCCGCGCGAACGCGACAGCATCAGCCCGCCGCTGCGCTCGCCATTGCGCCAGTCGATGCCCAGCATCCCGCTCACCACTTCGCCGTCCAGCGACAGCGACCCGTCGCGCCCGTCGAAGCTCGTGACCGCCCCCCGGCCCCAGAGCGTGGCGGCACTGTCGCCGCCATCGCCGGTCAGCGCAAAGGCGCTGCCGGTGAGAAAATCGCGACCGGTCAGCGCCCGCGAACTGTAACCGCGCTCCGCAGCGCCATCCCGACCGTCCCCGATGTCATCCCAGGCATTCCCGGTGGCATTCCCGGCGCCGAAAAAGCTCTCGCCCAACGCCGCGAAGTCGGCCTTCGCAGCCGCCCGAGCCTCCGCAGACCCACGCCCCGGCGCGATGGCGATCGTCTGACCGGCCAACTGTCCGGCAAGACCCGCCACCGGCGCCGCCGCCATCCGCGCCTGCGCCGCCTCCACCACCTGCTCCGACACCGTGCGCCCGAAACGCGGCAACCACGCCGCAACCGACGCGGTCCGGTCGGCGGGGGTGTTGCGCATCACCGTCAGCGTGTAGTCCCGCGTGTCGGCGTTCTCTGCCGTCACCGTCAGCACGATCTCGTTCGCGCCCTCCATCAGACCGGAAACCGTAATGATCCCGTCGCTGAAATCGCTGTCGGCAATCGCCGTCCCGCCCAGAGTGACGGCGCTGACCGTCGCATTGCTGTCGGTCGGCGTCGCGCTCAGCGTCACCGTGTCCACAGCGTTCGCCACATCCAGCGAGGGCGAGGCGAGGTCGATGGTGTGATCGCTCGTCCCGTCATTGACCGTCAACTCGCTCAGCGTCGCGTCGTCGGAGGGCGGGTCGATTGCGGACCCCCGGAGCCGTACAAGAAAGGCGATGACGTTGTTGACGGTACCCCAAGCGCTCGCTCCGCTTTTCTGTCTGCCCGCGTCCGCGATGGTCCAGCCCGCAAGCCCGTCGGCGTCTTCGCCATCCTCTTCCGTCGTCTCGACGCCATAGCGCCCCGCCTCGGCGGTGTTGTCGTTCGCCATCACCACGAAATAGCTGGTGTCACTTGCGAGCATCGCGCCCGCCGGTGCGCCGAAGGTGATTTCGCCCAAAGCCACCGACGCCAGTGGGGTCAGGGTGTGGAGCACCGTATTGACCGGATCGTCGCCGCTGCCGCTGGCGGCCCTTATGGTGATCACCGGCATCGCGCCCGCGTCCACACGGTCCAGGCTGATCGTCACATCGTTCAGGATGTAGCCGCCGGAGTTGCTTCCCGTCGTGAATCTCTGGGCGAACTGTCGCTGGGCACCACCGAGATTCCCCACGTTCACGCCACCGTCATGGTTCTGCCCGATGTTGCTGACCAGCGTCGTCGCGGGCGTCGTCGCGGGCGGCGGCGGGGCGGATCCGGCCACCGTGAAGACCTGCGAAAGCCCGTACATGGGGCGGTTGGCAGTGTTTGGCGCGCTGGAGAGGCTGCTGAGGGGGCCGTGGGTGCTGAGGATGTTGGAGTCGGGCCTGCCGACGCGCACGAAAGACGCACCCAGCCCCCCCAGCCCCAGCGATGCAGACCCGGAGAACGACTCGGTGCCGTCGTCATCGCAGCCGGTGAGGGGATAGTTGCCGGTCATGGAGGTATCGGGGCCGTCGGTGCCGGACTCGTTCTTGTCGTTGGCCTCATCGTCCCATGTGCCGTCGTAGAAATCCGCGTAGTCGTCGGCGATCTTGTTCCCGTCCAGCCAATAGATCGGCACGCCCGCGCCGGTGGTGGCGGTGTTGTCGCGGGCGTCGGTGTCGGGGGTGCAGCCGACCACCCGGAAGCCCGGACTGTAGGTCTGAATGTCGGTATGTCCGGCGGTGGCGCGGTCCTGAACGAAGGTGTTATAGGTCGCGATGTCGGTGGCGGAACCGTTGCGCTTGGTGGAGGACAGGAAGATGAGCCGGAAACCGTCGCCAGCGCCAAGGCCGGAGGGGATCAGGCTCCAGTTATTGGGAACCTCGACCCCGGCGGGCGGCGGCGGCGGCGGCATGGCGCGCGTCACCGTCACCGTGTAGGGCTGCATGGTGGTGGTGTCCTCCGCCGTCACCGTCACAACGATGATGTTGGGGCCCTCCACCAGATCGGAAACCGTAATGATCCCGTCGTTGAAATCGGTGTCGGCAATCCCGGTCCCGCCCAGGGTAACGGTGCTGACCACCGCGCCATCATCGGCCCGCATCGCCGTCAGCGTCACCTCGTCCACAGCGTTGGCCACATCCGCCGTGTAGATGAACGTGCCCGACGCGAAGGCCGGGGCCAGGGTCAGGTCATTCGTCCCGTCATTGACCGTCAGCCCGCTCAGCGTCGCGTCGTCGGAGGCGGGAGCGCCGCCGCCCTGCATCACCATTTTCACGGCAATGGTCTGTCTGTCCGACCAACTCAATCCGGTCGAAAACCAATCCACGGTCCTGTCGTTGTTTGACAATGACCCATCCGACAGGGCGAAGGATGCGCCGTCAGCCTGGAACGTCAGATCGTCTATCGTGGTTTGCGTGAACGCCGGCGTCACGGTGATTTGCAGGTTGCCGGAAGAAGTCACCCGGATGACATTGAAGCTGTACGTCACTCCGTCATATATGAAATCGGAATCGGTTATGGTGCCGATCTCGGGAGACCGGTCAGGCCACACCCCGACCAGTGTGGAAAGGGTTCCGGTCATGATGCTGGCCGACCACACATCGGTCGGCGGCGGCGGCGTGCGCGTCACCATCAGCGTGTAGGTCTGCGTGCTGTCGTCCTCCGCCGTTACCACCACATTGATGACGGTCTCGCCCACGTCGAGCGCGACCTGATGGCCAGTCGTGTTCGTGTCGTCGTCGGAGATTGCCACGTCGTTCTCATCGAGGTACGCGACCGTCGCATTGCTGTCGCTCAACATCGGCATGATGGTGATCGAGGTCACGGCGTTCTCCACCGACACCGCATAATCGAACGTGCCCGCCGCGAAGGTCGGCGGGTCCAGGGTCAGATCGCTCGTCCCGTCATTGACCGTCAGCCCGCTCAGCATCGCGTCGGTGGAGGGCGGGGTGGCGTTCACCGTGCCCCTGACGGCAATCTGTAACTTATCATTACTCGAAGCCCAGACTGCGCCGTTCATGTTCCGCGACCACGAATCGTCGGCGATGCCCCAGTCGCTCTCCGCCCCCGAGTCCTCGGCATTATTGTCCGTGAAGTTCAGGCCGTATCCTGAGCTGGCGCCTGATGCCGTGTCCTCGAACACCACGAAATAACCGGTGGCCGGGTCAAGGGTCGCACCGGACGGCGCGGTGAAGGTGTTGATCGCGTCGTCGGCAAGCGTTCCCGGATTGGTCAGCACGTACAGGGGGGTGCCGGGATTGCCGGATGTGGTCGTGTAGATTCTCACCCTTGGCGAAGAAAGCAGTTTGAAATCATTTGCCAGGACATCAATCGCCGAGAGCGTATAGCCGCCCGCATTGTCGCCCGTCGTGAACTGCTGCGCCTGAGTGAGCTTGAGAGCACCCGAGACGCCGACAACCCGGCTGTTGTTGTGGCTGGTCTGCCCGGTGTTGCTGACCAGCGCATCGGCGGGCGGCGTCACCGCCATCGCCCGCGTCACCGTCACCGTGTAGGTCTCGGTGGACATGTCCTCCGCCGTCACCTTCACCTTGATGACGGTCTCGCCCACGTCGAGCGCGACCTGAAGGCCGGTCGTGTTCGTGTCGGCGTCGGTGATCATCATGCCCGAGTCGTTCTGAATCTCGAACGCCGCGTTCACGTCGTCGCTCCGCTCCGGCGTGATGGTGATTGAGGTCACGTCGTTCAAAACATTCGCGGTATAGGTGATCAACGTCGGCACGAACGTCTCGTTCAGCGGGATCGCGGTGCCGTCCGAGGCATTCGCCAGCGACAGATCGCTCAGCGTTGCGTCGTCGGAGGGGGGCTCGACCAGCCAGACCGCGACGGGGACGCCGGCGGGCCAGGTCGCGTCGAGGCCGGTATTTTCCCACTGTCTGCCAAGGGCGGTCATGTTATCCGCATCAATGAAAGGATACTCGTCGCCATCGACCACCAGAATCAGGGCCTGTGTCGCGGTGGTCAGGCCGGTGTCAAACTGGATGTCCAGCCGCCCGAGAGACGTTCCCGCCGTAGGGGAGAAGAAGGTATTCAGGCTGGTGATCGTGTAATCCACGCTGTCATGCGTGAACGAGTCCTCGCTCAGCGTGGCCGGGTTGGAGCAGACCTGCGACGGGTCGGTGGTGATGGTGCAACCCAGTACGTCCGAAAAGGTAACCGGCGTCAGCACCGCCGACCAGACCGCATCGGCGGGCGGCGTCAGCAGCGGCGCATGGCGCGTCACCGTCACCGTGTAATCCTGCGTGGTGGTGGTGTCCTCCGCCGTCACCGTCACAACGATGGTGTTGTCGCCCTCCAGCAGCGAGGGAACCGTGATCCCGTTGCTGAAATCGTCGTCGACAATAATGTTCCCGCCCAGGGTAACAGTGCTGACCGTCGCGCCATCATCGGTCGGCGTCGCCGTCAGCATCACCGTGTCCACAGCGTTGCCCACACCCGCCGCATAATCGAGCGTGCCCGAGGCGAAGGCCGGGGCCAGCCTGACCGCGCCGCCCGAATCATCCGCCAGCGTCAGCGCGCTCAGGGTCGCGTCGTCGGAGCGGACGAGCACAACACCGTCAAGGCGCATCTGCAAAGCATTGGCGAAGTCGTTCCACGTTCCCGAGGCGCGCCTGCGCGCGTCATCGGCGATGGTCCAGCCGATAATCCCGGTTTCGCCGTTGGAAGGGGTTGTCGCAACGGACCTGCTGCCGCTGGGGCCGGTGACGTAGACGAAGTAGTCCGTGTCGGCCTCCAGCGTTGCGTCGGCTTGCTGTACGGTGTAGGTCCGTTCTCCGGTGGCTGACCCGCTCGGGGGCGTGAGCGAGTACAGGGGCGTGTTCGCCGGGTTGTTCCCGTTCGAGGCCACCTCATGGATGCCAACGTTGATGTCGCTGGAGGTGCCGTTTGCAACGATGGTCACAGACGACAGCAGATAGTCGTTGTCGGGTTCGACCGTGAATCGCTGGGCCATGATTGTGCTTGTAGTGACACTTGTCGACCCGCCGCCGGATTGGATGTTGGAAACCAGCGCGGGGGGCATGGCCCGCGTCACCGTCACCGTGTAGGTCTGCGTGGTGCTGTCGTCCTCCGCCGTCACCGTCACCATCAGGGCGGTCGCCCCTTCGCTCAGGCTGAACGTCGCCACCCCCGGCGTGGCCGCGTTGCTGTCGTCGGCGATGGCCACCGTCGCCACCATGTCGGTCGCCGTCGCGCTCAGCGTCACCTCGTCCACGCCGTTCGCCACATCCACCGTATAGGCGGTCGTGCCCGCCGCGAACGTCTCATTGAACTCGATGGGGCTGCCGCCGTCCGAGGCATCCGCCAGCGTCAGCGCGCTCAGCGTCGCATCGTCGGAGCGGACGAACACAACACCCTCAAGGCGCACCTGCAAAGCCCGGCTGCCGGTAGACCACGATGCAGCAGCACCACCGGAGGGGGTGGAGCGCACACGGTAGGTATCGGCGACCTCCCAGCCGGCAATCCCGATTTCGCTGTCGGAACTGGTTGTCTCAAGGAGCCTGCCGGTGGAGGAGCCGGTGACGAGGACGAAGTAGTCCTCGCCTGCCTCCAGCGTTGCGTCGTTGGACTGTACGGTGTGGGTCCGGTCTCCGGCGCCTGACCCGCTCGGGCGCGAGAGCAGGTGCAGGGCCGTGTCCGCCGGGTTGACGCCGTCCACCTCATGGATGGCGACGTCGACGCCGCCGGACGACGTGCCACCTACCCTTACGGTCACAGACGACAGCAGATAGGAGTCGGCGGGTCCGACCGTGAATCGCTGGGCTACAATTACGTTCGAGGCGCCCCCGACGCCTTGCGACCCGACGAGGCTGTTCGTGATGGTGGAAACCAGAGTGCGGACCGGATTGGGATCGGGGACCGCGTAGCCCTTGATCGCCACGAGCGGGAACTCCTCCAGTTCGGTCCAGCTGGACAACAGTATGGAGAACAACCCGAGGCCGATTCCCCAGCCAGCCGCCGCCCCGGCATCCGCCATGCTGGAACTCGTCGTCGACCATAAGTAGGTTGGGGGGGGGAAGCTGGACTCGGTGGCGACCACGAAATACAGTGTCCCCGATTCCAGTTCGATGTTCCCCGCAGGCGCGGAGAAGGTGTTGACCCCGTTGCTGAACACGGCGGGAGCGACGAGTGCGGTGCAGTTGCTGGCGTTGATGCTGGTGCTGGGCCTGTCGTTGGAGTCCTCCGGGCAGACCCACAGGTCCGGCGCGTCGCTGCTGCTGCCGCCGGTCCTGTTCATGTTAACCGCCACTTCGGTCAGCACATAGCCGGGCGGATTGTCGCCGGTCTCAAAGCCGATCGCCAATGACTGGGTTGGCGATACCGTCAGCGTGGTTGGCAGGGCAGTCTGCCCGATGTTGCTGACCAGCGTCGTCTCGGTCTGCGCCTGCGCCTGAAGCGGCAGGGCGACGAGGGCGACGAGGGCGACGAGGGCCAGCAGCCCCGCCGCCACCCATGACGCCCGGCGCTGTGTGCGGGCAGGAGCTTGCCGCCCCAACCACGCCATCGCCGCCCGCAGCCACGCCCGGCACCCCCGTAGGCTGCGTTCAAAGCGGTAACACTGCATGGCCTGCCCCTTGCTCCTGGGTATTCGGAATATCCTGTCGGGTCAGGATGACATGGTCGCGCCCGGCTTGTCAACGTTCTGCCCGGCAGTTTCCTGCGGTTGGTTCCGTGTGTGCCGATTCCCCTGTCGGTCATGGAATTCAGCTTGTTCCGGGTTGCACTTCGGGATGGAACAACGAGGGCGCATCCGCGCAGCGCGTCCTCGCTGACAATGCCTGTGCGCGCCGCGCCGGCCGCGAGGCGATCCGGGGCCGTCATCGCGACAGGATCATGCGAAAGGCCGCCGGGGGCCACTTCCGGGTCGGGCAGTGCCTTGGCACGATGAAACGGCTCTTCGGGCGGGAGTGTCCTGAATTCTGTGTATGTGTCCCGGTCCATGGGGGTTTCAAATACAGTCACGCATTGAAGCGCTCGTCGAACATAATAGCGAACTGGTTGCGGGCTGCAAACCATTCCCGAACATTCCTGCCGCCTTTCTCGAAGTTGCGGATGGCCAGATAGATCAGCTTTGTTGCGGCCTGATCGGTCGGGAACGATCCGCGGGTCTTGATTGATTTGCGGATCACCCGGTTCAGGCTCTCGATGGCGTTGGTGGTGTAGATGATCTTTCGGATCGCCGGATCGAAGGCGAAGAACGGGATTACTTCCTGCCATGCCCGTCGCCAGGCCGGGGCGATGGAGGCGTATTTACCGGCCCATTTTTTCTCGAACGCGTCCAGTTCATCGGCGGCCTGATCGGCGGTGGCGGCGCTGTAAATCCGGCGCAGATCGGCGGCCACTCCCTTGCGGTCTTTCCATAACTTCTGCGAGCAGAAGTTCAGGGAGTGGCGCACCAGGTGGACAATGCAGGTTTGCACCGTGGTCTGCGCAAAGGCGGCGGTGATCGCCTCCGGGAAGCCTTTGAGCCCGTCAACGACGGCGATCAGAATGTCCTGGACACCCCGGTTCTTCAGCACGTTCATCACCGACAACCAGAATTTGGCCCCCTCGTTATCAGCGATCCACAGGCCCAGGACCTCGCGCACGCCGTCCCGGCTGACCCCCAGGGCGATGTAGATGGCCTTGTTCTTCACCATGCGGCTGTCGGCGTCGCGGATCTTCACCCGCAGCGCGTCGAAGATCACGATCGGATACATCCGCTCCAGCGCCCGGCTTTGCCAGTCGCGCACCTCGTCGTGCACGGCGTCGGTGACGCGGCTGATCAAATCCGGCGAGACCAGCAGACTGTCACATCCCGGAAGGTAGTATGGCTGTTTTTTGAACAGTTCCGGCTTGAGTTTGTGCCAGTCCTTCATGGCCTGCAAGGGCGTTCTGGTGCTCAATGCCGACTGAGGAAACTGCTGGTTGTAGAGCCAGACATAGCGGTGCAGCGTTGTCTCCAGGTTTTCGCCGGAACGGAAGTGATGGCTTTGGAGCACCTCCTCGATGCGGCCGTTGAACCTCTCGACCATGCCGTTGGTTTGGGGCGACTTCGGCGGGGTCAAGCGGTGGTCGATATCAAGGTCTGCGCAAAGCGCATCGAACGCATGCGCGCCGGTTGCAGCGCGTTTGCGTAGACCAAACAGCCGGTCGGTGAACTCCTTGCCGTTATCGGTCAACACAGTGCGGATGCAAATCGGGCAGGCCCGTTCCAGATCGCGCAGGAAGCGGCGGGCGTTGGCGGCAGTCCTGGCTTTGAAGACACGAATGAAGACCCAACGCGTCGCCCGGTCGATGGCCACGAAAAGATAGCGGCGCGAGGTTTCATCGGCCATTTGCGGTAGGTATTTCAGGTCGATGTGTATGTATCCTGGCTCGTAGGCCTTGAAGGCGCTGTGCTTCGGCTTCGGTGCTTTGGCCTTCAGATCGCGTAGGTTTCCCACACCATGACGACGAAGGCAGCGGTCCAGGCCAGAGCGCGAGGCATTCGGATTCAGGAACTCTCGCACCACCGCCAGCAGGTCGTCGAGTGATACCAGCAGCGTCCTGCGCAAGGTCACCGCAACCGCCTCTTGCGCCGGTGTCAGCGTGGTTTGCAGCCGGTGTGGCGTGTGGCTGCGATCCTCGACGCCATCGCGGCGCCGCCATTTGTAGACAGTCTGCTCGGTCGTCCCGTATCGCTCCGCCAAGATGGAAGCAGACGCATCACTGGCCTGGAGGGCCGACCGAACCTTCGGCGTCGTTGTAGCCTGCTTGTGAAGTTGGATCACCATGGTCGCACCCCGTCCCGAATGTCCCACAGAACCGACCTTGCCATGAAAAGGGCAGATCGACGAGGGGAAATATGATCATACGGGATGGAACAGTTAGGCGTTCAGCCCCGGCGACCGGCGACCGGACCCGCCACAGACCCGCCCCAAACCCGTCATCGTGCGTGCGGCAATGTTCCCCTGCGCTTGTTCCTTGTGTCCAACCCGTTTATCAGGCCCGCGACACCCCATTCAACACAAGGTCGTGCCCGCATGATTCCCCGCTATTCCCGCCCCGAAATGGTTGCCATCTGGCTGCCCGAGACCCGGTTCCGCATCTGGTATGAGATCGAGGCCCATGCCTGCGATGCACAGGCGGCGCTGGGGGTGATCCCCAGGGAAAACGCCAGGGCGGTGTGGAAGGCCCGGGATGCGGAATTCGATGTCGCCCGGATTGACGAAATCGAGGCGGTGACGCGCCATGACGTGATCGCCTTTCTTACCCATCTGGCAGAGATCATCGGCAATGAAGACGCGCGGTTCGTGCATCAGGGCATGACATCTTCCGATGTTCTGGACACGACGCTGAACGTGCAACTGGTGCGCGCCGCCGACATCCTGCTGGCCGATATGGACAAGGTGCTGGCGGCGCTGAAAAGGCGCGCTCATGAGCACAGGGACACGGTGCGCATCGGCAGGTCGCACGGCATTCATGCGGAACCCACCACCATGGGCCTGACCTTCGCCCGGTTCCATGCGGAAATGGATCGCAACAGGGATCGGCTGAAAAATGCGCGCGGGGAAGTTGCCACAGGGGCGATTTCCGGGGCGGTCGGCACCTTCGCCAATATCGACCCGGCGGTCGAGGAACATGTCTGCAAGCAGATGGGTCTGAGGCCGGAGCCGATCAGCACCCAGATCATCCCCCGCGACCGACATGCGATGTTCTTTGCGACGCTGGGTGTCATTGCCTCGTCGATCGAGAACATCGCCGTCGAGATTCGCCACATGCAGCGGACCGAGGTGCTGGAGGCCGAAGAGTTTTTTGCGAAGGGGCAGAAGGGCAGTTCGGCCATGCCGCACAAGCGCAATCCGGTCCTGTCCGAGAACCTGACCGGGCTTGCGCGGCTCGTGCGCATGGCGGTGACGCCGGCGCTGGAAAATGTGGCGCTGTGGCATGAGCGCGACATTTCGCACAGTTCGGTCGAGCGCGGCATCGGGCCGGACGCCACGGTGACGCTTGATTTCGCGCTGAACCGGCTGGCGGACGTGATCGAGAACCTCGCGATCTATCCGGATGCCATGCTGGCCAACCTGAACAGGTTCCGCGGTCTGGCGATGAGCCAGCGCGTGCTGCTGGCCCTGACCCAGGCCGGGCTCAGCCGCGAGGATGCCTACCGGCTGGTCCAGCGCAATGCGATGAAGGTCCGGGACGGGGGCAGGGACTTCAGGACAGAGCTTCTGGGCGACGAGGAGGTTCGCAGGGCGCTGTCGGCTGAGGAGATCGAAGGGAAATTCGACCTCGGCTATCACACCAGACATGTGGATACGATTTTCGCCAGGGTTTTCGGGGAACAGGCGTGACGGGGGCGATCCCCGCCGCCGCCTGCCGCCCGCTGCCCGCTGCCTGCTGCCGGGGCGCTTCGCTTGAAACCGGACCGGGACCGGCTTAAGACGAACACGCCAGTTTCATCAGGGACAAAGATGCCGACCCGCGCGGATGCGACCCATTTTCTTTCCGGCATGTGTGCGCGTGCGGTTATCGGGCTGGCAATGCTGGCGCCCTATCGCTGGCGGATTCCGGTATTCGGCTGGATGGTGTCGCGGATCGTCGCCCCGATCGCCGGTTATGACAGGCGCGTCCGGGCCAATCTGCAACACGTTCTGCCCGATCTGCCAGAGCGGGAGTTGCGCGCGCTCTGCCGGTCGGTCCCGGACAATGCCGGCCGGTCGCTCGTTGAAATCTGCTCCGGCGAACAGTTCAAACGCCGCGCCTCGGCAGTTGACATCGAAGGCCCCGGTCTTGCCGCGATGGAGGCCGCGCGCGCCGCCGGTCGCCCGGTGGTGCTGGTGACAGGCCATTTCGGCAATTACGATGTGCCGCGGGCGGCGCTGATCGCGCGGGGGTTCAGGGTTGGCGCGCTCTATCGCCCGATGTCGAACCGGTTTTTCAATACCCGTTACGTGCGCTCCATCGCAAGGATCGGAACTCCGGTCTTCCCGCGCGGGCGCAAGGGGCTGGCAGAGATGGTGCGCTTTCTGCGCGGCGGCGGTGTGCTGGGGTTCTTCATCGACAACCATGTGTCCGGCGGCGCGCTGATCGACTTTTTCGGAAAGCCCGCCCCCACGTCGCTGTCGGCTGCGGAAATGGCGCTGAAATACGATGCGCTGATCCTGTCGGTGTATGGTGTGCGGCTTGAGAACGGGCTTGATTTCAGGATTGTCATCAATGATCCGGTCAGCCATTCGACGCCGGAAGAGATGACCCGGCAACTGACGCAGGAACTGGAGGCGATGGTGCGGCAGCACATGGATCAATGGTTCTGGATTCACCGCCGCTGGAAACCGGAACGGCAAAAAAAGATTCAGTGCAGGCGCGTGGCGGCCAGTATGGGGCCGTGACTGCCCGCCTGCACGATAACGACGACCGGCCTGTTCGCGGTGACATTCGCGTTCAGGGCCACATCGTTTTCGTCCTGCCAGTTCCGCAGAACCTGCAACCGGTCCACGATATGTGAATATCTGATCTTCCGGTTGCGGTTTTCGCCCCGGCGGATATGGACAACCTGATCCGGGACATACTGGACAAGCTGGATGACAAGCGGCCCCAACCCGGATTGCAGCCTTTCAGCCCTGATCCTGATCACGCCGCCACCAGCGTTCGCGTCCACCGCAAGGTTGATCTTTCCGGGCGTCCCGGCATGGGTTGCAATGACCGAGGCAAGCTCATCCGGCTTGTGGCCGATGATACTGTCCTGCCCGCCGATGATCATCTGCGGCGTATAGACCACGGTTCGGTTGCCGGCCCGGGCATAGGCCCTTTGCCTGCGGCTGTAAGCCGGACTGGCGAACGTGTCCTTCCAGCCGATATAGTCCCAATAGTCCACGTGGAAGGCCAGTGCGATAACGTCATTGCTGTTTGCGTATTCATGCAGCAGCGCATCGGCAGGCGGGCATGAGGAACAGCCCTGTGATGTGAAAAGCTCCACCACGACCGGATTGTCATTTGCGGACGCGACGCCCGCCCCGACACTCCACAGCGCCAGAAATACGCCGATCAGTCTGTGTGCCATATCGACCCCTCCCCAGGTATCGTGAAGAAACCCCTACGGGATATGCGCCTCAAAGGCCAATCAAGGAATCGCGAGTTGGGAATCTGCTCTCGATTGCGGTCTTCAGGCCAACGCATCCGGCCGGAATCGGACCTACCTGCAATCATTATGTGTGCACGGTACACGACGCACTTGAGTTGAGGGGGGAAAAGGGTTTGAATTGAAGATTCTCGAGCACAAGGAACTTCGTGATGTTCGCATTCCTCCTCAGCCCTCTGGTCGCCACGCTACGCCCGCATTTTGATCTGAGCAAGACACGACTGGAAACGCTTGCGGTTTTGCTCGCTGGTCTGGCAAACTGTCGGACGGTGAACCTGAGCCATCTGGCGAGCCAGTTCTCGGGGACGGCGTTGCACGCGTCCAACTATCGCCGTGTGCAGCGGTTCTTCCAGCATGTCCGCCTTGATGGCGATGTGGTCGCAGTGCTGATCGTGCACCTGCTCAACCTTGCGCGTCCAAAGCTTCCGGCCCTGGATCGGACCAACTGGAAACCCGGTGCGAAAGACGTGAACATTCTGGTTCTGGCCATTGTGACGCGACGGTTTCGGGTGCCGCTGATGTGGGTCTCGCTCGACCATCCGGGCAACTCTTCACCGGCGCAGCGCATCGGGCTGATGCGGCGCTATTTGCGCCTGTTCGGGGCTTGCTCCATCGACGCCTTGCTCGCCGACCGGGAGTTCATCGGTACAGAGTGGTTGGAATGTCTAAATGAAAACAACATCCCGTTCGTTGTTCGGTTGCGTGAGAACATGCATCTGTGCACCGAAGATGGACGCCTGCATCAGTTCCGCAGAGAGTGTCCGATCCTCTGTGTATCTGTGATCTGTTCCATGCTTCCTGAGAGGAGCAAGGACGATGACGATTTCCAGGGAACTTCTGGAGGGCTGCGAGCGGCCTGAAGACCCGCCTGGCGATACCGGGCTGCTGAAAGAGCTCAAGATCAAACTGATGGAGCGGATGCCGGGGGCCGAACTGACCGCGCATCCGGGCTATGAAGAAGGCAAGGATGCACCTGCGGGCCAATCCAACCGGCGCAACGGCACAGCCAGCAAGCGGCTCAAGGGCCAGGACGGTGAGGCGCCAATTTCCGTGCCGCGCGACCGGGATGGCAGTTTCGAACCCGAACTGGTGAAGAAAGGCCAGACGCGGGTCGACGGAATGGATGAAAAGATCATCGGTCTTTACGCTGCGAGTCTGACCGTGCGTGACATCCGGTCCCACCTCGAAGATGTCAATGGCTTGCAGGTCTCGCCGGATTTGATCAGCTGGGTTACCGACGCCGTGCCGGACGAAGTTCGAGAATGGCAATCCCGGGTGCCGGAGCGGATGTATCCGATCGTGATCTTCGACGCGCTGCGGGTGAAGATCCGCGACGCCGACAGCCGCATGGTCAAGAACAAGGCGGTTCATGTGGCTCCGGGCGTCAGCCGGGACGGCGTGCGCGAGGTCCCGGGCCTGTGGATCGCTGATAACGAGGGGGCCAAATTCTGGTTGTCGGTGATGAACGAGCTGAAGATCCGAGGTGTCCAGGACACTCTCGATCGCCGTGGTGGACGGGCTCAGGATATCTGTCCTGGTCAAGGTTTGATTTTGGACCACTGGCGGTTTTCGCGGATCAAGGTATTTGCGAGGATGATGAGCTTGCGCATGATTGCCACAAGAGCGACCCTGGCTTTCCTGCCCTTTTGACGCAAAGCCTTGTAGACGCAGGTGAGTTGGGAATTGCAGCGCGCTGCGACGAGGGCGGGCATGTAGAGCGCCTGGCGAAGCCCGGCTCGTCCGCCTCCGATTTTCGCTCTGGCTGTCCATTTGCCGGACGTGCGCACGAAGGGAGCCAGGCCCGCAAGCGCGGCGGCCTGCCCGGGCGTCAAGGTTCCGATCTCCGGCATTTCGATGAGCATTGCGCGACGGCAGGGGATCGACCGCAGGATCTCGAACTGTCCGGCAAGCTTTGCATCCTCGCGGATACGCTTCTTCAACTCGGCATCGAGCCGGGCAAGTTGCCTTGCGATCCGGCGCATCCCGGTTTTCAGTTGCGCCTTGACGAGTGTGTTGCGCGCACCGCAGAGCCGGTTCCGGCAGGCAGTCTGGTCCTTTATGAGAGCGCTCCGGGCGACATGCACCTCCCGCAGATCGTTCATGGGTTCATCGCGCAACGGTGAAGCCTTCAGGTCAGGCATCGCCCCCATGCGGGCTGGCAGTTCCGCATCGTTCCGGTCAGTTTTGGCGGACTGGGCGACCGCTTCGGCGAAGCGGCGGGCGCGTTCGGGGTTCACCTTGACCATGGCGTGACCCGTCTTTGAAAGGCGGGCCTCCGGATCGCGATGACAGCGTCCTGCAGGCTCGTGGACGACGCGGCGGCACTGCGGTCCGGTCCGGTTCTTCAGCGTCTTCAGTCCTGTCCGGTCGTTGGTGAAGCGTTTCGCCTTGCCATCGCTCAGGCGATGGGTGTCGAGATGATCTTTCGGGATGTCGATGCCTCGAGAGTGTCCGCTCCTCTGTGTATCTGTGATCTGTACCATGCTTTGAGAGAGGAGCCATGACGATGACGATATCCAGGGAACTTCCGGACGAACTTCTGGAAGGCTGCGAGCGGCCTGAAGACCTGCTTGGCGATACCGGGCTGCTGAAAGAGCTCAGGATCAAACTGATGGAGCGGATGCTTGGGGCCGAACTGACCGCGCATCCGGGCTATGAAGAAGGCAAGGATGCACCTCCGGGTCAGTCCAATCGGCGCAACGGCACAGCTGGCAAGCGCCTGAAGGGCCAGATCGGCGAGGCGCCGATTTCCGTGCCCCGTGATCGGGATGGCAGTTTTGAACCGGAACTGGTGAAGAAGGGCCAGACCCGGATCGACGGGATGGATGACAGGATCATCGGCCTCCATGCCGCCGGACGAGAGTGTCCGCGACATCCGCGCCCATCTTGAGGATATCTACGG
Organism: Paracoccaceae bacterium; assembly: GCA_965216225.1. Classification (GTDB taxonomy): domain Bacteria; phylum Pseudomonadota; class Alphaproteobacteria; order Rhodobacterales; family Rhodobacteraceae; genus 3107. Next base: position 87,160 of record CBDCFF010000032.1, read on the forward strand.
TCTTCTGGTCTCGCCGGATTTGATCAGCCGCGTCACCGACGCCGTGCACGACGAGGTGCGCGACTGGCAAAGCCGGGCGCTGGAGCGGATGTATCCGATCGTGATCTTCGACGCGCTGCGGGTGAAGATCCGCGACGCCGACAGCCGCATGGTGAAGAACAAGGCCCTCTACATCGCCCTGGGGGTCAGCCGGGACGGCGTGCGCGAGGTCCTGGGCCTGCGGATCGCTGATAACGAGGGGGCCAAATTCTGGTTGTCGGTGATGAACGAGCTGAAGAACCGGGGTGTCCAGGACATTCTGATCGCCGTCGTTGACGGGCTCAAAGGCTTCCCGGAGGCGATCACCGCCGCCTTTGCGCAGACCACGGTGCAAACCTGCATTGTCCACCTGGTGCGCCACTCCCTGAACTTCTGCTCGTGGAAAGACCGCAAGGCAGTGGCCGCCGATCTGCGCCGGATTTACAGCGCCGCCACCGCCGATCAGGCCGCCGATGAACTGGACGCATTCGAGAAAAAATGGGCCGGTAAATACGCCTCCATCGCCCCGGCCTGGCGACGGGCATGGCAGGAAGTAATCCCGTTCTTCGCCTTCGATCCGGCGATCCGAAAGATCATCTACACCACCAACGCCATCGAGAGCCTGAACCGGGTGATCCGCAAATCAATCAAGACCCGCGGATCGTTCCCGACCGATCAGGCCGCAACAAAGCTGATCTATCTGGCCATCCGCAACTTCGAGAAAGGCGGCAGGAATGTTCGGGAATGGTTTGCAGCCCGCAACCAGTTCGCTATTATGTTCGACGAGCGCTTCAATGCGTGACTGTATTTGAAACCCCCATGGTCCGGGACAGATACACAGAATTCAGGACACTCCCGATGCCGATGGTGTCATTCATGACCTTTTCGTCTCCCGTTCCTGTCATACGAGGCAGGGGTGTTCCCTCCTCCACTATCTGTTCGGGTTCATCAAAAGGGCGGGGGTGATCCATCTTGAGAACGGTCCTCAAAGACCAGGGCTTCCCGGAGGCGATCACCGCCGCCTACGGTCCAGACCTGCATTGTCCACCTGGTGCGCCATTCTCTGAACTTCTGCTCGTGGAAAGACCGCAAGGGAGTGGCCGCCGATCTGCGCCGGATTTACAGCGCCGCCACCGCCGATCAGGCCGCCGATGAACTGGACGCATTCGAGGAGAAATGGGCCGGTAAATACGCCTCCATCGCCCCGGCCTGGCGACGGGCATGGCAGGAAGTAATCCCGTTCTTCGCCTTCGATCCGGCGATCCGAAAGATCATCTACACCACCAACGCCATCGAGAGCCTGAACCGGGTGATCCGCAAATCAATCAAGACCCGCGGATCGTTCCCGACCGATCAGGCCGCAACAAAGCTGATCCATCTGGCGATCCGCACTTCGAGAAAGGCGGCAGGAATGTTCGGGAATGGTTTGCCGCCCGCAACCAGTTCGCTATCATGTTCGACGAGCGCTTCAATGCGTGACCGTATCTGAAACCCCCATGGACCGGGACAGATACACAGAGTTCATGACACTCCCGCGCCCTGTGTCCTTGACGGCCCGATCAACGGGCAGTCCTTCCGCGCCTGTATCGATCAACTGCTTGTCCCTGCACAAAAGCCCGGCGATATCGTCATCATGGACAACCTCGGCTGCCATAAATCGAAAGCCGTGCGCGATGCCATCAGGGCGGCAGGCGCGCGGTTGTGGTTCCTGCCACCATACTCGCCAGACCTGAACCCGATCGGGCAGACATTCGCCAAGATCAAACACTGGATGCGGATGGCTCGGAAACGAACCAGTGAAGAGGTCTGACGATACGTTGGACGCCTCGTCGGATCAATCACACAACAGGAATGCCAAAACCACCTCGAAAACACAGGCTATGGTTCAGTCAAAATGTGAAGGACTCTAGCGAGATGATCGTAAGCGTCCGGTGTGCCCCGCCTAACGGCGCAGATTTTGATGGGTTAGTGTCCACCATTGATAGTGGACACTTAGGGGCACTCTATGGCTGTGAAGCAGAAGAAGCGTAAGCGTCCGGTCTGACAGCCTTATTTCCTTGGTTTTCCGGGCTTCCAGCGTTTTGCGAGACTGAGGACTTCGAGTTTGAGTTTGTCGGTTTCGGGCTGATTGGGATCGAAGGTGCCGCCATACCAGTCTTTGAGATGATCGTGCTCTGGATGCTTTGGATCGGCCATGGCATCGAGGAACCCGTAGTAGCCAAGGAAGCCCCCGACGTCTTCGGGCGGGCATTTACCGATGACCTCGATTAGTCTGGGATAGAGTTCGCCAGGGACGGGATCGGTGATCCTGCCGATCTTGATCCTGTGTTCCCAGTTGTCGCCAAAATCGTAGATGTAGTTGATCGTCTTTTTGCCGGTGTCCTCGATGACTTGGCCCAGAGTGGTTTTGTTGGCGGGCCGGTCCTCGCCGCCAAAATCGGGGTCCGCGATACCCCATGTGGCGCGGGCTGCTCCGAACATGTAGAGATGCGAGTTGGTCCAGCCCATGGCCACCTGCAGTGTCAGGTGCAGCCGGTCCAGCCGGATATCGGCAGGCACCTGCAGGGTGCGGGTGACAGCGGGCTCGATGTCTTGCAGGGTGACTTTGATCTCGATGATGCTCATGCAGCGTCTTTCATGTGATGGTGGCTGCCCATGTTCCATGGCAGCAGGTCGTCGACCTTGGTGATCTTGCAATCCGGGATGCGGGCCAGAGTGTCGGCCAGCCAGCCCTGCGGATCAACGTTGTTCAGTTTGGCGGTTTCAATCAGCGTATAGGCGATGGCAGCGGCTTTGCCGCCTGCCGGTGATCCAACGAAGAGGTAGTTCTTGCGCCCCAAAGCAATACCTCTGATGGCCCGCTCGGCCGCATTATTGTCGATCTCGAGATGGCCATGTTCAAGGTATGGCCGGAGCCGTGGCAACCGGGTCAGCGCATAACGGATGGCCCCTGCAAGTGGCGATTTGCCAGAGATAGCGGGCAGTTGGGCACCCAGCCAATTGCCCAGGTCATCGAAGACGGGTCTGGCCTCGGCCTGCCGTATGGCGGTACGCTGATCCGGCGGCGATCCACGGGCCTCTTTCTCGATAGCGTAGAGCCCTGCTATCCGCTTGATCGCCTCTTCGGCGATGGCCGAGCCCTGGGCTTTATGCACATCGACGAACTTGCGCCGGATGTGGGCCATGCAGGCGACCTCGCGGATGTCGCCAGAACGGTAGAGGTCGTTGAATCCGGAATAGCCGTCCGCATGCATCCAGCCCTGGTATCTCTTCAAGTGATCCTTGGGATGCTGACCCCTGCGGTCCGGCGAGAACTGATACCAGGCAGCAGGCGGCGCCTCGCTGTCCCAGGGGCGCTCATCGCGTATGTAAGTCCATAGGCGGGCGGTCTGGGTTTTGCCTGCCCCGGGCGTTAGCATTTTGATCGGCGTATCATCGGCAAACAATGCCTGGCCTGCTTGCACATGTCGTCCGATGGCAACGGCCAGTGGCTCCAGTAGGGCCGTGGATTTGCCCACCCAATCGGCCAGCGTTGAGCGGTCAAGGTCAAGCCCGTCGCGCTCGAATATCCGGCTTTGCCGGTAGAGCGGCAGATGATCGGCATATTTGCTGACCAGAACATGGGCCAACAGTCCTGGTCCAGGACGCCCGCGCTCAATCGGGCGCGATGGCAGCTGTGCCTGGGTGAAGCTGTCGCAGCCCGAACAGGCAAAGCGGGGCCGGGTGATGCGGTTCACGATGAAGCGCCCCGGAACATATTCCAGTTCCTCGGTCACATCCTCGCCCAGGCGGCGCAGCTTGCCACCACAATCCGCACAGGCATCATCTCCGGTGGCCAGTTCGATGTGCTGGCGCGGTATATGATCCGGGATCGGGCGGCGCTTGGGTTTGTCTTTGGGCGGCTCCTCTTCAGGCAGGCGTAACCTGGCTGTCATCGCTGCCGTTGCAATCTCACTGCTCTCCAGGGCCAGTTGCAGCTGCTCGATGCTCTCGGATTTGCTGCCAAACCTATGTGTGCGATGCCCGGATAACTGGTGCCTGAGCTTCTCGATCAACATCGCCTGAGACTTCACCTCGGCCAGCAGAAGCTGCGTGAAAGCACGCAACTCATCGGGGTCTTCCGGTAAGGCTCGGGCCACATCGATCATGGCCAAAACCTGGCAAATCAACGGGCTTTAGGGAATCCCCAAATCACTGATCCGGCCAGATTATCCCGCCTTCAATGGCCGCCATGTGCGCTGCGGAATACGCCAGTCAATGCCCTCCAGAAGCATCGCCAACTGGGCCGGTGTCAATGCGACTTTGCCGTCTTTTGCAGAAGGCCAGACAAACCGGCCCTTCTCCAATCGCCTGGAGAACAGACAGGCCCCCTGACCGTCCCACCAAATGATCTTGATCAGATCGCCACGCCGTCCACGGAAAACGAACATGTGGCCGCAATAAGGGTTCTGCTTCAGCGTCTGTTCCGCCTGAGCCGCCAGCGTCGCAAACCCCCGGCGCATATCCGTTACCCCGGCAGCCAGCCACACCTTCGTGTTCGACGGTACCGGGATCATCCGGACAAGCCACGGATCAGGCCGGCAAGGGCATCGGGATCGTAAGTCCCGCTGACACAAAGCCGGGGCCCGCAAACAAGATCAAACCCAATCCTGCCGCCTGCCACAACCGGCGGCGCGGCTTCATGCCGCACATCCGAAATTATCTCGACCGGCAGAAAGAAAACCTGCTTCTGTGTATCGCCATCAGGCGAAAACCGCCCATCCCTCAGCCACGTAAACACGAGATTGGCATTCACATCATACCGCCGCGCAACCTGACTAACCGAAATCCCCGGAACCCGCGTTTGCGCACAGATCATCCGCTTCTCGTTATTGCTCCAGTTCCGGCGCTTCTTCCTGCCCACATCTGACCTCGATAATGTCCATTAACGATCATGGACACTATCTGACATCTGCGGCCTCAGGCAGGGCAGCCAGACCAGACGCTTACAGATGATCTACGCAACGGCCCGGTGCATAATGGCTTCGCGGAGGTCTTTGAGCCAGCCTTCAAGGTGCGCCATCCGCTCGCAAAGCTCCGTGATGTCGTTCCGCAGTTCGGCTTACCCCAATTCCAACTTGTCGATCCGGCCGGTCAGGTCCGGCAGGATACCGTCGCGCGACATCATGCAAGGTACGCAAGGTGTCGCTCGCTGGCGGAACCGGGCCGAAATTCGCGCCCGACGCCTCGATGATCGCGGTGCCGGTCCGGTCGTCGTGCGGTGCGCAGTCCATGGCCATTCCGGCGGCGTGATCGACGGGCCTGTCGCGCAGGGTTGACGCCACGGGGGCCGCCCTCCCGGTTGGCCGCGTCCGGTGTCGCCTGCCACACAATCAGCCGTCACCCCGACCGCATCACCGCCGACACCGGAGCGAGCGCCACCCCGGCGGCGCCCTCGCCAATCGCCCATTCCATCAATGCCCGGATCGAATCCGGATACATATGTCCGACCATCACCACATGCCCTTCCCGTTGCGCACGGGATGCGGCGCGGTCCAGATAGCGCCGGATCACCGTCACGCTCTGGCGTTCGTCGTCATAGACCCGGAAAGACAGGGCCGAAGGCACTCCGCCACGCTGCGCAAGCTCTGCGACCCAGCCCAGCCCCCTGCCATGGCCGATCAACCCGTGGCCTGACTGCGCGACGATGGAAACGATCCGCTGCGTCAGCATGTGGTCGGGGCCAAATCCGTTCTCTGGCGCATCCAGCACACCCACCGCACCGGGGATGATGGAACTTGCGCGTTCAAAGGCGATCTCTGCATCCACCGGGCCTGCCTCCTGTGGCAGAGGCAGGATCAGCAGCACTTCATGCCCGGCGGCACGGAATGCTTCGGCGCGCGCCGCCGCCCCCCTTGCCGTCGGGTCCAGCGCAAATGTCACCGGAAAACCCAGTTCCGCAGCCTCCGCCGGGCCGAAAGCCGCACCGGGCGCATCAATCAGGATGATGGAATAAAGCGGCTTTGCATCGGGATTTTCAAAGGGAACGGCATTCCTGGCCAGCGCCCCCGAACCATCATGCCCCTGGAAAGTCGGCTGCTCCACCGCCGCCGCCGCCGTCGCCCCGGCTGCCGCCTGCCGGGTTTCCGGCGGCGTATCCGCTCGATTCTCCGCTTCAGTGGCATCGCCGGCCGGTTCCGCATTCTGCGCTGGCCGCTCGGGCACAGAGGTGTCCATGACCGGCGCCTTGATCGCGGCGGGCGCCATGGGCGCCGACGCCGGTTCCGTCTGCGGTTGCGGCGCGCTTGCCCCGGTCCGTGGCAAATCCGGCGACCGGCCATTGGTTTCGGGGGCCTCAAGGGCAATGCCGGGCGTGTCCACCTCCGGCGCATCCGCGGCTGTGCGCTCCGGCTCGGGCGCGTCCGGGTTCCGCTCCGCTGCCGGTTCGCCCAACCCGATCAGCGGCAGTTCCTCATCCGACACACCGGCGGACGGCAAGGACGGCGCCCCCGTCGGCACCACCGGCTGCGGGGCGATGGCCCCCCCCTCCCCGACGATTTCGGGCGCCCCGGCGGCCCCCGGCGGCAGTTCCGTCAACAGCGAAAGCGCGCTTACTGCGACGCCCCCAACGACTGTTCCCCAGAAAACGCCCGACAAAAACCCGTGTGCCACAGCTTTCTCCGTCTGTACATGCCTCTTTCGCCGCTGGTCTGCTCTTGACCTCCGGCGCGCTCTCTGACCATTTATAACATGTATAACCCGACCGATACCCGGGATCACCCCCATTTCACGAAAGTCGGCCCAATGCTGCTGCTGATCGACAATTATGACAGTTTCACCTACAACCTCGTTCACTATCTGGAAGAGTTGGGGACAGAGGTCGCGGTCCGTCGCAATGACGCGCTGAATGTGCAGGAAGCGATGGACATGCGGCCCGACGCGATCATGCTGTCGCCCGGCCCCCGCGATCCGGCGCAGGCCGGGATCTGCCTCGCCCTGACCAGGGCCGCCGCCGGGGCCGGCACGCCTCTGATGGGCGTGTGCCTGGGCCATCAGGCCATCGGCGAAGCCTTTGGCGGCAAGGTCGTGCGCTGCCATGAAATCGTGCATGGCAAGTTGGGCGTCATGCACCATGACGCAACCGGCGTGTTTTGCGGCCTGCCCTCGCCTTTCGAGGCAACGCGCTATCATTCGCTGGTCGTCGAACGCGAAAGCCTGCCCGACAGTCTGGAGGTGAACGCCTGGCTGGAAGACGGCACCATCATGGGGGTCAGGCACAGGACGCTGCCCATCCACGGCGTGCAGTTTCACCCGGAATCCATCGCCTCGGAACATGGGTACAAGCTGTTGCAGAACTTCCTTGATCTGCTGGGAGAACCCGCATGAGCGACGCAATCAAGCCCCTGATCGCCATTGCCGCCGACCGCCCCCTGACCCGCGCAGAGGCTGAACGGGCGTTTGGCATCCTCTTTGACGGCGATGCGACCGCCAGCCAGATCGGCGGGCTGCTGATGGCGCTGAGCACCAGGGGCGAAACGGTAGAGGAGATCGCCGCCGCCGCCGCCGTGATGCGCGCGAAATGCAAGGCCGTGAAAGCGCCCGGAGATGCGATCGACATCGTTGGCACCGGGGGCGACGGCAAACACACGCTGAACATCTCTACCGCCACGGCGTTTGTGACGGCCGGCGCCGGTGTGGTGGTTGCCAAACACGGCAACCGCAATCTCAGTTCCAGATCCGGCGCCGCCGACGTGCAGACGCAGATGGGCGTCAATGTCATGGTCGGGCCGGACGTGGTGGAACGCGCAATCGACGAGGTCGGGATCGGCTTCATGATGGCCCCGATGCACCACCCGGCAATCGCCCATGTCATGCCCGCGCGGGCAGAGCTTGGCACACGCACGATCTTCAACATCCTCGGCCCCCTTACCAACCCGGCAGGGGTCAAACGCCAACTGGTCGGGGCGTTCGCCCGCGACCTGATCCGCCCGATGGCACAGACCCTGCAAGCCCTCGGGTCGGAACGCGCCTGGGTGGTCCACGGCTCTGACGGCACCGACGAACTGTCCATCGCCGGGGTCAGTTGGGTCGCCGCGCTGGAAGGCGGGAAAATCGAAAACCGCGAACTTCACCCGGAAAACGCCGGGCTGCCCGTGCATCCGCTCAAGGCCATCGTCGGCGGCGCGCCGGAATACAATGCCAGGGCCTTCGCCGCCCTGCTCGCCGGTGAAAAATCCGCCTATCGCGATGCTGTCCTGCTGAACAGCGCCGCCGCGCTGGTCATCGCGGGCAAGGCGTCCGATCTGAAAGCGGGTGTCGCGTTGGCCGAAACCTCCATCGATTCCGGCGCCGCCAGGGCAAAGCTCGACAGGCTCGTCGCACTCACTTCCGCCGCGGCATGAAACCGCCGGGCGGCTGGGCCGATCTGCCCTTTTTCGACACAGGCTGGCCGCAGGTCGAACAGGCCCTGACCGCCGAAACCCGCCCCGTGCTGCCGCCGCGCGGGCAGATGTTCGCGGCCCTTGAACTGACGCCACCCGATGCCGTTCGCGTCGTGATCCTTGGCCAGGACCCCTATCCGCAGCGCGGCCATGCCCATGGGCTCGCATTTTCCGTCGCACCCGATGTCACCCCCCTGCCCCGATCCCTGAACAATATTTTCAGGGAACTGTCCGACGATATTGGTGCGGCGCCGGCAAATGGCGATCTGCGCGGCTGGGCGCGCCAGGGGGTCTTGCTCCTCAATACCGCGCTGAGCGTGCCCGAGGGCACCGCCGGGGCACATGCGCGGATTGGCTGGAACCAACTGACGCGGCAGGTGCTGAAAACCGTGTCGCAGGTTCCTGCGGCCTTTGTGCTCTGGGGCCGTCGCGCGCAGGCGCATGAAGAAAACATCCTGCCCGGCGATCATCTGATCATCAGGACGGCGCATCCTTCCCCGCTTTCTGCCAGACGGGGTTTTTTTGGTTCCCGCCCATTTTCAAAGGTGAATGATTGGCTTAGGACACGAGGGGAGCGCCCGATCGACTGGGCCATGCGGACAGGGCCGAAATGACACAGACCATCCTCGACAGGATCAGGGCCTGCAAGCTGGAAGACGTGGCCACCCGCAAACGGGCGCGCCCCCCGGCCGATACCGAAGCCGACGCCAGGGCCGCACCAGCCACCCGCGGCTTTGCCAGGGCGCTGCGCAGGGCCTCTGCCGCCGGTTATGGTCTGATCGCGGAGCTCAAGAAGGCCAGCCCGTCCAGGGGTCTGATCCGCGCCGATTTCAACCCTCCCGCACTTGCCAGGGCTTATGAGAAGGGCGGCGCGACCTGCCTGTCGGTCCTGACCGACACGCCCAGCTTTCAGGGGGCTGACGAATTCCTGACCCAGGCGCGCTCGGCCACCGGCCTGCCCGCCCTGCGCAAGGATTTCACCTATGACCCGTATCAGGTGGCGGAGGCGCGCGCGCTGTATGCAGACTGCATCCTGATCATCATGGCCGGCGTGTCGGATACGCAGGCCGGGGAACTTGAAGATGCGGCCTTCGGCTGGGGCATGGATGTACTGGTCGAGGTGCATGACGAGGCCGAACTGGAACGCGCCATGGCGCTGAAATCCCCGCTGCTGGGGGTCAATAACCGCGATCTGAACACTTTTCAGACCGATCTCGATACCACGCGCCGTCTGTCAGGGCTGATTCCCGCCGACCGGATTCTGATCTGCGAAAGCGGTCTGAACACACCCGAAGACCTTGCCGACATGGCCCGCCACAACGCGCGTGTCTTTCTGATCGGCGAAAGCCTGATGCGGCAGGAAGATGTCACCGCCGCCACGCGAACGCTTCTTGCCAACCCGCTGGCACGGGAAGGGGCCGCCTGATGCCCAGGCTCACCCATTTCGACAATGCGGGCGATGCGCATATGGTCGATGTCTCCGGCAAGGCGGTGACTGACCGGATCGCGATGGCGCACGGATGTGTGAAGATGATTCCAGAAACCCTTGATATTATTCGGAAAGGCGATGCCGGGAAAGGCGACGTTCTGGGCGTTGCGCGGATCGCCGGGATCATGGGCGCAAAGCGCACGTCAGAGTTGATCCCCCTGTGCCATCCGCTTTCGATCACCCGGATCGCGCTTGACCTGACGCCCGACCCGGACCTGCCCGGCATTCGGATCAGCGCAACCGTCAGGACATCCGGGCAGACCGGCGTCGAGATGGAAGCGCTGACCGCCGTCGCCACCGCCGCGCTGACCATCTATGACATGCTGAAGGCCGTTGATCGCGGGATGGCAATTTCCGACCTCCGCGTGACCCTGAAAGACGGCGGAAAATCAGGCCGGTACGAGGCGCAGCCGTGATCAGCGTCGCGCAGGCCCTGAACCGTGTCTGCGATCTGGCGTCCCCGTCGGGCACCGGGATCGTTCCGCTTGCCGACGCCTCCGGACGTGCCCTTGCGAAGGATATTGTCGCAACGCGCGACCAACCGCCCTTCGATTCTTCGGCGATGGACGGCTATGCCGCCGGGGCCGCGCTGATCACCCCCGGCGCGACCTTCCGGGTGGTGGGTGAAGCCACCGCAGGCCATGGGTTCGCCGGCCGGATCGGACCCGGCGAAACCGTCCGCATCTTTACCGGCGCGCCGGTGCCAGATGGCGCCGATCATATCATCCTGCAAGAAGAGGTGCAGCGCAGCGGCGACATCATCATCCTGGGCGAACGTATTGATGAAAAACCATATATTCGCCCCGCAGGCAGCGATTTCAGGGCCGGGCACATGATCGGGGCGCCGCGCCTTCTGCGGCCTGCCGACCTTGCCCTGATCGCCGCCATGAATGTGCCCTGCGTCACGGTCCGCAAACGCCCCGGCATCGCCTTGCTGGCCACCGGGGATGAACTCGTGATGCCCGGCGAAACCCCCGCCCCGGATCAGATCATCGCATCGAACGGCTTTGGCCTGAAAGCGATGCTGGAACGGGCCGGGGCCGAAGTGCGGATGCTGCCGATTGCCCGCGACGACGAAGGCTCGCTGCGCGTCGGCTTCGAACTCGCCGCGGGGGCGGATCTGATCGTGACCATCGGCGGCGCATCGGTGGGCGATCATGATCTTGTCGGCCGGGTCGCCGGCAGGATGGGAATGGAACGCGCGTTCCACAAGGTCGCGATGCGGCCGGGCAAACCGCTGATGGCGGGGCGGATGAGCGGGGCGGCAATGGTTGGCCTGCCCGGAAACCCTGTCTCCTCGATGATCTGCGGGCAGGTTTTTCTGCTGCCCATGATCCGGAAAATGCTTGGGCTGAAAGATATTTGCAATCAAAGGCTGACGGCGCCGCTGCATCACCATATCGGGGCGAACGGCGCGCGGGAACACTACATGCGTGGCCGCATCGACAATGGGGAACTGACCGTTTTCGAAAGGCAGGACAGCGCGCTGCTGAGCGTTCTGAGTGATGCAAATGCGCTGATCATACGTCCGCCGCACGACCCTGAAAGGCAGGCGGGCGATGTGCTGGAATACCTTGCAACATGACCGGCCTGCCCCCGCAGGTTGACACAAAGCACGAACAGGCATAGAACATCCGCCGAACAGGAATGGAACGAAACACGCCCGGTGGCCGGAGGTGCTGATCATGTTGACACGAAAGCAGTTGGAACTCCTTGAATTCATAAACAGGCGCGTTGCCCGCGACGGGGTACCGCCATCCTTTGATGAAATGAAGGAAGCGCTTGATCTGCGCTCGAAATCCGGGATTCACCGCCTGATCACCGCGCTGGAGGAGCGGGGCTTTGTACGCCGCCTTGCGCATCGGGCGCGGGCGATTGAAATCCTCCGGCTTCCCGACGCGCTTGGCGGCGAAGGCTTCACGCCGCGCGTCATCGAGGGCGACAGGCCCGACAGCGCCCCGTCGCGCGCGCAATCGGTCAGCCATGCAAACGCGGTGGAGCTTGAAATTCTTGGCCGCATTGCCGCCGGCAAGCCGATACAGGCGATCGAAGACGGCTCGCGAACGCGCAGTGTTCCCGCCGAGATGCTGACCGGCGCAGACCGGCACTATGCGCTGGAGGTCAAGGGTGACTCGATGATCGGGACCGGCATCAATGACGGCGATGTGGTGGTGATTCGCGAAACCGCCAGCATCAGTAATGGCGACATCGTGGTCGCCCAGATAGAGGGCTACGAGGCAACGCTGAAACGTTTCCGCCGCAAGGGAAACATGATCGCGCTGGAGGCCGCGAATCCCGCCTATGAAACGCGGGTGCTGCCGGAAGGCGCGGTAAAGATTCAGGGGCGTCTGGTGGGGCTGATCCGTATTTACTGACCCTGCTGACCCTGCTGACCCTGCTGATTCCGACCCGACCACAGACGCCTGCCGGTCAGTTCCGCCGCCGTCGTCGTCCGTATCCCGTGCGCTGTTGCGCGTATCGCGATACTGCCGGTGCGTTTTCAGCCGATCCCGATCCAGAACCTTGCAGGGCCGTGGAACATCGTCCAGCGCGGCGTTGGTGACGATCCAGACCCCATCCCTGCAATATTCGCCGAGGTTCGACAGATCGGCCTTGCGCCGCAAATGGCGAATCGTCAGCCCGCCGCGACTGACCGAAGCCACCTCATCCGCCCAGTCGATACCCGGTCGCGCATGAGCGTCGGCCTGTGTCGCCGGTGCGCCATCGTTTTCCAGCCATATCTGCGCCGCAAAACCATCGCCGCGTCCCGCGCTGAGCGCCCGCCCCTCGGACCCCATGACCCCGATCAGTCCGCCGGTTGACGAAATCAGGATGTCGGGACGCAGCGTTTGGGACCACAGAAAGAACGCGCCCCCGGCAATCGCGATACCCGCATAGCGCAGCGCGCCCTTCCAGATCACCAGCAAGAGCAGACCAAGGGCAAGAACCGGCAGGACCGGCCAACCCGGCTTTGTGACATGGCTGACTGCGCCGTCAAGCTCTGCAACATGCCGGGACACGGACAGGATCCACGAAATACCGGCCTTCATGCCCCAGAAACCGGCCTGCTCCAGCCCTGTCAGGGACAGCGCCCCGGCCAATACCGCGGCGGGCATCACGACCAGGCCCATGACCGGCACGGACAGGATGTTGGCGACAAGCCCGTAGTGAGATATCTGGTTGAAATGGGCCGCTGCAAACGGCGCCGTTGCAGGCCCCGCCACCGCCGAAGAAAGGATTGTGGCCAGAACCGGCCTTGCCGCCCTGGAAATCCGTACGGAATCCACCTCTCTCAACATTTCGAAGACGGCGACAAGGGCGGTGGTGGCTGCGAATGACATCTGAAAGCCCGGACTCAGCAGACTGTCCGGGCGCAGTGTCAGAATGACGGACGCGGCCAGCGCGACCGATCGCAATGTCAGCGCCCGGCGGTCAAGCAGAACCGCAAGCAACATGACCGACACCATGACATAGGCCCTGAGCGTCGCAACATTCCCGCCGGACAGGGCCAGATACCCGCCCCCGGCCAGCAAGGCGGCAATCGCCGCGATTTTCTTGACCGGCCAGCGCAGGGCCGCCGCCAGCGCCAGCGCAAGGCCATAGCGGATGGTCGCAAAGACAATCCCCACCAGCAGGCCCATATGCAGGCCCGAAATCGCCAGCAAATGGGCCAGATTGCTGATCCGCAGGTTTTCCAGCGTCGTTTTCGAGATTCCGCTGCGGTCGCCGGTGGTAATTGCGGCGGCAAAATTCCCGGCTTCCCCGCCGATGCTGCCGCGAACGCTGCGGGCGACCTGATGGCGAAGGCGGGCGATCCACAGCCCCGCGCCGCCGCCCGACGGTTCGATGGCTAGGGCGGGCACGCGCGTATATCCCACCGCACCGAGTTGCTGAAACCAGGCCATTCGCCTGAAATCGAAGCCCCCCGGCTCTACCGGACCCCCCGGCGGGGCAAGATGTGCCGTCAACCCGACCACCATGCCGGGTTCCGGCTTCAGATAATCCTGATCTCCGTGCAAAGAGACCCTGACCCTTGCGGGCGTCGCCGCCGCAGGCATGTAGCGCAGCACGACATTATCCAGTGTCAGGCGCAGCCTGTCGGAATGTGAACGGTCGGTCGCGACGATCCGGCCCTCGACAGGGCCGTAGTAGCGAAACCCCAGAACCGGCGCTTTCACCAGATGCGCCGGCGCGCCGGCGACAAGGAAACCCGACAGCAGCGCCGCACCCGCAATGAGGATCGGCGCAAAATCCGGTACGCTCCGGCGGGCGCCGCAAATGCAAAGCGCAAGGAGCCCGATGGCCAGCCCGTAATGCAGCCGCGACGGTTCAAGGCGAAGCGCAAGATAGAGCCCGATTCCCGCGCCGTAAAAAACCGGTATCCACGGGAAAAGACGGCCGCGCTGCCGTGCCAGCATCTGCAATTCCGGGCGCACCCTTGTCCCTGCCTCCTGCGGCGATTAAAACGCGCGGGAACACACTCCCCCCGCATGGTTTCGAAAAGGTTAACGCCGCCCATGTCCGACACGCCTGTCGTCACCCGCTTTGCCCCCTCTCCCACCGGCTTTCTTCATATCGGCGGGGCGCGCACCGCGCTTTTCAACTGGCTCTACGCCCGGGGGCGCGGCGGCAGGTTTCTGCTCAGGATCGAGGATACCGACCGCGCCCGTTCCGCCCCTGCGGCCACGCAGGCGATTCTGGATGGCCTGGCCTGGCTTGGTCTGGACCACGACGGCGATGCGATCAGCCAGTTTTCGCGCGCCGCGCGCCATGCCGGGGTCACCCATGCCATGCTGGCATCCGGCCACGCCTACAGATGTTTCTCGACACCGGATGAAATTCGGGCCTTCCGCGAACGTGCAGGGGCCGAGGGAAAATCGACGCTCTTCCGCTCTCCCTGGCGCGACGCCGATCCGTCCGCCCATCCCGACATGCCCTTTGCCATCCGCATCAGGGCCCCGCGCACCGGGACAAGCGTGATCGGGGATCGGGTTCAGGGCCGTGTCGTGTTCAGGAACGAGACCTTGGACGACATGATCGTTCTGCGCTCGGACGGCACGCCCACCTATATGCTGGCGGTGGTCGTGGATGATCATGACATGGGCGTGACCCATGTGATTCGCGGCGATGACCATCTGGCCAATGCCGCGCGTCAGTCGATGGTCTATCGCGCCATGGGGTGGGACATTCCGGTCTGGGCTCATGTTCCGCTGATCCACGGGCCGGACGGCAGGAAACTGTCAAAACGCCACGGCGCGCTTGGCGTCGGCGAATATCGGGCCATGGGCTATCCCGCCGCCGCCATGCGCAACTATCTGGCCCGGCTTGGCTGGAGCCATGGCGACGACGAGTTCTTCACGGATGCGCAGGCCAGGGAATGGTTCGACCTTTCCGGCATCGGCAAATCCCCTGCCCGGTTCGATTTCAGAAAGCTGGAGAACCTGTCCAGACGGCATATCGCTGTCAGCGATGACGCCGCGCTGCTGCAAGAATTGCAGGAATTCATCGCGGCATCCGGTCGCCCCCCGCTCACGAACCATCAGATTTCCGATCTGGCCAGGGCGATGCACTGCCTCAAGGATCGCGCCAGGGACTTTGGCGATCTCGTTGACAAGGCGGGGTTCATTCTCAACAGTCGCCCGCTTGTCCCGGATGAGCGCGCGGCGGGAATTCTTGATTCGGCATCCCGTCTGATGCTGCTGGAATTGACGCCGCAACTGCAAAATGCTAGCTGGACCAGAGCCGCACTCGAAGCGGAAATTGCCGCATTTGCCGGGGCGCGCGAATTGAAACCCGGCAAGGTTGCAGGGCCACTGCGCGCCGCGCTGTCGGGCACAGGCGCATCGCCGGGCGCTTTTGACATGATGCTGGCCATCGGGCGACGGGAAACCATCGCCCGCCTGAACGATCTGGCCGGGTAGAGGGGCCATTCCCCTCTGTCACGCCGAGACGGCTGCCCATCCGGGCAGCCGTCAAGCACAGAGGGAACGAGATGACGGAAAACAGGATCGCCAGACTGAGAATTGGAGACAGGGAACTGGAACTGCCGATCCATTCCCCGACCGCAGGCCCGGACGTGATCGACATTCGAAGGCTGTATGCCGATGGCGGCGTTTTCACCTACGATCCGGGCTTCACCTCTACGGCAAGCTGCGATTCCGCCATCACATTCATCGACGGCGAAGGCGGCCTGCTGCTGCATCGCGGCTATCCGATCGACCAGCTCGCCGAGAAGTCCCACTATCTGGAGGTCTGCTATCTGCTGCTTTACGGCGACCTGCCGACCGCTGGGCAACTGGAAGATTTCGAGGCCCGCGTCACCAATCACACGATGGTGCATGAACAGATGCACAACTTCTTTCGCGGCTTCCGTCGCGATGCCCATCCGATGGCCACCATGGTGGGCGTGGTTGGCGCGATGTCGGCGTTCTATCACGACTCGCTCGATATTTCCGACCCGATGCAGCGGGAAATCGCGTCAATCCGGATGATCGCAAAGCTGCCGACCATCGCGGCGATGGCCTATAAATACTCCATCGGGCAGCCCTTCTTTTACCCGGACAACACGCTGGGCTATGCTTCGAACTTCCTGCGCATGTGCTTTGCGGTTCCGGCAGAGCAATATGTCGTCAATCCGATCCTCAGCCGCGCGATGGACCGAATACTGATGCTTCATGCGGATCACGAACAGAACGCATCGACCTCTACCGTGCGGCTGGCGGGGTCTTCCGGGGCCAACCCCTTTGCCTGCATCGCGGCCGGGATCGCCTGCCTGTGGGGGCCGGCCCATGGCGGCGCCAATCAGGCGTGCCTCGAAATGCTGAAAGAAATCGGCACACCTGATCGCATCCCGGAATTCATCGCCCGCGCCAAGGACAGGAACGACCCGTTCCGCCTGATGGGTTTCGGCCACCGGGTCTACAAGAACTTCGACCCGCGCGCCAAGGTGATGAAGCAATCCGCCGATGAGGTGCTGGACCTGCTGGGAATAGAGGACAACCCGGTCTTGCAGGTCGCCAAGGAACTGGAGGCCAAGGCCCTTGCGGATTCCTATTTCGCCGACAAGAAGCTCTTCCCGAATGTGGATTTCTATTCGGGCATCATTCTGGAGGCGATGGGCTTTCCGACCTCCATGTTCACGCCCATTTTCGCGCTCAGCCGCACGGTTGGCTGGATTTCGCAATGGAAGGAAATGCTGGGCGATCCGCAGCAGAAAATCGGCCGCCCGCGCCAGCTTTACAATGGCAAGACCCTGCGCGATTATGTGGATGTCGAAAAGCGCTGAAATTCTTCCGAAAGCGAGCCGCGCAAAGCCGCCCGACGACAAGGGCGGCGTCCGGCGCTGCGGCGACCGGGACGCGGCTCAGCGATTGGGCAAGCCTCTGGTCCCCGGTTGCGAAACCGGCGCAGGCTGTCAGGCTGGAGTCATGACGACACCCGTTTCATCCATCCGCAATCTGGGCCCGGCAATGGAGGCCGCCTGCGCCCGCGCCGGCATCCACAGCGCCGAAGAGCTTCGCGCGCTCGGGGCGGATGAAACCTGCCGCCGCCTGCTGCTCGCCGGAACCCGGCCCCATTTCATTGGCTATTACGTCATCGAAATGGGCCTTCAGGGCCGCCCGTGGAACGATTGCACGGGCAAGGAGAAGGCAGCCCTCCGCAAACGCTTCGACGCGGTCGTGGCGTCGGTCCGATCCGAACGGATTCCGGGGATGGAACGGATCCTGAACGAGATCGGAGTGGTGCAGCGGGCGAGGTGACACGCTTTGCGAACGCGCGCGCATCCGGCGCCGAGGGGGCTGGCAATCCTGCTCCGAACTCAGCCGACCAGTTCAAGGCCAGAGAAGAAACAGGCGATTTCAACAGCCGCCGTGTCCGGGCCATCGGAACCATGCACCGAATTTTCACTGATCGAGAGGGCAAATTCCTTGCGGATGGTGCCTTCGTCGGCGTCTGCGGGGTTGGTCGCACCCATGACTTCGCGGTTCTTCGCGATGGCGTCTTCGCCTTCCAGAACCTGCACGACGATCGGCCCGGACGACATGAATTCGCACAGTTCGTCATAGAACGGACGCTCCGAATGCACGGCATAGAACACCCCCGCCTGCGCCCTGGTCAGGTGAAGGCGCTTTTGTGCGACGATGCGCAGACCGGCGGCCTCCAGCCTGGTGTTGATGGCTCCGGTCAGGTTGCGCCTGGTGGCGTCGGGTTTGATGATCGAAAAGGTGCGCTGGATGGCCATGTCCGGTCTCTTTCCTGTCTGCTTCACGTCATGGGGCGATCCGGGCGATCACCGCCTGCCACCATGAATTTCGTCGCCGCGCTTAACATGCAGACCAGAGATTGAAAAGCTGCGAATATGAACAGGCAGGGCGGGTCTTCCGCAAAAGCTGCGGAACGCCCCTGCCCCTTGTCACGCAACAGTGGACATCAAGGTCTGTTACGCCGCGTTCGGCTCTGTTATTGCCGGGTCATGCTGAAACTTCGGGACATCTCCTTTTCGGTCGCGGGCCGCCTGTTGATCGAGAATGCAAACGCCGTCATCCCGACCGGGCACAAGGTCGGCGTCGTGGGCCGGAACGGCGTCGGCAAGACCACGCTTTTCCACCTGATCCGGGGCGAACTGACACCCGAGACAGGGCGGATCGACCTGCCCGAAGGCGCGCGGACCGGCGGGGTCAGCCAGGAGGTTCCATCGTCGGAAACCTCGCTTCTTGACACCGTGTCCGCCGCCGATTCCGAACGCGGGCGATTGATGGCGGAGGCCGACGCCGCCACGGATCCGGCGCGTATCGCCGACATCCAGACCCGGCTGGCCGACATCGACGCCTGGTCGGCAGAGGCGCGCGCCGCCTCCATCCTGCGCGGGCTGGGGTTTGATCCCGACCAACATGCCATGCCCTGTTCCGCCTTTTCCGGCGGCTGGCGGATGCGTGTGGCGCTGGCGGCGGCGCTGTTTTCCGCGCCTGACCTGCTTTTGCTGGACGAGCCCGGCAATTATCTGGACCTCGAAGGCGCGATCTGGCTGGAAGGCTACCTTGCCCGCTACCCGCACACGGTTCTGGTCATCAGCCATGACAGGGGGCTTCTGAACCGGGCGGTGGGCGCGATCCTGCATCTGGAAGACCGGAAACTGACACTTTATCGGGGCGGCTACGACACTTTCGCCGAGACCCGCGCCGCGCGGCTGGCCACCGCAGGGGCCGAGGCCAGGAAACAGGAAACCCGCCGCGCCCATCTGCAAAGCTATGTGGACCGGTTCCGCTACAAGGCCACCAAGGCCCGGCAGGCGCAATCGCGCCTGAAGATGATTGCGCGCATGAAGCCGGTCACGCGCCCGGAAGAAGCGGCATTGAGGAAATTCAGCTTCCCCGAGCCGGAGGAACTGTCGCCGCCCATCGTGCAACTGGAAGGCGCCTCTGCCGGTTACGGCGGCGCGCCGGTTCTGAAACATCTCGATCTTCGGATCGACCAGGATGACCGCATCGCGCTTCTGGGCAGGAACGGCGAAGGAAAATCCACCCTTTCCAAACTCCTGTCCGGGCGGCTTCAAACGATGTCCGGGCGCATTTCACGCGCGAACAGGCTGCGCATCGGCTATTTCACCCAGCATCGGGTGGATGAGCTTTACGTCGATGAAACCCCGCTTGACCACATCCGCCGCCTGCGCCCCGATGAACCGCCGGGCAGGCTGCGCACGCGCCTTGGCGGCTTCGGCATCGGGGCCGAACAGGCCGATACGATGGTCGGGCGGCTGTCCGGCGGGCAAAAGGCGCGGCTCAGCCTCATGCTGGCCACGCTCGACGCGCCGCATCTGCTGATCCTGGACGAACCAACCAACCATCTGGACATCGAAAGCCGGGAAGCACTGGCCGAGGCGCTGACCGCCTATTCCGGCGCGATCATCCTCGTCAGCCATGACATGTATCTGCTCAACCTCGTGGCTGACCGGCTGTGGCTGGTCGGGGACGGCACGGTGCGGCCCTATGACGATGATCTGGACGCCTACCGAAAGCGCCTCCTCTCCCGCGACAGGTCGGCAAGGTTGGCAAGGCCCGCACCGAAACCGGCAGCCGGCGCGCCGGGACGCGCCTGCCGCGGCCGGCTTCCGGGCTTGCGCGCCGAAGTCCGTAAATGCGAGGATCGTCTGGAAAAACTGGCGGCAATGGACGAAACGCTCAGCGCGAAACTGGCCGATCCGTCGCTGTACGGGACCGGCAAACCGGAAGACATCGCCGCCTGGCAAGGGAAATACGCAGAGTTGAAGGCCGCCCGGTCGCGCGCCGAAGACCTGTGGATGCAGGCGCAGGAAAAACTGGAAGCGGCAGAGGGGCGGGGTCATGAGCAACCATGTCAATGAACCGGGCCAGCCCGTCGGCGCGCCGGTCACGGGCGGCTTTCCACGCCCGCTGCCCCCCGACGGCCCGATGACCGGGCGGCGCTGCACCGTTGTGCCGCTTGACCCGCAGGCCCATGCCGGGGCGCTGTTCAACGCTTACGCCGCCGATGCCGAGGATCGCGTCTGGACCTACCTGCCCTATGGTCCGTTCCGCTCCCTGCCCGGTTTTCGCGCGTGGCTGGGGGCTGCCTGCACCGGGGCCGATCCGAAGTTTCACACCATCCTTGACGCCGGGGGCGCGCCCGTCGGCATGGCCAGCTATCTGCGCATCGCGCCGGAGGCCGGGGTGATCGAGGTCGGTCACATCAATTTCTCTCCCGCGCTGCAAGGCACTGCCGCCGCGACAGAGGCCATGTTCCTGATGATGCGCCGCGTTTTCGATGAATTGGGCTATCGCCGCTGCGAATGGAAATGCGATGCGCTGAACGCTGCCTCCGGCCGCGCGGCCGTGCGGCTGGGTTTTGAATACGAAGGCACCTTCCGGCAGGCCACCCACTACAAGGGGCGGAACCGGGACACCGCCTGGTACGCGATTATCGACAGGGATTGGCCAGCCATCCGCGCCGGGTTTGAAAAATGGCTTGCCCCCGGTAATTTCGACAGTTCCGGTCAACAGCGAACCCGGCTGCAAGATCGCGTCAAGGGCTGAGAGACATGGACAGTGCGACACTCATCACCGCTTTCATCACCATGTTCGTCGTGATCGACCCGATCGGGCTTGCGCCGCTTTTCGTGGCGCTGACCCCCGGCGCCACCCATCGGGAACGCCGGGCAATCGGCATCAGGGCCTGCCTGACCGGCGGCGGACTGCTGCTGCTGTTCGGCCTCTTCGGAGAGGCGGTTCTGGGCTTTGCCGGCATTTCCCTGCCCGCCTTCCGCATCGCGGGCGGCATCCTTCTGTTTCTGACCGCGCTCGACATGCTGTTTGAACGCCGCACACAGCGGCGCAGGGGCCAATCGTCAAAAGCCGATGATCCCTCGGTCTTTCCGCTGGCCACGCCGCTGATCGCCGGGCCGGGGGCCATCGCGTCGATCATCCTTCTGACCGGACAGGCAGGCGATGACGCGGCGGCGGGCGCAGCAGTCTTTGGCGTTGTCGCGCTGGTGCTCGCCCTTGTCTTCCTCGCATTCCTTCTGGGCGGCGTGATAGAGCGTGTGCTTGGCGAAACCGGCATCAACGTGGTCACGCGGCTTTTCGGCATGTTGCTGGCCGCCCTCTCGGTTCAGTTCGTCATTGACGGATTGCAGGCTGTATATGGCGCCTGAAACGCTTATATCCGCTGTCCGGGCAACGGGAGGCAGACATGGATGAAAACGACATTGGCCGTCTGGTCTATCTGGTAATTCTGGGGGCCGCCGTCATCGGCTGGTTCATCGCGCAGAACCGGAACGCCCCTGGCAAAACCGCCGGGCAGGTGATGATCTGGGGGCTGATCTTCGTCGGCATTATCGGTGCTGTGGGCATCTGGGGCGACATCCGGGACGATGTCCTGCCCCGGCAGAGCGTGGCCGGCGACGGCAGCGTGACAGAGGTTCCGCAATCCCGTGACGGGCATTATTATCTACAGCTCGATCTGAACGGCAAGCCGGTCACGTTCACCGTGGACACAGGTGCTACAAACCTTGTGCTGTCCCCGTCCGATGCCCGCCGCATCGGGATCGACCCGGACACGCTTGCCTATCTCGACCGGGCGCAAACGGCGAACGGGATCGTGCGCATGGCGCGGATAACCATCGGCGAAATCGGGCTGGGCGCCATCAGGGACAGGAATGTCGCCGCCTATGTGAATGAGGCAGAGATGGAAGGTTCGCTTCTGGGGATGGACTATCTTGGCAGATTTGACCGGATCAGGATCGCCGATGGCAAGCTGATCCTCACGCGGTAGGGACCGGGACCAAAATCAGATAGCTGCCGTGTCCTCTCTTCCGGCGCTGATTGCTTGCCAAAAGATCAATATGGCATATATGATATACCGGAAAGCACGCATCGAATGCGTGAGACTTACGGGCAAGATCACCTGGATTCGGAGAAAAGAAATGGCATGGTTGACCAGTTTGAAAACCGCAACCCCCGAAGAGGGCTTCAATCTGGCGATCAAGCTCTCTCGAATGGCTGTAAAACTGACCCAGCCGGACGATGAAGTGCGCGGCAGGCTTCGGGGAGATTACGCCAACAACGCAGATAGCCTCACCCTGGCATCACAGGTCGTTGCAACGAATTTCAGGACCGTGGCCGAAGCAAACAACTTCTGGCGCGATAGCGAATAAGGCCCGGGCCTTTGCCCGTACTCCATGCCCGGGGCCGCATTGGACCCGCGATTTTGCAGGCCGGTTTTGCATATCCATACGGGAACAGTTCACAAAGGTTTCTTCGCGCTTGGTTCCCGGTCAGGGGCTTCCGGATGCCGGATGCAAACCGCTAGAGTCCTTCACATTTTGACTGAAGCATAGCCTGTGTTTTCAAGGTAGTTTTGGCATTCCTGTTGTGTGATTGATCCGACGAGGCGTCCAACGTATCGCCAGGCCTCTTCACTGGTTCGTTTCCGAGCCATCCGCATCCAGTGTTTGATCTTGGCGAATGTCTGCTCGATCGGGTTCAGGTCTGGCGAGTATGGTGGCAGGAACCACACCCGCGCGCCTGCCGCCTTGATGGCATCGCGCACGGCTTTCGATTTATGGCAGCCGAGGTTGTCCATGATGACGATATCGCCGGGCTTCAGTGCAGGGACAAGCAGTTGATCGATATAGGCACGGAAGGACTGCCCGTTGATCGGGCCGTCAAAGACACAGGGCGCCGTCAATTGATCGCAGCGCAAGGCAGCAATGAACGTCATGGTGTTCCAGTGGCCATGGGGCGCAAAGCCGTGCAGGCGTTTGCCTTTTGGTCCCCAGCCGCGCAGCGGAGCCATGTTGGTCTTGATCCAGGTTTCATCAATGAAGACCAGCTTGCGCGGATCGAGTTGACGCATGACCCCCTTCCAGCGCTTTCGCCGGCGGGCCACATCGGCTCGGGCCCGCTCAAGGGCGAGCAGTGTTTTTTTTTGAAGCTCAGCCCCTCGCGGCGCATGAAGTGCCAGACCGCATTGTGGGACACCTTGACGCCCCGCTTCGCCAGCATGTCTTTCAGACCATGCAGCGTCAGGTGCGGCGTGCGGTTGATCTGCTCCAGGATAAAATCACGGTGGGGTTCAAGGATAATCCTGCGGTGGCCACCCATCTTGCCAGGCGCCACGCTGCCAGTCTCGCGATATCGCTGGCGCCACTTGATCACCGAAGAAACAGCCACCGAGAAACGGGCAGCCACAACACGTGCCGTCTCGCCGGAAACAACAGCTGCTACTGCACGCTCCCGAAGATCATTCGAATAGGGTTTTACCATGCATGCCGGCCTCCAGTCCCGGCACGCAGTTTGAATCACAATTCAACGAAAAACGGAATCCCGAGATTCAAACAAATGATGAACCGCTCTAGGGCCTGTTGAGATTCATCGTGAGTTGATGATAGCCGCGGCCAGATAGATCATGGAGGAGAAGCTCTGATCTGTTTTGCAGGCCCGCAACGCAATACGCTTGAATTCCTTGAGTTTCTGGAAGTAATTTTCGATCAGGTGTCGCCATTTGTAGCAGTGTTTGTCAAATTCCGGCGGAAACTTCCGGTTCGATCTGGGCGGAATGACTGGCACAATCCCCGACTTGTCCAGATTTTCGCGCAACCAGTCGGCATCAAACGCCCGATCCGCGAGGAGCATCTCGCACGAAACACCCTCGATCAACTCGGATGTTTCGCTCAAATCGTGGGCTTGCCCAGGCATCAGGCGGAAGGAGACAAGATTGCCAAGTGCATCTGTCAGAGCCAGGATTTTGGTGGTAATTCCACCGCGAGAGCGCCCTATAGCCTGGCTTTGAGCCCCCCTTTTGCGCCCTGCCCGTGGCGGTGGACCTTCACGATTGTGCCGTCAATCATGACATACTCCATGTCAGGGTCATTTGAGACAGTGTCAAATATCCGTTTGAAAACATCGGCTTTTACCCAATGGCGGAAACGTTTGTAAACGGTGTTCCAATTGCCAAAGCCGGATGGAAGATCACGCCAGGGCGCCCCGGTTCGAGCGATCCACAATACGGCTTCCAGAAAAAGACGGCTGTCACCGCCAGTGCGACCGGGATCGCGTTTCTTGCCAAAACAATGCGGTTCCATCAAAGCCCATTGCGCGTCATTGATAACAAAACGCTCGCTCAACATTTCATTCTCCCTTTTGGAAAGAATGAATCAGATGTCAGCGCAAATGAAAACCCCGAATCTCAACAGGCCCTAGTCACCTGCCTCCAAAGTTCGGCCCATGAGTTTTGTTGGGCGCGTTGGCAGAACCGCTTGACGGAGGCGAGGATATGGTCGGCGGGTTTGACCCATTTGCAGGGTTTGGGGTTTTCGTTATGGGCCTCGATAAATGCAGCGATATCGGCTTCCGGTTCCGCCGTTGAACGATGGACGCCGCGCAGCAGTTGCTTGCGCGTCAGTTCAGCAAACCAACGCTCCACCTGATTGATCCAACCAGCCGGGGGCGGTGTGAAGTGGACATGCCAATGCGGGCGGCGTGCCAGCCAGGCCTTGATCTTCGGGGTTTTGTGGGTGGCGTAATTGTCCATGACGATATGCACCTCCGGCCCGTCCGGCATCTGCCGGTCGATCTGTTTGAGGAAGTCGAGGAACCCGGTGGCGCGGCGCCGCTTGCAGCATTTGCCGATCACGGCGCCGGTGGCGATATCCAGTGCTGCAAAAAGCGACGTCGTGGCGTGTCGGATGCAGGTGTGGGTGCGCCGCTCGGCCACGCCGGGCGCCACTGGCAGCACAGGCGGTTCGCGATCCAGCGCCTGGATTTGCGATTTCTCGTCAACACACAACACGACAGCCCTGTTCGGCGGTGACAGGTACAGCCCGACGATATCGTGCACCTTGTCCACGAACAGCGGGTCGGTTGAGAGCTTGAATGTCTCGCTTCGGTGCGGTTGCAGGCCGAACCCGTTCCAAATCCGCCGGATGGTGGTGTGCGACAGTCCCGTCGCGGCTGCCATGCTTCGGAGCGACCAATGGGTCGCATCCCTCGGGGTCGTGTTCAGCGTGCGCTCAATCACCGCAGTCACCTGATCGTCCGACACGGTGCGCGGGCGACCGGAGCGGTATTCGTCGGTGAGACCTTCAATCCGGCATCGCACAAAACGTCTGCGCCATTTGCCGACTGTGTGTTCATGCACCCCAAGCCGGGCCGCCACTTCCTTGCTCGCCAATCCATCGGCGCACAGCAGGATCATCCGGCATCGGTCCGACAGCGAACGTGCCGCTTTGTGACGCCGAACCTGACCCTCGAGAAAACGGCGCTCATCTTCGCTCAAAACCACTGCATCCGCCAAACGTCCCACCATCGCAACATCCTCCTCAATACCCGCTCAGTCAATGATACAAAGTACAATTCCGGGGGACTAGAGTCCTTCACATTTTGACTGAAGCATAGCCTGTGTTTTCGAGGTAGTTTTGGCATTCCTGTTGTGTGATTGATCCGACGAGGCGTCCAACGTATCGCCAGGCCTCTTCACTGGTTCGTTTCCGAGCCATCCGCATCCAGTGTTTGATCTTGGCGAATGTCTGCTCGATCGGGTTCAGGTCTGGCGAGTATGGTGGCAGGAACCACACCCGCGCGCCTGCCGCCTTGATGGCATCGCGCACGGCTTTCGATTTATGGCAGCCGAGGTTGTCCATGATGACGATATCGCCGGGCTTCAGTGCAGGGACAAGCAGTTGATCGATATAGGCACGGAAGGACTGCCCGTTGATCGGGCCGTCAAAGACACAGGGCGCCGTCAATTGATCGCAGCGCAAGGCAGCAATGAACGTCATGGTGTTCCAGTGGCCATGGGGCGCAAAGCCGTGCAGGCGTTTGCCTTTTGGTCCCCAGCCGCGCAGCGGAGCCATGTTGGTCTTGATCCAGGTTTCATCAATGAAGACCAGCTTGCGCGGATCGAGTTGACGCATGACCCCCTTCCAGCGCTTTCGCCGGCGGGCCACATCGGCTCGGGCCCGCTCAAGGGCGAGCAGTGTTTTTTTTGAAGCTCAGCCCCTCGCGGCGCATGAAGTGCCAGACCGCATTGTGGGACACCTTGACGCCCCGCTTCGCCAGCATGTCTTTCAGACCATGCAGCGTCAGGTGCGGCGTGCGGTTGATCTGCTCCAGGATAAAATCACGGTGGGGTTCAAGGATAATCCTGCGGTGGCCACCCATCTTGCCAGGCGCCACGCTGCCAGTCTCGCGATATCGCTGGCGCCACTTGATCACCGAAGAAACAGCCACCGAGAAACGGGCAGCCACAACACGTGCCGTCTCGCCGGAAACAACAGCTGCTACTGCACGCTCCCGAAGATCATTCGAATAGGGTTTTACCATGCATGCCGGCCTCCAGTCCCGGCACGCAGTTTGAATCACAATTCAACGAAAAACGGAATCCCGAGATTCAAACAAATGATGAACCGCTCTAGCAACTGTGTCTATTCTGCGATCTGATAGTGCCAGGGGATGCCGGTTTTGATGATCGCGTTTGCGATTGTGACCAGCCTGCGTGCGATTGCGATTATGACAAGTTTGTGCGGCTTCCCACGCTCTTTGAGACGTTTTGCGACAGGCTTGAGAACCGGATTGTGACAGCGCAGCCTGAAACAGCACATGCCGCACAGACCGCCAGCCGCCGGCGATAGCTTTCCTGCCTCGCATCGCCCCGCTGTCATGTGGTGTCAGAGCCAGGCAGGTCATGGCAGCGGCTTCGCCCGATGTCATCCGGCCGGGTTCCGGCAATCCGGCGATCAACATTGCCGCACAGACCGGGCCAATCCCCGGGATTGATCGTAAAAGCCCCGCCCTCGGGGCAAGAGGTTTCACTCGCGCGATAACATTTTCGATCCGCCGTTCGATGTCATCGACCTGGGTGTCGAGCAGGTCTTTCAGGTCGTCATCCATGGTCTCGACACCGGCAGGAATGCCCTGCTTCCTTCGAGCTCCGATCCGGGCCTTGAGCCGCTTGCGCATATCGACGAGTTGACCTCTCCGGGTCGTCAGGGTTCCGGGAATACGCAGATTTTCGTCTGGCAGTTCTCGCCCGGCTTGCGGTCGGAATGCCATGAACCGGGCGATGAGTTCCGCATCTATCCGATCAGTCTTCGCGCGTGTGCCCCGGCAAAGCGCGAAGGCCCTGATCTGTGGCCTTGATCTGTGCTGGCAGCAATTGCACGGCCACGATGCCTGCGCCGACAAGTTCTGTCCAGAGCCTCCATTCCTGACCACCCGTGGCCTCAAATCCGACTTTGAGCGAACCGGAGAACCGCCGGATCATCGCGATCAGCGCAATATGGCCGTCCGCCGTGTCCGGATGCCGGAACCGCTTCTCGCCAGGAAGGCAGAACCCATCCAGCCAGTCGCGCGATACATCTGTCCCGGGAATGGTTATCCCGGCCATCATGTCACTCTCTCTTCCTTATGCTTCGCGGTCCCGCAAAACGGGCCGCCGTCAACTGTTCGAGACGGTGAAGAGAGGCAGGATCAGCCTGCTGGTGAACGTGGTCATGCCACAAGGTGTTCAGCGCTGTATCCCACCCCGTCGCTGGTCCTGGCCAGGAGCGGCGACGGGGAACCCATGGCAGGGACGAGACACATAAGGTGTTCAGTCCCGGCCTCTGGTGGATCGGGTTCAGCTTACAACTGACGGCCACAAGGCCTATCTGGAGGCCGTCGAAGGTGCGTTCGGGGGCGATGTTGACTATGCGCAGCTCATCAAGCTGTACGGTAAGCCGACGGGCCAGAAGGGCTACGAGCAAAATACAGCCCCTCAGAATGCACCGGAACTCGGAAGCGCTTCGTTGAAGGCTCACCCGACCCTCGGCATGTCTCGACCAGCCATGTCGAGCGCCAGAACCTCACCATGCGGATGCAGATGCGCCGCTTCACCCGACTCACCAATGCGTTCTCCAAGAAGTTCGAGAACCACATGCACATGGTGGCGCTCTATACCGTCTGGTACAATTTCATCCGCATCCACAAGTCCCTGCGCGTCACCCCGGCGATGGAAGCCGGTTTGAGCGACAGGGTTTGGGATATGGAAGACTTGGTGCGGGTCATGGACGAACGCGCACCGAAGCCCGGCCCGCGCGGTCCTTACAAAAATCGCAATTCAAACTGACGCACTACCGTATCGAGAGCGGGCTGGACATCCTGCGCGCTTTCGCGCTCGGGGCGAATTTCGTGATGCTGGGCCGCGCCTGGCATTATGCGCTGGGCGCGCTTGGCACCGATGGTCCGGCGCATCTGATCAACCTCCTGACCCGCGATCTGGAGGCGAACATGGGGCAACTCGGGGCCAGGGACATGCGCTCCGTGCCTGCGCCTGTCGCCTGACCGGCATCGCCGCATCGTCGCATCGTCGGGCCGCCGCGAAAACTGCGGCTGTTTCGCCTTCGCGGGCGAAAATGTCGCGGAGTGCGCATGTCCTTGCAGGCGCATCATTCACGAACCTTTCAAATTGTTGCGCTGCGGCGCGGCAAAACGTATTACCGTCGCACGCTGGCGCTGCAAGGCGGCGCAATCCCGGGCAAACAGGCTCGGGGGAAGAGGGAACTGCCGTGGCCGAATTTCGGAAAATCCTGATCGCGAACCGGGGCGAGATCGCCATCCGCGTGATGCGCGCGGCCAATGAGATGGGCAAACGCACCGTCGCCGTCTTTGCCGGGGAAGACAAGCTCAGCCTGCACCGCTTCAAATCGGATGAGGCTTACCGGATCGGCGAGGGCATGGGCCCCGTCGCGGCGTATCTCTCGATTGACGGGATGATCCGGGTGGCGCGGCAATGCGGGGCGGATGCGATCCACCCCGGCTATGGGTTCCTGTCCGAAAACCCGGATTTCGTCGATGCCTGCGCCGCGAACGGGATCGCCTTCATTGGCCCGAGGGCGGAAACCATGCGGGCGCTGGGGAACAAGGCCGCTGCGCGCAGGGTCGCGATCAAGGCGGGCGTGCCGGTCGTCCCGGCAACCGGAGTGCTGGGTGACGACATGGCCGCGATCAGGGCGCAGGCGGCGGAAATCGGCTATCCCCTGATGCTGAAAGCCTGCTGGGGCGGTGGCGGTCGCGGGATGCGCCCGATCCTCGGCCCAGACGAGGTGGAGGAAAAGGTTCTGGAAGGCCGGCGCGAAGCCGAAGCCGCCTTTGGCAATGGCGAGGGCTATCTGGAAAAGATGATCACCCGCGCCCGCCATGTGGAGGTTCAGATCCTCGGCGACAGGCATGGCGACATGTATCATCTTTTTGAGCGCGACTGTTCGGTCCAGCGCCGCCACCAGAAAATCGTCGAACGCGCCCCGGCCCCCTATCTGACCGGCGAACAGCGCGCGGAATTGTGCGATCTGGGCCGCCGCATCTGCAAACACGTGAACTATGAATGCGCGGGCACCGTCGAATTCCTGATGGATATGGAAACCGGCAGGTTCCACTTCATCGAGGTGAACCCCCGCGTGCAGGTGGAACATACGGTCACCGAGGAGGTGACGGGCATCGACATCGTGCAGGCCCAGATCCGGATTGCCGAGGGCGCCACGATTGCCGAGGCGACCGGCAAGGCTGATCAGCAGGATGTGCGCCTGAACGGTCACGCGCTGCAAACCAGGATCACGACAGAGGACCCGCTCAACAACTTCATCCCCGATTATGGCCGGATCACCGCCTATCGTTCGGCCACCGGCATGGGCATCCGTCTGGATGGCGGCACCGCCTATTCGGGCGGGGTGATCACGCGCTATTACGACCCGCTTCTGACCAAGGTCACGGCCCATGCGCAGACCCCCGAAAAGGCGATTGCGCGGATGGATCGCGCCCTGCGAGAGTTTCGCATCCGCGGCGTGTCAACCAACATCGCCTTTGTGGAAAACCTCCTGAAACATCCGGCCTTCCTGTCGAATGAATACACGACCGGATTCATTGACGAGACGCCGGAGCTGTTCCGCTTCAGAAAGCGCCGGGACCGGGCGACGAAGATTCTGACCTATATCGCGGATGTCACCGTGAACGGCCATCCCGAAACCCTGGGCCGCGCCGGACCGGCCAGGGCCGGCAGGGTGGCGCCGCCGTCGCCCCCGCCGCCGCCCCTGCGCGCCGAACCGGCGCCCGGCGCCCGCAATCTGCTGGAAGAAAAAGGCCCGCAGGCGGTGGCCGACTGGATGGTTGCGCAAAAGCGGCTTCTGATCACCGACACCACCATGCGGGACGGGCACCAGTCGCTTCTGGCGACCCGGATGCGGTCGATCGACATGATCAGGGTGGCGCCCGGCTATGCGGCGAACCTGCCGCAACTCTTTTCCGTCGAATGCTGGGGCGGGGCCACTTTCGACGTGGCCTACCGCTTTCTTCAGGAATGCCCGTGGCAGCGTCTGCGCGACCTGCGCGTGCGGATGCCGAATCTGATGACCCAGATGCTGCTGCGCGCCTCCAACGCCGTGGGCTACACGAATTATCCGGACAATGTGGTGCAGGAATTCGTGCGCCAGGCGGCGGTCGCCGGTGTTGATGTCTTCCGCGTTTTCGACTCGCTCAACTGGGTTGAAAACATGCGTGTCGCGATGGATGCGGTTGTCGGCAACGACAGGGTCTGCGAAGGCGCGATCTGTTATACCGGCGACATTCTGAACCCCGACCGGGCCAAATACAACCTTCGGTACTATGTCGATATGGGCAAGGAACTGAAGGCTGCGGGCGCCCATATCCTTGGCCTGAAAGACATGGCGGGCCTTCTGAAACCGGCCTCTGCCCGGGTGCTGGTCAGGGCGCTGAAAGAGGAGGTCGGCCTGCCGATTCATTTTCACACGCACGACACGTCGGGCATCGCGGGTGCGGCTGTTCTGGCCGCCGCCGAGGCCGGTGTGGATGCCGTCGATGCGGCAATGGACGCCTTCTCGGGCGGCACCTCGCAGCCATGTCTGGGATCAATCGTCGAGAGCCTGCGCAATACCGACCGCGACACCGGGCTTGACATCGGCGCAATTCGCGAAATCTCCGGCTATTGGGAGTGGGTGCGTGGCCAGTATGCGGCATTCGAGTCCGGCCTCGCCGCCCCCGCCTCGGAGATTTATCTGCACGAAATGCCCGGCGGTCAGTTCACCAATCTCAAGGCGCAGGCGCGCGCTCTGGGGCTGGAGGAACGCTGGCACGAGATCGCCCAGGCCTATGCCGACGCCAACCGGATGTTCGGCGATATTGTCAAGGTCACGCCGTCCTCCAAGGTCGTTGGCGACATGGCGCTGATGATGGTCAGCCAGAACCTGACCCGCGCGCAGGTCGAGAACCCGGCGACAGAGGTCGCCTTTCCCGATTCCGTCATCGACATGATGCGCGGCAATCTGGGCCAGCCCCCCGGCGGCTTTCCGAAGGGCATCCAGTCCCGGATTCTGAAGGGCGATACCCCGGCGACCACACGGCCCGGCGCGCATATGCCGCCTGTCGATCTGGAAGACACCCGCACCGGACTGTCGGCAGAACTGGAAGGCTTCGGGGTCGATGACGAGGATCTGAACGGCTATCTCATGTATCCGGGGGTGTTCCTTGATTATATGGGCCGCCACCGCCAATACGGCCCGGTGCGCACCCTGCCGACCAGAGCCTTCTTTTATGGCATGGAGCCGGGCGAGGAGATCAGCGCCGAGATCGACCCGGGCAAGATCCTCGAAATCCGCCTGCTGACGGTGGGGGAAACCGACGGGAGTGGCGAGGTTCGCGTGTTCTTCGAACTGAACGGCCAGCCCCGGGTGATCCGCGTGCCGAACCGGCTGGTGAAATCGCAGACCGCCAGCCGCCCGAAGGCCGAACCGGGCAATGCAGGCCATGTCGGCGCACCGATGCCGGGTGTGGTGGCAACCGTCGCCGTCAGCACCGGCCAGGCGGTGCATGAGGGCGATCTGCTGCTGACCATCGAAGCGATGAAGATGGAAACCGGCATCCATGCCGAGCGCGATGCGGCGGTCAGGGCGGTTCATGTTCGCCCAGGCAGCCAGATCGACGCCAAGGATCTGCTGGTGGAACTGGAATAGCCGCAGAAGGGGGGCCTGCTGCGCAACCGGAAAAGGCGGGCAACGCCTGTTTTCGGTATCGGAGCGGCCCCGGCGATGCCTTGCAGGCAAGCCCGCGCGCGGGTCCGAAAAATCGCCGGATCGTGTATTTTGCCCTTGAAGCCCCTGCGCCAAGCCGTTATCTGACGCTTCACCCAACGGATGCGGGCGTAGCTCAGGGGTAGAGCATTACCTTGCCAAGGTAAGGGTCGTGAGTTCGAATCTCATCGCCCGCTCCAGTAGAACCGAAGGGTTGGAAGAAGCCGCCACAGGGCGATTTTTCCTTTGGTGCCGGATATTTCCATCCTCATTTCGGTTTTTCCGAGAGATCAGGCTCCGGGACGGCCTCTGCGACCGGCACGTCGGGCATGTGGATAGTGTGTTTCCGTCATCCGCGACCCCGGAGAATGGCCCATCATCTTCCTGATGAGTTACAGGGGCGGTCGTCTGACGTTGATCTTGCGGGGCCCGGCCCCCTTCATCCTCTCCACGATGTCCGGAAGGTCCGCAAGGGATCGGCCCGATTCCGGGAGTCCGGACCGATGTGTTTATAATGATGCAGACTGTGTGAAAAGTACCCCCCGGGGAGGGATCCAGTGCGAAGTGGCCATGATTGTCGGTGGATCGCCAATTTTCGGGAGGATCGGGTCTCACGACGGCTTTGTGGCCGGCCATCGGCCCGTTGAAGGGGCCATACGGGACGTTTTCGATGTTCGCGATGACATGATCAGCTGCTGCGCGACAAACAAGGTGAGAATCCAGCGTCAATCAGGATGAGAACGCGTGTGCGGGGGCTCGCAGGGAGGGCGTAGCCCGACTGGGGAGGCCCCGCACACGCGTTTTGCCCTTTTGGGGCGGGCCTGACGGTTGTGGCCGGCTCGGATAAGGAATGATTTTCTGTGCAAGGGGATCGTTCATGCCGGGCTGTCATGTCACTGACCAACAAATGAGGCTCTTCATGACGCTCAGATCGACCCATTCCGTTGCCGTTGCCGCTGCCAAGGCGGGGATCAGCCAGGCAACGGGCTATCGGCTGCAAGCTGACCCAATTTTACCAT
This sequence comes from Paracoccaceae bacterium, assembly GCA_965216225.1. Lineage (GTDB taxonomy): Bacteria > Pseudomonadota > Alphaproteobacteria > Rhodobacterales > Rhodobacteraceae > 3107. The sequence goes on from CBDCFF010000032.1 coordinate 120,673, forward strand.
CACAGAAGAAGGCCCCTCGCGGCCGGCGGCGTCCGGACCCGCTGGCGGACATTTTTGATGCGGAGGTCGTGCCGCTTCTGCGGTCCTCACCGGGGATCCGACCTGTGGCGGTTTACGAGGAGCTTCTGCGTCGGCATTCTGATCTGGGTACGGGCATCCGACGGACTCCGGAGCGACGGATACGCGCCTGGAATGCGGAACACGGCCCTGAACAGGACGTCATTTTCCGGCAGACCCACACACCGGGCAAAATGGGCCTGTCGGATTTCACCGCCATGGGCAAGTTGGGTGTGACCATTGCCGGTGAGGCACTGGGCCATCGACTGTATCACTTCCGGCTTGCCTATAGCGGGTTTCAGCACGCCCACGTCGTGCTGGGCGGCGAAAGCTATGTGGCGCTGGCTGAGGGATTGCAGAACGCCCTCTGGACGCTCGGCGGCGTGCCACACAATCATGGAACTGACAGCCTGTCGGCGGCCTTCAAGAACCTGGATAAGTCATCCCGGGCCGATCTAACCGACCGCTTCGACGCCCTGTGCAACCATTATGGAATGACGCCGACGCGCAACAACAAGGGCGTCGCACACGAGAACGGTTCCATCGAGAGCCCCAATGGGCATCTGAAGCGCACCATTGAGGACGCGCTGGTCATGCGTGGGTCGCGCGACTTCGAAAGCTTGCAAGATTATCGTCGCTTCATCGACGAGATCGTGGGCCGGATCAACGCCCGCAATGCCAAGCGTATCGATGCGGAACGTGCGAGCCTCAGACCTTTGCCGACGCGGCGGACCACGGATTACGAGGAGATCACGTTGCGCGTCACTTCCTCCGGGGGCTTCACCTTGCGCAAGGTGTTCTACACCGTGCCATCCCGGTTGATCGGGCATCAGCTGCGGGTTCGGCTCTACGATGATCGGTTGGAGCTGTTCCTGGGAAGCTCTGCCCTGCTAACGCTGACACGCGGACGAGCCTCGAGCACCGGGAGCCATGGGCACGTGGTCAATTACCACCACGTCATCCACTCCTTGCGCAAAAAGCCCATGGCGCTGATGGGGCTGGTCTATCGGGATCAGCTATTCCCGCGCCGGGCGTTCCGTAACATGTTCGCATTCCTGCTGGAGCAGACCAGTGAGAAGGCGGCGTGTCGCATGGTTGTCGATCTTCTGGCGCTGGCACACGAGCGGGGCTGCGAGGCTGAATTGGCAGCGCAGCTTGAGGAGGACCTTCGCCAGAAGCGCCCGCCTGACATGGCGGCCCTACGCGCAGTGTTTAGCCCATCACAAGACGCACTCCCCCAAGTCGCGGTGCAACTGGCCGACCTGTCATCTTACGACCAGTTGGTCGGCGGTACGCCATCCGCTCAGGAGGTGACAGCATGACATCGCCCCAGACCGATACCGCCCGCCTAACCTTGGCTCTGACCGAATTGCGCTTGCCAGCCATCAAGGCGCTATGGCCGCGCTTTGCGGAACAAGCCGACAAGGAAGGCTGGCCCGCCGCTCGGATGCTCAGCACCCTGGTGGAGCATGAACTGGCTGAACGAGATCGCCGTCGTATCGAGCGACATCTCGCACAGGCACGCCTGTTGCCCGGAAAAACGATCGACACCTTCGACTTCACAGCCGTCCCCATGCTGTCCAAGGCCCATGTCAGTGCGATCACCGCTGGCGACAGCTGGATCGGAAAGGGCGGCAACATCCTGCTGTTTGGGCCGCCAGGTGTGGGCAAATCACATCTCGGCTCAGCCATCGGGCTCGCCCTTGTCGAGCAAGGCTACCGCGTCCTATTCAGCCGCACCACCGATCTGGTCCAGAAACTCCAACAGGCCCGCCGCGATCTCGTCCTCGAAAGTGCCATTGCAAAGCTCGACAAATTCCATCTGCTGATCCTCGATGACATCACCTACGTCACCAAGGATCAGGCTGAAACCAGTGTGCTCTTCGAACTCATCAGCGCGAGATATGAACGCCGCTCAATGTTGATCACGGCCAACCAGCCCTTCGGGGAGTGGAATGCGATTTTTCCAGACCCGGCCATGACATTGGCCGCCGTCGACAGGCTCGTGCACCACGCAACCATCTTCGAGATGAATGTCGAAAGCTACCGGCGAAGAGCAGCACAAAAGGCAAAGGGGCCGGGAAGGCCTGCACAAAAAGCCACACCGGAAAACACCAAAGCTGATTGACGCTCCGCGACAATCAAAAAACAAACCCCTTGATCGCGGCACAAAAGCCCGGCATCGTCCCAAACGTCGCGACCAAGGATTCTCATCCTGATTGACGCGCACTTCTCATCTTGATTGTCGCGCTACAATCAGCCGTAAACGGCGGCCGGCAGCGCCGGAACCCCCATCAGGTTGATGACCCGGCGGAGATTGCAGGCCAGGGCCGCAAGACCGAACTTGCCATGGACATTCTCCAGGCCGCGCATCAGCAAAGCACCCTGTCCCATCCAGTGCCTGATCGTGCCAAACGGGTGCTCGACAGACTCCCTGCGGGAGGCAGGCATGTCGGGGCGGGCCGCAAGGCGTTCGGACATCCGCTCCGGGACCGCCTCGTTCGCGTCGCGTAAGATGTAGCGGTGTGTGCGCAGGGCACATGCCCGGCACGCCGCGCGGTTGGCATAGCGGAGTTCCGCTTTCGAGCGGTGTACCGGGGCCTCGGTTGCTGCCCCCCGGGGCAAGTGCAGGTGTCGGTCCCGGCGTCGTGGCGGAAACGGGATTTCGGGAAATGCCCGTGACGTTTGGCAGTGCTCCGATCCGGCTTGGGGACATGGGGTATGACCCCGACGGCCTCCCGGCCTGCATCGCCCGGGCATCCGGATCGGTCAGCGGGATCTGGTCCTGACCACTGGTTCCCAGCGTCCGCCGATGCGCTTCCAGCGTTGCCCGGCGCGCGCGGACAGCGGCGATCTTCTCCGCGAGGTTCGCCTCATGCGGTGCGCCGGACCCCCCCACGGTGGTGTCCGTACTGTCCAACTGCTCCAGGTAACGCTTGAGGCGCTCGTCACTTGCCTGAAGTTCACGCCCGAGCCTGGCTGCCGTGACGTTCCGGCCACGGTTGTTGACCGCCTTGATCCGGGCGCCATCCACGGCCAGGAGTTCACGGCCATACAAGTCGAGCCGGTGGCAGAGCAGCACGAACTCCCGGAACACCTGCCGGAAGGCTGCCCGGTTCGTCCGCCGAAAGTCGGCAATCGTCCTGAAGTACGGACGCAACCTCCGCAACAGCCAGATGACCTCCGGATTGCGGTGCGTTTCCGCTTCCAGTCCGCGGCTGGAACGGAACCGGTTCGGACAGCCGCAGAGATACAGCTTCAGAAGGTCGGCAGGGTCATGGCCCGGCCGACCGGTCGCCTTCGGCCGAACCCGTTCGAAACCTGCCGCGGCCAGATCGAGATCGTCGACAAACGCGTCGATGAAGCGGACGGGGTTGTCCGCGCCAACGTCGTCGTCCACGGACTCCGCAAGCAGCAGGAGTTGGGAACGAACATCACCGGAAATATGTGCCATGGCCGAGTTTGCCATTTCGCCGGATCCAGTAGAATCCTTCTCGACGGCTTTTCACACAGTCTGGATGGTTTTTTCGGACTGGCCGGGAAAAGTGACAAAAAGATGCACTACGGCGGCAGAGAACCTGCGTCGATGTCGGTTGCAAACTGCTGAATGGATGTGAAAAGCGAAGACCCACCGCATAGTGGCGAAACAACTGAAAAACCAAGGCATCAATGTCCGACTGCAACAGGCCAAGGTTTATCGGGACCGGATGCTCCAACTCATCCGGATACTCGGAGAACGGTGCCGCCAGCCATTGCCCGGATGTGTAGCGATGGTTTCTTTTTCCACCTCGTCCCATTCGTCTCTGAGGTTGTTCGTTAGCTGTTCCATCCCGGACGATCAGATAGACCCTCGCCGATCTGGCCTGTTCATGGCAAGATCGGTCCTGCGTGAGATTCGGGACGGGGGCAAGACATGCTGATTTCCTTGCACAAGCAGGCGACGACGACGCCGAAGATCAGGGCCGCAATCCAGGCGAGTGATGAACCCGCGTGGATCGTGGCCGAGCGCTACGGCATCCCGGAGCAGACCGTCTGGAGACACCGTCCACGACCGGAGCCACACGGCGCACAGGTTGCAGACCACACTCACGCCAGCGCAGGAGGCCGTGGCGGTCTCGCTGAGACAGAGTCTGCTGCTGCCGCTCGACGACCTGCTCGCCGTGGTCCGCGAGTTTCTCAACCCGAACGTCTCGCGCTCCGGGCTGGACCGATGCCTGCGCCGTCATGGGCTCGGCTCCCTCCGTGACCTGAAGCCGAAGGTGGCGAAGCCCGCGCACAAGCCTTTCAAGGCATACGAGCCCGGCTACATCCACATCGACGTGAAATACCTGCCGCAGATGGCCGATGAGGAGAAGCGCCGGTATCTGTTCGTCGCGATCGACCGCGCCACCCGCCGGGTCTTCGTGCGCATCTACCCAGTGAAGACTGCGGCCAACGCCCGCCGGTTCCTGCGCGATCTGGAGCGCGCCGCCCCGATGCGGATCACCCGCGTGCTGACGGACAACGGCAAGGAGTTCACCGACAGGCTCTTCGGCCTTCGCCGCCGCGCCGCGACCGGCAATCATGAGTTCGACCGCCTCTGCGCCGGGTTCGGGATCGAGCATCGCCTGGCCCCACCGATGCGGCCGCAGACCAACGGCATGGTCGAGCGGTTCAACGGACGGATCGAGGACGTGCTCCAGAGCCACCGTTTCCGCAGCGGCGAGGACCTGGAGCGGACGATCTTGCGCTACGTCCGCCTCTACAACGGCCAGTTGCCGCAATCCGTTCTGAAAGGCCGCACGCCAATCGATGCGCTCAAGGACTGGCATCGAGAAAAGCCCGAGCTCTTCAGGAAGCAGCCATACAATCACATGGGATGTGACAGAGGTATGAAACCGGATGTTGCCATTTTGTTCTGTCTTCATTACCCTGAGCGTGAAGGTGCCGCATGAGCGAGACTGCGATTGAGTGGACGGACTCGACCCGGAACCCGGTTGCGGGTTGCAGCATCGTGTCCGCAGCGGGCAACCCCTGTACAAAGGCCGGATTGTCTGAAAATGTGGCGCCGGTCAAATCGAGGAAGGTGATCCGGCATGGCGTATTGGCTCTTCAAATCCGAACCGAATACCTGGGGCTGGGATGATCAGGTCGTCATGGGCGTGGCCGGTCAGGAATGGGACGGTGTGCGCAATTACCAGGCCCGCAACAACATGCGGGCGATGCGGCGGGGCGATCACGGGTTCTTCTACCACTCGCTGAAAGACAGGGAGATCGTCGGCATTGTCGAGGTCTGCGCCGAAGCGCATCCGGACAGCACGACCGATGATGTGCGCTGGGAATGCGTGGATGTCAGGGCGGTCAGGCCGGTGAAATTTCCGGTCACACTCCGGATGTGCAAGGACGATCCGCGCCTGAAGGACATGGTGCTGGTCAACAACTCCCGTCTGTCGGTTCAGCCGGTGACGGATGAGGAATGGGCGATCATCTGCGAACTGGCCGGGACCGACCCCTGATCCGGCCGGCTTTCCGGCGCTTTCCGGCCTGAAACACCGCTCTCGGGGCGACGCCTGCCCTTTCCGGCTTTCGGTCAGTACCGGTAATGCCCCGGCTTGAACGGCCCTTCGGGTTTCACGCCGATATAGGCGGCCTGATCCTGCGCCAGCCCGGTCAGTTTCGCACCGACCCGCCCCAGATGCAGGCGGGCCACCTTTTCATCCAGATGTTTGGGCAGGATGTGGACCCGATTGTCATATTCCCCGCCCCTGGTCCACAGTTCCATCTGCGCCAGAACCTGATTGCTGAAAGAGGCCGACATGACAAAGCTCGGATGTCCGGTGGCATTGCCGAGATTCAGCAGACGGCCTTCGGACAGAAGGATGATCCTGTTGCCCGAAGGCATCTCGATCATGTCCACCTGATCCTTGATACTGGTCCATCTGTGGTTGCGCAGGCCGGCGACCTGAATTTCATTGTCGAAATGGCCGATATTGCCGACGATGGCCATATCCTTCATCTCGCGCATGTGTTCGATGCGAATCACGTCGCGGTTGCCGGTGGCGGTGACGAATATGTCGGCAGAGGCGGCTTCATCTTCCAGAAGCGTCACTTCGTACCCGTCCATCGCGGCCTGCAAGGCGCAGATCGGGTCAACCTCCGTCACTTTCACGCGGGCGCCGGCGCCGCGCAGCGAGGCCGCAGACCCCTTGCCCACATCGCCATAGCCGCAGACCACGGCGACCTTGCCCGCCATCATCGTGTCGGTGGCGCGGCGGATGCCGTCCACGAGGCTTTCCTTGCAGCCATATCTGTTGTCGAACTTCGACTTGGTAACGCTGTCATTGACGTTGATCGCCGGGAAGGGCAGGCGCCCCTTCTCCATCATCCGATAAAGGCGGTGAACGCCGGTGGTGGTTTCCTCTGACACGCCCCGGATCATGTCGCGCTGTTTCACGAACCAGCCGGGGCTTTCCTTCAGGCGTTTCCTGATCCGGGCAAAGAGCGCGACCTCCTCTTCCGAGCCCGGCGTTTCGATAATGCCGGTTTCGCCTTCCTCAACCCGCGCGCCCAGCAGGATATAGAGCGTCGCGTCGCCGCCATCATCAAGGATCATGTTCGCCCCGCCTTCGGGAAACCGGAAGATGCGGTCGGCATAATCCCAGTATTCCTCCAGCGTTTCGCCTTTTGTCGCGAAAACCGGGGCGCCGCCTGCGGCAATCGCGGCGGCGGCGTGATCCTGGGTCGAGAAGATGTTGCACGAGGCCCAGCGCAGATCGGCGCCCAGTGCGGCCAGCGTTTCGATCAGAACCGCGGTCTGGATCGTCATGTGCAGCGAACCCGCGATGCGCGCGCCCCTGAGTGGTTTCAGGTCGCCATATTCGGCGCGCAGCGCCATCAGGCCCGGCATTTCGGTTTCGGCGATGTCCATCTCCTTCCGGCCGAACTCCGCCAGTGCAATATCCTTGACGATGTAATCCTGTGCCATCCGGAGGGCTCCTTGCGAAACTGGGACCGCAGGGCAGATACCATCGGGGCGCGGGCCGGGCAATGGCGGATTGACGGGATCGGCCCGCAACGCCTTCCGGCCCCATGCGGGGGGGACGGATTTTTATCAATGACGCAGCGGCACAATGCCGTTAATGTGCCGTTGAATTTTTGTGAGTGCTGAAATTATCAGAACAGTTTCAGCGTGTTGATGGAAATTGCGCCGCAAACAGGGGGGCCATATGCCCGCAAGACCGCCCCGCGCCTGGCAAAGAATGCTTTCCGGCCGCAGGCTGGATCTTCTGGATCCGACGCCGGTGGATATAGAGATAGAGGATATTGCGCACGGGCTGGCTTTCGTTGCGCGCTGGAACGGACAGACCTTTGGCGATTACCCTTATTCTGTCGCCGAACATTCGCTGCTGGTGGAACGGATTTTCGCGGCCATCGCGCCTGATGCCAATGCCGGATGGCGGCTTGCGGCGCTTTTGCACGACGCGCCCGAATATGTCATCGGGGACATGATTTCACCGGTCAAGGCCGCTGTGGGGCCAGGGTATGAAGCGCTGGAGGACCGTCTGAGCGCAGCCATCCATCTGCGGTTCGGACTGCCTGCGCTGCTGCCTGACAGGATCAGGAAACAGATCAAGCGCGCCGACAGGGTTTCCGCCTGGCTGGAGGCCACGCAGATCGCCGGATTTTCCGTCATCGAAGCGAACAGGCTGTTTGGCCGGCCACGGCCCGCACTGACAGACGGGCCGGGCATTCGGTTGCGCCCGCCAACAGAGGTGCGCCGGAGCTATTCCAACCGGTGCCGGGTGCTGATCGGCCTGACCGCGCGATAGGGGCCAGCCGCAGGCCATGGCGTCAGGATTGGCAGACAGGGGATCGGCGGGCGCATGTCCTATCTGGGGCTGCGCTTGGCAAGAATTCTTTGCAGGGTCCGGCGGTGCATGTTGAGCCGGCGCGCGGTTTCCGAGACGTTCCGGTTGCACAGTTCATAGACCCGCTGGATATGTTCCCAGCGCACGCGGTCCGCCGACATCGGATTTTCCGGCGGCGGCGGTCGTTCGTCAGGCTGTGCAAGCAGCGCCGCCATGACATCGTTGGCGTCCGCCGGCTTTGGCAGATAGTCCGTCGCGCCGGATTTCACCGCCGCGACCGCTGTGGCGATCGCCCCGTAGCCGGTCAGGACGATAATCCGCGCATCCGGGCGGCGTTCGCGCAGGGTTTCCACCACATCCAGCCCGTTGCCGTCCTCCAGCCTCAGGTCAATGACCGCATGGGCGGGGGGACGGGCGGTTGCGATTGCCTTGCCGGCGGCAACGGACCCCGCCGTTTCCGGCGCAAAGCCGCGCTTTTCCATGGCGCGGGCCAATCGGCGCAGGAATGCTTCGTCATCATCGACCAGCAGCAGGGAATTGTCTTCGCCAATCTCTTGCAGCGCGCGTTCCACCATGTTTCCGCCCCTCGCGTTTTCCGACCCTCTGGACGTTTCTAGACAGTCCCCGCCCGCGGGTCAAACACTGCGCCGGCTGGTCGCATCAGTGAAACAGGCGGCGCCGGCGCGGGCCCTGGCCATTTCAGCGTTCCCGGCTCCCGGTTCGAAAATCGACGCTCTGATTGCATTCCGACGCAGGATTGGCAATGCTGCAAGCTGACGCATTCACAATTCGACGAGCGGCATGAGCGACCTATCCACTGCCTTTTTCAGCAGCGACGCCCGCAGCGACTGGCTGCGCCTGCACACGTTCACGCTGCTGCGCTGGGTCGCCATCACGGGTCAGATTGTCGCCGTCACCATTGCCCTGCGCTGTTTCGATCTGCGCCTGGAACTGGGTTATGTCTATCTGGCGATCGGCGCGCCGATCATCGCAAACCTGATTGCAATGTTCGTCTACCCTGAAAACAAGCGCCTGTCAGAGGCGCAGGCCCTGGCGATGCTGCTTTTCGACATCGCGCAGCTTGCGGTGATGATCTGCCTGACCGGCGGCCTGCACAATCCGTTTGCCCTGCTGATCGTGGTGCCGGTGACGATTTCGGCAACCGCACTGCATCCGCGTTCCACCCTGATTCTGGGGGCGGTCGCGCTGATTTGCACAACGCTTCTGGCAAAATATCACCTGCCGTTGCGCACCGGGCAGGGATTTCTTCTGCGGATGCCCGAAATATTCGTTTTCGGATTCTGGGTGGCGATCGTGATCGGCACGCTGTTTCTGGGCGTCTACGCGCGGCGCGTGACCTCGGAAATTCACTCGATGTCCGAGGCGCTGCTCGCCACCCAGATGGCCCTGTCGCGCGAACAGAAGCTGACCGATCTGGGGGGCGTTGTCGCCGCCGCCGCGCATGAGCTGGGCACGCCGCTGGCAACCATCAAGCTGGTCAGTTCCGAGCTGATCGAAGAACTGACAAGGCACCCGGAGCTTCGCGACGACGCAGAGTTGATTCGCCAGCAGGCCGACCGGTGCCGGGAAATCCTGCGATCCATGGGCCGGGCGGGCAAGGGCGACGCGCATCTTCGCACGGCCCCGCTGTCAGCGGTGATCGCCGAAGCGGCAGAGCCGCATCGCGACCGCGGGCGGCATGTGCTGTTCGATTATCGCGGGGCGGCGGATGGCGGGCCGGAGCCGGAGATACGGCGACAGCCCGAACTGGTTCACGGCATCCGCAATCTTATCCAGAATGCAGTCGATTTCGCCGAAAGCCGCGTCTGGGTTCAGGTGCTATGGTCGGCCCCGCGCATCCGGATCAGGATCAGCGACGACGGCCCCGGATACGCCCCGCAATTGCTGGGCCGGATTGGCGACCCGTTCGTGCGCTGGCGGCGACATGCCGCGGACCGCCGGAAACGCCCGGAATACGAGGGCATGGGGCTGGGGCTGTTCATCGCCAAGACACTGCTGGAACGCACCGGGGCGGAACTGAGCTTTGCCAATGGCTCTGACCCGTTTCTTCCCGATGGCAACAAGCCGGAAAAATGCGGTGCGGTCATCGAAGTCGTCTGGTCGCGCAGCGACAGCGGGCTGGAGGTTCGGGCCTCGCGGCAGCCTCTGGGCGAAAACCAGCCCATTGCCTGAGACGCCCGGCAAGGGAACCCGCTTGCAGCCGGGCGAGCGTTGGCTAGAATCCGGCCATGACCGATTTGCGCCTTACCCGTCATCTTTGCAGCGCCGAAGACACTGCGGCATTCGCCGGGCGGCTTGCGCCGATGCTGAAGGCCGGGGATTGCCTGCTGCTGGAAGGACCGGTTGGCGCGGGAAAGACCCTTTTCGCCCGGTCATTGATCCAGACGCTGTTGCCGGCGCCCGAGGACGTGCCGTCGCCCACATTCACGCTGGTCCAGACCTATGAGACGACCGGGCCGGAAATCTGGCATTTCGACCTCTATCGCCTGGCCCATCCCGACGAGGTGTTGGAACTGGGTCTTGATGAGGCGCTGGAACAGGCGGTATGCCTGATCGAGTGGCCTGACCGCCTTGGTGATCGGGCGCCGGAGGGGGCGATGAATCTGGGCTTCGGACTGACCGGAACAAGGGGCGCGCGCGTGCTTCGGATGCTTGCGGATTCGCCGCGCTGGGCCGGGGTCATGGATGCACTTCGTGGATGAGCGCGGGCAACAGATGCGGGCCTTCGTGAAAGGCTCCGGCTGGCGGGACGCGACCCCCTGCCCGATTGCCGGGGATGCCTCTGCCCGGCGCTATTTCCGGCTTTGCGCATCCGGTCGCCGCGCAATCCTGATGGATTGCCCGCCCGAGGCGGCGGAGATCGGCCCGTTCCTGAGCATCGCGGCGCATCTGAAGGCCGGCGGGCTGAGCGCGCCGGACATCTACGCCCATGATTCCGCCGCCGGGTTCGTCCTGATGGAAGACATGGGCGACGGGCTGTTCGCGCGGGTGCTGGAGGCCACCCCCGGCAATGAACGGACGCTCTACAGCGCCGCCGTGGATGTCCTGTTGCATTTGCATGACTGTCCCCTGCCCGCTGCCGGTCTGCCGCGCCACGATCCGCCCTGCATGGCTGCCCTCATTTCCCCCGTGTTCGACTTTTACCTGCCCGCGCGGGCTTCGGTGGATCAGACCGGCCCGATTCATGCCGGGCTGGAAACGGTTCTGGCCGAACACGCCCCGGATGCCGATTGCCTTATCCTGCGGGACTATCACGCCGAAAACCTGATCTGGCTGCCGGAACGCGACGGCATCGCGTGCGTCGGCCTGCTTGATTTTCAGGACGCGCTGACGGGGCATCGCTGCTATGATCTGATCTCGCTTTTGCAGGATACCCGCCGGGACGTGTCACGGGAATGCAGCGATGCGATGATCGCGCGCTACTGTTCCGCAGCCGCCCTGCCCCGGTCAGGGTTCGCCGCCGCCTGCGCAGCGCAGGGGGCACAGCGCAACCTGCGCATTCTGGGCATCTTCGCCCGCCTTGCCCGGTGCGCGGGCAAGCGGCGCTATGTCGATCTCATCCCGCGTGTCTGGTCCCATCTGATGGGCGATCTGGACCACCCGGCGCTAAGCCCGGTCCGGGCGCTGCTTTTGTCCGTATTGCCGGCGCCGGATGCGGCGCATCTGAACTGGCTGAAATCCGCATGACCAGAGAGCGCCCCACATCGCTGATGCTTTTCGCCGCCGGGTTGGGAACCCGGATGGGGACGCTGACCGCAAACCGGCCAAAGCCGCTGATCCCCGTTGCGGGCAAGGCGCTGATAGATCATGCGCTGGGCTGGGTCGATGGCGCAGGGGTCGAGAGCGTGGTCGTCAACCTGCACTACAAATCCGGGATGCTGCGGACCCATCTTGCCAACCGGAACCTGACGTTTTCCGATGAAACGGGGATGATTCTGAACACCGGCGGCGGGCTGAGGCAGGCGCTGCCGCTGTTGGGTCGCGGCCCGGTATTCACCTTCAACCCCGATGCGATATGGGCAGGCCCCAACCCGCTGCGCCTGCTGGCCGCCGCCTGGCGACCCGAAGACATGGATGCGCTGTTGCTGCTGATTCCGCCGATCCGGGCGCGCGGGCACAGGGGCGTCGGCGATTTCGTGCCGGACAAGGCCGGCCGCATCACCCGCGGGCCGGGGCTGATCTATTCCGGGGCGCAGATCATTTGTACCGAGAGGCTCTCTGAAATCCGGGAAAAGGCGTTTTCGCTCAACCTGCTGTGGGATCGGCTTGTCGCGTCCGGCCGCGCCTGCGGCCTGACCTACAGGGGCCGCTGGTGCGATGTGGGGCGCCCCGAAGGGATCGGTCTGGCCGAAGCCATGCTGAACGGGGCGCGGGATGTTTGAGCCCGCATCCACCCCGCGCCTGTTCGGCCTTCCCCCCGGCGTGGATTTCGCCCCGGCGCTGGTCGATGGGCTGCGCGCCCGCATGTCCGGTCAGCCGCCCGAAGAAATGGCGCGGGTGGACCTTCATGTGAATACGCGCCGGATGCAGCGCCGGATACGGGCGCTTTTTGCCGAAGGTCCGGCCTGTCTTCTGCCCCGCATCCGGCTGGTGGGCGACATTGCCGGCGCCGCCGGTCTGCCGGGTCTGCCGGATTTGCCGCCGCCCGCCACCGCGCTGCAACGCAGGCTGGAACTGGCCCGGCTCATCCGTCAACTGATCGCGGCGCAACCGGACCTGGCCCCGGAAACCGCTGCGTTTGATCTGGCGCAGAGCCTTTATGCCCTGCTGGAAGAGATGCAGGGCGAGGGTGTCGGCCCGGATGTGTTCGCCGGTCTCGATGTTTCGGACCAATCCGGCCACTGGGCGCGGACCCTGACATTCCTGCGGCTGATCGCGCCCTGTTTCGGCCCCGGCGCAACAGACCCCGAGGGGCGGCGGCGGCGCGCAGTCGAACATCTGACCGCGTACTGGCGGGTATCGCCGCCACGGCATCCGGTCATCGTTGCAGGCTCTACCGGTTCTCGCGGGACAACCGCCCTGTTCATGCGCGCGGTTGCGCAACTGCCGCAGGGGGCGCTGGTCCTGCCCGGCTTCGATTTCGATCAGCCCGCCGGAGTCTGGGACGCGATGCAGGATGCGCTGATCCATGAGGATCACCCGCAATACCGTTTTGCCCGATTGTTGCGCGCGCTGGAGGTCGATAGTCGCGATGTTGTCCCCTGGGTCGCGACGCCGCCCGCCTGCCCTGCCCGTAACCGGTTGATTTCACTTGCCCTGCGCCCGGCCCCCGTGACCGATCAGTGGATGGTCGAAGGGCCGGGGCTGAAGGGAATCCCGGAGGCCGTGCGGGATGTGACATTGCTGGAAGCCCCCACCGCGCGGGAAGAGGCCGCAACGATCGCATTGCGCTTGCGAAAGGCGGCAGAGGATGGCCGGACCGCGGCTCTGATCTCTCCCTCCCGGCAACTGACCCGGCAGGTGGCGGCGGCGCTCGACCGATGGGGGATCGAGCCGGATGACAGCGCCGGGCAACCGCTTTCGCTGTCGGCCCCCGGGCGGTTCCTGCGGCATGTGGCTGCCCTGTCCGGCGAGCGTCTGACGGCAGAGGCGCTGTTGACGGTGCTCAAGCATCCGCTGACGAATACCGGATCGGACGAACGCGGGGAACATCTTCTGTGGACGCGGGAACTGGAATTGTCCCTGCGCAGGAAGGGTTGTGCGTTTCCGACCCGCCCCGATCTGACCGGCCAAGCGGCGGGCGACGGGCGGCGCCCGGCGTGGGCGAACTGGCTTGCGGACACCTTTGCCGGGCTCGAAGGGATCGGCGTCAGGGCGTTGCCGGAGCATCTGGAACATCACCTGTGGCTGGCCGAAACGCTGGCCGCCGGTCCGGCCGGCGGGAATGGCGGGGCGCTGTGGCAGCAGGCCGCCGGTCGCGAGGCCCGCAGCGCCATCGACGAACTGCGCGCCGCAGCCGGTTCCGGCGGTGTGATGAGCGCGCCGGAATATTCCGCGCTGCTGCATTCGGTCTTGCAGGATAAAGAGGTGCGCAGCCCCGAGCGCGCCTGTCCGGGCATCATGATCTGGGGCACGCTGGAGGCGCGCGTTCAGGGTGCCGATCTGGTGATTCTGGGCGGGCTGAACGAAGGCGTCTGGCCGCCGCAACCGGCGCCGGACCCCTGGCTGAACCGGACCATGCGCAAGCAGGCCGGTCTGTTGCTGCCCGAGCGGCGCATCGGCCTGTCGGCCCATGATTTTCAGCAGGCCGTCGCCGCGCCCGAAGTCTGGATCACCCGCGCGATCCGGGATGCAGAGGGGCAAACCGTGCCGTCGCGCTGGATCAACCGGCTGACCGGCCTGCTGGGCGGCCTGTCCGAACCGGACGACCTTGAGCTGAGCAAGGAGCGCGAGGATGTCATCGCCTGGTTGGCACAGTTCGGGGAGTAAGAGCAACTGGGTTGGTATACTGGTTGTCAGCTCTTTGCTAATCGTATATTGAGGCCAGCAGGCTTGGATCGCCATCACCAGCTGCAGGAGACGGTCTGGGTAACTTGGTTCCAAACAACCCCGCGTCGATGCCGACACGGACTCAGACGGAGAAAGTTCATAAAAGCCAGGACACCGACAAACGCCATGATGATCCTCGCCAGCGCTCTGGTGCTGGGTGTGTTGGCCTCGTGCTCGACGGAGGAGTACCGGGCGGTAAAGGCACGCTGCTCGAGCGTGGATCAAGAAAATACCACCGGTAATCAAGGAAAGAACCGTCCAGAGGACAAGATCGGCCAAGGTCGATTCTGGAAGGAACGTATGCTCTTCGGAGACTGTAGGCTACACCATCTTTGGGACCCCCATCTTGCGTAAAGAATGCGAACCTGTGTATGACACAAAATTGGTTCCATACACTGCAGTCGAGACCTACGACACCCGGAAGCACGAACGGGATTTGCAAATACACGCTTGTGTCCAGCAGGCCTGTGTCGCTAATTGCGGGAATGCGGAGTGCAAGGCGAAAAGATGAAGGTGACCCCTGCTGGAGCGGCATATGAGCCGTCGCTTCCAGTCTGAAACGATGTCCGGCCCCCGGGTCGGACATCCGAGCGAGGAGGAGAAAACCGATGAAGACGATATTCCTTGTCAGCGCCTTGGCGTTAATCACGACATCCGCTCTCGCGGATCCGTTTGATGGCCGATACAGCAGTGACGAATGTTCGCCGACGGGTGTGCACC
This sequence comes from Paracoccaceae bacterium, assembly GCA_965216225.1. Taxonomy (GTDB): domain Bacteria; phylum Pseudomonadota; class Alphaproteobacteria; order Rhodobacterales; family Rhodobacteraceae; genus 3107. Next base: position 135,807 of record CBDCFF010000032.1, read on the forward strand.
AGGAAGGCAATGTCGAAATTCGAGATGGCCATATTTCCTACTACGAGAGCGGTTGCCGATTGTCGAACCCGGTCAGTGTGAGAGGCATGAATGCCGTTCTGTATGATGGGAAATGCTCGGGTGAAGGCTCTGAGTGGAACAAACGGGTACTACTCATGGCGCATGATAATGGCGTTTTCGATATCGAAGACGGTTACATACGAAAGCTGTCCCGGTGTAAATGAGCCGGTGCCTGCGCCCCGACGCAATGCCCGGTGCTGCGCCAAGGGACGACCTTGAACAAAGCGGTAGCCGCGCCCTGCAAACCATGCGCCTCCGGGGGCAGGAATGGTTGCGTCTGAGACGCGCGTTCGAGACGCCCGCAAGGCAGGTCGGTGCGCAAAAGCGGCCATCGCCCTGCCCGCCCGCGGATCAAAGACCGCGCCGGTTGTCGGTCACGCGCATCAAGACCCTGATCCGGGATCCCTATGCGATCTATGCGCAATATGTGCTGAATTTGCGGCCGCTCGACCCGATCCGGCCCAATCCGGACGCGCCGGTGCGGGGAACGATCCTGCACATGGTGCTGGAGCGGTTCGTGAACGAGGGCGGCGCGACCCGCGACGATCTGCTGCGGATTGCACAGGCCATGTTGGATGAACACGCCCCCTGGCCCGCAGCGCGGCGCATCTGGCTGGCAAGGTTCGGCAAGGTCGCGGACTGGTTCATCGGGACAGAGGCAGAACGGCGGTCGCGCGGGACGCCGCTGCAACTGGAACAGATCGGGGCGGTCTCTCTGGACGGCATGGATTTCACGCTGACCGCCAAGGCCGACCGGTTCGACCGTGCGCCCGATGGCTCTGTCCTGATCTATGACTACAAAAGCGGGACGCCGCCCGGCAGGAAAGAGCAGATTCACTTCGACAAGCAATTGTTGCTGGAGGCCGCGATGGTGGAGCGCGGGGGCTTTGCCGGGATCGGGCCATCGCGGGTTTCGGGGGCGGGCTTCATCGGCCTGGGGTCGAAACCGAAAGAGGAGCCCGCGCCGCTGGAAGACCCCGGACTCGATCAGGTGTGGGAGGAATTTCGTCGCCTGATCAGTGCCTATTCCAGCGGGAGCCGTGGATATACGTCCCGGCGGGCGGTGGCAAAGCAGCGGTTTGCAGGGGATTACGACCACCTTGCGCGGTTTGGCGAATGGGACGAAACCGATGATCCGGCGCCGGAGGTCATGCCATGATCCGGCGCAATGCGGCGTCCGATGCGCAGGTTCGCGCGGCAGACCCGGCGGACTCTGTCTGGCTGTCGGCCAATGCCGGGTCGGGCAAGACGCGGGTTCTGACCGATCGCGTTGCGCGCCTGCTGCTGGACGGGATTTCGCCGCAGAGTGTCCTGTGCCTGACCTATACAAAGGCGGCGGCCTCGGAAATGCAGAACCGCCTGTTCGGGCGTCTGGGCGATTGGGCGATGCACGAAGAAGGGGCATTGCGGAGAACCCTCGCGACCCTCGGGCTTGAAGGCCGGATTGACGCGGGGCAGATCGCCGGGGCGCGGCGGCTGTTCGCCCGCGCGATAGAGACCCCCGGCGGGCTGAAAATCCAGACCATCCATTCCTTCTGCGCCTCGCTCCTGCGGCGCTTTCCCTTGGAGGCGGGCGTGTCGCCGCAGTTCCGCGAAATGGATGACCGGGCGGCGAAGCTCTTGCGCGACGGGATTGTCGGGCAGATCGCCGAAGGGCCGGATGCGGGCGCGCTCGACCGGCTGGCCGCGCATCTGTCGGGGGACGACCTGTCGGACCTGACGGCGGAGATTGTGAAGCACCGGACACTTTTCGAAGCTCCGGCGGATCGGGCGCGGCTTTGGGAGGGCTTGCAGGTCGCGCCGGGGGAAAGCCCGGAACGCATTGCCGACGACCTTTGCCAATCCTGGGACATGGCCGCATTTTCCGCGTTGAAAGACGCGCTGTGGGCCGGGTCGGTCAATGATGTGAAGGCGGCGGAGAAACTGGCCGGTGTCGATCCCGCCGCACCATCGGCCGGCGATCTGGAAACGCTTGAAACCGTGTTCCTGACCGGGGCGGGGGCAAAGGCGCCTTTCGCGGCAAGGATCGACGCCTTTCCAACCGTCGCGACGCGCAGGGCGCTGGCCGCCCACATGCCCGCAATCAACACGATGATGGCCACGGCAGAAGCGTTGCGGGATCGCAGAATCCGGCTTCATGCCGCCGAAAAAGCGCTCTGCCTGCACGAATTCGCCGCTGTTTTCCTGCGCGACTACCGGCGTCGGAAAGACGCGAATGGATGGCTTGATTTCGACGATCTGATCCTGCGGGCGCGGGCGCTTCTGACAGATACGGCGGTGGCGCAATGGGTGCTGTTCCGGCTGGATGGCGGGATCGACCATATCCTGGTGGACGAGGCACAGGACACCAGCCCGGCCCAATGGGACGTGATCGAACGGCTGACGCAGGAATTCACTGCCGGGAAAGGGGCGCGGGACGATGTGCGGCGCACCGTTTTCGTGGTCGGCGACAAGAAGCAGTCGATCTATTCCTTTCAGGGGGCGGACCCGGAGGGGTTCGACCGGATGCGGGCGCATTTCAGGGACCGGCTGGCCAGGGCGCGACAGCCTTTCGCCGAGATGGGGCTGGAATATTCCTTTCGCTCCGCCGCGCCGATCCTGCGTCTTGTGGATGCCGTGTTCAATCAGCGCGCCGACAATGGGCTGGGGGGCGAAACGCGCCATATCGCCTTCAGGGCCGGGATGCCGGGCCGGGTGGATTTATGGCCCGCCATCCCCAATACCGAAAACCCCGCTTCCGGCGACTGGTTCGATCCGGTCGATCGGGTCGCGGAAAATCATCACATGGTCATTCTGGCCAGCCGGATCGCGGACCGGATTGCCGGAATGATCGGCAAGGCAACGATACCGGAAGAGGACAGGAAAACCGGCAGCTACCGGATGCGGCTGGTCAGGGCGGCGGATATTCTGATCCTCGTTCAGCGCCGGTCGGAGCTGTTTCATGAACTGATCCGGGCCTGCAAGTCACGCGACCTGCCGATTGCCGGGGCGGACCGGCTGAAGATCAGCGCAGAGCTTGCGGTGCGCGACATCACCGCGCTGCTGTCGTTTCTGGCGACGCCGGAGGATGATCTGTCGCTGGCGGCGGCCTTGCGTTCCCCCTTGCTTGGCTGGTCGCAGCAGGAACTGCACGCGCTTGCGCAGCCGCGGGCAAAAGGCGAATTCCTGTGGGCGGCGCTGCGCGGGCCGGCCGGCCGGCGCCGGGAAACGATGGATATTCTGAACGCCCTGCGCAGGGATGCCGATTTCCTGCGGCCTTATGACCTGATCGAACGCATCCTGACCCGCCATGACGGGCGGCGGCGCTTGCTGGCGCGTCTGGGACCGGAGGCCGAGGACGGCATCGACACGCTGCTGGCGCTGGCGCTGTCTTATGAGCAGTCGGATATTCCCAGCCTGACGGGGTTTCTGACCTGGCTCGCCTCGGATGAGGTTGAAATCAGGCGGCAGCCGGATTCGGCGGGCGATCGTATCAGGGTGATGACGGTGCATGGCGCCAAGGGGCTGGAATCGCCGATTGTCATCCTGCCGGATACGGCGGGGCGCAATCCGCAGGTGCGCGATGAGATCCTGCACGAAAATCGGGCGCTGTACTGGAAAACCCCGGTCAACATGCGGCCCGATGCCATGGCGGCGGCCCACGACGCGCTGGTCGCCCGGCGCGATGCGGAACGGGACCGGCTGCTTTATGTGGCGATGACCAGGGCCGAGAAATGGCTGATCGTCGCCGGGGCGGGGAACATGGGCAGGGACGGGTGCGCCTGGTACGAGCAGATCGGGGCAGGCATGAAGGCCGCCGGCGCCGGAGCCATGGTTTCTGAAATGGGCGAGGGGTTGCGCCTTGATGAAGGGGCCTGGCCGGATGCCGCTGATGAGGCGACCGATTCCGACGATCCGCCATCGCCGGACATCCCGAACTGGGTGTGGCGCGAACCGGCAGCGCCCGCAGCAGCGCCGAAACCGCTTGCGCCGTCGGCCTTGGGGGGCGCAAAGGCGCTGCCGGGGGATGCCGGTTCCGATCAAGGGGCGGCGATGCGCCGCGGATCGCTTGTCCACCTGTTGCTGGAGCATTTGCCGGGACGCCCGCCCGCGCAATGGCCCGCCCTTGCGCGAAATCTTCTGGCCGGGCGTTTTGCGGATGCTTCGGATACCGGGATCAAGGAGGCCCTGGCAGAGGCGGAAAGTGTGCTCGGCGCGCCGGGTCTGGCAGGGGTGTTCGCGCCGGATGCGCTGGCGGAGGTCGATATTTCCGCCAATCTGCCGCCACTGGGCGGATTGCGCATTCAGGGCAGCATCGACCGGCTGATCGTGACGCCGGACAGGGTTCTGGCCATTGATTTCAAGACTAACGCGACCGTACCGGACACGCCCGGCGATGTTCCGGACGGCATCTTGCGCCAGATGGGCGCATATTACGCAGCGCTTGCGCAGATTTACCCGGATCGCCCGGTGGAAATCGCAATTCTGTGGACAGGATCGGCAACGCTCATGCGCATTCCCCACGACATCGTGATCAGGGCGCTGGATGACGTGGTGTTCCCTTGACGCCCGGCGGCGGGGCCCCTACGTTGCCCCCCCGAACCTATCCCGCAGGAGATTTCCCATGGCAACCGTCGCTGTCACCGATGCCACTTTCGATGCCGAAGTCCGCAATTCCGACATCCCCGTCGTGGTGGATTTCTGGGCCGAATGGTGCGGCCCCTGCAAGCAGATCGGCCCCGCTCTGGAAGAACTCGCCGTCGAATACGAGGGACGCATCAAGATCGCCAAGGTCAACGTGGACGAAAACCCGGACTCTCCTGCCCGGATGGGTGTGCGCGGCATCCCGGCGCTGTTCATGTTCAGGGACGGTCAGGTCGTGTCGAACAAGGTCGGCGCCGCCCCGAAGGCCGCGCTGAAAAGCTGGATCGCGGATACCATCCGGGATCAGGCTGCGGCTGCGGACTGACCGCAATGATGCAATGATGCAGGAGGCCCGGTTGGCGGCAGATCAGTTTCCCGGATGGCATGGCACCACGATTATCGGTGTGCGCAGGAACGGCGAAACCGTCGTCGCGGGCGACGGGCAGGTAAGCCTGGGCCAGACGGTGATCAAGGGCGCGGCCCGCAAGGTGCGCAGGCTGTCGCCGGGCGGTCACGATGTGGTTGCGGGCTTTGCCGGCTCGACCGCCGACGCCTTTGCGCTGCTGGAACGGCTGGAAGCCAGGCTTGAGGCGATGCCGGGGCAATTGCAAAGGGCCTGCGTTGAACTTGCCAAGGACTGGCGCACCGACAAATATCTGCAAAAGCTGGAGGCGATGCTGATCGTCACGGACGGGCACGATCTTTTCGTGATCACCGGGGCAGGGGATGTGCTGGAGCCCGAACACGGCATTGCGGCGATCGGCTCTGGCGGCAACTTTGCGCTGGCCGCGGCGCGCGGACTTATGGAAACCGATCTGTCCGCCGAAGACATCGCCCGCAAGGCAATGGCCATTGCGGCGGACATCTGTGTCTACACAAACGGAAATCTGACGATCGAAACCATCACCGCCTGAGCGGCCCGGTCAGGCGCGGCGCGCGCTCGAGGGCAGGGTGAAAAGACGTTCCACGCGCCGGTGATCCGGTGTGAGGCATTCGTATCCTGCCTTGCGTTTCGGAAATTGGTGATTAGGTTCGCCGGGATACCGGAATTACGGGAATTGCCATGACCGATCTGACCCCGCGCGAGATTGTTTCGGAACTCGACCGTTTCATCATTGGCCAGAAGGATGCCAAGCGCGCCGTGGCCGTCGCGCTGCGCAATCGCTGGCGGTGCAGGCAGTTGCCGGATGATCTGCGGGACGAGGTGTACCCGAAGAACATTCTGATGATCGGGCCGACCGGGGTTGGCAAGACGGAGATCAGCCGGCGTCTGGCCAAACTCGCCAAAGCGCCGTTCATCAAGGTCGAGGCCACAAAATTCACCGAGGTGGGCTATGTCGGTCGCGACGTGGAACAGATGATCCGCGACCTTGCCGATGCGTCGATCACCATGACCCGCGAACAGATGCGCGAGGATGTGAAGGCAAGCGCCTGTCAGGCGGCCGAAGACCGGGTGATCGAAGCCATTGCCGGAACCGACGCCCGCGAACAGACGCGGGAAATGTTCCGCCGAAAGCTGAAAAACGGAGAGTTGCACGATACGGTGATCGAGCTGGAGGTCGCCGATACCTCGAATCCCATGCCGATGATGGATATTCCGGGCCAGCCGGGCAGCCAGATGGGGATGCTCAATCTGGCCGACATATTCGGCAAGGCGTTCGGCGGGCGGACGACGAAACGCAGGATGACCGTGGCGGAAAGCCATGATCTGCTGATCGGGGAAGAGGCGGACAAGCTTCTGGACGATGATCTTGTCACCCGCGTCGCCCTGAATGCCACAGAGCAGAGCGGGATCGTTTTCATTGACGAGATCGACAAGGTCACGGCACGATCCGACACCCGCGGCGCCGATGTCAGCCGGGAAGGGGTGCAGCGCGACCTGCTGCCCCTGATCGAAGGCACTGTCGTGTCCACGAAATACGGGCCGGTGAAAACCGATCACATCCTCTTCATCGCGTCGGGGGCGTTTCATGTGGCGAAACCGTCGGACCTGCTGCCCGAACTTCAGGGACGCCTGCCGATCCGGGTTGAACTGCGCGCCCTGACCGAAGCGGATTTCGTGCGCATCCTGACGGAAACCGACAACGCCCTGACCCGGCAATACACCGCCCTGATGGCGACCGAAGAGGTGACGGTCGGATTCACCGAAGACGGCATCGCCGCACTGGCCAGGATCGCCGCCGACGTGAACCAGAGTGTCGAGAATATCGGCGCGCGCAGGCTTTATACGGTGATGGAGCGGGTGTTCGAGGAACTGGGCTTTACCGCCCCCGACCGGCCCGGCGAAACGGTTACGGTGGATGCCGGTTTTGTCGAAACCCATCTGGGCGAGTTGACGCGCGCCTCGGACCTCAGCCGATACGTGCTTTAGCCGCGCGCGTTGCCCGCACAGCTTACCGATTGCGCCTGAGGTATACATAACAGGCGCCGGAGCCGCCATGCTTTCGATGCGCGGGGGCGATTTGCAGAACCGCCGAACGCAGTACGCCGGAGCGCAGCCAATCGGGCACCTGATGGCGCAATACGCCGTGCCGTTCAGGGATCAGCCCGGTATCGTCCCGCAATCTGCCCTTGCCGGTGATGACCAGAACCAGCCGTTTTCCCGAAACCTGCGCGTTCAGCACAAAGCCGGTCAGGGCCGAATGCGCCTGGGCCAATGTCATCCCGTGCAGGTCGATCCGCGCCTCGGGTTCCATCTTCCCCCGGATCAGTTTGCCAAAGGCCCGGACATCCATCCGTACCGGCGGGCGCGAAAGGCGTTCCGCGACAGGGGGCGCGGCAACCGCGCCGACCGGTTTCGGGTCATTACCCGAGCCGATCATGAAAGGTGCGACAGGCTCCGGCGCTTGCCGGGTTTCGGGGGGGCTGTCCCCTGCGACGGGCAGGTCGGCGACGGGATCGTCGGGCCGGGTCCTGGCAAGCGGAGTCGTCCTGTCCGCCACCCGCTTCCACAGAGCCATTTCATCGGCGCGGGGCAACCTGCGTTTGCGGGCCATCAGAAACCCTCCCCTCCGGCACGGGATCGCGTGCCCTATTCCCCGGTGGCGACAAGCCGCCAGTTCGGATCGTCCGATCCCATGATGCGGGCAAAGGTCCATATATCCTTTTGCCGTTTGATCTCACCCGGTTTGCCTTCGACGATGTCGCCGTTTTCGTTGCGCACGACCGAGGTGATTTCGCCCATGAAACGCAGCCTGATTTCACTGTCCCGGCTGCGTTCGTCGAATTTTGCGTCCCGCAGGGCAAGCTCTCTCACACCGATGAATTCCGCCTCGACAGTCAGGCCCTGATCCGCGCGACTGTCCACCACGACGGCGAAGGATTCAAAAACATCGTCCGACAGATAAGAACGAAGCGCGTTCATGTCGCCCTTTTCAAACGCCATGAGGATCATTTCATATGCGCCGCGCGCCCCGTTCAGAAATTCGCCGACGCTGAAATGGGGCTCTATCTTCTTCATTGCCCGGAGCGATTCCGCCGCCGGGCTGTCTTCGGCAACATGATCGGTGATGTCACGGTCGGGGCCGCCTTCGATCACCTCCAGCCCGGCGCGGCGGGTATCCGCCTCCGGCTCTCGCCGCGCGACGGGTTTTTCAAACCCCTGGCGGTTTCCCAGCACGCTTTTCAGTTTCAGCACCAGAAAAATCGCGATGCCAGCAAGAACCAGCAGTTGAATGGCGGCAGAGCTCATCTGATCCCCTTGTGGATGGTAACGGGCACGGTCATCTCATATGTAGGGGTTGGGCGGGGTCGAGTCCACCCGAAGCCGACGCAGCAAGGAGGAAAGAGGGGTCATGTGGCTGTTACTGGTCTTCATGGCGGTTCCGCTGATCGAGATCGCCCTTTTTATCCGGTTGGGGGGGGCGATAGGATTGTGGCCAACGCTGCTTGTCGTGGTTCTTACGGCGATTGCCGGAACCTGGCTGGTGCGCAGGCAGGGGGCGCAGGCGCTCAGCCGGTTGCGCGGATCGCTTGATGAGCTTCGCGACCCCATAGAGCCGCTGGCCCATGGCGCGATGATCCTGATTGCCGGTGTGCTGCTTCTGACCCCCGGCTTTTTCACCGACACGATCGGCTTTCTGCTGCTGTTCCCGCCGTTTCGGGCCGCAGCCTGCCGTCATCTGGCGGCGCGGATTCAGGGGCAGGGCCTTGCCGCCGGGTCACGGCAGTCACCGCAGGAATCCGGGGCAGGCGCTGCCGATGTCATTGAAGGCGAATATCGCGAAGTTCCGCCGGAAAAGCGCCCGGATCAGGGGGATTCCGGCCGGACCGGGCATTGAGGCGCCCGGATCATGCTGATAGACAGCCGCAAACCGATTCACCGTCAGGAGATTTCCATGACCGATGAAAACCAGTCGCAGGGTGCCGATACGCAGGCCCCGGCCCAGTCCAGGTTTCACATACTTGCGCAATACGTCCGCGATCTGTCTTTCGAGAACATCCTTGCCCAGAAAGGCATTCAGACAGAAGCGCAGCCGGACATCCAGGTGCAGGTGAATCTGGACGCCAGGAAACGAGCGGTCGAGCATCGGTATGAAATCATCATGCTGCTGAAAATCGAGTCCAGTATCCGGGCCGACGCAACGCCCCTGTTTCTGCTGGAAATTGATTACGGCGGGGTTTTTCATGTCGAGAACATTCCGAAAGATCAACTGCATCCTTTCCTGTTGATCGAATGCCCGCGAATGCTGTTCCCCTTTGTCCGCCGTATCGTTCACGACATCACGCGGGATGGCGGATTTCCGCCGCTGAACCTCGACAATATTGATTTCGTGCAGCTTTACCGGGCGGAACTGACCAAGCGCGCGCAGGAAGAAAAGATCGGTCAACCGGTTTCCTGATCAAATTTCCTCCACAAGGCGTCATCGCCCAGTTTCGCCACGAACGCGCCATGGGCGGCGGCCTCTTCGGGCGAAACCCGCGCCGGAAGGGGGGCCGGGCGTGATTGCGGTCGCCAGTCACCGGATGCGCCGGTGCGGCCCTGCAACTCCGCGCCCTGCGACAGCGCGAAAACCGGTTGCCGTCCGCCAATCAGTTCCAGATAGACTTCGGCCAGGATTTCCGAATCCAGCAGGGCTCCATGCAGGGTCCGGGAGGAATTGTCGATGCCGAAGCGCCGGCACAACGCATCGAGCGAGGCCGGTGCCCCCGGAAATTTCTTCCGCGCCATGGCAAGCGTGTCAATGGCCTGATTCCAGGGGATTTCCGGCAGCCCGGCCCGGCGCAGTTCGGCGTTCAGGAATTTCATGTCAAAGGCCGCATTGTGAATGACCAGCTTTGCGTCGCCGACAAAATCGCGAAATTCCCGTGCGATACCGGCGAAAACCGGCTTGTCCTTCAGCGTGACCGCCCCCGGACCCGGTTTTTGCGGCGGGTCGAGAATATCCGGGCCGATGCCGTGAACCTCGAACGCCGCCTGCGGGATGGTGCGTTCAGGATTGACATGCCGGCGCCAGGTCTTGCCGGTCGGCATGTGGTTCCAGAGCTCCACCGCGCCGACCTCGACGATGCGGTCGCCCTGATCCGGGTCAAGGCCGGTGGTTTCCGTATCCAGCACGATTTCACGCATCAATGATCCTTTCCCTGATCTGCGCCAGAATGTCGCGCACCGCGCACCGCGCGGCGTCCGGCGTCACTGTCTTGATCACATGGTCGGCGCGGGCGCGCTTTTCCCTGTCCGGCATCTGATTTGACAGGATGATTTCAAACTGTTCGGCTGTCATGCCGGGCCGGGCCAGTACCCGCGCCCGTTGCAGGCGGGCGGGCGCTGTCACCACCACCACCGCATCCACATGCGCGTCGCCCCCGGTTTCACACAGAAGCGGAATGTCCAGCAGCAGGATGCCCGATCCCGCGCCGGCAATGAAATCCGCCCGGTCCTGCGCAACCAGCGGATGGACGATGGCCTCGATCCGCTTCAGGATGCCCGGTGTCTTTGCTATACAGGATTTCAGCGCATCCCGGCTGACCGCCCCGTGGCTGACAGCCTGCGGCAACAGCTTTCGCATCGGCTCCACTGCCGCGCCACCCGCGTCATACAGACGACATACAGCCGCATCCGCATCCCAGACCGGGATGCCCTCATCGGCGAACATCGTCGCGGTGGTGGATTTCCCCATCCCGATGGAACCGGTAAGCCCGATCAGAAACGGACCTTTCATGAGGACAGAACCGCCTTGCGCGTGGCTTCATCAATCTTCGGACATGCGCCGAACCACCGCTCAAAGCCGGGCACGGCCTGATGCAGAAGCATACCAAGCCCGTCAACCACCTGACAGCCTGCCTTGCGCGCGGTCTTCAGAAATGCAGTTTCCAGCGGAGTGTAAACCAGATCGGTCACAACGGCCTCGGGTTGCAGCCCGTGCAGGGGCACCTGAAATTCGTTCATCCCGGCCATGCCCAGCGAGGTCGTGTTCACAACTGTCGCGGCCCCGTCGGTCATGCTGCCTGCGCCGGTCCAGTCCACGATCTTTATTTTCGATCCGAATTCGGCCTGCATCGCCTCGGCCCGGATGCGGGTCCGGTTGGACAGGCGGATTTCGGGAACCCCGACCCCCAGCAGCGATGCGATAACCGCCCGAGCGCCGCCGCCTGCGCCGAATACCGCCGCCGGTCCCGATTGCGGCCGCCATCCCGGTGCGCCGCTGCGCAGGTTTTCCATGAAACCATGGCCATCGGTGTTGTCCGCGTGAATCCTGCCGTCCTTGCAGAAAATCAGCGTGTTCGCGCAACCGATCAGCGCGGCGCGATCGGTTATTGCATCGGCGATGCCCAGCACGGCCTCCTTGTGCGGGACTGTCACATTCAGCCCGACAAACCCCATCGCGGGCAGGGTGCGAATCACGGTTTCCAGATCCTCCCTGCCGACATTCATGGGGATGTAATATCCACGAATGCCATGGGTTTTCAGCCAGTGCCCATGCAGCGCGGGCGATTTGCTGTGTTCTACGGGTGAGCCGATCACCCCGGCCAACGGAATTTTCCCGCTGCTCATCTCGGCCATGCTCCTGACAACGACAGACGGGACAAGATTTTCAGAAGAGGCTGGCCGAGTACAGTGAAATAATCGTCATTGATCCGGGAAAGGTGCGGGCATGGCCCCCTGCGCCCACCCGGCTGTCAGGGTTTCATCCGCGCCGCCCGAATGGATCGCGGCAATCACTGCCGGGTCGGGTTCGCCGTCAAAGCGCCGGGGCCTCAGAGCCGCAGTTTCCGCGACACCAGTTCGTTCACCGCCCCCGGGTTGGCCTTGCCGCCTGTCGCCTTCATCACCTGGCCCACGAACCAGCCCGCGAGTTTCGGGTTCCCTCTGGCTTTTTCGACCTGCGCCGGGTTGTCGGCGATGACCCGATCCACGGCGGCCCCGATGGCGTCGGTGTCGGTAAGCTGTCTCATGCCGCGCGCCTCGACGATTTCCGCCGGATCGCCGCCTTCGGCATAGACGATTTCAAACAGCTCTCTGGCGATCCTGCCGGAAATGTCGCCGCTGGCGATCAGGTCGATGATGCCGCCCAGCCGATCGGGGGACACCGGGCAATCGGCGATGTCGCGGCCGTCTTTTTTCAGGCGTCCGAAAAGCTCGTTGATCACCCAGTTGGCGGCCTGCTTGCCATCGCGGCCGCTGGCGATGGCTTCGAAATAATCGGCGGTTTCGACTTCTGCGGTCAGCACGCCCGCGTCGTATTCCGACAGGCCCATGTCGGTGACAAGTCGCGCCTTCTTCGCATCCGGCAGTTCAGGGAGGTTTGCCGCGATGCCATCGACCCAGGACTGTTCCATTTCCAGGGGCAGAAGATCTGGATCGGGGAAGTAGCGATAGTCATGCGCCTCTTCCTTCGACCGCATCGACCGGGTTTCGCCCTTTTCCGGGTCATAAAGTCGGGTTTCCTGATCGACCTTGCCGCCGTCCTCCAGAATGGCGATCTGGCGTCGGGCCTCGTATTCGATGGCCTGCTGGATGAAACGCATGGAGTTCATGTTCTTGATCTCGCACCGGGTGCCCAGGGCCGACGGGTCGCCGGTTTCCCGATAACGCTGGTAATCGCCCGGACGGCAGACCGAAACGTTCACGTCGGCGCGCAGGTTGCCGTTCTGCATGTTGCCGTCGCAGGTGCCCAGGTAACGCATGATCCGGCGCAGCTTGCCGACATAGGCGGCGGCCTCTTCCGGACCCCGGATATCGGGGCGCGAGACGATTTCCATCAGACAGATTCCGGTACGGTTGAGATCGACGAAGGACATGTGCGGGTCCATGTCGTGGATCGACTTCCCGGCGTCCTGTTCCATGTGGATACGCTCGATCCGCACACGGCGGGCGATGCCGGGGCCCATGTCCACGATCACTTCGCCTTCGCCCACGACAGGGTGGTAGAGCTGGCTGATCTGATAGCCCTGCGGCAGGTCCGGGTAGAAATAGTTCTTGCGGTCGAAGGCAGAGGTCAGGTTGATCCGCGCCTTCAGGCCAAGCCCCGTGCGCACCGCCTGTTCGACGCAGTATTCGTTGATCACCGGCAGCATTCCGGGCATGGCGCTGTCAACGAAGGAGACGTTGGAATTAGGCTCTGCCCCGAACCGGGTGGAAGCGCCGGAAAAGAGCTTGGCGCTGGAACTGACCTGGGCATGTACTTCCAGCCCGATCACGAGTTCCCAATCGGACCGGACCCCGCGGATCACCCTGGGTTCGGGTTCGGGTGCGGTATGGGAAAGGCGGTCAGGCATTCTGTTTTCCTGTTTTCCTGTCTTCCTGCGTCCTGCATCGTGCATCGTGCGGCTCGGCGGGTGTTCTAGGGCAGCGCCGGGCGGGGGGCAAGGGGAATGGCGGGCGTTCCATGCAAGGGGCGCGCCGATGCCCCCTTGCCCTTGCCCGGTGTTTCGCAGATGCTGATACCGGGGCGCAGGGGCAGGATGAAATACATGATCAGAATGGGTATCGCCTTTGTCGCGGGCTTCGCGGCGGGCGCTTCGCTTTTGCTTTTTGCCTGCGAGCGGTCCGGGGTTGCGCCCGCAGTGCAGACCGCAATGCCGGTCATGCGTTGGGATCACCGGCCAGAGGCGCAGGCGTGGACGGAAAAGAGCCTGTCCGCCCTGTCGGGCCACGCAGCGGTGTTGCCGCGAACGGTTCCCGGTGACATCGAAAGCTATTGCCCCGGTTATGAAACGGCGTCCGGGGAGGATCGCAAGACATTCTGGGCGGGGCTGCTGTCGGCGCTGGCAAGGCATGAAAGCGACTGGAGGCCGGAGGCCGTGGGCGGTGATGACAAGTGGTACGGGCTGGCGCAGATCGCGCCCGCCACCGCGCGGGGGTATGGCTGCGAGGCGCAATCGGGCGAAGCGCTGAAGGATGGCGCGCTGAACCTGTCATGTGCGCTCAGGATCGCGGCGGTGACGGTTCCGCGCGATGGGGTCATTTCCCAAGGCGGTCGCGGGCTTGCGGCGGATTGGGCGCCGTTCCTGTCTGCGGCGAAGCGAGAGGACATGGCGGCCTGGACCTCTGCCCGGAGCTATTGCCTAAAGTAGCCCGCGGGCGGCGCTTTGCGCCCTGAAATCGCTCAGCGCCTTGCCGAAACCGTCAAGCGGCCAGATCAGGTCGCGCGGGTTTCCGTGCCGGTCGATGAAGGTAAAGCGGAAATCGCCGCCTGCCGACATGGCCTTGATGAGCGGTGGCGAGTCGCCGGTTTCAAAGACACAGGCAAGGCCGGTCAGGCAGCCGCCGCGCCGGGTTGACCAACTGACGGCATCGCCGGTTTCGATGCGAAACCCGTCCGGGTCGAACAGGGTGCCCGATTCCACGCCGAATTCCACACGCAGCCCGCCCGGCTCCGGCGTGATGAATACGAACTGGGCCGCAAATTCGGGCCGGGGCGAGAACACATCCACCCGGCGGATATAGCAGCGCTGGCGAAGTGCGCCGTCTTCGATCCGTTCATCGCACATCGATTCCCAGATGCCGGAAACGAAGAAATGGGTGATCAGCCAGTCGCTGGGCCGGTTATTGCCCTGTCGGTCCTGCGCAGCGGCGGGTGGCGCCGCCGCGATGAGGGCGGCAATCAGTGTCAGGATGCGAAAGCGATTCATCGGCCTCTCCTTTTCACGCAACATTAACCGCGGCCTGCACGAGACTGAGTCACGATGCCGCGAGGTCGGGAAAGGCGAAACCCGAAGTCACGTCAGCCGTTCAGGATTCGGTTGATCATTTCACCCGTGTTGCGGCTGAGGCCCCCGGTCCCGGCAATGCGCGTCAGTTCGGCGCGGATCAGCCCCTGCCGGTCGGTGTCATAGCGCCGCCAGGTCTCGAACGCGGCGGACATGCGGGCGGTGATCTGCGGATTGACGGCATCCAGCCGGATCAGCCAGTCGGCCACCAGACGGTAGGAGGCGCCGGTCGGGTCATGGAAGCCTGCGGGATTCATTGTCAGAGCGCCGATGACCGCGCGAAAGCAGTTCGGGTTTTTCCAGTTGAAATCCGGGGCCCCGGTCAGGGTTTCCGTAACACTGGCGGCGTGTTCCGGCGCGGCGTGGGCGATCTGAAGCCTGAACCATTTGTCCACGACCAGCCGATCCTGCCCCCATCGGGTGCGGAAGGCTGCAAGTTCCTCTGCCCCTTTGCCTGTCGCCAGCAGGCAATCCAGGGTGCCGAACTGCCGGGTCATGTTGTCCGCCTCCGCATACTGGCGGGCGGCCTGCGCCCCGCCATCGAGGCGGGAAAGCAGGCCCAGGGCTGCGCCCTGAAGCGCACGCTTGCCGGCGGCGTCGGCGTCGGGGCGGTAAGGGCCGGGAACGTGCATTTCCGCATAGAGGCGCGGCAGCAGGTCTTGCAGGTGGCGGGCGACGGCCTGCTTCAGCGTCTGGTGGGCCTGATGGATGCGGGCAGGCTCGGGTGTGCCCCCGGCATCGAAGAGCGTCTGGGCGATGTCGTCCTGTCCGGGCAGGGACAGGGCCAGAGCCCTGAAGGCAGGGTCGAGCGCGTCGTCCCGGCTGACGGCGGCGAGGCCGTCCAGCAGGGCGGTTCCGGTGCGGCGTCTTCGGTGATCATGCGGATCAGCACATCGGTGGCCAGCGCGCGTCCGGCTTCCCACCTGTTGAACGGGTCGGTGTCATGGCTCAGCAGGAAGGCGCGTTCCTCATTGCTGGTCCTGCGTTCCAGAATGACCGGGGCGGAAAAGCCGCGCAGGATCGAGGGAACGGGCCTGGCGCCGGGACTGTCGAAGGTGAAGTCCTGTTCGGCTTCGGTCATTTCCAGAACCGTGGTCGGCAGGATTTCATCGCCATCGGGGCCCAGCAATCCGACAGCGACGGGAATGACCTGTGGCGCCTTGTCGTCCTGTCCGGGGGTGGGCGGCGTATCCTGTCGGAAACGCAGGGTATAGGTGGCGTTCCCGAAATCGTCCTCGACCGTCAGGCGCGGGGTTCCCGCCTGCGAATACCAGCGCTTGAACCGGGTCAGATCGCGGCCCGTGACATCCTCGAAGACCTGCAACCAGTCCTCTATCGTGGCGGTCTCGCCATCGTGCCGGTCAAAATAGAGGTCGAGAGCCCTGTAATAGGCGTCATCGCCGACCAGCGTTTTCAGCATACGGATGATTTCGGCGCCTTTCTCATAGACGGTCGAAGTGTAGAAATTGTTGATCTCCATGAAACTTTCGGGGCGCACGGGGTGGGAGAGAGGTCCGTTATCCTCTCGGAACTGACGATTGCGCAGCGTGATCACGTCATTGATGCGCTTGACGGCGCGGCTGCGCGTGTCACCGCTGAACTGCTGGTCGCGAAAGACCGTCAGCCCTTCTTTCAGGCAGAGCTGGAACCAGTCGCGGCAGGTGATGCGGTTGCCTGTCCAGTTATGGAAATATTCATGGGCGATGATCGACTCTATCCGCTCGAAATTCACGTCCGTGCCGGTTTCGGGGGAAACAAGGATGGCGGTGGAGTTGAAGATGTTCAGCCCCTTGTTTTCCATTGCGCCCATATTGAAGTCATCCACCGCGACAATGTTGAAGATGTCCAGATCGTATTCGCGGCCATAGACATCTTCGTCCCATTTCATCGCGCGTTTCAGCGCCTCCATCCCGAAGACGCATTTGTTCTCGTCTCCCGGCCGGACCCAGATGTTCAGTTCGACCTCGCGCCCCGATCTGGTGGTGAAACGGTCGGGGCGATTGATCAGATTCCCCGCGACAAGGGCGAAGAGGTAAGAGGGTTTGGGCCATGGATCGCGCCATTCGGCCCAGCCGTCGCCCTTGCCCGCAGGGTTGCCGTTCGAGAGCAGAACCGGCTCCGGCCCCTCGATCCGGACCGTGAAGGGGGCCATGACATCGGGGCGGTCGGGGTAATAGGTGATATTGCGGAAACCTTCGGCCTCGCATTGTGTGCAATACATGCCGCCGGACATATAGAGCCCTTCCAGCGCGGTATTGGCGGCAGGGTTGATTTCGACCTCGGCCTCCCAGGTGAAGGGTGTGTCGGGCACATTGCAGGTCAGGCCGGTATCGCCAAGGGTCGGTGTGGCCGGTTTGCCATCAATTGCCGCCGAAATCAGCGCCAGATTTTCACCGTGCAGGAAAAAGCTCCGGTCCGGCGCGCCGGGATTGGGCGCAAAGCGGATGCGCGACAGCACGCGGGTCTTTTCGGGATGCAGCCGAAAGGTCAGATGCACGCCCTGAACCAGCCAGGCAGGCGGTGTGTAATCCTTCAGGTGAATTTTCCGGCCAGACATGGTGAACCTCTCTTCATATCCGTTGTCTGCATGTGTAAAGCGGGCGCCGCCAGTGGCAAGCCGCTATTGGCGGATCAAGGCAATATTCAGGTTTGGGGCGCATGGCGGGCGGCAAAGGGGCGGCAACGGGGCGGCAACAATCGCAAATGGTAATCTTTTCGAAAGGTTATTAGGATCAGGGTGGTGCAAATGCGCGAAAGGGCAGGGGCATGAATATCCAGACGCCGAAACTGACAGACAGGTTGAGCCGGGAAGAAGCGGAAAAGGCTCTGCGTCTGTTGCAATCCTGGGCCATGAAGGCCAGCGCGACAGAGGTGGCGGAACTTCACCCCGCGGTGTCGCGCCTGGTTCCGGGGCAGGAAGTGTCGAACTATCCCGCGCTTGCACGGGCATATCCGGGGGAATTCAGTGTCGATGAGGCATATCGCGCATCGCTGCCCGATCTGCAAAACGGCCCGGAAAGCCTGATCAAGGGGGCCAGACGGCATATCCAGCATGTGGGGATTACCAATTTCCGGCTGCCGGTCCGCTATCACCGGCGCGATGGTTCGGATATTTCGCTTGAGACACTGGTGACGGGTACGGTCAGCCTGGAGGCGGAAAAGAAGGGCATCAACATGTCGCGCATCATGCGCACCTTCTATGCCCATGCCGACAAGACCTTCAGCATTGACGTGATTCAGGCGGCGCTGAACGATTACAAGGCCGATCTGGACAGTTTCGATGCGCGGATCATGATGCGATTCTCCTTTCCGATGCGGGTGGCGTCCCTGCGCTCGAACCTGATCGGGTATCAGTATTACGACATCGCGCTGGAACTGGCAGAGACGCGCGGCGCGGTCCAGAAGATCATGCATCTGGATTATGTCTATTCCTCGACCTGCCCCTGTTCGCTGGAATTGTCGGAACATGCGCGGCAGTTCCGGGGGCAACTGGCGACGCCGCATTCGCAGCGCTCGGTCGCGCGGATTTCGGTGGAACTGCTGCCCGACAAGTCGTGCCTGTGGTTCGAGGATCTGATCGGGCATTGCCGACATGCGGTGCCGACGGAAACGCAGGTGATGGTGAAGCGCGAGGATGAGCAGGCTTTTGCGGAACTCAACGCGGCCAATCCGATTTTCGTGGAGGATGCGGCGCGGCTGTTTTCCGAGCAATTGCAGAACGACCCCCGGATCGGGGATTTCCGTATCGTCGCGAGCCATCAGGAAAGCCTGCACAGCCACGACGCGGTCAGCGTCCTGACCGAGGGCGAGACCTTCTGCGCGCAGTCCATTGATCCGCAACTGTTCTCGACCCTGATCCACGTGCGCTGAGGGGGCGGGCGGCCCGGTGGGGCATCCTGCCGGGCGCCATCGGTCTTGACTTCGCCCGAAGACGCGGCCAACCCTGCGCCAATGCCTGATCTGCGCCCTGTCGGATATGTCATCGGTGTGCTCGTCGCCATTCTGGGGGTGACGATGCTGGTTCCCATGGCGCTTGATTTTTCGCGTGGCGATGGAAACTGGCCGGCCTTCATGCAGGCGGCGCTGATTTCCTCTCTGGCGGGCGGGTTGATGGCGCTGGCTTCGGCAAACGGGGTCAAGGAAAGCCTGTCCATTGAACAGACATTCATTCTGACCACCGGCGTCTGGGTGGCGCTGCCGGTGTTCGGTGCGTTGCCGTTCATACTGGGGGCCCCCGATGCCGGATGGACGGATGCCTATTTCGAATCGATGTCGGGGCTTACCACGACCGGCTCGACCGTGTTCACCGGGCTTGACGATCTGCCATGGGGCACATTGTTGTGGCGCAGTATGCTGCAATGGTTCGGAGGCATCGGGATCATCGTCGTCGCGATGGTGTTCCTGCCGGAACTGCGGGTCGGCGGGATGCAGATATTCCGGTCGGAAGGGTTTGACACTTTTGGCAAGATCCTGCCGCGCGCGGCGCAGATCGCATCCCGAATATCCGCCATCTACATCGTGCTGACGCTTTTGTGTTTCGCGGGCTACCGGGCGACCGGTCTGAGCGTTTTCCACGCCGTCAATCATGCGTTCACGACCATCGCCACCGGTGGCTTTTCCACCCATGACGCCTCTTTCGGTCAGTACGGGGGGACGCCGGAATATGTCGCCACGGTATTCATGCTGCTGGCGGCGCTGCCTTTCGTGCGCTATGTGCAACTGATTTCCGGCCAGTCCCGACCGATCTTGCGCGACGCTCAGGTGCGCGGCATCCTGTGGGTGATCGCAACGCTTGTCGCCGTGCTTGTCGTCTACCGGGTCGCGGCGGGTGGCGAAGAGGTCGGGCAGGCTTTCCGTGTCGTCCTTTTCAACACGACCTCGATTCTGACCGGCACCGGCTATGCAAGCACCGATTATCAGCTTTGGGGCGGCTTTGCGGTGGTTCTGTTCTTTTTCGCCGGTCTGATCGGCGGCTGCGCCGGTTCCACCGCCTGTTCGATCAAGATTTTCCGCTATCAGATTTTCTTTTCCGCACTCCGGGCGCAACTCCAGCAGATATATTCCCCCAGCGGGATTTTCACGCCGCGCTATGAGGGGCGCCCGGTGGATCACGATGTCCTGAGTTCGGTCATGTCGTTCTTCATGTTCTTCATGGTGACGCTTGGTGTGCTTGCGGTGGCGCTGAACCT
This sequence comes from Paracoccaceae bacterium, assembly GCA_965216225.1. Classification (GTDB taxonomy): domain Bacteria; phylum Pseudomonadota; class Alphaproteobacteria; order Rhodobacterales; family Rhodobacteraceae; genus 3107. Next base: position 155,831 of record CBDCFF010000032.1, read on the forward strand.
GACGGGGCTTGATTTCACGACATCCATTTCAGGGGCGGCGACCGCGCTGGCCAATATCGGTCCGGGATTGGGCGAAGAGATTGGCCCAGCGGGAAATTTCGCGAATCTGAACGGCGCCGCAAAGTGGATTCTGACGGCGGCCATGCTGATCGGCCGCCTTGAGATCATCACCGTCTATGTCCTGTTCACCGCCCGGTTCTGGCGGCGATAGGATGGAAGGAATGTGGAACGCGCGCGATCTTTGGGGGGCCATCGGTTCCGCATCCGGTCATTCAGCCGGTAGCGATTGAACTTCCGGTCGGCCTTGCCTATTGAGAACACGCATTTTCAAGGGGCGATCATGTCGGGCGATACCAGCAAACCGTGCAGTTTTCAGGAAATCATCCTGAGGCTTCAGAATTACTGGGGGGCCAGGGGCTGCGCCGTTCTGCAACCCTATGACATGGAGGTCGGCGCGGGCACCTTCCATCCGGCGACGACGCTGCGGTCGCTGGGACCGGGCGCCTGGGCGGCGGCCTATGTGCAACCTTCCCGCCGCCCGACCGATGGACGTTACGGGGAGAACCCGAACCGATTGCAGCACTATTACCAGTATCAGGTGCTGATCAAGCCCAGCCCGCCGGATTTGCAGGAACTCTACCTTGGTTCGCTGGAGGCCATCGGCATCGACATGTCCCTGCACGACATCCGCTTTGTCGAGGATGACTGGGAAAGCCCCACTCTGGGCGCCTGGGGTCTGGGTTGGGAAGTCTGGTGCGACGGGATGGAGGTCAGCCAGTTCACCTATTTCCAGCAGGTGGGCGGGCATGACTGCAAGCCGGTTCCGGGCGAGTTGACCTATGGTCTGGAACGCCTCGCCATGTATGTGCTGGGCGTCGATCATGTGATGGACATGCCGTTCAACGACCCGGACGCGCCAGTTGCGCTGACCTATGGCGATATTTTCCGCCAGACCGAAGAGGAATATTCCCGCTTCAACTTCGAGGTCGCGAATACCGGGGTGCTCTTGCGTCATTTCGAAGAGGCCGAGGCGGAATGCGAGGCGATCCTGGGCCACCGGCATGACGACCCCAGGACCGGCAAACGCATCATCATGGCGCATCCGGCCTATGACCAGTGCATCAAGGCCAGCCATATCTTCAACCTGCTGGATGCGCGGGGGGTGATCTCGGTCACTGAACGACAGGCCTATATCGGCCGGGTGCGGGCGCTGGCAAGGAAATGCGCCGATGCCTTCGTGCTGACCGGGGCCGGGGGGGGCTGCCCTTGAAAAACGGATTGCCCGAGGCCCGGCAGCAGTACCTGCGCCCCGGCGGCAACCATGCCCACGGCGATTGCCAGCAGGATCATGCCCATGAGACGGGTCATGATGGTGCGCACCGTGCTGGTCAGGTAGTGGCCTATATCCCCGGCAAGGAACAGGACGACCGCCAGCATGGCGATCACGATGCCGACACAGGCGCCGTAGGCTATCCACATGTCCGGGCTTGTCACCTTGTGGGAAAACAGGATCAGCGTGGTCATCGTGCCGGGACCGACCAGCATCGGGAATGTCATGGGGTAAAATGCGATGCTTTCGATCCCGGCGGTTTCCCGTTTTTCGCTGTCCGTGCCGTGATGCGCCGCGCTTTCGCGCCCGTTGAGCATGTGAAAACCGATCTGCAACAGAACGAGCCCCCCTGCGACACGAAACGCATCGACCGAGATGTCGAAGAAATGCAGGATCGCAGTACCGCCCGCCGCGACGACGACGCAGGCGATCAGGGTGTATGCCACAACCTGAAGCGCCATGCGGCGTTGCCCGGTTCGATCCAGACCGGCCGTCAGGCCAAGAAAGATCGGCAGGTTCACAAAGGGGTTCATGACCGCAAAAAGTGCGCCGAACATGGAGATCGCAAAGTTTTCGGTCATCGCCGCAGACCCCGGTTGCCCGGTTTGCCGAACCGGATACCGGCGACTATGCTTCAACGCGGTGCATCGCGCAATACCTGGCGGGGCGCTGATACCGGAGTCCGTGCATGACCGGAAAAATCCTTGCAGCAGGCATTGTCGCAACGGCCCTGATTGCCGGAATCGCGCTCTATTATCTTCAGGTCCATGCCTTTTACGAGGACGTGCAGGCAGAGGGCGAGGCCGTGCGCCTGACCGCCCTTGCCACCGGCGCGCCGGACCTGATCGTGACGGATGATTTTCAGGGGATTGATTCCGGCAGTTCGCCCCTGCGCTATCGCGCATGTTTCACCACGCCCCACAGTCAGGCCATGCTGACCGGGACATTCGCGCCCTATGAGGGCGCCGTCCCGCTGATCGCGCCGGCCTGGTTCGGGTGTTTCAACGCGCAGGAAATTGGCGCGGCGCTGGAAGACGGCACTGCGCTGGCCTTTCTGGGCGAGAAGAACCGCAGCTATGGTTTTGATCGCGTTGTCGCCGTGATGCCGGACGGGCGCGGCTTTGTCTGGCACCAGATCAACCATTGCGGAGAGGAGGTTTTCAATGGAAAACCCGCGCCAGAGGGCTGCCCGCCGGTACTTGAGGGAAACTAGAACATGCCCGATCTTCTGATTGAACTCTTATCCGAGGAAATCCCTGCGCGTATGCAGCGCAAGGCCGCCGATGATCTGAAACGGCTGGTGACGAACGGGTTGGCGGAGGCCGGTCTGACCTGTGCCGGTGCCGGGGCGTTCTCGACCCCGCGCCGATTGGCGCTGTCGGTCGAGGGGCTGCCGGCCCATAGCCCGGGCGTCCGTGAAGAGCGCCGGGGCCCGCGTGTGGACGCGCCGGAGAAGGCGATCGAGGGTTTTCTGCGCGGCGCGGGGCTGACCCGCGACCAGTTGCAAGAGCGCGACGACAGCAGGGGCCGCGTCTTCCTTGCGGTGATCGAAAGGCCGGGCCGCCCGGCGGCCGGGATCGTGGCCGAAGTGCTGGAGGCCGCCATCCGCGCCTTCCCGTGGCCAAAATCCATGCGCTGGGGGGCCGGGGCGCTGCGCTGGGTGCGCCCCCTGCATTCGATCCTGTGCATCCTTGGCGATGAGGCCGGGGCGGCGGTCGTGCCGCTGGAGGTTGACGGGATCGCCTCTGGCAACACCACGCGCGGGCACCGGTTCATGGCGGCGGAGGAATTTGCCGTCACCGGGTTCGAGGATTACGCGGCGGGCCTGAAGGCGCGCAAGGTGATCCTGAACGCCGAAGAACGCGCCGGGCGCATCTGGCATGATGCGACCAGCCTTGCCTTTGCGCAGGGGCTTGAGGTGGTCGCCGACACGGGCCTGCTGGCAGAGGTCGCCGGGCTCGTCGAATGGCCCGTGGTCCTGATGGGCGGGATCGGCGAGGAATTCCAGAGCCTGCCGCCGGAGGTTCTGCAAACCTCGATGCGCGAACATCAGAAATTCTTTTCCGTCAGGAACCCCGGCACCGGACGGATCGAGAAATTCATCACCGTCGCCAATATCGACGCGCCGGACAATGGCGCAACAATTCTGGCCGGGAACCGCAAGGTGCTGGCCGCGCGGCTGGCGGATGCAAAGTTCTTCTGGGAAAACGACATCCGTGTGGCGAAAGCCGGTGGGAAGCGGTGGCTGGCGGCGCTGGAAAACGTGACCTTCCACAACAGGCTTGGCACGCAGGCGGGGCGGATCGAACGCATCGCCCGACTGGCCCGCGAAATCGCGCCTGCGGTGGGCGCGGATGCCGATCTGGCGGAACGCGCCGCACGATGGGCAAAGGCCGATCTGTCCTCGGAAATGGTCCGTGAATTTCCCGAACTTCAGGGCCTGATGGGTCGCCGCCACGCGGCGGCTGCGGGCCACCCGGAAGAGGTCGCCAATGCGGCGCCGGAACATTATTCGCCGCTGGGGCCGTCTGACGATGTGCCTACCGCGCCGGTTTCCGTTGCCGTGGCGCTGGCGGACAAGCTGGATACGCTGACCGGGTTCTGGGCGATTGATGAGCGGCCGACCGGTTCCAGGGATCCCTTTGCCCTGCGCCGCGCGGCCCTAGGGGTTATCCGGCTGGTGTCGGGGAACGGGTTGCGCCTGAATCTGAATGAAATCGTCTCGAAAGCAAACGACATCGCCGGGCCGCGGGAAATCGGGCAGGGCAAGGGACATGCTTATGCCGATGTCAATGCGCTCAGGGCGTTCATCCACGACCGCCTGAAGGTCCACCTGCGCGAAAAAGGCATTCGCCACGATGTCATCGACGCCTGCCTTGCGATGCCCGGCAACGACGATCTGACGCTGTTGGTGAAACGGGCGGAAGCGCTGTCGGACTTCCTGAAAACCGATGACGGCGAAAACCTGTTGCAGGGCTTCAGGCGCGCCGGCAACATCCTGGCTCAGGCAGAGGAAAGGGATGGGGCAGAGTACGCCTGTCGCGCGGATGCAGGATTTGCCGAAAGCGATGAGGAACGCGCGTTGTTCGCGGCGCTGGACCGGGCAGAGGGTGCGATCTCTCCGGCCATCGAGGCCGAAGATTTCGCGGCGGCCATGGCCGCCATGGCCGCCTTGCGCGCCCCGATCGACACGTTTTTCGAGGCGGTGCAGGTCAACAGCGGCAATGAGGCCATGCGCCGCAACCGGCTGAACCTGCTCAGCCGCATTCGGGGGCATTGCCTGTCGGTGGCGGATCTGAGCCGGATCGTGGGCTGATCTTCTTCTCTGAAAAAATACTCGCGCCGCAGGCATGAAAACCCTGTGCGGCGCTGTCGCCGCCCCTTGCCAGTGCATGATCCTTCGCTATGCTGCGCCGAGGCGAAAGGAAATGCTGCGGTGCGGAAAAAAACGGCGACAGCTCCATATACGGAAATTGCGGCGGATGCGAGGATCAGGACCTCGCGCCATGGCGGGCGGGCAAAGTGCCTGCAACGCCTGATCCGGCTTGATCTTCCGGTGCCGCGCACGCTGGCCATTTCCTTTGACGCGGTGCTCGGGATTGCGCAGGGTCGCCTGCTTGACACCCGGGCGATGATGGCCCGCTTCGGCGACAGGCCGCTGGTGTCTGTTCGGCCCAGTTCGCAGGACCCGGATTGGGGCGGGCCGGGGGCGATCCTGAATATCGGGATGAATGATGCGCGCCATGCGGAACTGTCCGAAACCATTGGCGCCGAGGCGGCTGGCGCGCTTTATGTCCGGTTCATTCAGGCCTATGCGATCCATGTCGCGCGGCTGGATTCCGACGTGTTCGAAATCGGCGGCAAAACCCAGGCCGGGGCATTGCCGGAATTGCTGGAGATTTACCAAGCAGAGACGGACGAGGCTTTCCCGCAGGACCCGGCGCGGCAATTGTCGGATGTGCTGCAATCCATGGCCCGCGCCTGGGAAGGCACCACGGCGCGACTGCTGAGACAGGCCAGGGGCGCGCCTGCGGATGCGGGGCTGGGACTGGTGGTGCAGCAGATGGCGCTGGGGCTGGGCCGGGGCGAGAGCGGGTCAGGCGTGATCCAGTTCATTGACGAACAGACCGGGGGGCCGTTGCTCAGGGGCCGGTATCTGAGCCAGAGCCAGGGCCGGGATGCGCTGATCAACGCTTCCGAGGCGCTCTGTCTGACCCGCGACCGGCGCGGTCCGTCAATGGAGGAGCGATGCCCCGATTGCTTTGCCGCATTGATCGGGCACGGGCGGGTCTGTCGAGAGCGCCTGCGCGAAGAAATGCAGATCGAGTTCACGATCGAGAATGGCGCATTGCACATTCTTGACGCGGTTCGCGTTCAGCGCAATGCCCGGGCCCTGGTGCGGGTTGCGGTGTCGCTGGCCGAAGACGGGATCATTGCCCCGGCAGAGGCGCTGATGCGGGTTGAACCGCGCGCCCTGACCGAATTGCTGCACAAGCAGGTTGATCCCGAAGGGCCGCGCGACCCGATCCTGAACGGCCTGCCGGCCAGCCCCGGCGCCGCCAGGGGGCGGGTGGTTTTTTCCGCCACCGCCGCGCTGGCCGGCGATGCGCGGGGGGAAGCCTGTGTTCTGGTCCGTCGCGAAACGGCGCCGGAGGACATCCGGGGTATGCACGCGGCCAGCGCCGTTCTGACGGAACGCGGCGGCATGTCGAGCCATGCAGCGGTGATTGCGCGCGGCCTGGGTCTGCCGTGCATCGTCGGCGTGCGGGACATGGAGCTCGATGCAAGGGAAAAGCTGCTGAAGACCCCGGACGGGCGTGTCATCCGCGAGGGCGACATGCTGACCATTGACGGATCGTCCGGCCAGGTGCTGGCGGGCGAGGCGGCGCTTCTGGAACCGGCGCTTGATGGCTGGTTCGGGAAACTGCTGACCTGGGCGGATGAGGCGCGCGACATTGGCGTGCGCGCCAATGCCGACACCCCGGCAGAGGCGCAGACCGCGCGCATGTTCCGGGCGGACGGGATCGGACTGTGCCGGACGGAACACATGTTCTTCGAGGATGACCGGCTGACCGTGATGCGAGAGATGATCTTTGCCGACACCCCGGCAGACCGCGCCGCCGCGCTGGAGCGGCTGCTGCCCATGCAGCGGGCGGATTTCATCGAATTGTTCGAGATCATGCGCGGCAAGCCGGTCTGCATTCGTCTGTTCGACCCGCCGCTTCATGAATTTCTGCCGCACTCGCGCGAAGGGATGCGGGAAATCGCGGCGGCGCTCGACATTCCGATGTCCGATGTCACAAGGCGGGTCGAGGCGCTGACCGAGTTCAATCCGATGCTGGGGCTGCGCGGTGTGCGGCTGGGGATCACGGTGCCGGAGATCTACGACATGCAGGCGCGCGCCATTTTCGAGGCCGCGGTCGTGGCCGGCCGGGAAGGCGCGCCGGTGGCGCCGGAGATCATGATCCCGCTGGTCTCTGCCAGACGGGAGGTGGAACTGGTGAAGACGCGCGTTGACGCCGTGGCCGCTGCGGTGCGGACGGCGCAGGGTGTGGATTTCGATTATCATCTGGGGGTAATGGTCGAGACCCCGCGCGCGGCGCTGAGGGCGGGCGACATTGCCGCCCATTCGGCGTTCCTCAGCTTTGGGACGAACGACCTGACCCAGATGACCTATGGTCTGTCGCGCGACGATGCCGGGCGGTTCATGAATGATTATGTCAACAAGGGAGTCTACCCGGAGGATCCGTTCCACACGCTGGATATTGAAGGTGTCGGGGAACTTCTGAAAATCGGCGCCGAGCGCGGGCGGAAGGTGAAAAAGGACCTGATCCTTTCCATATGCGGCGAACATGGCGGGACGCCCGAATCAATCCGCTTCTTCCGTCAGGCCGGATTCAATTATATCTCCTGTTCGCCTTTCCGGGTTCCTGCTGCGCGACTGGCCGCCGCGCGGCTTGCCATCGCCGACCGCCTGCCGTGAAAATCCCTTTTAATCAAAAGCGTGGATATGTCGTGTGCGCCGCGGCACATTGATCCCCGGAAAGTTAAGTTGTATTCTTGCAACATGGGGTGGACAGGAATCAATTTTTACCCTAATTCCCCCATCGGTCGTGACCTGTGGGGGCGCGATTGATTGCTGCCTGATCGAAGGTGACTGACAATGCGTTTGAAACTTGCGTGGACCCTGATCCTGACAGGGCTGGTGATGGTTGTTGCGGTCGCGAAGGCCGAAGATGCCGGCGTATCCGCCGCCAACCCGCCAGCCAGGGAATTGCCGCCCGTGTGGTTGGCGTCGATCTTTGAACCGGAACGGCAACTGCCGGATGCGCCGCAGTCGGACCGCCTGTCGCGCCTGACACGGCAGCCGTTCTTGCGCAGCAACCGGGCGGCGTCTGCATCTGCGTCTGCCTCTGATCGAATCCACGCGCCGGAATACCTTGACAGTCTGCCGCAGGCGCAGGGCGGCGACGATCTGGCCTGTCTGGCGGAAGCCCTGTATTTCGAAGCGCGCGGCGAACGGATTCGCGGCCAGTTCGCGGTGGCCGAGGTCATTCTGAACCGGGTGGACAGTCCGCGCTATCCGAATACGGTGTGCGGCGTGGTCAGGCAGGGAACCGGCAAACGGTATCAGTGCCAGTTCAGCTATAACTGTGACGGTCGGCAAGAGGTGGTTCATGAACGCGGTGCCTATGAGCGGGGCGCAAAAATCGCCAGACTGATGCTCGATGGCGCCGAACGAGAGTTGACCGGGGGCGCCACGCACTATCACACCGACGAGGTGAATCCCCGCTGGGCCAGGCGTTTTCCGCGCACCGCGACCATCGGCACGCATCACTTTTATCGTCAGCCGGACAGCGGGACCAACAGTTGATGATCATTTGCCATCGCGACGGCGCGGCGCCATGATGTGCGGATGCGCCGCCCCTGCCGCCCGCGCCGCCTGATCCCGGTATGTGCGGGACAGCCCCCTGTTACCGGAACGCCAGATGAGCAACGATATCCGTCTTGCCTTTGCCCACCCGTCCGAACGCGCCGCAGCGACGGCGCCTGCCAACCCCCGGGACCGGATTTCCCTGCGCGACCATGTTGTCGGGGTCGAGATCGGCGCGTTCCAGTCCGAACGCGGTACGGCGCAGCGGGTGCAGTTCAACGTGGTGGTGGAAATCCGGCCACAGACCGGGCCGCTGGATGACGATGTGGATCGCATTCTGTCTTATGATTCGATCACCGAAGCGATTGCCGCGGAACTGGCGGTGGAACGGCTGAACCTTCTGGAAACGCTGGCCGAGCGCGTGGCGGACCGGCTTCTGCACGAGCCGCTGGCGATGCGCGTCTTTGTGCGGATCGAGAAACTCGATCGCGGCCCCGGCGCGTCGGGGATCGAGATCGTGCGGTCACGCAATCAGACGCCCTTGCGGGATCTGGCAGTCGGGCAAAGCGCCGCCGCGCCGCCGCCGCTGGTGGTCTATCTGTCCAACATGGCTATCGGGTCGGTGTATCTGACCGGTTGGCTTGATGCGCTGGAGGCATCGGGCCGTCCGGTGATTCTGTGTGTGGGTGCGCCGGATCGTGGCGCGCCGCAATCCCCGGTTCCGGCGGTGCAGCGGCGGATCGACCTGCTGGCAATCGAACAGAACGCCTGGATACTCGCCGGGCGCGAAAAGCGCTGCGTTGTCGTGGATACGCGGACCGAACTGGACTGGGGCATGAAGAATGGCCAGATGAGCGTCTGGGCGCCATCCAAGATCGTGCTGGACACGGTTGATGGCACCAGCGCCAGCGCGCGCGCGCCAAAGGCGCTGGCGGCGTGGTTCGCGGGCCTGATGAGCGCGGAAGAGATGTTAACCGTTGACGGGGAAGATGCGGTTTCGGCCCCGGTCCCCGTCCGGCAGGTCGGCCCGGATCGGGCGACGCTGTTCTGATCCTTGCAAATTGCCGCGCGATCTTTCAAACTGGGTGCATGAAGACATATTGCCGACCGGTTGTTGAATGGGGCCCCGGCCGCCCTGATGGCGCGTTCGATGTCGCCGGCGGGGCGGGCTGGTTTGTCGTGGCAGAGATGCTGGGTCGCGACGGGTCGCGGCGGCGGATCAGGGCTGCGGACCTGCCCGTGGATGCAAGGCGCCGCATTTCCGCGCCGCGCGCGGGGATGGCGGGGCTCGATTTCTCCCGTCCCTGTCTGATGGGTATCCTGAACGTGACGCCCGACAGTTTTTCCGACGGGGGCCGGTTCAACGCGCCGGAGGCGGCATTGGCGCGGGCGCTGGAACTGGCGGGGAAGGGCGCGGATATTGTCGATATAGGCGGCGAATCCACCCGGCCCGGTGCGGATTTCGTACCGGTGGATGAGGAATGCGCCCGTACCGTGCCGGTGATCAGGGCGATCCGGCAGGGCAGCCGGATGCCGGTTTCCATCGACACGCGCAAGGCGGCGGTGGGGCGCGCCGCTGTGGCTGCGGGGGCGGACCTGATCAATGATGTCGCGGCCCTTGCATTTGAACCGGAACTGGCGCGGGTCGCCGCAGAGGCCGCCCTGCCGGTCTGCCTTGTCCATGCGCAGGGCGATCCGGCGACGATGCAGGACGACCCGCGCTATGATGATGTCCTGCTGGATGTCTACGACTTTTTGCACGAGCGGATTGCGGTTGCAGAGGCGGCGGGCATCCCGCGCTACCGGATCATCGTCGATCCGGGCATCGGCTTTGGCAAGACGGTGGAACACAATCTGCAACTGCTGCGCGGCATCGGCCTGTTTCACGCGCTGGGCTGTCCGATCCTGCTGGGCGCTTCCCGCAAGCGGTTCATCGGCGCGATTGCCGATGTGCCGTCGCCGGACGACCGTGCGCCGGGCTCGGTCGCGGTGGCGCTGGCCGCCCTTTCGCAGGGGGTTCAGATAATCAGGGCGCATGACATGGACGCGACCCGGCAGGCGGTGCAACTGTGGCGGGCGCAGCATATCGGGCATGAGGGTGAGGGGTAGAGGGCATGGGCCGCAGGATTTTTGGAACAGACGGGGTGCGCGGGCGCGCCAACACCTATCCGATGACCGCCGGGATGGCGTTGAAACTGGGTGCGGCGGCGGGCCGGTATTTCCGCAAGGACGGGCAGAACCGCCATCGTGCGGTGATCGGCAAGGATACCCGGCTGTCGGGCTACATGCTGGAAAACGCGCTGACGGCCGGGTTGACCTCCACCGGCATGAATGTGCTTCTGTTCGGGCCGGCGCCGACCCCGGCGGTGGGATTTCTGACCCATTCCATGCGCGCCGATCTGGGCATCATGATCTCGGCCAGTCACAATCCGCATCACGACAACGGGATCAAGTTCTTCGGCCCCGATGGCTACAAACTGTCGGATGAGGCGGAGGCCGGGATAGAGGCGATGCTGGAAGGCGGGGCTGAGCCGGTGCAGCCGCAGAATATTGGGCGGGCCAGGCGAATCGACGACGGGCGCGGGCGTTATGTGGAGTTTGTGAAGACCACATTCCCCGGCAGGCGACGCCTGAGCGGGCTGAAGGTCGTGGTCGATTGCGCCAATGGCGCGGCCTATCGCGCGGCCCCGGATGCGCTGTGGGAACTGGGGGCAGAGGTGATTCCGGTGGGCGTCGCGCCCGACGGGTTCAACATCAACGAAGGGTGTGGTTCGACCAGCACCGCCGTTGCGGCGCAGACCGTTATCGACCATGGCGCGGATGTCGGCATCTGTCTGGATGGCGACGCGGACCGGGTGATGATCCTGGATGAAGGGGGACAGGTGGCGGATGGCGACCAGATCATGGGGCTGCTGGCCGCACGCTGGGCAAAAGAGGGCCGGCTGCGGGGCAACACGCTGGTTGCGACGGTGATGTCCAATCTCGGGCTGGAGAAGTTTTTGCAGGATCGGGGCATCGGCCTGCACCGGACCGGCGTCGGCGACCGCCATGTGGTCGAGGCGATGCGCGCGGGCGGTTTCAATCTGGGCGGCGAACAAAGCGGCCACATCGTGATGACCGATTATGCGACCACCGGCGACGGGCTCGTTGCCGGGCTGCAATTCCTGGCCGAAATGGTGCGGACGGACAAGCCTGCGTCCGCGCTGGCGACAAGTTTTGACACCGTACCCCAGCTTTTGAAGAACATCGGCTATCCCGATGGGTCATCGCCGCTGGAACTGGCGGCGGTGCAGTCGGCGATTGCCGATGCAGAGGCGGATCTGGCCGGGAAAGGGCGGCTTTTGATCCGCAGGTCGGGCACCGAACCGCTGATCCGCGTGATGGCGGAATCGGAAGATGCGGCGCTGTTGAATCGTTCCATCGACACGGTTGTGAAAGCCATCGAACAGGCAATCGGCGGGGCGCAGACGCGCATATGCAACTGATGCACCCGGCCCGAAACTGCGCCGGATGCGGATAAATTCGGCGAACCGGACAACGACGGACAGGGACGGACCGGGTGAAAATGAAAATGAGTGATTTCAAAAAAACGCGCTGAATCTCCGGTGCAGGGGCTGGATGGAAGGCATTGTTTGTGCTTTGTCTGTGAGGAGTACACAGCCGGGATGTTGACAGACACCGCGTCACCGGTCGTTGTCGGTTTGACGGCTGACCCATGGTCCGGCCACCGGCCGGGCCGGTTCCGCGATTTTCCGTTCCAGCGTCCGTTACCGGAATTTTGCGCGTATTCCACGCAGGGGCGGCGTTGCGGTACGATGTTGCGGGGGACCGGCCCAAACCACAGGAACGGGTCTGCCGGACGGTCGGACCCGGACAGGGAGGGGATAGATAGATGGGAGATATAATCCGGCTGGTGCTCAGGCGTCTTGGCCTGGGGCTGATCACGTTGCTGGTCATTTCGGTGATCATCTTTTTCATGATCGAACTGCTGCCGGGCGACATTGCCGAGGCGGTGCTCGGGCAGGGGGCGACACCCGAAAACCTTGCCGCCCTGCGCAAGGAAATGGGGCTCGACACACCTGCGCCCATGCGCTATCTGAACTGGCTCGCCGGTGCGGTGACAGGGGATTACGGAAACTCCATCGTGACCGGGGAAAGGGTGATCGCCGTGATCGGGGAACGCCTGATGCGAACCCTGTTTCTGGCGGCGTATGCTGCGGTAATCGCGGTTCCGGTGTCAATCGTCCTCGGGATCATCGTCGCCCTGTTGCGCAACTCTGTCTTTGACCGGGTCGCCAACGTCGTGACCCTGACCGCCATTTCGTCCCCCGAATTTTTCCTCGGCTACATTCTGGTGCTCTATCTTGCCGTGAAGACAGGCATGTTCCCGGCGATTTCGAGCGTCAGCAACAACCTGGGGTTCCTTGATCTGCTGCACCGCACCTTCCTGCCGGCGCTGACGCTGGTTCTGGTGGTGACTGCGCACATGATGCGGATGACGCGGGCGTCGATCATCAACCTTCTGGCCTCGCCCTACATAGAGATGGCGCGCCTGAAGGGGACGTCGCCCTGGAAAGTCATCGTCAGGCACGCGCTGCCCAATGCCTGGGTGCCGATCATCAATGTTGTGGCGCTGAACCTCGGGTATCTCGTTACCGGTGTTGTTCTGGTCGAGGTGGTGTTCGTCTATCCCGGCATCGGTCAGGCGCTCGTTGACGCCGTGACAAAGCGGGACTTTCCGGTCGTTCAGGCCTGCTGTCTGATTTTCGCGGCGACCTTCATCCTGCTCAATCTGGCGGCCGATGTCGGGGCCATTCTCACCAACCCGCGTCTGCGGCATCCGAAGTAAGGGACGCATCCATGAACTATTTTGTCGTCATCTACTTCGCCCTGCTTGTCGCCGGCTCTGTTCTGGCGGCGTATTTCAACAGGCGAAACCCGTTCCTGCTGCTTTTCTCGCTGACACTCGTGTCATTCGTGCTGGGGATCGTCGGCGGCGTGGGCGCGCTGCGATTCGTGGCCGTGGGCGCGGGCCTGCTGGCCTTTGCGGCGGGGGTGTCCTATTGCTTCCGCGAGTTCCTGATCATCATCGCGCCGGTTGATGTCGCGAAAGAGCTGAAAACCGCCCCGCTGACTGCGGCTTTCGGGATGTTCGTGATCTTCACATACGCGATTGCCGCAATCTTTGCTCCGGTCATCGCACCCTTCGGAGAGGCAGAGGTGATTGCCTCCACCTACGCCCCGGCGGATGAGAACATGCTGCTTGGCGCGGATCAGCTTGGCCGCGACATGTTCAGCCGCATCATCTATGGCGCGCGCAACTCTGTCAGTCTGGCGCTGACGGCGACGACTGCGGCATTCCTGATCGGGGCGCTGGCCGGAATGCTTGCGGCGACCAAAGGCGGCTGGTTCGATCAACTGATGGGCCGGACGGCGGATGTCATCATGTCGATCCCGTCGCTGATCTTTGCGCTTCTGATGCTGAGCATTTTCGGTTCCAGCACCTCCGTGATCATCGCGGCGGTCGCGATCATCTATTCGCCGCGGGTGTTCCGCCTGACCCGCGCGGTTGCCGGGAATGTTGTCGTCATGGACTATATCGAGGCTGCCAAACTGCGGGGTGAAAGAAACTGGTATCTGATCAGGAAGGAGATTCTGCCGAACTCCACGGCACCGCTGATCGCGGAGTTCGGGCTTGAATTCTGCTTTGTCTTTCTGCTGGTCGCCGGTCTTTCCTTTCTTGGTCTGGGCTTGCAGCCGCCGACGGCGGACTGGGGCGCGATGGTAAGGGAGAACTCCACCCTGATCTCGTTCGGCGTCATCACGCCGCTGATCCCGGCCGGGGCGATTGCGCTTCTGACCGTGGCGGTCAACTTCGTGGTTGACTGGATGCTGTTCCGCGCCTCCGGCCTGAAGGAGAGATGAGATGACAAAAGGCAAGGATGTCCTGCTGAAGATCAGGAACCTGCGGATAGAGGGCTATACGGGGGAACAGTGGATCGACATCATCGAGGGTGTCGCTCTGACCCTTCACAAGGGCGAGGTCATGGGGCTTATCGGCGAATCCGGCGCCGGCAAGTCCACCATCGGGGCCGCGGCCATGGGCTTTGCCCGCGACGGCACGCGGATTTCCGGTGGCTCCATCGAATTTGACGGGATGGAACTGACCACCGCGACCGCTGCCGAAAAACGCGCGTTGCGCGGCTCCCGGATCGCCTATGTCGCGCAATCCGCGGCGGCGTCGTTCAATCCGGCGCACAAGCTGATCGACCAGCATACCGAGGCCCCGCTGCACTATCGCATCCAGAAACGCATGGCGGCGCAGGAGGACGCGGTCAATCTTTATCGCCGTCTGCGTCTGCCGGACCCCGGCGAAATCGGGTTCCGCTATCCGCACCAGGTCTCTGGCGGTCAGTTGCAGCGGGCGATGACGGCGATGGCCATGTCGTGCAGGCCGGACCTCATCATCTTCGACGAACCGACCACCGCGCTGGACGTTACCACCCAGATCGAGGTTCTGGCCGCAATCCGCGACATCGTTGACCAGTTCAACACGGCTGCAATCTACATTACCCATGACCTTGCGGTCGTGGCGCAGATGGCGGACACGATCAAGGTGCTGCTGGAGGGCAATGAGGTCGAGGAAGCCCCGACCGGAGAGATGCTGAGCAACCCGAAAGAGGAATATACCAAAAGCCTCTGGGCGGTGCGCAGCTTTCGGCGACCGCAGAAGACCCGGCCGACCGAAGAGCAACCGCCGATCATTTCGGTCAGGAACGTGGATGCCGCCTATACCGGGGGGCCGCAGATTCTGCACGATGTCTCGTTCGACATCCATGCGGGCATGACCGTGGCTGTGGTGGGCGAATCCGGGTCGGGAAAATCGACCGTCGCGCGCTGCATTACCGGTCTGTTGCCGCCCGCCGGGGGGGAGGTTCTGTTCAGGGGCGAGGCGCTGCCGCCAGGTTATCTGAACCGCAGCAAGGACCAGTTGCGCCAGGCGCAGATGATCTATCAGATGGCGGACACGGCGCTGAACCCGAAAATCAGGATCAGCGACATCATCGGCAGACCGGCACAGTTCTATTCGGGGCTCAGTGGGGCGGCGCTGAAGGCGCGGGTCGATGAACTGCTGGATCTGATCGAGCTTGAACCGTCAAGGTTCTATGACCGCTATCCACCAGAGCTTTCCGGCGGTCAGAAACAGCGGGTGGGCATTGCGCGGGCGCTTGCCGCCGAACCGGCGTTCATCATCTGCGACGAGGTGACGAGCGCGCTGGATCAGCTGGTGGCGGAGGGCATCCTGAAGCTCCTCGACCGGTTGCAGAATGAACTGAACCTGGCCTACATGTTCATCACCCACGATCTGGCGACGGTGCGTTCCATCGCCGACGAGGTTGTCGTCATGCAATATGGAAAAGTGGTGGAGAAGGGGCCGAAAACGGAAATGTTCACGCCCCCGCATCATCCTTACACCGATCTTTTGCTGTCCTCGGTGCCCGAGATGGACCCGAACTGGCTTACGACGCTCCTGGAAGAGCGCGGTGTGGACAATGTGGGAGAAGCCGCCGGTCTGTGATCCGCGCGGGAAAGCGCAAATTCCTGACCGGTTTGTTCGAAGCAGCCGTTGCGGCCGCCGATCCGATGCGCGCCCTGACGGGCAATCTGCCCGAGAGGCCAGGGGGCAGAACCGTCGTGACCGGTGCGTACAAGGGTGCGGCGCAGTTGGCGTCCGGCGCGGCAGGCGGGCGGGAGTGCCCGCTGCCATCCTGTCCGACGCGATAGAGGGCGAGGCGCACGACATAGCAACTGTGTTTATTCTGTGAGCTGATGGCACCAGGGGATGCCGGTTTTGATGATCGCGTTTGCGATTGTGACCAGCCTGTGTGCGATTGCGATTATGACGAGTTTGTGCGGCTTCCCCCGCTCTTTGAGACGTTTTGTGACAGGCTTGAGAACCGGATTGTGACAGGCGGCGGCCAGCGCAGCCTGGAACAGCACATGCCGTGGAGACCGCCTTCCGCCGGCGATAGCTCTCCTGCCTCGCATCGGGGCTTATAACCTTGAGTCACATCTTCCGTCCAGCCCGCACTCGGTCAGGACTCCTTTGCCATGAATGGCCGCATGAAAGTTTCACGCACCTGATCGAACGACCAGCCTGGCATGTCGATTTCCTCATCCATCGCGGCCTTGGACGGCTGGTAGCTGCTCGACTTCAGGTCAACTTCAACAAGATCGGGCAGATTTGCCTTGGCTTTGGTATCGGTCATCGGTTTCTCCCTTGATCAAGATACATGAATTTTCGCAATAGCGTTTTTATTCACCAACTTGTCACGCAGAATGTCAATCGTTGGCACGACTGGCGTATTTAGAAGTTCTGCCCAGCATGCTTCGCCCTGCTGAGACGTAATCGGTCCGGAATACAAATGAACGTCATCGGGATTGTCTATGCTTGCAGAAATAACATTGACCTCTCCAGTCTTCCAGTCTGTCGCACACAGATATTCAAGCCTAAGACCCGTATTTGATCGAATATAGTTCATTAACGTATCTTGAACGACCCATATTGTCCGACCGCCCCAGGCATTGGCTATTTGCGACTTGACAATCATCTGTGATGCCATTCTGGCCCAGACTTGGCGAATGTTCACGCCAGGGGCTTTGCCACGATTTGGAAGATTGCCTTCCGCATACAGAACAGCATCGCAAAATGCGCTTTGAATGTCGGTTCGCTTCTTCTTGTTTCCGCCTGATGTTGATGCCGTCATGATTTTGACAATCACTGGCGGTGCATTATTTTCTTTCAGCACATAATCCAGTCGATAATGCAGCTTTTCATCTTTGGTTTTGAACAAAACAGTTATTTCAGACCATATGCGCACGACATCGCCCGATGCAAAGCTGGCCAAGGTCAGGACGCGGGACAACAGGTAATGTTGTTCCGGCGAAGGTTGATTCGCGTCAAACGTTAGCAAACGACGCGGACAGATGGCCCATCTTTGACCGCTAACAACGGAACATATGCCACATGGAATATAGCCGTCTTTTTGACTGACTGATGCGTCAAAGAACGGAGCCAAAGGCTGATCAGTTTTGGGCCATCTGGCCATGTCTCTATTGCCGCCGTCACATTGCTTTTTAGCCATGTGCGGACATTGTGCCATCCGGAATTGGCCTTGTTGATCGCCACTGTTCGTGAGAACTTTACCAAACAGTTCGTAGACTACAGACATAATTCAGACCTTACACTTGACGCAATAGCTTTGGACAATGGCGGTGGGACGGCATTGGCAACTTGCCTGTGTTGATCAAGATTTTTGACCACACCCGTTCGACGGCGAATAGGTCCTTCAAAAACGTGAGTATCCGGGAATCCCTGAATTCGTGCGGCTTCTCTGAGCGTAATATATCGGTTTTCTGTCGGGTGATACAATGCCTCGCCACATCGTAGAGTCAGTGATGGCTTGTTTCGGTCCAGTCGGCGGAATTTAGTAGAGTCCTTCGGCGTCAGGCGTTGCACAACGTCCGATGGTGCACCTTTGGTCTTGGACAGCCAGAGACCTTCCGGCACGAACGAGATTCTATATCTGTCTCGATCCGGTGTTACGTCAACATGATTAGGCGCCAAAGGCTGGTGATTTGGCAGCGCAGCTCTGGGCAACCCTTCCAATGCATCCCCTGCCGTCTGGGTGACAATCGTTCTTTTCGGGTCCGGAAAGGCAAATGACTGCCCCACAGGTACAGCAACGATCACTGCACGTTTCCGGCGTTGCGGCACGTCAAAGTCCAGCGCGTTGAGAATGCTCGCATGGGTGTCGTATCCAATGGAAAAGAACGCCTCTCGCATCACGTCCAGAACGGTCATGCCGTCTGCCGCTTGCGTGTCAAGGAAGGCGGGTACCTGTTCAATCATGATGGTGGTAGGTTGCAGCACTTCCGCGAAACGCACCATCTCGAATGCAAGGCGACCTCTGGGATCAAGAAGTCCGCGCTTGTGGCCAATCTGGCTGAACGACTGGCAAGGTGGCCCACCGTGCAAGAGGGCAATGTCACCCCTTGTCAAGCCCAAGGAGTCCAACGCTCGTTGCGGGTCCAGTGCTCGCACATCCACTTGCCAAATTGTCATTCGGCTGGAATTTCGACGCAATGTTGAAGCGCAATGTGGATCCGTTTCGATCGAGCAAACATTGTCAAAACCGGCTTTGCAAACTCCAATGTCCATGCCCCCTGCACCTGAAAACAAGGATATAGCCTTGGGCTTCACGATCTTGCCCCGGACGAAAGCCCGTTGTCGGTGATCAGGTCAGAGAATTGCAACCGCTTCCCAATCATCCCACGCACAACGTCGCCCATCTGGTCGATAGTGTCACGCTCCCGGACGTTGTGGCGGTGGACAAATTCGGAGACATACTTGTCAAGATGCTTTGGGCTCATTTTGTGATAGATGCCAATATATCCCCGCTTGAGCATTGACCAGAACGATTCCATTCCGTTCGTATGCGCCATGTCACGCACGTATTCCCCGACTGAGTGGTTGACGGCTTCATGGTCGTAGAAAGACTTGAGCGCGTTGTAGACCTTGGCCTCGTCGGTATAGACCTTCGCGCCATTCTTGGTCTGTGCGGCCACAAAGCCCGCGACGTTGACGGTATCCGTAACCGGAACCACCTTGGCGCGGACTTCGTTGGTATTGCGATCCTTGACGCCAACGACGGCTTTCTTGCCCATCGCGCCGCGTCCTGCGTCTTTCAATTCCTTGCGCTTGGCAAGGCTCATGTTCTTGCGCTTGCCCCCGATATACGTCTCATCGGCCTCAACAGGGCCTGAAAACAGAGCTTCGCCGGTTTCAGCTGCGGTGCGAAGGCGATGCAGAAGAAACCATGCCGACTTCTGGCTGATGTTCAACTCACGATGCAGCCGCATGGACGAAACGCCCTTGATGTTGGAAGTATAGAGATACAGGCCGATGGCCCATTCGCGGTGCGTCAAGTGCGAACGGTGCATGATGGTGCCGACCCTTACGGTGAATTGCGGCCTGTTCGGGCAGTCACGGCAACGATGGGTCTGCGACTTGTGCTTGATGTTGCACTGAACGTTAAAGCTGCCACACTGCGGGCAGTGCGGGCCATTCGGCCAGCGCAGTTCCTCGATCCAGTGCCGCGCCTTTTCTTTCGTGCCGAACATATCTGCGACTTGAAGCAGCGAGAGGCCCTTGCGGTGAGATTTGCCCGGTGCGTTCTGCATGGTGATTCACCTTCTTGTGTGACTCAAAGGTATGCGATTTTTGGGGCGGCATCAAGCAAAATGTGACTCAAGGTTATAAGCCCCCAAAGAAATCAGCATGTCTTGCCCCCGTCCCGAATCTCACGCAGGACCGATCTTGCCATGAACAGGCCAGAACGGCGAGGGTCTATCTGATCGTCCGGGCTGGAACACCTAACAAAGGCCTTGCCTTTACCCTTGCGCCGTGCTCAAGGGACACGCAGAGTTCTTCCCGAGCGAAGACATGCGGTCAGCTCCCGTCGTGGCGCTCCGCGTCCCTGGATAAACAGAGCCCGATATATCGCTTCATGACCAATACGCATGGCAGGATCATCCGGATCGTCCAGCAGCAGGCGTCGGGCGATCTGTTCCGGGCTCCAGGCTGTCGCCCATATTCGATGTTGCCGACGCACGCAACGGCGTTTCGTCCAGCTTGCATCGGAACCTTGCGTGACGCTCCCATCCGGCCCTGCGACCTGGCCCGACAATTGATCTTCGACATACTGACGCAAAGCAGCGTTCTGCGCCGGTTTTGTGGACCTGGGCCTGCGCGCAGCCCTGTCTGAGCGCCGCTGCGCGGTGGTTGCGCGATACTCGAAACCGCCGCTGCGCGTTGCCGCATTCCGGCGTCGTTCCCTTGACACCGTGGAGGCCGCTCGCCCGATCAGTCCGGAAATGGCATTGACGCCAGGACCGCCGGCGAGATGCAGGGCGATCTCTTCGCACTCAGAGAAAGAAAGACAGCGCCCGGACAGTGATGGTGCAGACGTTGAATATTGTGATGGGGGCATGCCCCCGGCCTCCCGAAACCACCTGCCACCAACCGCGGGGGTGCTGTCACGTTAACGACTGGTTGGTAAAAAAGGCCGTTGATTATTTGTGTTTCACGCATCAATGTTTGTGGCTGCACGCCATACATCGAAAGCCTCAGGACGGTGGTAACGGATGGCTTTGGCTGAGTGGCGATGGGGTGGTGGCGCAAAGACGTTGCGGGTTACCGAGTGGATGGAAACAAATCTCTGCAATCCGCCAGGGGAACGGTAACCACGCATCATTCTCTCCCGGGATTGAAACGGCAGGTGACTATTCCCGGAGCGATTGTCAAGACCCTTGCGGGACAGGTGCTGCAGCTTTGAGGCAACCTTGCGCCTGGCCGCGCCGCAGGAGCGCAACCTGTCGGTGACGAGGCCCCGAGGCGCGGTGTCGACTTTCTTCAGCAATGATTTCAGCAATCGTTTTGCCGCCGCCGTATCGCGCTTGCGCTGCAGGATTTCGTCGAGAACCAGCCCGTTTGGGTCGACTGCGCGCCAGAGCCGGTAAATCTCACCCCTGATTTTGACGCGCACTTCGTCAAGATGCCAGATGTCACCCGGCTTTGCCGATCCATGGCGCAAACTGCGCGCAAACGCTGGACCAAACTTGATCACCCAACGGCGAAGCGTCTCATGGGAAATCTCGACCCCACGCTCAAGCAGGAGTTCTTCGACCGAACGGAGGCTGAGGTTGAAACGGACATAGAGCCAAACCGCGTGAGAAATAATCCCGGCAGGAAAGCGGGGGCGTTTGTAGCTGAGCCTGTATTTTGACATTGCCGGAAGTAACCAAAACTCTGCGTCCACGCAACCAGTGGAGATTTAATGTGACAGCACCGATCCGGTTGTTTCCGACGGCCGGAAACGTCAGTGATTACGTCGGCGCACACGCCTTGATGTCTTCCCTGCCGAAGGCCCACTGGTTTCGCAATGCCTTGAAAGATATGAAGACTGAGCCATGCACCCGGTCACGGAAGTCTCGAAAACAGGACTGTTGTGTTGATTGGCCGGATGCCGGATTCGGTTCCGGGCAGACGATGAGGTTTCCCATGCGCCGCCGCGGGTCCGTTCACATGCTGGCGGAACGCGGGATCACGGTCGATGCTGCGACTGAACAACCGTATCGAAAGCGATCACGCGGTGCCGATGCGGAACTGGGTAACGTCAACATTCATGTGTCAGCGGGAAAGGGGGGCCTGTTCCCTGTCGTCTGTTTTCATGAATGAAGATCGCGTAGAGGATGCGATCCATTGACGTGATGTCCCGGAAGACGCCCATGGGGCGGATTCTCCTTCGAACTTCCCGGAACCTGCGTTCGCTGGGAGAGTGTCCGCTCTTCCGTGTATGGGTAATCTGGTCCATGCTTCCGTAAAAGGAAGCAAGGCTGACGATTTCCAGGGAATTACTGTACGAGCTGTTGAAGGGCTGCGAGCGGCCCGAGGGTCTGCCTGGCGATGCCGGACTGCTGAGAGAACTGAAGATCAAGCTGATGGAGCGGATGCCTGGGGCTGAGTTGACATCTCATCCGGGCTATGAGGAAGGCAAGGATGCGCCACCGGGCCAGCCCAATCGACGCACCGGCGCCGCCGGCAAGCGCCTGAAGGGCCAGGATGGCGAGATGCCGCTTGCCGTGCCGCGTGATCGGGATGGCAGTTTCGAGCCCGAACTTGTCAGGAAGGGTCAGACAAGGATCGACGGCATTGATGACAGGATCATCGGGCTCCATGCCGCCGGTCTTTGTGTGCGCGATATCCGCGCCCATCCTGAAGAGGCATACGGCCCCCAGGTTTCTGCTGACCTGATCAGCCGGGTCACCGATGCCGTTCCGGATGAGGTGCGCGAGTGGCAATCCCGGGCACTGGACCGGATGTGCCCCATCGTGATCTTCGACGCCCTGCGCGTGAAGATCAGGGACGCCGACAGCCGCATGGTCAGGAACAGGGCCGTCCATGTGGCGCCCGGCGTTTCCCGCGACGGCGTGCGCGAGGTTCCGGGCCTGTGGATCGCTGATAACGAGGGGGCCAGGTTCTGGCTATCGGTCATGAATGAGTTGAAGAACCGGGGTGTCCAGGACATTCTGATCGCCGTCGTTGACGGGCTCAAAGGCTTCCCGGAGGCGATCACGGCCGCTTTCCCCGAGGCCACGGTTCAGACCTGCATCGTGCATCTGGAGCGCCATTCTCCGAACTTCCGTGCCTGGAGGGACCGCAAGGGAGTGGCGCACCAGGTGGACAATGCAGGTTTGCACCGTGGTCTGCGCAAAGGCGGCGGTGATCGCCTCCGGGAAGCCTTTGAGCCCGTCAACGACGGCGATCAGAATGTCCTGGACACCCCGGTTCTTCAACTCATTCATCACCGACAACCAGAATTTGGCCCCCTCGTTATCAGCGATCCACAGGCCCAGGACCTCGCGCACGCCGTCCCGGCTGACCCCCAGGGCGATGTAGATGGCCTTGTTCTTCACCATGCGGCTGTCGGCGTCGCGGATCTTCACCCGCAGCGCGTCGAAGATCACGATCGGATACATCCGCTCCAGCGCCCGGCTTTGCCAGTCGCGCACCTCGTCGAGCACGGCGTCGGTGACGCGGCTGATCAAATCCGGCGAGACCAGCAGACCGTAGATATCCTCAAGATGGGCGCGGATGTCGCGGACACTCTCGTCCGGCGGCATAGAGGCCGATGATCCTGTCATCCATCCCGTCGATCCGGGTCTGGCCCTTCTTCACCAGTTCCGGTTCAAAACTGCCATCCCGATCACGGGGCACGGAAATCGGTGCCTCGCCGATCTGGCCCTTCAGGCGCTTGCCAGCTGTGCCGTTGCGCCGATTGGACTGACCCGGAGGTGCATCCTTGCCTTCTTCATAGCCCGGATGCGCGGTCAGTTCGGCCCCAAGCATCCGCTCCATCAGTTTGATCCTGAGCTCTTTCAGCAGCCCGGTATCGCCAGGCAGGTCTTCAGGCCGCTCGCAGCCTTCCAGAAGTTCGTCCAGAAGTTCCCTGGATATCGTCATCGTCATGGCTCCTCTCTCAAAGCATGGTACAGATCACAGATACACAGAGGAGCGGACACTCTCGAGGCAGAGCAGCGGGCGACCGGCCTCGCCGCCCCTGTGTGCAACACTGTTCATATCGGCCACGTTTTCCCGACCTGAACACCCTGATCAACGCATCCGCCCGGCCCCCTGGGCAAGGGCAGCGGCCGGGTTCAGCCAGACATCGCGTTTCACGGGGTGTGTTCCAAATGGCCGTTCCGCATGTCAGGACCATGGCCCGGCACATGGCCGATTGCAGGCCCGCCCCCATCCGGCGGCCTCATGTCTCCTGCCTCAGAACCAGTTCCGCCGCGACCGGGCGCAGGTCATCCACCCGCAGCCCGCCGGACGGCCGCGCCAGCCGGTTCCGCACCACCCAGATCAGCCGTTCCTGCGCCCTTGTGATCGCCACATAAGCCAGCCGCTTCCACAGGGGTTGCCCGGCCTCGCTCCGCCCCGTGCGCGCGGCGACCCACAAATCCGGCGCAAAGACCTGAACGGTATCCCACTGGCTGCCCTGCGCCTTGTGGATTGTCACCGCCGCCCCATGCAGAAAGGCCGCCCCCATCCGCGCCGAAAACGGAATGAACGGCTCCTCCTGATCCGGTATCTCGATCTTGATGATCGACGCCACGCTGACCTGCGGGTCCTCCGCCCCGATCACATGCAAGCGTGAAAACCCCGGCCTGCGCCCCGGTCCCAGATAGATCACCTGCGCGCCCCTGATCAGCCCGCGCGCCTCCAGGTCCAGCCGCTGCTTCCGATGCCTGCGCGGCAATTCGATGCCGTCGCAGATCAACGGCTCTCCGGGCAGGAGCCCGGCCTCGGGCGCGCCATGGGCGTTGCGAAACGCCTGGATCAGCTTTACCCGCGTCGCATTGCGCCATACCAGAACCGGAGAGCGCGCCATCAGGTCGCTTTCAACCCGCTGCCCCATCGTCACGCGCTCATCACGGCGCGCGGCCTCTGCGACCATGCGCTCGAAATCCGCGAATTCCAGCGCCGGGTCGGCCAGCGCATGGGCCAGATCCAGGATCGGATTATCCTGCGTCTGCCGGTGTATGCGGTTCAGCATCACCCTGCGCCCCCCGGACAGGCCATCGAACACCATCTTGCCGGACTGCCCCACCGGCGCCAACTGCGCGGGATCGCCGAACAGGACAAGGGTCGGGAAAATCGCCTGCAAATCTTCGAACTGCCTTTCATCGAGCATCGAGCTTTCATCGACAAAGCCGATATCCAGCGGGTCTTCCCGCCGCTTCCAGCCGATGATGAAATCAGAGCCTCTGAGACCCGCCGCAGCCAGCGCACCGGGCATCGAGCGGTTGAGCTGATAAAACGCATGTGCCCGATCCAGCGCCACCTCGGTCAACCCCTTGATCACTGGCCGCTCTCCGTTTGCGGCCAGCCAGTCGGCGATCCTTTCATATTCCGGGTCATAGACAGGCGTGTAGAGAATGCGGTGAATGGTCGTGGCGGGCACCCCGCACATGCGCAGCACGCTCGCCGCCTTGTTGGTGGGCGCGAGAATCGCCAGGGTCCGCCGGTCCTTCCGTTTGCGTCCCTCATAATCGCCGGAAATCATATCGACGCCCGCCTCTTCCAGCGCCCGCGCCAGTTCCGCCAGCAACATGGTCTTGCCGGACCCGGCCTTGCCGACCACCGCCATGACCTGCGATTTGCCCGGCGCCACAGGCGTCAGGAGTGCATCGTCAATATCGACCCCGGCCATACGCAACAGTTCCGCCACACGGTCATGAGCGTCAGCCTGATCTTCGGAAAACGTGATGGCGGCCCGGTTCATGGCGCGACATTATCCTGCGGCAGGGACCGACGCCAGCACCAAGACCGGGGCGTTCGATGCGCTGACGCGGCTGCCTCCGGCGGGAGTATTTTTGCAGAGAAGAAGGAGGATCGGTCATGCGCTTCTTCTCTGCCCAAATACTCCGGGGGCGAATGCCGCCAGGCATGAGCGGGCGGAGCCCGGCAGGGAAAGACCCGCATCCGGGAACGCGGCACGGGGTCTTTCGCAACAGACATCGGCTACTTCGTCGGTCCGGCTTCAAGCACCTCCTCCAGCGTGCGCAGGCCGGTCTTCGGGGCCTGAACCAGCACCGCCATGTTCCCCGGCCTGTGCTCATTGCGGCGCATCTTCACATGCGCCTGCGGAATGTCCGCCCAGGGGAAGACCTCTGACATGCAGGGGTCGATCCGGCGCTCCACCATCAGTCTGTTGGCAGCAGCCGCCTGTTTCAGATGGGCGAAATGGCTGCCCTGAATGCGTTTCTGGTGCATCCAGACATAGCGCGCATCCATGGTCAGATTGTATCCCGTGGTGCCCGCGCAGATCACCACCATGCCGCCTTTCTTGCAGACGAATGTGGACACCGGGAACGTCGCTTCGCCGGGATGTTCGAACACCAGATCGACATTGTTGCCCTTGCCGGTGATGTCCCAGATCGCCTTGCCGAATTTGCGCGCCTCGCCAAACCATTCCCTGTATTCGGGCGTGTTGACCTTCGGCAACTGCCCCCAGCAATCGAAGTTGCTGCGGTTGATCACGCCCCTGGCGCCGAGACTCATGACGAATGCACGCTTGTCTTCATCCGAAATCACGCCGATCGCGTTGGCGCCCACCGTATTGACAAGCTGGATCGCGAAAGAGCCGAGCCCGCCCGACGCCCCCCAGACCAGCACGTTCTGGCCCGGCTTCAGTTCATGCGGGTGGTGCCCGAACAGCATCCGGTAAGCGGTGGCGAGGGTCAGCGTGTAACAGGCGCTTTCCTCCCATGTCAGGTGCCTGGGGCGTGGCATCAGTTGCTGCGCCTGCACCCTGGTGAACTGGGCAAAAGAGCCGTCCGGCGTTTCATAGCCCCAGATCCGCTGGCTGGGCGAGAACATCGGATCGCCGCCATTGCAGTCCTCGTCATCGCCATCGTCCTGATTGCAGTGAATGACGACCTCATCGCCGACTTTCCAGCGGCTGACCCTGTCGCCCACCGCCCAGACGATGCCGGAGGCATCGGAGCCAGCGATGTGGTACTCGGCGTCATGCACGTCGAACGGGCTGATCGGAATGCCAAGCCCGGCCCAGACACCGTTGTAGTTCACGCCCGCAGCCATCACCAGAACCAGCACCTCATTGCTGTCGAGCG
The DNA here is from genome assembly GCA_965216225.1 of Paracoccaceae bacterium. Lineage (GTDB taxonomy): Bacteria > Pseudomonadota > Alphaproteobacteria > Rhodobacterales > Rhodobacteraceae > 3107. The sequence continues at coordinate 182,296 of CBDCFF010000032.1, forward strand.
ATGGCGTATCCACGATCTCGATCTGAAAGCTCTGGTCCGGCTCTCCGTGGCGTTCACGGCGAATCGCCCAAGCGTACATCCGTCCGGGCACATGGCCGACCGGCGGGATCTCGCCGATCTCGTAAAGCTCCTTCCCGGGGGCTTCATGGCCGGCAATCGCGGTGTTGTCATCCAGGGCCATCACACTCTCCGTCAGCAGAAAACATGCCGCATCGCAGAATCAGCGCGGCGCTTAATATGGTGAAATAAATGCCGCGCGGTAATATTGCAACTTCAATCGGCTTGTTTTTGTAATTATATGATTCTCTCGATTTCAACATGCCGCAACTGCATCCAGAACCTGCGCAACCGACGCCGCATAGAATGAAACTGCGGGGGCATCGCCGGGGCGGATGCGCAACGTGCCGTGTTCCTCGACCACCATGCGCCTCGACTCAAGCATCCCGAGGCCGAGTTCCCCTGCCGCCCCGGCATCGCCATGGGGCAACTGCACATATGCGCCGCGCCTTTGCAACTCCGCCACCAGCGCCGCCACCCTGGCCAGAATCTCCTGCTGCGGCAAAGGCCCGGCAGCGCAATCGAGAACATGGGCGACCAGCGGCACCGGCAGCAGCGGCAGATTCTCCCGGATGCGCCGCATCAGTTCATCGCCCACACGTCCCAGCGTTACTGATCCGCCATTCATGAAAGTTCGCAGCGACAATGGCCTGCCGAAACGCACGGCGGCATAGCCGAAACGGTGCGCCCGGCCTGTCAGCCTGAATCGGATTTGCCGCCCGACGAACCCGATCATGCGCAGAATGCTGAACCTGAACCCTCTCCCGTCGCGCTCTGCGGCCTCCAGCAGCACCCGGTCTTCCAGAACCCGATCATAATTCAGCGCAACGGGCACAAAGACGACATCACGCCCGGCGTCGGGGTTGAAATCATTCAGGATATAGCTGATCAGCCCCAGCTTGGGTTTGCCCACCTGCCCATCGAGGCTCAGCCCCCCTTCCGGAAACATGGCCTGGCTCACCCCGTTCGATGTCGCCAGTTGCACATACCGCGCCAGTATCCGGCGATAGAGCGTGTTGCGGGACGTGCGGCGGATGAAATACGCCCCCATGGCGCGGATCAGACCCCGCAAGGGCCAGACATTCGCCCATTCACCCACCGCATAGGACAGCGCCGACTGATCCGCCGCCAGATAGGTCACAAGAACGTAATCCATGTTCGACCGGTGGTTCATGACATAGATCACGGTCGCATCCGGGCTGATCGCCCTGATTGCGTTTTCGTCCTGATAGCTCAGCCGGACACGGTAGAGCAGCCGCGACAAACGCTGCGCCAGGCTGATCGCGATGCCGAAATAGGCGGTTGCGCTGAAGGATGGCACGATCTCGCGCGCATAGCGGCGCGCCTCCTGAAAGGCGACGCTTTCGGGAACACCGAGAGCCTGCGCATGTCTGGCGACGGCCTTGATCACCTTCGGGTCATGGATGAGCCGCTGAATCGTATCATGCCGCCGGATCAGCTTGAACGGCTGGATGGGGCGCGCCAGCCGCTTGTTCAGTTCCGCGACCATGTGTTCCATCCGCCTGCGGAAAAACCACCTGACCGACGGAAACAGGAAATGCGAGGCAAAGGTCACCGCTGCGAAAAGCAGGATGAGGATCAGCAGCCAAAGCGGAAGTTCTACAGTCCGAAACATCCCCGATACCTTGCAGTCTGCATCGCGCAGATCAATATGGAAATCATGCCAAACCCGGAGAACCAGGGGAAATCACTTGGAAACATCCGAATTCCTGATCGAACCCGGCTTTCCCGAAAGCGGGCGCGACTGCGTTGCAAGACTGTTCTGGCAGGCTTTCCACGCCAAGCTCCACCTGCTTCTGCGTCCCGAGGCGCGGGCCGTGTCGTTCATCGCCGGGGTTCTGAATCCCGATTTTGCAATGACCGCTCTGGATCGCTCCGGCCGGGTCATTGGCGTTGCCGGGTTCAAGACCGGCGATGGCGCGCTGGTCGGCGGCGGGGTGGGTGACCTCGCCCGGCACTACGGCTGGTTCGGCGCTCTTTGGCGGGGGCTTTGCTTGGAGCTTCTGGAACGCGATACCGAGGATCGCGTCCTGTTGATGGATGGCATATTCGTGGACACGTCCGCGCGCGGCAAGGGCGTCGGCACCGCGCTGCTTCGCGCCATTGTCGCCGAAGCGTCCCGGCGCGGCCTCGATTCCGTCAGGCTGGACGTGATCGACACCAACCCCCGGGCGCGCGCCCTGTACGAACGCGAAGGCTTTGTCGCGGGCGACACGCACCATCTTGGCCCCCTGAAACACCTTTTCGGCTTTGACAGTGCGACCACCCTGATCCGCAGCCTTTCATGATATGGAAATGCCGCAGCGCAGCGCGTTGACAAGGTCATAAAATTCCATTTATCTGCGCCTGACAATAATATTCTTGCCGAAACCCGTTTCACGAGGCTCCGCATGTCGCAGATGCAGAAAGATCGTCCATGGTTGTTCAGAACCTATGCCGGGCATTCCACCGCCAGGGCATCGAATGCGCTTTACCGGGGCAATCTGGCGAAGGGCCAGACCGGGCTGAGCGTCGCCTTCGACCTGCCGACCCAGACCGGTTACGACAGCGATCACAGGCTGGCGAAGGGCGAAGTCGGCAGGGTCGGCGTCCCGATTGCGCATCTGGGCGACATGCGCGCGCTTTTTGACCGCATCCCGCTGGAACGGATGAACACCTCGATGACCATCAACGCCACGGCCCCGTGGCTGCTGGCGCTCTATATCGCGGTGGCCGGGGAACAGGGTGCGGATGTCTCCGGGCTGCAAGGCACGGTGCAGAACGACATCATCAAGGAATATCTTTCGCGCGGCACCTATATCTGCCCGCCGAAGCCCAGCCTGCGGATGATCACCGATGTGGCGGCCTATACGCGCGAACACCTGCCGAAATGGAACCCGATGAATGTGTGCTCCTATCACCTGCAGGAGGCAGGGGCGACACCGGAGGAGGAACTGGCCTTCGCCCTCGCCACGGCCATCGCCGTGCTGGATGACCTGCAAGGCAAGGTTCCGGCAGAGGCATTCCCGGCCATGGCCGGGCGCATCTCGTTTTTTGTGAATGCGGGCATCCGCTTTGTCACCGAAATGTGCAAGATGCGCGCCTTTGTGGAGCTGTGGGACGAAATCACCGGCGACCGCTATGGTGTGGAAGACCCGAAATTCCGCCGCTTCCGCTATGGGGTGCAGGTAAACAGCCTTGGCCTGACCGAACAGCAGCCGGAAAACAACGTCTATCGCATCCTTCTGGAAATGCTGGCGGTGATCCTGTCGAAGAACGCCCGCGCCAGGGCCGTGCAACTGCCCGCCTGGAACGAGGCGCTGGGTCTGCCGCGCCCCTGGGATCAGCAATGGTCGCTTCGGATGCAGCAGATTCTGGCCTATGAAACGGATATACTGGAATACGGGGATCTGTTCGACGGCAACCCGGCAGTGACGGCCAGGGTCGAAGCCCTGAAAGCAGGCGCGCGGGCGGAACTTGCCCGGATCAATGCCATGGGCGGGGCTGTCGCCGCCATCGAATACATGAAATCGCGGCTGGTCGCATCGAACGCCGCGCGCATCAGGCGAATCGAGAACGCGGAGACCACGATTGTCGGCGTGAACCGCTGGACGGAGGCCGCCGAGAGCCCGCTGACCCTGGGGAATGACGCCATCATGGTGGTGGACGAGGCCGCGGAAGCCGATCAGGTCGCCCGTCTGAAAGCCTGGAGAGAGGGGCGCGACGAGCGGGCCGTCGAGGCCGCGCTCGTCGCGGTTCGCGCCGCCGCGCGAACGGGCGTCAATATCATGCCCGCCTCGATCGAGGCCGCCAGGGCAGGGGCCACCACCGGCGAATGGGGCGATGTCGTGCGCAGCGCCTTTGGCGAGTACCGCGCACCCACCGGCGTGCCGAAGAATCCGTCCAACCGGACCGAGGGGCTGGACGACATCCGCAACCGGGTCGATGCGGTCAGCGACCGTCTGGGCCGACGCCTGAAATTCCTCGTCGGCAAGCCGGGGCTCGACGGTCATTCCAACGGCGCCGAACAGATCGCTGTCCGGGCCCGCGATTGCGGCATGGACATCAGCTATGAGGGCATCCGCCTGACGCCCGAGGAAATCGTGACCGCCGCAAGGCAGGAGGGCGCGCATGTGGTCGGCCTCTCGGTTCTCTCCGGCTCTCACATGCCGCTGATTGCCGAGGTGATGGAGCGGATGCGCGCCGAGGGGCTGTCGCACATCCCGGTCGTCGCCGGTGGGATCATCCCCGACGACGATGCCGTCAGGCTCTGCTCCATGGGCGTGGCCAGGGTCTATACCCCCAAGGATTTCGGGCTGAACCGGATCATGTGCGACATCGTGGCGCTGGTCGATCCGGAAACCGCGGCGGCAGGATGATCCGGCCCTGACCGCACGGGCTTTTCCTGCCGCGAAACATCCGTATTCTGGACCGATCAAACATATCGAGGATCACATGAGCACTCATATCGGCGCAAGGCCCGGCGAGATTGCCGAAACCGTTCTGCTGCCCGGCGACCCGTACCGGGCCAGATGGGCAGCGGAGAATTTCCTGAAGGGGGCAAGACTCGTCAACGAAATACGCGGGATGCTGGGGTTTACCGGCTCCTACAAGGGCAATCCCGTCACCATTCACGGCTCCGGCATGGGGATGCCCAGCCTCTCGATCTACGTCAACGAACTGATTCGCGACCATGGCGCCCGGACACTCATCCGCATCGGATCGTGTGGCGGGATGCAGGATGGGGTGAAAATACGCGATCTGATCCTCGCCATGACAGCCACAACCCTGTCAACGCCATCCATCGGCATCTTCAAAGAGATCAATTTCGCCCCCTGCGCCGATTATGGCCTTTTGCACACCGCCGCCGGGTGCGCGGCGGCGAAAGGCGCGCGCCTTCATGTCGGCGGCATCCATTCCTCTGACGTGTTCTATGGCGAACGCCCCGACCTCAACGAACAGATGGTCCGCCACGGCATTCTGGGGGTCGAGATGGAGACGGCGGAGCTTTACATCCTCGCCGCGCGCCATGGCTGCCGGGCGCTGGCCGTGCTGACCGTCAGCGATCATCTGATCACCGGCGAGGCACTGCCACCCGAAGACCGCGAACGCAGCTTTGGCGACATGGTCGAAATCGCGCTGGAGGCCGCGTTCGCCTGAACCGCCGATGGCATGATGCCCGCCCGGCTGTCCGGTCACGCGCGCCGGTATCGCCTGAGCCTGAGCGGATCGTCCGAAACCCGCCTTCCGGTCACAAAACCGTTGTCCCTGTTGCAAAATTCCGGCGATCACCGCAAAAGGGGGCAACCACGGGATCCGCACGATGCTCGACGCCGCCACCAGAAAGGTCATCGACCCGCTCCTGAACGTGCCGGGCCGCGTTCTGGCGGGCATGGGCGTCACCGCCAATCAGGTCACGCTGGCGGGACTGGGGCTGGGCCTGATCGCTGCCGCCATGATCGCGCTGGACCGGTCGGTCTGGGCGCTGGTTCCGCTTCTGCTCAGCCGCGCGGCGGACGGGCTTGACGGCGCGGTGGCGCGCGCCCGTGGCAGGACCGATTTCGGCGGCTACCTCGACATCGCCGCCGATTTCCTCTTTTACGGCGCGATTCCCATGGCTTTCGTCTGGCTCGACCCGGCAATGAACGGCATGGCCGGGGCTTTTCTGCTGACCGCTTTCCATTTCAACGGCACCACCTTTCTGGGCTTTGCCATCCTTGCCGAAAAGCAACGGATGCAGACCGACAAACGCGGCGCAAAATCGCTTTATTTCACCGGCGGAATTCTGGAGGGCACGGAAACGATTGCGTTTTTCGTCGCCCTCTGCCTGTGGTCCGACTGGTTTGCGGCAATGGCCTGGGTCTTTGGCGCCCTGTGCTTTGTGACGGCAGGCTCGCGCATCCTGCTGGCGCGGAGGGTCTTCGCGGAGGTGAATTAAACCGGATGATCAGGGGTCTTCGCACGCGGGCAAAGGAGGGAAAAGATGAAGACGATGAAGACATGGATTGCCGCGGCGATCACCGTACTGGTGGCGGCGCTGCCGGTCCGGGCGGAACCCGGCCCCGCCAACTGGGACGCAGTGCTGCAAGAGGCGCGCGGCCAGACCGTTTACTGGAACGCCTGGGGCGGGTCGCAACAGATCAATGATTTCATCGAATGGCTGGGCGACCGGACCTTGGAACGCCATGGCGTGACGGTCGAGCATGTCAAGCTCAGCGATACCGCCGAGGCGGTCAGCCGCGTGGTGGCGGAGAAGGCCGCGGGCCGGGATGAGGGCGGCGCCGTGGACCTGATCTGGATCAACGGAGAGAACTTCGCGTCGATGAAGGAACAGGGCCTGCTGTTCGGACCCTGGGCAGAGGCGATGCCCAACTGGCAGTTCGTCGATGTCGCGGGCAAGGCGGCGCTCACCAATGATTTCACCGTCCCGACAGAGGGGCTGGAGGCCCCCTGGGGCATGGCGCAGGTGGTCTTCATCCACGATTCGGCACGGCTGACCGACACGCCCGGCTCAATCCCTGCGCTCATGGACTGGGCGATTGCGAATCCGGGCCGTTTCACCTTTCCGCAGCCGCCGGATTTCCTGGGCTCCACCTTTCTGAAACAGGCTTTGATCGAACTGACGGAAAACACCCCGGCCTTGCAGAACCCGGTCGAAGACGCCGATTATGACGCGCTGACCGCGCCGCTCTGGGCGGCGCTGGACCGCCTGACCCCGGCGCTGTGGCGCAAGGGCCGCGCCTATCCGCAGAACGGCGCGCGCCAGATACAACTAATCGCGGATGGCGAGATCGACATCGCCATCACCTTCAATCCGAACGAGGCGTCGAACCGGATCGCCGGTTTTGAACTGCCCGACACCGCCCGCACCTTCGTGCTTGAGGGCGGCACGCTGGGCAACGCGAGTTTCGTCGCAATCCCCTATAATGCCAACGCCAGGGCAGGGGCCATGGTGCTGGCCAACTTCATCATGTCGCCGGAGGCGCAGGCCCGGATGCAGAACCCGGAGGTCTGGGGGCTTGGCACCGTGCTCGATCCGGGCAAGCTGTCGGACGAAGACCGCGCCCGGTTCGAGGCGCTGGAGCTTGGCATCGCCACCCTGTCGCCCGAAGAGCTGGGCCCCGCCCTGCCGGAGCCACATGCAAGCTGGACGATCCGGCTGGAACAGGACTGGGTCGCGCGCTACGGCGTTTCGGAATGACCGGGCAGCGTCCGGGCGCGATTCAGACATGAACGACAGGCGACCCATACCATTGATCCGCCGGCGTTTCGTCAGGATGAAACGTCGTGTCTGAGAGGCGCGGCCGCAGGCTCCACCGGTTGCCGGCGCTGACGCTTCTGGCCATGCTGGGGCCGGTGCTGGCGGGCTTTGCGGGCACCCTGGGTCCGGCCTTCGGGGTGATGGAGACGGTGGGCGGAACGGGCCTGTCACTGACGCCGTTCCGCACCCTTTTCGACTGGCCGGGCCTGCTGCCCTCGGCCCGTCTGAGCATTACCACCGGCCTTGCCGCGACCCTTGTTTCACTGGCGATTGTCATGCTGATCGTGGCGGGCTGGCAGGGCACGCGGGCGTTTCGGCTGATTGAGCGCGCGCTGTCGCCGCTTTTGTCCGTTCCCCACGCGGCGGCGGCCTTTGGCATTGCCTTTCTCATCGCGCCTTCGGGCTGGATCAGCCGGGCGATTTCCCCGTGGCTGACCGGTTGGGACAGACCCCCGGACCTGTTGATCGTGCAGGATATCTGGGGGCTTTCCATGATCGCGGGTCTGGTCGCGAAAGAGGTTCCCTTTCTTCTGCTGATGACCATCGCCGCGCTGGGTCAGGGCAATACGGAAAACGAGGGACTGCTTTCTGCGTCAATGGGATACGGTCGTTTGACCGGATGGTTCAAGGTCGTGTTTCCCGGTATCTACACCTGTATCCGCCCGCCCGTCTATCTGGTTCTGGCCTATTCCATGTCGGTGGTGGATGTGGCGATCATACTTGGCCCCAACACGCCGCCGACCCTGTCGGTTCAAATCGTGCGCTGGATGTCGGACCCGGATCTGGGCCAGCGGCTGACGGCGGCGGCGGCGGCGCTGATGCAGTTGGGCCTTGTGCTGGGCGTGCTCGGGCTCTGGCGAGCCGGAGAGGCCGGGGTCGCCCGGCTCGGGATGCGCTGGGTATGGGGCGGCGGGCGCGGCCACCGGAAAACCGAGACGGTGCTGCGCCTGCTTTGCGCCGGTATCGCGGCGGTGTCGGCAGCGGCGGTCCTGCTGGGCCTTGCCGGTCTCGGGCTTTGGTCCGTCGCCGGGTTCTGGGGGTTCCCGGACCTCTGGCCGGATCAGTTGACCCTGCGCAACTGGATGCGGTCCGCAACCGGGCTGCGGTCGCCGATTGCCGAAACGGCGCTGATCGCGGGCGTCTCCACCCTCATCGCCCTGATCCTGACCATCGGCTGCCTTGAGGCGGAATATCGCCATGACCTGAAACTCGGCCGCCGGGGGGTCTGGCTGATCTACCTGCCGCTTCTGATTCCGCAGGTTGCCTTTCTGCCGGGGCTGCACATCCTGCTGTTGCAACTTGGCGTCGCCGGTGGCCGCGTGGCGGTGATCCTTGCCCATCTGGTTTTTGTCCTGCCTTATGTTTTCCTGTCGCTTTCCGCGCCATACCGGGCCTGGGACGCGCGGATCGGGGTCATTGCGAAATCCCTGGGCGCCGGGGCGGAGCGGGTGCTGTGGGGGGTGCGTCTGCCAATGCTTCTGGCGCCGGTTCTGACAGCCGCGGCGATCGGGTTTTCCGTCTCTGTCGGGCAGTATCTGCCGACGCTTCTGATCGGCGGCGGGCGGGTGCAGACCCTGACGACAGAGGCGCTGGCGCTGGCCTCGGGCGGCAACCGCCGGGCCATCGGGGTGCTGGGGCTGGTACAGACGGCTGCCGCCCTGCTGCCCTTTGCGGTGGCGCTGTTTCTGCCGCGCATCGTCTGGCGCAATCGCAAGGGGGTGCTGAATGGCTGAGCAGGGACTGGAACTTGACGGCCTGCGCATATTGCTGGGCGGCGCTCCTCTGGTGGACGTGACCGCACGGATCGCCCCCGGAGAGGTGGTGACGATCATGGGGCCATCGGGTTCCGGCAAATCGACCATCCTGTCGGTGATCACCGGGACTGTCGATCCTGCCTTTGACGTGTCGGGCCGGGTCATGCTGAATGGCTGCGACCTGGCCGGATTGCCGCCCGGCGCCAAGCATATCGGCATTCTGTTTCAGGATGACCTGCTGTTTCCGCATCTGTCGGTCGGGGCCAATCTGGCTTTCGGGCTGGCCCTCGGCCTGCGCGGGCGCGCGGCGCGTCGTGCGCGGGTCGAAACCGCGCTGGCCGGGATCGGGCTGGAAGGATTTGCCGGTCGCGACCCGGCAACCCTGTCGGGCGGGCAAAGGGCGCGGGTGGCGCTGATGCGGGTGCTGTTGTCGGAACCCGGCGCGCTGCTGCTGGACGAGCCGTTCTCGAAACTCGACAGCACCTGCCGGAAACATGTCCGGCAACTGGTTTTCACCCACGCCCGAGAGCGGGGCCTGCCCGTTCTGATGGTGACGCACGACCCCGACGATGCCCGTGCCGCAGGGGGGCGGGTTCTGCGGGTCGGGGAAACCGCAACCTGATCTGTCCGCTGATCTGTTCGTGACTTTATTCGGCGGCGTCCCGCTGTTCGCCGCCCAGACGCGCGACAATGGCCAGTTCCAGTTCCGCGTTCAGTTCTTTCGCGCGCTCTATATAGGCGCTGTTCTTGCCGACCGGGATCGCCGGATCCCAGAGTTGGGCAAGTTCCTTCAGCGCATGGCGGTCGAGGTCATAGAAGGTTTTCTGATGCTCGGCCGCCTCATATTCCGACAGGCCGGTATTTTCCAGAACATAGCGGCCTGCGCGCATACTGCCGTCGAACATCTCTCGCACGATGTCATCGGCCCCCGCCCGGTAAAGCTCGAACGTGTGAATCCGGTCATAGGCGCGGGCGACAATATGCAGATCGGGCCGGATCCGGCGGGCGTATCTTACCAGTTGCACGGCGGCGGCCCGGTCATCCACGGCAATGACGAAAACGCGCGCCGTCTCGATCCCGGCGGCGTGCAGCAGATCGGGGCGGGTCGGGTCGCCGAAGAACCCCTTGAACCCGAAACGGCGCATCAACTGGATGGTTTTCAGGTCGCGATCCAGAACCGTGGTCTTGTGCCCGGCCAACCGGATCATCCGGTTCACCACCTGCCCGAAGCGCCCGACGCCGGCAATGATGACCGGGGCCTGTTCGTCGATCTCATCGTGTTCGGTCTCGTCATCGGCATCCTTGATGCGGGCAGAGACATATTCGTAAAGGATGAAGAACAGGGGTGTCAGCATCATCGACAGGGCGATGATCAGCAGCAGTTTCTGCGCCAGATCCGACGGGATGGAATTCTGCTGCAACGCAAAGCTCGACAGGACAAAGCCGAACTCGCCCGCCTGCGCAAGGCCAAGCGTGAACAGCCAGCGGTCGCGAATGGCCATCCTGAAAAGGCCGCCGAGCGAGTAGAGCACGATGCCCTTCAGAACCATCAGGAGCACGGCAAGACCGACAATATCGCCAAGATCGTTCCAGAGCGCGGTGACATTCATGCCTGCGCCCACGGTGATGAAGAAAAGCCCCAGAAGCAGCCCCTTGAACGGGGCGATGTCCGATTCCAGTTCATGGCGGAATTCGGAATTCGCAAGCATGACGCCCGCCATGAAGGTTCCAAGCGCGGGTGAGAGCCCGACAAGGCTCATCAGAAAGGCGATGCTGATCACGATCAGCAGGGCGAGCGCCGTGTACATCTCGCGCAGGCGGGCGTGATGAATGAAGCGGAAGACCGGGTTGATCAGGTAGATACCCGCCAGAATGATGGCCGCGACCGCCCCCAGCGTCACCAGCGTGACGCCCCAGCCGGGCAGGCTCTCGATGAAGGTCCGCGCGGCCTCTGCCGGGCCTTCGGCGCCGTGGTCCCCCTGGTCCCCGTGCTGCCCTGGCGCGGCGCGATTGTTGATGCCCATGATTGCCAGCAACGGGATGAAGGCCAGCATCGGGATCACCGCAATGTCCTGCGTCAGAAGGACAGAGAAGACAGAGCGCCCGCCCGGTGTCTGCACCAGCCCCTTTTCCGACAGGGTTTGCAGAACGATCGCGGTCGAGGACAGCGACAGAATGAGGCCGACCGTCAGGGCGACAGGCCAGAGCTGGCCAAGCAGCAGGCTGACCCAGGTGATCAGCAATGTGGTACAGACGATTTGCAGGCCGCCCATGCCGATCAGCCGGGCGCGCATGTCCCACAATGCGCGGGGTTCAAGCTCCAGCCCGACAAGAAACAGCATCATGACCACGCCGAATTCCGCGAAATGCTGGAGTTCCCGGGTCTCGGTCCCCACCAGGCCCAGAACCGGCCCGATCACGATTCCCGCCAGCAGATAGCCCAGAACCGACCCCAGCCCCATGCGCGAGGCCAGCGGCACCGCGATCACCGCTGCGGCCAGATAGATTGTCGCCTGAAACAGAAAGCCTTCCATCAATTCCTCATGTCGGCAGCGGGGCGTCGGTCTTGAACTGGTCCATCACGATCTGGCTCTGCACTCTGGCAACCGATTCATGCGGCAGCAGAACCTTGTGGATCAAGGTGTTGAGTGCAGGCAGGTCTTCGCAGAACACCCTGAGAAGATAATCCGATTCACCGGTCAGCGTCCATGCGCTGGTAATCTCGGGCCGGGTCTGGATCAGCCGCGCAAAACCCTGGGCGGTGGCCGGTGTGTGGTCGGTCATCCGCACCTGCACGAAAGCCTGTACCGACAGGCCCACCCTGAGCGGGTCGAGCCGTGCGGCATAGCCGCAAATGTAGCCTTCTGCCTCCAGCCGTTGCCGGCGGCGGCCGATCTGGCTGGCGGACAGGTTCAGGCGTTCGCTCAGTTCCTGCGCGGTCAGATGCGCATCGTGCTGGAGTTCGGCCAGCAACCGGCAATCGAGGCCATCCAATGGTTTGCGTAAAATTTGCATGATTTGATTGTAACTTGCATCAGTCACGCATTACAACAGCATTTCACGATAAATTTTGCGCGAAATCGGCGTCCTGAAGGCGATATATTCGGCGCAGGACAACGAAGGCGACGAACAGGAGACCGATCATGGGTCCTTTTCCCCACGATGCCCCGAAATCGAGGATCACCCCCGAAAACCCCGCCGGAACCGACGGATTCGAATTTGTCGAATTCGCCCATCCGGAGCCGGAAAAGCTGCGCGGGCTTTTCACGCGCATGGGCTATACCCGCGCGGCCGTACACAGGACACGGGCGATAGAGCTTTGGCGGCAGGGGGATATTACCTATGTCCTGAATGCCGAGCCGGGGTCGATGGCGATGCGTTTTGTCAATGAGCACGGCCCCTGCGCCCCGTCGATGGGCTGGCGTGTGGCGGACGCCCGAAAGGCGTTCAACCATGCGGTCGCGGCAGGGGCGGCGCCTTGCGGGAATGATGACAAGACATTCGACGTGCCCGCGATTGTCGGAATCGGCGGGTCACTGATCTATTTCATCGACATTCATGGCGGCGAAAAGACCGTTTACGATCAGGATTTCAACTGGATTGCCGACAAGCACCCGGAAGGCGCGGGTTTTTACTATCTCGATCATCTGACCCACAATGTCCACAAGGGCAACATGGATGTCTGGTTCGGGTTCTACCGGAATATCTTCAACTTCAGGGAAATCCGGTTCTTCGACATCAAAGGCAGATATACCGGGCTTTACAGTCGGGCGCTGACCTCGCCGTGCGGCCGCATCCGCATTCCGATCAACGAGGATCGCGGCGAAACCGGGCAAATCGCGGCGTATCTCAGGAAATACGGGGGCGAGGGCATCCAGCATATCGCGGTGGGCAGCGGCGACCTCTATGAATCGACCGACGCGATTGCCCGGAACGGCCTGGAATTCATGCCGGGGCCGAACGATACCTATTACGATCAGAGTTTCCAGCGGGTGAAGGATCACCGGGAGCCGCTGGACCGGATGAAGAAACACGGCATCCTGATTGACGGCGAAGGGGTCGTGGACGGGGGCAAAACGCGCATTCTGTTGCAAATATTCTCGAAAACCGTGATCGGGCCGATCTTCTTTGAATTCATCCAGCGCAAGGGCGACGACGGCTTTGGCGAAGGGAATTTCAAGGCGCTTTTCGAATCCATCGAACGCGAACAGATCGAAAGCGGAGAGTTGAAGCCCGACGCCGCCTGATCAGATATCCGGCATCTTCAGGGTGATGCTGCGCCCGCTCTTGACATATTGCAGCGTGTTGTCGGTAATCGCGGCGACACGCCCGCCATCCAGCCTGCCGCCCACCTCGACCCGGCGATAGTGGCCGCTGCGCAGCCGCACCAGCGCCCGGCGGCTGTTCGGGGCGCCGTAAACCCCGACCAACGAGGTCCGGCGCAGATTGATGGCATTTTCAAGCGTCGCCCGCTGCGCGACCGAGGCGGAGGTCGGTATTTCCGGGGCGCGCGGTCGGGGTTGCGCCTCTGTCGTCGCCTCTGCCGCTGCGGCGGTCGCGTTGCGATCCTGTTCCACGGTGGTAGCGGCGGCGCGGCGGGCGGCGGCAATCGCCTGAATGTCATCGGGTCTGGCAACGGGGCGCAGAGACCGGGCGACGGCGACCGTCGGGCGGTCGCCCCGGTCGTTCGGGTCGCCAGCGTCTTGTTGTGCAGACAGCGGGCGCGGCGGCGGGCGGCGCTTTGCCAGTTCAGCGCGGGTCAGTCCGTTGAAACGCGCCGGTTCGGACAATTCCATCAGATCGGCGGGCCGGAGCCTTGGCCTGATTCCGGCAAGGCGCGCATTGTCCGGGGCGTCGGTTCCGGCAGGTCCGGTGTCTGGGGCGTCGGGATCGGGGCGTGGTGTTGCGGGCACGGACGATGGCCCGGCAAAGACCCGCATACCGTCCGGGTCCGGTGTTCCATCCGCGCCGGGGGGATGGCCGACGCCGGGCGGGACCGGGGCGGCAAGCACTGTCGGCGCCTCTTCTTCCCGGACCGGAGCGGGCGCCGGCAAGGCAATGGCGTCCTCGGCGGCGGCGGCGGAATCCGGCGTCGTGGCGTGGAAATCCCGCGCTGTCCCGTTGGTGGCGGGCGCCGGAGGCCGCGGCGTTGCCGCATCGGGATCGGGGCGGACAACGGCGACATCAATTTCCGGTCTGCCAGTGGCGTCGTTTGCCGTTCCCGATACGGGCAAGGGCAGGGTCCGCCCGGCGGGGCCGCCATCGCCGAGGGCACCCGATTGCACCGTATCGGGAGGGGCGATTCCGGTATCCGCCGGTGGCGCCATTTCGGTTTCGGGATCGCCACGCCACAGAAACATGGCGAAAATGACGATCAGGGCGAGACCTGCCAATGCTCCGGCAGCCTGAATCATGCGGCGTCGATCCGTGCGCCCCGCCCGCTGCCGGAAGGTCTGATCCGGCCCCGGCACTGCGCCCGCGTCGCGCGGCGGCGGATCGGGCAGGGAAGCGGCCATGCCCGGCGCCGTCGGGCCCGCCCGAGCATCGGCGTCGTCCCGTTGATTTGCGTCTGTGATGCCCGCCGTCTTTTCCACCGTCTTTTCCACCGTCTTTTCCACCGCCTTTTCCGCCGGGCTTTCGGGGGTTTCAGCCGGGTCTGTCGAATGCCTGTCGGCTGTGGGGGGCAGGGGTGGCGCCAGCGTTGGGGCGAGGGCCTCTGGCCCGACCGTTTCGCCTGCGTCCAGCAGGGTCGCCGCAGCGGCGGTCGCGCCGAAGAAGACCTCGCCACCGAAGGCGGCATTGTCCGGGGCCGCGACAAAACAGAGGGGGTTGAACCGGTGTTTCGTGGCGAACGCCTCTGCCTCGCGCAGGGTTTCCCGTGCGACGATTGCGACAAGCACCCGGTCGCCATCGGCGCGCCAGTCAAAGGCCAGTTCGTCAACGCCATAAGGGGTGCGGCCTTCCAGAGCGCCGCGAATCTGCTCTCTGCGCTCCTCGTCCGAGGGGCCGGGCGCATCGACGCCGATGAAAAGGATCTGCGATGGCGGAATGATCAGTCTGGTCGTCATCCCGAACGGGTCCAGCGTTACCGCGGTCTGCCGCAGATAGCCGAGGGTTTCGGCAAGCTCCGGGTCTTCGGGCGAAACTTCGCCCACCAGATGCCATTTGCCGGACGCGCGGTGCAGCAGGCTGACCACCTCGGGAGACAGATTCAGGGCAAAATTGGGCTTCATCTCAACTGGCCGTTATGGTAACATTGCCCGCTGGCGCCGGGCATGAAACTCCCTTACAGTAGCAGACGCGGCAGGAAAAGAAAACATCCGGGAATTGACGGGTGCGGTGCGCGTCGGATCGGGGCGCAGACAGTTGCAGATGAAGGAACGATCATGCGATTTCTGACGGTTGCCCTGTTTCTGATCATGGCGGGAAATATCGCCGGCGCCGAAACGCTGCGCCAGATCACCGTTACCGGGCAGGGCCGGGTGGAAGCGGCGCCGGATATGGCGACGATAACCCTGGGCGTCACGACCGAACGCGCCGCCGCCGACGACGCCATGCGCGGGAATGCAGAGCAGGTGGCCCGGATGCTGGAGGTACTCCGTGCCGAAGGGATTGAGGGGCGCGATATGCAGACCGGCAATCTGAACCTGCATCCGCGCCATGCGCCGGGCGGCTCCGGCACCGGGGGGATAAGGATCACGGGCTTTGCCGCCACCAGCACCGTGGCCGTCCGGGTGCGGGATATTCAGGCGCTGGGCAGGATTCTGGACCTGGTGCTGGAGGCGGGCGTGAACCGGATGCACGGGCTTCACTTCGGGTTTGCCGATCCCGAGGCGCGACAGGACATCGCGCGCATGGCGGCCATTCGCGATGCCCGGCGCAAGGCAGAGCTTTATGCAACTGCGGCCGGCGCGGGGCTTGGCCGGGTGATCGCCATTTCGGAAACCGGAAGCACCGCGCAGCGGCCCGCGATGATGCAGGCGCAGGCGTCTGCCCGCGTCCGCGCCGATATTCCGATTGCCGGGGGCGAGGTGACGACCCGCGCCACCGTCACCGTCGTTCATGAACTGATCGACAACTGATCGACCCGGAACAGGCGATCAGGCCGTTGCCTTCGCCAGCGCCTGATCCAGGTCGGCAATGATGTCGTCGGCGTCCTCGATCCCGATCGAGACACGGACAACATCAGGCCCCGCGCCTGCGGCCTCCTGCTGTTCCGGGGTCAGTTGCCGGTGCGTGGTAGAGGCCGAATGGATGATCAGCGACCGTGCATTCCCCAGATTGGCGACATGGCTGAAAAGCTGAACGCTGTCCACGAGTCTGACGCAGGCGTCATAGCCGCCCTTGACCGCAAAGGTGAAAAGCCCGCCTGCCCCTTTCGGGCAGATCCTTGCAGCCCGGTGGTGACAGGGCGAGGACGGCAGGCCCGCATAGGTCACGCGGTCCACCCGTGGATCGTTCTCCAGCCATTGCGCGACCTTCCGGGTGTTTTCCACATGGCGCTGCATCCGCAGGCTCAGCGTCTCGATCCCCATCAGCGTGTAATGCGCGCCCTGCGGGTTCATCGTCATGCCCAGATCGCGCAGGCCCACCGCTATGGAATGGAAGGTAAAGGCCATGGGGCCCAGCGCCTCGTGAAATTTCAGCCCGTGATAGGCGGGTTCGGGATCGCTGAGCGATGGAAACCTGCCAGAGGCGGACCAGTCGAATTTGCCGCTGTCAACGATGCAGCCGCCGGTCACGGTGCCATTGCCGGTCAGGTATTTGGTGGTTGAATGCACCACCAGCGTCGCGCCATGTTCGATTGGCTGGCACAGATAGGGCGAGGCCGAGGTGTTATCGACGATCAGCGGCAAGCCTGCCTTGTCCGCGATTGCCGCGAGCGCGTCGAGATCGGAAATGTACCCGCCCGGATTGACGATGGTTTCGCAGAAAATGGCGCGCGTGTTGTCGTCGATGGCGGCGCGCAGGGCGTCGGTATCTTCGGTGTCCACGAATTTCGCCGACCAGCCGAAACGCTTGATGGTCTGGCTGAACTGCGTCACCGTCCCGCCATAAAGCCGGGTCGAGGCCACGATATTGCACCCCGGCCCCATCAGCGGAAACAGCGCCATGATCTGCGCCGCGTGGCCGGAGGAGCAGCAGACAGCCCCGGCGCCGCCTTCCAGTGCCGCGATCCGCTCTGCCAGCACGGCAACGGTGGGGTTGGTCAGCCGGGAATAGATGAAACCGGTCTCTTGCAGATTGAAAAGCGCCGCCGCGTGTTCCGCATCGCGGAATACATAGGCCGTGGTCTGGTAGATCGGCGTCTGCCGGGCGCCGGTTGCCGGGTCGGGGCTGGCTCCGGCGTGAACCTGCAATGTATCAAAGCGGTAGTCACCTGCCTCCAAAGTTCGGCACATGAGTTTTGTTGGGCGCGTTGGCAGAACCGCTTGACGGAGGCGAGGATATGGTCGGCGGGTTTGACCCATTTGCAGGGTTTGGGGTTTTCGTTATGGGCCTCGATAAATGCAGCGATATCGGCTTCCGGTTCCGCCGTTGAACGATGGACGCCGCGCAGCAGTTGCTTGCGCGTCAGTTCAGCAAACCAACGCTCCACCTGATTGATCCAACTGGCCGAGGTCGGTGTGAAGTGGACATGCCAATGCGGGCGGCGTGCCAGCCGGGCCTTGATCTTCGGGGTTTTGTGGGTGGCGTAATTGTCCATGACGATATGCACCTCCGGCCCGTCCGGCATCTGCCGGTCGGGAGAGTTATAGCCGAAAGTTGGTGATGGCGCTGATTGGCGGCCTATCATGGCGTTGTTCACGCGGCGCAATTCTCAGCAGAGAAAAGGATATGCCACCTGACGAAGTCTACCATCACGCCGTTGCCCGGTCCATCGGGATTTTCGTCTGACCCGCTGACCGACATCCTGCAAACCGGCGCGCGCCAACTGCTCAAACAGGCGGTGGAAGCGGAATTGGCCACACTCCTCGCCGCCCATGCCCGCGAGGTGACGGACGATGGCCGTGCGCGGCTGGTGCGCCATGGTCATCTGCCCGAGCGCGAGGTTATGACCGGCATCGGCCCGATAGCAGTGAAGGTGCCGCAGGTGCGGGACCGGGGCAATGTGGACGAAAAGATCCGTTTCGCCTCGTCGATCTTGCCGCCCTGGCTGCGCAAGACCAGATCGATTGAGGAACTGCTGCCGTGGCTCTATCTCAAGATATCTGTCCTGGTCAAGGTTTGATTTTGGACCACTGGCGGTTTTCGCGGATCAAGGTATTTGCGAGGATGATGAGCTTGCGCATGATTGCCACAAGAGCGACCTTGGCTTTCTTGCCCTTTTGACGCAAAGCCTTGTAGACGCAGGTGAGTTGGGAATTGCAGCGCGCTGCGACGAGGGCGGGCATGTAGAGCGCCTGGCGAAGCCCGGCTCGTCCGCCTCCGATTTTCGCTCTGGCTGTCCATTTGCCGGACTTGCGCACGAAGGGAGCCAGGCCCGCAAGCGCGGCGGCCTGCCCGGGCGTCAAGGTTCCGATCTCCGGCATTTCGATGAGTATTGCGACGGCAGGGGATCGACCGCAGGATCTCGAACTGTCTGGCAAGCTTTGCATCCTCGCAGATACGCTTCTTCAACTCGGCATCGAGTTGGGCAAGTTGCTTTGCAATCTGGCGCATCCTGGTTTTCAGTTGCGCCTTGACGAGTGTGTTGCGCGCACCGCAGAGCCGGTTCCGGCAGGCAGTCCGGTCCTTGATGAGAGCGCTCCGGGCGACATGCACCTCCCGCAGATCGTTCATGGGTTCATCGCGCAACGGTGAAGCCTTCAGGTCAAGCATCGCCCCCATGCGGGCCAGCAGTTCCGCATCGATCCGGTCAGTTTTGGCGGACTGGCCGACCGCTTCGGCGAAGCGGCGGGCGCGTTTGGGGTTCACCTTGACCATGGCGTGAGCCGTCTTTGAAAGGCGGGCCTCCGGATCGCGATGACAGCGTCCTGCAGGCTCGTGGACGACGCGGCGGCACTGCGGTCCGGTCCGGTTCTTCAGCGTCTTCAGTCCTGTCCGGTCGTTGGTGAAGCGTTTCGCCTTGCCATCGCTCAGGCGATGGGTGTCGAGATGATCTTTCGGGATGTCGATGCCGATGGTGTCATTCATGACCTTTTCGTCTCCCGTTCTTGTCATACGAGGCAGGGGTGTTCCCTCCTCCACTATCTGTTCGGGTCTTTCGAAAGGGCGGGGGTGATCCATCTTGAGAACGGTCCTCAAAGACCAGGGCATCATCGATCCATCCCCCGCCACCCCTCGGACCGCTGCAGCGGCCCGAGGGGTGGCATCCGTATCGCACGGATACGAATGCCTGGGAAATCCAATAGACAAGGGCATTTCCACGGGCGACTTTCAGGAGGCTCCTGGGGCGCTGTTGGGGCCGAACGCGGCAGGGCTTTCATCGAGCACCATCTCGCGATTGAAAGCGGACTGGGGGGCGGAGTATGAACGCTGGCAGCGCCGCGATCTCAGTGCCCGGCGTTTCGTCTA
This sequence comes from Paracoccaceae bacterium, assembly GCA_965216225.1. Taxonomy (GTDB): domain Bacteria; phylum Pseudomonadota; class Alphaproteobacteria; order Rhodobacterales; family Rhodobacteraceae; genus 3107. The sequence goes on from CBDCFF010000032.1 coordinate 201,886, forward strand.
TGTCCGGGCCGATGGTGTCTGTTTCCAACCGCGTATGGAAGAGCAGAAACAATGCGTTCTGGTGCTGATCGGCGCGGATGAGTGGGGCCGCAAGGAGGTTCCGGGCCTCACCGAAGCAGGCAGTCGGCTACCGTGAAAGCACGCAGAGTTGGCGCGAGTTGCTGCTCGATCTCAAGCGTCGCGGGCTGTCCCACGCCCCCGATCTGGCCATTGGCGACGGCGCCCCAAGGGTTACGGGGGTTCCGGGCGGCGCTGCGCGAAGTCTTCGGCAGCACCCCGGAACAACGGTGCTGGGTTCACAAGACCGGAAACGTTCTCAATGCCATGCCCAAATCGGTGCAGGCCAAAGCCAAGGGCCACCTGCATGATATCTGGCAGGCGGAAACGAAGACCGAAGCCGGGGCCGCCTTCGATTTCTTCGTGGAAACCTACGGCGCGAAATATGACAAGGCGGTTGGGAAACTGACCAAAGACCGGGCTGTGCTGCTCTCCTTCTACGGCTTCCCTGCTGAGCACTGGAAGCACATCCGAACCACGAACCCGATCGAGAGCACCTTCGCCACCGTCCGCCACCGCACCGGCAAAACCAAAGGCTGCCTGAGCCGCAGGACCGGGTTGGCCATGGCATTCAAGCTGATGATGTCAGCGCAAGGAAAATGGCGAAAGCTCGACGGCGCCAACCGCATGCCAGAGATCATTGAAGGGGTTGAGTTCACAGACGGGATCAAGCAAATTCAAAACGCCGCATGATCACACCATCACCAACTTTCGGGCATAGCTCCGAACCTGACCCTCGAGAAAACGGCGCTCATCTTCGCTCAGAACCACTGCATCCGCCAAACGTCCCACCATCGCAACATCCTTCTCAATACCCGCTCAATCAATGATACAAATTACAATTCCGGGTGAGTAGGTCGGACTGTCATTCATTCGGGAACTCCCTGATCATGTGATTTCCGGGACGTTACAGCCTTTTTCGCGGTCTAACAATGACCTCGGCCCATGCAGCGGGCGCTGCGGAAATTCGCCCGTCATCGCGGCGCGATACCGGCCTGCCTCAGCCGATGCGTCCGGTGACATAGTTTTCCGTGCGGCGGTCTTTCGGATTGGTGAAAATATCGCTGGTCTGCCCAACCTCGACCAGATTGCCCAGATGAAAGAACGCGGTTTTCTGGCTGATCCTCGCCGCCTGCTGCATGGAATGCGTGACGATCACCACCAGGTAATCCCGGCGCAATTCGTCGATCAGATCCTCGATCTGGCCTGTCGCAATCGGGTCGAGCGCGGAACACGGTTCGTCCATCAGAAGCACTTCGGGCGACGTGGCCACAGCGCGGGCAATGCAAAGGCGTTGCTGCTGGCCGCCGGAAAGGCCGGTTCCGGGCGCGGTCAGGCGATCTTTCACTTCGTCCCAGATCGCCCCCCGCCGCAGGGATTTTTCCACGATCACGTCCAGCTCCGCCTTCGACCCGGCAAGACCGTGAATGCGGGGTCCGTATGCAACATTGTCGTAGATCGACTTGGGGAACGGGTTCGGCTTCTGGAAAACCATGCCGACCCTAGCGCGCAACTGTACCGGATCGACGGTGTTTTCATGGATGTCCTCGCCGTCGATTTCGATCTTGCCCTCGACCCGCGCGGTGTCGATCGTGTCATTCATCCGGTTCAGGCAACGCAGGAATGTCGATTTGCCGCATCCCGACGGGCCGATCAACGCGGTGACGGTCCTGTCTTCGATGTCCACGTCAACGTCCCTGATGGCATGGGTGTCGCCATAGTATACCTGTACCCCGCGGGCGTGAATCTTGACGGTGCCTGCGGCGCCGGCTGCGCTGATCCTGCTTTGGCCGTTCATTGAATGGTCTCCCCTGATCCTACCACCTGCGTTCAAAGCGGTGACGCAGGAAAATCGCGATGGCGTTCATCGTGACGAGAAAGCCCAGCAACACCAGAATGGCCGCCGAACTGCGTGCGACGAAGCCGCGCTCGGGGCTGTCGGCCCAGATGAAAATCTGGGTGGGCAGTGCGGTGGCGCTGTCGAAGGGCGACGACGGGGCAGAGGCGATGAAGGCGTTCATGCCGATCAGCAGGAGCGGCGCCGTTTCCCCAAGCGCCTGAGCGAGCCCGATGATTGTCCCGGTCATGATGCCCGGCATCGCCAGGGGCAGGACGTGCTGGAAAACAACCTGCTGTTTCGATGCGCCGATCCCGAGCGCCGCCTCCCTGATCGACGGTGGCACGGCCCTGAGAGAGGCGCGCGTCGCAATGATGATCGTCGGCATGGTCATCAGCGCCAGCGTCAGCCCGCCCACGAATGGCGCGGAACGGGGCAGGCCGAACCAGCCGATGAACACCGCAAGCGCAAGCAGGCCGAACACCACCGACGGAACCGCCGCCAGGTTGTTGATGTTGATCTCGATGAAATCGCTCAGCCGGTTTACGGCTGCAAATTCCTCAAGGTGGATCGCGGCGCCGATCCCCAGTGGAAACGAGATCAGAAAGCAGGTCAGCAATGCCCAGAATGAGCCGATCAGCGCCCCCCGGAGGCCCGCAAGCTCGGGGAACCGGCTGTCGGCATTGGTGATCAGGGCGGTGTTCAGGGGCCTAGAGATCATCCCCTTTTCGGCCATCGCGTCGAACCAGGCGATTTGCCGGTCGTTCACGCGCCGCTGCAATTCGGGCGCGCTGCGGTCGATCAGCCCCTTGTTGAGCTGATCGTAAGGGTCGGAAGCCGGGACGCTCAGCGACACGGTTTGCCCGATCAGTGCGGGGTCGGCCACCACCATGTCGCGCAACCGGAACCGCGCGCCGTTCGAGAGGATATTGCCAACGGCCCGACGAACCGCCCGGTCGTTCATGTCCGCGCCTAGAATCCCGCCAAGGCTCGCCTCAAGAACATCGGCGAAGCCGCTGCGGGAAGGACGCTCTGCCCCGATTTCTTCGGGGTCAACGAAAACATCAATGGTGACATGCGTCTGGGTAAATGCCTGCGAACCGGCCGAAACCAGCGACGCGATCAGGATGAACAACATCAGAAAGGCAAGGAGGATCGCCGCAAGACCCGATCCCCGCAGGATCGCCTGCCTGCGTTTCCGCCGCGCCAGAGACCGGCGAACGATATTGAGAGTCTCCTGCGGCGCCGGCGCGTTGCCCCGGGTTGCGTCGGTCATGTGTCTGCCTCCTCAATCATAGGCTTCGCGGTACTTGCGCACGATGCGCAGGGCAAGGACATTGATCGCCAGCGTCACGATGAACAGCATCATGCCAAGCGCGAAGGCGGCAAGCGTCTTGGGGTTGTCGAAAGAGGTGTCGCCGATCAGCAGCGTCACGATCTGCACCGTGACGGTTGTCACCGAATCAAGCGGGTTGAGCGTCAGCTTCGCGATCAGACCGGCAGCCATCACCACGATCATTGTCTCGCCAATCGCGCGGCTGACCGCCAGAAGCACCCCTCCGGCGATGCCGGGGATCGCAGCCGGAAACAGAACGCCTGTCATCGTCTCGGCGCGCGTCGCACCCAGAGCGAGCGCACCGTCGCGCAGCGCGCGCGGCACCGCCGAGAGCGCATCGTCGGCGAAGGACGAGATGAAGGGGATCAGCATGATCCCGATGACGCCGCCCGCCGCAAGCGCCGTGTTCGGGGCCACGGGGATGCCGAGATTCGCCCCGAATGCGCGGATGGCGGGCGCCACCACGAGAACGGCGAAGAAGCCGTACACAACCGTCGGCACGCCCGCCAGGATTTCGAGAACGGGCCTGGCGACGGCGCGCAGGGTACGGGGCGCGAATTCGTTCAGGTATATGGCCGACAGCAGCCCCGTGGGAACGGCGACGACAAGCGCCACGACGGTGATCACCAGCGTGCCCGTCAGCACGGGTATCCAGCCAAAAGCGCCTTCCGCGGTGATCTGGTCTTCGCGCAGCGGAATCTGCGGCTCCCAGTTCAGGCCGAACAGGAACCCGGCAAGCGGCACCCGGTCAAGAAAGCGCAGCGTCTCGAACAGCAGCGCCGCAACGATGCCGACGGTCGTGAAGATGGCCACGACCGAACACCCGATCATCAGGATCGACACGATGCGCTCTGCCCCCTGGCGTGCGCGAAACGGCCCGCTGACCCGGCGGCGGGCAAAAAGCAGGATCGCCACGACCGCCGCGACCGTGACGATGACCAGCAGCAGCCGGGACATCGCGTGGCGCGCCGCATATGCGTCAGCCGCCGCGCGCTTCCACGGCTCCGGCTCGCCAAAGATGCGGCCGCGCGCAATCGACTGGATTTCGGCCAGGATCAACTGCCGCGCACCCGTCGAGGCGCCTTCGAGCGCGCCCGAAGGCAGGGACGCCATTGTCAGCGCATCAATCGCCGGTCCCTGAAGGGCCAGCCAGAAAAGAATCAGCAGCAGAACCGGCGCCAGCACCAGAAGCAGGGCATACAGCCCGTGATAGCCGGGCAGGGAATGCAGCCGCGTTCCGGAATCGCGGATTGACAGGGCGGCCTGCCGATTAAGGACGTATCCGGCGATACTCGCGCCAAGAAGGATCGCAAAGGCGATTGTTATCATTGGGCAATCCGGGGCAGGGCGCTCTTCGCCGCCATCATCGTGCCGTCCAGAACGGCTTTCTGCATCCCGGCGCGGCGTTCGTCCGGCAGCGCCACGAGGCCGCGCTCGGCCAGATAGCCGTCCTGCTCCAGCGCGTAATCCGACATGTATTCCCCGATGAACTCGTCAAGGCCGGCGATCACGCCGCGATGCGCGTTCTTCACGTAGAAATACAGCGGACGCGACACAGGATAGGACTTGTCGGCGATGGTGTCGGGGGTCGGCTCTACCCCGTTGATTCGGACGGCCTTCAGGGTGTCGAGGTTTTCAAACAGGAACGGATAGCCAAAGATGCCCATGGCGTCCGCATCGGCATTCAGGCGCTGAACGATCAGGTTGTCGTTTTCACCGGCTTCCACGAAGGGGTCATCCTGACGCATCCGGGAGCAGTTCTGTTCAACCCAGTCGTCGTCATGGCCGCCCTTCCTGACGAAATCGAGCTTTTTGCAGCCTGCGTGCATCGCCAGTTCGACGAAAGCGTCGCGGGTGCCCGAGGTCGGCGGCGGGCCATAGGCGAGGATTTCGACCGCCGGCAGGTCGGCGTTGATCTCGTTCCACATCCCGTAGGGGTTGTCGGCCCACGCGCCGTCAACCGGCACCCGGGCGGCAAGCGCCAGGTACACTTCCGCCAGGGTCAGGTTCCAGTCGTGTTCATTCGAACGCGCGATTGCGATCGACAGACCGTCAAAGCCGATCAGGGCTTCGGACACGTCATCGACGCCGTTGCTCCGGCACAGTTCGTATTCCGAGGGCTTCATCGCCCGCGACGCCCCGGCGATGTCCGGGTGGTTTTCGCCGATGCCGGCGCAGAACAGCTTCATGCCGCCGCCGGTGCCGGTCGACTCCACCACCGGCGACGGGAACAGGGTGTCGTTTTCGTTCGCGAACTGCTCGGCAACAGCCTGACTGTAGGGAAAGACGGTCGAGGAACCGACGATGCGGATTTCGTCACGCGCCTCGGCGGCAATCGCCGACACCGCCAGCACGGCCATCGCCGACGCGGGAAGTCTGGTGAAAGACATGGTTTCTCCTGTTTCGGGAACGGGTCGGGGCAGCAGAGCCCCAGGGAACGGGTAGTCCGGAATTGTGATGCCTGTGCAAATTTTTCATGACAAATATGTAACACCGCGAGGCGGGCGGAGAATCGGGCGGATGAGGTCATGCGCCCTGCGCGATTCCCGGCCCCCGGCGCGAAACCCGTCTTTGCAAGCGCAGAAAAAGGGGTTTTCCGGCCAGATCGGAAATTTTTCATTATCCCCCGCCAACCCTGTTGGAACACTGGATAAAACCGGGTTATCCACAGCAAATGCCGGAATAATATCAACAGGTTATCCCCAGGAAATTTTCATGCTGCGGTGCTATTTTCTTGCCAACGGGAAACAGATTTGCAACGCTGCCCATCTCGCAGAGGTTCTTACGAACCGACGCGATGCGCAAAGGCCCCCTGAGGCTGGCGCGGGTGCGGATTGTCTTCGAATTTTCCTTCATTCGCAATGGTTTGCAGGGTGCGGCCGGGAAGCGGAAGCCTTTCGGGGCGGATGCTGACAGGCGGTATCCGGGGGCCGGAGCGGGCCGCGCAGGGTCTTCGGGTCCGGTGTGGTGGCCAAGGCTTTTCGGAGCCGAGGCAAATGGCCGCAATTCCTCTGGAATGAAGGCCATCCGGGCTGAATGCTCTTCGGAGCGGATGGTTCGGAAAGGCGTCAGGGGCGTCCTTCGGGATGTATGCGAAGACCGCGTCTGAGCACCTGACGCCTTTTTTCATGGCATGTCCGGCACTTCACCATTTCTGCTCATGAACGAAACGGGGCCCGCCTGCCTGAGCAACCGAGCCCCGCCGTCAGAATGCTGCCGCGCCTATGCACCTGTGGCGGATGGATACACCGCATCGCCCTGAATGGCAACCATATGTTGCGTGGCGTGTCGAAGAAACCTCAATATTTTTGAAATTCTTCAATATATGGTGGTTCCCGGTGATTCGTTTTCGCATCGGCTTGCGGCATCTTCCAGGGCTTTGCCTGTATTCGCCGGCCATGACACGGGCCGGATGGCGGCGCCTGCGCCTGCGCCTTTCGCCACACCCGGACGGGCAATACCCATCATCGCGCCGCATTGCCAAAGCTGCAATGGCGCATGAATCGCCACATCAATAGTTGGCCGAAGCCCTTGACTATTGAACGCCTGCTCTGTTCCATGCAGAAAGGAGGTGGCGACTGCGACGATTGGCGATGGAGACCGAACCCTATGAGATGCGACGTATATGGAGGATGGAAATGCGCTTTCCCCAGCTCTTTGTGACACGCCCGGCACATGATCCGGCCGCCGCGCCGCGCACCATTGTCCATGGCGCGGCGATGGTTCCTGCGGTGCCCCAGAGCGCCGCAGCCATGGTTTCGGTCCCGCCGCAACCGCAGAACGCAAGAGGCGACGCGTCCCCTGCGTCGGACACGGTTGTGTACCCGAACCTTTCCGGGAGGAACGGAAACAGTGGCAACACGGGGGCGGGAAGCGGCATCAATGTTCCCTCGGCTTACATGGAAGGCTACGAAAAGGCCCGGGCAAGGGATCCCGAGATGGCGGATGCGTACATCCTCCACACCACAATCGGCGACCCTCTGGCGGACCGCGTGATCGAGGAACTGGCTTGCGTGATCGCGGAAGGAAAAGGACGGGAACACGGGATCATCAATACTGCGCTGAATAATTATGACAACCCTTCGGCAATCGTCCCGGAGTCGTTGCGGGATCTCGTTGCCGCGACTGTGACCGTTCCGCCATGGTTCGACGAAGAGACAGCCATGGTCGCAACCCGGGCCTTCCTTCGAAATCCGGCACAGGTCCTGGCCGGGCTGGCGACGGCTGCGATCGTGGAAGGATTTTCCGTGCTGATTGCCAAGTCCTTCCGCATCAGGGGCCGTCTCATCGATAGCGGCTCCCGGCGGCTCAAGTCAAACAACCTGCAACTTTTTGAACAGTTCCTGCCCGGCGGGATGATACCCGGTGGTGACGCATGGAGGCTGAACCTTCGTATCCGCCTTATTCACGCCCAGGCGCGGTGCCTGATCAGGGTTTCGGACGAATGGGACGAGGCGGAATGCGGGCTTCCGCTGAGCGCCGCGCACATGCTTCTGGGGGCGGCGAGTTTCTCCGGGCGTCTCATGCAGCATGTGCAACGCCTTGGCGGCGAGTTCAGCAGCGAAGAGCGAGAGGCGTATGTCCATGTCTGGAAATATTCCGGGTGGCAGATGGGAGTGCCCGAGACCATCCTGTTTCACGACGAGGCATCGTCAGTCAGGGCCTATGAGATCGGGGTGCTCTGCGAACCGCCGCCGGGTGACGACTCGATCATCATGGCGAACAGCATCCTCAACAGCACGCCGCTGATCCTGAATATCACCGAGCCCGCAGCGCGCCGCAGGGAAGTGGGCCGGTACTATCAGATTTCCCGGGAACTGATCGGCAACGAAATGGCCGATCAGCTCAGGTTTCCCCCCGCAAAGAGAATACCGATTCTGCCGCTGATTGCCTTCAAATACCGCGCGATGCGCAGGCTGGCGAAGTATCTGCCATTCTTTTTCAGATACAATCTCAAGGAATTCAATATCCTGCTGAATGTATCGAATCTGGGAAAATTTAGTCATTCCTATCGCTTGCCATCCTCCCTTTACGACGACGATTCGCAGAAATGGTGAATGGGCGGATTTTCAGGCGGCAACGCGGCTGCGCCCGTGCCGGGCTTGCGCCGAAGGATTTCGACCATATCGAGGCCCAGGTGACTGCATCAAAGGGAACGCCATCGCAGACGCCATCGGTAACACGGAGGAAGCCGCCCCTGCATTGCCGGTCTGCGTCACCGGGTATTGTTCCCCGATCCATCCGGTCCGTCTGCGCAAGGGGCGGCGTGTGCTCATTCATTCGGCGACGCGAAGGCGTTGCGCCCGATGACGACCGGGGGGCCGCATCGGAGAGCAAACCGCCCTGCCTGATGCCCTGCCTGTATATCCCGAACATCCTCCCGGCTGTTGGCGCGCCGGATTTGCCCTTGAAATCGCGGGCGTGGATCACCTTGTCCCGGATGACCCCGAGGAGATTTTTCCGTCGTTCCTGCGCGGCCTGAAAAACGGCTGTGCGAAGGCGATGTATCGCGAGTTGCGAAAGCCGGACGTTACCTTTGCTTCCATTCCCCGGCGCGACCTCATCGACATGAAGGGTTATCGCCCCATGTGCGTGCAGTTTTCCCGTGGTGGCCCGTTCGATTGCGCGTTTTGCGGCATCACGAAACTTTACGGCCGCATTCCCGGAACCGGTTCGGTCGCAGGAAGATCGGCGCAGCCTTCCTGCGCCGCCTCCGGCAGATCAATGACCGGACCCTTTGCGGAGGTCTGCGCCGATGCCGCAGGCGGGGCAAGCGGCACGGCGGTCAGGCAGGCCACTGTCAATGCCCTCTGGAAACCGGCGCGAAAACGGGTTATCTGGTAAGGCAGGATCGCAAGGAGACACCGCCCGTGGCCGACACGGCGTTCAACACGATCGCGGAAGTGCAGCGCCTGCGCGATGCGGGGTTCGCTCAGGCCCAAGCCGAGGCGATCACGCTGTCGATCCATGCCGGCGTCACCGGCGGCGTTGCCACCAAGGCCGATCTTGGCGGGCTGAGGGCCGATCTCGGGAAGCAGGGCGCGGAATTGCACGGCGAGATTGCGGCGCTGGATGCGAAGATCGAAAAGCAGGGCGCGGCGCTGGACGCAAAGATTGACAAACAGGGCGCGGTGCTGGAGGCGAATATCTCCGTCGCGAAGTTCGATCTCACCTGGCGTCTGCTGGGCGGCATTGCCGTTCTGAACGGTATGCTCCTCGCGGCAATGCGCCTGTTGCCTCCGGGCTGAGCTGCCCGCGCCCCGTATCGACCGCCCGCCGCGCCTGCATGTGCCCGAATCGTGATCCCGGAACCAGCCCTCCTGCGAGTTGTACCAGACGATCTCGCCGGTATCGGCATCGTAATCCGGGATCAGCCAGCCTGCCGTCTTCGCTGGCCCCCGACCCGATCACCCGCGAAGTGCCGGAGACGATGCCGGCCACCTGCGGGCATTCCTTGCGCGACATCCGCGACCGGGCGTTGCTGATGACCGCATGGGCCTCTCGGCCCCTGCTTTTGCGGCCGGGCGCAATGACATTCCAGCGCCGAGCGCCGCGCCCGGCGACGGAACGATCCTGAAATCGAGGCTGTCCGGGCTTTTGGTCGCCGGGAACTTTGCGGCGTTGTGGTGAAGGATCGACAGCGGCAGGCTGCTGCCTTGCGGCTGCCCCGGCCCATCGGATCGTCCTGCGCTCAACAGTGCTACAATGGCCAAAAGAGCGGAATAAGCGCCGACGCCAGCAGGCCGACGCTCAGGTTCAGCGGCACCCCGACCTTCATGAAATCGGTGAACCGATAGCCGCCGGGGCCATAGACCATCATGTTCGTCTGATAGCTGATCGGCGTTGCAAAAGTGGCGCTGGCGGCGATCATCACCGCGATCACCAGCGGCCGCGGATCGACGCCCAGCGGAATCGCCAGCCCGATCGCCACCGGCGTCAGCACCACCGCGACCGCATGGTTGATCAGTTCCGACAGCACCGAGGTCAGCAGGTAGATCGCCCAGACGATGAAGAAGGGCGGCAATCCGGCAATCCGGGGCGCGATGTTTTCGACGATCAGTTCGATTGCGCCGGAGGTCTCCAGCGCGGTGGCGACGGCCAGCATGGCGAAGATCAGCGCAAGCAGACGCCCGTCCACAAAGGCAAACGCCTCCTCGGAGTCGATACAGCGGGTCAGAAAGACCGTCGCCATGGCCAGCACCGCCAGCAGCAGGATCGGCGCCACGCCCAGCCCGGCCAGCGCGACGATCCCGGCCAGCGCCGCAATGGCGATGGGTGTGTGGCTGCGGCGATAGGCGCGCTCCGTCGGTTTCGACACATCGACCATGTCCATATCGGCGGCAAGGCGCTGGATGTCGGTGGGCGCGCCTTCCAGCAGCAGCGTGTCGCCGATGCGGACCATCAGATCGTCCAGCTTGCGCCCGATATTCTGGTTCCGCCGATGCACCGCCAGCGGATAGACCCCGTAGCGGCGGCGCAGACGCAGGGATCCCAGGGATCGGCCGATCATCTTGCAGCCCGGCGAGATAAGCACCTCCACGGTCGATGTCCGGACCGAACCGAGCTTGTCAACCATCCGCACGTCCCGCGACCGCTGCAAACCCAGAAGCTCGGTCATCTGCGAGCGCAGGACGACGCGGTCGCCGACCTCCAGCGATACCCCTGCCAGATCGCGGCGCAAGGAGGCATCGCCGCGCAGCACGTCGATCAGCCGCACGCCATCCCGGCGAAAGAGGTCGATCCGGGTGACTTCCTGACCGATCAGTTCGCTGTCCTCGGGGATCGCCACCTCGGTAAAGAACTTCATCGGCTTCTTGTCCGACAGCATGGTCGCCATGCTGTCCCGGTCGGGCAACAGGCGCGGCGCCACGAAACGCAGATAGATCGCGCCCCAGGCGACGAGGAAGACGGCCAGCGGCGTGATCTCGAAAATCGTGAACGGCTCCAGCCCGCGCGTGCGGGCCACGCCGGCGACCAGAAGGTTGGTCGAAGTGCCGATCAGCGTCAGCGTCCCGCCGAGGATGGCGGCGTAGGAAAGCGGGATCAGCAATTTGCTGGCCGACATCCCCAGCTTGCGGGACAGTTGAACGAATACCGGAATCATCACGACGACGACGGGCGTGTTGTTCACAAAGGCAGAGGCGACAATGACAAAACCCATCAACGCGCCGATTGCCACGCCGGGCCGGGTGTCGGCCTGGGATTCGGCCAGCCGGGTAAACCATTCCAGTGCTCCGGTCCGCACCAGTGCGCCCATGACGACGAACATCGCGGCGATGGTCCAGGGGGCGGGGTTCGACAGGATGTGCAGGGCTTCGTCATAGGGCAGAAGACCGGTCATCAGCATCGCGGCGGCCCCGGCGATGGCGATCACTTCTGCGGGGTAGGCTTCGCGCATGAACAGTGCGAACATGACCGCGACAAGGGCCAGCGCCAGAACCGGCGCGCCGTTCGGCGGCAGCCAGGAAATAAGGTCCATCGGTTCCCGTACCTTCCATCGCCAGGGCGAAGCGTTATCAAGGCGAGGATAGCGGAAGCGACAGGAAAATAAAGAGCGTACTGCATGAGGGTCCGGGCAGGCAGGCAGGGCGGCATGGCCCCGGAGATCGGCCTCCGGCGGATGTCCTTCCGGCCTTTTGGTCCCTTTGGCAACCGGAGTCGTCCTCGTCGGGATGCTGACATTTCACCTTGCCGAATATTTGCGGTTTGCAGCATGAACACCGTATTCAGGGCGGACAAGGATTTCATCTGTCAGAATGGCCGTGAAACCCGTTTCCGTTCTTGTGTGGAAACCTCGGACCGACCCGCCGCCCGGATGCCGCATCGCTTGACTTCGCCGCGCACACGCTCTAAAGCCGCACCCAAATCCGGGAGTCCGTCGATGCTTCCGGTCCCGCCCGGCCGGGATCGCCCCCCGTCAGCGAGTTTCGCCCGCGGGGCCATCGGGCATTCGGGCGTCGGGGTTCGTCTCCGGTATGTGAAAACAGGGCGAAGGAGCCGGGAGCATGTTTGAAAATCTGTCCGAACGCCTCTCCGGCGTCCTTGACCGGCTGACGAAACAGGGCGCGCTTCGCGAAGAGGACGTGAAAACCGCGCTCCGCGAAGTGCGTGTGGCATTGCTGGAGGCCGACGTGTCCCTGCCCGTCGCCCGCGATTTCGTGAAGGCGGTGCAGGACAAGGCCACCGGCCAAGCGGTAACCAGATCGGTGACGCCGGGCCAGCAGGTCGTCAAGATCGTTCATGACGAGCTTGTTCATGTGCTGGCAGGCGATGAATCCCGGATCGGCACGCTGAAAATCGACAACCCGCCCGCGCCGGTCCTGATGGTCGGCCTGCAAGGTTCCGGCAAGACCACCACCACCGCCAAGCTCGCCAGACGGCTGAAGGAAAAGAACGGCAAGCGCGTCCTGATGGCCTCGCTCGACGTTTCCCGCCCGGCGGCGCAGGATCAGCTTGCGATCCTCGGCGCCCAGGTCGGTGTCGATACGCTGCCGGTCGTCAGGGGCCAGTCCGCCGTGGACATCGCCAGGCGCGCCAGACAGCAGGCGACGCTGGGCGGCTATGATGTCTACATGCTCGACACCGCCGGGCGGCTTCATATCGACGATGTGCTGATGCAGGAGGTCGAGGATATCCGCAATGTCGTGACGCCGCGCGAAACCCTTCTTGTCGTCGATGGCCTTACCGGTCAGGACGCGGTGAATGTGGCCGGGGAATTTGACGGCAGGATCGGCATCTCGGGCGTTGTCCTCACCCGGATGGACGGCGACGGGCGCGGCGGCGCGGCGCTGTCGATGCGCGCGATCACCGGCAAGCCGATCAAATTCGTGGGCCTTGGCGAGAAAATGGACGCCATCGAGGAGTTCCACCCGGAACGGATCGCGGGGCGTATCCTCGGGATGGGCGATATTGTTTCGCTCGTCGAAAAGGCGCAGGAAACCATCGAGGCCGAACAGGCCGAGCGCATGATGAGGCGCTTCCAGAAAGGTCAGTTCAACATGAACGACCTGAAGACGCAGCTTGAACAGATGCTGAAGATGGGTGGCATGGAGGGCCTGATGGGCATGATGCCGGGGATGCGGAAAATGGCCGTCCGGGCCGAAACCGTCGGCATGGATGACGGGGCGGTCAGACACCTGATCGCGCTCATCGGGTCCATGACAAGGCATGAGCGTGCCAATCCGCGTATCTTACAGGCCAGCCGCAAGAAGCGCATCGCCGCAGGTGCGGGCATGGAGGTCAGCGAGCTCAACAGGCTTCTAAAAATGCAGCGCCAGATGTCCGACATGATGAAGAAAATGGGCAGGATGGGCAAGGGCGGGATGCTGAAACAGGCCATGCGCGGCATGTTCGGCAACGGCGGTCCCCCCGGCCCGGACGCCGGGGCAGTGGAGGCCGCCGCCCGGCATCCGGGCGGCAAGCTGCCCGGCGGTCTTTCCGGTCTTGGCGGCGGCGCGCTGCCCGACGGTCTTGGCGGTCTTGGCGGTTTCGGGAAGAAGAAATGATGGCGCCGCGCGTGACTTCGGGTTCGGCGTTCTCGGGCTCTCCAGCCTGGTCAGCCATGTGGACCCGGCGAATGCCCGCGCTGGCCCGGCGTCCGGGTGCGACCCGCGACCCGGAACTACCGGATGGTTCCATCGTCTTTCGCCATCCGCCACTGGGGGCCGGGTGATGCCCGGAACAGACCGACGCGAAACACATGCCCACCGGGGGGGCGAAATGTCTGACCACACCACCCGCGCCGCAGAACTGCTGAAGGAACACCGCGAGTCGATCGACCGGCTTGATGCGATCCTCGTCTATACACTGGCTGAACGGTTCAAGCACACCCAGCAGGTCGGAGTGCTGAAGGCCGAACACAACCTTCCCCCGTCCGATGCGGCGCGGGAGGGAATCCAGATTGCCCGGCTCGAAGAACTGGCGCGCCGCGCCAATCTCAATCCGGGGTTTGCAAGGAAATTCCTGAATTTCATCATTCAGGAAGTCATTCACCATCATGAGAAACATCAGAAATGACGGGGGCCACCCCCTTCGAATAGCTGGGAAACAGGAGAAGACACCATGGCTATGAAAATTCGTCTCGCCCGCGGCGGCTCCAAGAAACGGCCTCACTACGCGATCGTGGCTGCCGACAGCCGTATGCCGCGCGACGGCCGTTTCGTCGAAAAACTGGGCGCCTACAACCCGCTCTTGCCCAGAGACAGCGAAGAGCGCGTCAGGATGAACGCAGAGCGTGTCCAGTACTGGCTGGGCCAGGGCGCACAACCGACCGACCGCGTGTCGCGCTTCCTTGAAGCTGCCGGAATCGTCGGGAAAAAGGAACGCGACAACCCGATCAGGGCCAGACCCGGCAGGAAAGCGGTTGAGCGCGCAGAGGAAAAGGCCGCCAAAGCGGCGGCCCCGGTGGAGGCAGCAGAAGCCGAAGCAGCGGCTGAAACTGCCGAAGAATAAGGCGCGCGGCCCGGATCATGCCCGGCTTTTCGGATCGGTTCCTGCAAGACCTTTCGTTCATCACCCATCCGCGCGGCCGGGGCATGGCCTTTCGTCGCCGCCTGCCTGAAACCCCGGCCCCGGACTTCGGGCATGTCTTCAAGAGGATGCCGTCATGATTCTGGTGTTGCGTCTGCTCCGCCTGCCAATCCTGACGGGCCTTGCCTTTCCGGGCGGCATCTTCCTTGAACGCTCGAATCAACAGCAGCTTTGCGCCGGATCGGGCGGCGAGTGGATGCAGGCGGGGTTCTGCGCCGCCGGAGGAGCGGAATGAAAGACAGGGTCTGTGTCGGAGCCATCGCAGGCGCCTTTGGCGTGCGGGGCGAGGTGCGGCTGAAAAGTTTCTGCGCCGAGCCGGAAGCGATTGCCGATTACCAGCCGCTGATGTCCGAGGACGGCGCCCTGATCGCCGCCATCAAACTGACCAGCGTCACCAGAAACGGCCTGACCGCCCGTCTGACCGGCGTGACCAGCAGGGAACAGGCCGAGGCGCTGCGTGGCGCCAGGCTTTTTGTCAGCCGCGACATGCTGCCCGGCCTGCCGGATGATGAGTTCTATCATGCCGACCTGATCGGGCTGGAGGTTCTGGACACCGGCGGCAAACCGCTGGGCAAGGTCGGGGCGGTTCTGAATCACGGGGCCTCCGACCTTCTGGAAATTCATGGGGGGGGCAACACGCTGCTGCTGCCATTCACCAGACAAACCGTGCCCACCGTCGATCTGGCCACCGGCCGGATCATCGCCGACCCGCCGGAGGGGCTGTCCTGATGGTTGCGAGCCCGACACATGAATTGCCGGCACATGAATTACGGAGCGCCCGGCCCCGCCCCCCGGATCGGGCGCGACCCTCTGTATTCCGCTTTGTCGTCATGGCCAGAACATGACCCGCCCCCCCGAATCCCGCGCCCGCCTGTCGGGCGGCGCCACCCCGCAGCCCCGTGAACCGGGGCAGGACAGCCCGCAGCCGAAAGGGGCCTGGACCGCCAGGGTCATCACGCTTTTCCCCGAAGTCTTTCCCGGCGTCCTTGGTGCGAGCCTGACCGGCAAGGCTTTGCACGAGGGGCTCTGGCGGCTGGAAACCATCGGCCTGCGCCCATTTGGCGAGGGCCGCCACAGGAATGTCGATGACACGCCCGCAGGTGGCGGCGCGGGGATGGTCCTGCGCGCCGATGTCGCGGGCAGGGCGCTGGACCGGGTGGCGGCGGACACCCCCGGCGACCGCGACCGCTGGCCGGTCGTCTGCCTCTCGCCCCGCGGCACACCCCTGACGCAGGCCATGGCGCAACGCCTTTCGCGGAGCGAGGGCATGACGCTCCTCTGTGGCCGGTTCGAGGGCGTCGATGAGCGTGTCATCGGCCATTACGGCATCGAAGAGGTCAGCCTGGGCGATTTCGTCCTGACCGGAGGAGAGATTGCCGCACAGGCCTTGATTGATGCGACGGTTCGCCTTATACCGCGTGTGCTTGGGAATCAGGCATCGACCGAGGACGAATCCTTTTCCCGCGGTCTGCTTGAACACCCGCAGTATACACGGCCTGCGGTCTGGAACGGTCGCGCGATCCCCGGCATTCTTCTGTCGGGTCATCACGCGAGGATCAACGACTGGCGGCAGGCCATGGCCGAAAGGCTGACAAGGGAACGACGACCTGACCTCTGGCGGGCCTGGTGTGCGGTGCATGGCAGGGATCCGGACGAAGACCAGAAGCTCTGAGGGCGCGCAAACTTCGTGGGCAAACCACGGACAAGGACAGGAGTGTGTCAGATGGACCTGATCGCACAGTTGGAAGCCGAGCAGGTCGCCGCGCTTGGCAAGCAGATTCCGGATTTCAGGGCGGGCGACACCATCCGTGTCGGCTATAAAGTGACCGAAGGCACCCGCTCTCGTGTGCAGAACTATGAAGGCGTCTGCATCGGCCGCAAGAACGGCGCCAGCATTGCCGGGTCTTTCACCGTTCGCAAGATCTCTTTCGGCGAAGGCGTGGAACGTGTGTTTCCGCTCTACTCCACGAACATCGAATCGATCACCGTCGTGCGCCGTGGCCGCGTGCGCCGGGCGAAACTCTACTATCTGCGCTCGCGCCGGGGCAAGTCCGCCCGGATTGCAGAAGACACCCACTACAAGCCCAGATCGGCCTGAGCGGAAGGACGGAAGACGTGAAAAAAGACCTTCATCCCGATTATCACTTCATTGATGTCAAGCTGACCAATGGCGACATCGTGAAAATGCGCTCTACCTACGGGGCCGAGGGCGATACACTGGCGCTGGACGTTGATCCAAGTGTTCACCCGGCTTGGACCGGCGGCGGCACCCGCCTGATCGACACCGGCGGTCGCGTGTCGAGGTTCAAGAAGAAATACGAGGGCCTGGGGTTCTGAGAAACCGGGTTTGCGGAACCCGAAGCGCCGCCCGGTCCTGCCTGCACCGGTTTTTGCGATGGCAGGTATTTCATGTTGGATACCGGTTGGAATCCTGCTACGATTGCTTGGTTCCGTCCAGATTTTGCCGGATGCGATTGCGTCCTTGCGGACAGGAGCCGCCATGAAAGGATGATGATCGTGACATCGTTGGAAGAAAAGTGCAGCGAACTGATGCAGTCGGCAGAAGAAATGCGCAGCAAACTCACGGTGAAGGCGATGGAGGATGTCGATTTTCGCCATCAACTCGTGACCGACCCCAAAGGCACGGTCAATCGGGAATTCGGCATCGAGATTCCCGAAAACATCACCATAAAGATGCATGAAAGCGACATGAACACGCTTCATCTTGCACTGCCGTCCGGGCCGGAGATCAGTGAGGAGCAGCTTGAAGCGGTTGCCGCCGGTCTCTGCTGCTGCGGCCTCTGAACGAGCGTCCGGCCCCGCCCGCAGCGGCGGGGCCGGGCTTTGGCCATTTCAGTGAACCGGGCCGATCTTGCGCACCCCTTGCGCACTCTTCGGAATGATGCGTGCTTGCGGGCCGCACGCGGTATGCACAAGCCGCATAAAGCCGCAGCGCGGTTTTTTTGTTGCGCGCGGTGCGGATAACAGGTGCGGCATCCGTTTCCCGATGAAAGGCGCGACCTTTGGTAAGGCGGCGCGTGATCCTTTCAGCCATCGCATCCGGTCGGTTCCGCCTTGAAGTCACGCACATCACGGCGGGGCCTGGCAGGGCTGCGCTGAATGTCACGGATTGCAGGGCGCAGGGCGCATCGCGGCGGTGATCCGGTGTCGGGGCGCGGCCCCCGGAAACCGGAAATTCAACAGTAAGGAAGATGTCGGGATGAACCTTGAGGACCAGTGGATCACGACCGAGGCGCGCCTCGCCCGCGAGGCGGATTCCATGGCGGAGATTCTGGAGACGCTGCGGCCC
Source organism: Paracoccaceae bacterium (assembly GCA_965216225.1). Lineage (GTDB taxonomy): Bacteria > Pseudomonadota > Alphaproteobacteria > Rhodobacterales > Rhodobacteraceae > 3107. The sequence continues at coordinate 219,955 of CBDCFF010000032.1, forward strand.
CGCATATCGCCGGTTCTGATCGGAAAGCGGGAATGGCAAGGGGTGCTGGATCGCGCCCATGCGCTGCCCGCGACCATCGCCGCCTTTCCCTTCGGGTTCGAGTTGCCGCTGCACGAGCCGCAACCGGTGGCCGATTTCGGCGTTTCGGTCTTTGGCGAAAGCCGGACGGCGGCGTTCTTCGAAGACGCAGCGCGACCCGCGCCCGCAGACCCGTCCGCCGCAGGCATTGCCGGGCTGCTGGCCGAGATGAAAGCCGGGGATTCCCCGCTCTGCCGGATTGCCGGGCGGAAGATCATGCTGGAATACGATATCGGGTCGGCGCGCATCCGGATCCGGGGGTTTTTGTCACCCCCGGCGAAGGGGTGTTCGCGGGCGGCGGCTCTGGCGAACGGCTGGCGGATCTGGCGGTGGTGGCCGATGCGATCTCCGTCGCTGTCGGCCGCAAACCCGACGCCGCCCGGCGCAGGCAGACCGAAGCGGTGTATCTGGCGATGGAACCGGGTGTAAGCCTGCGCTCGTTCGGGGCCTTTCCCACACGGGGGAGCGGGCTGCGGCTGGCGATCACCGGCTTTCGCAAAGCCGCCGGGTTGGCGGCGTATCTGGAGCGCGTCGGCTGGCCGGGACAACATGAACATGTCGCCGCCATCATCTCGCGCCATGAGGCGCGCAACGCCTTTGCCTGTCTGGGGGTCCATTTCGACATTCAGGCGGACGGTGTCGGGCCGATGCTCGGGCTGAGCTTCTACGCCAGGGAGGGGCAATGGCTGAAGGACATCCGGCACTGGACGCCGCTGCTTGACGGCATTTGCGAGGACGGTCTTGCGATTGCCGGGAAACTGTCGGCGCTGGCCGATTCCTGGGCCGGGGCGCAGACGCTGTTCGGCAGAACCGGCCCGTTCGTGCTGGTGAAGGGTATTCACCACATCAAGCTGACGGTGATCGGGGACCGCATCGAACAGGGGCTCTGTTGCAAACCATTCAAGAGTTCAGAGTTTGGCTATGAATTGGCTCCTGGCTTCATGTCGCCAGACGGTTTTCGAGCATGGACATCGCTTCGGATAACCCGCAAGGGCCCAAGCCAAATGCCCGCTCGATCATCCGGACTTCGCCGTTTATGTCGTTCGTGAGATTGAAAGCCGATCCTTGGCCCTTGCGCAACGCTCGCATGACTTCGAAACCCTTGATAGTGGCATAGGCCGATTTCAACGTCTTGAAACCGCGCACCGGCTTTATCAGTTGTTTCAGCTTGCCGTGGTCGGCTTCGACGATGTTGTTGAGGGACTTCACCTGGCGGTGTTCCAGTTCTTCCGGGCATTTGCCTTCATCGTGCAACTCGGCCAGCGCAGCCGCATAGGTTGGTGCTTTGTCGGTGTTGATGATGCGGGGTTGCTCCCAACTCTTCAACCCTTTCAAAGCCTTGCCGAGAAACCTCTTGGCGGCCTTGGTATTCCGGGTCGGCGAGAGGTAGAATTCAATCGTGTCACCGAATTTATCGACCGCCCGATAGAGATAGACCCATTTGCCACGAACCTTGACATAGGTCTCGTCTACGCGCCAACTGTTCGACCTTGGCCTGCGCCATTGCCAACGCATTCGCTTTTCAATTTCGGGCGCATAGTGCTGAACCCAGCGATAAATCGTGGCGTGATCCACCCGGACTCCACGCTCTGCCATCATCTGTTCGAGGTCACGGTAGCTGATCGCGTATCGGCAATACCATCGCACTGCCCAAAGTACGATCTCGCCGCGAAAATGCCGTCCCTTGAAATCGCTCATGATCTCTTCCCGCCAACCATGCTGAATGACCCATGAACGATCAACCAAAAGTTTGCAACAGAGCCCGCTGCTGTGCCTCTGCGTCGTCCTCTCGATGAAGATCAGCAATTACCTGCAACATTACGGCTTGCGGCGCATCAGGCTGCCCGAGGGCCGGTTCGAGAAGGTCCGCCCCCGCCATTCCTGGAGCGCCAACCGCAGGTTCAGCAACTGGATGTTCTACAACATGCAGCGTCATCCGGACCATCACGCCGCGGCGAGCCGCCCTTACGCGCTGTTGCAGCATTATGGCGAGGATGAATCGCCGCAACTGCCGGGCAGCTATGCCACCATGTTCAACCTGGTGCTGGTTCCCCGGCGCTGGTTCGCGCTCATGGATCCGCTGGTTGACCAGTGGCGGGCGCATTTCTATCCCGGGATCGACGACTGGAGCGCCTATGACAGCCGGTTGTCGCAGGCGCGCCCGGAAGCGTTCGACGCGATCATAGAGATTTTCGGCACCTCGCCCCGCCTCGCCCGGTTGATCGAGCGGAACCCGAAACTGCTCGACAGCCTTCAGAGCAAGGAATTCACCGATCTCGATCTTCCACCCGGTTTCGGGCCGGATCGGGAATTCGAGGCATCCGCCCGCAGCGGGCTGACACGCCTTTACTGGACGCGCGAGTTCGGCACTGCGGAAATGAAGGAGCAGATCGGCGAAATTCCCGTGCAGGACGCGGCCGAGGCGACGGACACCGTGCGCAGCTGGTCGAACGACAAGGCGTTCCAGATCGCCATGCACACATTGCGCGGCAATCTGTCGCCCGTTGAAATGATGACGGCTCTCTCCAACGTGGCCGAGGCGTCCGTCGCCGCCGTTCTTTCGGCGGTCGAGGAGGATTTCATCGAACGCAGCGGCCTGACTGGCGGTGGCGGCGTCGATGGCAGTGGCGGTGTCGCGGCGGTGTTTCTGGGCGATCTGTCGAGCGGCGAAGTCGCGCCCGGCGCCGGTATGGACATCCTCCTTGTCCACGATGACGACCCGGTTGACCATCATGACAGGCTCTGCCGCCATTTCCTCGAATCGTTGCATGTCCTGTCGCAGGAAAACCTGCTGTTCGCGCCCCTGCCGCCGGAATGGGGAGAGAACGCCGTCCATTCCCTCGCCGCCTTTGCGCAGCGCACGGGCGGGGGCGTGGACCTGACGCGGGCGCGCTGTGTCTTCACATGCGGCGATGGCGCGATCACGGAACGCTTTGATGAGGCGCGGCGCAAAATCCTTGTCCATGGCGCAGATGCGCCGCCGGTCGCCCGGAGCGCCGCCCCGGACGCGCCCGCGCCCGATCTCGCATCGTTCGACGACGCAAAAGGCGGCTTTCACGCCGTTGAGGGCGCTGCCCGGTTCGTGCAATCGGCACATGCGCAAACGGTTCCCGAAATTCTCGATGTCGGCGCGGCTTCGGTTTTCCGCATCTCCAGAGAGCGCGGATTGTTTCCCGACGCGACGGCAGAGCAACTGGAGGATGCCGCGCGGATGTGGCGCAACCTGTACGGCATCTGCCGTCTTGTCGTTGGCGACAGGGCCGAAACGGTTGCGTCTAGGGGAAGGGCCGTCATCGCCCGTTCCTGCGGGATGGAGGATTTCGATGCCCTGAGCGCCGCAATCCGCGACACCGCCGCCCACGCGGGCAGCGCCATCGACGCACTGGACAGGGTGCCCGGCCCCGGATCGTCCCGCCCGTCATGAGTTCTTCGCCCGCAACACCACCCGCAACACCACGGGGCAGGTCGATTGCGACGCTGCGCAGGATCGCGGCGCGCCCCGGCATCCGGGGGCGGCGGAGGTGACGGGCGGGCCGGCGTCGCCGCAGGCCGATCCGGGGTCGGGCATCCTGAAACGAGCCACCCCCGCCGACCGCGGCGTCATCGCACTGCCCCTGCTGACGCCGCATCTCGAATTCCGCATGGTCGATGACGGGCAGACGATTCTGGTATCGGAAACGTTCGACACCCTGATGCACGGGCACATCCACGGCGACCTGCTGCCGCTCCTCGACGGGCGACGCTCATGCGAAGACATCGTGACCGCGCTTGCCGACAGGCATTCGCGCACCGATGTGCAAACGGCCATCGCCTCGCTTGCCGCCAGGGGATATGCCGTTTCCGGCGACCACCGGATGGCGCGCGGGCAAGCGGCGTTCTGGTCCTCGCTGGGGGCCTCCCCCCGCTGGGCCAAGGAACGGCTGGCCGCCTCGCCCGGCAACTCGACGCCATGGGCGTGAACCTGAGCGCAGACATGGGCGCGGACGCCCGGCCTCCGGCCCTTTCCGTCTTTGTCTGCGCGGATTACCTCGACCATGGGCATGACGACATCAACCGGCGTCACATCGCTTCGGGCGCGCCATGGATGCTGGTCAGACCCGGCGGCGTGCGCCCGCTCTTTGGTCCGCTTTTCCGGCCGGCGGAGCAGGGCCCGTGCTGGGCCTGCCTCACACCTATCGCCTGCGCAGCCACCGGGAGGTTCACGGTTTCCTGCGGGAGCACGGCGGCGAAAAGGCCGCCTTCGTGTCCGGCGCCGCCGTTCCCGCCGTTTCGGACGCGGTTCACGGCCTTGCCGCCGCCGAGATCGCCCGGTGGCTGGTTTTCGGGAAAGACGCGCCACTCCATGACCAGGCGGTTTCGGTCGATCTCGCCCGCCTGAGCTGCGATCACCACCCGGCCATGCGCCGCCCGCAATGCCTGGCGTGTGGCGAAGAGGCGCTCTGTCGTCCCGACCGTCCGGCGCTTCCGGTGCGGCTGCGACCGACCCCGAAGGGCCTGCGCAACAGCGGCGGCGCCCGTTCGGTGCGCCCGCAGGAGACCCTCGCCCGATACCGTCATCTGGTCAGCCCGGTCAGCGGCGTCGTGGCATGGGTCGCGCGCACCACCGACGAGGCCGACCCCTGGCTGCACGTCCATTGGGCCGGAAGCAATCCGGCCCTGCGAATCAGGAGCCTGAGTTCGCTGCGGCGCAGCCTGCGCAGCAAGAGCGCGGGCAAGGGAAGCACGGCGGAACAATCGGAGGCGAGCGCGCTTTGCGAGGCGATAGAGCGTTATTCGGGCGGCTTTCATGGCGACGAGATCCGCTGCCGAAGGTGGCTGTCGGATTTTCTGGCGGCTGGCGACGGGCAGGCGATCCGTCCCAACGACGTGCAGCTTTTCAGCGACCGGCAATTCGACAATGCGCACGAGATCAACGCCCGTGGCCATCCGTACAACGTCATTCCGCCACGCTTCGATCCGGAAAGCGAAATCGACTGGTCGCCGGTGTGGTCGCTTACCGGGCGCCGGCATCGCTATCTGCCCACGTCCATGCTCTACACCATGGCCCCCGAACAGCGCCGGGGCGGGGCGGGGCTCTGGGCGGACACGAACGGCTGCGCCGCCGGCAACACGATCGAAGAGGCGATCCTGCAAGGCTTTTTCGAACTGGTGGAGCGCGACGCCTTCGCGATCTGGTGGTACAATCGCCTGCGGATGCCGGCGGTGGACCCGGAGAGTTTCGGCGACGAATACCTGGCATCCGCGCGCGACCGTTACCGCCTTCATCACCGGGACATGTGGCTGCTGGACCTGACCGGCGATCTTGGCATCCCCGCCTTCGTCGCGCTTTCGCGGCGGACCGATGGCGCGGCGGAGGACATCATCTATGGCGCCGGGGCGCATATCGACCCTCATATCGCGGCCCTGCGCGCGGTGTGCGAACTCAACCAGTGCCTGAGCTGGGTTCCCCGCCCCGGCAAGGGCGGCGGGCGCTACGGGATCGACAATCCGATGTGCCTGTGGTGGTGGAAGACGGCAACCCTGGCGGATCATCCGTATCTGACGCCGGACACCGCCGATCTGCGAGAGGACATAGAGCGGTGCCGCGCGCTGATCGAGGCCAGGGGCATGGAGTTTCTGGTGCTTGACCAGACCCGCCCCGACATCGGAATGCCGGTCGTGCGGGTCATCGTGCCCGGTCTGCGCCATTTCTGGGAACGCTTCGCGCCGGGCCGCCTGTTCGATGCGCCGGTCGCAATGGGCCGGCGCGACCGGCCCTTGCCGGAATCGGAACTCAACCCGGTTCCGGTCATCGCGTGAGAGCCCTGATGGATGCTCGTGGCGCGGCGACACCGGGTCGGTGTTCCGGCGGAGGGCCGGATAATACACCCTCCCGACGGTGTGGACGACCTGCCGGAGCAGCCCCGGAAATCCCTGACATAGGATCAGGGCGCGGAGATGGCGCAGCACGGGAAACCGAAGGTTGATCGGCAAACCCGGCGCGGTTCAGATAAAACACGGCGATCCGCCGGAGCTTCGGCGGTGTCACATCCCGTGTGATTGTACGGCTTCTTTCTGAAGAGTTCGGGCTTTTCTTGATGCCAGTCCTTGAGCGCATCGATTGGCGTGCGGCCTTTCAGAACGGATTGCGGCAACTGGCCGTTGTAGAGGCGGACGTAGCGGAGAAGCGTCCGCTCCAGGTCCTCGCCGCTGCGGAAACGGTGGCTCTGGAGCACGTCCTCGATCCGACCGTTGAACCGCTCGACCATGCCGTTGGTCTGCGGCCGCATCGGTGGGGCCAGGCGATGCTCGATCCCGAACCCGGTGCAGAGGCGGTCGAATTCATGATTGCCGGTCGCGGCGCGGCGGCGAAGGCCGAAGAGCCTGTCGGTGAACTCCTTGCCATTGTCCGTCAGCACGCGGGTGATCCGCATCGGGGCGGCGCGCTCCAGATCGCGCAGGAACCGGCGGGCGTTGGCCGCAGTCTTCGCCGGATGGATGCGCACGAAGACCCAGCGGGTGGCGCGGGCGATCGCGACGAACAGATACCGGCGCTTCTCCTCATCGGCCATCTGCGGCAGGTATTTCACGTCGATGTGGATGTCACCGGGCTCGTATGCCTTGAAAGGCTTGTGCGCGGGCTTCGCCACCTTCGGCTTCAGGTCACGGAGGGAGCCGACCCCATGACGGCGCAGGCATCGGCGCAGGCATCGATCCAGCCCGGAGCGCGAGACGTTCGGGTTGAGAAACTCGCGGACCACGGCGAGCAGGTCGTCGAGCGGCAGCAGCAGACTCTGTCTCAGCGAGACCGCCACGGCCTCCTGTGCCGGTGTCAGCGTGGTCTGCAACCTGTGCGCCGTGTGGCTCCGGTCGTGGACGGTGTCTCCAGACGGTCTGCTCCGAGATGCCGTAGCGCTCGGCCACGATCCACGCGGGCTCTTTGCTCGCCTGGATTGCGGCCCTGATCTTCGGCGTCGTCGTCGCCTGCTTGTGCAAAGAAATCAGCATGTCTTGCCTCCGTCCCGAATCTCACGCAGGATTGATCTTGCCATGAACAGGCCAGAACGGCGAGGGTCTATCTGATCGTCCGGGATGGAACAGGTAACGCCGTCATGCGGGAACCGGCGGTGCGCACCGCCGATGAATGACCGCAAGGATGCGCTGGAACCAGCCGCCACTGACCGCTACCCCGGCAAGCTGGAATGTGAAGGCGCGGGCGTGGCGTTCTTCGGGGGTCATTGCAGCCGATCCGCGATCCACATCTTGATCAGTGCCTGCCGGGTGATGCCGAGTTTCTGCGCCTGCCGATCCAGACCCGAGACGACCCAAGCCGGGAAATCGACGTTGACCCGCTTGGCCTTAATGTTGGGGCGGCGGGCTTTCGACCAATCGACATGCGCAGAGATGTCCTTGCCAGCGTCGAAGCGTTCGTCGAACTCAGTTGCCTTCATAATACTCCACCTCCTGCTTACGGGCGCGACGAACGGAGATGATCCGCACCCGCTCGCCTCGGTATGTGTAGACCGCCGTCCAGTGCCTTGCGCCGATCATGCCCACGCCCAGAAAGCGCGGCTCGTCCGTGACGTTGGCGAGGGCCTCAATGAGGTAGGGATCATCCCAGAGGGCCTGAGCCTCATCGAAGTCGATCCCGTGTTTATCACGGTTCGCGGCGCTTTTGTCGGGATCATACTCGAATTTCATAGAGGAAATATAGAGATAAAAAGGTATAATTACTATACCCTTTCCCGTTGGGTGTGACCATGCGCAGGCTGTTCAGTCCCGGCATCTGGTGGATCGGGTTCAGGATGAAACGATCCGGCTCCGTTGTCCAGACCTTGCAGATGTATTCACAAGGCGTGAGGCCGCTGAGGGTCTTGAGTGTAGCGCGACAATCAAGATGAGAAGTGCGCGTCAATCAGGATGAGAATCCTTGGTCGCGACGTTTGGGACGATGCCGGGCTTTTGTGCCGCGATCAAGGGGTTTGTTTTTTGATTGTCGCGGAGCGTCAATCAGCTTTGGTGTTTTCCGGTGTGGCTTTTTGTGCAGGCCTTCCCGGCCCCTTTGCCTTTTGTGCTGCTCTTCGCCGGTAGCTTTCGACATTCATCTCGAAGATGGTTGCGTGGTGCACGAGCCTGTCGACGGCGGCCAATGTCATGGCCGGGTCTGGAAAAATCGCATTCCACTCCCCGAAGGGCTGGTTGGCCGTGATCAACATTGAGCGGCGTTCATATCTCGCGCTGATGAGTTCGAAGAGCACACTGGTTTCAGCCTGATCCTTGGTGACGTAGGTGATGTCATCGAGGATCAGCAGATGGAATTTGTCGAGCTTTGCAATGGCACTTTCGAGGACGAGATCGCGGCGGGCCTGTTGGAGTTTCTGGACCAGATCGGTGGTGCGGCTGAATAGGACGCGGTAGCCTTGCTCGACAAGGGCGAGCCCGATGGCTGAGCCGAGATGTGATTTGCCCACACCTGGCGGCCCAAACAGCAGGATGTTGCCGCCCTTTCCGATCCAGCTGTCGCCAGCGGTGATCGCACTGACATGGGCCTTGGACAGCATGGGGACGGCTGTGAAGTCGAAGGTGTCGATCGTTTTTCCGGGCAACAGGCGTGCCTGTGCGAGATGTCGCTCGATACGACGGCGATCTCGTTCAGCCAGTTCATGCTCCACCAGGGTGCTGGAGCTATGCCCGAAAGTTGGTGATGGTGTGATCAGGCGGCGTGGTGAATTTGCTTGATCCCGTCTCTGAACTCAACCCCTTCAATGATCTCTGGCATGCGGTTGGCGCCGTCGAGCTTTCGCCACTTGGCCTGCGCTGACATCATCAGCTTGAATGCCATGGCCAACCCGGTCTTGCGGCTCAGGCAGCCTTTGGTTTTGCCGGTGCGGTGGCGGACGGTGGCGAAGGTGCTCTCGATCGGGTTCGTGGTTCGGATGTGCTTCCAGTGCTCAGCAGGGAAGCCGTAGAAGGAGAGCAGCACAGCCCGGTCTTTGGTCAGTTTCCCAACCGCCTTGTCATATTTCGCGCCGTAGGTTTCCACGAAGAAATCGAAGGCGGCCCCGGCTTCGGTCTTCGTTTCCGCCTGCCAGATATCATGCAGGTGGCCTTTGGCTTTGGCCTGCACCGATTTGGGCATGGCATTGAGAACGTTTCCGGTCTTGTGAACCCAACACCGTTGTTCCCGGGTGCTGCCGAAGACTTCGCGCAGCGCCGCCCAGAACCCCAAGGCACCGTCGCCAATGGCCAGATCGGGGGCGTGGGACAGCCCGCGACGCTTGAGATCGAGCAGCAACTCGCGCCAACTCTGCGTGCTTTCACGGTAGCCGTCGGTGAGGCCCAGAACCTCCTTGCGGCCCCACTCATCCGCGCCGATCAGCACCAGAACGCATTGTTTCTGCTCTTCCATACGCGGTTGGAAATAGACACCATCGGCCCAGACATAGACGAAACGCCGGGCGCTGAGATCGCGGCGCTGCCAGCGTTCATACTCCGCCCCCCAGTCCGCTTTCAATCGCGAGATGGTGCTCGATGAAAGCCCTGCCGCGTTCGGCCCCAACAGCGCCCCAAGAGCCTCCTGGAAGTCGCCCGTGGAAATGCCCTTAAGATAGAGCCACGGCAGCAGTTCCTCAATCGATCTGGTCTTGCGCAGCCAAGGCGGCAAGATCGACGAGGCGAAACGGATCTTTTCGTCCACATTGCCCCGGTCCCGCATCCGCGGCACCTTCACTGGTACCGGGCCGATGCCGGTCATGACCTCGCGCTCGGGCAGATGACCATGGCGCACCAGCCGCGCACGGCCGTCGTCCGTCACCTCGCGGGCATGGGCGGCGAGGAGTGTGGCCAATTCCGCTTCCACCGCCTGTTTGAGCAGTTGGCGCGCGCCGGTTTGCAGGATGTCGGTCAGCGGGTCAGACGAAAATCCCGATGGACCGGGCAACGGCGTGATGGTAGACTTCGTCATGTGGCATATCCTTTTCTCTGCTGAGAATTGCGGCGCGTGAACAACGCCATGATATGCCGCCCATCAGGGCCATCACCAACTTTCGGCTATAACTCAGGGTGCTGAGCATCCGAGCGGCGGGCCAGCCTTCCTTGTCGGCTTGTTCCGCAAAGCGCGGCCATAGCGCCTTGATGGCTGGCAAGCGCAATTCGGTCAGAGCCAAGGTTAGGCGGGCGGTATCGGTCTGGGGCGATGTCATGCTGTCACCTCCTGAGCGGATGGCGTACCGCCGACCAACTGGTCGTAAGATGACAGGTCGGCCAGTTGCACCGCGACTTGGGGGAGTGCGTCTTGTGATGGGCTAAACACTGCGCGTAGGGCCGCCATGTCAGGCGGGCGCTTCTGGCGAAGGTCCTCCTCAAGCTGCGCTGCCAATTCAGCCTCGCAGCCCCGCTCGTGTGCCAGCGCCAGAAGATCGACAACCATGCGACACGCCGCCTTCTCACTGGTCTGCTCCAGCAGGAATGCGAACATGTTACGGAACGCCCGGCGCGGGAATAGCTGATCCCGATAGACCAGCCCCATCAGCGCCATGGGCTTTTTGCGCAAGGAGTGGATGACGTGGTGGTAATTGACCACGTGCCCATGGCTCCCGGTGCTCGAGGCTCGTCCGCGTGTCAGCGTTAGCAGGGCAGAGCTTCCCAGGAACAGCTCCAACCGATCATCGTAGAGCCGAACCCGCAGCTGATGCCCGATCAACCGGGATGGCACGGTGTAGAACACCTTGCGCAAGGTGAAGCCCCCGGAGGAAGTGACGCGCAACGTGATCTCCTCGTAATCCGTGGTCCGCCGCGTCGGCAAAGGTCTGAGGCTCGCACGTTCCGCATCGATACGCTTGGCATTGCGGGCGTTGATCCGGCCCACGATCTCGTCGATGAAGCGACGATAATCTTGCAAGCTTTCGAAGTCGCGCGACCCACGCATGACCAGCGCGTCCTCAATGGTGCGCTTCAGATGCCCATTGGGGCTCTCGATGGAACCGTTCTCGTGTGCGACGCCCTTGTTGTTGCGCGTCGGCGTCATTCCATAATGGTTGCACAGGGCGTCGAAGCGGTCGGTTAGATCGGCCCGGGATGACTTATCCAGGTTCTTGAAGGCCGCCGACAGGCTGTCAGTTCTATGATTGTGTGGCACGCCGCCGAGCGTCCAGAGGGCGTTCTGCAATCCCTCAGCCAGCGCCACATAGCTTTCGCCGCCCAGCACGACGTGGGCGTGCTGAAACCCGCTATAGGCAAGCCGGAAGTGATACAGTCGATGGCCCAGTGCCTCACCGGCAATGGTCACACCCAACTTGCCCATGGCGGTGAAATCCGACAGGCCCATTTTGCCCGGTGTGTGGGTCTGCCGGAAAATGACGTCCTGTTCAGGGCCGTGTTCCGCATTCCAGGCGCGTATCCGTCGCTCCGGAGTCCGTCGGATGCCCGTACCCAGATCAGAATGCCGACGCAGAAGCTCCTCGTAAACCGCCACAGGTCGGATCCCCGGTGAGGACCGCAGAAGCGGCACGACCTCCGCATCAAAAATGTCCGCCAGCGGGTCCGGACGCCGCCGGCCGCGAGGGGCCTTCTTCCGTGATGGTAAAATTGGGTCAGCTTGCAGCCGATAGCCCGTTGCCTGGCTGATCCCCGCCTTGGCAGCGGCAACGGCAACGGAATGGGTCGATCTGAGCGTCATGAAGAGCCTCATTTGTTGGTCAGTGACATGACAGCCCGGCATGAACGATCCCCTTGCACAGAAAATCATTCCTTATCCGAGCCGGCCACAACCGTCAGGCCCGCCCCAAAAGGGCAAAACGCGTGTGCGGGGCCTCCCCAGTCGGGCTACGCCCTCCCTGCGAGCCCCCGCACACGCGTTCTCATCCTGATTGACGCTGGATTCTCACCTTGTTTGTCGCGCAGCACGCGAAGGCTGGTTATATCTGGCAGTGATCCTGGACTTGCATTCTCGACGGGTCATCGGTTGGGCCGTCAGCAATCGGATGAAGCGGGACTTGGCTATCCGGGCGCTGAAGATGGCCATCGCCTTCAGATCACCGCCCACAGACTGCATCCATCATACGGATCGTGGCAGCCAATATTGTTCGCATGATTATCAGAAGATCCGTGACCGTTCGGTGAAGGTGGAGAGTGTCCGCTCCTCTGTGTATCTGTGATCTGTTCCATGCTTTGAGAGAGGAGCCATGACGATGACGATATCCAGGGAACTTCTGGACGAACTTCTGGAAGGCTGCGAGCGGCCTGAAGACCTGCCTGGCGATACCGGGCTGCTGAAAGAGCTCAAGATCAAACTGATGGAGCGGATGCTTGGGGCCGAACTGACCGCGCATCCGGGCTATGAAGAAGGCAAGGATGCACCTCCGGGTCAGTCCAATCGGCGCAACGGCACAGCCGGCAAGCGCCTGAAGGGCCAGATCGGCGAGGCGCCGATTTCCGTGCCCCGTGATCGGGATGGCAGTTTTGAACCGGAACTGGTGAAGAAGGGCCAGACCCGGATCGACGGGATGGATGACAGGATCATCGGCCTCTATGCCGCCGGACGAGAGTGTCCGCGACATCCGCGCCCATCTTGAGGATATCTACGGTCTGCTGGTCTCGCCGGATTTGATCAGCCGCGTCACCGACGCCGTGCTCGACGAGGTGCGCGACTGGCAAAGCCGGGCGCTGGAGCGGATGTATCCGATCGTGATCTTCGACGCGCTGCGGGTGAAGATCCGCGACGCCGACAGCCGCATGGTGAAGAACAAGGCCATCTACATCGCCCTGGGGGTCAGCCGGGACGGCGTGCGCGAGGTCCTGGGCCTGTGGATCGCTGATAACGAGGGGGCCAAATTCTGGTTGTCGGTGATGAACGAGCTGAAGAACCGGGGTGTCCAGGACATTCTGATCGCCGTCGTTGACGGGCTCAAAGGCTTCCCGGAGGCGATCACCGCCGCCTTTGCGCAGACCACGGTGCAAACCTGCATTGTCCACCTGGTGCGCCACTCCCTGAACTTCTGCTCGTGGAAAGACCGCAAGGCAGTGGCCGCCGATCTGCGCCGGATTTACAGCGCCGCCACCGCCGATCAGGCCGCCGATGAACTGGACGCATTCGAGAAAAAATGGGCCGGTAAATACGCCTCCATCGCCCCGGCCTGGCGACGGGCATGGCAGGAAGTAATCCCGTTCTTCGCCTTCGATCCGGCGATCCGAAAGATCATCTACACCACCAACGCCATCGAGAGCCTGAACCGGGTGATCCGCAAATCAATCAAGACCCGCGGATCGTTCCCGACCGATCAGGCCGCAACAAAGCTGATCTATCTGGCCATCCGCAACTTCGAGAAAGGCGGCAGGAATGTTCGGGAATGGTTTGCAGCCCGCAACCTGTTCGCTATTATGTTCGACGAGCGCTTCAATGCGTGACTGTATTTGAAACCCCCATGGTCCGGGACAGATACACAGAATTCAGGACACTCCCTGAAGGTGCCTTGGCGTACTGCCGGTCGTCCCGGTTACGCTGCTGATGCAGCGTAACGCCAGGGCATCAACTGGTCCAGCCGAGTGATCTTGTGATCCGCGATGCGGGCGAGGACCCATGTGAGCCAGGCTTGTGGATCGACTTTATCAAGCTTTGCCGTTTCGATCAGGGTGTAGGCGATGGCCATGGCTTTGCCACCGCCCTCGGAACCGGCGAACATCCAATTTTTGCGACCTGTGGCGACAGGTTTTATGGCGCGTTCGGCGATGTTGTTGTCCGCTTCCAGAAAGCCATGGTTCAAATAACCGCGTGCCTTTGGCAAACGACCAAGGGCATAACGGATCGCTTGGGCCAGAGGCGACTTGCCAGATATATTTGGCAACTGCGCGTGTAACCAGGTCTCAAGTTCATCGAAGATCGGTTTTGCCTTTTCCTGACGGATGGCAACGCGCTCTTCAGACGGTTTGCCACGCGCCTCTTTCTCGACGGCATAGAGTTCCGCGGTCCGGCGGAGGGCTTCTTCGGCAATCGATGAGCCTTGCGCGGCAAAGATGTCTACAAACTTGCGTCTGACGTGCGCCAAACAAGCCATCTCCTGGGCCTTGTCCTCACCGAATACCCCGTTGAAGCCGGAATACCCGTCCGCATGGACCCAGCCTTTGTAGCCGGAGAGATGTGAGACGGGATGTTCGCCCTTGCGATCAATCGTGAACTGATACCACGCGCAGGGCGGTGATGATCCAGACCATGGTCGTTCATCGCGAACACAGGTCCGGACACGGGCGGTCCTGGTCTTCTTGTTGCCGGGGGCCTGCATTTTAACAGGCGTATCATCAGCGAAGATGGCCGCGCCTCGGCGGACCATTCGGCCAATGGTGTCAGCCAGAGGTTCCAGAAGCGCGGTGGAGCCGCCAACCCAATTGGTCAGAGTTGATCGATCAAGATCAACGCCTTCACGGGCGTATATTTGCGACTGACGGTAGAGCGGCAGGTGGTCCGCGTATTTGCTGACCAACACGTGCGCCAGCAGCCCCGGTCCCGGGCGGCCACGTTCGATCGGGCGCGATGGCAGCGGCGATTGGACAATGGCCTCGCAACAGGAACAGGCCATACGCGGACGCACGATCCGGTTCACGACAAAACGCCCCGGTTTGTATTCCAACTCCTCGGTCACGTCCTCACCGAGCCTCTTCAACGCCCCACCGCAACGTCGGCAGTCCTCGCCCGGCGACAAGACCTCTTCGTGCCGGTCCGGATGATCGGGCAAGGGCTTGCGGCTGTGCCGGCGGGCCGGTTTGTCCGTTTCAGGCGTTGGAGCAGGCGCCGCCTGTTCTCCAGCGGCTTCGGCAATCGCCTCATCTTCCTGGAAGACCAGATTGAGCTGGTAGAGGCTTTCTGATTTCGATCCAAACCGGTGCCGGTCATGCCCCGCCAGTTGGTGTTGGAGTTGTTCCACCTTCAGGGTCAGCGCCTTGACTTCATCGGCCGGAAGCCGGTTCACTGCCCGCAGTTCCGCAGGATCATCCGGGGCTATGTCGAGGTCCTTCAGCATCGCCGATCCTATACCGGATCAGCATTCCGGGGTGAACCCCGAAAGCGCGCAAAGCCTCGTATTTATTGACCTATCCTACGCTCAACGGTCTCCAGGTTTTACGGGGCATCCGCCAGTCAATCCCCTCCAACAGCATTGAGAGCTGCGCGGGTGTGACGCTGATCCTGCCGTCCTTTGCAGCGGGCCAGACAAACCGCCCTTTCTCCAACCGCTTCGAAAACAGGCACGCACCCTGGCAATCCCACCAGATGATCTTCAACAGATCGCCGCGCCGCCCCCGGAACACGAACAGGTGGCCGGAATACGGGTCTTCGGCCAAAACCTTCTCGGCCTGGGCCGCCAGCGTAGTGAACCCTCGCCGCATGTCCGTGACACCCGCCGACAGCCACACCCGCGTGTTGCCCGGCACCGGGATCAAGACATCAGCCCCTTCAGCAGCCGCGCCGGCACATCAGGATCGAACCCACCCTCGGCGCTGATCCGGTGACCGCCAGCCAACTCAATCTCGATACCGCCACCGAAGGCGACGGGACCGGATGGCTGCGCCGGTTCCGGATGTGAAGCAGCCGGAGAAATCTCAACCGGCAGAAACACAGATCCAGCTACGACCTCGGTGAAATCCGGCGCAAAACGCGGGTCCTTCAGCCATTTGAAGATCAGATTGGCGTTCATCGCGTAGCGCCGCGCAACCTGAGCCACAGAAACACCCGGCGCGGCAGTCTGCAGGCAGATCGAACGCTTCTCGTCGTCCCACCAAATTCGCTTCTTGCGACTGCCAGCCATAGAGTGCCTCATGGTGTCCACTATCGATGGTGGACACTATCGGCTCCTCCGCCCCCGCGTTAGGTCCGGTTCAACGGACGCTCACGAAGATCCTGCGCCAGCACGGCTTCAAGGTGTCCATGAGCGGCAAGGGCAATTGTTACGATAATGCCGCCGTCGAGACATTCTTCAAGACCATCAAGGCGGAGCTAATCTGGCGGAGGTCGTGGGAAACCCGAAGGCAGGCTGAGATTGCCATCTTCGAATACATCAATGGCTTTTACAATCCGCGACGGCGGCACTCAGCACTGGGCTGGAAAAGCCCCGTCGCATTCGAACGGAAAGTGGCTTGAACCAGCACTTGGGGCGGCACAAATACGCGACAGGTCCAATCCGCCCGGCCGTCAGCAGTGAATGACCTGGATATTAGTGTACTCAGCAAGACCTTCCTCTCCGAATTCAACGCCCACGCCCGAGGACTTCACGCCGCCAAACGGCGCGGCCGGGTTCAGGCCCCCGTGGCTGTTGATCCAAGCGGATCCGCATTCCAGACGCGCGGCAACTTCCTTAGCCTTCTCGATGTCTTTTGACCAGACCGAGCCGCCCAAGCCGTTTTCGCTGGCATTGGCCTGACCGATGGCGTCCTCAACATCCGAGAATTTGATGATCGGCAAAGCCGGCCCGAATTGCTCTTGAGTAACCAACGGGTCATCCGATGTCAGATCGGCTATCAGAGTTGGTGGGAAAAAGAGACCCTCGCCCGCTTCTCCGCCCAGCAAAACCCGGCCCCTGGTCTTCGCGTCATCGACCAAGCCCTTGACCTTGTCGAATTGCATCTGGTTGGCGATCGGCCCCAGAATGGCCCCTTCGTCCTGCCCGTCGCCCACTAAAATTGTCCTAGCATACGCGGTCAGGGCGTCGCACACCTGATCATGGATGTCTTCGTGAACGTAGAGTCGCTTCATCGCGGCGCAGGTCTGGCCATTGTTGATGAACGCACCCCAGAACAGCCCCTCGGCAATTTCCTGCGGGTCCACATCTGGCAGGACGATGCCGGCGTCATTGCCACCCAACTCCAGCGTCAGACGCTTCATCGTGTCGGCGCTACTGGAAAAGACGCGCCGCCCGGTGGCAATCGATCCGGTAAAGACAATCTTGCGAATGCCGGGATGCGCCGACATCGCGGCACCTATATTTACGGATTGATCATCGCTCGAAATTGCATTGATAACACCCTTGGGCAACACTTCGTTCATTAACTTGACCATCCGAAGGGTTGACAGCGGCGTGTATGGCGAGGGTTTGATCACCACAGTGTTGCCGGTGCGGATGGCGGGCAGAATGTGCCAGATCGCAATCATCAGCGGCCAGTTCCAGGGGGTAATGGACCCGACGACACCGATCGGCCTGCGGTGAAGTTCAATCCGACCCTGGTTATTGTCCTGCAGAATTTTCATCGGTAGCGACAGCCCAGCAGTAAACCCGGCCCAGGCCTGCGCTCCGCCCATTTCGAACCGAGACCCGAGACCGTTCAGCGGCTTTCCCTGCTCTCTGGTCAAAAGCTGCGCCAGTTCTTCGGCGTGTTCACCGATCCTGGCCGCAACAGCCTCGCAGGCGGCAACGCGGTCTTCATCGCTGGTGCGCGACCAGATTTCAAATGCCGCGTTGGCGGCATCAACAGCGTGATCCAGATCCGAAAGCGATGCATTCGGCGCCTTGCCGACCTCTTCACCTGTCGAAGGGTTTTCAACGCCAAAATACTCTGCGGCGGGCCGAACCTCACCGTCGATCATCATATGAAATTCAGACATGCGTTGCCTCCCCAGACTTGCCAAACACTCCGAACACGCCAAGCTGACATTCCCGAAGTAGAACGCCTTCCGTTCGACTTTGATGCTTTTTTGCGTCCGGATCAAGTCTCAAAGGCCCGCGGTTCGGTGGTTCGGGTGTTTGGCGAGTGAAGTGAATGCAATTTCTGTGCCCGGCGCCCGGTTTGGCCCGGCTTTCGGTCTGAGAGGCCGCCGCCTAGGCAGACCAGCCGAGCCGCTTTCGTTCAGTTTTTGATACTGCCGCCGTCATGGGGGAGCCGGTGGTGAGCGCAGCCGGTGGATCGAGGTGAGAATGCGATGAAAGAGCCTGCCACTGACCGCGACCCCGGCAAGCTGGAACGTGATGGCGCGGGCATGGCGGACGACCCTTGCGCCAATCCTGATCAACTTGGTCAGAGACCAGTCGGCAATCTCCCCGGGCAGATCAGTGCCTTGCAGGAAGCCACCGGGATTGCAGGCCGGTGCATGAAGCTGAAGCCGCACCTCGTTCTGCGCCATGCCCTTGCAAGACAGTCGGGTCCGGTTGATCGCTTGCTTGCCCTCTTTGATGTGTTGCCCGGCAGTGCCACGCTGGTTGTGGAAGCGGATGATCCGGTCCGGCTCCATCGGCAGGTTGGTGACGACGAATCCGACGCGGGGAAACAGCTCGCCCGGGCGCCACTCGACCCTGGCGACGACACGACGGGGTTTGTCCCATGAGGCCGCCTGATACTCGAAGTCGCCGTGGATACGCCGCAGATGTTTCGGCGCTCGCCCCACCGGGCGCTTGAGAAGATGAGCAATCCTGCCTTGCAGAAGAGCTATGCCCGGAACTTGGTGACGGGTGATCAGGCGGCATTGTGAATTTGTTTGATCCCGTCCTTGAACTCAACCCCCTCATGGTACACGACTCATGAGAAAACAGGTTGTTTGATTGGTCTCTTCGGGCATGTTTGTCGCCATGCCAAGAGAGCATTTTCAGGGTTGTGGATGATCCATCTGCGTAGAGCGTCGAGCCCGGTTCGGAACCATGATTTTGTACGTCGGTTGTGTCTTTTGCGGCGGATTGCCGTTCGGCCCATGACCCGGGTCGCACAGCGGCAGGCCCATGTCACGGCGAGGGCAATGACGGTGAGGAGGAATGCGAACATCACGAAGATACTTGTGCGCGAGAAACTTCAATTCGAATCCTTTTCGCCCCTCAACACAAGAGCGTCGTGTACCGTGACGGATCACGGAAGAACTGGGGTTTCAATAATGGTCTGGATCGGAACTGATTGAATCCATCCACGTTTAACCAATGCCAGATGCGCACGAACAGGTTTTGCCACGACTTCACCGTTCGAAGCTGTCTCACTGACAAAAACCTTTTCGACATCAGGCGCGTTCATCGCCCGCATGAGCGCGCTGTAGTTCACCTGACACTTCATCTCGTTCCCGACCCGCAGCGCGCATTTGGTGGTTTCCACGACAGTGTGATCGCTTGTCGCCCCGATGAACGTGACCTTCGGAGGAAAGGTGAGCCCGCCTATATCCGTGTCCTGAAGCCCGACGGCAAGGACCGACCTTGTCTTGCAGTGATTGTCCTGCACCGGACGCAACGCGAAAACGGCCGGATCAACCAAACGTGGAGGGGTCGGCCTCGCTTTGACCTTCGCTTCGATCACCTCGGCCACGAGCGTGAACGCATCGGTGTGAAGCTCGCTGATCGGTTCCCCTGAAATTGGGTCGATGCCCAACAGGATCGCCTCACCCAGACGCAGATTATTGATCCGTCCTGTCTTCCCCGAGGCCAATGCCCACGGCAAATTGGCGGAGCCGCCTGCTGAAACGGTTTCAAGGACTGGACCGCATATGCCTTCGACGTTGTTTGCAAGCATGGAGAACGTCGCCATGGCCTCAACGTCCGGAGCAACTTTGCCCAGGCAAGCAAAATTGGCCCCGATGCCCTTGAGGGCGACGCCAGGCATCTCGACGACCAAGGATGCCATACGCTCAAGATCGTCCGGCATTATCCCATCGCGCATATCCCCCATCTCGACCATCAGGATGACGTTGTGAACAAAGCCCTTGTGGAGCGCCGCGGCAGCGAGTTCAGCGATGACGTCTGTCTCGGTGTTGTAACTGGTCTCGGAGAAATCGACGATCTGCCCAATTTCGCTCGGCATCGGAGAGCGGATCATCGTTATCGGGCACCTGATCCCGGCGCGGCGCATACGCTTGACGTTCGCGACACGCGCATCAGCCAGCCCGGAAGCGCCACCTTCGAGCATGGCGTTGGCGACGGCGGGATCGCCGCACACGGCCTTCGTTACGCCTGTCACACTGATCCCGCGCGACGCCAGGCGATCCACCAGGCAGCGCGTATTGCAGCGGATTTTTCCCAAGTCAACTTCAATGCGTGGCGCGGTCATTCCGCTGCCACGACAGGCATCAACCGCAATTGGGGATACGCGGAAAGAACCATCTCTGTCAGATCCGCTACCGGCCTGATGAGGGCGTCAGTAACCGGGATTCCCGGGTCGCGCGAATATTCCCTTATTGCCAAGTCTACTTCGGCATCTGTCATTCCCTCGTGATTGATCGTCATGCCAATAACTTTCGTATCGGCGAACGCCTCTATGAGCACTATTTCGTCCCGTGGATCGGGCATCGCCATTTTCGGAAAATCGCAGCGGTGGGCGCGCTTGGGCGCGTGTTGAAGAATGACCGCCTGTGGCTGACTGCCGCGCAGTATGAATGCAGATGTGCAAAAGGCCGGATGGCTGAGCGCGCCCTGACCCTCGATCAGAATGACGTCGGGCCGCTCGCCCTCCGATGCGGCGACAATGGCGCGCTCAAGCTCGCCACAGCAGAACTGCGGCGGCACCGCGTCCATGGCGACGCCGTATCTGGCGCCCTGCATCAAGCCTGTCTGGCCCGTGCCGACCAGGACCGTCCTGATACCCTGCGCATTCAGCGCCTTCGCCAGAACGGTGGCTGTCGTCCGCTTTCCGATCGCGCAATCTGTTCCCAACACAGCGATCCGGATCGCTTTCACGTCTGCAACACTGCCGTCAAACAGACGCATGTCCTTGCTGGGTCGCGGCTTGCGGATATCGCGTATGGTAACATTGAGGGATCGGGCGGCAGAGGCGATTTCGGGATCTTCACCGAGATATTCGTGCAAACCGCTGACGACATTCATACCAAGGGCAATGGCATCCAGAACAACACCACGATCCTCCAGGGACAGCTTTCCATTGGACGGCGCCATACCGTAGATCAGCGTGTCCGGGATCGTCGCTTCATGTGCAATGGCCGCTTCAAGATCGCCAAGGACGGGAATATGATTGATTATGTCGTCGAGAACCTGGCCGCTGTCGCGCCCGTCATGCCTGCTGTCGATCACCGAAAGGATTCGATAGGCTTGTGAATGTCGGACAAGGCCGTTTGCGGTCTTGCCATCGATTTTTCCGAAATTCCCTTCGCAATACACGATTGCCGTCGGGGGTTTTGCGGCAAATGATTTGCCTGAGTATTCCCGGCGAATTGAACGTCTGGAGGGCGGCCCTTGCGAACCTCCGGCAGGCGGCTTTCTGGCCCGCGCAACATTATCTTCGGTTTCCATAGCTATTCCTAATTATTTGAGCCCCGCGGATTGCATCAAGGTCATCGAGGCAGGTATTGAGGCTGTCCGATTTGGGATCAGAAGCCTTGGCCTTGGTCGTTCAGAATGCAGAGGCCTTTTGATCGCTGAAAGTTCCTGCGGCGCTCCCATCGATTCCCCGATCTGTCGAGATGGGCATTTGCAGGTAGATCAATAGCAACGCAGTCGTCGCCAGATACCGCATAGCCGCGGTCACATTTCCAGCCCGAACCGTAGGTCGCACCATCAAAATAGGCATTCTCGGGGTATTGCCAAGTTTTTTTTGATGGTTCCGGGTCGGGTATTTTATCGGGATGAAAATCCCGGCCCCTCTCCCCGGCCTCAAAGGTTTCCGCTTTCCTCGCGAAATCATCGCCTGCGCGGTTCGGGCATACCATCGGTTCATGAGCACTTTTGATCACGATTTTGGCCACCTGTATTCGCCTGTGAGCAGGATATGCACCCCTCCGAGGGGTGAGATATGCGACAGAAGCTCATGCGGACTATCGAGCCTTGCGTGTTTTCGGGCCGCCCCTGCGCGTCCAGGGTGGTCAGAGTTCCAATAGATAATGATTGCGGCGAGCAGATTGAGGCCCGCCATACGGTAGTGCTGTCCCACGGCGGTTCGGTCACGGATTTCGCCCTGCCGTCCGATGCGCAGAGCGTTTTTCAGGGCATGATGCGCCTCGCCTTTGTTCAGGCCAATCCGGGCGCGCCGCTGCATGTCGGCATCAAGCAACCAGTCAATGATGAAGAGCGTGCGCTCGATGCGGCCGATTTCCCGAAGGGCTACAGCCAGTTCATGCCGGCGGGGACAGGCCGCAAACTTTCGCAGGAGCCGGCTGGGCGGCATGATGCCTGCGACCATGGTGGCCGCACTTCCTGGCAACTGTGTCTATTCTGCGATCTGATGGCGCCAGGGGATGCCGGTTTTGATGATCGCGTTTGCGATTGTGACCAGCCTGCGTGCGATTGCAATTATGACAAGTTTGTGCGGCTTCCCCCGCTCTTTGAGACGTTTTGCGACAGGCTTGAGAACCGGATTGTGACAGCGCAGCCGGGAACAGCACATGCCGCACAGACCGCCTGCCGCCGGCGATAGCTCTCCTGCCTCGCATCGCCCCGCTGTCATGTGGTATCGGAGCCAGGCCGGTCATGGCAGCGGCTTCGCCCGATGTCATCCGGCCGGGTTCCGGCCGGGTTCCGGCAATTCGGCGATCAACATTGCCGCACAGACCGGGCCAATCCCCGGGATTGATCGTAAAAGCCCCGCCCTCAGGGCAAGAGGTTTCACTCGCGCGATAACGTTTTCGATCCGCCGTTCGATGTCATCGACCTGGGTATCGAGCAGGTCTTTCAGGTCGTCATCCATGGTCTCGACACCGGCAGGAATGCCCTGCTTCCTTCGAGCTCCGATCCGGGCCTTGAGCCGCTTGCGCATATCGACGAGTTGACCTCTCCGGGTCGTCAGGGTTCCGGGAATACGCAGATTTTCGTCTGGCAGTTCCCGCCCGGCTTGCGGTCGGAATGCCATGAACCGGGCGATGAGTTCCGCATCTATCCGATCAGTCTTCGCGCGCGTGCCCCGGCAAAGCGCGAAGGCCCTGATCTGT
The DNA here is from genome assembly GCA_965216225.1 of Paracoccaceae bacterium. Lineage (GTDB taxonomy): Bacteria > Pseudomonadota > Alphaproteobacteria > Rhodobacterales > Rhodobacteraceae > 3107. Next base: position 242,834 of record CBDCFF010000032.1, read on the forward strand.
GGCCTTGATCTGTGCTGGCAGCAATTGCACGGCCACGATGCCTGCGCCGACAAGTTCTGTCCAGAGCCCCCGTTCCTGACCACCCGTGGCCTCAAATCCGACTTTGAGCGAACCGGAGAACCGCCGGATCATCGCGATCAGCGCAATATGGCCGTCCGCCGTGTTTGGATGCCGGAACCGCTTCTCGCCAGGAAGGCAGAACCCATCCAGCCAGTCGGCGCGATACATCTATCCCGGGAATGGTTATCCCGGCTATCATGTCACTCTCTCTTCCTTATGCTTCGCGGTCCCGCAAAACGGGCCGCCGTCAACTGTTCGAGACGGTGAAGAGAGGCAGGATCAACCTGCTGGAGAACGTGGTCATGCCACAAGGTGTTCAGCGCTGTATCCCACCCCGTCACCGCTCCCGGCCGGGAGCGGTGACGGGGAATCTATAGCAGGGACGAGACACATAAGGTGTTTGATCCCACGGTTTTCTGGTGCGATCTTTTCTTTGGAATGGAAGGAAGCCTTATGGGACAAGTACGTCACGGCAGCGCTACGACCACGCACGCTGTCCGGGCAGCAATACAGCGATCGCAAGCTTCGATCGCAGCGCTGAGCAGGGAGTTGGGCATCAACCCGAAGACAGCCGCCAAATGGCGCAAGCGCGAGACGGTCGAGGATCTGAAGACCGGACCGGGGGAGCCACATTCAACCGTCCTGACCGAGGCCGAGGAGGCCATGATCGTCGCATTTCGGCACCACACACTGTTGCCGCCGGACGATTGCCTCTACGCCTTGCAGCCGACCATGCCTCACCTGACGCGGTCGGCGTTGCATCGCTGCCTTCAGCGGCACGGCATCTCGCGCCTGCCTGAGGTCGAGGGCGACAAACCGCAGCGCCGGCGGTTCAAACGTTACCCTGTCGGCTTCTTCCACATCGACATTGCCGAAGTTCAGACCACCGGGGGCAAGCTCCATCTCTTCGTCGGCATCGACCGCACCAGCAAGTTCGCCGTCGCCCAACTCGTGGACAAGGCCGACAGGCGCACCGCGTGGGAGTTCCTGCAGCACATGCTCGAAGCCGTGCCCTGCCAGGTCCACACCATTCTCACTGACAATGGCATCCAGTTCGCCGAGCGGCCCCGGAACCGCAACACGATCCATTCCCGGCCAATGCGCTTCGACGTGATTTGCGAGGCCAACGGGATCAAGCACCGCCTGACCAGGCCCAACCATCCATGGAGCCGCGAGGACAGGAAAACAGTCCGGGGGACTGTTTTCCCGAGTGGCGGGCAAGTGGAAAGGATGAACCGCACCATCAGGGACGCGACCGTCAAACGCTTCCATTATGACAACCATGATCAGCTTCGAACGCATCTGGCTGACTTCATGAAGAGCTATGCCCGAAAGTTGGTGATGGTGTGATCAGGCGGCGTTTTGAATTTGCTTGATCCCGTCTGTGAACTCAACCCCTTCAATGATCTCTGGCATGCGGTTGGCGCCGTCGAGCTTTCGCCATTTTCCTTGCGCTGACATCATCAGCTTGAATGCCATGGCCAACCCGGTCCTGCGGCTCAGGCAGCCTTTGGTTTTGCCGGTGCGGTGGCGGACGGTGGCGAAGGTGCTCTCGATCGGGTTCGTGGTTCGGATGTGCTTCCAGTGCTCAGCAGGGAAGCCGTAGAAGGAGAGCAGCACAGCCCGGTCTTTGGTCAGTTTCCCAACCGCCTTGTCATATTTCGCGCCACAGGTTTCCACGAAGAAATCGAAGGCGGCCCCGGCTTCGGTCTTCGTTTCCGCCTGCCAGATATCATGCAGGTGGCCCTTGGCTTTGGCCTGCACCGATTTGGGCATGGCGTTGAGAACGTTTCCGGTCTTGTGAACCCAACACCGTTGTTCCCGGGTGCTGCCGAAGACTTCGCGCAGCGCCGCCCGGAACCCCCGTAACCCTTGGGGCGCCGTCGCCAATGGCGAGAGTGTCCGATCCTCTGTGTATCCGTGATCTGTTCCATGCTTTGAGAGAGGAGCCATGACGATGACGATATCCAGGGAACTTCTGGACGAACTTCTGGAAGGCTGCGAGCGGCCTGAAGACCTGCCTGGCGATACCGGGCTGCTGAAAGAGCTCAGGATCAAACTGATGGAGCGGATGCTTGGGGCCGAACTGACCGCGCATCCGGGCTATGAAGAAGGCAAGGATGCACCTCCGGGTCAGTCCAATCGGCGCAACGGCACAGCCGGCAAGCGCCTGAAGGGCCAGATCGGCGAGGCACCGATTTCCGTGCCCCGTGATCGGGATGGCAGTTTTGAACCGGAACTGGTGAAGAAGGGCCAGACCCGGATCGACGGGATGGATGACAGGATCATCGGCCTCTATGCCGCCGGACGAGAGTGTCCGCGACATCCGCGCCCATCTTGAGGATATCTACGGTCTGCTGGTCTCGCCGGATTTGATCAGCCGCGTCACCGACGCCGTGCTCGACGAGGTGCGCGACTGGCAAAGCCGGGCGCTGGAGCGGATGTATCCGATCGTGATCTTCGACGCGCTGCGGGTGAAGATCCGCGACGCCGACAGCCGCATGGTGAAGAACAAGGCCATCTACATCGCCCTGGGGGTCAGCCGGGACGGCGTGCGCGAGGTCCTGGGCCTGTGGATCGCTGATAACGAGGGGGCCAAATTCTGGTTGTCGGTGATGAACGAGCTGAATATCCGAGGTGTCCAGGACATTCTGATCGCCGTCGTTGACGGGCTCAAAGGCTTCCCGGAGGCGATCACCGCCGCCTTTGCGCAGACCACGGTGCAAACCTGCATTGTCCTCCTGGTGCGCCACTCCCTGAACTTCTGCTCGCAGAAGTTATGGAAAGACCGCAAGGCAGTGGCCGCCGATCTGCGCCGGATTTACAGCGCCGCCACCGCCGATCAGGCCGCCGATGAACTGGACGCATTCGAGGAGAAATGGGCCGGTAAATACGCCTCCATCGCCCCGGCCTGGCGACGGGCATGGCAGGAAGTAATCCCGTTCTTCGCCTTCGATCCGGCGATCCGAAAGATCATCTACACCACCAACGCCATCGAGAGCCTGAACCGGGTGATCCGCAAATCAATCAAGACCCGCGGATCGTTCCCGACCGATCAGGCCGCAACAAAGCTGATCTATCTGGCCATCCGCAACTTCGAGAAAGGCGGCAGGAATGTTCGGGAATGGTTTGCAGCCCGCAACCAGTTCGCTATTATGTTCGACGAGCGCTTCAATGCGTGACTGTATTTGAAACCCCCATGGTCCGGGACAGATACACAGAGTTCAGGACACTCCCCCAATGGCCAGATCGGGGGCGTGGGACAGCCCGCGACGCTTGAGATCGAGCAGCAACTCGCGCCAACTCTGCGTGCTTTCACGGTAGCCGTCGGTGAGGCCCGGAACCTCCTTGCGGCCCCACTCATCCGCGCCGATCAGCACCAGAACGCATTGTTTCTGCTCTTCCATACGCGGTTGGAAATAGACACCATCGGCCCAGACACAGACGAAACGCCGGGCACTGAGATCGCGGCGCTGCCAGCGTTCATACTCCGCCCCCCAGTCCGCTTTCAATCGCGAGATGGTGCTCGATGAAAGCCCTGCCGCGTTCGGCCCCAACAGCGCCCCAGGAGCCTCCTGAAAGTCGCCCGTGGAAATGCCCTTGTCTATTGGATTTCCCAGGCATTCGTATCCGTGCGATACGGATGCCACCCCTCGGGCCGCTGCAGCGGCCCGAGGGGTGGCGGGGGATGGATCGATGATGCCCTGGTCTTTGAGGACCGTTCTCAAGATGGATCACCCCCGCCCTTTCGAAAGACCCGAACAGATAGTGGAGGAGGGAACACCCCTGCCTCGTATGACAGGAACGGGAGACGAAAAGGTCATGAATGATACCATCGGCATCGACATCTCGAAAGATCATCTCGACACCCATCGCCTGAGCGATGGCAAGGCGAAACGCTTCACCAACGACCGGACAGGACTGAAGACGCTGAAGAACTGGATCGGCCCGCAGTGCTGCCGCGTCGTCTACGAGCCTGCAGGACGCTATCATCGCGATCTGGAGGCCCGCCTTTCAAAGACGGCTCACGCCATGGTCAAGGTGAACCCCAAACGCGCCCGCCGCTTCGCCGAAGCGGTCGGCCAGTCCGCCAAAACTGACCGGATCGATGCGGAACTGCTGGCCCGCATGGGGGCGATGCTTGACCTGAAGGCTTCACCGTTGCGCGATGAACCCATGAACGATCTGCGGGAGGTGCATGTCGCCCGGAGCGCTCTCATCAAGGACCAGACTGCCTGCCGGAACCGGCTCTGCGGTGCGCGCAACACACTCGTCAAGGCGCAACTGAAAACCAGGATGCGCCAGATTGCAAAGCAACTTGCCCAACTCGATGCCGAGTTGAAGAAGCGTATCCGCGAGGATGCAAAGCTTGCCAGACAGTTCGAGATCCTGCGGTCGATCCCCTGCCGTCGCAATACTCATCGAAATGCCGGAGATCGGAACCTTGACGCCCAAGCAGGCCGCCGCGCTTGCGGGCCTGGCTCCCTTCGTGCGCAAGTCCGGCAAATGGACAGCCAGAGCGAAAATCGGAGGCGGACGAGCCGGGCTTCGCCAGGCGCTCTACATGCCCGCCCTCGTCGCAGCGCGCTGCAATTCCCAACTCACCTGCGTCTACAAGGCTTTGCGTCAAAAGGGCAAGAAAGCCAAGGTCGCTCTTGTGGCAATCATGCGCAAGCTCATCATCCTCGCAAATACCTTGATCCGCGAAAACCGCCAGTGGTCCAAAATCAAACCTTGACCAAGACAGATATCTTGAGAGAGAGCCACGGCAGCAGTTCCTCAATCGATCTGGTCTTGCGCAGCCAGGGCGGCAGGATCGACGAGGCGAAACGGATCTTTTCGTCCATATTGCCCCGGTCCCGCACCCGCGGCGCCTTCACTGCTATCGGGCCGATGCCGGTCATAACCTCGCGCTCGGGCAGATGACCATGGCGCACCAGCCGCGCACGGCCATCGTCCGTCACCTCGCGGGCATGGGCGGCGAGGAGCGTGGCCAATTCCGCTTCCACCGCCTGTTTGAGCAGTTGGCGCGCGCCGGTTTGCAGGATGTCGGTCAGCGGGTCAGACGAAAATCCCGATGGACCGGGCAACGGCGTGATGGTAGACTTCGTCATGTGGCATATCCTTTTCTCTGCTGAGAATTGCGGCGCGTGAACAACGCCATGATATGCCGCCAATCAGCGCCATAACCAACTTTCGGCTATAACTCGCCGTGGCCTCCCGTCTCGAAGACGAGCGCAGCCCTGCGAGCCTGTGCCGGTTCGAGAACCGCGCCGGCCGACAATCGGCGTGGGCTCTTCACGAGGTCCTCATCAAGACCTTCATCGCCAGCCACAAGGTGGCGCCGAAGGAACTGGCGCCGGATTTCGATGCCACCGATGATGCGGTGCACGGCCACCAGGAAGGCCGTTTCTTTCACGGCTGCCACGACCGCTATTGCTTTCTGCCGCTCCATGTATTCGCGGGCGACCATCTTCCGGTCGCCTGCCTTCGCCCATCGAAGGCCGATGGGGCGCTCCATGCGTGGGCTGTTCCGAAGCGTCCGGTCGAGCGTCTGCGCGAGGCCTGGCCCGGGGTTCGGATCGTGATGCGGGCCGACAGCGGGTTTTGTCGCTGGCGCATGATGTCGTGGTGCGAGCGCCATGATGTCGGCTCCGTCCCCGGTCTGGCCGGCAATGTCCGGCTTGCCGCCCTGGCGGCGCCGGTGATGGCCGAGGCCGCCTTCCATGCCACAAGACACAAACAGCGCCTCTTCACGGACCTCGTCTGCGGTGCCGACACCCGGAACCGGGAACGCAGGGTCATCGCCCGTCTCGAACACGGCGACAAGGGCGCCAATCCCCGCTTCGTGGTGACCAGCCTTGAGGGCGACGGTGGCATCGCCCCCCATCCGCTCGCCGAAAACCAGCCGAAAACGGCTAGTGGTACGCCTTTGCAGGGCAAAGTGGCGGCGTCCGGCCCGCTCCGGTATGCTCGAAACGGACATGTCGCCGGAAATGATGAGCCGGTCACGAAAACCGATGGCAGTATCACGGTATCTCGTCCACGCTCAAGCCTTCATGAAATATCCGGGTCAAGGTGTAGCCCGAACCTTTTGGAGGAGTACGGGATGGCGCTGACAGCGAACACAGGGTGCTGGTTCATGTCAATATCATAACCGATAGGCCGTGGCGGCGTTGCCTCCGAGAATGGCGCTCTGATCAGTTATCGAAACATCCGCAAGCAACTCTGCCGTAGTTTCGACCCAGCGGTCATAGCTGCAAGCAAGCGTACAGACGGGCCAATCGCTCCCCCAGATCAGCCGTTCCGGCCCGAAGGCGGACAGCAGATGATCCACATAAGGCCGAAGGTCATTTGTTCGCCAGTTTTCAGAGGCCACCGTCGCCAGCCCCGAGAGCTTGCAATATGCCTGCGTTTCGCTTGCGATCAGGCTTATATCCGCCGCCCAGACAGCAATGTCGCCTGCCCTGATCGCGGGCTTTGATGCGTGGTTGATTACCAGCCGCATATCGGGACGGCGATGCTGGAGGGTGAGAAGATTTGGCAGATGGTGCGGCAGGGTCAGGGCGTCAAAGGTCAGGTTGAAACCTTGCAGGGCCTGAAACGCCGGTTCCAGACCCGGACCGAGCATCCAGTCCGGGTTGGCGATGCCCTGTATCATCGGACGCAGGCCGACAAGCCCGGGATGGGCCCCAAGACGCGCGATCTGATCGGGTGCATCGGCTGCTTCGAAATCCACCCAGCCAACGACCCCCTTTATGAACGGATTGGTGTCAGCCAGGGACAGCATGAACTCCGTTTCGGCAATCGTGGGTGCTGCCTGCACCAGTATGGTGCCGCCAATGCCATGTGCGGCCAGCAGCGGCGCCAGGTCATTCGGCAGGAAATCCCTGTAAAGGGCGGCACGGTCGGGCGTCAGCCATCTGTAATCGCCACGGGCAATGCGCCAGAAATGCTGATGCGCATCCATCTTCATCAAACTGCGACCTGCCATGGAACCGGTGGGTTCCGTTCCAATCGGGTAAAGGGGGGTGCTGTCGGAAATATTCAGGGCCATTGTCGCAGTCAGCCGGCGCGAAAGAGGTCAGGGCGCTGCCGTTCCAGCGGCTCTATGCGTGGCAGAAGCTGGCCGAGATGATTGCGCATGGCGCTCTCCGCCAAATCCCGGTCTTTCTGCCTGATGGCGTCGGCGATGGCGTGGTGCTCGTTCAGAGTCCCTGCCGCCCTGCCCTCCGTCGGCAAAAGCAGCATTCGCGCACGGCTCACCTGAAGCGAAACCATACGCGCAACTGCTCTGAGCCGCGCATGACCCGTGAACTGCATCAGCATTGCGTGAAATTCCTCATCGGTTTCATAAAACCCGGTCAGGTCCCGGTCTTTCAGGAGAAGCTCCTGAAGGCGGAGGTTGCGGTTTAGCCGTGCGAGCTGTTCACTAGTCCGGTCCAGCGCGACCCTGCCGATACCGGCAAGCTCCAGCGCCTCACGCAGAAAGACGCCTTCGCGGATTTCGGCCATCGAAAAATAGGCAACCCGCGAACCGGATTGCGGGACGATGTTCACCAACCCCTCCGACGCCAGACGCGCAATCGCCTCGGATACCGGCGAGCGCGAGACTTGTAGCTCTTCGCAAATATCTGCCTTGCGCAGCATGAAGCCCGGCGGATAGTCGAGTGACAGAATGGCCGTTTTCAGCACCTGATGGACCCGCCGCGCCATCGATCCTTCGAGCGCGCTGATCTCCTTAAGAGTTTTTTCCCTAGTCTCAGCGGGTGGCTTTTTCGTCCCCATGTCAACTAACATGTTAGTTGACATGGATGCAGTGTCAACTTATTCCTGAATGAGTCGGGGGAGGAAAGTATGTTCGGACCAGAAGAGAGGAAATGGCGATGAAGCCCGCGCCCGGGCGAGGTACGGCAATTCGGCTTCAGCCGAATGACAACGTCCTGATCGCGCTCAGGTCTCTCAAGGCCGGCACCATTTTGGAAGACCTCTCCGTCCCGTTGAAAAACGGGATCGAAGCGGGCCACAAGATCGCCGGAAAAGCCATAAGGGCGGGCGAGAACGTGTTGCGCTATGGCCAGATCATTGGTCAGGCGAAATGCGATATAGCGCCCGGAGAGCATGTGCATATGCACAATCTGGGCATGGGGGCGCATCAACAGGATTACGCCTGTGCATCGCAGAGCCGCGCATTGCCTGGAATTGAATCCCACCGCATATTCAAAGGCTTCCACCGGGCCGACGGCAAGGTGGGAACGCGCAACTATGTCGGCATTCTGACATCGGTGAATTGCTCGGGCTCAGTGGCGCGGTTCATCGCCGAAGCCGCTGAAAAATCCGGCCTGCTGGAGGCCTATCCGAATGTGGACGGGATCGTTCCCATCGTGCATGGGACCGGGTGTGGCATGTCCGGCAGGGACGACGGATACGCGACATTGTTCCGGACGCTCGCGGGATTTGCGCAACACCCGAATTTTGGCGGCATCCTTCTGATCGGGCTCGGGTGCGAGGTCATGCAGGTTGCGGACCTTGTCGGCGGGCGGCCCATCCGGGCAGATGGTGCATTGCGCTATATGACGATCCAGAATGAAGGCGGCACGCGGCGGACGATCAAGCGCGGTCTTGAGGAATTGCAGGGCATCGCCGAGCGCGCCAATGAAGCCCGGCGGGCGCCGGCGCCGGTAAGCGAGATCACGGTTGGTATGCAATGCGGCGGCTCGGACGGGTATTCCGGCATCACCGCCAATCCGGCATTGGGGTACGCGTCAGACCTGCTGGTCCGGCATGGCGGCACCACGATCCTGTCGGAAACTTCCGAGATCTATGGCGCAGAGCACCTGCTGACCCGCCGGGCGGAAAGCGTCGGGGTGGGCGAAAAGCTGATCGAGCGCATCCGCTGGTGGGAGGGCTACACCGCGCGCAACGGTGGCGAGATGGACAATAATCCCAGCCCGGGCAATAAGCGGGGCGGGCTGACGACGATCCTTGAAAAATCGCTGGGGGCCGTCGCCAAGGGCGGAACGGCGCCGCTGCGCGATGTCTACCGGTTCGGCGAGATCATCAATAAAAAAGGCTTTGTCTTCATGGACAGCCCCGGCTTTGACCCCTGCTCGGTCACAGGTCAGGTGGCGTCGGGCGCCAACCTGATCGTTTTCACCACCGGGCGCGGGTCGGTATCGGGCTATCAGCCGACGCCCTGTATCAAGCTTTCGACCAATTCAGAAATGTATGCGCGGATGTCCCGGGACATGGATCTGAATTGCGGGGATATCGTGACCGGGGGTGTGAGTATCGAGGCGAAGGGCGAGGAACTGTTTGAACTGATGATCCGCGTTGCCTCGGGCCGGCAAACGAAAAGTGAGGAGCTTGGGTTTGGCGGTGTCGAATTCGTGCCCTGGCAGATTGGAGCGGTGATGTAATGAGACTGAAGAACAAAACGATCCTGATTACGGCGGCCGGGCAAGGTATGGGCCGTGCTAGCGCACTTGCCTGCGCGGCAGAGGGCGCGCATGTGATTGCGACGGATGTGAAGCCCGGTTTTCTTGAAGGACTGGCAGAACACGGGATCGAAACCCGCACGCTGGATGTCATGGACGGTGAGGAAGTTCTTTCATTGGCGGGCGCCCTCCCCGATCTGGACGGGCTGTTCAATGTCGCCGGTTTCGTCCATCACGGCAGCATTCTGGACATTTCCGACGAAGACATGGATTTCAGTTTTGACCTGAACGTCAAATCCATGATGCGCGTCACGCGGGCCTTTATGCCCGGAATGTTGCGCAGGGCTGAAACGGCTGGCACGGCATCGGTCCTGAACATGGCCTCGATGGCAAGTTCCATCAAAGGATTTGTAAACCGCACCGCCTACGGTGCAACCAAAGCTGCGGTCATCGGCTTCACCAAGGGCGTAGCTGCTGATTTCGTCGCTCGGGGCCTGCGATGCAACGCAATCTGTCCCGGCACGGTAGACACGCCATCGTTGCAAGGCCGTATCGCGGCAGCCGCCGATCCGGTTCAGGCGGAAAGGGACTTTATTGTGCGCCAGCCGATGGGCCGTCTGGCGAAGGTTGAAGATATATCACCGATGGTTGTCTACCTGCTGTCAGACGAAAGCCGATTCGTCTCCGGCCAGGCCATACTCGTGGATGGTGGCGTCACGATCTAGTGCCGGAACCATTCAACCGAACTTCGGGAAAACGGATTCAGAAATGATACTACTCAGATATGGCCCGGCAGGGCGGGAAAGACCCGGTCTACTCGACACTGAGGGACATGTGCGCGACCTGTCGGGATTGGTTGATGACATCGCCGGGAGCACACTTTTGCCGGAGACCCTCGCGCGGATAGGTGCAACTGAACACACTGGCCTTCCCCCTGTAGAGGGAGAGCCTCAGCGTGACCTGCGGCTGGGCCCCTGTGTCGGGCAGGTGGGCAAATTCATCTGTATTGGCCTGAACTATGCGGACCATGCCGCCGAAGCCGGCATGGAGATACCGCCCGAGCCCGTAATCTTTGGCAAATGGACATCGGCGATCACCGGCCCCGATGACTGCATCGAAATTCCGCGTGGCTCGGAAAAAACGGACTGGGAGATCGAGCTGGGCGTGGTGATCGGCAAAGGCGGACGCTATATCGGCGAAACCGATGCGATGAACCACGTTGCGGGCTTTTGCGTGATCAACGACGTCTCGGAACGCGATTTTCAGATCAATCGCGCGGGCACCTGGGACAAGGGCAAAGGCAACGACACCTTCGGCCCCATCGGCCCGTGGCTGGTGACACCGGATGAGGTGGGGGATTATGACAACCTGGCCATGTGGCTGGAGGTGGACGGCAGACGCTTCCAGAATGGCTCGACATCGACGATGGTCTACAAGGTGCCGCATCTCATTTCTTATTGCAGCCAGTTCATGAGTTTGCAGCCTGGCGACATCATCTCGACCGGTACGCCTCCGGGTGTGGGCATGGGGCAGACCCCGCCTGTTTACCTGAAGGGCGGGGAAACCGTGCGCCTGAGTATCGAGAAGCTCGGTGTGCAGACGCAGAATGTCGCGCGTTATGAGGACCAGGCAAGGGCGCCCCGGTGAATGTTTGCCGGGGCGACACAAGGCCGGGTCCGGTCTCAGACCACCTGCCCGGAAACCGATACCCTCGGCCCAGCCCCGGGAGCGACCGGGCACGACATGTGTCAGTTCCCGTCGATTATCCGGTGAGTCGAGGTGGTGAAGTGTTTTTTCAGCGTATGGCTTGCCAGGTTGACATCCCTGCTTCTTATGCCTTCCAGAATGTCCAGATGCTCAACGAGAACCTCGATATTCATCTGACGCCGTGGCCTGCGTTTGTAAACGTGACGGGCCAGTTGCAGTTTGCTTTGTGATCTTTCGTGCGCCTTCAGAACGGTGTTGTTGTCAAGCGCTTTGACGATGCCGCGGTGAAACCGTCCGTCCATCGACCTGATCTCGGCCTCTGGCACGTCCGCGACATTGCTGTCTTCGATCCGGGCTTTCATCTTGTGATGTTCTTCTATCGTCTGGTCGATCCAGGCGTCGGACACCACTTCGATGAGGGCGGACATTGCCGAGGTTTCAATGATCGTTCGGAACTCCATATTTTCGCGCACGAAGGTCACATCGGGGCAGACGATCATGATA
>CBDCFF010000033.1:0-254264 GCA_965216225.1 Paracoccaceae bacterium
CCAACAAGTTTGCCAAGGTAGCGCCAGGCTTCATTGATCATTCGTTCTGGGGCCATTCGCATCCAGTGCCTGATCCTGGCGAATGTCTGTTCGATCGGATCTGGATCGGGCGGGTATGGCGGCAGGAACCATCGTCCTGCGCCCGCCGCCCTGATGGCATCGCGGATGAGTAAGGCCGGATATGCTTCAATATAAAATGGAACCGCTTTAGTCCTTAGGTGTTCCATCCCGTATGATCATATTTCCCCTCGTCGATCTGCCCTTTTCATGGCAAGGTCGGTTCTGTGGGACATTCGGGACGGGGTGCGACCATGGTGATCCAACTTCACAAGCAGGCTACAACGACGCCGAAGGTTCGGTCGGCCCTCCAGGCCAGTGATGCGTCTGCTTCCATCTTGGCGGAGCGATACGGGACGACCGAGCAGACTGTCTACAAATGGCGGCGCCGCGATGGCGTCGAGGATCGCAGCCACACGCCACACCGGCTGCAAACCACGCTGACACCGGCGCAAGAGGCGGTTGCGGTGACCTTGCGCAGGACGCTGCTGGTATCACTCGACGACCTGCTGGCGGTGGTGCGAGAGTTCCTGAATCCGAATGCCTCGCGCTCTGGCCTGGACCGCTGCCTTCGTCGTCATGGTGTGGGAAACCTACGCGATCTGAAGGCCAAAGCACCGAAGCCGAAGCACAGCGCCTTCAAGGCCTACGAGCCAGGATACATACACATCGACCTGAAATACCTACCGCAAATGGCCGATGAAACCTCGCGCCGCTATCTTTTCGTGGCCATCGACCGGGCGACGCGTTGGGTCTTCATTCGTGTCTTCAAAGCCAGGACTGCCGCCAACGCCCGCCGCTTCCTGCGCGATCTGGAACGGGCCTGCCCGATTTGCATCCGCACTGTGTTGACCGATAACGGCAAGGAGTTCACCGACCGGCTGTTTGGTCTACGCAAACGCGCTGCAACCGGCGCGCATGCGTTCGATGCGCTTTGCGCAGACCTTGATATCGACCACCGCTTGACCCCGCCGAAGTCGCCCCAAACCAACGGCATGGTCGAGAGGTTCAACGGCCGCATCGAGGAGGTGCTCCAAAGCCATCACTTCCGTTCCGGCGAAAACCTGGAGACAACGCTGCAACGCTATGTCTGGCTCTACAACCAGCAGTTTCCTCAGTCGGCATTGAGCACCAGAACGCCCTTGCAGGCCATGAAGGACTGGCACAAACTCAAGCCGGAACTGTTCAAAAAACAGCCATACTACCTTCCGGGATGTGACACTTAGCCCACCGCTTCATGGCTGCCATACGCGCTATCTCCGACCGCTGCTTAGCCGTCAGCTTTCTGGCGCGTGCCGCGCCGCCCTTAGCGCCGAGCGCTTTGGCCGCCGGGTCTTTCCCATTGTCGTCAAATTCTTCCTCTGCCTCGCCGGTCGCGACCTGCATGACACGGACGGCGTTGCTGATCACATCGGCCGGACGCTTTTGACCTTTGGGTCCCTTGGGCATGTCTGATCTCCCTATACTTCTCGCTAAGCATAGGGCATGATGGCAGCTAGCGACAGGCCGAATTCAAATTGATGCACTACCCTCATGTGAGATTCGCCGCGATGCCGGGCCGAGGGGCCAGGAAGTGAATCTGACATGGGGTAGACCCGTCTGCACCTGCGCCATGAAACTGAAACACATTCCTGCCTGGCACAAAGCCATGCCGAGAGCAGGAGGCCACCCCATCGAAACGGACACGATGTTGTCGCAATTGGACGTGAAAACCCCCGATCGGGCGGGGCAGGCTGAGGCCGGAAGATTGCCGGAAGATTGCGCGCGCCGCTGGCCCCGCCTTTCATCCGCGTTGCCCGCGCGCCGGGGCGCGCTGCCGTGCCGAGGTGCCGGAGCTGCGCAATGGCCGCGATGGCCGCCTGACGGCCCGCCTGCTTGAACAGGAGCCCGCATGAGCCGCGCGTTGCAGGACCTTCTCTTCGGCGCGGGCGATCCCCGGAGCCGCAGAACGGCATTTCGATGAGCATTGCGACGGCAGGGGATCGACCGCAGGATATCGAACTGTCTGGCAAGCTTTGCATCCTCGCGGATACGCTTCTTCAACTCGGCATCGAGCCGGGCAAGTTGCTTTGCAATCTGGCGCATCCCGGTTTTCAGTTGCGCCTTGACGAGTGTGTTGCGCGCACCGCAGAGCCGGTTCCGGCAGGCAGTCTGGTCCTTGATGAGAGCGCTCCGGGCGACATGCACCTCCCGCAGATCGTTCATGGGTTCATCGCGCAACGGTGAAGCCTTCAGGTCAGGCATCGCCCCCATGCGGGCCGGCAGTTCCGCATCGCTCCGGTCAATTTTGGCGGACTGGCCGACCGCTTCGGCGAAGCGGCGGGCGCGTTCGGGGTTCACCCTGACCATGGCGTGACCCGTCTTTGAAAGGCGGGCCTCCGGGTCGCGATGACAGCGTCCTGCAGGCTCGTGGACGACGCGGCAGCACTGCGGGCCGATCCGGTTCTTCAGCGTCTTCAGTCCTGTCCGGTCGTTGGTGAAGCGTTTCGCCTTGCCATCGCTCAGGCGATTGGTGTCGAGATGATCTTTCGGGATGTCGATGCCGATGGTACCATTCATGACCTTTTCGTCTCCCGTTCCTGTCATACGAGGCAGGGGTGTTCCCTCCTCCACTATCTGTTCGGGTTCATCGAAAGGGCGGGGGTGATCCATCTTGAGAACGGTCCTCAAAGACCAGGGCTTCCCGGAGGCGATCTCCGCCGCCTTTGCGCAGACCACGGTGCAAACCTGCATTGTCCACCTGGTGCGCCATTCCCTGAACTTCTGCTCGCAGAAGTTATGGAAAGACCGCAAGGGAGTGGCCACTGACCTGCGCCGGATTTACAGCGCCGCCACCGCCGATCAGGCCGCCGATGAACTGGACGCGCTCAAAGACAAATGGGCCGGTAAATACGCCTCCATCGCCCCGGCCTGGCGACGGGCATGGCAGGAAGTAATCCCGTTCTTCGCCTTCGATCCGGCGATCCGAAAGATCATCTACACCACCAACGCCATCGAGAGCCTGAACCGGGTGATCCGCAAATCAATCAAGACCCGCGGATCGTTCCCGACCGATCAGGCCGCAACAAAGCTGATCTATCTGGCCATCCGCAACTTCGAGAAAGGCGGCAGGAATGTTCGGGAATGGTTTGCCGCCCGCAATCAGTTCGCTATCATGTTCGACGAGCGCTTCAATGCGTGACTGTATTTGAAACCCCCATGGACCGGGACAGATACACAGAATTCAGGACACTCCCGGCCCAACTCCCTGCTCAGCGCCGCGATCAAAGCTTGCGATCGCTGTATTGCTGCTCGGACAGCGTGCGTGGTCGTGGCGCTGCCGTGACGTACTTGTCCCATAAGGCTTCCTTCCATCCCTGCGAAAGAATCGCACCATCAAACCGTGGGATCAAACACTTCACGCTGAGGATGCCACAGTCTTTTTCCTCAGCGGCGCCTTCATCTGCCAAAGCAACATATCGCGTCCGAAACTGGCCCGAATACAATCGAGCCCTGATTGCGCGTGGTCAGTTCACTCTCTGGATCGCCGCAGAGGTTCTGTCTTGCCGGCGGGCGCGCAGGGGTAAAGGGAAGCGTTACAGCGATGTGGCCATTCTGGCCGCGCTTTGCCTGCGCCCGGTGTCCGGGCTGACCTTGCGCCAGACCCGGGGGTTTCTCTCAAGCCTGGTGACGCTTATGGACCTGACAATCGAGATAGCGCATTATTCGACGTTCTCGCGCTGGGCGGAAGGATTGGAGGCGCCACGTCTCAAACCCCGCGCAAACGGCCCGGTCAACCTTGCCATTGATGCGACGGGTCTGAAGATGTTTTGCGAGGGCGAGTGGAAGATGCGTCGGCATGGCAAGGACAAGCGGCGTATCCGTCGCAGGCTGCATCCGGGCGTGGATACCGTGAGTGGTGACATCATGGCTCATGAACTGACCATCAGCGATGCCCGTGACGGGCCCCGAACTGCCCGGCCTTTTGACGCACATCGAAACCGCGCCTGAGGCCGTGAGCGCCGACAAGGCCTGTGACAGTTCTGCCAATCGTCGCGCCATCCTGAAGCGGGGTGCAAGGCCCGTCATTGCGCCCCGAAAGGGGCCGCGATCACACCGCCAAGACACCGCCAGGACACCTCGGGGACCGCCGCCCACGACCCGCCGCCCACGAGGGGCCAGGCCGTGCAGAGGATCGTCGAGATCGGGCGAAAAGGGTGGAAACAGCAAAGCGGCTATCACCGCCGCTCGCTCTGCGAAACCGCAATCTTCCCCTGTGAAACGATCATCGGACCCGCCCTCTCATCACAAAAACCGTGAGCGTCCGTTGAAGCCGACCTAACGCGGGGGCGGAGGAGCCGATAGTGTCCACCATCGATAGTGGACACCATGAGGCACTCTATGGCTGGCAGTCGCAAGAAGCGAATTTGGTGGGACGACGAGAAGCGTTCGATCTGCCTGCAGACTGCCGCGCCGGGTGTTTCTGTGGCTCAGGTTGCGCGGCGCTACGCGATGAACGCCAATCTGATCTTCAAATGGCTGAAGGACCCGCGTTTTGCGCCGGATTTCACCGAGGTCGTAGCTGGATCTGTGTTTCTGCCGGTTGAGATTTCTCCGGCTGCTTCACATCCGGTCCCGTCGCCTTCGGTGGCGGTATCGAGATTGAGTTGGCTGGCGATCACCGGATCAGCGCCGGGGGCGGGTTCGATCCTGATGTGCCGGCGCGGCTGCTGAAGGGGCTGATGTCTTGATCCCGGTGCCGAGCAACACGCGGGTGTGGCTGGCGGCGGGTGTCACGGACATGCGGCGAGGGTTCACTACGCTGGCGGCCCAGGCCGAGAAGGTTTTGGCCGAAGACCCGTATTCCGGCCACCTGTTCGTGTTCCGGGGTCGGCGCGGCGATCTGTTGAAGATCATCTGGTGGGATTGCCAGGGCGCGTGCCTGTTTTCGAAGCGGTTGGAGAAAGGGCGGTTTGTCTGGCCCGCTGCAAAGGACGGCAAGATCAGCGTCACACCCGCGCAGCTCTCAATGCTGTTGGAGGGGATTGACTGGCGGATGCCCCGTAAAACCTGGAGACCGTTGAGCGTAGGATAGGTCAATAAATACGAGGCTTTGCGCGCTTTCGGGGTTCACCCCGGAATGCTGATCCGGTATAGGATCGGCGATGCTGAAGGACCTCGACATAGCCCCGGATGATCCTGCGGAACTGCGGGCAGTGAACCGGCTTCTGGCCGATGAAGTCAAGGCGCTGACCCTGAAGGTGGAACAACTCCAACACCAACTGGCGGGGCATGACCGGCACCGGTTTGGATCGAAATCAGAAAGCCTCTACCAGCTCAATCTGGTCTTCCGGGAAGATGAGGCGATTGCCGAAGCCGCTGGAGAACAGGCGGCGCCTGCTCCAACGCCTGAAACGGACAAACCGGCCCGCCGGCACAGCCGCAAGCCCTTGCCCGATCATCTGGACCGGCACGAAGAGGTCTTGTCGCCGGGCGAGGACTGCCGACGTTGCGGTGGGGCGTTGAAGAGGCTCGGTGAGGACGTGACCGAGGAGTTGGAATACAAACCGGGGCGTTTTGTCGTGAACCGGATCGTGCGTCCGCGTATGGCCTGTTCCTGTTGCGAGGCCATTGTCCAATCGCCGCTGCCATCGCGCCCGATCGAACGTGGCCGCCCGGGACCGGGGCTGCTGGCGCACGTGTTGGTCAGCAAATACGCGGACCACCTGCCGCTCTACCGTCAGTCGCAAATATACGCCCGTGAAGGCGTCGATCTTGATCGATCAACTCTGACCAATTGGGTTGGCGGCTCCACCGCGCTTCTGGAACCTCTGGCTGACACCATTGGCCGAATGGTCCGCCGAGGCGCGGCCACCTTCGCTGATGATACGCCTGTTAAAATGCAGGCCCCCGGCAACAAGAAGACCAGGACCGCCCGTGTCTGGACCTATGTTCGCGATGAACGACCATGGTCTGGATCATCACCGCCCTGCGCGTGGTATCAGTTCACGATTGATCGCAAGGGCGAACATCCCGTCTCACATCTCTCCGGCTACAAAGGCTGGGTCCATGCGGACGGGTATTCCGGCTTCAACGGGGTATTCGGTGAGGACAAGGCCCAGGAGATGGCTTGTTTGGCGCACGTCAGACGCAAGTTTGTAGACATCTTTGCCGCGCAAGGCTCATCGATTGCCGAAGAAGCCCTCCGCCGGACCGCGGAACTCTATGCCGTCGAGAAAGAGGCGCGTGGCAAACCGTCTGAAGAGCGCGTTGCCATCCGTCAGGAAAAGGCAAAACCGATCTTCGATGAACTTGAGACCTGGTTACACGCGCAGGTGCCAAATATATCTGGCAAGTCGCCTCTGGCCCAAGCGATCCGTTATGCCCTTGGTCGTTTGCCAAAGGCACGCGGTTATTTGAACCATGGCTTTCTGGAAGCGGACAACAACATCGCCGAACGCGCCATAAAACCTGTCGCCACAGGTCGCAAAAATTGGATGTTCGCCGGTTCCGAGGGCGGTGGCAAAGCCATGGCCATCGCCTACACCCTGATCGAAACGGCAAAGCTTGATAAAGTCGATCCACAAGCCTGGCTCACATGGGTTCTCGCCCGCATCGCGGATCACAAGATCACTCGGCTGGACGAGCTGATGCCCTGGCGTTACGCTGCATCAGCAGCGTAACCGGGACGACCGGCAGTACGCCAGGGCTCCTTCACCGAACGGTCACCAAAAACCGGACACCCGGAAGACCGAAGCCGCCGTCGGCATCCACTGCCTCAACACATTCACCGCGCCTGGCATGCCAGACAGCGTGAAAATCTTCCGAACATTGGGTAAAGCGGGTGTTCGTTCCCTTGGCAATCCATGCAACAACGCCGCTCTTCACCAAATCGGCGCAGTCAACAGGTCCGGAGAATATCGGATCCAAGAGAACGCTTTCGGGCCTCCTGTCGCCGGGGCCGGTGAACAGCCCCTCCCGCATAACCCTCGAAAACAACGGAAAAATCCGGACGCAGCCGGATCGGGAGAAACTTTCCTCAAGGGTAAGTGGCGGAGAGACAGGGATTCGAACCCTGGGTGCCCGTGAAGGCACAACGGTTTTCGAGACCGCCCCGTTCGACCACTCCGGCACCTCTCCGCAAAGGGTCTTGGGCGATGTAGTCCGATGCGCGGGCGGGCGCAACCGTTTTTCGCAGCAGGGCCGAGGTTCCCATAGCACAGGGCGCACCCGGCAAATCTCGCCGTGAAGGCATCACGCCGATGCAACCGGCAGCCATGTTCGGGGGATGGGCAAGAGCGCGGCGGCCCGCCTGTTCGGGATCGACCGCAGGACCGTTGCGAGGATGCCGGGGTATGCGCTCCCTCCCGGATACCGCTGGCAGAGCCCGCCGGTGCGGCCCGGACCCGATCCCCGAAGAGGGCAGCAAGGGCTGGCCCACTATCCGGGCTTCAGTGAAACGGCTCTTCTTCATCGGAATCTCCTCAATCATCCTGCCGGGAAAATTCTACGTCCGCATCCCCTTACTATCGGAGGATTCCCCTAGGCTCAGTCCTCATAGCCAGAATATGACGGTTGCAGCGATGTATATGGCGGATTTGAATATATGTGCGCATCGGTCATAGCGCATCGCGATGCGCCTCCAATCCTTGAGTTTTGCGAACAGGTTTTCAACCTTGTGCCGCCTCTTGTACGTTTCGGCGCAGTGGGGGATGGTTTTTTTGCGGTTTTTCCTTGAAGGGATGCAAGCCTCAATCTTCTGATCTTCAATGATTTTTCGAACCTTTGCGCTGTCGTAGCCCCGATCCGCGATCAGAACCCTGGCCGCAGGCAGGTTGGGCAGCAAAACATCCGCGCCCTTGAAGTCGCTACGCTGACCCGCCGTCAGATGCAGCCTGACAGGGCGACCCGCACCGTCTCCAACGACATGCAATTTCGTATTCAGCCCTCCCTTTGTACGCCCGATCAGGCGTGGCTCGGAGCCCCCTTTTTGAGGCTGGACGCCGTGCGATGTGCTTTGAGATGGGTTGCGTCAATCATGAGGGTGTCGGCGTCCGGGCCAGAGGGGCTGGCCAATTCTTCGAAAATTCGTTCGAAAATACCTTTGCGGGACCAGCGCACAAACCGATTATAGAGCGTTTTGTGAGGGCCGTATTCGACAGGCGCATCGCGCCAGCGTTAACCGTTGCGAATAATGAAAATAATACCACTCAACACACGACGGTCATCGACCCGGGGCTTGCCATGGGGCTTGGGAAAGAAGGGCTCAAGGCGCGCTGTTTGTGCCTCCGTCAGCCAGAAAGGATCGCTCATGTCACTACTCCGTTTTGCAGAACACTGATTCACACGTTCAAAACAAAGTCAATGAGGACTGACCCTAGTCACCTGCATCTAAAGTTCGGCCCATGAGTTTTGTTGGGCGCGTTGGCAGAACCGCTTGACGGAGGCGAGGATATGGTCGGCGGGTTTGACCCATTTGCAGGGTTTGGGGTTTTCGTTATGGGCCTCGATAAATGCAGCGATATCGGCTTCCGGTTCCGCCGTTGAACGATGGACGCCGCGCAGCAGTTGCTTGCGCGTCAGTTCAGCAAACCAACGCTCCACCTGATTGATCCAACCAGCCGAGGTCGGTGTGAAGTGGACATGCCAATGCGGGCGGCGTGCCAGCCAGGCCTTGATCTTCGGGGTTTTGTGGGTGGCGTAATTGTCCATGACGATATGCACCTCCGGCCCGTCCGGCATCTGCCGGTCGATCTGTTTGAGGAAGTCGAGGAACCCGGTGGCGCGGCGCCGCTTGCAGCATTTGCCGATCACGGCGCCGGTGGCGATATCCAGTGCTGCAAAAAGCGACGTCGTGCCGTGTCGGATGCAGGTGTGGGTGCGCCGCTCGGCCACGCCGGGCGCCATTGGCAGCACAGGCTGTTCGCGATCCAGCGCCTGGATTTGCGATTTCTCGTCAACACACAACACGACAGCCCTGTTCGGCGGTGACAGGTACAGCCCGACGATATCGTGCACCTTGTCCACGAACAGCGGGTCGGTTGAGAGCTTGAATGTCTCGCTTCGGTGCGGTTGCAGGCCGAACCCGTTCCAAATCCGCCGGATGGTGGTGTGCGACAGTCCCGTCGCGGCTGCCATGCTTCGGAGCGACCAATGGGTCGCATCCCTCGGGGTCGTGTTCAGCGTGCGCTCAATCACCGCAGTCACCTGATCGTCCGACACGGTGCGCGGGCGACCGGAGCGGTATTCGTCGGTGAGACCTTCAATCCGGCAGCGCACAAAACGTCTGCGCCATTTGCCGACTGTGTGTTCATGCACCCCAAGCCGGGCCGCCACTTCCTTGCTCGCCAATCCATCGGCGCACAGCAGGATCATCCGGCATCGGTCCGACAGCGAACGTGCCGCTTTGTGACGCCGAACCTGACCCTCGAGAAAACGGCGCTCATCTTCGCTCAGAACCACTGCATCCGCCAAACGTCCCACCATCGCAACATCCTCCTCAATTCCCGCTCAGTCAATGATACAAAGTACAATTCCGGGGGACCAGGGTCTGTTGACGTTTATGCTACCCCTTTGTTTTGATTTCTGCTTCAAGGTTGCAAACAGAGGAGAACAGCCTTGACCCGGAGAGTTTTAACGGACGTCCAATGGACGATCATCGAGCCGTATTGCCTTGGCAAGAAGAGTGATCCCGGTCAAACGGGCCGCGCCCCGCGTTTGTTCATGGAAGCGGTACTTTGGATTGTGCGCACTGGGGCCCAATGGCGGGAATTGCCGACTGAGTTCGGCAATTGGAACTCGGTGTTCAAGCGCTTCCGCCGCTGGGTGAAGGCAGACGTTTTCTATCGCATGTTCAAAGCATCAGCCTCGGATTCCGACTACGAATACACCATGATTGACAGTACAATTATGAAAGTCCACCGCTCCGGTCAGGGCGCTAAAGGGGGGCTCAAGGCCAGGCCATAGGGCGCTCGCGCGGAGCTATGCCCGAAAGTTGGAGATGGTGAGATCAGGCGGCGTTTTGAATTTGCTTGATCCCGTCTGTGAACTCAACCCCTTCAATGATCTCTGGCATGCGGTTGGCGCCGTCGAGCTTTCGCCATTTTCCTTGCGCTGACATCATCAGCTTGAATGCCATGGCCAACCCGGTCTTGCGGCTCAGGCAGCCTTTGGTTTTGCCGGTGCGGTGGCGGACGGTGGCGAAGGTGCTCTCGATCGGGTTCGTGGTTCGGATGTGCTTCCAGTGCTCAGCAGGGAAGCCGTAGAAGGAGAGCAGCACAGCCCGGTCTTTGGTCAGTTTCCCAACCGCCTTGTCATATTTCGCGCCACAGGTTTCCACGAAGAAATCGAAGGCGGCCCCGGCTTCGGTCTTCGTTTCCGCCTGCCAGATATCATGCAGGTGGCCCTTGGCTTTGGCCTGCACCGATTTGGGCATGGCGTTGAGAACGTTTCCGGTCTTGTGAACCCAACACCGTTGTTCCGGGGTGCTGCCGAAGACTTCGCGCAGCGCCGCCCGTAACCCTTGGGGCGCCGTCGCCAATGGCCAGATCGGGGGCGTGGGACAGCCCGCGACGCTTGAGATCGAGCAGCAACTCGCGCCAACTCTGCGTGCTTTCACGGTAGCCGACTGCCTGCTTCGGTGAGGCCCGGAACCTCCTTGCGGCCCCACTCATCCGCGCCGATCAGCACCAGAACGCATTGTTTCTGCTCTTCCATACGCGGTTGGAAATAGACACCATCGGCCCGGACATAGACGAAACGCCGGGCACTGAGATCGCGGCGCTGCCAGCGTTCATACTCCGCCCCCCAGTCCGCTTTCAATCGCGAGATGGTGCTCGATGAAAGCCCTGCCGCGTTCGGCCCCAACAGCGCCCCAGGAGCCTCCTGAAAGTCGCCCGTGGAAATGCCCTTGTCTATTGGATTTCCCAGGCATTCGTATCCGTGCGATACGGATGCCACCCCTCGGGCCGCTGCAGCGGCCCGAGGGGTGGCGGGGGATGGATCGATGATGCCCTGGTCTTTGAGGACCGTTCTCAAGATGGATCACCCCGCCCTTTTGGCCCCATCGCAAGGTTTGTTCGTAGGATTACCCTAGACGTGAACAAAGAACGAACTTTTGCTGTTTGAGGTTATGAAGCCCACTTTCTCGCGGCGCTGAGGTGCAATGGACGGGCATTCATGCGCTCAGCGGCCCCAGAATTCCAAACAAAATCACCTGTAAGATTGATGTGCATCCAGCCCAATGGCGAGACGTGCCGGAGCAAACTGGGATCAGCCAATTGGCCCGCGTTCTGAAGGTGTTGAGCTGCCTTATCCATGTACATGGTATTCCAGTAGACGATAGCGGCAATAACAAGGTTTAACGCCATGGCGCGCTTTTGTTGAGCGTCAGCTGATCGATCATGAATTCGACCCTGTGAATGAGCAAATACAGCCTTGGCCAGCGAATGACGGGCTTCTCCTTTATTCAATCCGGCTTGGCATTCCATGCGCAGCTTCGGATTTTCCATCCAATCCAGCATAAAGAGCGTCCGTTCAACGCGTCCAATTTCCCCCAGTGCCAGATAGAGGCGGTTTTGTTGTCTGTATGCGCCCAGTTTCTTTAACATGGCAGACGGTTTTATGTCGCCGGTCCTGGCGCTCGCTGCCAGTCGGATGACTTCATTATCCCAGTGGGCGAGAATAACCTCATCATTGATGGGTTTTCCCATAATCGGGGCCAGTCCCTTCCATTGGCTGGCCTTTCCAAAACACGCAAGTTTTCGGTTTGGGAAGTCCCTCAGCCGAGGCACAAGCCGCAGCCCCAAAAGATGAAACAAGGCAAATACGTGATCGGAAACGCCACCTGTATCAGTGTAATGGACAAGCGGGTTAAACTGCGCTGCATTCCCCATCAGACCGTCCAGCACGTAAGGCGCTTCACCTGCCGTAGCTCCGATAACACCTGAATGGAATGACCCGTATTGCCCCGACAGGAAGGAATAGATTTCAAGACCCGGATCAGGTCCATACTTGACATTTATTTCACCAGAGTTTCGGGCGGCGGGGAAGAACTGCCCATCTGAGGACGTATGGTCTGCTTCGCCCCAAACCCGTGCAAACGGTAAAGCGTGGTGGGCATCAATGATCTTTGCCAGTGCATCTGAATAGGTTTCCGGGCGAAGATACCACGAGGAGGCCCATGACAGTTGGGCGTGACTCACATCATTTGATGCCTGCGCCATCCGTTCAAGTCCGAGATTGCTTGCCCCTGCCAGTATCGCCGCAAGTACGGCAGGCGGGTTGGCATGATTGCGCCCTGATCTCAGATCCGTAAAGCTATCCGGAAACCCGGTTTGCTGGTTTACATCCCACAACAGATCTGTGATGCGAATTCGGGGCATGACAGCATCAATTGCTCTGTCCAACTGCTCACCTGCAACCGGTGTCACTGGGTCATGGGGTGTTATCTTCAATCTTGCTGCGCGACAAACAAGGTGAGAATCCAGCGTCAATCAGGATGAGAACGCGTGTGCGGGGGCTCGCAGGGAGGGCGTAGCCCGACTGGGGAGGCCCCGCACACGCGTTTTGCCCTTTTGGGGCGGGCCTGACGGTTGTGGCCGGCTCGGATAAGGAATGATTTTCTGTGCAAGGGGATCGTTCATGCCGGGCTGTCATGTCACTGACCAACAAATGAGGCTCTTCATGACGCTCAGATCGACCCATTCCGTTGCCGTTGCCGCTGCCAAGGCGGGGATCAGCCAGGCAACGGGCTATCGGCTGCAAGCTGACCCAATTTTACCATCACAGAAGAAGGCCCCTCGCGGCCGGCGGCGTCCGGACCCGCTGGCGGACATTTTTGATGCGGAGGTCGTGCCGCTTCTGCGGTCCTCACCGGGGATCCGACCTGTGGCGGTTTACGAGGAGCTTCTGCGTCGGCATTCTGATCTGGGTACGGGCATCCGACGGACTCCGGAGCGACGGATACGCGCCTGGAATGCGGAACACGGCCCTGAACAGGACGTCATTTTCCGGCAGACCCACACACCGGGCAAAATGGGCCTGTCGGATTTCACCGCCATGGGCAAGTTGGGTGTGACCATTGCCGGTGAGGCACTGGGCCATCGACTGTATCACTTCCGGCTTGCCTATAGCGGGTTTCAGCACGCCCACGTCGTGCTGGGCGGCGAAAGCTATGTGGCGCTGGCTGAGGGATTGCAGAACGCCCTCTGGACGCTCGGCGGCGTGCCACACAATCATGGAACTGACAGCCTGTCGGCGGCCTTCAAGAACCTGGATAAGTCATCCCGGGCCGATCTAACCGACCGCTTCGACGCCCTGTGCAACCATTATGGAATGACGCCGACGCGCAACAACAAGGGCGTCGCACACGAGAACGGTTCCATCGAGAGCCCCAATGGGCATCTGAAGCGCACCATTGAGGACGCGCTGGTCATGCGTGGGTCGCGCGACTTCGAAAGCTTGCAAGATTATCGTCGCTTCATCGACGAGATCGTGGGCCGGATCAACGCCCGCAATGCCAAGCGTATCGATGCGGAACGTGCGAGCCTCAGACCTTTGCCGACGCGGCGGACCACGGATTACGAGGAGATCACGTTGCGCGTCACTTCCTCCGGGGGCTTCACCTTGCGCAAGGTGTTCTACACCGTGCCATCCCGGTTGATCGGGCATCAGCTGCGGGTTCGGCTCTACGATGATCGGTTGGAGCTGTTCCTGGGAAGCTCTGCCCTGCTAACGCTGACACGCGGACGAGCCTCGAGCACCGGGAGCCATGGGCACGTGGTCAATTACCACCACGTCATCCACTCCTTGCGCAAAAAGCCCATGGCGCTGATGGGGCTGGTCTATCGGGATCAGCTATTCCCGCGCCGGGCGTTCCGTAACATGTTCGCATTCCTGCTGGAGCAGACCAGTGAGAAGGCGGCGTGTCGCATGGTTGTCGATCTTCTGGCGCTGGCACACGAGCGGGGCTGCGAGGCTGAATTGGCAGCGCAGCTTGAGGAGGACCTTCGCCAGAAGCGCCCGCCTGACATGGCGGCCCTACGCGCAGTGTTTAGCCCATCACAAGACGCACTCCCCCAAGTCGCGGTGCAACTGGCCGACCTGTCATCTTACGACCAGTTGGTCGGCGGTACGCCATCCGCTCAGGAGGTGACAGCATGACATCGCCCCAGACCGATACCGCCCGCCTAACCTTGGCTCTGACCGAATTGCGCTTGCCAGCCATCAAGGCGCTATGGCCGCGCTTTGCGGAACAAGCCGACAAGGAAGGCTGGCCCGCCGCTCGGATGCTCAGCACCCTGGTGGAGCATGAACTGGCTGAACGAGATCGCCGTCGTATCGAGCGACATCTCGCACAGGCACGCCTGTTGCCCGGAAAAACGATCGACACCTTCGACTTCACAGCCGTCCCCATGCTGTCCAAGGCCCATGTCAGTGCGATCACCGCTGGCGACAGCTGGATCGGAAAGGGCGGCAACATCCTGCTGTTTGGGCCGCCAGGTGTGGGCAAATCACATCTCGGCTCAGCCATCGGGCTCGCCCTTGTCGAGCAAGGCTACCGCGTCCTATTCAGCCGCACCACCGATCTGGTCCAGAAACTCCAACAGGCCCGCCGCGATCTCGTCCTCGAAAGTGCCATTGCAAAGCTCGACAAATTCCATCTGCTGATCCTCGATGACATCACCTACGTCACCAAGGATCAGGCTGAAACCAGTGTGCTCTTCGAACTCATCAGCGCGAGATATGAACGCCGCTCAATGTTGATCACGGCCAACCAGCCCTTCGGGGAGTGGAATGCGATTTTTCCAGACCCGGCCATGACATTGGCCGCCGTCGACAGGCTCGTGCACCACGCAACCATCTTCGAGATGAATGTCGAAAGCTACCGGCGAAGAGCAGCACAAAAGGCAAAGGGGCCGGGAAGGCCTGCACAAAAAGCCACACCGGAAAACACCAAAGCTGATTGACGCTCCGCGACAATCAAAAAACAAACCCCTTGATCGCGGCACAAAAGCCCGGCATCGTCCCAAACGTCGCGACCAAGGATTCTCATCCTGATTGACGCGCACTTCTCATCTTGATTGTCGCGCTACACAATCTACCGTTTTCAAGTCGAACACCTTCAAGCTTTCCGGCCTCAAGTTTGGTTTGCACATCACTCAACCGATCACTCAACAGGGTGCGACGGGCTTTCAGCCATTCCTTTCCATCTGTTGGCAGGCCAGTGGGGTCCAGAACTTTTACAGCCTCCGGTTTTGATATGAGATAAGCATCGAACCGACGGTAATCCCGGCTGCCCTTCACCCAGGCATCCCCGGCCCGGAGCCGGTCTCGCAATGTCGCCATAACCGCCGTTTCATAACTTCGTCGGTTCGGGTTTCCATCTTCCATGATCAGTGATTTCCAATGTTTTGCCGGGAAAGGCATGGGCACATCATCTGGTAGTTTGCGCTTCCCGGACTTATTATGTTCCCGCAGCAGCTCCAAAGCGTCTTGTAAATCCGCACCTGCCTCCGGGACACTGAATGAAAAAGCTTCGAGAAATGCTGGCGCGAACTTTCTGAGCTGAACATAGCGCCTGGACGCAAGCGTAAGAGGGTCTTCTGTGGCCATATCACCAAGAGCTATGCCCGAAAGTTGGTGATGGTGTGATCATGCGGCGTGGTGAATTTGCTTGATCCCGTCTGTGAACTCAACCCCTTCAATGATCTCTGGCATGCGGTTGGCGCCGTCGAGCTTTCGCCATTTTCCTTGCGCTGACATCATCAGCTTGAATGCCATGGCCAACCCGGTCCTGCGGCTCAGGCAGCCTTTGGTTTTGCCGGTGCGGTGGCGGACGGTGGCGAAGGTGCTCTCGATCGGGTTCGTGGTTCGGATGTGCTTCCAGTGCTCAGCAGGGAAGCCGTAGAAGGAGAGCAGCACAGCCCGGTCTTTGGTCAGTTTCCCAACCGCCTTGTCATATTTCGCGCCACAGGTTTCCACGAAGAAATCGAAGGCGGCCCCGGCTTCGGTCTTCGTTTCCGCCTGCCAGATATCATGCAGGTGGCCCTTGGCTTTGGCCTGCACCGATTTGGGCATGGCATTGAGAACGTTTCCGGTCTTGTGAACCCAGCACCGTTGTTCCGGGGTGCTGCCGAAGACTTCGCGCAGCGCCGCCCGGAACCCCCGTAACCCTTGGGGCGCCGTCGCCAATGGCCAGATCGGGGGCGTGGGACAGCCCGCGACGCTTGAGATCGAGCAGCAACTCGCGCCAACTCTGCGTGCTTTCACGGTAGCCGTCGGTGAGCCCCGGAACCTCCTTGCGGCCCCACTCATCCGCGCCGATCAGCACCAGAACGCATTGTTTCTGCTCTTCCATACGCGGTTGGAAATAGACACCATCGGCCCAGACATAGACGAAACGCCGGGCACTGAGATCGCGGCGCTGCCAGCGTTCATACTCCGCCCCCCAGTCCGCTTTCAATCGCGAGATGGTGCTCGATGAAAGCCCTGCCGCGTTCGGCCCCAACAGCGCCCCAAGAGCCTCCTGAAAGTCGCCCGTGGAAATGCCCTTGTCTATTGGATTTCCCAGGCATTCGTATCCGTGCGATACGGATGCCACCCCTCGGGCCGCTGCAGCGGCCCGAGGGGTGGCGGGGGATGGATCGATGATGCCCTGGTCTTTGAGGACCGTTCTCAAGATGGATCACCCCCGCCCTTTTGATGAACCCGAACAGATAGTGGAGGAGGGAACACCCCTGCCTCGTATGACAAGAACGGGAGACGAAAAGGTCATGAATGATACCATCGGCATCGACATCTCGAAAGATCATCTCGACACCCATCGCCTGAGCGATGGCAAGGCGAAACGCTTCACCAACGACCGGACAGGACTGAAGACGCTGAAGAACTGGATCGGCCCGCAGTGCTGCCGCGTCGTCTACGAGCCTACAGGACGCTATCATCGCGATCTGGAGGCCCGCCTTTCAAAGACGGCTCACGCCATGGTCAAGGTGAACCCCAAACGCGCCCGCCGCTTCGCCGAAGCGGTCGGCCAGTCCGCCAAAACTGACCGGATCGATGCGGAACTGCTGGCCCGCATGGGGGCGATGCTTGACCTGAAGGCTTCACCGTTGCGCGATGAACCCATGAACGATCTGCGGGAGGTGCATGTCGCCCGGAGCGCTCTCATCAAGGACCAGACTGCCTGCCGGAACCGGCTCTGCGGTGCGCGCAACACACTCGTCAAGGCGCAACTGAAAACCAGGATGCGCCAGATTGCAAAGCAACTTGCCCAACTCGATGCCGAGTTGAAGAAGCGTATCTGCGAGGATGCAAAGCTTGCCAGACAGTTCGAGATCCTGCGGTCGATCCCGGGCATCGGCCCGGTTTCTGCCGTCGCAATACGGGAGTGTCCTGAATTCTGTGTATCTGTCCCGGACCATGGGGGTTTCAAATACAGTCACGCATTGAAGCGCTCGTCGAACATAATAGCGAACTGGTTGCGGGCTGCAAACCATTCCCGAACATTCCTGCCGCCTTTCTCGAAGTTGCGGATGGCCAGATAGATCAGCTTTGTTGCGGCCTGATCGGTCGGGAACGATCCGCGGGTCTTGATTGATTTGCGGATCACCCGGTTCAGGCTCTCGATGGCGTTGGTGGTGTAGATGATCTTTCGGATCGCCGGATCGAAGGCGAAGAACGGGATTACTTCCTGCCATGCCCGTCGCCAGGCCGGGGCGATGGAGGCGTATTTACCGGCCCATTTCTCCTCGAATGCGTCCAGTTCATCGGCGGCCTGATCGGTGGTGGCGGCGCTGTAAATCCGGCGCAGATCGGCGGCCACTGCCTTGCGGTCTTTCCACGAGCAGAAGTTCAGGGAGTGGCGCACCAGGTGGACAATGCAGGTTTGCACCGTGGTCTGCGCAAAGGCGGCGGTGATCGCCTCCGGGAAGCCTTTGAGCCCGTCAACGACGGCGATCAGAATGTCCTGGACACCTCGGTTCTTCAGCTCGTTCATCACCGACAACCAGAATTTGGCCCCCTCGTTATCAGCGATCCACAGGCCCAGGACCTCGCGCACGCCGTCCCGGCTGACCCCCAGGGCGATGTAGATGGCCTTGTTCTTCACCATGCGGCTGTCGGCGTCGCGGATCTTCACCCGCAGCGCGTCGAAGATCACGATCGGATACATCCGCTCCAGCGCCCGGCTTTGCCAGTCGCGCACCTCGTCGAGCACGGCGTCGGTGACGCGGCTGATCAAATCCGGCGAGACCAGAAGACCGTAGATATCCTCAAGATGGGCGCGGATGTCGCGGACACTCTCGTCCGGCGGCATAGAGGCCGATGATCCTGTCATCCATCCCGTCGATCCGGGTCTGGCCCTTCTTCACCAGTTCCGGCTCAAAACTGCCATCCCGATCACGGGGCACGGAAATCGGCGCCTCGCCGATCTGGCCCTTCAGGCGCTTGCCAGCTGTGCCGTTGCGCCGATTGGACTGACCCGGAGGTGCATCCTTGCCTTCTTCATAGCCCAGATGCGCGGTCAGTTCGGCCCCAAGCATCCGCTCCATCAGTTTGATCCTGAGCTCTTTCAGCAGCCCGGTATCGCCAAGCAGGTCTTCAGGCCGCTCGCAGCCTTCCAGAAGTTCGTCCAGAAGTTCCCTGGATATCGTCATCGTCATGGCTCCTCTCTCAAAGCATGGTACAGATCACAGATACACAGAGGATCGGACACTCTCCGCAATACTCATCGAAATGCCGGAGATCGGAACCTTGACGCCCAAGCAGGCCGCCGCGCTTGCGGGCCTGGCTCCCTTCGTGCGCAAGTCCGGCAAATGGACAGCCAGAGCGAAAATCGGAGGCGGACGAGCCGGGCTTCGCCAGGCGCTCTACATGCCCGCCCTCGTCGCAGCGCGCTGCAATTCCCAACTCACCTGCGTCTACAAGGCTTTGCGTCAAAAGGGCAAGAAAGCCAAGGTCGCTCTTGTGGCAATCATGCGCAGGCTCATCATCCTCGCAAATACCTTGATCCGCGAAAACCGCCAGTGGTCCAAAATCAAACCTTGACCAAGACAGATATCTTGAGATAGAGCCACGGCAGCAGTTCCTCAATCGATCTGGTCTTGCGCAGCCAGGGCGGCAGGATCGACGAGGCGAAACGGATCTTTTCGTCCACATTGCCCCGGTCCCGCATCCGCGGCGCCTTCACTGCTATCGGGCCGATGCCGGTCATAACCTCGCGCTCGGGCAGATGACCATGGCGCACCAGCCGCGCACGGCCATCGTCCGTCACCTCGCGGGCATGGGCGGCGAGGAGCGTGGCCAATTCCGCTTCCACCGCCTGTTTGAGCAGTTGGCGCGCGCCGGTTTGCAGGATGTCGGTCAGCGGGTCAGACGAAAATCCCGATGGACCGGGCAACGGCGTGATGGTAGACTTCGTCATGTGGCATATCCTTTTCTCTGCTGAGAATTGCGGCGCGTGAACAACGCCATGATAGGCCGCCAATCAGCGCCATAACCAACTTTCGGCTATAACTCTCGCGCGGCGGCATCACCACCAAAATACTGGCGCTGACCGATGCATTGGGCAACCTCATTGATTTTCGCCTGATGCCGGGGCAGGCACATGATTTGCGCGAGGCGCCAGCCCTGATCGAAAACCTCGCCTCGGGCTCTCTTTTGGCCGACCGGGCCTTCGACGCTGACTGGCTGCGCCAGGCGTTGATCGACAGAAAAATCACACCGGTCATCCCGCCCAAATCCAACCGAAAGTTCCCCGCAACATTCGATAAAGAGACCTACAAGTGGCGGCATCTGATTGAGAGTGACCGTTCGGTGAAGGAGCCTTGGCGTACTGCCGGTCGTCCCGGTTACGCTGCTGATGCAGCGTAACGCCAGGGCATCAGCTCGTCCAGCCGAGTGATCTTGTGATCCGCGATGCGGGCGAGAACCCATGTGAGCCAGGCTTGTGGATCGACTTTATTAAGCTTTGCCGTTTCGATCAGGGTGTAGGCGATGGCCATGGCTTTGCCACCGCCCTCGGAACCGGCGAACATCCAATTTTTGCGACCTGTGGCGACAGGTTTTATGGCGCGTTCGGCGATGTTGTTGTCCGCTTCCAGAAAGCCATGGTTCAAATAACCGCGTGCCTTTGGCAAACGACCAAGGGCATAACGGATCGCTTGGGCCAGAGGCGACTTGCCAGATATATTTGGCAACTGCGCGTGTAACCAGGTCTCAAGTTCATCGAAGATCGGTTTTGCCTTTTCCTGACGGATGGCAACGCGCTCTTCAGACGGTTTGCCACGCGCCTCTTTCTCGACGGCATAGAGTTCCGCGGTCCGGCGGAGGGCTTCTTCGGCAATCGATGAGCCTTGCGCGGCAAAGATGTCTACAAACTTGCGTCTGACGTGCGCCAAACAAGCCATCTCCTGGGCCTTGTCCTCACCGAATACCCCGTTGAAGCCGGAATACCCGTCCGCATGGACCCAGCCTTTGTAGCCGGAGAGATGTGAGACGGGATGTTCGCCCTTGCGATCAATCGTGAACTGATACCACGCGCAGGGCGGTGATGATCCAGACCATGGTCGTTCATCGCGAACACAGGTCCAGACACGGGCGGTCCTGGTCTTCTTGTTGCCGGGGGCCTGCATTTTAACAGGCGTATCATCAGCGAAGGTGGCCGCGCCTCGGCGGACCATTCGGCCAATGGTGTCAGCCAGAGGTTCCAGAAGCGCGGTGGAGCCGCCAACCCAATTGGTCAGAGTTGATCGATCAAGATCAACGCCTTCACGGGCGTATATTTGCGACTGACGGTAGAGCGGCAGGTGGTCCGCGTATTTGCTGACCAACACGTGCGCCAGCAGCCCCGGTCCCGGGCGGCCACGTTCGATCGGGCGCGATGGCAGCGGCGATTGGACAATGGCCTCGCAACAGGAACAGGCCATACGCGGACGCACGATCCGGTTCACGACAAAACGCCCCGGTTTGTATTCCAACTCCTCGGTCACGTCCTCACCGAGCCTCTTCAACGCCCCACCGCAACGTCGGCAGTCCTCGCCCGGCGACAAGACCTCTTCGTGCCGGTCCGGATGATCGGGCAAGGGCTTGCGGCTGTGCCGGCGGGCCGGTTTGTCCGTTTCAGGCGTTGGAGCAGGCGCCGCCTGTTCTCCAGCGGCTTCGGCAATCGCCTCATCTTCCTGGAAGACCAGATTGAGCTGGTAGAGGCTTTCTGATTTCGATCCAAACCGGTGCCGGTCATGCCCCGCCAGTTGGTGTTGGAGTTGTTCCACCTTCAGGGTCAGCGCCTTGACTTCATCGGCCGGAAGCCGGTTCACTGCCCGCAGTTCCGCAGGATCATCCGGGGCTATGTCGAGGTCCTTCAGCATCGCCGATCCTATACCGGATCAGCATTCCGGGGTGAACCCCGAAAGCGCGCAAAGCCTCGTATTTATTGACCTGTCCTACGCTCAACGGTCTCCAGGTTTTACGGGGCATCCGCCAGTCAATCCCCTCCAACAGCATTGAGAGCTGCGCGGGTGTGACGCTGATCTTGCCGTCCTTTGCAGCGGGCCAGACAAACCGCCCTTTCTCCAACCGCTTCGAAAACAGGCACGCGCCCTGGCAATCCCACCAGATGATCTTCAACAGATCGCCGCGCCGACCCCGGAACACGAACAGGTGGCCGGAATACGGGTCTTCGGCCAAAACCTTCTCGGCCTGGGCCGCCAGCGTATTGAACCCTCGCCGCATGTCCGTGACACCCGCCGACAGCCACACCCGCGTGTTGCTCGGCACCGGGATCAAGACATCAGCCCCTTCAGCAGCCGCGCCGGCACATCAGGATCGAACCCACCCCCGGCGCTGATCCGGTGACCGCCAGCCAACTCAATCTCGATACGGCCACCGAAGGCGACGGGACCGGATGGCTGCGCCGGGACCGGATGTGAAGCAGCCGGAGAAATCTCAACCGGCAGAAACACAGATCCAGCTACGACCTCGGTGAAATCCGGCGCAAAACGCGGGTCCTTCAGCCATTTGAAGATCAGATTGGCGTTCATCGCGTAGCGCCGCGCAACCTGAGCCACAGAAACACCCGGCGCGGCAGTCTGCAGGCAGATCGAACGCTTCTCGTCGTCCCACCAAATTCGCTTCTTGCGACTGCCAGCCATAGAGTGCCTCATGGTGTCCACTATCGATGGTGGACACTATCGGCTCCTCCGCCCCCGCGTTAGGTCGGCTTCAACGGACGCTCACGATTGAGAACTACTTCTGTAAGCTCAAAGAAAACAGAGGCATAGCTATGCGGTCCTGCAAAACAGATCAGAGTTTCAAGGCCTTCGCCTCAATGGCGGCAATCATCATTCAACTCAAATGAACGTCAACAGACCCTAGTCACCTGCATCTAAAGTTCGGCACATGAGTTTTGTTGGGCGCGTTGGCAGAACCGCCTGACGGAGGCGAGGATATGGTCGGCGGGTTTGACCCATTTGCAGGGTTTGGGGTTTTCGTTATGGGCCTCGATAAATGCAGCGATATCGGCTTCCGGTTCCGCCGTTGAACGATGGACGCCGCGCAGCAGTTGCTTGCGCGTCAGTTCAGCAAACCAACGCTCCACCTGATTGATCCAACCAGCCGGGGGCGGTGTGAAGTGGACATGCCAATGCGGGCGGCGTGCCAGCCAGGCCTTGATCTTCGGGGTTTTGTGGGTGGCGTAATTGTCCATGACGATATGCACCTCCGGCCCGTCCGGCATCTGCCGGTCGATCTGTTTGAGGAAGTCGAGGAACCCGGTGGCGCGGCGCCGCTTGCAGCATTTGCCGATCACGGCGCCGGTGGCGATATCCAGTGCTGCAAAAAGCGACGTCGTGCCGTGTCGGATGCAGGTGTGGGTGCGCCGCTCGGCCACGCCGGGCGCCATTGGCAGCACAGGCTGTTCGCGATCCAGCGCCTGGATTTGCGATTTCTCGTCAACACACAACACGACAGCCCTGTTCGGCGGTGACAGGTACAGCCCGACGATATCGTGCACCTTGTCCACCAACAGCGGGTCGGTTGAGAGCTTGAATGTCTCGCTTCGGTGCGGTTGCAGGCCGAACCCGTTCCAAATCCGCCGGAGGGTGGTGTGCGACAGTCCCGTCGCGGCTGCCATGCTTCGGAGCGACCAATGGGTCGCATCCCTCGGGGTCGTGTTCAGCGTGCGCTCAATCACCGCAGTCACCTGATCGTCCGACACGGTGCGCGGGCGACCGGAGCGGTATTCGTCGGTGAGACCTTCAATCCGGCATCGCACAAAACGTCTGCGCCATTTGCCGACTGTGTGTTCATGCACCCCAAGCCGGGCCGCCACTTCCTTGCTCGCCAATCCATCGGCGCACAGCAGGATCATCCGGCATCGGTCCGACAGCGAACGTGCCGCTTTGTGACGCCGAACCTGACCCTCGAGAAAACGGCGCTCATCTTCGCTCAAAACCACTGCATCCGCCAAACGTCCCACCATCGCAACATCCTCCTCAATTCCCGCTCAGTCAATGAGACAAATTACAATTCCGGGGGACTAGCAACTGTGTTTATTCTGTGAGCTGCTGGCGCCAGGGGATGCCGGTTTTGATGATCGCGTTTGCGATTGTGACCAGCCTGCGTGCGATTGCGATTATGACGAGTTTGTGCGGCTTCCCCCGCTCTTTGAGACGTTTTGCGACAGGCTTGAGAACCGGATTGTGACAGGGCAGCCTGAAACAGCACATGGCGTAGAGACCGCCTTCCGCCGGCGACAGCTCTCCTGCCTCGCATCGCCCCGCTGTCATGTGGTATCGGAGCCAGGCCGGTCATGGCAGCGGCTTCGCCCGATGTCATCCGGCCGGGTTCCGGCAATTCGGCGATCAACATTGCCGCGCAGACCGGGCCAATCCCCGGGATTGATCGTAAAAGCCCCGCCCTCGGGGCAAGAGGTTTCACTCGCGCGATAACGTTTTCGATCCGCCGTTCGATGTCATCGACCCGGGTGTCGAGCAGGTCTTTCAGGTCGTCATCCATGGTCTCGACACCGGCAGGAATGCCCTGCTTCCTTCGAGCTCCGATCCGGGCCTTGAGCCGCTTGCGCATATCGACGAGTTGACCTCTCCGGGTCGTCAGGGTTCCGGGAATACGCAGATTTTCGCCTGGCAGTTCCCGCCCGGCTTGCGGTCGGAATGCCATGAACCGGGCGATGAGTTCCGCATCTATCCGATCAGTCTTCGCGCGCGTGCCCCGGCAAAGCGCGAAGGCCCTTGCACGGCCACGATGCCTGCGCCGACAAGTTCTGTCCAGAGCCTCCATTCCTGACCACCCGTGGCCTCAAATCCGACTTTGAGCGAACCGGAGAACCGCCGGATCATCGCGATCAGCGCAATATGGCCGTCCGCCGTGTTTGGATGCCGGAACCGCTTCTCGCCAGGAAGGCAGAACCCATCCAGCCAGTCGCGCGATACATCTGTCCCGGGAATGGTTATCCCGGCTATCATGTCACTCTCTCTTTCCTATGCTTCGCGGTCCCGCAAAACGGGCCGCCGTCAACTGTTCGAGACGGTGAAGAGAGGCAGGATCAGCCTGCTGGTGAACGTGGTCATGCCACAAGGTGTTCAGCGCTGTATCCCACCCCGTCGCCGCTCCCGGCCGGGAGCGGCGACGGGGAACCTATAGCAGGGACGAGACAGATCACCAGTTCCGGCTTCACGCTGCGGCCTCCACCACGGTGACAAATGTATCGCCATATCTGCGCTGATCAAGCAACATGAAGCCTTCGGGTGGGGCCTGCGCCGCAGATTCTTCCCAGACAATCAGCGCGCCATCCGCCACCCATCCCCCCGCACGGGCAGAGGCCAGCGCCCCCTGTCCCAGGGATTTGCCATAGGGGGGGTCCAGAAAGATCAGGTCAAACGGCGCGGCTTCGTTCGGGGGCAGGCGGCGGGCATCACCGGCGATCAGCCGGGTCTGCGCCCGACACCCCAGCCTGGCGATATTCTCGCGGATCAGCGCCTGCGCCCTGCGCCCGTCATCAACAAATGTCGCCTGCGCCGCGCCACGGCTCAGCGCCTCCAGCCCCAGGGCGCCGGTCCCGGCAAAGAGATCAAGCGCATTCACCCCGCCAACCGGATT
This sequence comes from Paracoccaceae bacterium, assembly GCA_965216225.1. Lineage (GTDB taxonomy): Bacteria > Pseudomonadota > Alphaproteobacteria > Rhodobacterales > Rhodobacteraceae > 3107. The sequence goes on from CBDCFF010000033.1 coordinate 25,156, forward strand.
GCCAAAGCGCCCGCCGGTCAGCATGTTGAACAGGTTTTCGCGCACCCGGTCGGTGGTGGGGCGCAGATGCGCCCCGGCATCCCCCCTGCCAACCGGGGCCAGCGACCGACCGCGATGGATTCCGGCGACGATCCTCACGCTTTCAGCAGAGCTTTCATGTTCGTTGCCGGATCGGCGATAACGCCTTTGTCCGGGGATTTGCCCGCCTCGATCAGGCGCTTGGCGATCATGTAATCGCGCGCCGCGTTCATCGCGTCCACCGCAATCAGCGCATCGCCCCGATAATACCAGAAGGAAACAGAGCCGCCTTCGCCCGCGCGGGTGACGACATCATCATAGCCGGTGTTGAGCCCGGCAATCTGAAGTTTGACATCGTACTGGTCCGACCAGAACCAGGGCGACGCCACATAATCCCTGTTGGCGCCCAACATGTTTTCGGCCACGACCTCTGCCTGATCTATGGCGTTCGGCACGCTTTCCAGACGAATGCGCGCGCCCCTGAACGGGAAAGAGGCGCAATCCCCCGCCGCCCAGATCGACGGATCAGAGGTCCGGCCCGTCGCATCGGTCCTGATGCCGTTCTCGATCTCCAGCCCCGCCGCCTCTGCCAGCGCGGTCGCGGGGACGATGCCAACCCCGATAATCACGAAATCCACGTCGAGCACGCGCCCGTCGGCGAGTTTCGCACCGGTCACGCGCCCGTCGCCGGTCAGGCGGTCAAGACCGACCCCCTCGATGACATCGACCCCGTGGGACCGATGCAGCGCGCGGAAATAGCCGGATGTTTCGGGGGCTGCGACGCGCTGCAAGATGCGCCCGGCCATCTCGACCAGCGTAACGCTCAGCCCTTTTCCGGCCGCGACGGCTGCGGCCTCCAGCCCGATATAGCCACCGCCCACGATCAGAACCCGGCGGCCGGCGGCAAATTCGCCGGCCATCGCATCCACATCGGCCAGGCTGCGCACGGTATGAACGCCCCCCAGATCGCCGCCAATCGCCGCAGGCAGGCGGCGCGGGACAGAGCCGGTGGTCAGGGCAAGCTGGTCATAGGCCAGGGTCTCGTCACCGGTCGCGACCGTCCGGGCGACCGGGTCAACGGCGTCAACCCTCCGGCCCAGCCGCAGATTGATATTCTGTTCGCCATAGAAAGTCCCCGGCCGCAGATAAAGCCGCTCCGGCGTCATCTCGCCAAGCAGATAGGCTTTGGACAGTGGCGGGCGTTGATACGGGGGCGCGGGTTCTTCGCCGATCAGGGTGATGCCGCCCCCGAACCCCAGATTGCGCAGCTTCACGACCAGAGAGCTTCCGGCCTGCCCGGCGCCGACAACGACAATATGGCTCATTCTTCTGCCTTCCGCATGGCGTTGAAGTGACCCGGAGCCTATAACCCTGCGTATCGGTTATGCAATCGCGCAAAAGGACATCACGATGACAATTTCCGTTGGCAACAGACTCCCTGACGCCGATTTCCTGCGGGTCGGTGAAAACGGTCTCGAAACCGTGGCATTGGCCGACCGGCTGAAGGGGCGCAAAGTGGTGCTGTTCGCAGTGCCCGGCGCCTTCACCGGCAACTGCACCGCCGTACATGTGCCGGGCTTCATCCGGGCCGGACAGGCGCTGAAAGACAAAGGGGTGGAAGAGATCATCTGCCTTGCCGTCAACGACCCTTTCGTCCTGAATGCCTGGGGCGAATCGACAGGTGGACATGCGGCGGGGATCACGTTCCTTGCCGATCCGGCGGGCGCGTTTGCGAAGGCCATCGGCAAGACCTTCGATCATGAACCCGGCGGCATGTTCAATCGCTCCGTGCGCTATTCCGCGCTGATCGAGGATGGCGTGGTGACGAAGCTGTTCGAGGATGCGCCCGGCGCCTGCCAGTTCGCGGTGGCCGAAGAAATGCTGAACGCGCTTTGATGGGGCATGGCGCATCTGCGACATTCGCACATGCGCCATGTCTGTCACGCAGCCTTTTCGATCCTGATCGAGGTCGGGAACGGAATGTCGATCCCGCCCTTGTCGAACGCTTCCTTGACCGCGCGGGTCAGGTCGAACTTCATGTGCCAGTAATCGCTGGCGTCACACCAGATGCGCAGGGTGAAATCCACCGAACTGTCCCCCAGATTGGTGACTTTGACAAAGGGTTCCGGCTCCTTGTGCGCGCGCTTTTCGGCCTTGATGCACTCTTGCAGGATGGTTTCGGCCTTTTTGAGGTCGCTGTCGTAGGAGACGCCAAAGACCAGATCGCAACGGCGGGTGTCGTAGTGCGAATAATTGCTGATCGCCGAGGAAAAGATGTCACCGTTCGGCACGATGATCTTTATATTGTCCGGCGTTGTCATCTCTGTCGTGAACAGCCGCACCGCATCGACCGTGCCCGACTGCCCTGCCGCAGAGACGTAATCGCCGACCACGAAAGGCCGGAACGTGACCAGCATCACCCCGGCTGCCAAGTTTGACAGCGATCCCTGCATGGCCAGACCGATGGCCAGACCGGCGGCGCCGACGATTGCGGCAAGCGATGTCGTTTCGATTCCGAACCGGCTCAGAACGAATATCCCGGCAAAGATGATAATCGCCCAGCGGGCAATGCTGCCCAGAAAGTTGGCCAGTGTCGGATCGAAACGTTCATGAATTTCCGGCAGGCTTTCAATCTTCTGCTTTATCCGGTCGCTGCCCCAGAATGCGATGACCGCAATGACGATCGCATAGGCAATGTTGATAATCAGGTCCATTGGTCGTCTCTCTTGTTACATCTGTCTCGGGCCGATATGGCCAATACATCCATCTTTCGCGCCAGTTTGATGTCCAGCGCACTCAACCCCCCTACATCATGGGTGGTCAGGGTTACAACAGTTCTGTTGTAGACATTTTCCCATTCCGGGTGATGGTTCCATTTTTCGGCCCACATGGCGCAGCGGGTCATCCATCCGAACGCCTCGACAAAATTCCCGAACCTGAAGGTTTTGATGATCGCATCGCGCCCTTCCGCCATTGCCCAGCCATTGTCCAGCAACGGGTCCATATCCGCCGTCCGGGCGGCGTCATCCAGCAATTCGCTCATTCCGTGTCCTCCACTTGTTCGGATCTGAACGGTCCGTAACCGCTCAGAATCCCGATTTCATGATCGACGGCCCGACGCTCGGCGTGCAGATACTCCTTGACCGCGCGCCGAAAGCCGGGATCGGCAATCCAGTGCAGCGAATGGGTCGTGACCGGCATGTATCCGCGCGCGAGCTTGTGTTCACCCTGCGCGCCGGCCTCAACCCGTTTCAGCCCCATCGCGATTGCCGCGTCGATGGCCTGATAATAGCACAGCTCGAAATGCAGGCAGGGGTGATCCTCGATACATCCCCAATAGCGGCCAAACAGCGTGTCGCGCCCGATCATGTTCAGCGCCCCCGCGATCCAGCGCCCGTCGCGCGCCGCCAGCACCAGCAGAATATCGTCCCTCAGACGCTCCTGCGCCAGATCGAAAAAGGCGCGGGTCAGATAGGGGCGGCCCCATTTGCGAGAGCCGGTATCCTGATAGAAGCGCCAGAACGCATCCCAGTGTCCGGGTCTTGTCCGCTCGCCCGTCAGGTGCTGAATGGTCCCGCCAAACCCCTGCGCCGCGGTCCGTTCCCTGCGAATGTTCTTTCGCTTGCGCGACGACAGGGCAGACAGGAACGCGCCAAACGCCGGGTAATTGTCGTTCTGCCAGTGAAACTGCTGCCCGGTGCGATGCAAAAGCCCGATTTCCCGCCCGGCCATCGCCTCGGACCCGGTGCAGAAGGTGACATTGACCGATGACAGATCATGTTCGCCCGCAAGACGCACGGCCCCCTGAATCAGCGCCGATGTTCCCTGCGCCTCATGTCCGGGACGGGTCAGAAAGCGCCGCCCCGTCACCGGCGTGAAAGGCACCGCCATCTGAAGTTTCGGATAATAGGCCCCGCCCGCCCGTTCACAGGCATGGGCCCAGGAATGATCGAAGACGTACTCTCCCTGACTGTGGGTCTTCGCATAAAGCGGCGCGACCGCGATGACCCGCCCGTCATGGCGCGCCACAAGATAGCGCGGCAACCAGCCGGTGCCCGGCCCCACCGATCCGCTGTCTTCCAGCGCGCGAAGAAACCGGTGAGTGGTGAAGGGATCAACCGGCCTGCCGCCATCGGCGATCTCGGGGCAGGCGCAGGCATCCCAGTCGCTTTCGGCGATTGCCGCCAGCGACCCGGCAATTTCGATGTCAATGGCTGTATCGCCCATCCGCCCGCTTTCCTCCCCCATGACAGACCCCATGACAGATCGGGGTTCCGGGGTTCGCCGTCAACCGCCGGGATGCGCAGCCGGATACCCTTCAAAGATCACATTGTCGGCAATCTGCCGGGCGCGGGCTTCGCCCTCGATGCTGCGCACCGTCCAGCACAGAACCGGAACACCCTTCGCTTTCAGGGCGGCCACATGCGGGCTGTCCAGATCGGCGGCGTCATGAGCGATGAAAGAGGCGCCGGTCCGGTCAAAACCGGAGATGCGCTGCAAGTCGTCCATGCGCGCTTCCGGCATCGGCGGTATATCGCCGCCGACCCGGCTTTGGGTGGTCAGGCCACGCGGGACATCCGGCGCATATTCGGCCATGAAGGCCAACGAATGCGGGTTGAAGGACATTGCCGCGACCGGCCCGGCATAGCCTGCCAGCGCCTTCGCCACCGATCTTTCGAGCGGCCCCACGTTCGGCCCCATCGCCCCGTCCTGATCCTTGATCTCGATCAGCAGGGGCGCCCGGCCCGCCACCAGCCCCAGAAACTCCGCAAGCGTCGGGATCGTTTCGCCGTTTCCCAGCAGACGCATCTGCCCCAGTTCCCGGTCGCTTCGGTCCCGGATCGCACCGGGGCGGCCTGCCAGCCGCGCCATGTCATGGTCATGAAAAACCATGGCCGCATGGTCGCGCGACGCCTGAATGTCCAGCTCGATCCCATAGCCCGCGGCAATCGCCGCCCCGGCGGCGGCCCGCGAGTTTTCAGGCCGTCCAGCCGCAACATCATGCAGTCCGCGATGGGCGAAAGGCGTGATCAGAAAAACCTCCGGCAATGTCATCATCGGATCTGAAATATCCCTTCGATCTCTACCGCGACGCCAAAGGGCAACGAGGCCGCGCCGACCGCCGAGCGCGCATGTCTGCCTGCATCGCCCAGCGCTTCGACCAGGAAATCCGACGCGCCGTTGATCACCTTCGGCTGATCGGCGTAACCGGCCGCCGAATTAACGAAACCGACCAGTTTCACGACGCGCAGCAACCGGTCCAGATCGCCGTCGCAGGCTGCCTTGACCTGGGCAAGCAGCGAGATCGCGCAGGTTCTGGCCGCCGCAGCGCCTTCTTCCGTGGACATCGTGTCGCCAAGTTTCCCGGTGATCATGCCGTCGGCATCGGCTGAAATCTGGCCGGAGACGTGAATCAGATCGCCGATGACAACATGGGGCGCGTAGTTCGCCGCCGGGGCAGGGGCATCGGGCAGAACCACGCCAAGCTCTGCCAGACGGGATTCGAATCTGCGCATTTGATCCTCCGGCCTGCGTCCGGTGCAAGCTAGTCGGAGACAGACCGAAGCGAAACAGCGAATCCGCGATTCGCAGAACTTTTCCCGGCCCGCTTGGCCCCGGCGGTCGCGTGACAGGGACATCCGGGCGGATTCGTGCGCAAAATGAAACACTCCGCCCCATATTTGCGGCATTTCCCGCAATTCACGGGATTGCGCATTGGCTTCGTCCGGGAAACGGTTATGTGGATCATTTTCGGTACCGATGATATGACAAATGGCATTGCGATGGTTCGATTGGCAAAAAGGTTTGTCCCAAAGGCGATTTCCGCCTGCGCTCTGGCCGCTCTGGTCGCCTGCGCTGGCCCCGACAGCGTGAATGGCGTTCCGGACCCCCATGAGCCCCGGAACCGCAGGATACATGATTTCAACATCGCGCTGGATCGCGCCGTGGTTGGTCCGGTCGCGGAAAGCTACGGAACAACCGTGCCGCGTCCGGGTCGCAAGGCCATCGCAAACTTTGCATCAAATCTGGGGCTGCCGGGGACGGTCGTGAACAACCTGCTGCAACTGGACCCGGAAAGCGCCGTGCAGAACTCGTTTCGCTTCGCGCTCAACACGACCTTTGGACTGGGCGGTGTGCTGGATGTATCGACCGGGATGGGGCTTCCGGCCGGGCAAACCGGTTTCGGCGAAACGCTTCATGTCTGGGGTGTGCCCGAGGGCAGGTTCCATGTCATCCCGGTGATCGGGCCATCGACCGGGCGGCACCTGGCCGGGCGGGTGGTGGATATATTCGCAAATCCGCTTGGCCATGTCGTGCCTTCGCCTGAAAACTACATTGTCACGGGCATTGCGGTTACACTTTCCGGTGTGGACAGCCGTTATGAGTATTCCTCTGCCGTCGAGGCGATCCTGTATGAAAGTGAGGACAGCTATGCGCAGACACGCCGTCTGTATCTGGACAACAGGCGTTTCCAGCTTGGGGTCGGGGTATCGGACACCGAAGCAGACGAGATTGATGCACTGTTCGGGGAGTTGTACGATAAATGATGTTTCCCGCCGCGCCATGCTGATCGGCCTTCCTGCCGCCGCCGCCTTTGCCGCCTTTGCGCAAGGCGCCGCCGCCCTGACCACGGATCAGGCCCGCGAACTGGTCGATCAACTGGTTGCCGAAATCAACCGGATCATAAATTCCGGCGTGTCGGAATCCCGGATGCTGCGCGAGTTCGAGCGCGTGTTCCAACGCTATGCCAACATCCAGATTATCGCCCGCCGCGTTCTGGGTGCGGATGCGCGGGCGCTCGGCGATGCGCAACTGAATACGTTCATCGACGCCTTCCAGGGCTACATTGCGCGCAAATATGGCCGTCGCTTCCGGGAGTTCATCGGCGGAGAGATCATCGTGGACCGGGCCATTGCCGTCAAAAGCTGGCACGAGGTCCGGACCATCGTCCATCTTTGGGATGAACCACCCTTTCGCGTGGATTTCCTGATCAGGGAGGCGGGTGGCAGGAACCTGTTCTTCGACATGGTGATCGAAGGCATCAGTCTGACCCGGATCGAGCGGGAGGAGATCGGCGCCATGCTGGATGCCCGCGGGCGGGACATCAATCGCCTGTCCCGCGATCTGCGCAATATGGGCTGAGCCCGAAGGCCACGCCGCACGAATCGGGGCACCGGATCAGAAATCGACCGCGATGCCTTTCCTTTCCCAGTCGCCATAGCGTACCGGATCGGGGCCGTCACGCCCGCCATGTTCTTTCGGCAGCGCAACATCCCCTGTTTTCCGCCGCCGCTCCCCGGCTTCGGCCAGCGCGCGCCGGGCGGCGGCAGGCAGGGTTGCGGTCTTCGTGCCTTGCTGATCGGTCATGCGGGGATCATCCTTGTCACGCTGCTGCCGCTGATATAAGCGACGGCATCCCTTCATTTCAACCGGGCAGGAGCGGAAAACATGTCGCATACGGGTCGCGCCCCCCGCAAGGCCGCGCTGGCGCTGCTGCACAGCGTCCTGTCAGAAGGCTGGCTGCTGTCGGAACCTGAAGGCGCGACATCGCCCCCGTCGCCCCTGTCGCGCCTCGCTCCGCCCGACGCCGCACGGGCGCTGCGCCTGGCCCGCGAGACGCTTCGCCGGATGGATCGTGCCGACCGGCTTCTGGGGTGCTATCTGCGCAGGATGCCGCCGCCGCCGGTGATGAACATCCTGCGCCTTTCGGTCATCGAGATCTGTCAACTGGGCGAAGCCGCCCATGGCGTGGTCAATGACGCGGTCGCCCTTACGCGGGGGGTGCGCATGTCCGGGCATCTGGCGGGGCTGGTGAATGCCACGCTCCGGCAAGTGGCGGAACACGGGCCGGACCTGTGGCAGACACTGCCCGCCGCGCGGTTGCCCAAATGGCTGCGCAAGCCCCTGATCTCTGCCTATGGCAAGGCATGTGTCGTCGCGATGGAGGCCGCGCACGCCAATGGCGCGCCGCTGGACCTGACGCCCGGGGATGGCGATGCTGCGACCCTTGCAGCCCGGCTTGGCGGTATCGCGCTGCCCAACGGATCGGTGCGGCTGCCAACGCCGGGCCGGGTATCCGCACTGCCCGGCTATGCGGAAGGCGACTGGTGGGTGCAGGATGCCGCCGCCGCCATGCCGGTTGCGCTGTTGGCGCCCCGGCCCGGAGAGCAAATCCTGGACCTTTGCGCAGCGCCGGGCGGCAAGACCATGCAACTGGCCGCAGCCGGGGCTTGTGTGACCGCGCTGGACCGCTCGGAAAAGCGGCTGCGGCGCGTCAGCCGGAACCTGACCCGCACCGGTCTGAGCGCAAAGGCGACCGCGGGCGATGCGCTGGAACATGAGGGCAGCTATGATGCGATATTGCTGGATGCGCCCTGCTCCGCCACTGGCACGATCCGGCGGCATCCCGATTTGCCCCATGTCAAAGCCGCCGATGGCCTTGCCGCCCTGTTCAGCCTGCAAGCGCGCCTGTTCGACCATGCCGTGACCTTGCTGCGACCCGGCGGGCGCATGGTCTTTTGCACCTGTTCGCTGCTGTCCGGGGAAGGGGAGGCGCAGGTCGAACGCGCATTGTCGCGACATGCCAGTCTGGGCGTTGAGGATACAAGGCCCGGCTGGACGGAACCGGATTGGGCCACGCCCGAGGGCGGCCTGCGTCTGCGCCCGGATTTCTGGCCCGAGCGCGGCGGAATGGATGGCTTTTACATGGCGCGGCTGCGCAAGGAATAGCGGTTTCGGGTTTTCCCCGATGACAGCCCGCAACGCCATGGGTATCATGCCCCGAACAGACGAACGGCGCGGGCAATGCGCGAAGCGGCGGCAAACACACACACGGATGGACCGGCAATCATGCCGGCAACGGGCAGGCAGTGACCGGAACGGAATCATCATGGGCTGGCAGGTTCTCGCGGCTTGCAAACAGGTTTCACGCGCGGCGGGCGTCCTGGCCACAGGCGATTCCCGGATTCGTTTCACAACCGGAGCCGCGCACCGTCGGATCGTTTGCCAGGGGGCGGCAGCTTGTTGCCGGGAACTTTCGGTTCGCGGGTTTCCAGGTCGAGTCGCGGGGTGCCTCGATCTGGAATCTGCCCATGCCCGATCCCGGTTTTGAAGAGGCTCTTCACGGTTTTCTCTGGCTCGATGATCTGGCCGCCGTGGGCGATATGGCGGCGCGTCGGCGGGCGCAGGACTGGAGCCGGGACTGGATTGCCCGATATGGCGCGGGGGACGGGCCGGGCTGGTTGCCGGACCTGACGGGGCGGCGCGTGATCCGCTGGATCAACCATGCACCGTTTTTGCTGAACGGGCGGGACGGGGTGGCGTCGGACGCCTGTTTCAACGCGCTTGGCAAACAGGTCGTCTATCTGTCGCGGCGCTGGCGGGCCGCGCCGGGCGGGTTGCCGCGTTTCGAGGCGCTGAGCGGGCTGATCCACGGCGGGCTGGCGCTTCGGGGCATGGATACGCTGACCGGCCCCGCCATTCAGGCGCTGGCGCAGGATTGCGAACGGGAAATCGACCGGCAGGGCGGGATTCCAGGCAGAAACCCGGAAGAGTTGCTGGAGGTCTTTACGCTGTTGATCTGGACGGCATCCGCGCTGACCGAAGCCGGGCGGGCGCCGCCCAGGGCCCATGTCGCGGCGATCGAGCGGATTTCCCCGACCCTGCGCGCATTGCGCCATGCCGATGGCAGCCTGGCGCGATTTCATGGCGGCGAGCGCGGCGCCGAAGGGCGGCTGGATCATGCGCTGGCATATTCCGGGATACGGAGCCACCGGACGGACGGGCTCTCAATGGGTTATGCGCGCCTGTCTGCGGGCCGCACCACCGTCATCGTGGATGCAGACGCGCCACCGGCGGGCAAGGCGTCGGGCAATGCCCATGCCTCGACGCTTGCCTTTGAACTGACCTCGGGTCGTCGCCCGGTGATCGTCAATTGCGGGTCGGGGGCCGCGTTCGGCCCGTCATGGCACCGGACCGGGCGCGCGACGCCTTCGCATTCATCCCTGGAAATCATGGGAATTTCGTCGGCCCGGCCGGGCGAGGCCGTACCCATCCCGGGTCAGGGGCCTCTTGCGGACCACCCGCAAAATGTCACATCCGGTCGGAGACAAAGCCCTTTCGGCAGCCATTTTCTGGGCACGCATGACGGATACCGCCCCACTCATGGCCTGATCCATGCGCGCAAACTCTACCTCGGCGCGGATGGCCGGGTGCTGGAAGGCGAAGACACGCTTGCGGCGATGGAAGATGCCGACAGGTGCCGCCTTGACCGGATGCTGGTCCGCTCAACGCGGCAGGCCATCGTCTGCGCGATCCGCTTTCATCTGCACCCGGATGTAAAGGCAACAATCGGTCTGGACGGCAAAACCGTTTCAATGGTGCTGAAAAGCGGGGAAACCTGGGTCTTCCGGTATGATGGCATGGCGCATCTCGGCCTTGAACCCTCGGTCTATCTGGAGCGTGACCGCCTGAAACCGCGTATGACGAAACAGGTGGTTCTCTCTGCCCGCGTTCTGGAGTATTCGGGCTGCGTGACTTGGTCGCTGGCCAAGGCGCAGGACACGCCCACCGCCCTGCGCGACTTGGAGACCCGCGATCTGACAGCCCGTTGAGCCGACAAACCGGCAGACAGATAGACCGACAGACCGACAGAGAGACACCCGCAGATGACCGACCTCGCCCCCCTTCGCCGCGCGTTGATTTCCGTTTCCGACAAGTCGGGACTGACCGGATTCGCGCAGGCGCTGGCCGGTCGCGGCATTGAAATTCTGTCAACCGGCGGTTCGGCAAAGGCGCTGCGCGAGGCCGGCATCGCCGTCACCGATGTTGCCGATGTCACGGGTTTCCCCGAGATGATGGATGGCCGGGTCAAGACACTGCACCCCAACGTGCATGGCGGTTTGCTGGCGCTGCGGGATGACCCGGCCCATGTCGCCGCGATGCAGGCCCATGGCATCGCCGCCATCGACCTGCTGGTCGTGAACCTCTACCCGTTCGAGGAAACCGTGGCGAAGGGCGCGGATCACGCAACCTGCATCGGGAACATGGACATCGGCGGCCCTGCCATGATTCGCGCCGCCGCCAAGAACCACGCCTTTGTCAGCGTCGTCGTGGATGTTGAGGATTACGGCGCGCTGCTGGCGGAACTGGACGCCCATGACGGCCGGACGACACTCGCCTTCCGGCAGCGGCAGGCCCAGATCGCCTTTGCCCGCACCGGGGCCTATGACGCGGCAGTGTCGTCATGGCTGGCCGGAGCGATTGGCGAGACCGCCCCGCGCCGCCGGGTTTTCGCAGGCCGGATCGCCCGAACCCTGCGCTATGGCGAGAACCCGCACCAAAGGGCGGCATTCTACACCGACGGCTCTGCCCGCCCCGGCGTCGCCACTGCGACCCGGCATCAGGGCGGGGAACCGAGTTACAACAATATCAACGACACCGACGCCGCGTTTGAACTGGTCGCGGAGTTCGACCCGGACGAGGATCCGGCCTGTGTGATTGTCAAACACGCGAATCCCTGCGGCGTGGCAAAGGGCGAAACGCTGCGGGAAGCGTACTGGAAAGCCTTCGACTGTGACCGTCTCTCGGCCTTTGGCGGGGTTGTCGCGCTCAACCGGTCGCTGGACGCCGCCACGGCCAGGGCGATCACCGGCATTTTCACCGAAGTCGTGATTGCGCCCGGCGCGGATGCAGCTGCCAGGGAAATCCTTGCCGCCAGAAAGAACCTGCGGCTGCTGACCACCGGGGCGCTGCCACCCCTGCGCGCGCCGGTCACCGCCTACAGGCAGGTCGCGGGCGGCATCCTGGTGCAGGACAGGGACATCGGCCATATCGGGCCGGATGACCTGAAGGTCGTCACCAGACGCGCGCCCTTCGACGCGGAACTGCGCGACCTGCTGTTTGCCTGGAAAATCGCCAGGCACGTCAGGTCCAACGCCATCGTCCATGTGAAGGACGGCGCGACCGTCGGCATCGGCGCCGGGCAGATGAGCCGCCTGGACAGCGCCGGTATCGCCGCCGCCAAGGCGCAGCGCATGGCCGGGGCTCTGGGCCTGCCGCAAAGTCCGGCGATCGGGTCGGCTGTCGCCTCTGACGCTTTTTTCCCCTTTGCCGACGGGCTGCTGCAAGTCGCAGCGGCAGGCGCGACATCGGTCATTCAGCCCGGAGGCTCCCGGCGCGATGAAGAGGTGATCGAGGCCGCGGATGAGGCCGGGCTTGCCATGGTCTTTACCGGTATGCGGCATTTCCTGCATTAGGAATTTGCGATGAAACGGGTATTCTGGACAGCATTGGCGGCATTTCTGGCAGATCAGTTGTCAAAGTACCTTGTCGTGCATGTGCTGAACCTGAAGGAACTGGGCGGGATGGAGGTTCTTCCGCCTTTTCTGAATTTCCGCATGGCGTGGAATTACGGAATGAATTTCGGCCTCTTCGACATGTCGCGCTGGCTGCTGATCGTCATTTCCGTCGCCATTTCCGTCTGGGTTCTGAGCTGGGTCCGCAAGGAAGGCGCCGGCAGGTGGGCGCATGTTTCTGCGGGGCTGCTGGTTGGCGGGGCGACCGGAAACGTGTCTGACCGGCTGCGGTATGGCGCGGTGGCGGATTTTCTGAACATGTCCTGCTGCGGCATCGACAACCCTTTTGCGTTCAATGTCGCGGATATTGCCATCTTTGCCGGGGCCGTCGGCCTGATCCTGTTCACTTCTGACAAGAAGACCCCGTGACGCGCCCGGCGGGATGCGCTAAGGAACGAAACGTAATGCTCAGGGAGTGCTCGATGCAGATTGGTTTTCGCGGGATTACAGTCGCCACGATCCTGGCGCTTTCGCCGGGGGCTTGCGGCAATCGGAACACACAACCCGATCTTCTGAATTTTCCGGGGGCAAAATCGCCGGATGAATTCACGGTCCTGCCGGGCAAACCGCTGGAGGCCCCGGAAGACTACGGGTTTCTGCCTGCGCCAACCCCCGGCGGCGGCAATCGCACCGACCCGACACCGAAGGCCGATGCGGTCGTCGCACTTGGCGGGCGCGGCGCGGCGATCGCCCGCGATGGTGCGCCGGGGGCCGATGGCGGCCTGATCGCCCATGCGTCCCGTTTCGGAACTGCCCCGGATATCCGCCGGACGCTGGCGGCCGAAGATCTGCAATTCCGGCGCAGGAACAATGGCCGGCTGCTGGAACGGCTGTTTAACGTCAATATCTATTTCAGATCCTACGAAAGACAGTCGCTGGATCAATATGCAGAGCTTCGCCGCCTGCGCCGCCTGGGCGTCCGCACACCCGCCGCACCGCCCGATACGGAAGTTCGGGGCGAAAAGTAACCTGCCGTCACAAAGCCGTCTGACGGGTTGAACCCGGTGCCGGGCAGGTTACATTCTGCCGGAAAACAACCGAATGAACAGGAACCCGAATGCCCATGCGCCCGGCCCCATCGCTGACTGCCGTCCTTTGCGTTCTCGTCTTGTCCGCCCTGCCTGCCCGGGCGGAAACCGTCACCGGCCTTACACTGGACAACGGCATGGAAATCGTGGTGCTGGAAGATCACCGCGCCCCGGTCGTCGTCAACATGGTCTGGTATCGGGTCGGCGCTGCGGATGAACCGCCGGGCAAGTCCGGCATCGCGCATTTTCTGGAACATCTGCTGTTCAAGGGCACGGACGATCTGGCGCCGGGGGAATTTTCGAAACGCATCGCCGCAAATGGCGGCAGCGACAACGCCTTCACCAGCCGCGATCAGACCGCCTATTTCCAGCGAATCGCGGCGGACCGCCTGGAAATGGTCATCCGGATGGAAGCCGACCGGATGCGCGATCTGCAATTGTCGGAGGCCGACATGCTGACCGAGCGCAACGTGGTCCTGGAAGAACGCGCCCAACGCACCGACAGCGACCCCGGCGCGCTGTTCTCGGAACAACGCAGCGCCGCGCTGTACCTGAACCACCCTTACGGCATTCCGGTGATCGGCTGGCGTCATGAGGTGGAGGCGCTGACCCTTGAGGACGCGCTCGGTTTCTACCGGACCTTCTACGCCCCGAACAACGCGATCCTGATCGTCGCCGGAGACGTTGACCCCGAGGCGGTCCGGGTGCTGGCCGAACGGCATTTCGCCCCGCTCGACCCGACGCCCGGTCTGACCCGGCGGGCGCGCCCGCAGGAGCCGGCGCATTTGTCGGAGCGCCGTCTGATCCATGAGGATCCGCGCGTCGGGCAGCCCTATGTGGTGCGCAGCTATCTGGCCCCCGAGCGTGACCCCGGCGCGCAGGAAGACGCCGCCGCGCTGAGCGTCCTCGCGGAACTTCTGGGCGGCAGCCCGACCACCTCGGTGCTGGCGGGCAAGTTGCAGTTCGCCAGGCAGGTCGCGCTCCACAGTTCCGCCTTCTATGACGGCGCCACCTATGACGATACCAGCTTTGGCCTCTTCGTCATTCCCGTCGAAGGGGTCACGCTGGCCGAGGTCGAGGCCGCGCTTGACGAGGCGATTGCGGAATTTCTGGACGAAGGCGTTGACCCGGCGCAACTGGAGCGCGTCAAGCGGCAGGCCCGCGCCGCGCGAATCTACGCCGATGACAGCGCCTCGGGGCTGGCGCGGCGCTATGGGCGGGCGCTGACCGCCGGTCTGACGCTGCAAGACATCGCCGCCTGGCCAGAGATCGTTCAGGCCGTTACCGCAGACGATATAATGGCCGCAGCGCAAAAGGTCTTTGACAGGCGCCGGTCAGTCACCGGATGGTTCATCCGCCCGGACGCCGGGGAGGGCGCACAATGATCCGCATTCCGGTACTGGCCGCCGTCGCCCTGCTTTCCGCCCTGCCTTCCCGCGCCGGGGTGGACATCGTCGAAGTCACCTCGCCCAACGGGATCGGGGCCTGGCTGGTCGAGGAGCACGGCCTGCCTTTCACGGCGCTTGAAATCCGGTTTCGCGGTGGCGCGGCGCTGGATGTGCCCGGCAGGCGCGGCGCAACCAACCTGATGACGGCGCTGCTGGAGGAAGGGGCAGGCGACCTTGATGCCCGCGGCTTTGCCGAAACCCGCGAAGACCTGGCCGCATATTTCGAATTTCAGGCGGGCGACGATGTGATACGCATCTCGGCACGTTTCCTGACCGAAAATCGCGACGACGCAATTTCCCTGCTCCGCTTGGCGCTGACCGATCCCCGGTTTGACCCGGACGCGGTCGAGCGGGTGCGCGGGCAGGTGCTCTCGAATATTCGGTCCGATGCGCAGGATCCCGACAATATCGCCTGGCTGGCCTTCGACGCGGCGGTCTTTGGCGATCATCCCTATGGCAGTTCGCGCGACGGAACGCTCGAAAGCGTCCCGGCCCTGACCCGTGACGATCTGGTCAACGCGAAAAACGCCGCCCTGACGCTGGACCGCATCCATATCGGCGCTGTGGGCGACATTACCGCCGCAGAGTTGGGCGCGCTGCTTGACAAGCTGCTTGGCGGTCTGCCGGCGACCGGTGCGGAAATGCCCGGACAGGCGGCGTTCGCGCCCGACGGCGGCGTGAAGGTCATCCCGTTCGACACGCCGCAATCGGTCGCAGTCTTCGGGCATGAGGGCATACGGCGGGACGACCCGGATTTCTTCCCGGCCTTTGTCATGAACCGCATCCTGGGCGGCGGTGGCTTTGCATCGCGGCTGACCGAGGAAATCCGGGAACGGCGCGGCCTGACCTATGGCATCTCGACCTTCCTCGTGTCGATGGAGATGGCAGAGCTTTATCTGGGGCAGGTGGCCTCTGCCAACGACACCATTGCCGAAGCGGTGGAACTGGTCCGCGCCGAATGGCGGCGCATGGCCGAGGACGGCGTGAGTGAAAAGGAACTGCGGGATGCCAGGACCTATCTGACCGGCGCCTATCCGCTGCGCTTTGACGGCAACGCGCGGATCGCCGACATTCTGGCCGACATGCAGTTGCAGGGGCTGGGGATCGACTATATCGCCACACGCAATGACAGGGTGAATGCCGTCACCGGCAAAGACATCGCCCGCGTCGCAAAGCGCCTGCTTGATCCGGGCGGGCTGTTCTTCATCATCGTCGGCCAACCGGAAGGGTTGTGAGCGCCTCCATTGTCAGGAGGCATCGCGCCCAACCGCGACAGTTGAATCCGCACCCGGTTGCCGCACCCGGTTGCCGCACGGATTGGCAGTGGGCGAATCGCGGGCACATATGCTATCTGTCGTGGCATGGAGCCCAAAAACCGCAATATGAGCGAAAATCGTCCGGTCATTCGGCAATTGGACGAGGCTGCCGTCAACCGTATCGCAGCGGGCGAGGTTGTGGAGCGTCCGGCCTCTGCGGTGAAGGAACTGGTGGAGAACGCGATCGACGCGGGCGCGACGCGGATCGACATCGCTTATGCCGATGGCGGCAAGACCCTGATCCGCGTTACCGACAATGGCTGCGGCATGACGCCCGGCGACCTGCCGCTGGCGCTGGCCCGCCATGCGACATCGAAAATCGACGGCGCCGACCTTCTGAACATACACACATTCGGTTTTCGCGGCGAGGCGCTGCCCTCGCTGGGGGCTGCGGGACGGCTGATGATCATGTCGCGCGCAGGTGCGGCGGAAGGCGCCTCGATTTCCGTATCGGGCGGGCGGATGGGCGCGGCAAAGCCCGCCGCCCTGAATGGCGGCACGGTGGTGGAACTGCGCGATCTGTTCCACGCAACCCCGGCGCGGTTGAAGTTCCTGCGCACGGATCGAGCCGAAGCTCAGGCGATTGCCGATGCGGTCAGGAGGCTCGCCATGGCCGAGCCCTGTGTCTCGTTTGCATTGCGCGATGTTTCGGGTGGCGGCGCGGGGCGCGAAATCTTTCGGGCCGATGCCGGGAGCGGGGATATTCTTGACGCGCTGCACGGGCGGCTCGGGCAGGTTCTGGGTTCGGAATTTGCCGAAAACTCTCTGCGGATCGAGGCAGAGCGCGAAGGAATCGGCCTGACCGGCTATGCCGCCCTGCCGACCTATTCGCGGGGCTCGGCGGTACAGCAGTTCCTGTTCGTCAACGGCCGGCCGGTGCGCGACAGGCTGCTGATCGGGGCGCTTCGCGGGGCTTATGCGGATTTCCTGTCGCGCGACCGGCATCCGGCGGCGGCGCTGTTTCTGGATTGCGGTCCGCACAAGGTCGATGTGAACGTCCACCCCGCGAAGGCGGAAGTGCGGTTTCGCGATCCGGGGCTGGTGCGCGGGCTGATCGTGTCGGCGCTGCGTCACGCGCTGGCCGAAGCCGGTCATCGCGCGTCTTCCACCGTGGCCGACGGGGTTCTGGGGGCGATGCGGCCAGAGCCTGTCAGGCAAGGGGCCGCCCGCGTCCATCGGATGGATCGTCCCCGGCAACCTGCCTTGCAGGCGGCGTATCTCGGGCAGGCTCCCCAATCCGCGCCGGAAGGCTTTGTCGAAGCCCTTGCCCCTTTTGCCCGGGTCGAGGAGCCGCCACCGCAGGCGGCGGAGGATTGTCCGGCCGACCTGCCGCTTGGCGCCGCCCGCGCGCAGTTGCATGAGAATTACATCATCGCCCAAACCGCCGACGGGATGGTGATCGTCGATCAGCACGCCGCCCACGAACGCCTGGTTTATGAAAAACTGAAACGCCAGATGGCGGAAAATGGCGTCGGGTCGCAGGCTCTGCTGATTCCCGAAATTGTCGAGTTGTCGCAGGATGATGCGGCGCGGATTCTGGACCATGCCGAAGAACTGGCGCAACTGGGCCTGGTGATCGAACCCTTTGGCCCCGGCGCTGTCGCCGTGCGCGAGGCCCCGGCGTTGCTGGGACAGATCAACGCCGGCGATCTGATCCGCGATATTCTCGACGAACTGGCCGAGCCGGGCGACAGCCAGGCGCTGCAATCGCGCCTGGAGGCGATTCTGAGCCGCATCGCCTGCCACGGCTCTGTCCGTTCCGGCCGCCGGATGCAGGCAGAAGAGATGAACGCGCTGCTCAGGGAAATGGAAACCACGCCCCATTCGGGCCAGTGCAACCATGGCCGCCCCACCTATGTGGAACTGAAACTGAAAGATGTCGAAAGGCTCTTTGGGCGCACATGATCCAGGTTGCCGGGCAAAGTCATCACTGGACCGACCCGATCGTGCTGTTTCCGGGCGGGATTGCCGTGCTGTTCCTGATCCTCCTGCTGATTGCAATCCGGGTGGCGGGGCGGTCGGCGCAGATGGCGGCGCCCCTGTCCAGCCAGATCAATCAGCTTGGACAGCGGGTGCAATCGCTGTCGGATGGGCAGCAACAGCTTGACGGGGGGCTCAGACATGTGTCGGAGACCCAGATCAAGGCGCAGACCACCATGTTGCAAATGATGGAACGCCGTCTGGCCGAGGGGCAGCAGAAGATGACCGACAGCCTGCATGGCAATTCGGTCAGGACCACGCGATCCCTGACCGAATTGCAGGAACGGCTGGCCACCATCGACAAGGCGCAGGAGAATATCGAGAAACTGTCGGGAGATGTGCTCAGCCTCCAGGATATTCTGTCGAACAGGCATGTTCGCGGGGCGTTCGGAGAGATTCAGTTGAATGACATCGTATCCAAGGCGCTGCCGCCGAACAGCTACACCTTGCAGGCAACGCTGTCGAACGGGCGGCGGGCGGATTGCCTGATCCATCTGCCCAACCCGCCCGGCCCCATCGTCATTGATTCCAAGTTTCCTCTGGAGGCTTACGAGGCGCTGCGCAACGCGGAGAATGACCGGCTGCTTGATGAGGCCGCAAAATCTCTGCGCACCTCGGTAAAGAAACATATCCGCGATATTTCAGAGCGTTACATTATCGAGGGCGAAACCGCCGACGGGGCGCTGATGTTCCTGCCGTCCGAGGCCGTCTATGCCGAACTTCACGCCAATTTCGGCGAACTGGTGCGCGGAGGATTTGCGGCGCGGGTCTGGATCGTGTCGCCCACCACCTGCATGGCGACGCTGAACACGATGCGCGCGATCCTGAAGGATGCGCGAATGCGCGAGCAGGCCGGCGCGATACGGAAGGAACTGGCGGTTCTTCACGGGGATGTGGAGCGGCTGTGCGCGCGGGTCGGGAATCTGGATCGGCATTTCGGACAGGCGGCCAGAGACATCGAGGAAATCAAGATCAGCGCCGACCGGGCCGGGCGGCGGGCGCTGCGGCTCGACACGTTCGATTTCGAGGAGCCGGCGCCAGAGAATGACGACCCCGCCGCGCCTCTGCCCCGGCGCTAGGCTCAGCTTCAGACTGTGGAATCCCGTTGTTCATGAAAGAGCAGACGTTGTAAGTTTTGGGACAGGGCTTGACATCCTGCAGCCCATATATTTAGCATGGGGTGTGACGGCTAGGCTCAGGACCCATTGACTTTGTTTTGAACGTGTGAATCAGTGTTCTGCAAAACGGAGTAGTGACATGAGCGAGCCTTTCTGGCTGACGGAGGCACAAACAGCGCGCCTTGAGCCCTTCTTTCCCAAGCCCCATGGCAAGCCCAGGGTCGATGACCGTCGTGTGTTGAGTGGTATTATTTTCATTATTCGCAACGGTCTACGCTGGCGCGATGCGCCTGTCGAATACGGCCCTCACAAAACGCTCTATAATCGGTTTGTGCGCTGGTCCCGCAAAGGTATTTTCGAACGAATTTTCGAAGAATTGGCCAACCCCTCTGGCCCGGACGCCGACACCCTCATGATTGACGCAACCCATCTCAAAGCACATCGCACGGCGTCCAGTCTCAAAAAGGGGGCCTCCGATCAGCGGGTGGGCCGCGCCTGATCGGGCGTACAAAGGGAGGGCTGAATACGAAATTGCATGTCGTTGGAGACGGTGCGGGTCGCCTTGTCAGGCTGCATCTGACGGCGGGTCAGCGTAGCGACTTCAAGGGCGCGGATGTTTTGCTGCCCAACCTGCCTGCGGCCAGGGTTCTGATCGCGGATCGGGGCTACGACAGCGCAAAGGTTCGAAAAATCATTGAAGATCAGAAGATTGAGGTTTGCATCCCTTCAAGGAAAAACCGCAACAAAACCATCCCCCACTGCGCCGAAACGTACAAGAGGCGGCACAAGGTCGAAAACCTGTTCGCAAAACTCAAGGATTGGAGGCGCATCGCGATGCGCTATGACCGATGCGCACACGTATTCAAATCCGCCATATACATCGCTGCAACCGTCATATTCTGGCTATGAGGACTGAGCCTGGTCACCTGCATCTAAAGTTCGGCACATGAGTTTTGTTGGGCGCGTTGGCAGAACCGCTTGACGGAGGCGAGGATATGGTCGGCGGGTTTGACCCATTTGCAGGGTTTGGGGTTTTCGTTATGGGCCTCGATAAATGCAGCGATATCGGCTTCCAGTTCCGCCGTTGAACGATGGACGCCGCGCTGCAGTTGCTTGCGCGTCAGTTCAGCAAACCAACGCTCCACCTGATTGATCCAACCAGCCGGGGGCGGTGTGAAGTGGACATGCCAATGCGGGCGGCGTGCCAGCCAGGCCTTGATCTTCGGGGTTTTGTGGGTGGCGTAATTGTCCATGACGATATGCACCTCCGGCCCGTCCGGCATCTGCCGGTCGATCTGTTTGAGGAAGTCGAGGAACTCGGTGGCGCGGTGCCGCTTGTAGCATTTGCCGATCACGGCGCCGGTGGCGATATCCAGTGCTGCAAAAAGCGACGTCGTGCCGTGTCGGATGTAGGTGTGGGTGCGCCGCTCGGCCACGCCGGGCGCCATTGGCAGCACAGGCGGTTCGCGATCCAGCGCCTGGATTTGCGATTTCTCGTCAACACACAACACGATAGCCCTGTTCGGCGGTGACAGGTACAGCCCGACGATATCGTGCACCTTGTCCACGAACAGCGGGTCGGTTGAGAGCTTGAATGTCTCGCTTCGGTGCGGTTGCAGGCCGAACCCGTTCCAAATCCGCCGGATGGTGGTGTGCGACAGTCCCGTCGCGGCTGCCATGCTTCGGAGCGACCAATGGGGCGCATCCCTCGGGGGCGTGTTCAGCGTGCGCTCAATCACCGCAGTCACCTGATCGTCCGACACGGTGCGCGGGCGACCGGAGCGGTATTCGTCGGTGAGACCTTCAATCCGGCAGCGCACAAAACGTCTGCGCCATTTGCCGACTGTGTGTTCATGCACCCCAAGCCGGGCCGCCACTTCCTTGCTCGCCAATCCATCGGCGCACAGCAGGATCATCCGGCATCGGTCCGACAGCGAACGTGCCGCTTTGTGACGCCGAACCTGACCCTCGAGAAAACGGCGCTCATCTTCGCTCAAAACCACTGCATCCGCCAAACGTCCCACCATCGCAACATCCTCCTCAATTCCCGCTCAGTCAATGATACAAAGTACAATTCCGGGTGACTAGGGCCTGTTGAGATTCAGGGTTTTCATTTTCGCTGACATCTGATTCATTCTTTCCAAAAGGGAGAATGAAAGTGACCGTTCGGTGAAGGAGCCCTGGCGTACTGCCGGTCGTCCCGGTTACGCTGCTGAGGCAGCGTAACGCCAGGGCATCAACTCGTCCAGCCGAGTGATCTTGTGATCCGCGATGCGGGCGAGGACCCATGTGAGCCAGGCTTGTGGATCGACTTTATCAAGCTTTGCCGTTTCGATCAGGGTGTAGGCGATGGCCATGGCTTTGCCACCGCCCTCGGAACCGGCGAACATCCAATTTTTGCGACCTGTGGCGACAGGTTTTATGGCGCGTTCGGCGATGTTGTTGTCCGCTTCCAGAAAGCCATGGTTCAAATAACCGCGTGCCTTTGGCAAACGACCAAGGGCATAACGGATCGCTTGGGCCAGAGGCGACTTGCCAGATATATTTGGCAACTGCGCGTGTAACCAGGTCTCAAGTTCATCGAAGATCGGTTTTGCCTTTTCCTGACGGATGGCAACGCGCTCTTCAGACGGTTTGCCACGCGCCTCTTTCTCGACGGCATGGAGTTCCGCGGTCCGGCGGAGGGCTTCTTCGGCAATCGATGAGCCTTGCGCGGCAAAGATGTCTACAAACTTGCGTCTGACGTGCGCCAAACAAGCCATCTCCTGGGCCTTGTCCTCACCGAATACCCCGTTGAAGCCGGAATACCCGTCCGCATGGACCCAGCCTTTGTAGCCGGAGAGATGTGAGACGGGATGTTCGCCCTTGCGATCAATCGTGAACTGATACCACGCGCAGGGCGGTGATGATCCAGACCATGGTCGTTCATCGCGAACACAGGTCCAGACACGGGCGGTCCTGGTCTTCTTGTTGCCGGGGGCCTGCATTTTAACAGGCGTATCATCAGCGAAGGTGGCCGCGCCTCGGCGGACCATTCGGCCAATGGTGTCAGCCAGAGGTTCCAGAAGCGCGGTGGAGCCGCCAACCCAATTGGTCAGAGTTGATCGATTAAGATCAACGCCTTCACGGGCGTATATTTGCGACTGACGGTAGAGCGGCAGGTGGTCCGCGTATTTGCTGACCAACACGTGCGCCAGCAGCCCCGGTCCCGGGCGGCCACGTTCGATCGGGCGCGATGGCAGCGGCGATTGGACAATGGCCTCGCAACAGGAACAGGCCATACGCGGACGCACGATCCGGTTCACGACAAAACGCCCCGGTTTGTATTCCAACTCCTCGGTCACGTCCTCACCGAGCCTCTTCAACGCCCCACCGCAACGTCGGCAGTCCTCGCCCGGCGACAAGACCTCTTCGTGCCGGTCCGGATGATCGGGCAAGGGCTTGCGGCTGTGCCGGCGGGCCGGTTTGTCCGTTTCAGGCGTTGGAGCAGGCGCCGCCTGTTCTCCAGCGGCTTCGGCAATCGCCTCATCTTCCCGGAAGACCGGATTGAGCTGGTAGAGGCTTTCTGATTTCGATCCAAACCGGTGCCGGTCATGCCCCGCCAGTTGGTGTTGGAGTTGTTCCACCTTCAGGGTCAGCGCCTTGACTTCATCGGCCAGAAGCCGGTTCACTGCCCGCAGTTCCGCAGGATCATCCGGGGCTATGTCGAGGTCCTTCAGCATCGCCGATCCTATACCGGATCAGCATTCCGGGGTGAACCCCGAAAGCGCGCAAAGCCTCGTATTTATTGACCTGTCCTACGCTCAACGGTCTCCAGGTTTTACGGGGCATCCGCCAGTCAATCCCCTCCAACAGCATTGAGAGCTGCGCGGGTGTGACGCTGATCCTGCCGTCCTTTGCAGCGGGCCAGACAAACCGCCCTTTCTCCAACCGCTTCGAAAACAGGCACGCGCCCTGGCAATCCCACCAGATGATCTTCAACAGATCGCCGCGCCGACCCCGGAACACGAACAGGTGGCCGGAATACGGGTCTTCGGCCAAAACCTTCTCGGCCTGGGCCGCCAGCGTATTGAACCCTCGCCGCATGTCCGTGACACCCGCCGACAGCCACACCCGCGTGTTGCCCGGCACCGGGATCAAGACATCAGCCCCTTCAGCAGCCGCGCCGGCACATCAGGATCGAACCCACCCCCGGCGCTGATCCGGTGACCGCCAGCCAACTCAATCTCGATACGGCCACCGAAGGCGACGGGACCGGATGGCTGCGCCGGGACCGGATGTGAAGCAGCCGGAGAAATCTCAACCGGCAGAAACTGCTGCGCGACAAACAAGGTGAGAATCCAGCGTCAATCAGGATGAGAACGCGTGTGCGGGGGCTCGCAGGGAGGGCGTAGCCCGACTGGGGAGGCCCCGCACACGCGTTTTGCCCTTTTGGGGCGGGCCTGACGGTTGTGGCCGGCTCGGATAAGGAATGATTTTCTGTGCAAGGGGATCGTTCATGCCGGGCTGTCATGTCACTGACCAACAAATGAGGCTCTTCATGACGCTCAGATCGACCCATTCCGTTGCCGTTGCCGCTGCCAAGGCGGGGATCAGCCAGGCAACGGGCTATCGGCTGCAAGCTGACCCAATTTTACCATCACGGAAGAAGGCCCCTCGCGGCCGGCGGCGTCCGGACCCGCTGGCGGACATTTTTGATGCGGAGGTCGTGCCGCTTCTGCGGTCCTCACCGGGGATCCGACCTGTGGCGGTTTACGAGGAGCTTCTGCGTCGGCATTCTGATCTGGGTACGGGCATCCGACGGACTCCGGAGCGACGGATACGCGCCTGGAATGCGGAACACGGCCCTGAACAGGACGTCATTTTCCGGCAGACCCACACACCGGGCAAAATGGGCCTGTCGGATTTCACCGCCATGGGCAAGTTGGGTGTGACCATTGCCGGTGAGGCACTGGGCCATCGACTGTATCACTTCCGGCTTGCCTATAGCGGGTTTCAGCACGCCCACGTCGTGCTGGGCGGCGAAAGCTATGTGGCGCTGGCTGAGGGATTGCAGAACGCCCTCTGGACGCTCGGCGGCGTGCCACACAATCATGGAACTGACAGCCTGTCGGCGGCCTTCAAGAACCTGGATAAGTCATCCCGGGCCGATCTAACCGACCGCTTCGACGCCCTGTGCAACCATTATGGAATGACGCCGACGCGCAACAACAAGGGCGTCGCACACGAGAACGGTTCCATCGAGAGCCCCAATGGGCATCTGAAGCGCACCATTGAGGACGCGCTGGTCATGCGTGGGTCGCGCGACTTCGAAAGCTTGCAAGATTATCGTCGCTTCATCGACGAGATCGTGGGCCGGATCAACGCCCGCAATGCCAAGCGTATCGATGCGGAACGTGCGAGCCTCAGACCTTTGCCGACGCGGCGGACCACGGATTACGAGGAGATCACGTTGCGCGTCACTTCCTCCGGGGGCTTCACCTTGCGCAAGGTGTTCTACACCGTGCCATCCCGGTTGATCGGGCATCAGCTGCGGGTTCGGCTCTACGATGATCGGTTGGAGCTGTTCCTGGGAAGCTCTGCCCTGCTAACGCTGACACGCGGACGAGCCTCGAGCACCGGGAGCCATGGGCACGTGGTCAATTACCACCACGTCATCCACTCCTTGCGCAAAAAGCCCATGGCGCTGATGGGGCTGGTCTATCGGGATCAGCTATTCCCGCGCCGGGCGTTCCGTAACATGTTCGCATTCCTGCTGGAGCAGACCAGTGAGAAGGCGGCGTGTCGCATGGTTGTCGATCTTCTGGCGCTGGCACACGAGCGGGGCTGCGAGGCTGAATTGGCAGCGCAGCTTGAGGAGGACCTTCGCCAGAAGCGCCCGCCTGACATGGCGGCCCTACGCGCAGTGTTTAGCCCATCACAAGACGCACTCCCCCAAGTCGCGGTGCAACTGGCCGACCTGTCATCTTACGACCAGTTGGTCGGCGGTACGCCATCCGCTCAGGAGGTGACAGCATGACATCGCCCCAGACCGATACCGCCCGCCTAACCTTGGCTCTGACCGAATTGCGCTTGCCAGCCATCAAGGCGCTATGGCCGCGCTTTGCGGAACAAGCCGACAAGGAAGGCTGGCCCGCCGCTCGGATGCTCAGCACCCTGGTGGAGCATGAACTGGCTGAACGAGATCGCCGTCGTATCGAGCGACATCTCGCACAGGCACGCCTGTTGCCCGGAAAAACGATCGACACCTTCGACTTCACAGCCGTCCCCATGCTGTCCAAGGCCCATGTCAGTGCGATCACCGCTGGCGACAGCTGGATCGGAAAGGGCGGCAACATCCTGCTGTTTGGGCCGCCAGGTGTGGGCAAATCACATCTCGGCTCAGCCATCGGGCTCGCCCTTGTCGAGCAAGGCTACCGCGTCCTATTCAGCCGCACCACCGATCTGGTCCAGAAACTCCAACAGGCCCGCCGCGATCTCGTCCTCGAAAGTGCCATTGCAAAGCTCGACAAATTCCATCTGCTGATCCTCGATGACATCACCTACGTCACCAAGGATCAGGCTGAAACCAGTGTGCTCTTCGAACTCATCAGCGCGAGATATGAACGCCGCTCAATGTTGATCACGGCCAACCAGCCCTTCGGGGAGTGGAATGCGATTTTTCCAGACCCGGCCATGACATTGGCCGCCGTCGACAGGCTCGTGCACCACGCAACCATCTTCGAGATGAATGTCGAAAGCTACCGGCGAAGAGCAGCACAAAAGGCAAAGGGGCCGGGAAGGCCTGCACAAAAAGCCACACCGGAAAACACCAAAGCTGATTGACGCTCCGCGACAATCAAAAAACAAACCCCTTGATCGCGGCACAAAAGCCCGGCATCGTCCCAAACGTCGCGACCAAGGATTCTCATCCTGATTGACGCGCACTTCTCATCTTGATTGTCGCGCTACAAGAAACACAGATCCAGCTACGACCTCGGTGAAATCTGGCGCAAAACGCGGGTCCTTCAGCCATTTGAAGATCAGATTGGCGTTCATCGCGTAGCGCCGCGCAACCTGAGCCACAGAAACACCCGGCGCGGCAGTCTGCAGGCAGATCGAACGCTTCTCGTCGTCCCACCAAATTCGCTTCTTGCGACTGCCAGCCATAGAGTGCCTCATGGTGTCCACTATCGATGGTGGACACTATCGGCTCCTCCGCCCCAGCGTTAGGTCGGCTTCAACGGACGCTCACGAATGAAATGTTGAGCGAGCGTTTTGTTATCAATGACGCGCAATGGGCTTTGATGGAACCGCATTGTTTTGGCAAGAAACGCGATCCCGGTCGCACTGGCGGTGACAGCCGTCTTTTTCTGGCAAGCCGTATTGTGGATTGCTCGAACCGGGGCGCCCTGGCGTGATCTTCCGTCCGGCTTTGGCAATTGGAACACCGTTTACAAACGTTTCCGCCATTGGGTAAAAGCCGATGTTTTCAAACGGATATTTGACGCTGTCTCAAATGACCCTGACATGGAATATGTCATGATTGACGGCACAATCGTGAAGGTCCACCGCCACGGGCAGGGCGCAAAAGGGGGGCTCAAAGCCAGGCTACAGGGCGCTCTCACAGTACTCTTTTTCTGGAATTACCACCAGAATCCTGGCTCTGACAGATGCGCTTGGCAATCTTGTCTCCTTCCGCCTGATGCCTGGGCAAGCCCACGATTTGAGCGAAACATCCGAGTTGATCGAGGGTGTTTCGTGCGAGATGCTCCTCGCGGATCGGGCGTTTGATGCCGACTGGTTGCGCGAAAATCTGGACAAGTCGGGGATTGTGCCAGTCATTCCGCCCGGATCGAACCGGAAGTTTCCGCCGGAATTTGACAAACACTGCTACAAATGGCGACACCTGATCGAAAATTACTTCCAGAAACTCAAGGAATTCAAGCGTATTGCGTTGCGGGCCTGCAAAACAGATCAGAGCTTCTCCTCCATGATCTATCTGGCCGCGGCTATCATCAATTCACGATGAATCTCAACAGGCCCTGGTCAGTTTTCGTGCGGCCTATCGCAGGACCGGCCTGCGGTTTGTGCGCGGGCGCGCTGTTCTGTCCGGAATTTGCGGCTATACTCCGCTGAAACATGTCCGTTCAGGTGAGCCATTGAGCCATGTCGCGCCCCGTCGTCGGTATCATTTCAAATTCGTATGTCATGGGCGACAATTACCCGACCCATGCGGGCGGGACGATGAATTCCGACGCCATCGCAAATGTCGCGGAGTGTCTGCCGCTGCTCATTCCCGCGGACCCCCGTCTGGTGACGGTGCCGGAGTTGCTGGAACGCTTCGACGGTTTCCTGCTGACCGGCGGGCGGCCCAATGTGCATCCGGCGGAATACGGCGAAGACCCGACCGATGCGCATGGCGAATTCGACCGCAACCGGGATGCAGTCACCCTGCCGCTGGTGCGGGCCTGCGTCGCGCGGGGGCAGCCGGTGCTGGGCATCTGCCGGGGGTTTCAGGAAATCAACGTCGCCATGGGCGGCACGCTCTACCCGGAAATCCGGGATATTCCGGGGCGCATGAACCACCGGATGCCCCCGAATGGCAGTCTGGAGGAAAAATTCGCGCTGCGCCACAAGGTGCGTTTCGGCAAGGGCGGGGTCTTTCACGAATTGACAGGGGCAGATGAGGTTCTGACCAACACGCTGCACGGGCAGGGGATCAAGACATCGGGTTCCCGCATCGTCATTGATGGCCGCGCCGAAGATGGCACGCCCGAGGCAATCCATGTCAGGGATGCGCCGGGTTTCCTGCTCTCGGTGCAGTGGCATCCGGAATGGAATGCAGCGCATGATCCGGTGTCGCGCCCGTTATTCGAAGCGTTCGGGCGGGCCGTTCGGGAATGGAGCGCCGGGCCGCGATAGCCGGATGGCCGGATCGCTGACCGAATCGCCCGGCAACAACTGCCGAGTTATAGCCGAAAGTTGGTGATGGCGCTGATTGGCGGCATATCATGGCGTTGTTCACGCGCCGCAATTCTCAGCAGAGAAAAGGATATGCCACATGACGAAGTCTACCATCACGCCGTTGCCCGATCCATCGGGATTTTCGTCTGACCCGCTGACCGACATCCTGCAAACCGGCGCGCGCCAACTGCTCAAACAGGCGGTGGAAGCGGAATTGGCCACGCTCCTCGCCGCCCATGCCCGCGAGGTGACGGACGACGGCCGTGCGCGGCTGGTGCGCCATGGTCATCTGCCCGAGCGCGAGGTCATGACCGGCATCGGCCCGGTACCAGTGAAGGTGCCGCGGATGCGGGACCGGGGCAATGTGGACGAAAAGATCCGTTTCGCCTCGTCGATCTTGCCGCCCTGGCTGCGCAAGACCAGATCGATTGAGGAACTGCTGCCGTGGCTCTATCTTAAGGGCATTTCCACGGGCGACTTCCAGGAGGCTCTTGGGGCGCTGTTGGGGCCGAACGCGGCAGGGCTTTCATCGAGCACCATCTCGCGATTGAAAGCGGACTGGGGGGCGGAGTATGAACGCTGGCAGCGCCGCGATCTCAGCGCCCGGCGTTTCGTCTATGTCTGGGCCGATGGTGTCTATTTCCAACCGCGTATGGAAGAGCAGAAACAATGCGTTCTGGTGCTGATCGGCGCGGATGAGTGGGGCCGCAAGGAGGTTCCGGGCCTCACCGAAGCAGGCAGTCGGCTACCGTGAAAGCACGCAGAGTTGGCGCGAGTTGCTGCTCGATCTCAAGCGTCGCGGGCTGTCCCACGCCCCCGATCTGGCCATTGGCGACGGCGCCTTGGGGTTCTGGGCGGCGCTGCGCGAAGTCTTCGGCAGCACCCGGGAACAACGGTGCTGGGTTCACAAGACCGGAAACGTTCTCAATGCCATGCCCAAATCGGTGCAGGCCAAAGCCAAGGGCCACCTGCATGATATCTGGCAGGCGGAAACGAAGACCGAAGCCGGGGCCGCCTTCGATTTCTTCGTGGAAACCTACGGCGCGAAATATGACAAGGCGGTTGGGAAACTGACCAAAGACCGGGCTGTGCTGCTCTCCTTCTACGGCTTCCCTGCTGAGCACTGGAAGCACATCCGAACCACGAACCCGATCGAGAGCACCTTCGCCACCGTCCGCCACCGCACCGGCAAAACCAAAGGCTGCCTGAGCCGCAGGACCGGGTTGGCCATGGCATTCAAGCTGATGATGTCAGCGCAGGCCAAGTGGCGAAAGCTCGACGGCGCCAACCGCATGCCAGAGATCATTGAAGGGGTTGAGTTCAGAGACGGGATCAAGCAAATTCACCACGCCGCCTGATCACACCATCACCAACTTTCGGGCATAGCTCACAACTGCACCCCCTCCATGCTGCACCGCGTCATTTCGTTGCGCTGTTTTCATTCTGCATATAAGAGATCAATGCGGATTTGTTCTGCATCCGCGACGTGCCCCGCTCCTTTCGGAACGGCGGTTCTGTCATGGTGGCGACAAGGGGGATAACGGACGTGAAAATCGGCGCGCCGAAGGAAGTGATGGCCCGAGAGGCAAGGGTTGCGATGACGCCGGATTCGGCCTTGCAGCTTCGCAAACTCGGCTATGAATGTGTGATCGAGAAGGACGCCGGGGCGGCGGCGGGTTTTCGTGATGCGGATTACCGGGCGGCAGGCGTCGGGATTGTCAAGACCGGCGCGGCGGTGTTCAGGGCGGCGGACATCGTTGCCAAGGTCCGCCCCCCGACCGGGGGCGAACTGAAACGGCTGCGCAAGGGACAGACGCTGATTTCCTTCTTCAACCCGGCAGACAATGCAGAGGGTATGGAACTGGCGCGGGCGAAGGGCGCGAATGTCATCGCGATGGAGATGGTGCCCCGGATCAGCCGCGCGCAGAAGATGGATGCGCTCTCGTCGATGGCCAATGTCGCGGGCTATCGCGCGGTGATCGAGGCCGGGAACAGTTTCGGCAGGTTCTTCACCGGGCAGGTGACGGCGGCGGGCAAGGTGCCGCCGGCGAAGGTGCTGGTCGTGGGGGCCGGTGTGGCCGGTCTGGCGGCGGTCGGAACCTCGACCTCTCTGGGGGCGATCACATATGCGTTCGACGTGCGCCCCGAAGTGGCCGAGCAGGTTGAATCCATGGGGGCGGAGTTCGTCTATCTGGACTTCGGGGAGGAGCAGCGGGACGGCGCCGTCACCGGGGGCTATGCCTCTGTTTCCAGTCCAGAATTTCACGAGGCGCAACTGGCCAGGTTCCGCGAACTGGCACCGGAGATGGATGTGGTGATCACCACCGCGCTGATTCCCGGTCGCGATGCGCCGAAGCTGTGGCTGAAGGATATGGTCGCCGCGATGAAGCCGGGTTCGGTCATTGTCGATCTGGCGGCAGAGCGTGGCGGCAATGTCGAAGGTACGATCAGGGATGAAAGGATCGTCACTGACAATGGCGTGACGATCATTGGCCATACCGATTTTCCCAGCCGGATGGCGGCGCAGGCGTCTTCGCTTTATGCCAGCAACATTCGCCACATGATGACCGATCTGACGCCCGGCAGGGATGGCCGGGTCGTGCATGACATGGAAGATGACGTGATTCGCGGTGCAACGGTCACGTTTGCAGGCGGGATCACCTTCCCGCCGCCGCCGCCGAAGGTGCAGGCGATTGCCGCGCAGCCGAAAAAGGCAGTCAGGAAACCGACGGCGGAGGAAAGGCGCGCGCAGGAGACAGCGGATTTCAGGGCCCGGACCAGGCGTCAGGTTCTGATCCTCGGGGCGGGCGGGGCGCTGATGTTCCTGCTGGGACTGGTGGCCCCGGCGAGCTTCATGCAGCATTTCATCGTCTTCGCGCTGGCCTGTTTCGTGGGCTTTCAGGTGATCTGGAACGTCTCTCACAGCCTGCACACGCCGCTGATGGCAGTGACCAACGCGATTTCCGGGATCATCATTCTGGGTGCGCTGTTGCAGATCGGATCGGGCAACTGGCTGGTGGCGACACTGGCCGCGATCTCTGTCCTGATCGCGACCGTCAATATCGTCGGCGGCTTCCTTGTGACCCGCCGGATGCTTGCAATGTTCCGGAAATCCTGAGACGCGGAAGGAAAGATCATGGGAATTGGACTGGTTTCCGCCGCGTCGATTGCGGCAAGTGTGCTGTTCATCCTGTCCCTTGGCGGGCTGTCGGGGCAGGAAAGCGCGAAACGTGCGGTCTGGTACGGGATCGTCGGCATGGGCGTGGCGGTTCTGTTCACCGCACTCGGGCCGGGGGTCGGCAAATACTGGCTGCTGATCCCGATGGTGGCTGCGGGTTCCTGGGCGGGCTGCGAGGTTGCGCGCCGGGTCGAAATGACCGGGATGCCGCAACTGGTGGCGGCGTTGCACAGCTTTGTGGGTCTGGCGGCGGTGTTCATCGGGTTCAATGCCGAGGTTGAGCGTCTGCGGGTTGCCGCGGCAAGGGCTGCCGGGGCATCGCTGGAAGGATTTTCCGGCTTTGCCGCCAGGGTGGCCGACAAGACCCCGGCAGAGATCGCCTTTCTGAAGATCGAGGTGTTTCTGGGCATCTTCATCGGGGCCGTGACCTTTACCGGTTCGGTCGTCGCCTTCGGCAAGCTGGCCGGGAAGATCGACGGCAGGCCCGCGAAACTCCCCGGCGGTCATGCCCTGAACGCGGCGGCGCTGGCGTTGTCGATCCTGTTGGGGATCATGTATTTTTCCGGTTCCGGTTTCGGCATCGGGACACTGGCGCCGATGGCGGCGCTTGCCCTCTTCATCGGCTGGCATCTGATCATGGGGATCGGCGGGGCCGACATGCCGGTTGTCGTTTCCATGCTGAATTCCTATTCCGGCTGGGCTGCGGCGGCGATCGGCTTTACCCTGTCGTCCGACCTGCTGATCGTGACGGGCGCGCTGGTGGGCTCTTCCGGTGCGATCCTGTCCTATATCATGTGCAAGGCAATGAACCGGCATTTTGTCAGCGTCATCCTTGGCGGTTTCGGCGGCGCGGTTGGCCCGCAGATGACGGTCGAGGGCGAACAGGTGGCAATCGAGGCCGAAGCCGTGGCCGCCACGCTGGAGGATGCGGACAGCATCATCATCATTCCGGGATACGGCATGGCGGTGGCGCAGGCCCAGCAGGCGGTCAGCGAACTGGTGCGCAAGCTGCGGGCCAGGGGCAAGACCGTGCGGTTTGCAATCCACCCCGTCGCCGGCCGTCTGCCCGGACACATGAACGTACTTCTGGCAGAGGCCAGGGTGCCCTATGACATCGTGCTGGAGATGGACGAGATCAATGAGGATTTCCCGCACACGGATGTTGTGATCGTCA
Source organism: Paracoccaceae bacterium (assembly GCA_965216225.1). GTDB lineage: Bacteria > Pseudomonadota > Alphaproteobacteria > Rhodobacterales > Rhodobacteraceae > 3107. The sequence goes on from CBDCFF010000033.1 coordinate 57,718, forward strand.
TCGGCTCCAACGACATCGTGAACCCGGCGGCGCAGGACGACCCGAATTCCCCCATTGCCGGAATGCCGGTGCTGGAATGCTGGAAGGCCAAGCAGGTCTTCGTGTCCAAACGCGGGCAGGGGACCGGGTATTCGGGCATTGAAAATCCGCTTTTCTTCAAGGAAAATACCCGGATGTATTACGGCGACGCCAAGGACAGCCTGAACAGGTTGCTGACGCTGATTGATTGATTGGGGAGGCGCCCGGCGGCAGTGTCCGGAATGTGAGTATTTTTGCAGAGAAGAAGCAGGAATGTCGGGCATTGTCACGCCGGTATTCGTGATGCGCAGGTCATCGACATTGGGCGCGCTTCGCAGCAATGTGGGGTGGCGCCTCATTGTGGCTTCCCTGGAATGCGACTGGATATAAAGATGCCGATCAAGAACCGCCTTGCCGAACTGCATACCGAAATCGCCGGATGGCGGCGTCATCTGCATGAAAATCCCGAACTCATGTTCGACACGGTGGAAACGGCTGCTTTTGTCGAGGCGCGGCTGCGGGAGTTCGGATGCGACGAGGTTGTGACAGGCATTGGCCGCACCGGCGTTGTCGGCGTGATCCGTGGCAGGAGCGACTGCGCCGGAAAGGTGGTGGGGCTGAGGGCCGATATGGATGCCCTGCCGATCCAGGAGGCGACGGGGCTTGATCATGCGTCGAAAAAACCCGGCAGGATGCACGCCTGTGGCCATGACGGGCACACGGCGATGCTGTTGGGGGCGGCGAAATATCTGGCCGAGACACGGAATTTCGACGGCGCCTGCGTGGTCATTTTCCAGCCCGCCGAAGGGGGCGGCGGCGGTGGCAAGGTCATGTGCGATGACGGATTGATGGAACGGTTCGGAATTCGGGAAGTCTACGGGATGCATAACTGGCCGGGCGTTCCCGCCGGGACATTCGCGATCCGCCCGGGGGCGTTCTTTGCAGCCGCAGATGACTTTACCATAGAGGTGGAGGGGCGCGGCGGACATGCCGCCAAGCCGCACGAGACGATCGACACGACCGTGGTCGCAAGCCATATCGTGATTGCGTTGCAGACCATCGCCAGCCGGAATGTTGACCCGGTCGGGCGGGTCGTGGTTTCGGTGACATCGTTCGAGACGGATACAAAAACACATAACGTAATCCCTCAGCGGGTCACGCTGCGCGGCACTGTGCGGACCCTGGATGCCGATGTGCAGGTCATCGCCGAGGCACGGTTGACGGCGCTGGCGGAGACAATCGCGGCGGCGTTCGGCGCGCGCGCGCAGGTCCACCATGAACGGGGCTATCCGGTGATGATCAGTTCGGACCGGGAAACCGGTTACGCCGCCGATGCGGCCCGGTCGGTGGCGGGCGCGTGCGATGTTGCGCCAGTTGAATACCGCGCTGCCCGCTAACGACAAGGCCGGTCGGTGGCGGGCGCGTGCGATGTTGCGCCGCTGATCATGGGGGGCGAGGATTTCGCCTTCATGCTGAATGAGCGGCCCGGCGCCTATATCCTTGTCGGCAATGGCGACACGGCGTCGGTTCATCATCCGGAGTATGATTTCAACGACGAAGCCATTCCGGCGGGATGCAGTTGGTGGGCGGAACTGGTGGAAAGCCGGTTGCCCGCCGTTTGACGGCGGTGGGTGCAGGCGGTGTTTTGCTGTTCGATTCATCAGGAAATTATTTGAGAATGATTATCATTGCCATTGACTGTTGAGAACGATTCTCATAAGTATGGGCCGAATCTGGATATGAGGACAGGATTCGCCCGCGATGATCACCAAATGTGCCTTTCTGCTGTCTGCGGCCCTTGCCGTATTCGCGTACTCCGCCATGGGGCAGGCCCGGACGCCGGGCCGGGCTTTGGTCGTCGCGACCACCGGCATGATCGCCGATGCGGCCCGTGTCATCGGCGGGGATCTGATAGAGGTGCGCGCATTGATGGGGCCGGGGGTGGACCCGCATTCCTATCGCCAGACCCGGACGGACATCGTTGCCATGACCCGCGCGGACCTGGTTCTGTGGCATGGCCTGTTCCTCGAAGCGCAGATGGAATCCTTCTTTCACGATCTGGCCGAAAAGCGGAATGTCGTGGCGGTCGCCGAAGGGGTGGATCGGGCCCTGTTGCTGTCGCATGACGCATATGCCGACAAGTTTGACCCGCATCTGTGGATGGACCCGATGCTGTGGCGGCATGTGGTGCTGAATGTCCGGGATGCGCTGATCGCCACCCTGCCGGATCGGGCAGAGGTTATGACCGCGAATGCAGAGACGTATCTGAGCGGAATCGCGCGGCTGGCGGGCTATGCTAAAACGGCTCTGGCCACGGTGCCGGAACACTCGCGCATTCTGGTGACGGCTCATGACGCCTTTGGCTATTTCGGCGCGGGCTACGGGTTCGAGGTGATGGGCATTCAGGGCATCTCTACCAGTTCCGAGGCCGGGCTGAACCGGATCGGGGAGCTGGTGGGCGTGCTGGTTGATCGCAGGATCGGGGCGGTGTTTGTCGAAAGCTCGGTCTCTGACCGCAGCATCCGCGCGCTGATCGAGGGCGCCGCCGCCAGAGGGCATCAGGTCATTATCGGCGGTGAACTGTTTTCCGATGCGATGGGGGCCCCTGGCGCCTATGAAGGCACCTATCCGGGGATGATTGACCACAACGTGACCACCATCGCCAATGCGCTGAACGGCGCCGCGCCGGATCGCGGCATGGCTGGCCGACTGGCCGCAGGAATGTGAGGGCAACATGGGACCGGTAGAGCTTGCGGCAAGAGACGGTGAAATCATTTCGCACGCCCCGCCTGCGGATGCGGCGCTGGCGGTTCGCGGCATGACGGTGTCATACGGGCGCAAGCCCGCGATATTCTCTGTCGATGCGACATTTCAGGCGGCTTCCATGACTGCGATCATCGGCCCCAACGGCGCCGGAAAATCGACCCTGCTGAAAGCCGTTCTGGGGATCGAGAAACCGCTGTCCGGCACGGTCGGCATGTTTGGCGCCCCGCTGGAGACACAGCGCCATCGCATGGCCTATGTACCCCAGCGCGCCAGCGTGGACTGGGATTTTCCGGCGCGGGTGATTGATGTGGCGCTGATGGGGCTTTACGCAGAGCTGGGCCTGCTGGGCCTTGTGCGCACCCGTCACCGGCAAAAGGCGATGGACTGTCTGGCGCGGGTCGGTATGGCCGATTTTGCGGATCGCCAGATCGGGCAACTGTCCGGCGGGCAGCAACAGCGGGTGTTCCTGGCGCGCGCACTTGCGCAGGGGGCCGATCTCTATCTGCTGGACGAACCCTTTGCCGGTGTCGATGCCGCGACCGAAAAGGCCGTCATCCGTGTGCTCAAATCCCTCAGGGATGCGGGGAAGAGCGTGATTGCCGTGCATCACGATCTGTCCACCGTGCCGGAATATTTCGATCATGTGCTGATTCTGAATGTCCGTCGCGTGGCCGAAGGGCCGGTCGCCGCGGCCTTTACCGCAGAGGCGTTGCAACTGGCCTATGGCGGGCGGCTTGCCACGGCCCAGATCGACCGGCTGGTCCTGTCCGCAGGCTAGCGCAGTGTTTTTTCAGGCGTTCTTTCTGCAACTTGGCTATAACGCCACGCTGGTGGCCATCGGCGCGGCCCTGTTGGGGATTGCGGCAGGGGTGACGGGCACGTTTCTGTTTTTGCGCAAACGCGCGCTGGTAAGTGACGCGATCAGCCACGCAACGCTGCCCGGCATCGGCCTCGCCTTTATCGCCATGGCGCTTTGGGGTGGCGACGGGCGCAATCTGGCGGGGCTTCTGGGCGGGTCCGCAGCGTCCGCCTGGGCCGGGCTTTTGTGTGTGCAGTGGCTCACCCGGCGCACGCGGCTGGCCGAGGATGCCGCCATCGGCGCGGTTCTGTCGGTCTTTTTCGGATTCGGGGTCGTGCTTCTGACGATTATCCAGAGCATGAGCGCAGGGCGGCAGGCCGGGCTTGACAGTCTGCTTCTGGGCTCGACCGCCGGAATGCTGTTTTCCGACGCGGTTCTGATCGCGGTCGGCGGGGCGTTGACGCTGACCCTGACCATGATCCTGCGGCGGCCGATGCTGCTTGTCGCCTTTGATGCGAACCATGCCCGTTCCGCGGGGATAAATGCGCGCCGGGCCGATCTGGCGGCCATGGCGCTGGCGCTGGCGGTGACTGTGGTGGGGCTGAAGATCGTCGGCCTGATCCTGATCGTCGCGCTGCTGATCATTCCGCCCGTCTCTGCCCGGTTCTGGACCGGCCGCACCGGCCGCATGACGTTGATTGCGGGCGTGTTCGGCGGGGTGTCGGGCTATGTGGGTGCGGCGATCTCGGCCACGGCGCCGGGCCTGCCCACGGGGCCGATCATCGTTCTGGCGGCCTTCGCGCTGTTCGCGGTGTCCCTGCTGTGTGCGCCGGATCGCGGGGTGCTGGCGGCGATCATCCGGCATCGCCGGTTCCAGCGCCGGGTGCATTTGCGTCAGGGGTTGCTGGCGCTGGCGCAGGGGCAGCCGATCCATGAACGGTTCACCCTGCGCCTGCTGGCGCGCGCCGGTCTGGTCCGGGCCGATGGCGTCCCGACAGAAGCGGGCCGGTCCCGTGCCGCCAAGGCATTGCGGGACGAAGAGCGCTGGGCAATCCTGCGCGGTCTTCGGAACCATGAGGCCGGCGCCGCGTTCCATGACGGCCTGACCGATATTGACGAGGTTCTGACCGCCGACCAGATCGCGGAAATCGACCGCTTGATCGGCGGCCCGAAGGGGGCGACGGCATGAGCGGTGCGGAATTCGTCCCCCTGTCGCTGACGCCTTTGCTGATCGGGGTGTTTTCGGCCATCGCCTGCGCGCTGCCGGGCAATTTTCTTCTGCTCAGGGGGCAGGCGCTGATCGGCGACGCGATCAGCCATGTGGTGTTGCCGGGAATCGTCGCCGCCTTTCTGATTACCGGCACGATAAGCGCCTGGCCGATGATGCTGGGGGCAGGGGGGGCGGCGATCATTGCGGTGGTTCTGATCGAGGCGATCAAGCGGTTGGGCCGGATCGAAACCGGCGCTGCGATGGGCGTTGTCTTCACCACCATGTTCGCCGTCGGGGTTCTGGCCCTGGAACGGACCGACACATCCTCGGTCCACCTGGATGTGGAACATGCGCTGATGGGCAATCTGGAATCGCTGATCTGGCTGGATGCGACCGGTTGGGCGTCGCTTCTGGACCCGAAGGCGCTGGCCGGTCTGCCGCCGGAACTGCCGCGCATCTTTCTGACGCTGGTCGCGGTGTCGCTGTTTGCGTTCGTCTTCTGGCGGCCCCTGAAAATCACCACATTCGACGAAGGGTTTGCCCGCGTGATCGGGATGCCTGCGCAGGGCATCGGGCTGGCGCTGGTCGTCGTGGCGGCGATTGCGGCGGTGGCGGCCTTCGACGCGGTGGGCTCCATCATCGTGATCGCCATGTTCATCTGTCCGCCCGCCGCCGCCCGCCTGATGACCGACCGGCTGGGGCATCAGGTCGCGTGGTCGGTGGCGTTCGCAACCCTGTCGGCGGTCCTGGGCTATGTGCTGGCGGGTTATGGTCCGCTGTGGCTGGGCAGCGAAAACGCGGTGAGTGCGGCGGGAATGATCGCCACGATTTCCGGCGTGATTCTGGCTTTGCTGGCGGTCTTCGGCCCGTGCCGCCACCGGGTCGGGGCCAGCGCGGGGACGTAGTTCGCCCGCCTGCCTGCCTGTTCGCCCGTCTCGCCCGCCTGCCTATCCGCCGGTATGGCTCATGTGTCGGGACATCCGGCCCGCGATTTCCTGACGCGAATAGTCGAAATCATGGCCCCTGGGCTTGGTTCCGATGGCGGCCCGGATGGCGTCTTTCAGCGCGTCGTCGGCTTCCGGGTATTCCCGCAAGGGCGCGCGCAGGTCCGATTTCCCCTCCTGCCCCAGACAGGTGTAGATCTCGCCGGTGCAGGTAATCCGCACACGGTTGCAGCTTTCGCAGAAATTGTGTGTGAGCGGGGTGATCAGGCCGATCTTCTGGCCGGTTTCCTCCAGCCGCACATAGCGCGCCGGGCCACCGCTGCGTTCGGCCAGATCGGTCGTGGTGTAGCGGCTTTCCAACTGCCTGCGCAGATTCCCCAGTGACCAATACTGATCCAGCCGGTTCTCGTTGCCGATGTCCCCCATGGGCATGACCTCGATAAAGGTCAGGTCCATGCCGCGCCCGGCGCACCATGCGGTGAGGTCGAACAGCTCTTCGTCATTCACGCCTTTCAGGGCGACGGTGTTGATCTTGACGCGAAGGCCCGCCGCCTGCGCCGCGTCGATCCCGCCCAGAACCTGTTTCAGCCGCCCCCAGCGGGTGATCCGGGCGAATTTGTCATTGTCGAGCGTATCGAGCGAGATGTTTACCCGCCGCACGCCCGCGTCGAAAAGCGGTCTGGCGAAACGGTGCAGTTGAGAGCCGTTGGTGGTCAGGGTCAGTTCTTCCAGCGCGCCGGTGTCCAGATGCCGGGACATGCTGTCGAAAAAGCCCATGATACCGCGGCGGACAAGGGGCTCCCCCCCGGTAATACGGAGTTTGCGGACGCCAAGATGGATGAAGGCAGAGCACAGACGATCCAGTTCTTCCAGCGTCAGCAACTCTTTCTTCGGCAGAAAGGTCATGTTTTCCGACATGCAGTAGACGCAACGGAAATCGCAGCGGTCTGTGACCGAGACGCGCAGATATGTGATGGCGCGCCGGAACGGGTCGGTCAGGGGCGTTTTCATATGGGGAACCTAGGTATTCGTGACGTGCGGCACAAGGCTGAAACGGCTATTCCACCGTGACCGATTTGGCAAGATTGCGCGGCTGGTCCACATCCGTGCCCTTGGCGACCGCTGCGTGATAGGCCAGCAACTGCGCCGGAACTGCATAAAGGAGCGGGGCCAGCAGATCGGGTACATCGGGCATGACGATGGTTTTCCAGACCCCATCGCCCGCCTCTGCCGCGCCCCTGGCGTCGGTGATCAGCAGAACCCTGCCATCGCGCGCCATGACTTCGCGCATGTTGGAAACGGTCTTGCCGAACAGGGCATCTCTGGGCGCCATGATGACCACGGGCACATCCTTGTCGATCAGCGCGATCGGGCCGTGCTTCAGTTCCCCAGATGCGTAACCTTCGGCGTGTATATAGCTGATTTCCTTCAGTTTCAGCGCCCCTTCAAGGGCCAGCGGATACATGGTGCCGCGCCCCAGGAAAAGCACGTCACGGGCCTGGCAGAGCGCCCGCGCGGCGTGTGCGAACGTCTCTGACAGCCCAAGCGCATGGTTGATCAGGCCGGGAAGGTTGCGCAGGGAAGACAGGTTTGCGTTCAGATCCTCCGCCGACATCCTGCCGCGCCGGCTGGCGGCCTGCAAGGCCAGGATGAACAGGACGCCAAGCTGGCAGGTGAACGCCTTGGTCGAGGCGACGCCAACCTCGATTCCCGCATGGATCGGCAGGGCCACGTCGCTTTCCCGGGCAATGGAGCTTTCCGGGACGTTGACGGCGGAAACGATCTGGCCTGCCTTGCCCGCACAATAGCGCAAAGCGGCCAGCGTATCGGCGGTTTCGCCCGACTGGCTGACGAAAACCGCCAGCGTTCTGTCGCAGATCGGCGCTTCGCGATAACGGAATTCAGAGGCAATATCAGCCTCTGTCGGGATACCGGCGACCTGTTCGAACCAGTATCTTGCGGTCAGGCAGGCATAAAAGGCGGTGCCGCAGGCGACAAGCACAACACGTTCGATCCTGTTGAAATCAATCAATCCGTCGGGCAGGGCAGGGGTGGCACCGTCGGCGCCGATGTAATGGGACACGGCATCACCAAGGACGCCCGGCTGCTCGGCGATTTCCTTGGCCATGAAGTGTTTGTGACCGCCCTTTTCAATCCGGGCCGCGTCGATCCGGACGGTCCTGATGTCACGGCTGACCTGATGACCGTCTTTGTCCTGAATCTCGATCCGGTCGCGGCTGATGATTGCGCGGTCGCCTTCCTCCAGATAGGTGATCCGGTCGGTCATGGGCGCCAGCGCGATGGCGTCGGAGCCGACGAACATCTCGCCATCGCCATGTCCGATGGCCAGCGGCGAGCCCTTGCGCGCGGCGATCAACAGGTCGCCTTCGCCTTCGAACAGAAAGCAAAGGGCGAAAGCGCCTTCAAGCCGGGCGATGGTTTCCACCGCCGCCTCGCGCGGCGACAGACCCTGATCCATGAAATCGCGCGCCAGCAGGGCGACGGTTTCGGTGTCGGTATCGGTCTTGAAATCAGCGCCTTTGGCGGCAAGTTCCTCACGCAGGGCGCGGAAATTCTCGATGATCCCGTTATGCACCACGGCCACCTGTCCGGCCCGGTGCGGGTGGGCGTTCGTCACGGTCGGCGCGCCGTGGGTGGCCCAGCGGGTGTGGCCGATGCCGGCCTTGCCGGTCAGGGGGTCATGGACCAGCAGGTCGGACAGGTTTACCAGTTTGCCGACCGCGCGCCGCCGGGACAGCACACCATCCGAGATCGTGGCGATCCCGGCGCTGTCATAGCCGCGATATTCAAGCCGCTTCAGAGCCTCCACAATCATCGGGGCGACTTCGTGATTGCCCAGAATTCCGACAATGCCGCACATCAACCCTTGTCCCTGTTTCGCGCCGCCCTGATCGCGCGCCATCGTTCAGACAGTTTCAGGGCAAGTCCCGGCTTGATCTTTTGCCGGGCGCGTCCGATGGCCAGCGCGCCGTCGGGCACGTCATGGGTGATGACCGAACCGCTGGCGGTCATGGCGTCATCCCCGATCCTGACCGGGGCCACCAGCATCGTATCCGACCCGATGAAGGCGCGCTGGCCGATCTCTGTCCGGTGTTTCATCGCACCATCGTAGTTGCAGATCACGGTGCCCGCGCCGATATTCGTGGCCGCCCCGACCAGGGCGTCGCCGATATAGGACAGGTGGTTGGCCTTTACGCCTTCGGCAAGCTCCGCGTTCTTGATCTCGACAAAATTGCCGACCCTGACATCTTCTGCCAGTTCCGCACCGGGGCGCAGCCGGGCATAGGGGCCGACGATCGCCCCGCGCGAGACATGACAGCCCTCCAGATGCGAAAAGGCCCGGATCGTGGCGCCGCTTTCGACCGTGACGCCGGGGCCGAAGACCACATGCGGCTCGATCACGCTGTCGCGGCCAATCACTGTGTCGCCGGCAAGGAACACGGTTTCGGGCGCAGTCATGGTGGCTCCGTTCCCTAGGGCGGCGGCGCGCAGACATGCCTGTAGCTTGCTTTCGGCCCTTGCCAGGTCGGTGCGATCATTGATGCCCTGAATTTCGGCGTCGTCACAGATCATGGCCCCGACCGACAGCCCCCGTCGATGAGCGACGCCAACGATGTCGGGCAGGTAATATTCACCGGCGGCGTTGTCATTCCCCACCTCCGGGAGCAGCGAAAACAACACGTCGCGGTCCGCGATCACGATGCCTGCATTGCACAGCGTGATCCGGCGCTCTTCCTCTGTCGCGTCCCCGAACTCGACGATGCGCGCCAGTTCATCGCCGCGCATGATGAAGCGGCCGTAACGATCCGTGGCGGGTGTGTCAAAACCCATGAAAACAACGTCACGGGATTGTCGTGCGGCCAGCAGTTCATCCACGATGCGGGGCCGGAAGAACGGCGTGTCCCCCAACAGGACAAGCACATCGCCGGGACAGCCCCGCAGCGCGGCTTCCGCCTGTTGCACGGCATGGGCAGAACCAAGCCGTTCTTCCTGCCGAACCACGATGGCGTCAGGGTCATGCGAAAGGGCTGTGGCCTCGACATCCCCGGCCATGTATCCGGCCACCACGACGATGCGCCCCGGCTGTGCATGGGCGGCGCAGTTCATGGCATGGTGCAGCATGGGCGCGCCGCCCAGCGGATGCAGGACTTTGGCAAGGCCGGAATTCATCCTTGTGCCTTGTCCCGCGGCAAGAATAATCAGGTTGAGGGGCATGAAACGCTCTTGTTCTCTGTCGTTGGGGTTCTTTTATCCGTATCGGGCGGCGCTGCAAGGGGCGGGCTCTTCAAAAAGTCTGACAACAGGTTACACAGACGCGCAGGATTCTGCCGAAAGGGGTATTGTCATGCCTACGATAGTCTTTGATCTGGACGGCACGCTTGCCGATACCGGCGCCGATCTGATCGAGGCCGCAAACACCTGTTTTCGCAGGCGCGGGCATGGCGATGTGCTGGACCCGGCGGCGGACAGGGCAACCGCCTTTCGCGGCGCGCGGGCAATGCTGGCCCTGGGCTTTGGCCGCGTGAACGGCGTGGCGGTGGAAGAGGACATAAAGGCCGAATATCCGCTGCTTTTGTCGGCCTATGGGGACAATCTGGATCGCCACACAACCTTGTATCCCGGCGTCGTCGGGGCGCTGGAACAGCTTTTGGCGCAGGGGCATCGCACGGCGATCTGCACCAACAAGCCGGAGGCGCTGGCGCATGAACTGATCGCGCGCCTTGGCGTTCGCGACCTGTTCGGCGCGCTGATCGGGGCGGATACCCTGCCGGTGCGCAAGCCCGACCCGCTGCCGTATCGGGAAGCGGTGGAACGGGCAGGCGGCAAGGTGGAAAGTTCGGCCCTGATCGGAGACACGGAAACCGACCGGGAATGCGCGCGCGCGGCGGGGGTTATCTCTGTGCTGGTGACATTCGGGCCGGAAGGGCGTGATGTGGAGCGGTTGCGGCCCGAGGCGCTCCTGCATCATTTCGACGATCTGCCCGAACTGGTGGCGCGCCTGCTGGGCTGAGGCCGCCCGGAGGCCGGAGGCCGCTTGACGGCGATTTGCCGCCCGGTCACAGTTGCACCGGGAAGGGGGGGGCTGGCGATATGGCAGGGAAATTCACCGGCAGTTTCACTCAGCAGGAACCGATTCCGGAAGATGCCATCGCGGCGGCGCTGAACGTGCTGCGCCATGGCAGGCTGCACCGCTACAACGTGGCCGAGGGTGAAATTGCTGAAACCGCGCTGCTGGAAGAGGAATTCGCCGCCTATATGGGGGTGCGCTATTGCCTTGCCGTGGCGTCGGGCGGTTATGCGCTGGCAACCGCGCTGCGGGCATTGCAGGTGCAACCGGGGGAAACGGTTCTGACCAATGCCTTCACGCTTGCCCCGGTGCCGGGCGCGATTGCGGGTATCGGGGCGGCGCCGGTCCTTGTCGGCGTGACCGGGGAACTGGTCATTGATCCGGGCGATCTGGAGGCGAAGATTGCCCGGACCGGCGCGCGCGTCCTGATGCTGAGCCATATGCGCGGCCATATCTGTGACATGGACCGGGTGATGGCGATCTGCGCCGCAGCTGGCGTGCAGGTGGTCGAGGATTGCGCCCACACGCTGGGCGCCCGCTGGAACGGCGTACTGTCCGGCCGGCATGGGATCATGGCGTGCTATTCCACGCAGACCTACAAGCATCTGAACTCGGGCGAGGGCGGGTTCGTGATCTCGGACGATGCCGGGTTGATGGCGCGGGCGACGGTGCTGTCGGGCAGCTACATGTTCTATGCGCGTCACCGCGCCGGGCCGCCGCCAGAGGCATTTGCCGGGGTCCGCCATGAAGTGCCCAATGTATCCGGCCGGATGGATAATCTTCGCGCGGCGATCCTGCGCCCGCAACTGAAAAATCTCGATGCCCGATGCGCGGCCTGGAACGATCGCTATCGCGTTGTCGAGGAAGGGCTGCGCAACACGCCAGGCCTGACCCTGGTCGTGCGGCCCGAGGCCGAGGAATTCGTGGCGTCCTCTTTCCAGTTTCTGCTGATCGGCTGGGATGCCGGGGCCATTGCCGAAGTCGTCACGCGATGCGGCGCGCGCGGGGTGGAACTGAAATGGTTCGGCGGCGCCGAGCCGACCGGATTTACCTCGCGCTATGACAGTTGGCGATACGCGCCGTTCGAGCCGATGCCGCAGAGTGACCGCGTGTTGAAGAGCATTCTGGATTTGCGTCTTCCGCTGACGTTTTCGCTGGACGATTGCCGTCAGATTGCCGGGATCCTCCGCGAGGAGGTCAGCGCGGTCCATCAGCGTGGCCGGGCATGTGGTTGAGCAGGTCGCGCTGATCAATTTAGCGCATAATAGATATTATGTAAAGTGGACGCTGAATAATTGCGCACTCGACATCCATGGCGCTGCGGCGTTACAGATTGTCAAACTTTCGGGATGTGAACATGACTTCCTTGCTTCTTGTCAACGGACCCAATCTGAACATGCTGGGCACGCGGCAGCCGGAAATTTACGGGCATCTGACGCTGGACGATATTGTGGCCGACATTGCCGAATACGCCGCAGAAAAAGGTGCTGATCTGCTGGCGTTTCAGTCGAATGTCGAGGGAGAGCTTATTGAAATAATTCAGCAATCCGTTGGCCGACATGATGCTGTCATTCTCAATGCCGGTGCCTATACGCACACATCAATCGCGCTGATGGACGCCATTCGGGCGGCTGGCGTTCCGGTTGTCGAGGTTCACATGTCAAATATTCATGCGCGCGAAGACTATCGCCACACTTCATATATAGCGCCTGTGGCGATCGGGCTGATCTGCGGATTCGGGGCCTTCGGGTATCGCATGGCCGTCGATGCCGCACTTGACCATATCGGGAAGAGTTGATGTATTTCGTCACACCTGTCATGCGGCCCCCTCCCCTCCCCGATCATGAGGCAGGGCGGAACAGGACGGAAAAAGAGCGGCGCAGATCGTTGTTTTCATCCGCACCGCTTCCTTGCAGGTCAGGAACCGGAATCAGCCTCTGGCAGCCTTGACGACTTCTGCGGCGAAGTCTTCCTCTTTCTTCTCGATCCCTTCGCCCAGTTCCAGACGGACGAAGCCGACGACCTCGACACCGGCTTCGGCGGCGGCCTCGGCGACGGTCTGATCGGGGTTGATGACGAAAGCCTGTCCCAGCAGGGTCACTTCGGACAGGAACTTCTTCATGCGGCCTTCGATCATCTGTCCGATGACCTGTTCGGGCTTGCCCGATTCACGGGCCTGTCCGGTCAGTATGTTACGCTCACGCTCGACCAGCGCCGGGGCCAGATCGTCTGCGGACAGCGCCTGCGGGCCGGCGGCGGCGACATGCATGGCGATTTGCCTGCCGATGCCGTTGTCAGCGCCTTTCAGGGCAACCAGAACCGCGATCTTGCCCAGGCCGCCGGAGACCGGGTTGTGGATGTAGGACACAACGGTGTCGCTTTCGACCGCAGCCATGCGGCGCAGGCTGATGTTTTCGCCGATGGTTGCGATATTGTCGGTGATGGTGGCCTCGACACTCTTGCCCCCCAGATCGGCGACTTTCAGCGCTTCGATGTCGGACACCCCCAGGGCGGCGCCGGCGATGTCGGACACCATGGCCTGGAATTTGGCATTCTTGCCAACGAAGTCGGTTTCGGAGTTGACTTCGACCGCGACACCGCGACCGCCGTCAACGGCGACAGCCACCAGACCTTCCGCAGTGGTGCGCCCGGCCTTTTTCGCGGCTTTTACCAGACCTTTGGTGCGCAGCCAGTCAACCGCGGCTTCCATGTCGCCACCGGTTTGCGTCAGTGCTCTTTTTGCGTCCATCATGCCCGCGCCGGTCGTGTCGCGAAGCTGTTTCACCTGTACAGCGGTGATTGCCATTGTGGCCTCCTGAAATCCTGAATGGGTCGGGGGCGCAGGTGTCCTCTGCCCCCGTGTCAAACGTGTAACGGCAGCGCTGCCGGATACCTATTCGGCCGCAGCGTCCTTAACCGGGGCGTCCTCAACCACAGCTTCCTTAACCACAGCTTCCTTAACCACAGCTTCCTTAACCGGGGCGTCCTTAACCGGGGCGTCCTTAACCGGAGCGGCCTTAACCACAGCTACCTTAACCGGAGCGGCCTCAACCACAGCTTCTTCAGCCGGGGCTTCTTCCATGGCGCCAAGATCAACGCCGGCGGCGCCCAGTTGGGCGCTCATCCCGTCGAGAGCGGCACGGGCCACCAGATCGCAGTAAAGGCTGATCGCGCGGGATGCGTCGTCATTGCCGGGGATGATGTAATCCACATGATCGGGAGGGCAGTTGGTGTCAACGACAGCCACGACCGGGATGCCCAGTTTCCTGGCTTCCGCAATGGCCAGGTCTTCCTTGTTCACGTCAATGACGAACAGAAGGTCGGGAACGCCGCCCATTTCGCGGATCCCCCCCAGCGAGGCTTGCAGTTTCGCCTGCTCGCGCTCCATGCCCAGACGCTCTTTCTTGGTCAGGCCATCGGCACCGACCTCCATCTGCTCATCAATCGCTTTCAGGCGGTTGATGGAGTTGGAAACGGTTTTCCAGTTGGTCAGAGTGCCGCCCAGCCAACGGTGATTCATGTAGTATTGCGCACATTTCTCGGCGGCTTCGGCGATTGGCCCCGAGGCCTGACGCTTGGTGCCGACGAACAGGATGCGCCCCCCTTTGGCGACGGTTTCACTGATGACGTTCAGCGCCACATCCAGCATCGGAACGGTCTGCGTCAGGTCGATGATGTGGATGCCGTTGCGGTCGCCATAGATGAACTCCTGCATACGCGGGTTCCAGCGTTGGGTCTGATGACCGAAGTGAACGCCAGCTTCCAGCAGCTGACGCATGGTGAATTGAGGGAGCGCCATGTCCATTTCCTTTCCGGTTTGCGCCTCGGCGAAGCTGTCAAGGGCATCTGCCCAACCGGCGGACTTTCCGGGATGTCTCCCCTTCAAGCCCGAGCTTCGCCTGTGAAGTGCGTACGCCCTAGCCCATTGCTGGCGGGGATGCAAGCCCTGCATCGGTGCCGTCCCGTGGAATCTGATCGGGGTGTTTAGGGTCAGGACTCATAGCCAGAATATGACGGTTGCAGCGATGTATATGGCGGATTTGAATACATGTGCGCATCGGTCATAGCGCATCGCGATGCGCCTCCAATCCTTGAGTTTTGCGAACAGGTTTTCGACCTTGTGCCGCCTCTTGTAGGTTTCGGCGCAGTGGGGGATGGTTTTTTTGCGGTTTTTCTTTGAAGGGATGCAAACCTCAATCTTCTGATCTTCAATGATTTTTCGAACCTTTGCGCTGTCGCAGCCCCGATCCGCGATCAGAACCCTGGCCGCAGGCAGGTTGGGCAGCAAAACATCCGCACCCTTGAAGTCGCGACGCTGACCCGCCGTCAGATGCAGCCTGACAGGGCGACCCGCACCGTCTCCAACGACATGCAATTTCGTATTCAGCCCTCCCTTTGTACGCCCGATCAGGCGCGGCTCGGACCCCCCTTTTTGAGGCTGGACGCCGTGCGATGTGCTTTGAGATGGGTTGCGTCAATCATGAGGGTGTCGGCGTCCGGGCCAGGGGGGTTGGCCAATTCTTCGAAAATTCGTTCGAAAATACCTTTGCGGGACCAGCGCACAAACCGATTGTAGAGCGTTTTGTGAGGGCCGTATTCGACAGGCGCATCGCGCCAGCGTAGACCGTTGCGAATAATGAAAATAATACCACTCAGCACACGACGGTCATCGACCCGGGGTTTGCCATGGGGCTTGGGAAAGAAGGGCTCAAGGCGCGCTGTTTGTGCCTCCGTCAGCCAGAAAAGATCGCTCATGTCACTACTCCGTTTTGCAGAACACTGATTCACACCTTCAAAACAAAGTCAATGGGTCCTGAGCCTAGTCCCGGCCTCTGGTGGATCGGGTTCAGGATGAACCGATCTGGCTCAGAAGGTGACCGTTCGGTGAAGGAGCCTTGGCGTACTGCCGGTCGTCCCGGTTACGCTGCTGATGCAGCGTAACGCCAGGGCATCAGCTCGTCCAGCCGAGTGATCTTGTGATCCGCGATGCGGGCGAGAACCCATGTGAGCCAGGCTTGTGGATCGACTTTATCAAGCTTTGCCGTTTCGATCAGGGTGTAGGCGATGGCCATGGCTTTGCCACCGCCCTCGGAACCGGCGAACATCCAATTTTTGCGACCTGTGGCGACAGGTTTTATGGCGCGTTCGGCGATGTTGTTGTCCGCTTCCAGAAAGCCATGGTTCAAATAACCGCGTGCCTTTGGCAAACGACCAAGGGCATAACGGATCGCTTGGGCCAGAGGCGACTTGCCAGATATATTTGGCAACTGCGCGTGTAACCAGGTCTCAAGTTCATCGAAGATCGGTTTTGCCTTTTCCTGACGGATGGCAACGCGCTCTTCAGACGGTTTGCCACGCGCCTCTTTCTCGACGGCATAGAGTTCCGCGGTCCGGCGGAGGGCTTCTTCGGCAATCGATGAGCCTTGCGCGGCAAAGATGTCTACAAACTTGCGTCTGACGTGCGCCAAACAAGCCATCTCCTGGGCCTTGTCCTCACCGAATACCCCGTTGAAGCCGGAATACCCGTCCGCATGGACCCAGCCTTTGTAGCCGGAGAGATGTGAGACGGGATGTTCGCCCTTGCGATCAATCGTGAACTGATACCACGCGCAGGGCGGTGATGATCCAGACCATGGTCGTTCATCGCGAACATAGGTCCAGACACGGGCGGTCCTGGTCTTCTTGTTGCCGGGGGCCTGCATTTTAACAGGCGTATCATCAGCGAAGATGGCCGCGCCTCGGCGGACCATTCGGCCAATGGTGTCAGCCGGAGGTTCCAGAAGCGCGGTGGAGCCGCCAACCCAATTGGTCAGAGTTGATCGATCAAGATCAACGCCTTCACGGGCGTATATTTGCGACTGACGGTAGAGCGGCAGGTGGTCCGCGTATTTGCTGACCAACACGTGCGCCGGCAGCCCCGGTCCCGGGCGGCCACGTTCGATCGGGCGCGATGGCAGCGGCGATTGGACAATGGCCTCGCAACAGGAACAGGCCATACGCGGACGCACGATCCGGTTCACGACAAAACGCCCCGGTTTGTATTCCAACTCCTCGGTCACGTCCTCACCGAGCCTCTTCAACGCCCCACCGCAACGTCGGCAGTCCTCGCCCGGCGACAAGACCTCTTCGTGCCGGTCCAGATGATCGGGCAAGGGCTTGCGGCTGTGCCGGCGGGCCGGTTTGTCCGTTTCAGGCGTTGGAGCAGGCGCCGCCTGTTCTCCAGCGGCTTCGGCAATCGCCTCATCTTCCCGGAAGACCAGATTGAGCTGGTAGAGGCTTTCTGATTTCGATCCAAACCGGTGCCGGTCATGCCCCGCCAGTTGGTGTTGGAGTTGTTCCACCTTCAGGGTCAGCGCCTTGACTTCATCGGCCGGAAGCCGGTTCACTGCCCGCAGTTCCGCAGGATCATCCGGGGCTATGTCGAGGTCCTTCAGCATCGCCGATCCTATACCGGATCAGCATTCCGGGGTGAACCCCGAAAGCGCGCAAAGCCTCGTATTCATTGACCTGTCCTACGCTCAACGGTCTCCAGGTTTTACGGGGCATCCGCCAGTCAATCCCCTCCAACAGCATTGAGAGCTGCGCGGGTGTGACGCTGATCTTGCCGTCCTTTGCAGCGGGCCAGACAAACCGCCCTTTCTCCAACCGCTTCGAAAACAGGCACGCGCCCTGGCAATCCCACCAGATGATCTTCAACAGATCGCCGCGCCGACCCCGGAACACGAACAGGTGGCCGGAATACGGGTCTTCGGCCAAAACCTTCTCGGCCTGGGCCGCCAGCGTAGTGAACCCTCGCCGCATGTCCGTGACACCCGCCGACAGCCACACCCGCGTGTTGCCCGGCACCGGGATCAAGACATCAGCCCCTTCAGCAGCCGCGCCAGCACATCAGGATCGAACCCACCCCCGGCGCTGATCCGGTGACCGCCAGCCAACTCAATCTCGATACCGCCACCGAAGGCGACGGGACCGGATGGCTGCGCCGGGACCGGATGTGAAGCAGCCGGAGAAATCTCAACCGGCAGAAACACAGATCCAGCTACGACCTCGGTGAAATCCGGCGCAAAACGCGGGTCCTTCAGCCATTTGAAGATCAGATTGGCGTTCATCGCGTAGCGCCGCGCAACCTGAGCCACGGAAACACCCGGCGCGGCACTCTGCAGGCAGATCGAACGCTTCTCGTCGTCCCACCAAATTCGCTTCTTGCGCCTGCCAGCCATAGAGTGCCTCATGGTGTCCACTATCGATGGTGGACACTATCGGCTCCTCCGCCCCCGCGTTAGGTCGGCTTCAACGGACGCTCACGCCTCACCTGACGCGGTCGGCGTTGCATCGCTGC
Source organism: Paracoccaceae bacterium (assembly GCA_965216225.1). Lineage (GTDB taxonomy): Bacteria > Pseudomonadota > Alphaproteobacteria > Rhodobacterales > Rhodobacteraceae > 3107. Next base: position 75,883 of record CBDCFF010000033.1, read on the forward strand.
CTTCAGCGGCACGGCATCTCGCGCCTGCCTGAGGTCGAGGGCGACAAACCGCAGCGCCGGCGGTTCAAACGTTACCCTGTCGGCTTCTTCCACATCGACATTGCCGAAGTTCAGACCACCGGGGGCAAGCTCTGTCTCTTCGTCGGCATCGAGCGCACCAGCAAGTTCGCCGTCGCCCAACTCGTGGACAAGGCCGACAGGCGCACCGCGTGGGAGTTCCTGCAGCACATGCTCGAAGCCGTGCCCTGCCAGGACCACACCATTCTCACTGACAATGGCATCCAGTTCGCCGAGCGGCCCCGGAACCGCAACACGATCTGTTCCCGGCCAATGCGCTTCGACGTGGATCTGTCGCGGTTTGATGCCGCTCGACGACCTGCTCGCCGTGGTCCGCGAGTTTCTCAACCCGAACGTCTCGCGCTCCGGGCTGGATTGATGCCTGCGCCGATGCCTGCGTCGGCATGGGGTCGGCTCCCTCCGTGACCTGAAGCCGAAGGTGGCGAAGCCCGCGCACAAGCCTTTCAAGGCATACGAGCCCGGCTACATCCACATCGACGTGAAATACCTGCCGCAGATGGCCGATGAGGAGAAGCGCCGGTATCCGTTCGTCGCGATCGACCGCGCCACCCGCCGGGTCTTCGTGCGCATCTACCCAGTGAAGACTGCGGCCAACGCCCGCCGGTTCCTGCGCGATCTGGAGCGCGCCGCCCCGATGCGGATCACCCGCGTGCTGACGGACAATGGCAAGGAGTTCACCGACAGGCTCTTCGGCCTTCGCCGCCGCGCCGCGACCGGCAATCACGAGTTCGACCGCCTCTGCGCCGGGTTCGGGATCGAGCATCGCCTGGCCCCACCGATGCGGCCGCAGACCAACGGCATGGTCGAGCGGTTCAACGGTCGGATCGAGGACGTGCTCCAGAGCCACCGTTTCCGCAGCGGCGAGGACCTCGAACAGACGCTTCTCCGCTACGTCCGCCTCTACAACGGCCAGCTGCCGCAATCCGTTCTGAAAGGCCGCACGCCAATCGATGCGCTCAAGGAGCTGGCATCAAGAAAAGCCCGAACTCTTCAGAAAGCAGACATACAATCACATGGGATGTGACAGCAGCGGGGTCCCGCCACGCCCTTCCCTTGCCTCAAGCGCCGCGCCCGCGTCCAGCAGCGCGCGGATCGCCTCCGGGGTGCCATATCCCGCAGCCAGATGCAGCGCCACCCCCGTCCCTTGCTCCGACATCCGCGCCCGCAGCGAGGCAGGCGCGGACCTGCTCCGCCGTCGCTGCCTCGAAGAACGCCCCGGTGTTGAAGTTGTCGCAATCCTGCGCCGCTGTCTTCGTGGTCATGGTCTGAACTTCTGCGCGTGGGGGGGAATGTCCGGGGTCATTTCGGCAGCGGGCCGATCATCATGATCATCTGGCGGCCTTCGAGCCTCGGTATGTTTTCGACCTTGCCGATTTCCCCGGTATCGTCCGCCACACGTTTCAGCAATTGCCTGCCCAGATCCTGGTGGGCCATTTCGCGGCCACGAAAGCGCAGCGACACTTTCACCTTGTCGCCGCTTTCAAGGAACTTCCGCACGTTGCGCAACTTGACCTCATAATCATGGGTGTCGGTATTGGGGCGGAACTTGATTTCCTTGATCTCGATGATCTTCTGCTTTCTGCGGGCTTCGGATTCGCGCTTTTGCTGTTCGTATTTGAACTTGCCGTAATCCATCACCTTGCAGACCGGCGGGTCTGCGTTAGGGCTGATTTCAACAAGGTCGAGCCCGGCCTGTTCCGCCAGCTCCATTCCGCGTGACGGCGGCACAACGCCGACGTTTTCACCATCATGGCCAATCAGCCGGATTTCGGGGGATCGGATGCGATCATTGATACGGGGGCCTGTTTCACGCACCGGCGGAGCGTTGTGGGGTCTGCGGGCTATGGCTTTGTTCCTTCGACAACAAACGGGATTCCGCGTGAAAATAGACGGGGGCAGAGGGGCTTTCAAGCCGTGTTCGGCGAAAGATGGAAAATGTATTGCCGGTTTTTCAATGGGCATCCCGCTTTTCGCCCGATTCCGGCATGATTACCGGGACCGGCGCGGCGGGATATTTCCTGTTGCCGGGCGAATGGCTGCATGATCCGGGTTGGCCATTCAGACCCCGTCACCGACAAACGCCTTTTCGACCACGAACTCCGCCGGGTCGGAATTGGCCCCTTCGCGCAGGCCGGATTTTTCCAGTATGGCTTTTATGTCGTTGTTGAAAGAAAGCGAGCCACAGACCATGGCGCGGTCGGTTTCCGGGCTGAGCGGCGGTATGCCCAGATCCTCGAAAAGCCGGCCCGAAGTGATCAGATCGGTGATCCGGCCCATTTTGGGGCTCTGTTGCCGGGTGGTGGTCGGATAGTAGCGGATGCTGGCAAGATTTTCCGCGCCCAGCAGTTCGCGCATCAGGTCATCCTGCTTCAGGTCTTCGATGAGCCTGCGGCCATATTCCAGTTCCGCCACCTCGCGGCAGGTATGGGTGATGATGACTTCATCGTAGCCTTCATATGTCTGCGGCTCGCGCAGGAGCGATGCGAAGGGCGCAAAGCCCGTGCCGGTGGAGAAGAAGTAGATGCGTCTGCCGGGCAGCAGGGCGTCATGCACCAGCGTGCCCACCGGTTTCGGGCGCAGGATGACCTCATCCCCCGCCTTTATGTGCTGGAGTCTCGATGTCAGCGGGCCATCGGGCGCCTTGATCGAGTAGAACTCCAGTTCGTCATCCCAGGCCGGGCTGGCGATGGAATAGGCGCGCAGGAGCGGGCGGCCATTGTCGCCCATCAGGCCGAGCATGACGAACTCTCCCGAGCGGAAGCGCAAGGATGGCGGGCGGCTGACCCGGAAGGAAAACAGGCGGTCGGTCCAGTGCCTGACCCTGATGACCGTCTGCGCGTCGGGCAGGGTGGGCACGGCTTTGGCGGTTGCTCTCCGATCCACGATCATTCGCTCATTCATTGCACATCGCGGGGATTGGTCCCGCCCCTCTTTCCTGCTGCATATATGAGGTTCCGGCGGCGGGGTCCAGACGCGCCGGCCCCGCAGGTGTGCAGGTGCGCAGGCGCGCCTGATAGTCATGGTCGCGCCAGTTTGCCCGGAACCGCCACTGATCCTCCGGCTGACGGGCGGCGAGGGCATCGTCGATTTCGACCTCGTCGAAACCGGCGCGCCGCGCCATCGCGTACTGATCGGCGATCACATGGCCCTTGGCGCGCAGGCGGCCCCGAAAGCCCATCAGGCGCAGGCGGCGCGCGATGGTAAAGCCGCGGCCATCGGCGGAATTGGGAAAATCGACGCGGATCATGCGGATTTCGTCAAGCCGCCCGGCGATTGCCTCGGGGTCCGCATCCGATGGCAGGTCCACGGCCATGGCCGGCGGCGCGTTTGCCGGAAGCTCTTGCAGGGACCGGAAGCCGTGCGTCCAGTCATCGGACCCAAAGCCGGTGTCCTTCACGATCACGCTCATGACGACAATCCTTCTGCAACCGGCCCACGGACGGCCTTGCCGCCGGTAAAGTGGATGCCGCATTCTGTCCTGTCTTCGCCGCGCCAGCGCCCGGCGCGGGGGTCTTCGCCCCTTGCCACCTTGCTGGTGCAGGGCCTGCATCCGATGGACGGGTATCCCCTGGCCACCAGCGGGTGCCGGGGCAGGCGGTTTTCTTCGATATATTCCAGCAGGTTTTCCGGTGTCCAGTGGGCAAGCGGATTGATCTTGATCCGCTCGTCGCCTTCGGGTTCAAAAAATTCCAGCCTCGCGCGGGTGTCGGACTGATAGCGCTTGCGCCCGGTGATCCAGGCATCAAATCCATGCAGCGCGTATTGCAGCGGCACCGTCTTGCGCAGGTGGCAGCAGGCACCCCGGTCGGAAAACCGCAGCGCGCCACAAGGGTCGCCGCTGGCGATCTGGCGGGGCGAGGGCGTGATCCGCCGCACATCCGTCAGGCCCAGCCGTTCCGACAGGCCGATCTGGTAATCCAGCGTTTCCCGAAACAGCAGATGCGTGTCCAGAAAGATCACCGGCGTGGTGCGATCCATGACCGACACCATGTGCAGGAGCACGACAGACTCCGCCCCGAAACCGGAGACTAGCGCGACCCGCCCGATCTGCGAATCGGTCAGGGCGCGTTCCAGAACCGAGGTCGCCCCGTGGTGGCGGTAGCGATCATTCAGTTCCTTCGCGCGCCCGGCGACAGAGGGAAAGGGGGCCTCAAGCGGCATTGCGCCTTGCATCCTCTGGATACAGGATGGCCCTGAAGGGCGCAGCGCCCAGACGGCGATAGGCTTCGAGAAAGGTTTCTTCCGGCTCTTCGCGCAGGTCGAGATAGCCCAGAACCAGCCGCTCGATGGCGGGCACGATTTCGTCACAGGCGAAACCGGGGCCGGCGCGCTCGCCTATGGTGGCGGTTTCCGTACCATCGCCGCCCAGTGTGATCTGATAGTTTTCGACACCCGCGCGGTCAAGGCCGAGGATGCCGATATGGCCCACATGGTGGTGCCCGCAGGCGTTTATGCAGCCGGAAATCTTGATCTTCAGCAGCCCGACATCGTGTTCGATCTTCAGTTCTTCGAACCGGGTTGCGATCTGCTGGGCAACAGGGATCGAGCGGGCGGTGGCCAGTGCGCAGTAATCCATGCCGGGGCAGGCGATGATGTCGGAGGCCAAGCCGATATTCGCGGTGCCGAGGCCGGCGGCCTTCAGTCGTGAATAAATCGCCGGGAGGTGCGACTTGTGGACATGCGGCAGCACGACGTTCTGTTCATGACTGATGCGAAGTTCGTCATGGGCATGTTGTTCCGCCAGATCGGCCATCACACGCATCTGGTCCGAACTCGCATCGCCGGGCGTCTGCCCGTGCGCCTTGATCGAGATCGTGACGATGGCGTAATCCGGATTGCGATGCGCGGCCAGATTGGTGTCGGCCCAGGCGCGGAAGGCCGGGTTGGCCCTGCGTTCGGCGTCATGAACGCCGGTCGGCGCGGTGATGAAGTCCGGGGCCGCGAAGTGTTTTTCGATTTCGGCCAGATGTTCCTGATCGACGCCCGAGAATTGCGGGCGCAGCAGGGCGAAACGCTCTTCGACCAGTTCGCGAATCCTGTCGAGGCCGTTTTCATGGACGGTGATCTTGATCCGGGCCTTGTATTTGTTGTCGCGGCGGCCCAGCAGGTTGTAGACGCTGATGATCGCCTCGACATAGGGCAGCAGATCGGCCTTGGGCAGAAAGTCGCGGATGACCTTGCCGACCATCGGGGTGCGGCCCAGACCGCCGCCGACGATGACCTCGAAGCCGGGATCGCTCGCCCCGTTGCGGACCATGCGCAGGCCGATGTCGTGGGCCCTGGTCACGGCGCGGTCATTCGGGCTGCCGGTGACGGCGATCTTGAACTTGCGCGGCAGGAACTGAAATTCCGGGTGGTCGGTGGACCATTGACGCAGCAGTTCGGCGATCGGGCGCGGGTCTTCGATTTCATCCGCTGCGGCGCCGGCGAAATGGTCGGCGGTCACGTTGCGGATGGTGTTGCCGGAGGTCTGGATCGCGTGCATTTCCACATCGGCCAGCGCATCGAGCATATCCGGCACATCCGGCAGCTTCGGCCAGTTGTACTGAATGTTCTGGCGCGTGGTGAAATGGCCATAGCCCTTGTCCCAGCGGTCGGCAATACGGGCCAGTTCGCGCATCCTGGCGCTGTCCAGCGTGCCGTAGGGTATCGCGACCCGCAGCATGTAGGCGTGCAGTTGCAGATAAAGCCCGTTCATCAGCCGCAGCGGCTTGAATTCGTCCTCGGTCAGCGAACCGTCGATACGGCGTTCGACCTGTCGGCGGAACTGCGCGTTGCGGGAACGGACGAACGCTTCGTCAAAGTCGTTATATCTGTACATTTGCCTGCTTGCCGTGATGATAGTTGGAAGGACCGGCGGCGCGGAACGCCTCGCGGAAATGGATGGGTTTCGGGCCGTTCCCGCCCGGGGCGGCATCGGCCAGATAGGGGCCGACGACGGTGTTTTTCTGCCGTTCCGCGAAAAGCAGGCGCAGTTGGGCATGGGCCTCGTCCTCGATCAGTTCGGCCTCATGGTGGTGACGGGTCCAGCAATCGTCAGCGGTCAGATAGATGACATCGCCCTCGATCAGGTCGTTGGCGGTGACGACCTTGGGGGTGAATTTCCTGCTCATCGGCTCAGAACCTTCTGATCGGGCGCTTCGGCGACAGCCATCGCGGCGCGCGGGGCGAGGCCGTAGAAGATGATCGCCGGGCCGGTGATCCCGGCGACGGCGCCGGGCAGTTCCGCCAGAGTGGCGGCAGCGATGCGCGAGGTCGGGCGCGAGGCATTCCCGATCACCGTGACCGGAGTTGCGGGGTCGGCACCATACATCATCAGACGGCCCTGAATGAAGCGCGCCGATTTCCTGCCCATGTAGATGGCGGCGACCTCACCCGGACGGGCCAGTTGCCGCCAGTCATGTTCGGCAAAGCCGCGTGTGTCGTGCCCGGTCAGAAAGCGGACGGCAGAGTTGCGGCCGCGTTTCGTAAGGCTCTGGCCGATGCCCGCCACAGCGGCGGAGGCGGCAGTGATGCCGGGGATGATGCGCCAGTCGATGCCGGCGGCATCCAGCGCCTCGATCTCCTCGTCCAGGCGGCCGAGGATCGTCGGATCGCCGGATTTCAGGCGGACCACATGCAGGCCCTTCTGCGCGTGACGGATCATCGCGGCATGGATGTCTGCCTGCGGGGTGTGCCTGCCAAAGCCCTCTTTTCCCACGTTCAGCAGGATTGCCTCGCGCCGGGCGAGTTCAAGGATTTCCGGGGCGACGAGGCGGTCATGGATGACCACATCGGCCTTGTCCAGCGCCTTGCGCGCCTTCAGTGTCAGAAGCTCCGGATCCCCCGGTCCGGCACCTGCCAGATCCACATGGCCGCGACGGGCCTCGCGCGTCAGGTGATCGTCCAGCAGCGTTTCCAGCGCCGGTCGGGCGGCCTCTGCGCCACTGGTTTCAATCGCGGCGGGTCCGGCGCGGAAATAATACTCCGACCAGAAGTCGCGCCGCCTGCGGCCGAAAGGAAGGGCTTCGACCTGTTTGCGAAATGATTTGCCGATGCGGGCCAGGGCGCCCAGAACCGGGGGCAGCTTTTCTTCCAGCTCCGCCTTGATCGCGCGGGCAAGCACCGGGGCCGCGCCTTCGGTGCCGATGGCGACCGTCACCGGATCGCGATCAACGATGGCGGGGGTGATGAACTGACTGTCTTCAAGGTTATCGACAATGTTGAACAGCGCGCCTTCCGACCGGGCAATGGCCGACACGCGGGCATCTTCGGCGTCATCCCCGTTGGCGGCGTAGAAGAGGGCGGCACCCTTCGCGTCACCCGTGGCGACCGCGCGGCGGCGGAGCGAAATCCCCCCGGCCTTGGCCCAGCCTTCGATCTCGGGCGCAGGGGTTTGTGCGAAAACGTCGATCCGCGCCCCGGTTTTCAGAAGCAGCCGCAGCTTGGCGATTGCCGTGCCGCCGCCGCCGGAAACAACGATGCGCCGCCCTTCGACAGCCATGAAAATCGGAAAATGTTTCATACGGAACCCGCACAGGTGTTTTCAGGGTTGATATAGGACATTTTCCCGATTATACGCTATGGGTGGGAAGAAATAAGGATGAATATTCTTTTGAAAGGCAATCACGGAACAGGTGTTCCAAATCCTGGAGATTCAAGGAATGGGTGTTTGCATTGATGAGACCGACCGCAGGATTCTGGCGCAGTTACAGCGGGATGCGGGGCAATCCCTGGACGAGATCGCGCGCAGGGTGGGTTCTTCCAAAACGCCGGTGTGGAATCGTATCCGCAGGATGCGCGAGGCCGGGGTCGTTGGCCGTCAGACGGTCATTCTGGATGCCGAGGCATTGGGGCTGGAAGCCTGTTTTTTCGTGTTGATCCGCACGTCGGAGCACGAAGCGGACTGGCAGAAGAAATTCCTGAAGGCGCTCAGGGACCGGCCGGAGGTGATGGAGGCGCACCGGCTGGCGGGCGACATCGACTATATCCTCAAGGTTCGGGTGAGGAATGCGCGCGCTTACGATGATTTTTATCAGGCGCTGATCGCCGAGGTGCGGATTTACAACGTCACCGCGCTTCTGTCGATGGAAGAACTGAAATCGACGACAATGTTGCCGATCTGAGGGTGCTCTTCGGGTGCTCTTCGCAAAAAACCCTGTCCGGGCCGATGGGCGGTCACGGACGAACGCGCAGGCGTTCAAGGCCATGAAAATGATAGATGTTCGCATAGCGAGGCGATTCCCGCAGGCGCAGATCAGGGCAGCGATCAAAGAGGATCGGCAGCGCGATCGCCAGTTCCAGCCGGGCCATCGGCGCGCCGATGCAGAAATGGACCCCGGCGCCGAAGGCCGCGTTGGGTGTGCCGGGGGTCTTCCGGTTCCAGCATCGAATGCGCCTCGATTGCGTAAAAAGGGGCGAGATGAACAGCGGGAGCGGTGCGTTTGTCTGCCGGAATCTCGCGCCCGAAGCGGCGAACCGGCAGGATGGCGTTGACCGCCCGCCAGGTGGTCGCGCAGGGCATCGCACAGTCTTCCCACCAGATGATGTCGCCTGCCTGCCGGGCGCGTTCGTGGAACGGATACGGGTTCTGGACGAATCCGTCCCCGGTCGGCGATTGGCGAAACCGTTTCATCACCCGGCCCGGATTGATGCTTCGAGGGCGGCGATGATGGGGGAAAAGTCGGCGGCTTTCAGCGATGCGCCCCCAACCAGGGCGCCATCGACATTCGCAACCCCGAAAATCCCGGCAGCGTTGCCCGGCTTGACGGAGCCGCCATAAAGAATGCGGATGCCCTGGCCTGCCTCTTCGCCGAACCTTCGGATCAGGCGGGTGCGGATGAAATCGTGAACCCCGGCAATCTGCTCCGGCGCCGGCACGCGGCCGGTTCCGATCGCCCAGACCGGTTCATAAGCGATGACGAGCATGTCGGCCGCAGCGTCATCGGGAACGGAACCGGCAAGCTGGCCGCCGATGACGCCAAGCGTATTGCCGGCGTCGCGCCGGGCCCCGGATTCGCCCACACAGATGATCGCGGTCAACCCGGCCGCCATCGCCGCGCGCGCCTTGGCGCGGACATCCTCATCCGTCTCGGCATGATCTTCGCGCCGTTCGGAATGGCCGAGAATGACATGGCTGGCCCCTGCATCCGCCAGCATGGCGGCCGAAACATCGCCGGTATGCGCACCGGACGCCGCCGCATGGCAATCCTGCCCGCCGGTTGCGATGGCGCTGCCGTTCAGCGCGTCGGACAGGCGCGCAAGAAGCGTTGCAGGAGGGCACAGAAGAACATCGACCTGCGGCGACGGATGAGCAGAGCAAAGCGCCTCTGCCTCTTGCAGGGCATCGGAAATCCCGTTCATTTTCCAGTTGCCTGCCGCCAGTCTGCGCCGCATCTCACACGCCTGCCGGTTTCGGGACGGGATCGCAGTTCAGCGCCGGGTCATCAGGCATTCAGCTTTTTCCGGGGATGTCGAACTTGATGGATTCGCCGCATCCGCAGGCTTCGGACACGTTCGGGTTATTGAAGCGGAAACCGGATTCCAGCAAAGAGGTCTCATAGTCGATCTCTGTTCCGAACAGGAACATCTGTGCCATCGGGGCGATCATGACACGCGCGCCGTCCTGTTCGACCACCTCGTCATGGGGGTCAACCTCGGTGACATATTCCATCGTGTATTCCATGCCCGCGCAGCCGCCTTTCCTGACGCCGATGCGCAGCCCCCTGTGCCCTTCGCGGTCCATCAGCCTGGCGACCTGCCTGATTGCGGCGGGCGTCATCGTGACCGCCTGTTTTCCGGGTATGCCGAACATGTCGATCCGTTTCCGTCGTTCCCTGGTCCAGATTATCTAGTCAGCCGGTCGGGTGATCTCAAGCGCTGGCGGCAATTCGATCGGGGCAGAGACGGGATAGCCGATTGTCGCGCCGCTTTTCACACGCCGGTTCGGCGGCCTTGTCAGAGGCTCGCCTCCAGCGCGGCGATCACGGCGTCGCCCATCCCGGAGGTGCTGACCGGGGTTGCGCCTTCGACGTTGAGAAGATCCGGGGTGCGGACGCCATCGGCCAGAACCTTTTCGATTGCGGCTTCCAGGCGGTCGGCCTCTGCCCCCTGATCGAAGGAATAGCGCAGCGCCATGGCGAAACTCAGAATGCAGGCGCATGGATTGGCCTTGCCCTGACCGGCAATATCCGGGGCAGAGCCATGCACCGGTTCGTAGAGAGCTTTCGGGCGGCCGTTGTGCTGTGGCGCGCCGAGACTGGCCGAGGGCAGCATTCCCAGAGAGCCGGTCAGCATCGCCGCGCAGTCGGACAGCAGATCGCCGAACAGGTTGTCGGTCAGGATCACGTCGAACTGTCCGGGGGCGCGGACCAGTTGCATCGCGCCGTTGTCGGCATACATGTGGCCGAGCGCGACATCCGGGTATTCCGCCGCGTGAATTTCACCGACGACCTCGCGCCACAACACGCCGGATTCCATGACGTTGGCCTTCTCCATCGAGCAGACCCTGCCGCGCCGGCGGCGGGCGAGTTCAAAGGCAGAGCGGGCCACCCGCGCGATCTCGCTTTCCGTGTAGCGCTGGGTGTTGATGCCGACACGTTCATTGCCTTCCCTGAAAATCCCGCGCGGCTCGCCGAAATAGCAGCCGGAGGCAAGTTCGCGCACGATCATGATGTCGAGGCCGGAAACAATATCACGTTTCAGCGAAGAGAAATCGGCCAGCGCGTCGAAACACCGCGCCGGGCGCAGATTGGCGAACAGGTCCATTTCCTTGCGCAGGCGCAACAGGCCGCGTTCGGGTTTCACGCTGAAATCGAGATCGTCGTATTGCGGGCCTCCCACCGCGCCCAGCAGGACGGCATCCACCTCCTGCGCCCTGGCCATGGCCGCATCGCTCAGCGGCACGCCATGGGCGTCACAGGCGGCGCCGCCCACAAGGTCTTCCCCGACATCGAAATTCAGGCCGTGCCTGGTTCCGAACCAATCCATGATCCTGCGCGTTTCGGCCATGACTTCCGGGCCGATGCCGTCACCGGCAAGAACAAGAAGCGAAGGGTTTGCCATCGGCCTAGAATCCCTGTCAGTCAGGTTGCCAACCGTCTAGCGGGTTCCGCCGGACGGGTCAAGGAACCCTGCGCGGCGGGCGGTTGTCGGCCTCAGTCCGACCCTGACACCGAAAGATCGACCCACAGCAGCCGATGGCGGGAGGCCCGGATCACATGCTCCGCCAGCGCGCCCCGCTGCGGCCAGAAGACACCGGCCTGCACTGCCCGCAATGCCCGGTCGGGCAGAATGTAGCTGACGCGCAGATTGCCCGCCTGTCCCGGCCCGTCCGGCCAGTCCGCGGTGTCCAGCGCCGGATCGCCCCGATGCCCCGCATTCACCGCCCCTTGCCGCAGGGCCGCCCGTGTACCGGCCATGCTGCGCGGTTTCGGATCCTGCTGCAAACGGGGATGCGAAAGCAGCGCGCGGGCTGCATCGTGCCGGCCCTCGCCATCCATCGGGTCGATATTCGCGACGCCCACGACAATCACGGGGTCTTCCGGCGGCGCAAACGGCAGGCGGCCGTCCAGATAGTCTGTCCAGAAAAGCGTTTCCCCGGCGCCCCTGCGACCGTTCCGGTCCTCTGGCCCGTCAAATACGGGCGTTGAGCCATGCCAGACAAGCATATGCAGTTGCGGCCCGTCCGGCAGCGTCACCGGTACGTCCCAATGTGCAACCGATGACAGGCGCAGGGTCGCAGGCGGGGTATAGGCCGATGCTTCGGCATCTTCGGACAGGGGCGGCATGTCACGCCAGAACATGCGGGAGAAATCCCGGACCCTGTCCCGTTCGACCGGAAAACGCGAAAGAATGGCCAATCCCGCCTGACCGGAGAAACTCCCGAACCCCTGGGCATCCTGAGGCTCTCCGGTGCGACCGTTGCCGTTCAGGTCCAGCCCCGTTTGCAGACCCGTATTCGGGCGCAGGGCAAAGAGGTGCGGATAGGATTGACCCTTCGCGCACGGTACACGACGCACTTGAGTTGAGGGGGGAAACGGGTTTGAATTGAAGATTCTCGAGCACAAGGAACTTCGTGATGTTCGCATTCCTCCTCAGCCCTCTGGTCGCCACGCTACGCCCGCATTTTGATCTGAGCAAGACACGACTGGAAACGCTTGCGGTTTTGCTCGCTGGTCTGGCAAACTGTCGGACGGTGAACCTGAGCCATCTGGCGAGCCAGTTCTCGGGGACGGCGTTACACGCGTCCAACTATCGCCGTGTGCAGCGGTTCTTCCAGCATGTCCGCCTTGATGGCGATGTGGTCGCAGTACTGATCGTGCACCTGCTCAACCTTGCGCGTCCAAAGCTTCTGGCCCTGGATCGGACCAACTGGAAACTCGGCGCGAAAGACGTGAACATTCTGGTTCCGGCCATTGTGACGCGACGGTTTCGGGTGCCGCTGATGTGGGTCTCGCTCGACCATCCGGGCAACTCTTCACCGGCGCAGCGCATCGGGCTGATGCGGCGTTATTTGCGCCTGTTCGGGGCTTGCTCCATCGACGCCTTGCTCGCCGACCGGGAGTTCATCGGTACAGAGTGGTTGGAATTTCTAAATGAAAACAACATCCCGTTCGTTGTTCGGTTGCGTGAGAACATGCATCTGTGCACCGAAGATGGACGCCTGCATCAGTTCCGCACGCTCCTGCGGAAGTCTCGTCAAGGTGCCTGGACAGGCTGGCTCAGCACCATGGCGAGGGAACCGGACAACCGGCTGCGGTTCGCGGCAAAGCGTATCAAGGGGGGCGAAGCGCTCATCGTCGCCACGAACATCGACGCCACCCGACGGGCGCTCAATCTCTATCGCAAGCGATGGGGCATCGAGTGCCTCTTCGCCGACGCCAAGACCCGCGGCTTCAACAGTGAGGACACTCACATCACCAATCCTGCCAAACTCGCAACCCTCCTCGCCGTCATTGCCCTCACCGTGACATGGGCTTATCGCTGGGCGACCCGGGTCATGGGCCGAACGGCGATCCGCCGCAAAAGCCACAACCGACGTACAAAATCATGGTTCCGAACCGGGCTCGACGCTCGACGCAGATGGATCATCCACAACCCGGAAAACGCGCTATTGGCATGGCGACAAACATGCCCGAAGAGACCAATCAAACAACTTGCTCTTCGATGTGTCGTGTACCGTGCCCTTCGCGGCCAGAAGATCGGCAAAAGCGCCAAGCGCATGCAGTTCATGATCGTAGTCGAACCTTTGCAATACCAGAATATCCGGTGCCGCTGCCGCGATCACTTCGACCGCCGAGGCGATCTGCGGATCCTTGCCGCGAAGAATGTCGCGCAGCAACACCCCCGGCCCGTCCCGGTCCAGTTCGGCGTTGAAAGTGGCAATGCGGACAGCCCCGGCCAAGAGCGGCTGTGCAAACAGCCCGAGGGCGACCATGGCGAGCGCCGCCGAAAGCCGGAACCGGCGCACCGCCTGCGGCGATGTCCGGCGGGGACAGGGCGCGCCTGCGCCGCCGACCGCCCTGTTCGGGAAAACGTTCACATGCCGCCTGTTCATTCAATCCGCTCATCCGGTCCACACGAACATGCCCACCCCATGCTTGACAAAGGGTTAATGCCGGCGTTCGGCAACGGGGCCTGCGCACAACCGCATGGCCTGTCAGTCCCCGATCCTGCGCGCCTCCTCCGGCAGCATCACCGGAATACCGCCCCGGATCGGAAAGGCCAGCCGCGCCGCATCCGAAATCAGTTCCTGCGCCTGCGCATCATATCTGAGCGTCGTGCGCGTCTGCGGACAGACCAGCGCCTCAAGCATTCTGGGATCAAAGACATTTTCCCGGCTCATTGCATGACCTCCCCGTTGCTGCCGTTGCTGCCGCTGTGCAGCGAATATTCCATCAGGGTGACAAGCGTTTCGCGCCGGTCGCCGAGTTTCGGCGCTTCCAGCAGGGCCTGCCTGTCCTCGGGCCGGAACGGGCACATCATCGACAGCGAATTGATCAGCATCTCATCGCCCGCCGCTTTCAGACTGTCCCAGTCGATTGAAAGTTCATGCGCCCGCAGGTATCGCTGGAGCAGCTTCAGAAACGCGTCTCGCCGAAAACCGGCATCCGGTTCGGCCCGGCGCAGATCCGCCGAAAAATCATCCCAGCCCACATCGGCGCGCCGCCACGGGGTGAACCCGCCTTTTTCCCCGGCGATCCGAAAGCGCGAAATTCCGGTCAGCGTGATCATGTAGCGCCCGTTGCCGGCCTCGGAAAAGGCCGTGACCCGCCCGGCGCAGCCGATCATGTGCAGCCGGGGGGGGTCGCCTTCGCCCGATGGCTGGATCATCCCGATCAGCCGATGGGATGTCTTCAGCGTATCTTCCAGCATCGCCAGATAACGTGGCTCAAAAATCTGCAAGGGCAGATGACCGTGCGGCAACAGGATCGCCCCCGGCAGCGGGAAGAGCGGCAGCGTGTCCGGCATATCAGCGACAGAGAACATTTGCGCACTCCAGAGTGGAACGCCTGTCAGGCAAAGATCATCGACGACAGTTTGCGCCGTCCGTTCAGCACGATCGGGTCATTCGGCTTCAACGTCTCGAAAATGGTGAAAATCTGCGTTTTGGCGGCCCCGTCATTCCATTCACGGTTGCGTCGGAAGACTTCCAGAAGCTCGGCCACGCTGCCCTCGACATCGCCATCGGCATGGAGCGCCGTCGCCAGTGCAAACCGCGCCTGATGGTCGTTCGGGTCGGCCTCCACCGCGGCGCGCAGTTCCGCCACCGGACCCGCATCCGCAGCCTGCCGCGCAAGTTCCAGCCGGGCGCGCGCGGCTTCGATTTCGGGGGCGTCGCAGATCTCCGCCGGTGCGCCGTTCAGGATCGCCTCGGCCTGTTCCAGGCCGTTCGCCGCCAGATGGGCGCGGACAAGGCCGCCATAGGCTGCGGCATTGTTCGGGTCTTCGCCAAGGATCGCGGCAAAGGTCCGGGCCGCATCGGCGGCCGCGCCCTGAGCCAGCATTTCCTCGGCGGCTTCAATCGCCTCCGACAGCCCGCCATCCCCGGCAAGCGCGCCGACGCGCTCGACAAAGGCCCTGATTTCGGATGGCGGCAGTGCGCCCTGGAACCCGTCCACCGGCTGCGCCTGGTAGAAGGCATGAACCGTCGGGATCGACTGGATGCGCAACTGCGCGGCAATCGTCCGGTTCTGATCGACATCAATCCTGACCATGCGCACCTTGCCGCCCGCCGCTGCAACAGCCTCTTCCAGCGCCGGGCCAAGCGTCTTGCACGGCCCGCACCAAGGGGCCCAGAAATCGACGATCACCGGAACCTCGCGGCTCATCTCTATCACGTCGTGCATGAAAGTGGCTTCCGATCCGTCCCTGATCAGATCGCCGGCGGGCGGGGCCGCCTGTCCGGTGCCAGGCTCAAGCATCTTGTCGTTCCTTCGGGTCAATCGGGTCTGCGGCCTAGATGGCGTATCCACCGGCTGTGCGCAAGGGGGCGATCCGGGGAATGTGACCGGACACCCGGCGGGCGCATGATTAAGGCAGTGTGAAGATTCCCCCCGGTCTATTGTGCGCAGTCTCAACCTGCAAAACCGGACCTTCGATCATGAGCCAGACCCCGATCCTTTCCCTGCCTTGCATCGCGGCCTCGCAGGCGCAGAAGCATATGGAAAGACCGCAAGGGAGTGGCCGCCGATCTGATCGCGGCCTCGCAGGCGCAGAAGCATATCACCCATAACGACGCGCTGCGCCTTCTCGACATACTCACCCAGCTTGCGGTGATCGGCCACATCGAAACCACCCCGCCGGGAAATCCGGCAGTCGGGGACCGCCATATCGTGGCGGCGGGCGGCGGCGGCGGCTGGGCCGGGCATGACGGCGAGATTGCGATCCATGAGGCGACCGGCTGGGCCTTCGTGCCGCCGGTCGCCGGTCTGGTCGCCTTTGATCTCGGCAGTGCGGCGCTGATATATTTCGATGGCGCGGCCTGGGGTGAGGTGCCCGCGAACCTGACGGCGTCGGATATGGAAAACCTGTCCGGCGTCGGCATCAACGCGACGCCGGATGCGACCAACCGTCTGTCCGTGTCCGCGCCCGCGACGCTTCTCAATCATGAAGGTGCCGGGCATCAGGTGAAGATCAACAAGGCTGCGCCGGGCGATACCGGCTCGCTGCTCTATCAGACGAACTGGAGCGGGCGGGCAGAGATGGGGCTGGCGGGCGACGACAACTGGTCGGTCAAGGTCAGCCCGGATGGCAGCACCTGGACCACGGCGCCGATCATCGACCGAAGGTCCGGCGACATGACGACCGGCGCCGCCCTGCGCGTGGGTCGATACGCAACCGCGGCGCGCCCCTCTGCCGGTGCCTCCGGCGCGGGCGCCATGATCTACGACGCCGATCTGTCCAGACCGGTCTGGAGCGACGGGACCGACTGGCGGGACGCCACCGGGGCGCTTGCCTAGCAACTGTGTTTATTCTGTGAGCTGCTGGCGCCAGGGGATGCCGGTTTTGATGATCGCGTTTGCGATTGTGACCAGCCTGCGTGCGATTGCGATTATGACGGGTTTGTGCGGCTTCCCTCGCTCCTTGAGACGTTTTGCGACAGGCTTGAGAACCGGATTGTGACAGCGCAGCCTGGAACAGCACATGCCGCACAGACCGCCAGCCGCCGGCGATAGCTTTCCTGCCTCGCATCGCCCCGCTGTCATGTGGTGTCAGAGCCAGGCCGGTCATGGCAGCGGCTTCGCCCGATGTCATCCGGCCGGGTTCCGGCAATCCGGCGATCAACATTGCCGCACAGACCGGGCCAATCCCCGGGATTGATCGTAAAAGCCCCGCCCTCAGGGCAAGAGGTTTCACTCGCGCGATAACATTTTCGATCCGCCGTTCGATGTCATCGACCCGGGTGTCGAGCAGGTCTTTCAGGTCGTCATCCATGGTCTCGACACCGGCAGGAATGCCCTGCTTCCTTCGATCTCCGATCTGAGCCTTGAGCCGCTTGCGCATATCGACGAGTTGCCCTCTCCGGGTCGTCAAGGTTCCGGGAATACGCAGATTTTCGTCTGGCAGTTCCCGCCCGGCTTGCGGTCGGAATGCCATGAACCGGGCGATGAGTTCCGCATCTATCCGATCAGTCTTCGCGCGCGTGCCCCGGCAAAGCGCAAAGGCCTTGATCTGTGGCCCTGATCTGTGCTGGCAGCAATTGCACGGCCACGATGCCTGCGCCGACAAGTTCTGTCCAGAGCCCCCGTTCCTGACCACCCGTGGCCTCAAATCCGACTTTGAGCGAACCGGAGAACCGCCGGATCATCGCGATCAGCGCAATATCGCCGTCCGCCGTGTCTGGATGCCGGAACCGCTTCTCGAGTTATAGCCGAAAGTTGGTGATGGCGCTGATTGGCGGCATATCATGGCGTTGTTCACACGCCGCAATTCTCAGCAGAGAAAAGGATATGCCACATGACGAAGTCTACCATCACGCCGTTGCCCGATCCATCGGGATTTTCGTCTGACCCGCTGACCGACATCCTGCAAACCGGCGCGCGCCAACTGCTCAAACAGGCGGTGGAAGCGGAATTGGCCACGCTCCTCGCCGCCCATGCCCGCGAGGTGACGGACGATGGCCGTGCGCGGCTGGTGCGCCATGGTCATCTGCCCGAGCGCGAGGTTATGACCGGCATCGGCCCGATAGCAGTGAAGGTGCCGCGGGTGCGGGACCGGGGCAATGTGGACGAAAAGATCCGTTTCGCCTCGTCGATCTTGCCGCCCTGGCTGCGCAAGACCAGATCGATTGAGGAACTGCTGCCGTGGCTCTACCTCAAGGGCATTTCCACGGGCGACTTTCAGGAGGCTCTTGGGGCGCTGTTGGGGCCGAACGCGGCAGGGCTTTCATCGAGCACCATCTCGCGATTGAAAGCGGACTGGGGGGCGGAGTATGAACGCTGGCAGCGCCGCGATCTCAGTGCCCGGCGTTTCGTCTATGTCTGGGCCGATGGTGTCTATTTCCAACCGCGTATGGAAGAGCAGAAACAATGCGTTCTGGTGCTGATCGGCGCGGATGAGTGGGGCCGCAAGGAGGTTCTGGGGCTCACCGACGGCTACCGTGAAAGCACGCAGAGTTGGCGCGAGTTGCTGCTCGATCTCAAGCGTCGCGGGCTGTCCCACGCCCCCGATCTGGCCATTGGCGACGGTGCCTTGGGGTTCTGGGCGGCGCTGCGCGAAGTCTTCGGCAGCACCCGGGAACAACGGTGCTGGGTTCACAAGACCGGAAACGTTCTCAATGCCATGCCCAAATCGGTGCAGGCCAAAGCCAAGGGCCACCTGCATGATATCTGGCAGGCGGAAACGAAGACCGAAGCCGGGGCCGCCTTCGATTTCTTCGTGGAAACCTACGGCGCGAAATATGACAAGGCGGTTGGGAAACTGACCAAAGACCGGGCTGTGCTGCTCTCCTTCTACGGCTTCCCTGCTGAGCACTGGAAGCACATCCGAACCACGAACCCGATCGAGAGCACCTTCGCCACCGTCCGCCACCGCACCGGCAAAACCAAAGGCTGCCTGAGCCGCAAGACCGGGTTGGCCATGGCATTCAAGCTGATGATGTCAGCGCAAGGAAAATGGCGAAAGCTCGACGGCGCCAACCGCATGCCAGAGATCATTGAAGGGGTTGAGTTCACAGACGGGATCAAGCAAATTCAAAACGCCGCCTGATCACACCATCACCAACTTTCGGGCATAGCTCCCGCTTCTCGCCAGGAAGGCAGAACCCATCCAGCCAGTCGGCGCGATACATCTATCCCGGGAATGGTTATCCCGGCTATCATGTCACTCTCTCTTCCTTATGCTTCGCGGTCCCGCAAAACGGGCCGCCGTCAACTGTTCGAGACGGTGAAGAGAGGCAGGATCAACCTGCTGGAGAACGTGGTCATGCCACAAGGTGTTCAGCGCTGTATCCCACCCCGTCACCGCTCCCGGCCGGGAGCGGTGACGGGGAACCTATAGCAGGGACGAGACACATAAGGTGTTCAGTCCCGGCATCTGGTGGATCGGGTTCAGGATGAAACGATCCGGCTCTGTTGTCCAGACCTTGCAGATGTATTCACAGGGCGTGAGGCCGCTGAGGGTCTTGAGCCTTCGGGCGAAGTTACAGGCGTTCATGAAGTCAGCCGGATGCGTTCGAAGTTGATCATGGTTGTCATAATGGAAGCGTTTGACGGTCGCGTCCCTGATGGTGCGGTTCATCCTTTCCACTTGCCCGCCACTCGGGAAAACAGTCCCCCGGACTGTTTTCTTGTCCTCGCGGCTCCATGGATGGTTGGGCCTGGTCAGGCGGCGCCTGATCCCGTTGGCCTCGCAAATCACGTCGAAGCGCATTGGCCGGGAATGGATCGTGTTGCGGTTCCGGGGCCGCTCGGCGAACCGGATGCCATTGTCAGTGAGAATGGTGTGGACCTGGCAGGGCACGGCTTCGAGCATGTGCTGCAGGAACTCCCACGCGGTGCGCCTGTCGGCCTTGTCCACGAGTTGGGCGACGGCGAACTTGCTGGTGCGCTCGATGCCGACGAAGAGATGGAGCTTGCCCCCGGTGGTCTGAACTTCGGCAATGTCGATGTGGAAGAAGCCGACAGGGTAACATTTGAACCGCCGGCGCTGCGGTTTGTCGCCCTCGACCTCAGGCAGGCGCGAGATGCCGTGCCGCTGAAGGCAGCGATGCAACGCCGACCGCGTCAGGTGAGGCATGGTCGGCTGCAAGGCGTGGAGGCAATCGTCCAGCGGCAACAGTGTATGGCGCCGAAATGCGAGGGAGTGTCCTGAATTCTGTGTATGTGTCCCGGTCCATGGGGGTTTCAAATACAGTCACGCATTGAAGCACTCGTCGAACATAATAGCGAACTGGTTGCGGGCTGCAAACCATTCCCGAACATTCCTGCCGCCTTTCTCGAAGTTGCGGATGGCCAGATAGATCAGCTTTGTTGCGGCCTGATCGGTCGGGAACGATCCGCGGGTCTTGATTGATTTGCGGATCACGCGGTTCAGACTTTCGATGGCATTCGTTGTGTAAATGATCTTTCGGATCGCCGGATCGAAGGCGAAGAACGGGATTACTTCCTGCCATGCCCGTCGCCAGGCCGTGGCGATGGAGGCGTATTTACCGGCCCATTTTTTCTCGAACGCGTCCAGTTCATCGGCGGCCTGATCGGCGGTGGCGGCGCTGTAAATCCGGCGCAGGTCAGTGGCCACTCCCTTGCGGTCTTTCCACGAGCAGAAGTTCAGGGAATTGCTGCGCGACAAACAAGGTGAGAATCCAGCGTCAATCAGGATGAGAACGCGTGTGCGGGGGCTCGCAGGGAGGGCGTAGCCCGACTGGGGAGGCCCCGCACACGCGTTTTGCCCTTTTGGGGCGGGCCTGACGGTTGTGGCCGGCTCGGATAAGGAATGATTTTCTGTGCAAGGGGATCGTTCATGCCGGGCTGTCATGTCACTGACCAACAAATGAGGCTCTTCATGACGCTCAGATCGACCCATTCCGTTGCCGTTGCCGCTGCCAAGGCGGGGATCAGCCAGGCAACGGGCTATCGGCTG
Source organism: Paracoccaceae bacterium (assembly GCA_965216225.1). GTDB lineage: Bacteria > Pseudomonadota > Alphaproteobacteria > Rhodobacterales > Rhodobacteraceae > 3107. The sequence continues at coordinate 96,523 of CBDCFF010000033.1, forward strand.
CAAGCTGACCCAATTTTACCATCACAGAAGAAGGCCCCTCGCGGCCGGCGGCGTCCGGACCCGCTGGCGGACATTTTTGATGCGGAGGTCGTGCCGCTTCTGCGGTCCTCACCGGGGATCCGACCTGTGGCGGTTTACGAGGAGCTTCTGCGTCGGCATTCTGATCTGGGTACGGGCATCCGACGGACTCTGGAGCGACGGATACGCGCCTGGAATGCGGAACACGGCCCTGAACAGGACGTCATTTTCCGGCAGACCCACACACCGGGCAAAATGGGCCTGTCGGATTTCACCGCCATGGGCAAGTTGGGTGTGACCATTGCCGGTGAGGCACTGGGCCATCGACTGTATCACTTCCGGCTTGCCTATAGCGGGTTTCAGCACGCCCACGTCGTGCTGGGCGGCGAAAGCTATGTGGCGCTGGCTGAGGGATTGCAGAACGCCCTCTGGACGCTCGGCGGCGTGCCACACAATCATGGAACTGACAGCCTGTCGGCGGCCTTCAAGAACCTGGATAAGTCATCCCGGGCCGATCTAACCGACCGCTTCGACGCCCTGTGCAACCATTATGGAATGACGCCGACGCGCAACAACAAGGGCGTCGCACACGAGAACGGTTCCATCGAGAGCCCCAATGGGCATCTGAAGCGCACCATTGAGGACGCGCTGGTCATGCGTGGGTCGCGCGACTTCGAAAGCTTGCAAGATTATCGTCGCTTCATCGACGAGATCGTGGGCCGGATCAACGCCCGCAATGCCAAGCGTATCGATGCGGAACGTGCGAGCCTCAGACCTTTGCCGACGCGGCGGACCACGGATTACGAGGAGATCACGTTGCGCGTCACTTCCTCCGGGGGCTTCACCTTGCGCAAGGTGTTCTACACCGTGCCATCCCGGTTGATCGGGCATCAGCTGCGGGTTCGGCTCTACGATGATCGGTTGGAGCTGTTCCTGGGAAGCTCTGCCCTGCTAACGCTGACACGCGGACGAGCCTCGAGCACCGGGAGCCATGGGCACGTGGTCAATTACCACCACGTCATCCACTCCTTGCGCAAAAAGCCCATGGCGCTGATGGGGCTGGTCTATCGGGATCAGCTATTCCCGCGCCGGGCGTTCCGTAACATGTTCGCATTCCTGCTGGAGCAGACCAGTGAGAAGGCGGCGTGTCGCATGGTTGTCGATCTTCTGGCGCTGGCACACGAGCGGGGCTGCGAGGCTGAATTGGCAGCGCAGCTTGAGGAGGACCTTCGCCAGAAGCGCCCGCCTGACATGGCGGCCCTACGCGCAGTGTTTAGCCCATCACAAGACGCACTCCCCCAAGTCGCGGTGCAACTGGCCGACCTGTCATCTTACGACCAGTTGGTCGGCGGTACGCCATCCGCTCAGGAGGTGACAGCATGACATCGCCCCAGACCGATACCGCCCGCCTAACCTTGGCTCTGACCGAATTGCGCTTGCCAGCCATCAAGGCGCTATGGCCGCGCTTTGCGGAACAAGCCGACAAGGAAGGCTGGCCCGCCGCTCGGATGCTCAGCACCCTGGTGGAGCATGAACTGGCTGAACGAGATCGCCGTCGTATCGAGCGACATCTCGCACAGGCACGCCTGTTGCCCGGAAAAACGATCGACACCTTCGACTTCACAGCCGTCCCCATGCTGTCCAAGGCCCATGTCAGTGCGATCACCGCTGGCGACAGCTGGATCGGAAAGGGCGGCAACATCCTGCTGTTTGGGCCGCCAGGTGTGGGCAAATCACATCTCGGCTCAGCCATCGGGCTCGCCCTTGTCGAGCAAGGCTACCGCGTCCTATTCAGCCGCACCACCGATCTGGTCCAGAAACTCCAACAGGCCCGCCGCGATCTCGTCCTCGAAAGTGCCATTGCAAAGCTCGACAAATTCCATCTGCTGATCCTCGATGACATCACCTACGTCACCAAGGATCAGGCTGAAACCAGTGTGCTCTTCGAACTCATCAGCGCGAGATATGAACGCCGCTCAATGTTGATCACGGCCAACCAGCCCTTCGGGGAGTGGAATGCGATTTTTCCAGACCCGGCCATGACATTGGCCGCCGTCGACAGGCTCGTGCACCACGCAACCATCTTCGAGATGAATGTCGAAAGCTACCGGCGAAGAGCAGCACAAAAGGCAAAGGGGCCGGGAAGGCCTGCACAAAAAGCCACACCGGAAAACACCAAAGCTGATTGACGCTCCGCGACAATCAAAAAACAAACCCCTTGATCGCGGCACAAAAGCCCGGCATCGTCCCAAACGTCGCGACCAAGGATTCTCATCCTGATTGACGCGCACTTCTCATCTTGATTGTCGCGCTACAGGGAATGGCGCACCAGGTGGATAATGCAGGTTTGCACCGTGGTCTGCGCAAAGGCGGAGAGTGTCCGCTCCTCTGTGTATCTGTGATCTGTACCATGCTTTGAGAGAGGAGCCATGACGATGACGATATCCAGGGAACTTCTGGCCGAACTTCTGGAAGGCTGCGAGCGGCCTGAAGACCTGCCTGGCGATACCGGGCTGCTGAAAGAGCTCAAGATCAAACTGATGGAGCGTAAGCGTCTGGTCTGGCTGCCCTGCCTGAGGCCGCAGATGTCAGATAGTGTCCATGATCGTTAATGGACATTATCGAGGTCAGATGTGGGCAGGAAGAAGCGCCGGAACTGGAGCAATAACGAGAAGCGGATGATCTGTGCGCAAACGCGGGTTCCGGGGATTTCGGTTAGTCAGGTTGCGCGGCGGTATGATGTGAATGCCAATCTCGTGTTTACGTGGCTGAGGGATGGGCGGTTTTCGCCTGATGGCGATACACGGAAGCAGGTTTTCTTTCTGCCGGTCGAGATAATTTCGGATGTGCGGCATGAAGCCGCGCCGCCGGTTGTGGCATGCGGCAGGATTGGGTTTGATCTTGTTTGCGGGCACCGGCTTTGTGTCAGCGGGACTTACGATCCCGATGCCCTTGCCGGCCTGATCCGTGGCTTGTCCGGATGATCCCGGTACCGTCGAACACGAAGGTGTGGCTGGCTGCCGGGGTAACGGATATGCGCCGGGGGTTTGCGACGCTGGCGGCTCAGGCGGAACAGACGCTGAAGCAGAACCCTTATTGCGGCCACATGTTCGTTTTCCGTGGACGGCGTGGCGATCTGATCAAGATCATTTGGTGGGACGGTCAGGGGGCCTGTCTGTTCTCCAGGCGATTGGAGAAGGGCCGGTTTGTCTGGCCTTCTGCAAAAGACGGCAAAGTCGCATTGACACCGGCCCAGTTGGCGATGCTTCTGGAGGGCATTGACTGGCGTATTCCGCAGCGCACATGGCGGCCATTGAAGGCGGGATAATCTGGCCGGATCAGTGATTTGGGGATTCCCTAAAGCCCGTTGATTTGCCAGGTTTTGGCCATGATCGATGTGGCCCGAGCCTTACCGGAAGACCCCGATGAGTTGCGTGCTTTCACGCAGCTTCTGCTGGCCGAGGTGAAGTCTCAGGCGATGTTGATCGAGAAGCTCAGGCACCAGTTATCCGGGCATCGCACACATAGGTTTGGCAGCAAATCCGAGAGCATCGAGCAGCTGCAACTGGCCCTGGAGAGCAGTGAGATTGCAACGGCAGCGATGACAGCCAGGTTACGCCTGCCTGAAGAGGAGCCGCCCAAAGACAAACCCAAGCGCCGCCCGATCCCGGATCATATACCGCGCCAGCACATCGAACTGGCCACCGGAGATGATGCCTGTGCGGATTGTGGTGGCAAGCTGCGCCGCCTGGGCGAGGATGTGACCGAGGAACTGGAATATGTTCCGGGGCGCTTCATCGTGAACCGCATCACCCGGCCCCGCTTTGCCTGTTCGGGCTGCGACAGCTTCACCCAGGCACAGCTGCCATCGCGCCCGATTGAGCGCGGGCGTCCTGGACCAGGACTGTTGGCCCATGTTCTGGTCAGCAAATATGCCGATCATCTGCCGCTCTACCGGCAAAGCCGGATATTCGAGCGCGACGGGCTTGACCTTGACCGCTCAACGCTGGCCGATTGGGTGGGCAAATCCACGGCCCTACTGGAGCCACTGGCCGTTGCCATCGGACGACATGTGCAAGCAGGCCAGGCATTGTTTGCCGATGATACGCCGATCAAAATGCTAACGCCCGGGGCAGGCAAAACCCAGACCGCCCGCCTATGGACTTACATACGCGATGAGCGCCCCTGGGACAGCGAGGCGCCGCCTGCTGCCTGGTATCAGTTCTCGCCGGACCGCAGGGGTCAGCATCCCAAGGATCACTTGAAGAGATACCAGGGCTGGATGCATGCGGACGGCTATTCCGGATTCAACGACCTCTACCGTTCTGGCGACATCCGCGAGGTCGCCTGCATGGCCCACATCCGGCGCAAGTTCGTCGATGTGCATAAAGCCCAGGGCTCGGCCATCGCCGAAGAGGCGATCAAGCGGATAGCAGGGCTCTACGCTATCGAGAAAGAGGCCCGTGGATCGCCGCCGGATCAGCGTACCGCCATACGGCAGGCCGAGGCCAGACCCGTCTTCGATGACCTGGGCAATTGGCTGGGTGCCCAACTGCCCGCTATCTCTGGCAAATCGCCACTTGCAGGGGCCATCCGTTATGCGCTGACCCGGTTGCCACGGCTCCGGCCATACCTTGAACATGGCCATCTCGAGATCGACAATAATGCGGCCGAGCGGGCCATCAGAGGTATTGCTTTGGGGCGCAAGAACTACCTCTTCGTTGGATCACCGGCAGGCGGCAAAGCCGCTGCCATCGCCTATACGCTGATTGAAACCGCCAAACTGAACAACGTTGATCCGCAGGGCTGGCTGGCCGACACTCTGGCCCGCATCCCGGATTGCAAGATCACCAAGGTCGACGACCTGCTGCCATGGAACATGGGCAGCCACCATCACATGAAAGACGCTGCATGAGCATCATCGAGATCAAAGTCACCCTGCAAGACATCGAGCCCGCTGTCACCCGCACCCTGCAGGTGCCTGCCGATATCCGGCTGGACCGGCTGCACCTGACACTGCAGGTGGCCATGGGCTGGACCAACTCGCATCTCTACATGTTCGAAGCAGCCCGCGCCACATGGGGTATCGCGGACCCCGATTTTGGCGGCGAGGACCGGCCCGCCAACAAAACCACTCTGGGCCAAGTCATCGAGGACACCGGCAAAAAGACGATCAACTACATCTACGATTTTGGCGACAACTGGGAACACAGGATCAAGATCGGCAGGATCACCGATCCCGTCCCTGGCGAACTCTATCCCAGACTAATCGAGGTCATCGGTAAATGCCCGCCCGAAGACGTCGGGGGCTTCCCTGGCTACTACGGGTTCCTCGATGCCATGGCCGATCCAAAGCATCCAGAGCACGATCATCTCAAAGACTGGTATGGCGGCACCTTCGATCCCAATCAGCCCGAAACCGACAAACTCAAACTCGAAGTCCTCAGTCTCGCAAAACGCTGGAAGCCCGGAAAACCAAGGAAATAAGGCTGTCAGACCGGACGCTTACGGTCAACGGGGTCTTCTGGCAGGTTATCAAGGGCGTTCAACATGGCTATTCCATACAGAATTGCGCCCTGAATGTGAATCCATAAACGCCTATACTACTTGATATTTACGCCTGATTACCCTGCTTTCAAAGGCCGCCATGTCCGCTGTGGAATGCGCCAGTCAATGCCCTCCAGCAGCATCGCCAGTTGCGACGACGTCAGGCAGACCTTGCCGTCTTTAGCAGCAGGCCAAACAAACCGGCCCCGTTCAAGACGCTTGGAAAACAGGCAGGCTCCCTGGCTGTCCCACCAGATAATTTTGAGCAAATCACCACGCCGCCCCCGAAACACAAATAGATGGCCGGAAAACGGATCCTCTGCCAAAACCTGCTCGGCCTGTGCCGCCAGAGTATTGAAACCCCGCCGCATGTCTGTCACGCCCGCCGCCAGCCAGACCCGTGTGTTGCTTGGCACGGGGATCACGAAGAAAGCCCTTTCAACAAACGTGCCAACATATCCGCATCAAAACCACCCTCGGCTATAATCCGGTGACCGTTGGATAGCTCGATCTCAATTCGGCCTGACAGAGTGCTGGTCACGGCTGGATCAACGCTGGCTGACGCTTCAATCTCGACTGGCAAAAATACAGGGCCGTCAGCTTTCCGCACAACATCCACGGCGGGAGCATACCGATCATCCTTCAGCCATTTGAATATCAGATTGGCATTCATCGCATACCGACGTGCAACCTGCGCAACCGAAACACCAGCCGCCGTCGTCTGAAAACAGATTGAACGCTTCTCATCATCCGGCCAACGCCGCTTCTTCTGCTTCACAGCCATAGAGTGCCCCTAAGTGTCCACTATCAATGGTGGACACTAACCCATCAAAATCTGCGCCGTTAGGCGGGGCACACCGGACGCTTACTGTTCAACTCTGGCTCTATCGACTTCATACAGGTCCAGTAACGCTCTGGCAGACAACAGACCATGCTCCCTGATGCTTGGCCAGTTCCCTTCCCATGCGATGTGAAAAAGCCTTGGGTAACGGGTAACGAGTTCCTCCGGTCGCATCATCAGCGCCTCCGATCAATTACACATTTGTAATAAAATCTGTTCGCAGTCAACGAACGCGGTGAAATGCGGTGGAATGTATCAGTATATTCGCCAGGCTGCGTCCCGGTCAAACGGCTCTTTCACATTCGTCTGCGCCTCCAAAGAATGAGCAGACCCTGCATCACGGTGAGGGATTTCGGGGCGGGAAGGTCACGCCGGACCGTGTGGCGGCTGACAAACATGCAGGAGGCCCCGGGGCAATGATGGCCTTTTTGCGGAAACCGCCGTATGAGATGTCTTCGAATCCGCATGGACGAGGTCGCGGCGCAAGATGGCTATTGGGGTTTTCGATTCGGGTCTGGGCGGGCTGAGCGTTCTGGAGGCGGCGCGGGTGCGGCTGCCGGAACATGCGTTCGTCTATTACGGTGACAATGCGCACACCCCTTATGGCGTGCGGGACGCAGGTGACATACACGACCTGACCCGAACCGGGGTGGCGCGTCTGTGGGATGAGGGCTGCGGTCTGGTGATCCTGGCCTGCAACACGGCCTCTGCGGCGGCGTTGCGGCGCATACAGGAGGCGGGCGTGCCTGACGGCAAGCGGGTGCTGGGAGTGTTCGTGCCCTTGATCGAGGCGCTGACAGAGCGGCAATGGGGCGACAATTCCCCGCCGCGCGAGGTGGATGTGAAGACAGTGGCGCTGTTCGCGACGCCTGCCACGGTGGCGAGCCGCGCATTTCAGCGGGAACTGGCTTTTCGGGCAATCGGTGTTGATGTCGAGGCGCAGCCCTGCGGCGGCGTGGTCGATGCCATTGAGGACGGCGATGAAATTCTGGCCGAGGCGCTGGTGAAAAGCCATGTCGAGGCGCTGAAGCGGCGAATGCCGCATCCGCAGGCTGCGATTCTGGGCTGCACGCATTATCCATGGATGGAAAGCGCGTTTCAGGAGGCGTTGGGGGTGGAGGTAAAGGTTTTCAGTCAGGCGGGGCTGGTGGCGGAAAGCCTTGCGGATTATCTGGCCCGCCACCCGGACAAGCTGGGCGAGGGGATGGAAAGCAGGTTTCTGACCACCGGCGATCCGGGCCGGGTGTCGATGCAGGCGACAAAGCTGTTGCGACGAAGCATCACGTTTCATGCGGCCTGATTGCGGCCATCGCGAATTGCGCCTAAATCCTTTCTGTTTTTGCATGGATGTCAGGGCATGACACATAAAATCGTTATTCTGGGCGCTTCGGGCTATACCGGGGCGGAGCTTGTCCGGCTGATCGCCACGCATCCGAACATGGAGATCGCGGCGCTTTCCGCCGACCGCAAGGCGGGGCTGGAGATGGGCGCGGCGTTCCCGCATCTGCGTCATCTGGAATTGCCCAGGCTGATGAAGATCGGGGAGATTGATTTCTCGTCGATTGACCTGTGTTTCTGCGCCCTGCCACATGCGACCAGCCAGGCGGTGATCCGGGATTTGCCGCAGCGCCTGAAGATTGTCGATCTGTCGGCGGATTTTCGGTTGCGCGACCCGGAAGCCTACAGGAAGTGGTATGGCAATGAGCACGCGGCGCCGGAGCAGCAGAAAGAAGCGGTGTATGGCCTGACGGAATTTTATCGGGAGGATATTCGCGCGGCGCGGCTGGTGGCGGGCACGGGCTGCAATGCGGCGACCGGGCAATATGCGTTGCGTCCGCTGGTTTCGGGCGGGCTGATTGATCTGGATGACATCATTCTGGACCTGAAATGCGCGGCGTCGGGGGCGGGGCGGAGCCTTAGGGAAAACCTGCTTCATGCGGAGTTGAGCGAGGGCTGTCACCCTTACGCCACTGGCGGCGCGCATCGGCATCTGGGGGAGTTCGATCAGGAATTCTCGGCCATTGCCGGGCGGCCCGTGCGGGTACAGTTCACCCCGCATCTGATTCCGGCGAACCGGGGGATTCTGGCGACGGTTTACGTGAAGGGCGATGCGCAAGCCATTCATGAAGAACTTGAAAAGGCTTATGGGGATGAGCCGTTCATCATCACGCTGCCGTTTGGCGAAGCGCCCTCTACCCGGCATGTGCGCGGCTCGAACTTCTGTCATGTCGGGGTGACGGGGGATCGGGCGGAGGGCCGGGCAATCGTGTTTGCGGCGCTCGATAACCTGACCAAGGGTTCATCCGGACAGGCGTTGCAGAACGCCAACCTGATGCTGGGCGAAGAGGAAACCGCCGGGTTGATGCCAGCGCCCTGTTTCCCGTGAGATGATGCGATGAAATCGCTGAAGAAAACCCGGCGGATACAGGTGATTGTCGTGGCGGCGGCGGCGCTGGCGCTGGCGGCGGGGCTGATCGGTTATGCGATGCGCGACGGGATCAGTTATTTCCGCTCTCCCGCTCAGGTGCTGAAGGAGCCGCCCCCGGCATCCGAAGTGTTCCGGCTGGGCGGGCTGGTCGAAGAAGGTTCCCTGATTATCGGCGAGGGAGAGAGCATTTCCTTTGTGGTGAAGGATGGCAGGGCCTCCATCCCCGTGACCTATACCGGTATCCGGCCTGACCTGTTCGCAGCGGGGCAGGGAACGATCGCCACCGGGCGCTATGTGGATGGCGTGTTCGAGGCGACGGAAATCCTTGCCAAGCACGATGAGACCTATGTCCCCAAAGAGGTCGTGGACGCGCTGAAGAAACAGGGCGTGTATCGGGAGCCTGACTGAGCGTCACCGTCATTTGGCGGGAACCCGCAGGGCGGCTGCGGGGCCGGGGGGTATTTTCGGGGTTTCGCCCTGGCCTTGCCGGCCCCACCGGCCCCCTGCCAGCCCCACCGGGAAACGGGGTGCGTTCGGTGGGGTGATCGGGCGTTTACCCCGGTGGCGCAGGATTCGGGCATCTTCAAAGGGGTGGGGGTGTCATGAAGACTGTTCAGGAGATTGCCGAAGAGATCGTCGCCCGTGAGGGCGGGTTCGTGAACGACCCGGACGATCCGGGCGGCCCGACCAAATACGGGGTGACGCTGCGCACGTTGCGCCGTCTGGGTGGGGACGCCGATGGTGACAGGGCTGTGGGCATTGATGATTTGCGCCGCCTGTCGAAAGCGCAGGCGGCCCGGATTTTCATCGAGCAGTATTACCGGCGTCCCCGGATTGATGAATTGCCCCCTGTATTGAGGGCTTCCGTCTTTGACATGTATGTGAATGCCGGCGCCAATGCCGTGAAGATTTTGCAGCGCGCGTTGGGTAAGATGGGCCAGCGCATTGCGGTGGACGGGGTGATCGGACCCCGGCCCATCGCGGCGGCAGAGGCAGCCCGTGCGGCGGGGCCTGCGCATCTGGCGGATGTTTACGGGATCGCGCGGCGGAACTACTATTACCGGTTGGGTGATGCGCGCCCTGCAAGCCGGAAATATGCGCGGCGGCGCGATGGCGGCAAAGGCGGCTGGATCCGGCGTGCCGAGGGCTTTATCTCCGGGCGCTATCATCTGAGCGAGGCCGAGCACCGGGCGAGGGTTGCGGCATGGGGATGATCGGAACATTTCTGAATGCGCTCTTTGGCGGCGGGCGCAATGTGGTCGCGGAAACCGCCGGGGTGTTCCGCGAGAATGCCGAGGCCGGGGCAGGCCGGGCGGTGGCCTTGCGGGATCAGGCGCTGACACAGTTTGCGGCGGAGTTCGCGAGGGCGGAGAAAGGGGCGTTCGACCGGTTCATGGACGGGCTGAACCGGGTGCCGCGCCCGGCCATGGCGCTTGGGGTCATCGGGCTGTTGATTGCGGCGATGTTCGATCCGGTCTGGTTTGCCACCCGGATGCAGGGGCTGGTGCTGGTGCCGCAGGTGGTGGAGAATCTGGAATTGCTGGAGCAAGCTGGCGCCGGGGCGTTTTCGGAGGCCACGGGAGATCGCAACCCGGCACTGGAGGACTGGCGCAGAAGCCGATAGGAGTTGCGGCAATCTGCGGCCGGTCAGGATGCGCAATATATGGCGGTCCGCGCCCTATTCATGGAGCTATGCCCGAAAGTTGGTGATGGTGTGATCATGCGGCGTGGTGAATTTGCTTGATCCCGTCTCTGAACTCAACCCCTTCAATGATCTCTGGCATGCGGTTGGCGCCGTCGAGCTTTCGCCATTTTCCTTGCGCTGACATCATCAGCTTGAATGCCATGGCCAACCCGGTCTTGCGGCTCAGGCAGCCTTTGGTTTTGCCGGTGCGGTGGCGGACGGTGGCGAAGGTGCTCTCGATCGGGTTCGTGGTTCGGATGTGCTTCCAGTGCTCAGCAGGGAAGCCGTAGAAGGAGAGCAGCACAGCCCGGTCTTTGGTCAGTTTCCCAACCGCCTTGTCATATTTCGCGCCGTAGGAGAGTGTCCGCTCCTCTGTGTATCTGTGATCTGTACCATGCTTTGAGAGAGGAGCCATGACGATGACGATATCCAGGGAATTACTGGACGAACTTCTGGAAGGCTGCGAGCGGCCTGAAGACCTGCCTGGCGATACCGGGCTGCTGAAAGAGCTCAGGATCAAACTGATGGAGCGGATGCTTGGGGCCGAACTGACCGCGCATCCGGGCTATGAAGAAGGCAAGGATGCACCTCCGGGTCAGTCCAATCGGCGCAACGGCACAGCAGGCAAGCGCCTGAAGGGCCAGATCGGCGAGGCGCCGATTTCCGTGCCCCGTGATCGGGATGGCAGTTTTGAACCGGAACTGGTGAAGAAGGGCCAGACCCGGATCGACGGGATGGATGACAGGATCATCGGCCTCTATGCCGCCGGACGAGAGTGTCCGCGACATCCGCGCCCATCTTGAGGATATCTACGGTCTGCTGGTCTCGCCGGATTTGATCAGCCGCGTCACCGACGCCGTGCACGACGAGGTGCGCGACTGGCAAAGCCGGGCGCTGGAGCGGATGTATCCGATCGTGATCTTCGACGCGCTGCGGGTGAAGATCCGCGACGCCGACAGCCGCATGGTGAAGAACAAGGCCATCTACATCGCCCTGGGGGTCAGCCGGGACGGCGTGCGCGAGGTCCTGGGCCTGTGGATCGCTGATAACGAGGGGGCCAAATTCTGGTTGTCGGTGATGAACGAGCTGAAGAACCGGGGTGTCCAGGACATTCTGATCGCCGTCGTTGACGGGCTCAAAGGCTTCCCGGAGGCGATCACCGCCGCCTTTGCGCAGACCACGGTGCAAACCTGCATTGTCCACCTGGTGCGCCACTCCCTGAACTTCTGCTCGTGGAAAGACCGCAAGGCAGTGGCCGCCGATCTGCGCCGGATTTACAGCGCCGCCACCGCCGATCAGGCCGCCGATGAACTGGACGCATTCGAGGAGAAATGGGCCGGTAAATACGCCTCCATCGCCCCGGCCTGGCGACGGGCATGGCAGGAAGTAATCCCGTTCTTCGCCTTCGATCCGGCGATCCGAAAGATCATCTACACCACCAACGCCATCGAGAGCCTGAACCGGGTGATCCGCAAATCAATCAAGACCCGCGGATCGTTCCCGACCGATCAGGCCGCAACAAAGCTGATCTATCTGGCCATCCGCAACTTCGAGAAAGGCGGCAGGAATGTTCGGGAATGGTTTGCAGCCCGCAACCAGTTCGCTATTATGTTCGACGAGCGCTTCAATGCGTGACTGTATTTGAAACCCCCATGGTCCGGGACAGATACACAGAATTCAGGACACTCCCCGCCGTAGGTTTCCACGAAGAAATCGAAGGCGGCCCCGGCTTCGGTCTTCGTTTCCGCCTGCCAGATATCATGCAGGTGGCCCTTGGCTTTGGCCTGCACCGATTTGGGCATGGCGTTGAGAACGTTTCCGGTCTTGTGAACCCAACAGCGTTGTTCCCGGGTGCTGCCGAAGACTTCGCGCAGCGCCGCCCGGAACCCCCGTAACCCTTGGGGCGCCGTCGCCAATGGCCAGATCGGGGGCGTGGGACAGCCCGCAACGCTTGAGATCGAGCAGCAACTCGCGCCAACTCTGCGTGCTTTCACGGTAGCCGTCGGTGAGCCCCGGAACCTCCTTGCGGCCCCACTCATCCGCGCCGATCAGCACCAGAACGCATTGTTTCTGCTCTTCCATACGCGGTTGGAAATAGCTGTTCCATCCCGTATGATCATATTTCCCCTCGTCGATCTGCCCTTTTCACGGCAAGGTCGGTTCTGTGGGACATTCGGGACGGGGTGCGACCATGGTGATCCAACTTCACAAGCAGGCTACAACGACGCCGAAGGTTCGGTCGGCCCTCCAGGCCAGTGATGCGTCTGCTTCCATCTTGGCGGAGCGATACGGGACGACCGAGCAGACTGTCTACAAATGGCGGCGCCGCGATGGCGTCGAGGATCGCAGCCACACGCCACACCGGCTGCAAACCACGCTGACACCGGCGCAAGAGGCGGTTGCGGTGACCTTGCGCAGGACGCTGCTGGTATCACTCGACGACCTGCTGGCGGTGGTGCGAGAGTTCCTGAATCCGAATGCCTCGCGCTCTGGCCTGGACCGCTGCCTTCGTCGTCATGGTGTGGGAAACCTACGCGATCTGAAGGCCAAAGCACCGAAGCCGAAGCACAGCGCCTTCAAGGCCTACGAGCCAGGATACATACACATCGACCTGAAATACCTACCGCAAATGGCCGATGAAACCTCGCGCCGCTATCTTTTCGTGGCCATCGACCGGGCGACGCGTTGGGTCTTCATTCGTGTCTTCAAAGCCAGGACTGCCGCCAACGCCCGCCGCTTCCTGCGCGATCTGGAACGGGCCTGCCCGATTTGCATCCGCACTGTGTTGACCGATAACGGCAAGGAGTTCACCGACCGGCTGTTTGGTCTACGCAAACGCGCTGCAACCGGCGCGCATGCGTTCGATGCGCTTTGCGCAGACCTTGATATCGACCACCGCTTGACCCCGCCGAAGTCGCCCCAAACCAACGGCATGGTCGAGAGGTTCAACGGCCGCATCGAGGAGGTGCTCCAAAGCCATCACTTCCGTTCCGGCGAAAACCTGGAGACAACGCTGCACCGCTATGTCTGGCTCTACAACCAGCAGTTTCCTCAGTCGGCATTGAGCACCAGAACGCCCTTGCGAGCTATGCCCGAAAGTTGGTGATGGTGTGATCAGGCGGCGTTTTGAATTTGCTTGATCCCGTCTGTGAACTCAACCCCTTCAATGATCTCTGGCATGCGGTTGGCGCCGTCGAGCTTTCGCCACTTGGCCTGCGCTGACATCATCAGCTTGAATGCCATGGCCAACCCGGTCCTGCGGCTCAGGCAGCCTTTGGTTTTGCCGGTGCGGTGGCGGACGGTGGCGAAGGTGCTCTCGATCGGGTTCGTGGTTCGGATGTGCTTCCAGTGCTCAGCAGGGAAGCCGTAGAAGGAGAGCAGCACAGCCCGGTCTTTGGTCAGTTTCCCAACCGCCTTGTCATATTTCGCGCCGTAGGTTTCCACGAAGAAATCGAAGGCGGCCCCGGCTTCGGTCTTCGTTTCCGCCTGCCAGATATCATGCAGGTGGCCCTTGGCTTTGGCCTGCACCGATTTGGGCATGGCGTTGAGAACGTTTCCGGTCTTGTGAACCCAACACCGTTGTTCCCGGGTGCTGCCGAAGACTTCGCGCAGCGCCGCCCAGAACCCCAAGGCGCCGTCGCCAATGGCCAGATCGGGGGCGTGGGACAGCCCGCGACGCTTGAGATCGAGCAGCAACTCGCGCCAACTCTGCGTGCTTTCACGGTAGCCGTCGGTGAGCCCCGGAACCTCCTTGCGGCCCCACTCATCCGCGCCGATCAGCACCAGAACGCATTGTTTCTGCTCTTCCATACGCGGTTGGAAATAGACACCATCGGCCCAGACATAGACGAAACGCCGGGCACTGAGATCGCGGCGCTGCCAGCGTTCATACTCCGCCCCCCAGTCCGCTTTCAATCGCGAGATGGTGCTCGATGAAAGCCCTGCCGCGTTCGGCCCCAACAGCGCCCCAGGAGCCTCCTGAAAGTCGCCCGTGGAAATGCCCTTGAGGTAGAGCCACGGCAGCAGTTCCTCAATCGATCTGGTCTTGCGCAGCCAGGGCGGCAGGATCGACGAGGCGAAACGGATCTTTTCGTCCACATTGCCCCGGTCCCGCACCCGCGGCACCTTCACTGCTATCGGGCCGATGCCGGTCATAACCTCGCGCTCGGGCAGATGACCATGGCGCACCAGCCGCGCACGGCCGTCGTCCGTCACCTCGCGGGCATGGGCGGCGAGGAGCGTGGCCAATTCCGCTTCCACCGCCTGTTTGAGCAGTTGGCGCGCGCCGGTTTGCAGGATGTCGGTCAGCGGGTCAGACGAAAATCCCGATGGATCGGGCAACGGCGTGATGGTAGACTTCGTCATGTGGCATATCCTTTTCTCTGCTGAGAATTGCGGCGTGTGAACAACGCCATGATATGCCGCCAATCAGCGCCATCACCAACTTTCGGCTATAACTCCGCCCTTGCAGGCCATGAAGGACTGGCACAAACTCAAGCCGGAACTGTTCAAAAAACAGCCATACTACCTTCCGGGATGTGACACTTCCTGAGTACCGAGCGCAGCGTGTTCACCAAGACGCCGCTTTGGAACAAGGCGCTCCGGTGAGTCTGTCCGGCAACATGGTCCGATTTAGTTCAGCAGTGTGACGCTTTCGCTAGCGTCGAAGCAGGCTTACTTGCTACACACAATGCAAAGGCGCGAAACGATAGTTTGCGCGGAGAAGGTCGTAAAGGCTCAAGACATGGCGTCGGCACAGCAATTGATAGGGCTCGTTAAGAGCCACGCGGAGGGGGACGAAGAACGATTCTTCGATCTCGCGATGCAGCTTGCTGCCGCCGAAGAACAAAGAGGCCATAATCGACTCGCTGAACAGCTTCGGCAATGGGCAGAGGCGTCACGCACGCCCAAATCGAGAACTGAGGCGAAACTCACACCACTTGCTGCACCGCGCGGTGACCTCGCGGGAATTCTAGGCGCAAGATATCCTACGACGCAGATCAGCGACGTCATTTTACCAGATCACCTTTCAGATGAGCTCCATCAGGTAGTTATCGAAACAAGAAAGCGAAACCTTTTGGAGACAAAAGGCCTGCAACCAAGACGGAGACTTCTATTTTCTGGACCGCCCGGCACAGGAAAAACCTTGAGCGCAGAGGCGTTGGCCGGAGAGCTCAAATTTCCGCTGTTCACAGTGTTGCTGCACGGACTAATCACAAAATTCATGGGCGAAACCGCTCAGAAATTGCGCCTAATATTCGACGCGATCCGCACAACTCGCGGTGTTTATCTTTTTGATGAGATTGACGCTCTTGCGGCTTCTCGAGGAAATGACAACGACATTGGCGAGGCGCGTCGGATTCTAAACTCATTCCTTCAATTTCTTGATGAGGATACTGGCCCGTCGATCGTCGTAGCTACCACCAACATTCCCGAAATTCTTGATCGCGCCGTTCTTCGCCGATTCGATTTAGTTTTGCCCTATGAACTACCGTCGTCAGAAGCAGTCCAAAAAGCAATGCAACGGCGCCTTATTGGTTTCAATGTCGACTCTGTTGATTGGAGCGCTGTATCCAGGGTTGCAAACGGGCTCTCAACGGCAGATGTTGTAGCTGCCGGAGAAGATGCTGGCCGAAGGGCAGTTTTGTCTTCTGGCGACAAAATCGAGACAGAGACGCTGATCGCATCCATGGGACGTCGGCGTGCGCTACAAGGACTTGGGACGCCACTGAATGGATCGAAATCGCCCTCATCTGCTCACAAACGGTCTCGGTCGGGCAGTGACGTTTCAGGCGAGAGGCGGCGGTCAAGCAAATCGACCGAGTGATATACCAGATCGCCGCCAGCATGCGCAGGCTTTGTTGCAGGCTATCGATGCAATTGGTGATCCAGTAGCTCGGAACCGGCCGGGTGTTTATCTCGAGATCCAGGGCAGGCCTCGCGAACCATTCGTGGCAAAGAGCATGGATGCCAGTGGCCTCCATCTTCTGAGGGTTGCCACAGACCCCGAAAACGCGGACGCACCGGCTCGGGCTACGGTTTTCGCATCGCCAGCAGGTATTCGCAAACTGAGGGGAAAGATCCAAGCCTTTGAAGAAGAGGATACGCGAACAGGGCGGCCGAAGAATGCCGACTTGGTGCAGAGCATCTCGGCCATTGTCGAAGCAGGATTGCGGGCCCTCTGGCGGAGCCCACATGAAAGATTTCCAGCCCAAGGCCAAGCTCACCCTTGGGAGATATGGTTGAAACGGAACGACGCGGATCGTTTCCTGGAAAATGCACCGGCCCTCGGGATCCGCTTTGAGAATGACCGCCTTCAGTTCCCTGAAGATATTGTCGTCATAGGTCATGGTACTCATGAGCAAATTGCCTCCGCCGTTCGCAATCTTGGTACGGTGAAGGCTCTGGCAGCACCTTCAGTTCTCTCTGACTATTTTGACGGAATGCCTCCTGAAGAGCAGGCGGCTTGGGTCCAAGCCTTACGCGACCTGCTTCAGGAGCCAGACGCCGCAGATCCGAGGTTCATCACGCTCCTTGATAGTGGCATCGGACTGAACCATCCTGTCATTCAGCCCTTTCTTGACCCAGCAGACCGCCACGCTGCCGAACCTGATTGGGGGCTTAACGACGCCCGTGGACACGGTACTCAGTTGGCAGGCCTTTCGCTCTTCGGGGATCTGCTCCCTATAATCCAAAGTAACTTGCCAATGCGTGTTGGGTACCGGCTCGAATCCGCCAAGATTATCCCCGATGCAGGCCAGAACCCTCACCATCTGCTGGGTGCAGTCGTGCTCAAAGCCGTGGACGCGGTAGAAGGCCATGCGGAGCGCGGTCGCACTTTCGTGATGGCCAGTACGACCGACGAAGACACGCCTCATGACGGCGCACCTACATCTTGGTCGAGTGTAGCGCGACAATCAAGATGAGAAGTGCGCGTCAATCAGGATGAGAATCCTTGGTCGCGACGTTTGGGACGATGCCGGGCTTTTGTGCCGCGATCAAGGGGTTTGTTTTTTGATTGTCGCGGAGCGTCAATCAGCTTTGGTGTTTTCCGGTGTGGCTTTTTGTGCAGGCCTTCCCGGCCCCTTTGCCTTTTGTGCTGCTCTTCGCCGGTAGCTTTCGACATTCATCTCGAAGATGGTTGCGTGGTGCACCCCCTGTGTCAGGGATGTTGTCCGCTGCTCTACTTTTCCTCTATTTCTCAGGTGGGCGGGATAGGACGATGATTTGGGATATTCACTGGAACGCAAGGCGGCTGTGCTGAGGCGGATGCTACCGCCGAACAACATGGCCATTCGCCATTTGTCGCAGGAGGAAGGGATTTCCGAGGCGACGCTGCACAAATGGCGCGCGCAAGCGCGGGGCAAGGGGCAGCTTCTGCCTGACGCTGACGCAGGTCCCGAGGGTTGGTCTTCGCGAGACAAGTTCGCGGCGGTTATGGAAGCGGCGGCCTTGAACGAAGCCGATCTTGGCGAATACTGCCGCAAGCGTGGGCTTTTTCCAGCGCAGATTGCGGCGTGGCGATCCGCTTGCGAGCAGGCGAATGACTGGGACCGTGCCAGCACGGCACGTCTCGGGCGGGCGACCAAGGAAGAAAAAAAGCGGGTCAAAGACCTGGAGCGGGAATTAGCCCGCAAAGACCGCGCATTGGCCGAAACGGCAGCGCTGCTCGTTCTGCGAAAAAAGGCGGCAGCGATCTGGGGGGACGGAGAGGACGCATGATCAGCACCCCACATCGCCAAACTGCCGTTGCTCTGATCAATGAGGCCATCACTGCAGGCGCGCGGCGCTCCAAAGCCTGTGCCGAGCTTGAAATCAGTGATCGCACCTTGCGGCGCTGGACAAAACACGGCGAGGTTCAGCCCGATCAGCGCCCTCTTGTGCTACGCCCGGATCCGGCCAACAAGCTGAGCGCAGAGGAACGCGCGGCCGTGCTGGAAGTCTGTAATTCAACGGAATTTGCCAGCCTTCCGCCAAGCCAGATCGTGCCGAAGCTGGCCGATCAGGGGCGGTATCTGGCATCCGAGTCCAGCTTTTACCGCATCTTGCGCGCAGATGGACAGCAGCAGCACCGGGGCCGCACCAAGCCGCCGGTCCGGCGCAAACCACCCACCAGCTACAAGGCCAGCGCGCCCTGTGAAGTCTGGACCTGGGATATCACGTGGATGCCCGGACCCGTCGCGGGCATGTTCTTCTACCTATACCTGATTGTGGACATCTTCAGCCGCAAGATCGCTGGATGGGAAGTTCATGAACGCGAGAGCGCCGATCTGGCAGCGATGCTTATCCGGCAGGCGGTTATGGCCGAAGGATGCATCGCACACCCACTGGTTTTGCATGCCGACAACGGCAGCCCGATGAAGGGTGCGACCATGAAGGTGACAATGGAGAAACTTGGCATCACCGCATCCTACAGCCGTCCGCGCGTCAGCAACGACAATCCCTTCTCGGAGGCTCTGTTCCGAACTTGCAAATACCGCCCGCAATGGCCGACCAAGGGGTTTGCCACCAAAGCTGACGCCCAGGCTTGGGTGAAATCCTTCGCCAGTTGGTATAACAGCGAGCACCTGCACAGCGCCATCCGCTTCGTCACACCAGAAGCCCGCCACGCTGGCTTCGATCGCGCAACGCTCGCAAACCGCGCCAGTCTCTATGCAATTGCGCGTGCGCAAAACCCCCAGCGCTGGTCAGGCAAAACCCGAAACTGGCAACCCGCCGGACCCGTCTGGCTCAACCCGGAACGCGAAACCAGCGTCCCTGAAATCAGAGACGCCGCATAAAATCGGTGGACAACATCTTTGACAAACACCGTGCACGAGCCTGTCGACGGCGGCCAATGTCATGGCCGGGTCTGGAAAAATCGCATTCCACTCCCCGAAGGGCTGGTTGGCCGTGATCAACATTGAGCGGCGTTCATATCTCGCGCTGATGAGTTCGAAGAGCACACTGGTTTCAGCCTGATCCTTGGTGACGTAGGTGATGTCATCGAGGATCAGCAGATGGAATTTGTCGAGCTTTGCAATGGCACTTTCGAGGACGAGATCGCGGCGGGCCTGTTGGAGTTTCTGGACCAGATCGGTGGTGCGGCTGAATAGGACGCGGTAGCCTTGCTCGACAAGGGCGAGCCCGATGGCTGAGCCGAGATGTGATTTGCCCACACCTGGCGGCCCAAACAGCAGGATGTTGCCGCCCTTTCCGATCCAGCTGTCGCCAGCGGTGATCGCACTGACATGGGCCTTGGACAGCATGGGGACGGCTGTGAAGTCGAAGGTGTCGATCGTTTTTCCGGGCAACAGGCGTGCCTGTGCGAGATGTCGCTCGATACGACGGCGATCTCGTTCAGCCAGTTCATGCTCCACCAGGGTGCTGAGCATCCGAGCGGCGGGCCAGCCTTCCTTGTCGGCTTGTTCCGCAAAGCGCGGCCATAGCGCCTTGATGGCTGGCAAGCGCAATTCGGTCAGAGCCAAGGTTAGGCGGGCGGTATCGGTCTGGGGCGATGTCATGCTGTCACCTCCTGAGCGGATGGCGTACCGCCGACCAACTGGTCGTAAGATGACAGGTCGGCCAGTTGCACCGCGACTTGGGGGAGTGCGTCTTGTGATGGGCTAAACACTGCGCGTAGGGCCGCCATGTCAGGCGGGCGCTTCTGGCGAAGGTCCTCCTCAAGCTGCGCTGCCAATTCAGCCTCGCAGCCCCGCTCGTGTGCCAGCGCCAGAAGATCGACAACCATGCGACACGCCGCCTTCTCACTGGTCTGCTCCAGCAGGAATGCGAACATGTTACGGAACGCCCGGCGCGGGAATAGCTGATCCCGATAGACCAGCCCCATCAGCGCCATGGGCTTTTTGCGCAAGGAGTGGATGACGTGGTGGTAATTGACCACGTGCCCATGGCTCCCGGTGCTCGAGGCTCGTCCGCGTGTCAGCGTTAGCAGGGCAGAGCTTCCCAGGAACAGCTCCAACCGATCATCGTAGAGCCGAACCCGCAGCTGATGCCCGATCAACCGGGATGGCACGGTGTAGAACACCTTGCGCAAGGTGAAGCCCCCGGAGGAAGTGACGCGCAACGTGATCTCCTCGTAATCCGTGGTCCGCCGCGTCGGCAAAGGTCTGAGGCTCGCACGTTCCGCATCGATACGCTTGGCATTGCGGGCGTTGATCCGGCCCACGATCTCGTCGATGAAGCGACGATAATCTTGCAAGCTTTCGAAGTCGCGCGACCCACGCATGACCAGCGCGTCCTCAATGGTGCGCTTCAGATGCCCATTGGGGCTCTCGATGGAACCGTTCTCGTGTGCGACGCCCTTGTTGTTGCGCGTCGGCGTCATTCCATAATGGTTGCACAGGGCGTCGAAGCGGTCGGTTAGATCGGCCCGGGATGACTTATCCAGGTTCTTGAAGGCCGCCGACAGGCTGTCAGTTCCATGATTGTGTGGCACGCCGCCGAGCGTCCAGAGGGCGTTCTGCAATCCCTCAGCCAGCGCCACATAGCTTTCGCCGCCCAGCACGACGTGGGCGTGCTGAAACCCGCTATAGGCAAGCCGGAAGTGATACAGTCGATGGCCCAGTGCCTCACCGGCAATGGTCACACCCAACTTGCCCATGGCGGTGAAATCCGACAGGCCCATTTTGCCCGGTGTGTGGGTCTGCCGGAAAATGACGTCCTGTTCAGGGCCGTGTTCCGCATTCCAGGCGCGTATCCGTCGCTCCGGAGTCCGTCGGATGCCCGTACCCAGATCAGAATGCCGACGCAGAAGCTCCTCGTAAACCGCCACAGGTCGGATCCCCGGTGAGGACCGCAGAAGCGGCACGACCTCCGCATCAAAAATGTCCGCCAGCGGGTCCGGACGCCGCCGGCCGCGAGGGGCCTTCTTCTGTGATGGTAAAATTGGGTCAGCTTGCAGCCGATAGCCCGTTGCCTGGCTGATCCCCGCCTTGGCAGCGGCAACGGCAACGGAATGGGTCGATCTGAGCGTCATGAAGAGCCTCATTTGTTGGTCAGTGACATGACAGCCCGGCATGAACGATCCCCTTGCACAGAAAATCATTCCTTATCCGAGCCGGCCACAACCGTCAGGCCCGCCCCAAAAGGGCAAAACGCGTGTGCGGGGCCTCCCCAGTCGGGCTACGCCCTCCCTGCGAGCCCCCGCACACGCGTTCTCATCCTGATTGACGCTGGATTCTCACCTTGTTTGTCGCGCAGCAAAACAGGCTTTTTGAGTTCCTGCACGACTTTGAAACCATCGGGGAAGTGCAAGAGATTTGCCACCAAGTGGCTGGGGACATATAATAACGAACGCCCCAACATGGGCATCGGCGAGATGACACCCGCCCAGAAGCTGAAATTGGTCGCGTGAATTCTACGCTTGCACCCCGTTAAATCGGGGAGGATTACTTTTCCTCAACGAACCGAGAAAATACCTATTGACTCTCAGGCATTTTGCCTGCACGCAGGCATCGGAGGCTCGGTTCACGGACGGTCGTCCAACGCGGGTTGGGTGCGATGGTCGCGAGAAGCATTGCCTCCTTTTTTATTTGTGGCGTGGACGTGCGGTGTAAGGGTCAGTAACAAAAACAATCCCGTGGATTGGCCACGTCTCACCGTTTTCGTACGACTCGCCCGCGAACGCAAGTTTGCCGCAAAGGCCCGCAAATTCCTTATGAATATCGTCTCGAAGATTACCTTTGAAATTCCACTCTGGCCTGCGGAAGCCCCAATTGATGCAATATAGGCAAAGATCAGCAGCTTGGACCGCAAGTGACAGTTCCGAGTCGACGAACAAGGGATAAGGCACAATCCATCTTGAGCGCTTACGGCCCTTGGCCGTTTTGGTGTAATAGTCCTGCATCCTGTGCAAATAACGCTTGTCGCTCTCCTTTTCTGTTTGATCCAAAACCAGCAAGCCGCTTTCTTGTTTGCTCTCAAGAAACCAGTAGAAGCGCTCGTGAAGAAAGATCAGGTCTTTCCGCAGAAAATGCTTGTATTTATAGCCACTGGGAGGTTTCGCACCACGCGGTATGGCTGAGGCGAACAATACGGCACCGTGATCATCAAGAACACGGAACATTTGATGCGCCATAAGGCGAGAGGCCTGCCCATACGCAGTGAAGTCACGCTTGCTTGGAACGCTCTTTTGTTGGCTCTTTGTAAGGAACCGCCTCACGCCATTGCGTCGCTCGTTGTCCGCAAGCCCGGATTCCTGAATGGACCACTTCAACCTGTCCATTCCCAGAAGCTTGCTCCCCTTTATCTCACTGCCAAACTCGGACAGCCGCACACCAAAACAATGTTCTTCGCATTTTTCCACGCTCTTGACGAAATCCCACACCTTGCTGGCATGCAACGCGATGCCACCCCGAACCTCAAGCGGCATGTTCTTGTGATCGTGTCCACTTTCATCTTGAAAGAGTAACCAGCTCATTCAAAGCCTCGTGCATCAATACGGCAATTCAACGAAATATACCCACGAATGTAAAGGGCGGGAAGGCCGGCAGGATTTTCGGGAAGTATTCCTCCAGCAGGTATCGCTCATACGCATCGAGGAAGCGTTGTTGCACGGATGCGGTCGCGTTTGATATTGAGGCGTTTCGTTCTCAATAGGCTGCTGTAGATGCCACATAAGTTCAACGCCACTCGTCGTAACGAGGTCCCCAGGCAAGGGCATCGGGTTACGAATTGGGCTGAGTACAACGAGGGCCTGCGACGGCGCGGGGATCTGACGATGTGGGTCAGTGAAGAGGCGCCTGGTTTGTGGTCGTCACCGCGCCGCACAACCCGCGGCGGGCAGCCTCTCTACTCGGATCTGGCGATTGAGCTCTGTCTGACCCTGGGCATGGTTTTCAACCAACCGCTGCGCCAGACACAAGGGTTCATGTGCAGTATCGCGGGTTTGCTTGGGGTTGAGATCGCAGTGCCGGATTTCTCCACCTTATCGCGCAGGGGCAAGAGCTATGCCCGAAAGTTGGTGATGGTGTGATCAGGCGGCGTGGTGAATTTGCTTGATCCCGTCTCTGAACTCAACCCCTTCAATGATCTCTGGCATGCGGTTGGCGCCGTCGAGCTTTCGCCACTTGGCCTGCGCTGACATCATCAGCTTGAATGCCATGGCCAACCCGGTCTTGCGGCTCAGGCAGCCTTTGGTTTTGCCGGTGCGGTGGCGGACGGTGGCGAAGGTGCTCTCGATCGGGTTCGTGGTTCGGATGTGCTTCCAGTGCTCAGCAGGGAAGCCGTAGAAGGAGAGCAGCACAGCCCGGTCTTTGGTCAGTTTCCCAACCGCCTTGTCATATTTCGCGCCGTAGGTTTCCACGAAGAAATCGAAGGCGGCCCCGGCTTCGGTCTTCGTTTCCGCCTGCCAGATATCATGCAGGTGGCCTTTGGCTTTGGCCTGCACCGATTTGGGCATGGCATTGAGAACGTTTCCGGTCTTGTGAACCCAACACCGTTGTTCCCGGGTGCTGCCGAAGACTTCGCGCAGCGCCGCCCAGAACCCCAAGGCACCGTCGCCAATGGCCAGATCGGGGGCGTGGGACAGCCCGCGACGCTTGAGATCGAGCAGCAACTCGCGCCAACTCTGCGTGCTTTCACGGTAGCCGTCGGTGAGGCCCAGAACCTCCTTGCGGCCCCACTCATCCGCGCCGATCAGCACCAGAACGCATTGTTTCTGCTCTTCCATACGCGGTTGGAAATAGACACCATCGGCCCAGACATAGACGAAACGCCGGGCGCTGAGATCGCGGCGCTGCCAGCGTTCATACTCCGCCCCCCAGTCCGCTTTCAATCGCGAGATGGTGCTCGATGAAAGCCCTGCCGCGTTCGGCCCCAACAGCGCCCCAAGAGCCTCCTGGAAGTCGCCCGTGGAAATGCCCTTAAGGTAGAGCCACGGCAGCAGTTCCTCAATCGATCTGGTCTTGCGCAGCCAAGGCGGCAAGATCGACGAGGCGAAACGGATCTTTTCGTCCACATTGCCCCGGTCCCGCATCCGCGGCACCTTCACTGGTACCGGGCCGATGCCGGTCATGACCTCGCGCTCGGGCAGATGACCATGGCGCACCAGCCGCGCACGGCCGTCGTCCGTCACCTCGCGGGCATGGGCGGCGAGGAGTGTGGCCAATTCCGCTTCCACCGCCTGTTTGAGCAGTTGGCGCGCGCCGGTTTGCAGGATGTCGGTCAGCGGGTCAGACGAAAATCCCGATGGACCGGGCAACGGCGTGATGGTAGACTTCGTCATGTGGCATATCCTTTTCTCTGCTGAGAATTGCGGCGCGTGAACAACGCCATGATATGCCGCCCATCAGGGCCATCACCAACTTTCGGCTATAACTCCAGGGGCAACGGACTGAGCTTGCCTGCCAAACCAAAGCCCGACAGTGACAAACCGGCCCATCTGGTCGTCGACAGCACAGGCCTGAAGATTTTCGGGGAAGGTGAATGGCTTGAGGAGAAGCACAAGATCAAGCGCAAACGACGCTCTTGGCGCAAGCTACACATGGGTCTGGACCTCGTCAGCGGTAAGATCGTCTGTGCAGAGCTGACCGCTGTAGCGCGACAATCAAGATGAGAAGTGCGCGTCAATCAGGATGAGAATCCTTGGTCGCGACGTTTGGGACGATGCCGGGCTTTTGTGCCGCGATCAAGGGGTTTGTTTTTTGATTGTCGCGGAGCGTCAATCAGCTTTGGTGTTTTCCGGTGTGGCTTTTTGTGCAGGCCTTCCCGGCCCCTTTGCCTTTTGTGCTGCTCTTCGCCGGTAGCTTTCGACATTCATCTCGAAGATGGTTGCGTGGTGCACGAGCCTGTCGACGGCGGCCAATGTCATGGCCGGGTCTGGAAAAATCGCATTCCACTCCCCGAAGGGCTGGTTGGCCGTGATCAACATTGAGCGGCGTTCATATCTCGCGCTGATGAGTTCGAAGAGCACACTGGTTTCAGCCTGATCCTTGGTGACGTAGGTGATGTCATCGAGGATCAGCAGATGGAATTTGTCGAGCTTTGCAATGGCACTTTCGAGGACGAGATCGCGGCGGGCCTGTTGGAGTTTCTGGACCAGATCGGTGGTGCGGCTGAATAGGACGCGGTAGCCTTGCTCGACAAGGGCGAGCCCGATGGCTGAGCCGAGATGTGATTTGCCCACACCTGGCGGCCCAAACAGCAGGATGTTGCCGCCCTTTCCGATCCAGCTGTCGCCAGCGGTGATCGCACTGACATGGGCCTTGGACAGCATGGGGACGGCTGTGAAGTCGAAGGTGTCGATCGTTTTTCCGGGCAACAGGCGTGCCTGTGCGAGATGTCGCTCGATACGACGGCGATCTCGTTCAGCCAGTTCATGCTCCACCAGGGTGCTGAGCATCCGAGCGGCGGGCCAGCCTTCCTTGTCGGCTTGTTCCGCAAAGCGCGGCCATAGCGCCTTGATGGCTGGCAAGCGCAATTCGGTCAGAGCCAAGGTTAGGCGGGCGGTATCGGTCTGGGGCGATGTCATGCTGTCACCTCCTGAGCGGATGGCGTACCGCCGACCAACTGGTCGTAAGATGACAGGTCGGCCAGTTGCACCGCGACTTGGGGGAGTGCGTCTTGTGATGGGCTAAACACTGCGCGTAGGGCCGCCATGTCAGGCGGGCGCTTCTGGCGAAGGTCCTCCTCAAGCTGCGCTGCCAATTCAGCCTCGCAGCCCCGCTCGTGTGCCAGCGCCAGAAGATCGACAACCATGCGACACGCCGCCTTCTCACTGGTCTGCTCCAGCAGGAATGCGAACATGTTACGGAACGCCCGGCGCGGGAATAGCTGATCCCGATAGACCAGCCCCATCAGCGCCATGGGCTTTTTGCGCAAGGAGTGGATGACGTGGTGGTAATTGACCACGTGCCCATGGCTCCCGGTGCTCGAGGCTCGTCCGCGTGTCAGCGTTAGCAGGGCAGAGCTTCCCAGGAACAGCTCCAACCGATCATCGTAGAGCCGAACCCGCAGCTGATGCCCGATCAACCGGGATGGCACGGTGTAGAACACCTTGCGCAAGGTGAAGCCCCCGGAGGAAGTGACGCGCAACGTGATCTCCTCGTAATCCGTGGTCCGCCGCGTCGGCAAAGGTCTGAGGCTCGCACGTTCCGCATCGATACGCTTGGCATTGCGGGCGTTGATCCGGCCCACGATCTCGTCGATGAAGCGACGATAATCTTGCAAGCTTTCGAAGTCGCGCGACCCACGCATGACCAGCGCGTCCTCAATGGTGCGCTTCAGATGCCCATTGGGGCTCTCGATGGAACCGTTCTCGTGTGCGACGCCCTTGTTGTTGCGCGTCGGCGTCATTCCATAATGGTTGCACAGGGCGTCGAAGCGGTCGGTTAGATCGGCCCGGGATGACTTATCCAGGTTCTTGAAGGCCGCCGACAGGCTGTCAGTTCCATGATTGTGTGGCACGCCGCCGAGCGTCCAGAGGGCGTTCTGCAATCCCTCAGCCAGCGCCACATAGCTTTCGCCGCCCAGCACGACGTGGGCGTGCTGAAACCCGCTATAGGCAAGCCGGAAGTGATACAGTCGATGGCCCAGTGCCTCACCGGCAATGGTCACACCCAACTTGCCCATGGCGGTGAAATCCGACAGGCCCATTTTGCCCGGTGTGTGGGTCTGCCGGAAAATGACGTCCTGTTCAGGGCCGTGTTCCGCATTCCAGGCGCGTATCCGTCGCTCCAGAGTCCGTCGGATGCCCGTACCCAGATCAGAATGCCGACGCAGAAGCTCCTCGTAAACCGCCACAGGTCGGATCCCCGGTGAGGACCGCAGAAGCGGCACGACCTCCGCATCAAAAATGTCCGCCAGCGGGTCCGGACGCCGCCGGCCGCGAGGGGCCTTCTTCTGTGATGGTAAAATTGGGTCAGCTTGCAGCCGATAGCCCGTTGCCTGGCTGATCCCCGCCTTGGCAGCGGCAACGGCAACGGAATGGGTCGATCTGAGCGTCATGAAGAGCCTCATTTGTTGGTCAGTGACATGACAGCCCGGCATGAACGATCCCCTTGCACAGAAAATCATTCCTTATCCGAGCCGGCCACAACCGTCAGGCCCGCCCCAAAAGGGCAAAACGCGTGTGCGGGGCCTCCCCAGTCGGGCTACGCCCTCCCTGCGAGCCCCCGCACACGCGTTCTCATCCTGATTGACGCTGGATTCTCACCTTGTTTGTCGCGCAGCAGTTGATCGCCGAATTGCCGGAACCCGGCCGGATGACATCAGGCGAAGCAGCTGCCATGACTGGCCTGGCTCCGATACCACATGACAGCGGGGCGATGCGAGGCAGGAGAGCTATCGCTGGCGGAAGGCGGTCTCTACGCCATGTGCTGTTCCAGGCTGCGCTGTCACAATCCGGTTCTCAAGCCTGTCGCAAAACGTCTCAAAGAGCGGGGGAAGCCGCACAAACTTGTCATAATTGCAATCGCACGCAGGCTGGTCACAATCGCAAACGCGATCATCAAAACCGGCATCCCCTGGCGCCAGCAGCTCACAGAATAAACACAGTTGCTATGACATTTCTCTTGGAGGGGATCATGGTTGGGATTGAACTGCGGACTGACTATAGTGCCGACGAATTGCGGGTTTGGCACGCAAATCGCATGACGCCAGGCAGGCGCGGCGACTGATGGCGCTTGCCGGTGTTGCTGATGGGATGACACGGACGGCAGCTGCTGCTGTTGGCTTGATGGATCGCCAGACGCTCAGAGACCGGGTGCATCGGTTCAATGACGAAGGTCTGGAGTGTTTGATCGACAGGAAATCCACAGGCCCCAAGCCCAGGTTGACCTCGGAGCAACTGGCCACGCTCAAGGCAATTCAGCAGGACCTGATCCGGCGACTGACGGCGTGGTGCGGGGGCGCTGTGCTGATCTGGCCGCGCTCATCAAGGCCCGCCTTGATGCGGAATATCATGAGAACCCGGTAGGAAAGCTGCTGCATTCTCTTGGCTTTTCACACGTCAGCGCCCGGCCCCGGCATCCCGGGCAGGACCCCCGAACGATTGAGGCATTCAAAAAAACTTCCCGCACAAGCTGGCGGAAAGCCTGAAAGGCGTCTCCCCGGACAAGCCTGTTGAAATCCGGTTTCAGGATGAAGCACGCGTGGGTCAGAAGAACGGCCAGGTCCATCAGTGGGCCGCGAAGGGCACACGCCCGCGTCAGGCAGCCGATCAGCGTTACGGGAATGCATGTATTTTTGGTGCTGTCTGTCTTGCACATGATAAAGGAGTGGCTTTGGTGATGCCCAACGCCAACGCCGGGGCCATGCAAAAACACCTTGCAGAGATCAGCGCAGCCATCGCTGTTGAAGCCCACGGTGTTATCATCATGGACGGAGCAGGCTGGCACAAATCAGGCGCACTCAACATTCCTGAAAACCTCTCGGTCCTGTTTCTGCCACCTTATTCGCCAGAACTGAATCCAACAGAAAACATCTGGCAATTTCTGCGTCAGAAGTATCTCTCCAACAGGGTGTTTGAAACCTGGGAAGCCATCGTTGAAGCCTGTTGCGATGCCTGGAACCGCCTGACTGCCGAGGCTGGGCGCATCAAATCAATCGCAACACGAAATCGGGCCTTCAAAGATCAATGATTGGGCGGGTTGGTATGAGATATGACGTTCAGGCGGCCCCGGCCGTCTATCACGGTGTCACGCCATTTGCGCGGGATTGATCCTTCTGGAGCTACCGAAGCCGGGGCATAGCGCCGCCCTTCTTCATTCAGACTGACGATCAACGAAAGGACGTCCAGAATCGGTCGCCAGTTCCCGCTGTTCGAACGGAATTTCAGCACGGACAGCAAGGATGGCAGCATCCGGCGATAATGGCTGGCATAGGATCCCCGCATTACAGTCCGGATCCGCACATCCAATGTTCCCTTGGCCCGGTGCTCATCAATGATGGCTTTCAACCTGGCTGCACCCGCGATGGGAAAGATCACATCCGAGACCCTGCCATTCGGGGCCATCATCGCGGCAGTGGCAATATCCACCAGCAACCACTCCTTGCCGGGGATCCTTTCAATATCGGCAGCGATTTTGCTGATCACCTTGCGCCGCGATTTCGTGCCTATGCGATGCACGACCTCAATCAACAGGTCTACAAGCCCATCGATCAACTGCGATCTGCGTGACATCAGATAGATGGCCAACAAACCAAGCGTTTCTTCTGGCCATGACGCCTCATCTCAGATGACGGCTCCCCTTCCGCCCGTCGCGTCAGCATCTTGATCCAGGACGGGTCAATGCCGGAGATCGCGTCAAACGGCAGGTTGAGGCTCTGAATGAAGGCGAGCCTGTCAGCCGCATCCAGCACGTTATCCAATGTCGCAGCGCCAACGTCGTCCTTCAGACGCTGAAACCCGTGATTGCCGCGCGGATCAGCAAGGCTGGCCTCTAACGCAACAATTTTATCTTCGGACAACCTATCAAAAACGGACGTAAGATATTGATCCAGAAAACTCTGGCGCGCTGAACGTACAATGCGCCCAAGTGCCTTTTCGGCAGGCGCTACAATTTTACGATCCCAAAACCAGTGACACCCTCGTTCAACCATCTCCGAGACCGGACCGCCCCGATACCAGGCATCCGCCGCCAGCCAAGTCTCAAAAGCCGCAAGATCGACCGGCGACGACCGTGAAAAACCCAGATAGTCGCATATCCGGGCACGATACCGGCGCGATCTGCGATCATCGAAAGCACCGCGAGGATGAAACACCGGCTATTCGATCTGAGAAGCGACATATGAAACCACATCGTCAGGTAAAGACGACCAATCTTCGATAAATCGGCCCGCCCTTCGAAGTTGACATAGCTGTAGGGCGGCTTCCAGGCGAACATCGCGCGGTAAATCTGCTAAAAACAGCAGGTCATCAAACAAAAGGCCCCATTCTTGTGCGATACTCACAGACAACGCTGTCTCCAAAACAAAATCTACGACATGTAGTCAGACAGCACCGGCCGCAAGACAACCCATTCGTTCACAAATGTTCCAAAATTTGTCCGATTTCGCAGCCTCGGGATTCTTGGGCTAATTTGAAACCGGGTGAACGGAAGCTCGAAAGCAGTTGAATTTCTTCGTATTTAGCGCTGCTGCGCCGGATTTTCTGGCAAATAGCCGAGAAGTGTTGCGAAAAAAACCGATCTATCCGATACTGGTCAGAATCGTGACAGTCGGTTTATCGTGGCCCGGCGGCGCAACTGGAAAAGTCGGAGAGGGATGGAATGTCAAATTCAGTCTTGGTTGCTGTCGATGGCAGTGACGGGGGCAAGAGAGCCCTGGAGTACGCGAGCGAACGAGCAAAACTCGGCGGCGCAAAGTTGATCGTAACTTATGTTATTGAGTGGTCTCCATATTCTTTCAATACTCCTGAAGAAAACGCGGAACGCCATATGCGGCGCGAACAAGAGATTGATCGCGCAATATCCGGTGTGGTCGCGCCTGCCGAAGCGCTCCTGAAAGCGCGCGGCATCGAATGTGAAACCGTCGTGCGGCACGGTCCTCCGGCCGAAACCCTTATCAAAATTGCCGAGAAGTGTGAGGTGCAACAGATCGTTATCGGGCGTCGTGGGCAATCAGGAATCAAGAATCTGCTTTTTGGCAGCGTAGCGGGCAACCTTGTTCAGACATCACCTGTACCCGTCGTTGTTGTGCCCTAGAAAGGACGAGCGACAGGATCATCGCCACAAAAAACGGCCCGGAACCAAGTTAGGGACATCTTATGAACAGAGTATTCGTAGCGCTGATAGCGTTGTTTCTCTACACGCTGCCTGCACATGCGGGTTTTGACGACACGATAAATGAAATCACGGCCCCGATTGCATCGGCTGTCGGCAATTTTGTTTTCTTCAAGATACCGGTCTTTGGCGCTCAGCTGCCACTTGTCGTGCTCTGGCTCGTGATTGGCGCGGTATTCTTCACATTCTATATGGGATTTGTGAATGTCAGCGGCTTCAAACATGCCATCCAGCTGGTGCGTGGCGACTACGCCGATCCGGAAAGCCCGGGCGAGGTGTCCCATTTTCAGGCGTTGGCAACAGCTGTCTCCGGCACGGTTGGTATTGGTAACATCGGTGGTGTGGCCGTAGCCGTTACAATCGGCGGTGCAGGAGCCACTTTCTGGCTTATTGTCGCCGGCTTTCTGGGTATGTCCACGAAATTTGTGGAATGTACGCTCGGCGTCAAATATCGGCAGGAAAACCCCGACGGTTCGGTGTCGGGCGGCCCAATGTACTATATGCGAAAGGGTTTTGAAGAGCGCGGCATAGACGGTTTTGGCCGGTTTATGGGCACCTTTTATGCCATCGGTATTTTCATCGGAGCGCTGGGTATTGGCAATATGTTCCAGTCCAACCAGGCCTACGTGCAATTGAACACAGTGGCTGGCGGCGCACTTGATGGCCTGGGTTGGCTTGTTGGCCTGCTCCTGGCCATTGTGGTCTTTGCGGTTATCATTGGCGGGATCAAATCCATCGCCCGCGTGACTGAGAAGATCGTGCCTTTCATGGCGATATTCTACTGTGTGTTTGCGATCATTGTCATTTTGATGAACTTCACGTCCATTCCAGCCGCAATCGGGAACATCTTCTCAGGCGCGTTCACTGGCGCGGGCGTTCAGGGTGGCGCCATTGGCGCATTGATCATCGGCTTCCAAAGGGCTGTGTTCTCGAACGAAGCGGGGATCGGCTCTGCCTCCATTGCCCACGCGGCGGTGCAGACCAAGGAACCTGTAACAGAAGGGTATGTCTCACTTCTTGAACCCTTTATCGACACGATCGTGATTTGTACGATTACTGCCCTGGTTATCGGAACAAGTCAGGTTGCTGATCCGGACTTTGCCGGTGACGCGACAGGTGTTGCGATGACGTCCGCTGCGTTCGAGCGTCAGATCAGCTGGTTCCCGGCGCCACTTGCTTTCGGGGCACTGCTGTTCGCCTTCTCAACCATGATCTCGTGGTCGTATTACGGCCTCAAGGGTTGGACCTACCTGTTTGGAGAAGGAGAGCTTGGGCAGACGGTCTACAAGCTCGTTTTCTGCGCGTTTGTGGCCTTGGGCTGTATGGTGCAACTTGGGCCAATTCTGGATATTTCTGATGCTCTGGTCTTCCTGATCTGTGTGCCCAATATCCTCGGCCTCTACTTCCTGGCTCCAATCGTGCGGCGCGAGATGCAAAGCTACAAAGCAAGGTTGGCAAGCGGAGAAATCAAGCGGTTTAGTCACTGATCCGCAATGATGAGATGTTTGAGCGCCCTTTGACAAATTGGGCGCTCAAATCCCTTGTGTTTCTTTGTAATTGCTTTGGATTTCGAAGGATGCGGATAACGGGAATCCGGTTTGTTTGTTCCATGATCGGTGGTCGCTCCAACAGAGCTTGGTCTATCGTACCCAAAGTTCCTTGATGTTATCGCGGCAACGGTATTTGTCAAAGAAGTTGTCCGCTGATTTCATGCGGCGTCTCTGATTTGGGAGGTACCGGTTTCACGCTCCGGGTTCAGCCAGAGGGCTCCGGCGGGCTGCCGGTTTCGCGCCTTTCCCGACCATCGTTGTGGTTTTTGCGCGCGTGCATTTCGCGTCGGGGAAATTGCTGAGGTGTTCTGCGATTTCCTCAATTGTTACGATTGACGCGAACATCTTGGCCTCGGACACATGGTCTTCACGGAACTTTGCTTCGCAACAAAGCACAGTCGTTCCCTCGTTGTGCGGGAGCACGGTTTTGGGGTTTCGACCATTCCCAGCCCAACAAATGGCTCGCCGGTTATAGTCTCTTGCCTGTCCTGTTCCGAACCGGTCACCCGGTGCCTTGACCTCGATATGAAGAGCAAAACGAAAACCGTGTTCCACCTCGAATACTGCGAGAAGGTCGGTTTCGCGTTCACCGCATTCTTTCTTAAACCGATATGCGCTCCCGGCATAGTAGCTTCGCCACCAATTTTCTGCCGAAGGGGACCGTGCTAGCTTTTGCTTTTCGTCAAGAAGAACCGCTGCATCACTGAAGGTCGCATATTTCGTCTTCCCGAGAAACCAGCTTCGAAATTGCCGGTTTGCTCGAAGCGCTTCCGCCAGTGGGCGTGCATATCGATATTCGTTGGATCCGTACCTCACAACCGAATTATAGTCACCTGAATCTAAAGCTGTCAATGCCGAAGTAATTTTCCCTTTTGTTGGGCGGACTCTACACAAAAATGGAGGAGTTTTAGGGGCTCATGCCACTGATCGACGGGCAGTTGGCTGGTGACAATTGTTGCACCACGGCCTTGCCTGTCTTCGAGGATCTCGAGCAAGTCCCGGCGCTCCAGTGCGGTCAGGACCGAGAGGCCCCAATCGTCGAGGATCAGCAAATCGGTCCGTTCAATGGACTTCAAGACCCTTGCATGGCGGCCGTCGCCCTTTGCGATAGCCAGCGCCTGGAACAGCCGGGGCACGCGGTGATACACCACGCGGCGATCATCGCGGCAGGCCTTGTGACCAAGGGCGCAGGAAATCCAGCTTTTCCCCGGCCCGGTCGGGCCGGTGATCGGCAAATTCTCATGCCGATCAACAACCCGGCCGCCATCGATGAGATGGGCCATGACGGAGGCATCAATGCCCCGTGGGGACCGCATGTCGATGTCTTCAACGCAAGCGGCATGGCGCAGAGCGGCGAACCTGAGCCGTGTGGCCGGCTACCTCGCGTCGCGTGTTGCGCCGAATACCAGCAGCGATCAATCTCGACATGGTAATCCGGCGCAACACGCGCGCGTTTCCAGCGGGCGTGGACATAAGCGTCGGCGGGCAGCGGTTGCAGGTTGGGACGGTCCGGCGTGGCGAACAGGTCGGCGCGGCCGGCGCCGTAATCGCGCATGATCCGGGTGTTCGGATCGTCCGGCAGAGGCCGGAGCCCTGCGTTCAATTCGGCGAGGGAAAAGAACCTGTGATTGCGCAGCCGGGCGAGTATCCGGCGTTGCGCCACCTGAACCGCGACCTCGACCTTCGCCTTATCCCCGGGCTTGCGCACACGCGCGGGCACGATCGCCAGGATCGCGGTGCTGTAATGCTCCGCCATCCCGGCATGGGTGCGGTTCAGCCCGGGATCGTGCCGGTCGGGTTTGATGACAGCGGATTTGAGGTTATCCGGGACCACCGCCCCGGGCGCGCCACCCGGACAGGTGAACATCCGGGTATGGGCGCCGACCCGGTCCTCCAGCCCTTCCGGGGCAACAGCTTCGACGCAGGTGTAACCGGACGCCCCGATAGTGGCGACGAACAGCTTCGCCGCATGCACTTTGCCAGTTTCCGGATCGACGATGTCGATCGTGTCGCCCGCGTAGTCGACAAACACCTTCTCATCGCCCGCATGTGTCTGTCGCGTGCCTGGGCGGACACGCCCACATCCGGAACCGGCGCAGCCATCCGGTCCCGGTCTGTCGCGTGCCTGGGCGGACACGCCCCTTCCAGGCGTCAAAATGCGTACAGAACCACGTGTGCCCGAACCCGCCCGAATGCTGCGCCCGGTATTCCTCCCACAACAGCATCCGGGTGACACTGCGCTTGCGCCGCTCCTTGTCCATCGCGGCCCGGTCCGGAACAGGGCGATCCGGTTCCGGCACGCTCGGCGAGGACGGGAACAGCAACAGTTCAAGGCTGTCGTCATCCAACCCATCGGGAAGCGGCCAACTCAGGCCCGCGTCGAGAGCCCGCCGCAGACAGGTACCCACACTTCCCTTCCCAGGTCCGGGCGAGGCGGCAATCGACCGTTCACTCAGCCCCTGGGCAAACTTCAATCGCAATACGTCCCGTATCCGGCGCATGGTCAAACGTCCTGTCGGCATTCCATCCCTCCTGTTGATCCGGAGGGGAGTATCTTCAGTTCGTCGGCCAGCCCTGCACATGATCGCGCGAAATCAGTGCCCACGATCAGCTGAAATCAGTGCCCGCCATCACCCGAAATACGCATCTTGTGATACATGATCATTCCTTTGCGCTCCAACAGCACGCCGATCCGGCGATAGCCAAACCGACGACGCACGGCGGCAATTGCCTGCATCTCTTCGCGGACTTTGGGTTTATCCAGCGGACGATCACGCCGGACAGTTTTGGGATCGACACCAACAAGCCTGCACACCCGGCGATGCGAGACATCGTGATCCCGCATCGCCTCAAGCGCTGCATTCCGTCGCCGAGCTGGTGTCGTCAGTTCTTTCCCGGCAGATCTTTCAGCACAACATTGTCGAGCATGGTATCCGCCAGAAGGCGCTTCAGTTTTGCGTTCTCATCTTCCAGCGATTCAAGACGGTGGGTGTCAGAGACTTCATACCGCCGTATTTCGATTTGAACTTGTAGAATGACGCGGGGCTCAGGCCGTGCCTGCGACACACCTCTGCCGTCGGCATCCCGGCCTCCTGCTCCTTGATCATCCCGATGATTTGCGCCTCTGTAAAACGGCTCTTTCGCATCTTTCTGAAGAGTTCGGGCTTTTCTCGATGCCAGTCCTTGAGCGCATCAATTGGCGTGCGGCCTTTCAGAACGGATTGCGGCAGATGGCCGTTGTAGAGGCGGACGTAGCGGAGAAGCGTCTGTTCGAGGTCCTCGCCGCTGCGGAAACGGTGGCTCTGGAGCACGTCCTCGATCCGTCCGTTGAAACGCTCGACCATGCGGCCGCTGAGGTGGGGCCAGGCGATGTTCGATCCCGAACCCGGCGCAGAGGCGGTCGAACTCATGATTGCCGGTCGCGGCGCGGCGGCGAAGGCCGAAGAGCCTGTCGGTGGACTCCTTGCCGTTGTCCGTCAGCACGCGGGTGATCCGCATCGGGGCGGCGCGCTCCGGGTCGCGCAGGAACCGGCGGGCGTTGGCCGCAGTCTTCACTGGGTAGATGCGCACGAAGACCCGGCGGGTGGCGCGGTCGATCACGACGAACAGATACCGGCGCTTCTCCTCATCGGCCATCTGCGGCAGGTATTTCACGTCGATGAGGATGTAGCCGGGCTCGTATGCCTTGAAAGGCTTGTGCGCGGGCTTCGCCACCTTCGGCTTCAGGTCACGGAGGGAGCCGACCCCATGCCGACCCCATGACGACGCAGGCATCGGTCCAGCCCGGAGCGCGAGACGTTCGGGTTGAGAAACTCGCGGACCACGGCGAGCAGGTCGTCGAGCGGCAGCAGCAGACTCTGTCTCAGCGAGACGGCCACGGCCTCCTGCGCTGGCGTGAGTGTGGTCTGCAACCTGTGCGCCGTGTGGCTCCGGTCGTGGACGGTGGAGTTATAGCCGAAAGTTGGTTATGGCGCTGATTGGCGGCCTATCATGGCGTTGTTCACGCGGCGCAATTCTCAGCAGAGAAAAGGATATGCCACATGACGAAGTCTACCATCACGCCGTTGCCCGGTCCATCGGGATTTTCGTCTGACCCGCTGACCGACATCCTGCAAACCGGCGCGCGCCAACTGCTCAAACAGGCGGTGGAAGCGGAATTGGCCACGCTCCTCGCCGCCCATGCCCGCGAGGTGACGGACGACGGCCGTGCGCGGCTGGTGCGCCATGGTCATCTGCCCGAGCGCGAGGTTATGACCGGCATCGGCCCGATAGCAGTGAAGGCGCCGCGGGTGCGGGACCGGGGCAATGTGGACGAAAAGATCCGTTTCGCCTCGTCGATCTTGCCGCCCTGGCTGCGCAAGACCAGATCGATTGAGGAACTGCTGCCATGGCCCTATCTCAAGATATCTGTCTTGGTCAAGGTTTGATTTTGGACCACTGGCGGTTTTCGCGGATCAAGGTATTTGCGAGGATGATGAGCTTGCGCATGATTGCCACAAGAGCGACCTTGGCTTTCTTGCCCTTTTGACGCAAAGCCTTGTAGACGCAGGTGAGTTGGGAATTGCAGCGCGCTGCGACGAGGGCGGGCATGTAGAGCGCCTGGCGAAGCCCGGCTCGTCCGCCTCCGATTTTCGCTCTGGCTGTCCATTTGCCGGACTTGCGCACGAAGGGAGCCAGGCCCGCAAGCGCGGCGGCCTGCTTGGGCGTCAAGGTTCCGATCTCCGGCATTTCGATGAGTATTGCAACGGCAGGGGATCGACCGCAGGATCTCGAACTGTCTGGCAAGCTTTGCATCCTCGCAGATACGCTTCTTCAACTCGGCATCGAGTTGGGCAAGTTGCTTTGCAATCTGGCGCATCCTGGTTTTCAGTTGCGCCTTGACGAGTGTGTTGCGCGCACCGCAGAGCCGGTTCCGGCAGGCAGTCTGGTCCTTGATGAGAGCGCTCCGGGCGACATGCACCTCCCGCAGATCGTTCATGGGTTCATCGCGCAACGGTGAAGCCTTCAGGTCAAGCATCGCCCCCATGCGGGCCAGCAGTTCCGCATCGATCCGGTCAGTTTTGGCGGACTGGCCGACCGCTTCGGCGAAGCGGCGGGCGCGTTTGGGGTTCACCTTGACCATGGCGTGAGCCGTCTTTGAAAGGCGGGCCTCCAGATCGCGATGATAGCGTCCTGTAGGCTCGTAGACGACGCGGCAGCACTGCGGGCCGATCCAGTTCTTCAGCGTCTTCAGTCCTGTCCGGTCGTTGGTGAAGCGTTTCGCCTTGCCATCGCTCAGGCGATGGGTGTCGAGATGATCTTTCGAGATGTCGATGCCGATGGTATCATTCATGACCTTTTCGTCTCCCGTTCCTGTCATACGAGGCAGGGGTGTTCCCTCCTCCACTATCTGTTCGGGTTCATCGAAAGGGCGGGGGTGATCCATCTTGAGAACGGTCCTCAAAGACCAGGGCATCATCGATCCATCCCCCGCCACCCCTCGGGCCGCTGCAGCGGCCCGAGGGGTGGCATCCGTATCGCACGGATACGAATGCCTGGGAAATCCAATAGACAAGGGCATTTCCACGGGCGACTTCCAGGAGGCTCCTGGGGCGCTGTTGGGGCCGAACGCGGCAGGGCTTTCATCGAGCACCATCTCGCGATTGAAAGCGGACTGGGGGGCGGAGTATGAACGCTGGCAGCGCCGCGATCTCAGTGCCCGGCGTTTCGTCTATGTCCGGGCCGATGGTGTCTATTTCCAACCGCGTATGGAAGAGCAGAAACAATGCGTTCTGGTGCTGATCGGCGCGGATGAGTGGGGCCGCAAGGAGGTTCCGGGGCTCACCGAAGCAGGCAGTCGGCTACCGTGAAAGCACGCAGAGTTGGCGCGAGTTGCTGCTCGATCTCAAGCGTCGCGGGCTGTCCCACGCCCCCGATCTGGCCATTGGCGACGGTGCCTTGGGGTTCTGGGCGGCGCTGCGCGAAGTCTTCGGCAGCACCCGGGAACAACGCTGTTGGGTTCACAAGACCGGAAACGTTCTCAATGCCATGCCCAAATCGGTGCAGGCCAAAGCCAAAGGCCACCTGCATGATATCTGGCAGGCGGAAACGAAGACCGAAGCCGGGGCCGCCTTCGATTTCTTCGTGGAAACCTGTGGCGCGAAATATGACAAGGCGGTTGGGAAACTGACCAAAGACCGGGCTGTGCTGCTTGTCTTATGACATTATGTGGCTTCTTTGCGATAAGGGAGCCGCTGCCCGGCACCTCACATATACCGGGCAGCGGCGGCGGTCGGATCGCGTTGCGCTTGGTCGGCAGAGACCGAAAGAGAGTATGATCGACCGCCGTCTTCACCACAGGCCTGAACGGATACACGGGGCCCTGGCCCCGCATGACAAGCACAGGATATGGCGAAGATGACGGATCATAACATTGGCGTGGACATTTCCAAAGCCCACTTCGACGCGTTCGATCTCAAGACAGGACGGGCGGCGCAGTTCACGAATGGCAAGACCGAGTTTCGGAGCTTCCGGAAATGGCCGGGCGGGCGCAAGATCGCCCGGATCGTCTACGAGGCGACCGGTATCTACCACCGAGCATTCGAGCTTGCGCTCAAAGCGGATTTCCCGCTGGTCAAGGTAAATCCGCTCCAGGCGCGCCGGTTCGCAGAAGCCCGCGGCACACGCGCCAAGACCGACCGGGCGGATGCCCGCTCCCTGGCGGCAATGGGAAAGGCTTTCGATCTCGAAGCGCTGCCGCTGAGGTCAAAAAGCCGGCGCCTTCTCAGAGACATGCACTCGGCACGCTCCAGAATGATGGCCGAACGCGTCCGTCTTCCCGGTCGCATCTCCCAACTCGACGTGCCGCTTTTGCAGCGTCGGACGCGGGAGTTGATCGAGCATGTCGAAAGGCACGTCGCCGAACTGGATGCCGAGATCGCAGCGCTGATCGCTGAGGACCAGGAAGAAACCCGCAAGCTGGAAATCGTCCGCTCCATTCCCGGCACAGGCATGGTGACGGCCTCGGCCATCCTCGCCTTCATGCCCGGGATCGGCCAACTCGAACGCAAACAGGTGGCAAGCCTGGCTGGCCTTGCTCCGTTCACACGATCATCCGGAACCCGGGTTGGCCAGTCATTCATCAAGGGCGGTCGAAAGCCGCTGCGGCAGGCATTGTACATGCCGGCGCTCGTTGCGGCGCGCTTCAATCCGGATCTGAAGAAGAAATACGACGCTCTGCGCGCCGCCGGGAAACCAGCCAAGGTCGCGCTTGTCGCGCTGATGCGAAAACTGATCGAACTCGCCAACACACTCGTCAAATCCGACCGGAAATGGGCCCCGAAAACCTGTTGACCAAAACGGATACTCTCCTTCTACGGCTTCCCTGCTGAGCACTGGAAGCACATCCGAACCACGAACCCGATCGAGAGCACCTTCGCCACCGTCCGCCACCGCACCGGCAAAACCAAAGGCTGCCTGAGCCGCAAGACCGGGTTGGCCATGGCATTCAAGCTGATGATGTCAGCGCAAGGAAAATGGCGAAAGCTCGACGGCGCCAACCGCATGCCAGAGATCATTGAAGGGGTTGAGTTCACAGACGGGATCAAGCAAATTCACCACGCCGCATGATCACACCATCACCAACTTTCGGGCATAGCTCTGGACGGTGTCTCCACACCGTCTGCTCCGAGATGCCATAGCGCTCTGCCACGATCCACGCGGGTTCTTTGCTCGCCTGGTTCGCGGTCCTGATCTTCGGCGTCGTCGTCGCCTGTTTGTGCAAAGAAATCAGCATGTCTTGCCCCCGTCCCGAATCTCACGCAGGATCGATCTTGCCATGAACAGGCCAGAGCGGCGAGGGTCTATCTGATCGTCCGGGATGGAACAGCTATTGTCAGAATGCGCAGCCACGAGCCTACACTTGCCTGCATCAAAAACGCACCAAAGATGGAAAGAGTAAAAGTGAGATCATTCGCTGCCTGAAGCGCTACATCGTCCGCGAGATTTACAGCGAACTCTGTCTGCGTACCGAAAACCATCTGAATTGCTGCTTGACGAATATAGGAGCTTCAACGCTGCTGTTGAGACGTTCTTCAAAACCATCAAAGCAGAAATGATCTGGCGCACGTCATGGGAAACCCGGCGGCAAGCTGAGATGGCGATCTTCGAATACATCAATAGCTTCTACAATCCGCGCCGCCGCCACTCAGCACTGGGCTGGAAAAGCCCGGTCGCTTTCGAACGGAAGGTGGCTTGAACCAGCACTTGGAGCGGCACCAAACCGCGACAGGTCCATAACGACTGCGGCAGTCCGTCGGGCAATACAAAATAGTCAGGAGAGCCTGAAGGTTCTTGCCGGGCGGTATGGGATCAACCCGAAGATGGTCGCCAAGTGGCGGAAGCGCGATAGGGTCGAGGATCTCAGGATCGGGCCGAAAACGCCACGATCGACCGTTCTCGGCGAGGAAGAGGAGGCGATCATCGTCGCTTTCCGCCGCCATACGCTGCTGCCGCTCGATGACTGTCTCCATGGGTTGCAGCCGACGATCCCACACCTGACGCGATCTTCCCTGCATCGCTGCCTCCAGCGGCACGGGATCAACCGTCTGCCGTAGGTGGATGGCGACAAGCCGGCGAAGCAGCGCTTCAAGCGATACCCGATCGGATATTTCCATGTCGATCTGGCGGAGGTCCACACGGCCGAGGGCAAGCTCTATCCATTCGTTGCAATTGATCGAACGGGCAAGTCCGCTTTCGCCAGGCTGATCTTCAAATGGTTGAAGAACCCATGCCTTGCACCTGCTTGCGTCAATGTGCCTGTCAACCGGCAACCGGAATCACCCCCTTGCCGCCGCGCAAAAGCGCCTCCCTTGATGTGCTGAACTGGCCCGGTGCTGCGCAGGCTCCGTCTGACGCAGCGGCAACGGGTCAACCGGCTGTTTTCAGCTTCTCCAGCCGGGCCGCGCGCAGCCGTTCGAAATCTTCCCCGGCGTGATAGCTGGAGCGGGTCAGCGGGCTGGCCGATACCATGAGGAAACCCTTGCCACAAGCGGCCTTCTCATAAGCCAGAAATTCATCCGGGGTCACGAACCGATCCACCCGATGATGTCGTGCGGTCGGTTGCAGGTACTGTCCGACCGTCAGAAAATCCACATCGGCAGCCCGCATGTCGTCCATCACCTGCATTACCGCTTGCCGATCCTCGCCCAGACCCACCATGATGCCCGATTTGGTGAACATGCCGGGGGCGATCTCCTTCACCCGCTGCAACAGCCGCAGGGAATGGAAATAGCGCGCGCC
This sequence comes from Paracoccaceae bacterium, assembly GCA_965216225.1. Classification (GTDB taxonomy): domain Bacteria; phylum Pseudomonadota; class Alphaproteobacteria; order Rhodobacterales; family Rhodobacteraceae; genus 3107. Next base: position 138,593 of record CBDCFF010000033.1, read on the forward strand.
GGGGCGCACTTCCGGGTACAACCCGGGGACCGTTTCAAGATTGTGGTTGAAGACATCGGGTTTTGCATTCACCACGGCCTCGACAGCCGAAGGATCGCATTTCAGGAAATCCGGCGTCAGGATTTCGATTGTCGTGCCGGGTGATTGCCGGCGCACCGCCCGGATGGTCATCGCAAAATGCTCCGCGCCGCCGTCCTTCACGTCATCGCGATCGACCGATGTGATCACCACATGTTTCAGGCCGAGCTTCCTTGCCGCGTCGGCGACCCTGCCCGGTTCGAACACGTCCAGCGCGTCGGGCCTGCCGGTGGCCACATTGCAGAACGTACATCCCCGCGTACAGATATCGCCCATGATCATCATGGTGGCGTGACCCCGGCCCCAGCATTCCCCGACATTCGGGCAGCCCGCTTCCTCGCAAACCGTGGTCAGATTGTGTTCGCGCATGATCCTGCGGGTCTCGGCATAGCCCTTTCCGCCCGGAGCCTTCACGCGAATCCAGTGTGGTTTCTTCAGCTTTGCCGTCTCCGGACGGTGCGCCTTCTCGGGGTGTCGCTGAGAGGGTATCTTGAGGTCGCGCATGAACGGTCTCCGCAGGGTCGCGGCAAATATAGGGGGTTTCGTCAGAAAGACAAACCGGAACCGCGCATGGGTTGTGGATGCGTAATCTCTGGCGCAGCCGCTATATCTGGTGTAGTTTCAGCATACAAACACTGTGGGAAGAGGGAAACCATGCAAAAGAATATCGCAGAAGTCATCGGGACGTTTGCACTCGTGTTTTTCGGGTGTGGCACGATCCTGTTCATGGTCGAGGATGTGGGCCTCATGGGCGTCGGCTTTGCCTTTGGCCTTGCGGTTGTGGCCATGGCCTACGGGATCGGCCCGATCTCGGGTGCGCATCTGAATCCGGCCGTGTCGCTGGGCGTGATGATGGCGGGCAGGATGTCGGCGGCCGAGATGATCGGCTACTGGGTTTCCCAGGTCATCGGGGGCCTTGCAGCCGCTGTGCTGCTGGTGGTCATGGGCGCGGATGTGGGCGCGGCCTCGACCATGATCGGCACGGGCGGCCCGCTTGCAGCCCTGCTGTTCGAACTGGTCGCGACCTTTCTGTTCATCACCGTCATTCTGGGCGCCACCCAGAAAGGTCATTCCACAGGCGCGGCGGGGCTGGCCATTGGCCTTACCCTGGTGCTGATCCATCTGGCGGGCATCAAGGTGTCTGGCGCCTCCGTGAATCCTGCGCGGTCAATCGCAACCAACGTGTTTGATGCCGGCGCGATGGCGCAGTTGTGGCTTTACATCATCTTCCCGCTGGCAGGTGGCGCGCTTGGCGGGATCGCGCACAAGGCCGGACTGACCCGCGCCTCCGACTGATCCGGCATCATCGGACAGGAGCCTCCCCGAGCAGGTCGGGGAGGCTTCGCCCCGTGTGCGGGAACGACGGTTCAGCCAATCAGCGGTCCATATCGTCCGTGTGTCCGCTCATAGTGGTCCCTCAGACGCTGCAAGGCGATCCTGAGCACCACCTTGCCGGATCGGGCAGACCACCCCATGCGCCGCTCTGCCGCTTCCATGCTTTCCAGATAGCAACAGCATCTGAGCGCCACATCGCCAAGCCCCGGCCCCAGCGCACGCAGCGCGTCAGAGACCCGCTCTCGCGCGGAACCCGGCCCGTCCAACAGCCGGTTTTCACTTCGACGGCCGCCGCGAACCCCGCCGGTCAGGAACTTTTCCCAGTTCTGCGCCACCCGTGGACCCATTTGCGCAAGCTCGAAATCCTCTCGCAGCCGTTCACCCGCCGTGACAAGATCGTCGTTCAGGAAAAGGTTTCCGTTCCTGTCCTTGCGTCTTGCAAGCGCGGCCAGCGGGGATTCGGCCACGTTATAGCGTATCTGCCGCTCCGGACCGTCATCGCCCGAGGCAATCTGTCTGTGCCCCCAGATACGATGCTGATCGCCAAAGATGGCCTGCGCGTCGTGAAGGCCGGATTGCCCGGACCCTTGCTGGCCGATCAGGCGTTTCAATGCGGCCTGTCCGGCCGGTGTGATCACATATCGCGCGACCTTGCCGCCCTTGCGACAGATGATCCAGTCCTTCAACGCCATGGCCTGCGCAATTTCACGATCGACCACCGCCGTGCGCGTCGATTTCCCGCCCGGCAGGTCGCGTATCACGACCGCCTTTTTCAGTTCCTGCGCAACAGCCAGAACGGAGCCGTTTTCGTTCAGGCGTCGCAGAATGCGACAGGCTTCGTGTTCAATGCCGTCATCCCTGGCGGTGGAAGTTCTGCGGATCGCTGCTGTCATTGTCTGTCCATCCCTTTCGAAATTTGAAGCTGACATCTGGAAATGCGCCGCCCCGAGTTCGCGGAGAGCCTCGTCGATCAGCAGGTCGTCCCGCTTGCTTTCAAGGCGGCGGACCTGTCTGAGAACTGTCGATGCGTGGCACCCTGCCTCGCGCGCAAGCGAACGAATGGAAAGCCCGGCTTCGGTGTGCAACAGATAGCGAAGCGCGGGCTGCGGCACCCATTCCGGCATGGTCCCGATCGAACAGGGGAGCGGGCCGGATTCAGGGTCCATTGATGACCATCCTTTCACTTTACGCCGATCCGGAATGATGAGATCAATTCCGGGTTGTTGGGGAATATCGGCAAGGCGACGTTCCAGATTTGTAGATATTTGTAATCAAATGCTAAACCATTCTGAAACCATCGCCCTGTGATTGCATGATTTCCGCAACACCGGTGACAACCGTGTCAGGAATCCAGGCATGTATTCAGCACAGAGTCTTCGGATGAACGTGAGCGTCCGTTGAACCGGACCTAACGCGGGGGCGGAGGAGCCGATAGTGTCCACCATCGATAGTGGACACCATGAGGCACTCTATGGCTGGCAGTCGCAAGAAGCGAATTTGGTGGGACGACGAGAAGCGTTCGATCTGCCTGCAGAGTGCCGCGCCGGGTGTTTCTGTGGCTCAGGTTGCGCGGCGCTACGCGATGAACGCCAATCTGATCTTCAAATGGCTGAAGGACCCGCGTTTTGCGCCGGATTTCACCGAGGTCGTAGCTGGATCTGTGTTTCTGCCGGTTGAGATTTCTCCGGCTGCTTCACATCCGGTCCCGGCGCAGCCATCCGGTCCCGTCGCCTTCGGTGGCGGTATCGAGATTGAGTTGGCTGGCGGTCACCGGATCAGCGCCGAGGGTGGGTTCGATCCTGATGTGCTGGCGCGGCTGCTGAAGGGGCTGATGTCTTGATCCCGGTGCCGGGCAACACGCGGGTGTGGCTGTCGGCGGGTGTCACGGACATGCGGCGAGGGTTCAATACGCTGGCGGCCCAGGCCGAGAAGGTTTTGGCCGAAGACCCGTATTCCGGCCACCTGTTCGTGTTCCGGGGGCGGCGCGGCGATCTGTTGAAGATCATCTGGTGGGATTGCCAGGGTGCGTGCCTGTTTTCGAAGCGGTTGGAGAAAGGGCGGTTTGTCTGGCCCGCTGCAAAGGACGGCAAGATCAGCGTCACACCCGCGCAGCTCTCAATGCTGTTGGAGGGGATTGACTGGCGGATGCCCCGTAAAACCTGGAGACCGTTGAGCGTAGGACAGGTCAATAAATACGAGGCTTTGCGCGCTTTCTGGGTTCACCCCGGAATGCTGATCCGGTATAGGATCGGCGATGCTGAAGGACCTCGACATAGCCCCGGATGATCCTGCGGAACTGCGGGCAGTGAACCGGCTTCTGGCCGATGAAGTCAAGGCGCTGACCCTGAAGGTGGAACAACTCCAACACCAACTGGCGGGGCATGACCGGCACCGGTCTGGATCGAAATCAGAAAGCCTCTACCAGCTCAATCCGGTCTTCCAGGAAGATGAGGCGATTGCCGAAGCCGCTGGAGAACAGGCGGCGCCTGCTCCAACGCCTGAAACGGACAAACCGGCCCGCCGGCACAGCCGCAAGCCCTTGCCCGATCATCTGGACCGGCACGAAGAGGTCTTGTCGCCGGGCGAGGACTGCCGACGTTGCGGTGGGGCGTTGAAGAGGCTCGGTGAGGACGTGACCGAGGAGTTGGAATACAAACCGGGGCGTTTTGTCGTGAACCGGATCGTGCGTCCGCGTATGGCCTGTTCCTGTTGCGAGGCCATTGTCCAATCGCCGCTGCCATCGCGCCCGATCGAACGTGGCCGCCCGGGACCGGGGCTGCTGGCGCACGTGTTGGTCAGCAAATACGCGGACCACCTGCCGCGCTACCGTCAGTCGCAAATATACGCCCGTGAAGGCGTTGATCTTGATCGATCAACTCTGACCAATTGGGTTGGCGGCTCCACCGCGCTTCTGGAACCTCCGGCTGACACCATTGGCCGAATGGTCCGCCGAGGCGCGGCCATCTTCGCTGATGATACGCCCGTTAAAATGCAGGCCCCCGGCAACAAGAAGACCAGGACCGCCCGTGTCCGGACCTGTGTTCGCGATGAACGACCATGGTCTGGATCATCACCGCCCTGCGCGTGGTATCAGTTCACGATTGATCGCAAGGGCGAACATCCCGTCTCACATCTCTCCGGCTACAAAGGCTGGGTCCATGCGGACGGGTATTCCGGCTTCAACGGGGTATTCGGTGAGGACAAGGCCCAGGAGATGGCTTGTTTGGCGCACGTCAGACGCAAGTTTGTAGACATCTTTGCCGCGCAAGGCTCATCGATTGCCGAAGAAGCCCTCCGCCGGATCGCGGAACTCCATGCCGTCGAGAAAGAGGCGCGTGGCAAACCGTCTGAAGAGCGCGTTGCCATCCGTCAGGAAAAGGCAAAACCGATCTTCGATGAACTTGAGACCTGGTTACACGCGCAGTTGCCAAATATATCTGGCAAGTCGCCTCTGGCCCAAGCGATCCGTTATGCCCTTGGTCGTTTGCCAAAGGCACGCGGTTATTTGAACCATGGCTTTCTGGAAGCGGACAACAACATCGCCGAACGCGCCATAAAACCTGTCGCCACAGGTCGCAAAAATTGGATGTTCGCCGGTTCCGAGGGCGGTGGCAAAGCCATGGCCATCGCCTACACCCTGATCGAAACGGCAAAGCTTGATAAAGTCGATCCACAAGCCTGGCTCACATGGGTTCTCGCCCGCATCGCGGATCACAAGATCACTCGGCTGGACGAGCTGATGCCCTGGCGTTACGCTGCATCAGCAGCGTAACCGGGACGACCGGCAGTACGCCAGGGCTCCTTCACCGAACGGTCACGGATGAACGACCTTTTCACCAGATTGTCGCAGTTGCGGCGTCCGCGTTTGCTGATCCGCGCCGCAAGATGGGGGCAGACCGGATATTCACGCGAACGCCATCTGTCGCGCCTGATCGGGGCAGACATGGCCGGGCGGTGCAGCCGCAAGGAGCTCGATGCCCTGTTCGAAGAGGAAACCGTCATGGAGGCCAAACGGAAGGCGGGCGACGCCAGCTACAGCATCGCCCGCCACATAGAACTGCTTGTCGCGTTGCTGGCCGAGGCCCGTCAGGCGCAGGCCACGGGCAACTGATCAGACAAACGCATCCGGCATCGAGGCTTTCCTGCGCGTCACATAGTCGTCCAGGGCCTCGCGGATTGCCGGGTCCAGCGCCGGTTGCCGGTAATCGGCCAGCAGTTTTTCGACGCGGGCGGCGGCCAGTTGCTGACTGTCGCGCACGCCTTCTTCCTGCCAGGTTTCAAACGGTTTGTAGTCCAGCACCTCGGTTCTCCAGAACGCTTCCCTGAAATTCGCCTGGGTATGGGCGCAGCCCAGATAATGACCGCCCGGCCCGACCTCGGCAATCGCATCCAGCGCCTGCCCGTTTTCGGACATGTCAACGCCCTTGGCTATCCCGTGCAGGACGCCCAGTTGATCCGCATCCAGTACGAATTTCTCAAATGACGCCACCAGACCGCCCTCCAGCCAGCCAGCCGCGTGAAGCATGAAGTTGACCCCCCCCAACAGCGCGGCGTTCAGGGTGTTTGCCGATTCATAGGCCGCCTGCGCATCCGGCAGCTTGGAGCCGCAAAGCGCCCCGCCCGACCGGAACGGCAGGCCAAGGCGGCGGGCGAGCTGTCCCGCGCCATAGAGGATCTGCGACGCCTCGGGGGTTCCGAAACTCGGCGCGCCGGAATTCATATCGATGGAGGTCACGAACGCCCCGAAGATTGCCGGCGCGCCCTTGCGCACCAGTTGGCTGTAGGCGATTCCCGCCAGAACCTCGGCCAGAACCTGCGTCAGCGTGCCGGCGACCGAAACCGGGGCCATGGCACCACCCACGATGAACGGTGAGATGATGCAGCCTTGCCCCGCCCCGGCATAGACATCCAGCGCGCCCACCATGACCGGATCAAAGGTCAACGGCGAGTTTATGTTGATCAGTGATGTCGTGACGGCGTTTTCGGCGACAAACGCCTTGCCGAACAGAATCTCGCACATCCCGACCGTGTCCCGCGCCCGGTCGGGTTCCGTCACCGAACCCATGAAGGGTTTGTCGGACAGGGTCATGTGGGCCAGCAGCATGTCGAGATGACGCTTGTTCACCGGCACATCGGTGGGTTCGCAAACGGTTCCGCCGGAATGATGCAGCCATCTGGACATATAGGCGAGCTTCACGAATTTACGGAAATCATCCAGTGTCGCGTAACGGCGGCCACCGTTCATGTCCCGAACGAAAGGCGGACCGTAGACCGGGGCGAGAACCAGAGTCCTGCCGCCGATCACCACGGATTTTTCGGGGTTGCGCGCGTGTTGGGTGTACTGGCCGGGCGCAGTCCTGATCAGTTCACGGGCCAGACCGCGCGGAATGCGCACCCGTTCATCATCCGTCTGTGCGCCCGCTTCACGCCAGAGCTTCAGCGCATGTGGACAGTCAACGAAGTTGACGCCTATTTCCTCCAGAATCCTTTCGGCGTTCTCTTCAATGATCCGCAGCGCTTCTTCGTTCAGGAGTTCCAGATTCGGAATGTTGCGTTCAATGTACCTTGCGGTCTCGATATTGACCGCCGTGCGTTCTGCGCGACGGGCGGCGCCACCGCCACCTCTGGCGCGACGACGCGATGCTGCTTCTGACATCGTATGTTTCCCGGCTGTTTGACCCAAGTTGATTGGACACAACTTTAGCAATAACGGCAATGCCACGCTGGCGCATTCCGGCCATTGCGGTGCAAAAACGACATCCCGGGCGGAATACGCCGCCGTCAGCTTTCGCCGGGTCATGAATCGAAACGGTATTTCCCGGTCGCTCTTGCACTCGGCGCATATCCTTCCTATTGCCGGGAAATGACCGACCGCCCCTCTCATCAACGCCTTCTTGTCATTGATTTCGGCAGCCAGGTGACGCAACTGATCGCCCGCCGCCTGCGTGAACTGAAGGTCTATTGCGAAATCCACCCGTACCAGAATGTCACAATGGAGTTCGTGCGCGCAATGGCGCCGGGGGCGGTGATCCTCTCGGGCGGCCCCGACAGCGTGACACGCAAAGGCTCCCCCCGTGTGCCGCAGGAAATTTTCGGCTACGGGGCGCCGATTCTGGGTATCTGCTATGGCCAGCAGGTGATGATGCACCAACTGGGCGGCCGGGTGGAATCGGGGCATGGCACTGCGGAGTTCGGCCGCGCCTATGTAACGCCGTCGGGCGAGGCACGGCTTTCGATCCTTCAGGGCTGGTTTGCCGAAGGCAGGGAACAGGTCTGGATGTCCCACGGCGATCATGTAAGCCGGATCGCGCCGGGTTTCGAGGTCTATGGCGCCTCTCCCAACGCCCCCTGTGCCATTACTGCCGATGTCTCGCGCAATTTCTACGCCGTGCAGTTTCACCCGGAGGTCCACCACACCCCGAACGGCAGGAAACTGTATGAAAACTTCATACGTCTGGCGGGGTTCACCGGCGACTGGAGCATGGGCACCTATCGTGAGCAGGCCATTCAGGCGATCCGCGCGCAGGTTGGCGACAGAAAAGTCATCTGTGGCCTGTCCGGCGGCGTCGATTCCTCGGTGGCGGCACTTCTCATCCACGAAGCCATCGGTGATCAGATGACCTGCGTCTTTGTCGATCATGGCCTGTTGCGCAAGAACGAGGCGCAGGAAGTCGTCTCGATGTTCCGGGACAACTACAGCATCCGGCTGATACGCGCGGACGAAAGCGAGCTGTTTCTGGGCCGGCTCGAAGGCCGGTCCGATCCCGAAACCAAGCGCAGGATCATCGGCAAGCTGTTCATCGACGTGTTCCAGAAACACGCGAACGCGATCAAGGGGGCCGAATACCTTGCCCAAGGCACGCTCTACCCCGATGTCATCGAATCGGTAAGTTTCTCGGGCGGCCCTTCAGTTACCATCAAATCGCACCACAATGTCGGCGGTCTGCCCGAAAGGATGGGCCTGAAACTGGTTGAACCGCTGCGCGGGCTTTTCAAGGATGAAGTCCGCGAACTGGGCCGCGAACTGGGCCTGCCGCAAGGTTTCATAGGCCGCCATCCCTTTCCCGGACCGGGCCTGGCGATCCGCTGCCCCGGCGAGATCACCCGCGAGAAGATCGAAATCCTGCGCGAGGCGGATGCCGTTTACATCGACCAGATCCGCAAACACGGCCTTTATGACGAAATCTGGCAAGCCTTCGTGGCGCTCCTGCCGGTTCGCACTGTGGGCGTGATGGGGGATGGGCGCACCTATGATTACGCATGTGTGCTGCGCGCGGTCAGTTCGGTCGATGGGATGACCGCCGACTGCTACCCCTTCAGTCATGAATTTCTGGGCGAAACCGCCACCCGGATCATCAACGAGGTCAAGGGCATCAACCGCGTTACCCATGATGTGACCTCAAAACCCCCGGGGACGATAGAGTGGGAATGAACTTTAACAGGCTGCTGAAACAGTGGCTGCGGCGGGACGATATTCTGGCTGCTGCTGGAACACACTGGCCGACTGGCCAGTCTGGCGTGCCGCTATCGGGCCTTGGGCCGTCATCTTCGTTCTCATACGCCCGACAGCCGGGGCAATCCTGCAAGGTTGCTGGCGGTCATCGTCAGGATGAAGCGGGATCGCACCCGCCCGACGCCGCGACAGACAGTCCGGGCCATGCCGCCGACGGTTTTAGCCCGGCCGAAGACCTCCCCGGTCCGCTTGCGATGCTTCCGGGACAGCGAATGGCCCTTGTGCCGGGGTTCGCCCGTCGATGGCGGACTATCGCGCCGCCCGGGCGAGGTGTGGCGTCACGCAGGCCTGCCGGAGATCACGGACGAAGCCGGCGCTGTCATGGCCCTTGTCAGCCCCGAGTGTCAGGCGCCGGGTGGAGCCTGACGAATGGTTGTGGATCATATCCGGCGCGGCGTTCGGCATGGCCCTCTGCCTGGGTGAGGTCGCCCTGAACGACCGGCCCGTGACGGCTCTCGATCAACGCATGGCCCATGAAACACGGCGCCGCGCCGGTTCCGGGGGATTTCCTGTACAGCCGCGCATCAGGGTCGGTGGTCGAAGCATGGGTGGCATTCGAACGCTTCCCGCCCTTGAAGTCGATCCCGGCGTTGCGTTTGCGGTGATCGGGGCGAGGCTGCTGCGCGACAAACAAGGTGAGAATCCAGCGTCAATCAGGATGAGAACGCGTGTGCGGGGGCTCGCAGGGAGGGCGTAGCCCGACTGGGGAGGCCCCGCACACGCGTTTTGCCCTTTTGGGGCGGGCCTGACGGTTGTGGCCGGCTCGGATAAGGAATGATTTTCTGTGCAAGGGGATCGTTCATGCCGGGCTGTCATGTCACTGACCAACAAATGAGGCTCTTCATGACGCTCAGATCGACCCATTCCGTTGCCGTTGCCGCTGCCAAGGCGGGGATCAGCCAGGCAACGGGCTATCGGCTGCAAGCTGACCCAATTTTACCATCACAGAAGAAGGCCCCTCGCGGCCGGCGGCGTCCGGACCCGCTGGCGGACATTTTTGATGCGGAGGTCGTGCCGCTTCTGCGGTCCTCACCGGGGATCCGACCTGTGGCGGTTTACGAGGAGCTTCTGCGTCGGCATTCTGATCTGGGTACGGGCATCCGACGGACTCCGGAGCGACGGATACGCGCCTGGAATGCGGAACACGGCCCTGAACAGGACGTCATTTTCCGGCAGACCCACACACCGGGCAAAATGGGCCTGTCGGATTTCACCGCCATGGGCAAGTTGGGTGTGACCATTGCCGGTGAGGCACTGGGCCATCGACTGTATCACTTCCGGCTTGCCTATAGCGGGTTTCAGCACGCCCACGTCGTGCTGGGCGGCGAAAGCTATGTGGCGCTGGCTGAGGGATTGCAGAACGCCCTCTGGACGCTCGGCGGCGTGCCACACAATCATGGAACTGACAGCCTGTCGGCGGCCTTCAAGAACCTGGATAAGTCATCCCGGGCCGATCTAACCGACCGCTTCGACGCCCTGTGCAACCATTATGGAATGACGCCGACGCGCAACAACAAGGGCGTCGCACACGAGAACGGTTCCATCGAGAGCCCCAATGGGCATCTGAAGCGCACCATTGAGGACGCGCTGGTCATGCGTGGGTCGCGCGACTTCGAAAGCTTGCAAGATTATCGTCGCTTCATCGACGAGATCGTGGGCCGGATCAACGCCCGCAATGCCAAGCGTATCGATGCGGAACGTGCGAGCCTCAGACCTTTGCCGACGCGGCGGACCACGGATTACGAGGAGATCACGTTGCGCGTCACTTCCTCCGGGGGCTTCACCTTGCGCAAGGTGTTCTACACCGTGCCATCCCGGTTGATCGGGCATCAGCTGCGGGTTCGGCTCTACGATGATCGGTTGGAGCTGTTCCTGGGAAGCTCTGCCCTGCTAACGCTGACACGCGGACGAGCCTCGAGCACCGGGAGCCATGGGCACGTGGTCAATTACCACCACGTCATCCACTCCTTGCGCAAAAAGCCCATGGCGCTGATGGGGCTGGTCTATCGGGATCAGCTATTCCCGCGCCGGGCGTTCCGTAACATGTTCGCATTCCTGCTGGAGCAGACCAGTGAGAAGGCGGCGTGTCGCATGGTTGTCGATCTTCTGGCGCTGGCACACGAGCGGGGCTGCGAGGCTGAATTGGCAGCGCAGCTTGAGGAGGACCTTCGCCAGAAGCGCCCGCCTGACATGGCGGCCCTACGCGCAGTGTTTAGCCCATCACAAGACGCACTCCCCCAAGTCGCGGTGCAACTGGCCGACCTGTCATCTTACGACCAGTTGGTCGGCGGTACGCCATCCGCTCAGGAGGTGACAGCATGACATCGCCCCAGACCGATACCGCCCGCCTAACCTTGGCTCTGACCGAATTGCGCTTGCCAGCCATCAAGGCGCTATGGCCGCGCTTTGCGGAACAAGCCGACAAGGAAGGCTGGCCCGCCGCTCGGATGCTCAGCACCCTGGTGGAGCATGAACTGGCTGAACGAGATCGCCGTCGTATCGAGCGACATCTCGCACAGGCACGCCTGTTGCCCGGAAAAACGATCGACACCTTCGACTTCACAGCCGTCCCCATGCTGTCCAAGGCCCATGTCAGTGCGATCACCGCTGGCGACAGCTGGATCGGAAAGGGCGGCAACATCCTGCTGTTTGGGCCGCCAGGTGTGGGCAAATCACATCTCGGCTCAGCCATCGGGCTCGCCCTTGTCGAGCAAGGCTACCGCGTCCTATTCAGCCGCACCACCGATCTGGTCCAGAAACTCCAACAGGCCCGCCGCGATCTCGTCCTCGAAAGTGCCATTGCAAAGCTCGACAAATTCCATCTGCTGATCCTCGATGACATCACCTACGTCACCAAGGATCAGGCTGAAACCAGTGTGCTCTTCGAACTCATCAGCGCGAGATATGAACGCCGCTCAATGTTGATCACGGCCAACCAGCCCTTCGGGGAGTGGAATGCGATTTTTCCAGACCCGGCCATGACATTGGCCGCCGTCGACAGGCTCGTGCACCACGCAACCATCTTCGAGATGAATGTCGAAAGCTACCGGCGAAGAGCAGCACAAAAGGCAAAGGGGCCGGGAAGGCCTGCACAAAAAGCCACACCGGAAAACACCAAAGCTGATTGACGCTCCGCGACAATCAAAAAACAAACCCCTTGATCGCGGCACAAAAGCCCGGCATCGTCCCAAACGTCGCGACCAAGGATTCTCATCCTGATTGACGCGCACTTCTCATCTTGATTGTCGCGCTACAGCGATCAGAATGTCCTGGACACCTCGGTTCTTCAGCACGTTCATCACCGACAACCAGAATTTGGCCCCCTCGTTATCAGCGATCCACAGGCCCAGGACCTCGCGCACGCCGTCCCGGCTGACCCCCAGAGCGATGTAGATGGCCTTGTTCTTCACCATGCGGCTGTCGGCGTCGCGGATCTTCACCCGCAGCGCGTCGAAGATCACGATCGGATACATCCGCTCCAGCGCCCGGCTTTGCCAGTCGCGCACCTCGTCGTGCACGGCGTCGGTGACGCGGCTGATCAAATCCGGCGAGACCAGCAGACCGTGGACATCCTCAAGATGGGCGCGGATGTCGCGGACACTCTCGTCCGGCGGCATAGAGGCCGATGATCCTGTCATCCATCCCGTCGATCCGGGTCTGGCCCTTCTTCACCAGTTCCGGCTCAAAACTGCCATCCCGATCACGGGGCACGGAAATCGGCGCCTCGCCGATCTGGCCCTTCAGGCGCTTGCCTGCTGTGCCGTTGCGCCGATTGGACTGACCCGGAGGTGCATCCTTGCCTTCTTCATAGCCCGGATGCGCGGTCAGTTCGGCCCCAAGCATCCGCTCCATCAGTTTGATCCTGAGCTCTTTCAGCAGCCCGGTATCGCCAGGCAGGTCTTCAGGCCGCTCGCAGCCTTCCAGAAGTTCGTCCAGAAGTTCCCTGGATATCGTCATCGTCATGGCTCCTCTCTCAAAGCATGGAGCAGATCACAGATACACAGAGTTCAGGACACTCCCTGCTTGTTTACCTGTTCCATCCCGGACGATCAGATAGACCCTCGCCGCTCTGGCCTGTTCATGGCAAGATCGATCTTGCGTGAGATTCGGGACGGAGGCAAGACATGCTGATTTCCTTGCACAAGCAGGCGACGACGACGCCGAAGATCAGGGCCACAATCCAGGCGAGCAAAGAGCCCGCGTGGATCGTGGCCGAGCGCTACGGCATCTCGGAGCAGACCGTCTGAAAGTGGCGCAAGCGCGATACCGTCCACGACCGGAGCCACACGGCGCACAGGTTGCAGACCACGCTGACACCGGCGCAGGAGGCCGTGGCGGTCTCGCTGAGACAGAGTCTGCTGCTGCCGCTCGACGACCTGCTCGCCGTGGTCCGCGAGTTTCTCAACCCGAACGTCTCGCGCTCCGGGCTGGACCGATGCCTGCGCCGATGCCTGCGTCGGCATGGGGTCGGCTCCCTCCGTGACCTGAAGCCGAAGGTGGCGAAGCCCGCGCACAAGCCTTTCAAGGCATACGAGCCCGGCTACATCCACATCGACGTGAAATACCTGCCGCAGATGGCCGATGAGGAGAAGCGCCGGTATCTGTTCGTCGTGATCGACCGCGCCACCCGCCGGGTCTTCGTGCGCATCCATCCGGCGAAGACTGCGGCCAACGCCCGCCGGTTCCTGCGCGATCTGGAGCGCGCCGCCCCGATGCGGATCACCCGCGTGCTGACGGACAATGGCAAGGAGTTCACCGACAGGCTCTTCGGCCTTCGCCGCCGCGCCGCGACCGGCAATCACGAGTTCGACCGCCTCTGCGCCGGGTTCGGGATCGAGCATCGCCTGGCCCCACCGATGCGGCCGCAGACCAACGGCATGGTCGAGCGGTTCAACGGTCGGATCGAGGACGTGCTCCAGAGCCACCGTTTCCGCAGCGGCGAGGACCTCGAACAGACGCTTCTCCGCTACGTCCGCCTCTACAACGGCCAGCTGCCGCAATCCGTTCTGAAAGGCCGCACGCCAATTGATGCGCTCAAGGACTGGCATCAAGAAAAGCCCGAGCTCTTCAGAAAGAAGCCGTACAATCACACGGGATGTGACACCTAACTGCACCCGCTGGTCGCGCCGCAGGTGTTGCATTTCATGCAGGTGCCGTTGCGCACCAGCGTGTAGTTGCCGCAATCCCCGCAGGTGTCGCCCTCATAGCCCTGCATCCTGGCCCTGAGGCGCGCCTCCACCGTGACCGCGCCAGCGGCAGCCATGCCAGCCGTTTCCGGCGTCAGGGTTTGCAGCGTCGCAGAGGGATTGGCCGACATGTCGAGCGCCACCGCCCCCATGCCGCCTTGCAGGACCACCAGTTCCTGCGGAACGCGCTTGCGAAGATAGCCCGTCGAGGAAATCTGCTTCAGCACTTCCAGCGATTTGCTGGCCGCGCTTTCGCCGGGCCCGGCGACATTCGCATCGGCTGCGGGCCGCATTTCCTCGCCCCTGCCCAAATCGTCGAAACTCGCGCCTTCGGGTTTCACATGGGCCAGATCGGTGCGGTCCAGATAGCTGACGGCGAGTTCGCGAAAGATGTAGTCGAGGATCGAGGTCGCGTTCTTGATCGTCTCGTTGCCCTGCACCATGCCTGCCGGTTCGAACCTGGTGAAGGTGAAGGCATCCACGAATTCTTCCAGCGGCACACCGTATTGCAGGCCGACCGACACCGCGATGGCGAAGTTGTTCATCATCGCGCGAAAGCCCGCGCCCTCCTTGTGCATGTCGATGAAAATCTCTCCCAGCTTGCCGTCGGAATATTCGCCGGTCCGCAGATAGACCTTGTGCCCGCCGACGATCGCCTTCTGGGTATAGCCCTTGCGCCGTTGCGGCATCCTCTCCCGGTGCGATTTGATCACTTCCCTGACAATGACCTTTTCGATCACCTTGCCGGCCAGCATGGCCGCCTTTTCCGGGGCGGAACCGGTCGCCAGCACGTCTTCGGCCTCTTCGTCGTCCTCGACCAGCGCCGCCGCCAGAGGTTGGGAGAGTTTGGAGCCATCCCGGTAAAGGGCGTTGGCTTTCGTCCCCAGTTCCCACGACAGTTCATAAGCCTTCTTGCAGTCCTCGATGGTCGCGTCGTTGGGCATGTTGATCGTTTTCGAGATCGCGCCCGAGATGAACGACTGCGCCGCAGCCATCATGCGGATATGGCTCTCCGCCGACAGGAACCTTTTGCCTTTCCTGCCGCAAGGATTGGCGCAGTCGAAGACATGGTAGTGTCCGGGTTTCAGATGCGGGGCGCCTTCCAGCGTCATGGTTCCGCAAACGTGGTCATTGGCCGCCTCGATGTCGCGGCGGGCAAAACCCAGATGCCGCAGCAGATCGAAGGCCGGATCGTTCAGCTTCTCCGCCGGAATGCCCAGCGTGCCGGTACAGAACTCCTGCCCCAGCGTCCACTGATTGAAGACAAAGCGGATGTCGAAGGCCGATGGCAGCGCCGCCTCGATCTTCGCGATCTGCGCGGGGCCGAAGCCATGGCCGATCAGGCTGGTGTGATTGATGCCGGGGCAGTTGCCCAGCATACCGTGACCGACGGCATGGCTGATGATCTCTTCGGTCTCCGCCCGGGTGTATCCCAAGTTCCGCAGCGCCGCCGGAACGGAACGGTTGATGATCTTGAAATACCCGCCACCGGCGAGCTTCTTGAACTTGACCAGAGCGAAATCCGGCTCGATCCCCGTGGTATCGCAATCCATGACCAGACCAATGGTGCCGGTGGGCGCAATCACGGTTGCCTGCGCATTGCGATAGCCATGTTTCTCGCCCAGTTCCAGCGCCCGGTCCCAGGAAGATTTCGCAAGCAAGACAAGCCCCCGATCCGGACAGTTCGCATGATCGAGCGCGACCGGCCTGATCGCAAGCCCCTCATACCCGTCGGTCCTGCCCCAGGCCGCATTGCGGTGATTGCGGATGACGCGCAGCATGTGGCCGACGTTTTTGCCGTATTTCGCAAACGCACCCAGTTCGGCCGCGATCTCGGCAGAGGTTGCATAGGCCACACCGGTCATGATCGCGCTCAGCGCACCACAAAGCGCGCGGCCTTCCGCACTGTCATAGCCGTAGCCCATGTTCATCAGCAGAGCACCGATATTGGCATAGCCCAGACCCAGCGTGCGGAAGTCGTGGCTGAGCTGCGCAATCTCTTTCGACGGGAACTGCGCCATGGTGACAGAGATTTCCAGCGTCAGCGTCAGCAGCCGCGTGACATGCACATAATCCTCTGCCTGAAACCTGCCGTCCTTCAGAAAGCTCAGCAGGTTCATGGATGCGAGGTTGCACGCCGTATCGTCCAGAAACATGTATTCGGAACAAGGGTTCGAGGCCCGGATCGCCCCATCTTCCGGGCAGGTATGCCAGGCATTGACGGTGTCGTGGAACTGGATTCCCGGATCGGCGCAGGCCCAGGCGGCATGGCCGATCTGCTCCCACAGATCGCGGGCCTTGACGGTTCTGGCGACCTTGCCATCGGTGCGGCGGATCAGTTCCCAATCGGCATCTTCGCGCACCGCCTGCAAAAAGGCATCCGTGAGGCGGACCGAATTGTTGGAATTCTGCCCGGAGACCGAGCAATAGGCTTCACTGTCCCAATCCGTGTCGTAGGTCGGAAAATCCATGCCGCAATAGCCCTGCCGCGCATAGTCCAGAACCCGCTTGACACAGGTTTCCGGGATGGCGCATTTCCTAGCCTTGCGAATGGCGGTTTTCAGGGTGTCGTTGACGTTCGGATCATGGGCGTCCGCTTCCTTGCCATCCCAAGCGCCAATGGCCGCGAAAATATCGTTCAGATGCTCTTCGTGCATCCTGGAACCGGCGACGATGGACGCCACTTTCTGTTCCTCGATGACCTTCCAGTTGATGAATTCCTCTATATCCGGATGATCCGCGTCACAGATCACCATCTTCGCCGCCCGCCGGGTCGTGCCCCCCGATTTGATCGCCCCGGCGGCACGGTCGCCGATTTTCAGAAACCCCATGAGGCCAGAGGACTTGCCCCCGCCCGACAGCGCCTCGCCATCCGCCCGCAGGGAGGAAAAGTTGGTGCCGGTGCCGGAGCCGTATTTGAACAGCCGCGCCTCGCGCACCCACAGATCCATGATGCCGCCATCGGAAACCAGATCATCCTTTACCGACTGGATGAAACAGGCATGTGGCTGGGGATGCTCGTATGCGGATTTCGAGCGGGTCAGCCTGCCGGTCCTGTAATCCACATAATAATGGCCCTGCCCCGGCCCATCAATGCCATAGGCCCAGTGCAGGCCGGTGTTGAACCATTGCGGGCTGTTGGGGGCGGCGCGCTGGGTCGCCAGCATATGCCGCATTTCGTCGTAATAGGCGCGGGCGTCTTCCACGGTCGAGAAATAGCCGCCCTTGCATCCCCAATACGCCCAGGTGCCTGCAAGACGGTCAAAGACCTGCCTGGCCGAGGTCTCGCCGCCCAGACGCTCCGCCTCCGGCAGTTCATCAAGCGCTTTTTCATCGGCGACCGCGCGCCACAGGAATTCGGGCACGCCCTTTTCGCGGACCTTTTTCAGCCGCGCAGGGACGCCCGCCTTGCGAAAATACTTCTGCGCAATGATGTCAGCGGCCACCTGACTCCAGCTTTCGGGGACTTCGACCTCATCCAGGCGGAACACGGTGGTGCCGTCGGGATTGCGAATCTCCGAAGAGGTGATGGCAAACGGAACATCTGCATATGCGTCACGCCCCGCCGTGGTGAACCGTCGTTCAATTTTCATTTCTTCTGCCTCGCATCTTCAAATTCCCCCGAGCCGCCTGCAAGGTCTCGCGCCTTGTCAAACGACCATACAATCGCCCCCGGATCGCTGCTTTCAGACAGGAACATCCCCACCGCCGGGATATGAAACCCCGCAGGAAACCCCCGGCGATTCACAGGGGTTCGGGTGGCAGGCAAACATGCTCCAGCCTGACTCGCGCCACCATATGTTGTGGCTATTCGGTCGGCCCACACAAATTGGCGTATAAAACCATATCAGGTCAACAATAAAATTTGTGAAATATGGCCCGTTATCTGTTGACCCGGGGCGATCTGTCTGCCCCTGCCCCGCTGGCGATGATTCATATGCCGACGGCAATATGGGAAATTCCGTTTGAACCGGCACCTTTAGCGCCGAAACCTGATACGGTTCAATCGGTGGCGCAGGCGCGAATGGCGGCTTGCGAAAATTTGCGAAAACCGTGGATAACCGAACACGCGCGCATTTGCGCGACTGCCGGACCCACAGCGAACACACGCCAGAGGCGATCCGCACCCGATTCATGCGCCACGCGACATGCAGGATTTGCGGCAGGAATGGTCGGGACGGCAAGATTCGAACTTGCGACCTACGGTACCCAAAACCGTCGCGCTACCAGGCTGCGCCACGCCCCGAACGGACGCCTCTTAACCCGTGACCGCCGATTTGAAAAGACCAGAGCGACAACGGGCGGCCACTTTCATTCGACTTTCATTCGACGGCGCAGGGCCATGTGGTTTCATCGCCGTCAAAAAACGGGTGCTCCGCAAATGAACCGGTGGTGACGCCGTATTGCGCCGCAAGGCCGCCATTGATTTCCAGCACGGCGACAACCTCCGCCCCGCTCGGGATCGAGGTGGTATCCCCCGGAGCCGCATTTTCGTGAACGCGAACGACGCGCCCCGTTTCATCCATGAAAAGCAGATCAAGCGGGACAAGAGTGTTCTTCATCCAGAATGACACGGGCTGCGGGCGATCATACAAAAACAGCATACCCTCGCCACGGGGAAGGCTCTCTGCATACATCAATCCCCGGGCGCGTTCTGCAAAATCGTCGGCGATACGCACAGTGAATGCGGCACTTCCCCAATCCCCGCGAAGAAGAAGCGCCGTTTCCTCGCAATCCCCGCTTGTCGCGGCGGCGGCGACCGCGGCGGCATCGAAAAAGAAAATGAAACATCCCGAAGCTGCCGCCAAGGCGCGCAATCTGCCGGTCACGCCTCTGCCTGTGCGCTCCTGATCGCGAAATCCCACGAAGTCATCCGTACCGCCAGCCGACCGCGCCTGCCGTCGACCACGCGAAGACAGACAGCCTCGCCAGCCTGCAAATCCGCAAGGCCCGCGTGGTGCAGGATGTCGATATGGATAAAGACATCCGCGGGGTCGCCAAAGATATTCGCGAAACCGAAACCCTTGCCCTTGTCAAACCATTTGACGCGCGCAGGTTCCAGATCGTCATCGGACCCTTCGTCAATGATCCCGTCATCCACGTATCCGAATGTGTTCAGAAAGTCGGCGGCGGGCTCGATCCGAAGCACGGACACCGCCTGCATCCCCCGGTCTGTCCGATGCGTGCTGACCTCTATGACAGCGCCATCCGCCACCGAACTCTGCCCGAAGTTTTGCAGAACGTTCGAATGCAGCAGAATATCGGGCCCGCCATCGTCTGAAACGACAAAGCCAAATCCCTTGCCGGAATCGAACCATTTCACCTTACCCAGAACAATCGGGCCGGTTTGTCCATTTTCTGTCATTGAACATCACACAGGTTTACGCAGGGTCAACCCCGTTATGGCCTGTCATCCTTGCGGATGCAAGCACAAAGTTAATATTTTTCGCGATTATTCCCACTTGTATTTTCGGGATAAGACAATGGGAAACCTGTCATGCCAAAGTACTACACGCTTCTCCAATTTCAAGCCGACTATCCTGACAGTGATGCTTGCCTTGCAAAGATCATGGAGCTTCGCTATGGAGACACGCTAGTCCCCCGGAATTGTACTTTGTATCATTGACTGAGCGGGAATTGAGGAGGATGTTGCGATGGTGGGACGTTTGGCGGATGCAGTGGTTCTGAGCGAAGATGAGCGCCGTTTTCTCGAGGGTCAGGTTCGGCGTCCCAAAGCGCCACGTTCGCTGTCGGACCGATGCCGGATGATCCTGCTGTGCGCCGATGGATTGGCGAGCAAGGAGGTGGCGGCCCGGCTTGGGGTGCATGAACACACAGTCGGCAAATGGCGCAGACGTTTTGTGCGCTGCCGGATTGAAGGTCTCACCGACGAATACCGCTCCGGTCGCCCGCGCACCGTGTCGGACGATCAGGTGACTGCGGTGATTGAGCGCACGCTGAACACGACCCCGAGGGATGCGACCCATTGGTCGCTCCGAAGCATGGCAGCCGCGACGGGACTGTCGCACACCACCCTCCGGCGGATTTGGAACGGGTTCGGCCTGCAACCGCACCGAAGCGAGACATTCAAGCTCTCAACCGACCCGCTGTTCGTGGACAAGGTGCACGATATCGTCGGGCTGTACCTGTCACCGCCGAACAGGGCTATCGTGTTGTGTGTTGACGAGAAATCGCAAATCCAGGCGCTGGATCGCGAACCGCCTGTGCTGCCAATGGCGCCCGGCGTGGCCGAGCGGCGCACCCACACCTGCATCCGACACGGCACGACGTCGCTTTTTGCAGCACTGGATATCGCCACCGGCGCCGTGATCGGCAAATGCTGCAAGCGGCGCCGCGCCACCGGGTTCCTCGACGTCCTCAAACAGACCGACCGGCAGATGCCGGACGGGCCGGAGGTGCATATCGTCATGGACAATTACGCCACCCACAAAACCCCGAAGATCAAGGCCTGGCTGGCACGCCGCCCGCATTGGCATGTCCACTTCACACCGACCTCGGCCAGTTGGATCAATCAGGTGGAGCGTTGGTTTGCTGAACTGACGCGCAAGCAACTGCTGCGCGGCGTCCATCGTTCAACGGCGGAACCGGAAGCCGATATCGCTGCATTTATCGAGGCCCATAACGAAAACCCCAAACCCTGCAAATGGGTCAAACCCGCCGACCATATCCTCGCCTCCGTCAAGCGGTTCTGCCAACGCGCCCAACAAAACTCATGTGCCGAACTTTGGAGGCAGGTGACTAGGGCCTGTTGAGATTCATCGTGAGTTGATGATAGCCGCGGCCAGATAGATCATGGAGGAGAAGCTCTGATCTGTTTTGCAGGCCCGCAACGCAATACGCTTGAATTCCTTGAGTTTCCGGAAGTAATTTTCGATCAGGTGTCGCCATTTGTAGCAGTGTTTGTCAAATTCCGGCGGAAACTTCCGGTTCGATCTGGGCGGAATGACTGGCACAATCCCCGACTTGTCCAGATTTTCGCGCAACCAGTCGGCATCAAACGCCCGATCCGCGAGGAGCATCTCGCACGAAACACCCTCGATCAACTCGGATGTTTCGCTCAAATCGTGGGCTTGCCCAGGCATCAGGCGGAAGGAGACAAGATTGCCAGGCGCATCTGTCAGAGCCAGGATTCTGGTGGTAATTCCAGAAAAAGAGTACTGTGAGAGCGCCCTGTAGCCTGGCTTTGAGCCCCCCTTTTGCGCCCTGCCCGTGGCGGTGGACCTTCACGATTGTGCCGTCAATCATGACATACTCCATGTCAGGGTCATTTGAGACAGCGTCAAATATCCGTTTGAAAACATCGGCTCTTACCCAATGGCGGAAACGTTTGTAAACGGTGTTCCAATTGCCAAAGCCGGATGGAAGATCACGCCAGGGCGCCCCGGTTCGAGCAATCCACAATACGGCTTGCCAGAAAAAGACGGCTGTCACCGCCAGTGCGACCGGGATCGCGTTTCTTGCCAAAACAATGCGGTTCCATCAAAGCCCATTGCGCGTCATTGATAACAAAACGCTCGCTCAACATTTCATTCTCCCTTTTGGAAAGAATGAATCAGATGTCAGCGCAAATGAAAACCCTGAATCTCAACAGGCCCTAGAGTCCTTCACATTTTGACTGCCCCATAGCCTGTGTTTTCGAGGTGGTTTTGGCATTCCTGTTGTGTGATTGATCCGACGAGGCGTCCAACGTATCGTCAGACCTCTTCACTGGTTCGTTTCCGAGCCATCCGCATCCAGTGTTTGATCTTGGCGAATGTCTGCCCGATCGGGTTCAGGTCTGGCGAGTATGGTGGCAGGAACCACAACCGCGCGCCTGCCGCCCTGATGGCATCGCGCACGGCTTTCGATTTATGGCAGCCGAGGTTGTCCATGATGACGATATCGCCGGGCTTTTGTGCAGGGACAAGCAGTTGATCGATACAGGCGCGGAAGGACTGCCCGTTGATCGGGCCGTCAAGGACACAGGGCGCCGTCAATTGATCGCAGCGCAAGGCAGCAATGAACGTCATGGTGTTCCAGTGGCTATGGGGCGCAAAGCCGTGCAGGCGCCTTTTGGTCCCCGGCCGCGCAGCGGAGCCATGTTGGTCCTGATCCGGGTTTCATCAATGAAGACCAGCTTGCGCGGATCGAGTTGACGCATGACCCCCTTCCAGCGCTTTCGCCGGCGGGCCACATCGGCTCGGGCCCGCTCAAGGGCGAGCAGTGTTTTTTTGAAGCTCGGCCCCTCGCGGCGCATAAAGGGCCAGACCGCATTGCGGGACACCTTGACGCCCCGCTTCGCCGGCATGTCTTTCAGACCATGCAGCGTCAGGTGCGGCGTGCGGTTGATCTGCTCCAGGATAAACTCACGGTGAGGTTCAAGGATAATCCTGCGGTGGCCACCCATCTTGCCAGGCGCCACGCTGCCAGTCTCGCGATATTGCTGGCGCCACTTGATCACCGAAGAAACTGCCACCGGGAAACGGGCAGCCACAACACGTGCCGTCTCGCCGGAAACAACAGCTGCTGCTGCACGCTCCCGAAGATCATTCGAACAGGGTTTTACCATGCATGCCAGCCTCCAGTCCCGGCACGCAGTTTGAATCACAATTCAACGAAAAACGGAATCCCGAGATTCAAACAAATGATGAACCGCCCTAGCGGGTTTCGCTCGGGAAGAACGCCGCCGGGTCTGACGGGCAGGCGCACAAGCGTTCAGGCGCGCAGGCGTTCGCCCTTCGGATCAAAGGCGGGTTCTGTCAGAATACGGGCCTTGTGCGGTTTGCCGAGGATGAAGACCTCTACCGTATCGCCGGGTCTGGCGACCGCCGGATCGGCATATCCCAGCGCCAGCGATTTTCCCACCGAATAGCCATAAGCCCCGGATGTAACCTGCCCCACGGCGCGCCCATCCGGCGTAAAGACCGGCTCACCGCCGCTCGCATCGGCATCATGTATGGCGTCTATCTCGAATATCGACAGCACCTGGCGCGGGGCATTGTCCCTGACCTTCAGATATGCGTCCTTGTGCAGGAACGCCTTGTCCAGCCTGATCAGCGCGTCCAGCCCGACCTCCTGCGGCCAGTATTCCTGACTGTATTCACGGCCCCAGGAGCCATAGCCCTTCTCGATCCGCAGCGAGCCCAGCGCGCGGGAGCCGACAGGACCGCCGCCGAACGCCGCCGCCGCCGACAGCAGCGCGGTGCAGAGCCGCACCTGATCTTCCTCGGCGCAATGCAGTTCCCACCCCAGATCGCCGGTAAAGCTGACGCGGATCGCCAGACAGGCGACGCCCGCCACCTCGATGGTCCGGGACCGCATGAAGCGGAACGCCTCATTCGACAGATCGGCGTTTGTCATCCGTTGCAGCATGTCGCGCGCTTTCGGACCGGCGATGTTGAAGCCCGCAATGCGGTCGGTGGCGATCTCGAAACCCGTGCCCTCCGGCAACGGCACCATATTGAAGAAACGCAGGTGATAGCGTTCGGCCATGCCGGAACCCACCATCATGTATTCGTCATCGGCGACCTTGGTGATAGTGAAATCCCCCGCCACGCCGCCGCGCGCCGAAATCAGCGGCGTCAGGCAGGACCGGCCGATCTCCGTGGGCACCCGATTGGCCACCAGACGATCCAGCCAGCCATGTGCGCCCGGCCCCCTGATCACGTAATTGGCGAAATTCGAAATGTCGATCACGCCGACATTCCGGCGCAGCATGATCGCCTCGGCGCCCACCGGTTCCCACCAGTTCTGACGGGTGAAACCGTTGGTGTCCTCGACCCCCGGTTCGCCGGCAAACCACAGCGGATGCTCCCACCCGCAATTGAGGCCGAACACGCAGCCCATTTCCTTCTGCATCCCATAAGTCGGGCGCACACGCGCGGGGCGGCCTGCGGAACGCTCCTCATTCGGGAAATGGATTGCAAAACGACGGGAATACTGATCCTCGACCCTGGCTTTCGAAAATTTCCTGCTGGCCCAGTCCCCGAAGCGCGCCAGATCCCAGACGAACATGTCATATTGCGGCTCGCCCTCGATGATCCACTGCGCCGTCAGCAGCCCCAGACCGCCGGATTGGGAAAACCCCGGAATGATGCCGCCGCAGACGAAGTAGTTCTTCAGTTCCGGCACCGGCCCCCACAGCGCGTTCGCATCGGGCGACCAGATCATCGGCCCGTTGATCACCCGCCTGACCCCGGCAGTGGCGGCGACCGGCACGCGCTCGGTCGCGCGGATGACGTTTTCCATGATCCGGTCCAGATCGTCAGGAAACAGGTCATGGGCAAAATCCGGCGGCGTTCCGTTTTCGGCCCAGAACTTCATGTCCTTTTCATAAGCGCCGATCAGCAGGCCATTGCCTTCCTGCCGGAAATAATACTCTCCGTCCCGGTCCGCGATCGACGGCAGGCGGCGGCCCAGATTGGCCACTTCGTCAATGGCTTCGGTCACGAAATACTGGTGTTCGGTCGGTTGCAGCGGCAGTTCCAGCCCGGCCAGCGCCGCCACCTCGCGCCCCCACAGCCCGGCGGCATTCACCACCCATTGCGTGTGAATGTCGCCCTTTTCCGTGCGCACGGTCCAACTGCCATCCGGTCGCTGCCCGGTCCCGGTCACAGGGCAGAACCGCTCTACCACCGCGCCCATCCTGCGCGCGCCCGCCGCATAGGCATGAGTCACCCCCGACGGGTCCACATTGCCGCCATCGGGCTCGAACATGATGCAGCGGATGTCGTCGAACTGCGCCAGCGGGTGCAGCTCCTGCGCCTGTTTCCTGCTTACTTCGTGAAAGTTCAGCCCGTATAGCCGCGCCTTCGTTTCCTGAAGGCGCAGTTGGTGCTCTCGCTCGGCAGTTTGCGCAAGATAGAGGGAACCCGGCTGGAAAATACCGCATCCCTGCCCGGTTTCCTGCTCCAGTTCCCTGTACAGGCTCATCGTATAGTGCTGCACGCGGGTTACATTGTTGTTGTCGTGCAGCCCGTGAATATTGGCCGCTGCATGCCAGGTAGAACCGGATGTCAGTTCATCGCGCTCCAGCAACATGCAATCCGTCCATCCGAGTTTGGCGAGATGGTAAAGGATGGAACAGCCGACAAGCCCGCCTCCGATAACGACAGCCTGAGCGTGGGATTTCATGGGCAAGGCGCCTCTGTTTGTCCGAATTCGGTCCAGCCTGCGCCCGCAAAATGCAAAAATGATGCCGGTTCCCGACATCGGTTTTGCCCTCAGCGTCAATTTGCATGAAAAACAATTCACATGGCGGTGATTCATTTGCGACAGATCGCGACGGTTTCGTGCGTGAATTCATGCCGCCATCGCCGCAAATGCTTGGACAACAGCCATGTGATCGAAACAATGAGGCCAAAATGAACCCCCATACCAGGGTTTGCGTGATCGGCGGCGGGGTCGTCGGATGTTCGGTCCTGTACCATCTGACCAGACTGGGATGGTCGGACGTGATGCTGATCGAGCGCTCGGAACTGACATCCGGCTCTACCTGGCACGCGGCGGGCGGGTTTCATACGCTGAACGGCGACACCAACATGGCGGCGTTGCAGGGCTATACCATCCGGCTTTACAAGGAACTGGAAGAACTGACAGGCATGTCGTGCGGTCTGCACCATGTTGGCGGGGTGACGCTGGCCGACACGCCCGAACGCATGGACATGCTGAAGGCCGAACGCGGCAAACACCGCTATATGGGGCTGCATACAGAGATTCTGGGGCCTGAAGAAATAAGGAAAATCGCCCCCGTCACCAATGTCGAGGGCGTCATCGGCGGGCTTTACGACCCGCTTGACGGGCATCTCGACCCGTCCGGCACGACCCACGCCTATGCCAGAGGCGCCCGGATGCAGGGCGCAGAGATCGTCCTGCATACCCGGGTCGTCGAAACCCGCCCGCGCCCCGGCGGCGGTTGGGAGGTCGTGACCGACAAGGGCACGGTAATCGCCGAACATGTGGTCAATGCCGGCGGCCTCTGGGCGCGCGAGGTGGCCGCCATGGCCGGCGTCTATCTGCCGCTTCTGCCAATGGCGCATCAGTATCTTGTCACCGACGAAATACCGATGATTTACCAGCGTGATGCGGAACACCCCCATGTCATGGACCCGGGCGGCGAAAGCTATCTGCGGCAAGAGGGGCGCGGCCTTTGCATCGGTTTTTACGAACAGCCCTGCAAGCCGTGGTCCGTCGATGGCACGCCCCGGGATTTCGGCCACGAACTGCTGCCCGATGACCTCGACAAGATCGCCGATTCGGTAGAGTTCGCCTATCACCGTTTCCCGGTTCTTGCAGAGGCGGGCGTCAAGACCGTGATCCATGGCCCGTTCACCTTTGCGCCCGATGGCAACCCGCTTGTCGGTCCGGTTCCGGGGCTGCGCAATTACTGGTCGGCCTGCGGTGTCATGGCCGGGTTCAGCCAGGGCGGCGGCGTCGGGCTGAGCCTTGCGCAATGGCTGATCGAAGGCGAACCGGAACGCAATGTCTTCGCCATGGATGTGGCGCGTTTCGGCGCATGGATCACGCCGGGCTATACGGTGCCGAAAGTCATCGAAAACTATCGGAACCGTTTCTCGGTCGTCTATCCGAACGAAGAGCTTCCCGCCGCCCGTCCGTTCTGGACGACACCCATGTATGACATCTTCGACAGGATGGGCGCGGTGTGGGGACAGCAATTCGGGCTGGAAGTGCCGAACTACTTTGCCAAAGACGGGGAGCCGCGCCGCGAAACCCCGTCCTTCCGCCGCTCAAACGCCTGGGAGGCCACCGGGCGTGAGGTGAAGGTCGTCCGAGAAGCCGTTGGAATCAATGAGATTCATAATTTCGGAAAGTTCAGGGTCACGGGCGTGGGCGTGCGGGCATGGCTTGATCGGATCATGGCGGGCCGAATCCCGCAAGCCGGCCGTCTGAGCCTGACCCCCATGCTGTCGCCGAAGGGCCGTCTGATCGGCGATTTTACCGTCTCATGCCTGTCCGAAGCCGAATTCCAGCTTGCCGCCTCTTATGGCTCTCAGGGTTTTCACGAACGCTGGTTCCGGCAGAACCTCGGCGAAGGCATTGAAATCGAGAATGTTTCCGACCGCCGCACCGGCTTTCAGATCGCCGGACCCAGGGCGCGCGATGTGCTGGCTGCGGTGACACGCACCGATGTTTCCAACGTGCGGTTTCTGGATGTCCGCCGGATGGTCATCGGCATGTGCGACTGCATCGTGCAGCGCGTCAGCTATACCGGCGATCTGGGCTATGAGATCTATACCGACGCGATGAGCCAGCGGGCGCTGTGGCAAGTGCTGTGGAGCGAAGGCCGGAAACACGGTATGCGCCCCTTTGGCATGCGCGCGATGATGAGCCTGCGGCTCGACAGGTTCTTCGGCTCATGGCTGTCAGAGTTCTCGCCCGACTACACGGCGGGCGAAACCGGTCTGGATCGTTTCATCTCGTTCGGAAAGAACGCGGATTTCATCGGTCGGGCGGCCGCAGAGCAGGAGCGCTCGGAAGGTTCCGCCCGAAAACTGGTTGCATTCGACGTGGACGCCGATGACGCCGATGTCATCGCCGATGAGCCGGTCTGGATTGATGGCGAAGTCAGAGGCTTCTGCACCTCTGGCGGTTATTCCCACCATACGGGAAAATCCATCGCGATGGCGCTTGTTCCGGGCAAATTCGCCACGCCCGGACTGGAAGCGGAGATCGAGATTCTTGGTGACATGCGCCGGGCGCGCCTGATTTCCGCCCCGCTCTTCGACCCGGACGGAACGAGGATGCGCGGCTAGAGGCGTCCATCTGCACAAGGTTCCCGCATGGTTCCTGCATGGTTTCTGCTGGTTTCTGCATGGCGCCGGTTCGGAATGTCGGCGGAGTGCAGGCGCTGATGATCACGCATTCTTCGGGGCCGACCTGCCGCAGGGACACTTGGTCACTTCCGCCCGCTTCGCCAGAGCACGCCGGGACAGGCCCGCGCGCTCTCGCAATGCGCGCAGGCGCAACCCGAGTTCCAGGTCATCGTGATGATTGTCCGGCATGTTTCCAGTACCCGGCAGGGACAGCGCCGTGCAATGTAATTCAACAGGTTGCAATGGGCAAGTCATGTCATCTTTCCATATGCCGAACCGCCCGGCAGCCGGGACAGGGCATGTTTCACGCGGGCGTTGGCGGTCATTATCGGGGAAATTCACTGAAAATCTGGTGCCCGAGGAGAGACTCGAACTCTCACGATGTTGCCATCGGGGGATTTTGAATCCCCTGCGTCTACCATTCCGCCACTCGGGCCACCGGGGGTGATCTAACGGCCCTCCCCGTCTGCGTCCATCGGAAAATGCTGCAATGTTGCGATGCCTCTTGACCTGCCGCCGCGACCATGCTGCATGACGCTGGGGGATTGATGGAATGATCAGACGCCTTTATGACCGGACCCTTTCACTGGCGGGCAGCCAAAATGCGCTCCGGGCATTGGCCGTGGTTGCGTTCGTCGAGGCGTCGGTCTTTCCGGCGCCGCCGGACGTGCTGATGATTCCGATGATCATCGCCCGCCCCGGTCGCGCCTGGCTGATTGCCTTTGTGGCGCTGGTCGGTTCGGTTCTCGGCGGCTTGGCGGGCTATGCGATCGGCGCGGTTTTTTATGAGACCGTCGGCCTGCCGGTGCTGGAATTCTACGGCAGGGACGCGGATTTCGAGGATTTCGGCGCCCGCTACAATGAATGGGGCGCATGGGCGGTGCTGGTCGCGGGCATCACCCCCTTTCCCTTCAAGGTGATCACCATCCTGTCGGGGGCCACGGGCCTGTCGCTGCCGGTCTTCGTGATCTCGTCGATCATCGCCCGGGGAATGCGGTTTTTCGTCGTTGCCGGGTTGTTGTGGAAATTCGGCGCGCCCATTCGCGGATTCATCGAAAGACGGCTTGCGCTTCTGTTCACACTGTTCATCATCCTGCTGATCGGCGGCTTCTGTCTGACGATGTATCCATGACCCGCAAACATCTGATTTTTCTTGCAGCCGGAGGATCGGCCATACTCCTGCTCGGGGCGCTGGGGTTTCAGCATCTGGGTGGCCTGGCGCCGTGCAGAATGTGCATCTGGCAAAGATGGCCGCACCTTGTGGCGATGGTCGCGGGGGCGGCGGCGCTGTGGTCGGGGGGGAAATTCTGGCTTTATGCCGCTGCAATCGCCGCCGCCATGACCGGCGCGACCGGGGTTTATCACACAGGGGTCGAACGCGGCTGGTGGCAAGGCCCGAGCAGTTGCACGGGCGGCGGGCTGTCCGGGTTGAGCGGGAACGACCTGCTGGCCACTGACAATATCGCACTGCCGGTCATGTGCGATGAGGTTGCCTGGGAATTTCTTTCGCTTTCGATGGCAAGCTGGAACGCCGTGTTTTCATTCGCCGTCATGACCGTCTGGCTGATCGCGGCCCGGCGCTAACGCCGGGGATGCGCGCGCCCGCTGGACAGCCGCAGATTGGTTTCGCTGGTCATCACCCCGTCCAGATTGCGGATATCCGAAATAACGCGGTCGAGTTCTTCCAGCGTCTCGGTCCCGATCTCAACCATCAGATCCCATTTTCCGTTGGTGGTATGCACCGCCTCTACCGCCGGATACCCGTTCAGACGATGGATGATCCTGTCGGTGCCGCGCCCTTCGATGCCCAGAAGCATAAGCGCCCTGACCGGAGATTTGCGCGCCTCGTCCCGCAAGACGATGGTAAAGCCCAGGATCACACCCGAAGCGACCAGACGCTCGATCCGTGTGCGCACCGTCGTCCGGCTCAGACCGAGTTCGGCGGAAAGTTCGGAAAAGGTTTTGCGGGAATTGCGACGCAGCGCCGCGATCAGGCGTTCATCATTCCTGTCCATATCGTTCATGTGCGACTTCCACTTTGACCAGTGCGCCTGTCAAACCTTCATATTGCCGGTTTCGGTCCGCATCAATTGGAACGATTGATGCCCTGAAGCCTGTAAACCGGAGACAACATGAATTCAACGCACTGCATATTGATTGGCGCCCCGGTGGACAGCGGCAAGCGCCGTCAGGGCTGCCTCATGGGGCCGGATGCCTATCGCACCGCCGGGATTGCCGAAAGCATAAGGATGCTGGGCCACGGTGTCGAGGACATGGGCAATATTGCGCCCGCGCGGATCGGGCCTGTTGCCGCCCCGAAGGATTCCGTCCACGCAATGGCGCAAACCGTTGCCTGGACGGATGCGCTGATGCGCGCCGCGCAAACGGCGGCGGCGCGTGGATTTCCGGTTTTTCTGGGCGGTGATCATTCGCTGTCGCTGGGTTCCGTCGCCGGTATGGCCGCCCACGCGGCGCAGGCGGGGCGGCCGCTCTTTGTTCTATGGCTGGATGCCCATACCGACTATCACACGCCGCTTACCTCCGGTTCCGGCAATCTGCATGGAACCCCGTTGGGCTATGTGACCGGGCGTGAAGGATTTGAAGGCTTTCCGGCCTTGCCCGCAACCGTGCCCACCGGGAATGTCTGCCTGATGGGCCTGCGATCCGTCGATCGGGAAGAGAACGAGGCGTTGCAGGGCACGGACATGTTCGCCGTCGATATGCGCGCGATTGATGAAAACGGCATCGCTGCGCCCTTGCGCACCTTTCTCGGGCGCGTGGCGGCGGCAGGCGGGATGCTTCATGTCTCGCTCGATGTCGATTTCCTCGACCCCTCGTTCGCGCTGGCGGTGGGCACCACCGTACCGGGCGGCGCAACCTTGCGAGAGGCGCATCTGGTCATGGAGCTTTTGCATGACAGCGGTCTTGTCGCCTCGCTGGACCTGGTGGAACTCAACCCCTTTCTGGATGAACGCGGGCGCACTGCGCAGGTCATGGTCGATCTGACGGCCTCGTTGCTGGGGCGTCGCGTCTTCGACCGCCCGACCCGGACTTTCTAGCCAGGATAACGCCATGACCTCGCCTGCCCCTGCCCCCTCGATGCTTGCCCTGGTCCCGTTTGTCAGCGTCGCCGGCATGATGAAGCTGGTGCATCACATTGGCATCGAAACCATGCTGACCGACATGGCGGACTGTATCGAGGAGGATTTCCGCCGTTGGGAACTTTTCGACAAGACCCCGCGCGTCGCCAGCCATTCGCGCGACGGGGTGATCGAACTGATGCCCACATCCGACGGAGAGGTCTATGGCTTCAAATACGTGAATGGCCACCCCGGGAACACGAAAGAGGGCCTTCAGACCGTCACCGCCTTTGGATTGCTTGCAACGGTCGATACCGGGTATCCGGTAATGCTGTCGGAAATGACCGTGCTGACCGCGCTGCGCACCGCCGCGACATCGGCAATGGTGGCGCGGCATCTTGCGCCGAAGAATGCGCGCTGCATGGCCATGATCGGCAACGGCGCGCAGTCGGAATTTCAGGCCCTTGCCATGCGGGCCATCTGTGGCGTCGATCAGCTGCGCCTTTACGATATTGACAGCGCCGCCACCCGGAAACTTGTGAATAACCTCGAAGGATCGGGATTCATCCTGGAGCCATGCAGCACGTCCGAGGAGGCCATCAAAGGCGCCGGGATCATCACGACCTGCACGGCGGACAAGCAATGCGCGACCATTCTGACCGACAACATGGTGGGCGAGGGCGTGCATATAAATGCGATTGGCGGCGATTGTCCCGGCAAGACCGAACTTCACAGGGATATTCTGCTGCGTTCGGATGTCTTCGTGGAATACCGGCCCCAGACCCGGATCGAGGGCGAAATTCAGCAGATGCCCGAAGATTTCCCGGTCACCGAGATGTGGGAAGTGATCAACGGCGCCAGAACAGGCCGCACAAACGAGCGTCAGATCACGCTGTTTGACGGGGTTGGTTTCGCAATCGAGGATTTCTCGGCTTTGCGCTATGTCCGGGATCGCCTGCGCGATACCGGGCTGTATCAGGATCTGGACATGATCGCGGACCCCGATGACCCGCGAGACCTGTTCGGCATGGTGCAGCGCGCCAGGGGGTAGATGTATCGAAAGCGCTCGGTGGAGCGTGAACTCACCCACGAGGTTGCGCCACTCGAAGAGTTTCGGCAGGTCCGAGGCCAGATCGTATTCCTGCCAGATGCAACTGTTCAGGACATGGGGGTAATCTGGCATGTGATGGAACATTTCCGCTGTGGTCGGGCCGTAGCCCCTCGGCATCAGTTCGGTTTCCGACATTTTCATGCTTCACCTGCATTGTCGTTGTCATTATCCCGCAGCTTGCCATGAATCTTTTAGTTTTCAATCAAAACAACCTGTTATCTGATCGTGAACAAATCATTGGTGGCGAATCCGCCTCACCCATTGCACACACCATCTGCCCTCCAGTATAGTCCCGACAACAAGATGCAGTCGATCCGGCGGGGGCGGTAGAATACGTGAACGAAACGCCAGAACTTCCTGAAAACGAATACGAAAAACCGCATCAGATTGCGCATTACGATGGCCCCGTGATCTCCATCACCGACGAGATGCGGACATCTTACCTTGACTATGCGATGAGCGTGATCGTCAGCCGTGCGATTCCGGATTTGCGCGACGGTCTGAAGCCGGTTCATCGGCGCATTCTGTATGCGATGCTCAAAGGCGGCTACACCTCTGACAAGTCCTACCGGAAATCGGCGAAATCCGTGGGCGATGTGATGGGCAGCTATCACCCCCATGGCGACAGCGCGATCTATGACGCGCTGGTGCGTATGGCGCAGGATTTCTCGATGTCGCTGATGCTGATCGACGGCCAGGGCAATTTCGGTTCA
Source organism: Paracoccaceae bacterium (assembly GCA_965216225.1). Taxonomy (GTDB): domain Bacteria; phylum Pseudomonadota; class Alphaproteobacteria; order Rhodobacterales; family Rhodobacteraceae; genus 3107. The sequence goes on from CBDCFF010000033.1 coordinate 171,441, forward strand.
ATGGATGGCGACAACCCGGCGGCGATGCGCTATACTGAATCCCGGCTGACTAGGGCAGCCAATTTCCTGCTTGCCGATCTTGACCGGGACACGGTTGATTTTCAGGACAATTACGACGGCAAGGAACGGGAACCGACCGTTCTGCCCGCGCGCTTTCCGAATATGCTGGTCAATGGCGCAGGCGGTATTGCGGTGGGGATGGCGACCAACATCCCGCCGCACAATCTGGGCGAAGTCGTGGATGCGACGCTGGCCCTGATCGAAGACCCCGATCTGCCGTCGGAACGGCTTATCGAGTATATTCCCGCCCCCGATTTCCCGACCGGCGGGCTGATTCTGGGCCGGTCCGGGGCGCGAAGGGCCTATCTGGAAGGGCGCGGTTCGGTGATCATACGGGCCAGGACACGGGTCGAAGAGCTGCGCAAGGACCGTTTCGCCATTATCGTCGAGGAGATCCCCTATCAGGTCAACAAGGCCGCGATGATCGAAAAGATCGCCGAACAGGTGCGCGAAAAGCGGGTTGAAGGGGTCGCCCATGTTCAGGATGAATCCGACCGCAACGGCGTGCGCGTCGTGATCGAACTGAAGCGCGATGCAACGCCGGAGGTGGTTCTGAACCAGCTTCACCGCTTTACGCCGATGCAGACCTCTTTCGGTTGCAACATGCTGGCGCTGAATGGCGGACGCCCCGAAACGCTTACGCTGCGCGGGTTCCTGACACACTTCATCGACTTCCGGGAAGAGGTTGTCGCCCGCCGCACCGCCCACAACCTGCGCAAGGCGCGGGAACGCAGCCATGTTCTTTGCGGGCTCGCGGTTGCGGTCAGCAATGTGGATGAGGTTGTCGCGGCGGTCCGGTCGTCCGCCGACGCCGCCGGGGCGCGGCAAAAGCTCATGTCGCGCCGGTGGCCCGCGGCCGATATTGCGGAATATATCCGGCTGATAGACGACCCGACCCACACGATGAACGACGACGGCACCTATAGCCTGTCGGAAGCCCAGGTCCGCGCCATCCTTGATCTGCGCCTTCAGCGCCTGACGCAGATCGGGGTCAGGGAGGTCACGGACGAGTTGCAGCAACTCGCCACTGCCACACGCGAATATCTGGACATCCTGGGTTCCCGCAGGCGGATCATGGCGATCATTTCCGACGAACTCAGGGAGGTGAAAGACCAATTCGCCGTGCCGCGCCGCACAGAGATCGCCGAATGGTCCGGCGACATGGAAGACGAAGACCTGATCGAGCGCGAAGACATGGTCGTCACGATCACCCAGACGGGCTATATCAAACGCACACCCTTGGCCGATTTCCGCGCGCAAAAGCGCGGTGGCAAGGGGCTCAGCGGCATGTCAACCAAGAATGACGATGTGGTCACGAACCTTTTCGTCGCCAACACACATGCCCAGCTTCTGTTCTTCACCACTGACGGCATGGTCTACAGGCTGAAGACCTGGCGTCTGCCGCAGGGGGGACGAAACGCCAGGGGCAAGGCGATCATCAATATTCTGCCGATCCCGCAGGGGGTGTCGATCGCCGCCATCATGCCGGTGGACAGGCCCGACGATGAATGGGCGGACCTCCAGATTGTCTTTGCGACAAGCGCTGGCGACGTGCGCCGCAACGCCCTGTCGGATTTCGCCAATGTCCGCGCCAACGGCAAGATCGCGATGGCGTTGCCTGATGGCGTTGCACTGGTAAACGCGCGCATCTGCACCGAAGACGAAGATGTGATGCTGATCACCGATGCAGGCCGCGCGATCCGTTTTCAGACAAACGACCTCCGGGTCTTCAAGGGGCGCAAATCCACAGGCGTGCGCGGCATCAGGCTGCCGGGCGATGACAGGGTCGTCTCGATGTCGGTCATCCGCCATTTCGAGGCGTCGCCGGAAGAGCGGGCGGCCTATCTGAAAATGCGCCGCGCCGTTGCGGGCCTGACGGAAGAGGCGGAGGTGGAGGCAGAGGCAGAGGAAGACGATGCCATTGCCGTTGCGGGCAATATCTCGCAGGAGCGATATGCGGAAATGTCCGCTGCCGAAGACCTGATCCTGACGATCACGGCCAAGGGCGCGGGCAAGCTCTCGTCCTCTCATGACTACCCGGTTCGCGGGCGCGGCGGAATGGGGGTTGCGGCGATGGACAGGGCGATGCGCGGTGGCGATCTTGTGGCCTCCTTTCCGGTCAGCCTGGACGATCAGATCATGCTGGCCACGTCCACCGGACAATCCATTCGTTGCCCTGTGGACGGCATTTCCTTCCGTTCCCGCAGCGCTGGCGGCGTCAGGGTATTTGACACTGCCGGGGGTGAGGAGGTCGTTTCCGTCGCCTGGATCGCCGATCAGGAGCAGAACGCCGAAGACGACGCCTGAAACGCCTTTCCGGGCCAAGGATCGGGAAGGAAGGGCGGAATACCCGCTTTTCATGCCCGCCCACATCAGGACTGAATGCAGATCATGACGAAGACACTGCATATCATCGGCGGCGGCATGGCCGGGTCGGAAGCTGCCTGGCAGGCCGCGGAACGGGGCGTTCGGGTCGTAATCCACGAAATGCGCCCCGAGGTCGGCACCTTCGCGCACCAAACCGGCAATCTGGCCGAGATGGTTTGCTCCAATTCCTTCCGGTCCGACGACCACGAAGGCAATGCGGTCGGGCTTTTGCACTGGGAAATGCGCGCGGCGGGCAGCCTGATCATGGAAATGGCGGATCGCCACGCCCTGCCCGCCGGTTCCGCGCTTGCGGTTGATCGCGAACCCTTCGCCGCAGATGTGACAGCCCGCCTCGGCAATCATCCGAACATTCGGATGGAAACCGGTGAAATCGCCGAATTGCCGTCAGAGGGTCACTGGATCGTTGCCACCGGTCCGCTGACCTCCGGCGCCTTGGGCGAATCAATCCGCGCCCGCACCGGTGCGGAAAACCTTGCCTTTTTCGATGCCATCGCGCCCATCGTCCACGCCGATACAATCGACATGTCCAGGGCCTGGATGCAATCCCGCTATGACAAGGGCGCGACGGAGGAAGAGCGCCGGGCCTATCTGAACTGCCCGATGGATCGAGATCAGTACGAAACCTTCATCGACGCCCTGTTGGCCGCCGACAAGACAGAGTTTCACGAAGGTGAAACCGCCGGGTATTTTGACGGCTGCCTGCCCATCGAAGTGATGGCGGAGCGGGGCCGCAAGACGCTGCGCCACGGCCCGATGAAGCCGGTGGGCCTGACAAACCCGCACCGGCCGGAGGTAAAGCCCCATGCCGTCGTCCAACTGCGGCGGGACAACGCGCTTGGCACATTATACAATATCGTCGGCTTTCAGACAAAGATGAAATATGGTTCGCAAGCCCACGTTTTCCGTATGATTCCAGGTCTTGAGAATGCTTCTTTCGCACGTCTGGGCGGCATTCATCGCAATACGTTCATCAACTCTCCCGAATTGCTCGACGATCAGATGCGCCTGAAGTCCCAACCCAATATCCGCTTTGCCGGACAAATCACCGGGGTAGAGGGGTATGTGGAATCTGCTGCGATGGGGCTTCTTGCCGGTCGGCTGGCGGCAGCGGAACTTTCCGGGCAAACAATGGCCCCGCCGCCGCAGGTCACGGCCATGGGGGCGCTTGTGCATCACATCACCGGTGGAGCCGACGCAAAGAGCTTTCAGCCGATGAACGTGAATTTCGGCCTGTTTCCGCCGATAGCGGCAAAAGGCGGGCGCCGCAATCGCGCATCGCGTTACAGGGCCTATACCGACCGGGCCAAGGAAACTTGGCAATCATGGCTGGACGGGAACTGATGTCTTTGTGTATCCTGCACGGCATGTCGGAAAAATTCCTGGAAAACGCATACGGGCTGGAGACGCCGGAAAAGACCAGGGAATTCTACGACGCCTGGTCGGGAAGCTATGATGAGGACGTTGCCGAAGCGGGCTATGCCACGCCGGAACGGCTGTCGGCGGCACTGGCGAAATTCACCGATCTTTCCAGGCCGGTTCTGGACTTCGGATGCGGAACCGGTCTCAGCGGGGCTGCGCTCCGGGAACAGCGCTTTCAAACCATAGACGGGATGGATGCGTCGTCGGAGATGCTGGAACGCGCCCACGAACGGGGTATCTACAGAAACCTGACTTTCATCAGCAACCCCAAGCAGCCGCCGCCCATAGAAACCGGCGTCTACGGCGCCATTGTCGCCTGCGGGGTCATCGGCTCCGGCGCGGCCCCCCTGCCGGTGTTTGACGCATTGATGTCGGTTCTTGCTTCGAAAGGGTTCATCGCCTTTTCCTTCAATGATCACACATTGAAAGACCGGTCTTTTGAAGGCAGGATAAACGACTACATTGATACGGCAGCCGCGCGTCTGCGGTTTTGGGAATATGGCCCCCACCTGCCGGGGATCCATATGAAGTCCATGGTCTATGTGCTGGAGAAGGCGTGACATTCCGAACCAGGTTTGCGCCGTCGCCAACCGGTTGTCTGCATCTTGGCCACGCCTATTCCGCCCTCGTCACCTTCGATCTGGCGCGGCAGCGTGGCGGCCGGTTTCTTCTGCGTATCGAGGACACCGACCAGAGCCGTTGCCGACCTGAATACGAAGAGGCCATCGTCAGCGATCTTCGGTGGCTGGGTATCGAATGGGACGGCGCGATATTGCGTCAATCCGAACGGGTTGCCCATTACATCAGGGTGCTGGGCCAACTCGGCAGGCGGGGGCTGGTTTTTCCGTGCAACTGTAATCGCCGCACGATTCGCGCCGCCCTCTCGGCCCCGCAGGAGGGCGCGCCGGTCGAGGGGCCGGACGGGCCGGTTTACCCCGGCGCCTGCCGCGACCGGAGCATTGATGAGCGAGGGCCACAGGACGCGCTGCGTTTGCACATGCGAAACGCCGTTTCCGCCCTGGGAGAGATTCCTGACTTCCGGGAATGCGGACCCTTCGAGCCGGGCGCGGTCAGGACCACGCGCGCGTATCTGATTCACGATGTCGGCGACGTGGTTCTGGGCCGCCGGGAGGCCGGGCAGATTGCCTATCACCTTGCCTCTGTCGTCGATGACGCGCATCAGGAAATCACACATGTGGTGCGCGGGCGCGATCTTTTTCGGGCGACAGCAATCCATGTCACGCTGCAAGCCCTGCTTGGCTATCCGACACCCCGGTATCATCATCATGACCTGATCCGGGACGAGACGGGCAAGCGCCTTGCCAAACGCGACGATGCCCGCGCAATTCGCAAATACCGGGCAGAGGGCTACAGCCCGAACGACATCCGAAGAATGGTCGGGCTTCAGGCGGTATCAGTGGCCGGAAAACCCGCCCGGCGGCGGCGCCACTTCCCTGTCGGGACCAACCGAAAGGAAAGCCCCCGCCAGGATTGACGGGGTCTCTGTGCTGTGTGCCGGCAGGCCGGCCTAGAGTCCTTCACATTTTGACTGAAGCATAGCCTGTGTTTTCGAGGTAGTTTTGGCATTCCTGTTGTGTGATTGATCCGACGAGGCGTCCAACGTATCGCCAGGCCTCTTCACTGGTTCGTTTCCGAGCCATCCGCATCCAGTGTTTGATCTTGGCGAATGTCTGCTCGATCGGGTTCAGGTCTGGCGAGTATGGTGGCAGGAACCACACCCGCGCGCCTGCCGCCTTGATGGCATCGCGCACGGCTTTCGATTTATGGCAGCCGAGGTTGTCCATGATGACGATATCGCCGGGCTTCAGTGCAGGGACAAGCAGTTGATCGATATAGGCACGGAAGGACTGCCCGTTGATCGGGCCGTCAAAGACACAGGGCGCCGTCAATTGATCGCAGCGCAAGGCAGCAATGAACGTCATGGTGTTCCAGTGGCCATGGGGCGCAAAGCCGTGCAGGCGTTTGCCTTTTGGTCCCCAGCCGCGCAGCGGAGCCATGTTGGTCTTGATCCAGGTTTCATCAATGAAGACCAGCTTGCGCGGATCGAGTTGACGCATGACCCCCTTCCAGCGCTTTCGCCGGCGGGCCACATCGGCTCGGGCCCGCTCAAGGGCGAGCAGTGTTTTTTTTTGAAGCTCAGCCCCTCGCGGCGCATGAAGTGCCAGACCGCATTGTGGGACACCTTGACGCCCCGCTTCGCCAGCATGTCTTTCAGACCATGCAGCGTCAGGTGCGGCGTGCGGTTGATCTGCTCCAGGATAAAATCACGGTGGGGTTCAAGGATAATCCTGCGGTGGCCACCCATCTTGCCAGGCGCCACGCTGCCAGTCTCGCGATATCGCTGGCGCCACTTGATCACCGAAGAAACAGCCACCGAGAAACGGGCAGCCACAACACGTGCCGTCTCGCCGGAAACAACAGCTGCTACTGCACGCTCCCGAAGATCATTCGAATAGGGTTTTACCATGCATGCCGGCCTCCAGTCCCGGCACGCAGTTTGAATCACAATTCAACGAAAAACGGAACCCGAGATTCAAACAAATGATGAACCGCTCTAGTCGCCCCGGCCCCCGAACGTATCCGCAAACCCGCTGTCGATGGCATGGTCGTCGATGATATGGTCGTCCGGTGCGGCCAGCGCTGCGGCTGCGGCTGCGGCGGCCTTTTCACGGCGGGCTTCAATCACCACATTGTCGCGTTCCTGGGCGATCCGGCGCACCCGCTGCGTGGCCCCGCCCGTCCCTGCCGGGATCAGTCGGCCGACGATGACGTTTTCCTTCAGCCCCACCAGCTTGTCCCTCTTGCCCTGAACCGCGGCCTCGGTCAGAACGCGGGTGGTTTCCTGGAAGGACGCCGCCGAGATGAAGGAACGGGTCTGAAGGCTCGCCTTGGTGATGCCCAACAGGATCGGCTCCCCCCGGGCGGGCCGCTGACCCCTGGCCTCTGCCTTCTCGTTCGCCGTGTCGAACTCGATCTTGTCGATATGCTCGCCTTTCAGAAGCGTGGTGTCGCCGCTGTCCTGTATCTCCCATTTCTGCAACATCTGGCGCACGATGACCTCGATATGCTTGTCGTTGATCTTCACGCCCTGAAGGCGATAGACCTCCTGCACCTCATTGATCATGTAATCGGCCAGCGCCTCGACGCCCAGGATCGACAGGATGTCGTGCGGGGCCGGGTTGCCATCCATGATGTAGTCGCCCTTGCGGACGAAATCGCCCTCGGCCACCGGGATGTGCTTGCCCTTCGGCACCATGTATTCGACGGGGTCGTGGCTTTCGTCCGCCGGTTCGATGGCGATCCGGCGCTTGTTCTTGTAGTCGCGGCCAAAGCGCACGTAACCATCGGTTTCGGCGATGATCGCGTGATCCTTCGGACGACGCGCCTCAAAAAGTTCGGCCACCCGCGGCAGACCGCCGGTGATGTCCTTTGTCTTGGCGCCTTCGCGCGGGATACGGGCAACCACGTCTCCGGCGCTGATCTCCTGCCCGTCCTCGACCGACAGGATCGCAGCCACCGACATTGCATAGGTGACGGGGTTTCCGGCCTCGTTGCGGACCGGCTCTCCATCCTCGCCCATGATGATGATTTCCGGCTTCAGGTCGTTGCCTTTCGGCGCGGTGCGCCAATCGACGACGATTTTCTGGGTCATGCCGGTGGCATCGTCGGTTTCCTCGCGCACGGCCACGCCCGAAGCCAGATCGACGAATTTCGCGATCCCGGATTTCTCGGCGATGATCGGCTGGGTATATGGATCCCACTCGAACAGCCTGTCGCCCCGTTTCACATCCTGGCCGTCCCCCACATGAATCCTGGAGCCGTAGCCCACCTTGTGCGCCGCACGTTCCTGACCGTTCTCGTCAACGATCGCGATATGCATGTTGCGGCTCATGGCCACCAGTTCGCCCGCCACATTTTTCAGCACGACGGCATCGCGGAATTCGGTCCTGCCTTCCTGGCTGGCCTCCTGAAAGGATTGCTGTCCGGACGATTGGGCGACGCCACCGATGTGGAAGGTCCGCATCGTCAACTGGGTGCCGGGTTCCCCGATCGACTGGGCGGCGATTATGCCGACGGCCTCACCGGTGTTGACCATGGTGCCGCGCGCAAGGTCGCGGCCATAGCACATGGCGCAGACGCCTTCCCCGGCCTCACAGGTCAGCGGGCTGCGTATGCGCATGTTGACAACGCCTGCCGCCTCGATCGCGTCAGCGGTGCGTTCGTCGATCAGTTCACCGGCCTTGACCAGCACTTCGTCAGAGACCGGCGCCAGCACGTCATCCGCCGCAACACGGCCCAGAATGCGCTCGGCGAGGGACGAGACAACCTCGCCATCATTGATCGCCGCCTGCGCGCTGATCGCGCGGTCGGTGCCGCAATCGCGTTCACGAATGATGCAATCCTGCGCCACATCCACCAGACGGCGGGTCAGGTAGCCGGAGTTCGCGGTCTTCAGGGCCGTATCCGACAAGCCTTTCCGGGCGCCGTGGGTCGAGTTGAAGTATTCAAGAACGGTCAGACCTTCCTTGAAGTTCGAGATGATTGGCGTCTCGATGATTTCGCCCGACGGTTTGGCCATCAGTCCCCGCATACCGCCCAACTGCTTCATCTGGGTGACAGAGCCCCGCGCCCCGGAATGGGCCATCATGTAGACGGAATTCGGCTCTTTCCCGGCGCCGTCCTCATCCTGACCGGTATCCGAAATCGTGCCCATCATCGCGTCGGTGACCTTGTCGTTACACTTCGACCAGGCGTCGATCACCTTGTTGTATTTCTCGCCCTGGGTGATCAGGCCATCCATGTACTGCTGTTCGAACCCTTTCACCTGCTCGCGGGTGTCGGCGACAATCGCCCATTTGGTGTCGGGGATCACCATATCGTCCTTGCCGAACGAAATCCCGGCCTTGAACGCCTCGCGGAAACCGGTCGCCATGATCTGGTCGCAGAAGATGACGGACTCTTTCTGGCCGCAATGGCGGTAAACGGTGTCGATGACCTGCTGCACCTCTTTCTTGCGCAGCAGACGGTTCATCAGATCGAACGGCGTTTTCACGTTCTGCGGCAGAAGCGCGCCCAGACGCACACGGCCCGGCGTGGTCTTGAGCCGCTTCGCCACCTCATTGCCTTCTTCGTCAATCTGCGGGATGCGCGCGGTGATCATGGCGTGCAGATGCACTTCGCCCGCGTCCAGCGCATGTTGAACCTCATCGGCATCGGCAAAGATCATGCCTTCGCCCTTCATGCCCCTGCGTTCCATGGAAAGGTAGTAAAGCCCCAGCACCATGTCCTGCGACGGCACGATGATCGGCGCACCGTTGGCCGGCGACAGAACGTTGTTGGTGGACATCATCAGAACCCGGGCTTCCAGCTGGGCCTCCAGGCTTAGCGGAACGTGGACAGCCATCTGGTCTCCATCGAAATCGGCATTGAAGGCCGAACAGACCAGCGGGTGCAACTGAATCGCCTTGCCTTCGATCAGGATCGGCTCGAACGCCTGAATGCCCAGGCGGTGCAGGGTCGGCGCGCGGTTCAGCATGACCGGGTGTTCGCGGATCACCTCATCGAGGATGTCCCAGACCTCGGGGCGTTCCTTTTCGACCAGCTTCTTCGCCTGCTTGACGGTCGAGGACAGGCCCTTTGCCTCCAGCCGCGAATAGATGAACGGCTTGAACAGTTCCAGCGCCATCTTCTTCGGCAGACCGCACTGGTGCAGCTTCAGTTCCGGCCCGGTCACGATGACCGACCGGCCGGAGAAGTCCACCCGTTTTCCCAGAAGGTTCTGACGGAAACGGCCCTGCTTGCCCTTCAGCATGTCGGAAAGCGATTTCAGCGGCCGCTTGCTGGCCCCGGTGATCACGCGGCCACGGCGACCGTTATCGAACAGGGCGTCAACCGACTCTTGCAGCATCCGCTTTTCGTTCCGCACGATGATGTCGGGCGCACGCAGTTCAAGCAGGCGTTTCAGACGGTTGTTCCGGTTGATCACCCGGCGGTAGAGGTCGTTCAGGTCAGAGGTGGCGAACCGGCCCCCGTCCAGCGGCACCAGCGGGCGCAGTTCCGGCGGGATGACCGGGATCACCGTCATCACCATCCATTCCGGGCGGTTGCCGGATTCAAGAAAACTCTCGACCACTTTCAGACGCTTGATGATCTTCTTGGGCTTCAACTCGCCGGTCGCGACGGCCAGTTCGGCGCGCAGTTTCTCGGCTTCGGACTCCAGGTCGATCATCGACAGCATTTCACGGATGGCTTCGGCGCCGATATTGGCGGTAAACGCCTCCACGCCGTATATGTCCTGCGCGTTCACATACTCTTCGTCGGTCAGCATCTGACCATAAGACAGGTCCGTCAGGCCCGGCTCGATCACCACATAGTTCTCAAAATACAGAACCCGCTCCAGATCGCGCAGGGTCAGGTCGAGCATCAGCCCGATGCGCGACGGCAGCGACTTCAGAAACCAGATGTGGGCACAGGGCGCGGCCAGGTCGATATGGCCCATGCGTTCGCGGCGGACCTTTTGCAGCGTCACCTCGACACCGCACTTTTCGCAGACGACGCCGCGATACTTCATCCGCTTGTATTTGCCGCAGAGGCATTCGTAATCCTTGATCGGGCCAAAGATGCGGGCGCAGAAAAGGCCGTCCCGCTCTGGCTTGAAGGTCCGGTAGTTGATCGTCTCGGGCTTCCTGATCTCACCGAACGACCAGCTGAGAATCCGCTCCGGCGAGGCCAGAGAGATGCGAATTTGGTCAAAGACCTTCTGCGGTGCCAGCGGGTTGAACGGGTTGGCTGTCAGTTCCTGGTTCATTTTCAAATCCTTGAATTCGGGCGGCGGGGCGTCGGGCGGCGGCGGCGGCGGCGTTCGGCCCGCCGTTATTCCTCACCCTCCGCATCCAGGAGTTCCATGTTGAGGCCAAGGCCCCGGACTTCTTTCACAAGCACGTTGAACGACTCCGGCACGCCGGCCTCGAAATTGTCCTCGCCCTTGACGATGGACTCGTAAACCTTGGTCCGGCCCGCAACATCGTCCGACTTGACGGTGAGCATTTCCTGCAATGTGTAAGCCGCGCCGTAGGCTTCCAGCGCCCAGACCTCCATCTCGCCGAAGCGCTGGCCGCCAAACTGGGCCTTGCCACCCAGAGGCTGCTGCGTGACGAGGCTGTAGGGCCCGGTGGAACGCGCGTGAATCTTGTCGTCCACCAGATGGTGCAGCTTCAGAAGGTACTTGATGCCAACCGTGACCGGACGGCTGAAGCGTTCACCGGTGCGGCCATCGAACAGGACAGACTGGCCGGAGGTGTCAAAACCGGCACGCTCCAGCGCATTGTTCACGTCCGCCTCTTTCGCACCGTCGAAGACCGGCGTTGCGACCGGCACGCCACGGACGACGTTGCCTGCGGCCTCTGTCAGAGAGCCTTCGTCCATGCCGGTGATGCCTTCCTCATAGACATCCTCGCCATAGGCGATCCTCATCGCATCGCGCACCGGGGTCAGATCCCCCGAACGGTGATATTCCTGCAACGCATCGTCGATCTTCAGACCCAGCCCGCGCGCAGCCCAGCCCATATGGGTTTCAAGAATCTGCCCGACATTCATCCGGCTGGGCACACCCAGGGGGTTCAGAACTATATCGACCGGGGTTCCATCGGCCAGGAACGGCATGTCCTCCATCGCCACGACCCTGGAAACGACGCCCTTGTTCCCGTGACGGCCGGCCATCTTGTCGCCCGGCTGCAACTTGCGCTTCACCGCCACGAAGACCTTGACCATCTTCATCACACCCGGCGGCAGGTCGTCGCCACGGCGGACCTTCTCGACCTTGTCCTCGAAACGGGCGTCGAGCGCACGTTTCTGCACCCCGTACTGCTCGTTCAGGGCTTCGACGATCTGGGCGTCGTGTTCATCCTTCAGCGCCAGTTGCCACCATTGGCCGCGGCTGAGGCCATGCAGAAGGTCTTCGTCGATCTTCGTCGCCTCCTGCACGCCTTTCGGGCCTTTCACGGCGGTCTTGCCCAGGATCATGCCTTTCAGACGGGCATAAATGTTGCGGTCCAGGATCGCCATCTCGTCATCCCGGTCACGGGCCAGGCGCTCGACCTCTTCGCGCTCGATCTGAAGGGCGCGTTCGTCTTTTTCCACGCCATGACGGTTGAAGACGCGCACTTCGACCACGGTGCCGAAATCGCCCGGCTTCACCCGCAGCGAGGTATCGCGCACGTCAGAGGCTTTCTCGCCAAAGATGGCGCGCAGGAGCTTTTCTTCCGGCGTCATCGGGCTTTCGCCCTTCGGCGTGATCTTGCCGACGAGAATATCGCCCGCCCCCACATCGGCGCCGATATAGACGATGCCCGCCTCATCGAGGTTGCGCAGCGCCTCTTCGCCGACATTCGGGATGTCGCGGGTGATCTCTTCCGGTCCCAGTTTGGTGTCGCGGGCGGCGACCTCGAATTCCTCGATATGGACCGAGGTGAAGACATCATCGCGCACGATCCGCTCTGAAATCAGGATCGAATCCTCGTAATTGTAGCCGTTCCATGGCATGAAGGCGACGACCACGTTCTTGCCAAGCGCCAGTTCCCCCATATCGGTGGACGGACCGTCGGCGATCACTTCGCCCTTCTTCACTTCCTGACCGACCTTCACCAGCGGACGCTGGTTGATGCAGGAGTTCTGGTTGGAACGCTGGAACTTGCGCATCCGGTAGATGTCAACGCCGGCATCGCCCGGTTCCAGACCTCCGGTCGCCCGGATGACGATCCTCGTGCCGTCCACCTGGTCGATGATTCCCGCCCGCCTGGCCAGAATCGCCGCGCCCGAGTCGCGCGCCACGACTTCCTCGATCCCGGTGCCGACCAGCGGCGCCTCCGCCTGCAAAAGCGGCACCGCCTGACGCTGCATGTTCGAACCCATCAGCGCCCGGTTCGCGTCGTCGTTTTCCAGAAACGGAATGAGCGAGGCCGCGACCGATACCAGTTGTTTCGGGCTTACGTCGATCAGGTCCACATTTTCGCGCGGGGCAAGCATGTATTCGCCGGACTGACGGGTCGAAACAAGATCATTGATGAGGTTGCCGTCAGCATCCAGCGTCGCATTGGCCTGCGCCACGGTATGGCGCATTTCCTCGGTCGCCGACATGTAGCGCACTTCATCGGTAACGTGGCCGTTTTCGACCTTGCGATACGGGGTTTCGATAAAGCCGTACTTGTTCACCTTGGCAAAGGTGGCCAGAGAGTTGATCAGACCGATATTCGGGCCTTCCGGCGTTTCGATCGGGCACATCCGGCCATAATGGGTCGGATGCACGTCGCGAACCTCGAATCCCGCACGCTCGCGGGTCAGACCGCCCGGCCCAAGCGCCGACAGGCGGCGTTTGTGGGTGACTTCCGACAGCGGGTTGGTCTGGTCCATGAATTGCGAAAGCTGCGAGGAACCGAAAAATTCGCGAACCGCGGCGGCGGCGGGCTTGGCGTTGATCAGATCCTGCGGCATGACGGTGTCGATCTCGACCGACGACATCCGCTCCTTGATCGCACGCTCCATGCGCAGAAGGCCCACGCGATACTGATTTTCCATCAGTTCGCCGACAGAGCGCACACGACGGTTGCCAAGGTGGTCGATGTCATCGACCTCACCCTTGCCGTCGCGCAGTTCCACCAGCGCCTTTATGCAGGCCACGATGTCTTCGCGGCGCAGGGTGCGCACGGTGTCATCGGCATCCAGCGCCAGACGCATGTTCATCTTCACGCGGCCAACGGCGGACAGGTCGTAACGCTCGCTGTCGAAGAACATCGTCTCGAAAAGCGCCGACGCCGCCTCCTCGGTCGGCGGCTCTCCCGGACGCATGACGCGATAGATGTCCATGAGCGCACCGGTGCGGTTCATGTTCTTGTCCGCCGCCATGGTGTTGCGGACATAGGGGCCGACATTCACGCCGTCGATGTCGAGCACGGGAATATCGGTAAAACCCGCATCCAGAAGTTTCTGCAAGGTGCCGCCGGTGATGTTGCCTTCCTTGTCGTATTCCAGCGTCAGTTCATCGCCCGCCTCGACATGGATCGCGCCGGTTTTCTCGTCGATGATGTCCCTGGCGACATAGCGGCCGACGATCTGCTCGAACGGCACCAGCAATTCCGTGACCTTGCCTTCTTCAATCAGCTTCTTGACCGCGCGCGGGGTGACTTTCTTGCCCGCTTCGGCAATCACCCTGCCGGTTCTTGCATCAATCAGATCATGGGCCTGACGGGTGCCCCGCACACGTTCGGGAAAGAATTTCGTCGCCCAGCCGTTCCGCCTTTTCTTCAGCTTGAAATGGATGGTGTCATAGTAGGCATCCATGATGCCTTCCTGATCCATCCCCAGCGCATAAAGCAGCGTCGTCACCGGCAGTTTGCGGCGACGGTCGATGCGGGCATGAACATTGTCCCTGGCGTCAAATTCGAAGTCGAGCCAGGAGCCGCGATAGGGAATGATGCGGCAGGCGAACAGCAGCTTGCCCGAGGCATGGGTCTTGCCCTTGTCGTGATCGAAGAACACCCCCGGAGAGCGGTGCATCTGGCTGACGATTACCCGCTCGGTCCCGTTCACGATGAAAGTGCCGTTCGGCGTCATCAGGGGCATGTCGCCCATGAAGACATCCTGTTCCTTGATGTCCTTCACCGACCGGGCAGCGGTGTCGTCATCAACGTCGAACACGATCAGGCGCAGCGTCACCTTCAGCGGCGCCGCATAGGTCATGCCGCGCTGCTGGCATTCCTCGATATCGTATTTCGCGGCTTCCAGCCCGTAGCTGACAAATTCCAGCACTGCGGTTTCGTTGAAATCCTTGATCGGGAAAACCGACTGGAAAACGCCCTTGATGCCTTCGCCATCCAGCGGCTGATCCTGATCGCCCGAGTTCAGAAAAAGATCATAAGAGGATTTCTGAACCTCGATGAGGTTCGGCATTTCAAGAACTTCGAGGATCTTGCCATAATATTTCCGAAGCCGTTTCTGGCCAAGGTAGGACTGAGCCATGCGCGTGATCACCTTCTGTTTTCGCGGGCACGGGGGCTGCCGGGGGAACAGCGCCGCGCCGCTTGCGAAATGATGCGTTCGGATCAATTCCCGCAAACCTTCCCACAGGTCTGCTCCCGATCCCTGGGACCGCACCCTGGGAAACCCCCGGTTGGTCAGGGCCTTTCCAGGACGGGTTCGACCGGGCCCGGAAAACCGGACCCAGCCATGTCAGATCAGATTCAGGTTCGGGGCAGCGCGCGCGCCCCGCCCCCGCCCGGATTACCTGAGTTCGACTTCGGCGCCAGCCCCTTCAAGCTTGCCCTTGATCTCTTCGGCTTCGGCCTTGTTGATGCCTTCCTTGACGGCCTTGCCGCCGGCATCGACCAGTTCCTTCGCTTCTTTCAGGCCCAGGCCGGTGATGGCGCGAACTTCCTTGATGACGCTGATTTTCTTGTCGCCGGGCGATTTCAGGATCACGTCAAATTCGGTCTGCTCTTCAGCAGCCGCGCCGCTGGCATCGCCGACAGGACCGGCAACCATGACAGCGCCGCCCGCAGCCGGTTCGATGTCATACTCGTCTTTCAGGATGGTTTTCAGCTCTTGCGCTTCGAGAAGGGTCAGGCCCACGATCTCTTCAGCCAGTTTTTTCAGATCAGCCATTTTACTGTTTCCGTTCTTTCAGATGTGTTCCAGCGTTGTGTTCCGGCGTTCTGCGATTTCCAGCACACCGGTCTCATGTTGCTCAGGCCGCAGCCCTGTCCTCGATGGTGGACAGGATGCCCGCGATGTTCGAAGCAGGTGCGCCAATGGCCCCCGCGATGTTCGCAGCAGGCGCGCCGATGCAACCGGCGATGGAGGCGACAAGTTCCTCTCTCGACGGCATTTTCGACACCGCTTCGACACCGGCGCGGTCCAGCGCCGTTTCGCCCATCGCGCCGCCCAGGATTTCAAGTTTCCTGTTGTCCCTGGCGAAATCCTCGACCACTCTGGCGGCTGCCACCGGGTCTTCGGAATAGGCGAGTACGGTCATGCCCGTCAGGTATTCGGTGATGCTTTCGCACGGCTTTCCATCCAGGGCGATTCTGGCGAGCCTGTTCTTGGCCACACGCACGGCCCCGCCCGCATCACGCATACGGGCGCGCAGGTTCTGCATCTCGGCAACCGTGATACCTTCGTAATGGGAAACCACAACGACGCCAGAGCTTTCAAAGATCTGGCCGAGTTCTTCGACCACTTTCTCTTTTTGTGCTCTATCCACAGTTTCACTCCAGTTTTGGGGATTTCTCCCCGGCTCAATTAATTCCGCACGAAATGCGGAAAGTCGCAGTCCATTGTCCGGGATATAGCCAAAACGCCCGCTGTCTGAACACAGGGTAATTCTTGCATCTCTCATCTCGGAAAGGTTATTAAGGCCGGGAGCCCCCCTTCGTCTTGGACAGAAGACTCACATCGGGTGGAACCGCCGTGAATCAGGGGCACAGATAATACGCTGAACGGGATTTGCCAAGAGGCAATTCGCGTCCGTGTTCGGTGTCCGCCATGCGCCGCAGCGAATGGCCCCGCTCAGGCGGCGCGCAAACTGTCGAGATTGGACAGAAGGCTCAGGATTTCCGCCTTTTTCACCGGTTTGGATATTACCCTGTCCATACCATTGGAATGATATTCCTCGACCTGATGCAGCATGGCGTTCGCCGTCACCGCCACGATCGGCGTTGCGGGTTGACCGGTCTGACGTTCGTGATCCCTGATGCGCCGCGTGGCTTCGACTCCGTCCATGCCCGGCATCTGAATATCCATGAGGATCAGGTCGAATTTCTGCTCAAGCACGGCATCGACCGCTTCGCGGCCGTTTTCCGCCTCTATGATCAGTTCCGCCCGGTCTTTCAGGAACCGCTGCATCACCATGCGGTTGGTCCGGCTGTCGTCCACAAGCAGAAGTTTCCGAATCCCTGCCGCCGGGGGTGTCCGTTCAGCATGTTCAGGGTGTTCAACATGTTCAGGGGCCCTGGCAGAGGCGGCAAAAAGCTGCACGGCGGCAATGAAGGTGCTGCCGGAACCCGGACGGCTTCGAACGCCGAGGTCGCCCCCCATCTGGCGGCAGATCGCCCGGCAAATCGCCAACCCCAGACCCGAGCCGCCCACAGCGCGCGCAGTTCCTGCATCCGCCTGCGTGAAGGGTTCGAATATCCGTGTCCGGGCTTCCTCGGGGATACCGATGCCCGTATCCTCGACGATCATTGTCAGACTGTGCCCGCCCGGCACCGCCATCGCCCCCGGTTCGATGACCACGCTCACCGTTCCCTCCTGCGTGAACTTGAGCGCATTCGAGATCAGGTTGTTGAGAACCTGACACAATCGCATCGGATCCCCCCGAACATTTTGCGGAACCCCGTCACCGATACGGACGACCAGATCCAGCCCCTTGTCGCACGCCTTGCCCTTGTGCAGGTCAATGCACTGTCCGATACGCTGGCGCAGGTCGAACGGCGCGCATTCCAGTTCCAGCCGCCCGGATTCGATCTTCGATATATCCAGCACATCGTCGATCGTGGCGACCAGCAGTTCGCCCGCACCGACCATGATGTCAACCAGTTCGGTCTGTTCCCGCGACAGGGGGCTTTCGGACAGTTCCTGCGCCATGCCCAGCACCCCGTTCAACGGCGTTCTGATCTCATGACTGACGTTCGCCAGAAAGGCGCTCTTGGCCTCGCTCGCCGCCATCGCGGCCTTGCGCAGCCTGCTTTCGCGTTCCTGCGCGCGGCTGGCCATGAACAGTTCCGCGATCATGTAAAGGATCAGCCCGGCGATACTGAAAGCCGCCAGCAGTTCGAACTTTGCGCCATCCGTCACCGCCCCGGCGCGAATCATCGCCTCGCGGTCGCTCAGAAACTCGCTGATCCAGAGCGAGCGCAGGCTGGCCGCGCCCAGGGACAGGGCGACCCGCAGCGCCGCCGCATCGGCAACGGCAAGGTCGGGGGCATCGTAGATCGCGGCCTCACGGGCCGCCAACAGGTCCGACAGGGCGGATATCGCAGCCACGATCTTGTCGTCGATCCGCAGGTCTGCGCCTTTCAGAAGGCCGACGCGGCTCCACAACAGTTCGGATTGCAGGATCACCTCATCACGGCCGGCTTCGCCGATTTCATAAGCCTGAAGAACAAGTTCCATCCGCTTGGTCTCAAACACGATTTCACTGATCTTCCAGGACACCGCAGTCAGATTGAAGGCGAGTTCCTCCTCCTCTTCCAGAACCTCGGCGCGCTGCAACATCAGACTGACGACCAGAACGCTGGAGACGAAGAGCGCAAGCAGAGCCCGCGCAAGCCTGCCCGACAGTCTGCTTCCCTTCGGCACGGCGTTACTTCAGAACCTCGATCCGGTTGAGTTGCCAGATCATTTCCGTATCGAACGGCTTTTCCAGGGTTTGCTCCGGCGTCAACGGATACACTACCCAGACAGGCCCCTTGTCGCGCACCCGCATCTGTTTGCCATTCATGTCCATGGCCAGCAGCACATCATGCTCTGACGCATGTGCGACGGGAATTTCCACGAAATAGTCGTTGATGGCCGAGGCTTTCATCATTTCACCGCCAGCCTCGACAGCCTCCAGCAGCGATGCCAGGGTGGGACCGGCGAACGTCTGCGGGCCGGTGGTGAACGATGTGTGCGTCTCGATTTCCCGCCAGTCGAGATTTTCAAGCATCGCGCGGTCAAATTCAGCCACGCCGTCACCGTTCACGTTCCCGACGGAGCCGGACACCGTCAGAACCACCTGTCCCTGTGGATCGGACAAAGACCCGGCCAGGGCGGCGCAGGTCGCGAGGATTGAAAGCGCGGCGACAAAAGCGACTCGAATACTGCGCATGGTCGAACCTCCGATTCTGTTTCCGCCGGAAGCATCGCATTTGGAGGTTAATCGCGGATTGACACCCGCCGACATGAAAAAGGGCCGGAAAACCCGCCCTTTCCACTGAATATTATCGGCTTATCCGGCGCTGGCGGAAGCCGCGTCGATGGTGACGCCCGGCCCCATGGTGGAACTGATGGCGATCTTTTTCAGATACGCGCCCTTGGCGCCCGAAGGCTTTGCCCTGGCAACGGCGGAAATGAACGCGCGGACGTTTTCAACCAGTTGTTCTTCGCCGAAGGACACCTTGCCGACGCCCGCGTGAACCACGCCGGCCTTTTCGGCCCGGAACTGCACTTCGCCGCCCTTGGCCGCTTCGACAGCCTCCCTGACATCCATGGTCACGGTGCCGATTCTCGGGTTCGGCATCAGGTTGCGAGGCCCGAGTATCTTGCCCAGACGACCGACGAGCGGCATCATGTCCGGGGTTGCGATGCAGCGTTCAAATTCGATCCTGCCGCCCTGAATGGTTTCCATCAGGTCTTCGGCGCCAACGATGTCCGCCCCTGCGGCTTTTGCTTCCCCGGCTTTCGGGCCGCGCGCGAACACGGCGACGCGGATGGTTTTGCCGGTGCCGTTCGGCAACGAGACCCTGCCCCGGACCATCTGGTCGGCATGGCGCGGGTCAACGCCCAGATTCATCGCGATTTCGACGGTTTCATCGAATTTCGCGCTGGCGTTGCCCTTGACCAGGGCGACCGCCTCTTCGATGCCAAGGCGCTCCTTGCCGGCAAAGGCTTCACGGGCGGTGCGGGTGCGTTTTCCATGCCTTGCCATCTTACTTCACCTCGATACCCATGGAGCGAGCAGAGCCGATGATGATTTTCATCGCCCCTTCGACGCTGGTTGCGTTCAGGTCCGTCATTTTCGCTTCGGCGATCTCGCGGACCTGCTTTACGGTGACGGCGGCCGCGGTCTCGCGGCCGGGGGTGGCTGCGCCGCTGATGCGGTTCTTCGGACCCCTGGGCTTGATGCCAGCGGCTTTCTTCAGGTAATAAGACGCAGGCGGCGTCCTGATCTCCATGGTGAAAGACTTGTCGGCATAATAGGTGATCACCGTCGGGCAAGGGGCGCCCTGCTCCATATCCTGGGTTCTGGCGTTGAACGCCTTGCAGAATTCCATGATATTGATGCCGCGCTGACCCAGGGCGGGGCCCACCGGCGGCGACGGGTTGGCCTGACCTGCAGAAACCTGCAACTTCATCCTGCCAGCTACTTTCTTGGCCATCCGGCCTCTCCTTCCATCAACAGCTCCCTGACGCGCCAGGGGCTACGGGTTGCGTGGTCCGGCCTGCCGGGCGCGCCCGGACGGCCTTCCACGTCAGGACATTCAGGCCTGTTTCGTGACCTGCGTGTATTCCAGTTCGACCGGAGTGGCCCGGCCAAAGATCGACACCATCACCTTCAGGCGCTGATTGTCGTCATCCACGTCCTCGACCATGCCGTCGAAGCCTTCGAACGGCCCGTCGGTGACGCTGACCTTTTCGCCCATTTCAAAGTGAATGAGCGTGCGCGGCGCCTCTTCGCCTTCCTGCACGCGGTTCAGGATCTGGTTTACCTGGGCATCGGGCATCGCCATCGGGCGGCCTTGCGCGCCCAGAAAGCCGGTGACGCGGTTGATCGAGTTGATCAGGTGATAGCCCTTGTCGGTCATCTCCATGCGCACCAGCACATAGCCGGGCATGAAGCGGCGCTCGGCCGTCACCCTCTTGCCCCGGCGCACCTCGATCACTTCCTCGGTCGGCACCAGAACCTCCTCGATCTCTTCCTCAAGACCAGCTTCCACCACGGCGTGCCTGATCTGTTCGGCGATCTTCTTTTCGAAATTGGAAAGGACGCTTATGGAATACCAGCGCTTCGCCATAGTTCGTGCCTTACCTTGCATGACCGGGCCGTGGCCCGAATTATCGACAATTCCAGATGGTTGAACCATCACGCCCGGAACAAAAACCGGAACAAAAAACAGCGTGCAACTCGAATCGCTGCACGCCTGCCCGGAACCGTGCCGCCCGCTCTACCCCCGAACCCTGATGAATTCAAGGCTCGACGCGCCGGAATTTCTCAGTCGAAAAATCCGAACAGTCCCTGCAACCCGCTGCGGATGCCCAGATCGACGAAAGAAAAGAACGCGGCCACGATGATCGCCATCACAAACACCATGACGGTCGTCAGCAGCACTTCGCGCCGGGTCGGCCAGACAACCCTGGAAACCTCGGCCCGGACCTGTTGAATGAATTGCGCGGGATTTGCTTTTGCCATGCTGCACCTGTTGACGGATCAGCCAGCAGATACGCCCATCGCGCCGGGGTTTCAAGAGGCGTTTCGACCTCGGGCGGATTTGCGGCGCAGACGGATGACCACATCGACCCTGGAGACTTCGGCCCCTTCGGGCGCGTCCGGCAGTTCGGCGATCACCAGCTTCTCTGCCGGGGCGTCGGTCAGTTCCGCCGTATCTTCCCAGAAGAAATGCGGATGGTCAGAGATATTGGTGTCGAAATAGCTGCGCGCGCCATCGACCGTCACCTCGCGCATCAGCCCGGCATCGCAAAAGGCCCTGAGCGTGTTGTAGACCGTGGCCAGCGATACCTTTTCGGACGCCGCATCCGACGCCGCGAACAGGCTTTCCGCCGTTACATGCCGATCCTTGCCATCGCCAACCAGAAGGGCGGCCAGCGACATGCGCTGCCGCGTCGGACGCAATCGGGCGGCAGACAGCCACTCGGCACCTCTCTCCAGCGCGAGATCGTTCATCGGCTATGGCCCCGATCCTGTCAGCGACAACTGCTTTGCACTATATGGCCCGGAGTCGTGTCCAATTCAAATGAAAACAATCGCACGGGCAGATTGTTTCCCTTATCCCATGCCCTTGCCTATGGTCTTTGCGCGGTGCTAGATGGAAAGCCAGCAACCAACGGGAACAGAGGGGCGCCTGTATGGCCGATTATCCAGCCAGTTTCGACAGGGAAGGGCTTTTGCAATGCGCGCGCGGCGAACTTTTCGGCCCCGGAAACGCGCAACTGCCGGCCCCGCCGATGCTGATGATGGACCGGATCAGCAATATCTCGGCGGATGGCGGCGCCCATGGCAAAGGCCATGTGGTGGCGGAACTCGACATCACCCCGGACCTGTGGTTCTTCGACTGCCATTTCCCCGGCAATCCGATCATGCCGGGCTGTCTGGGGCTGGACGGTCTGTGGCAGCTCACCGGCTTCAATCTTGGCTGGCGCGGCTGGCGGGGGCGCGGCTATGCGCTGGGTGTGGGTGAGGTGAAACTCACCGGCATGGTGCGGCCGGACCGGAAAATACTGACATATCATGTGGATTTCACAAAAGCCGTGCAGTCTCGTCGCCTGACCATGGGTGTGGCCGATGGCCGGGTCGAAGCCGATGGCGAGGTGATCTGCAGGGTCGGGGACATGAAAGTCGTTCTGTCGGAAAGCTGAACGAATATCAGGAAAGGAGTGCGCCGATGCGCCGCGTAGCCATCACCGGAATGGGCATCGTCTCTTCCATCGGAAACAATGTCGAACAGGTCACGGCGGCGCTGCGCTCTGGCAAATCCGGCATCGTCTTCGCACCGGAATATGCCGAGAACGGTTTCCGCAGTCAGGTCCATGGCGCCCCGCAGATTGACGTGAGCGAACATATCGACAAGCGCCAGTTGCGATTCATGGGGCCGGGCGCGGCCTATAACTATATCTCCATGAAACAGGCGATTGCCGATAGCGGGCTGGAGGAAAGCGACGTGTCGAACGAACGCACCGGCCTGATCATGGGCTCGGGCGGACCGTCAACCTCGAATTTCTTCATTGCCCACAATACCGTGAAGAAAAAAGGCGCGCCGAAACGCATGGGGCCGTTCATGGTCACGCGCTGCATGTCCTCGACCAACTCCGCCTGTCTGGCGACGCCCTTCAGGATCAAGGGCGTGAATTATTCCATCACTTCGGCCTGCACGACATCGCTGCACTGCATCGGCAACGGGGTCGAGCAGATCCAGATGGGCAAGCAGGACATCATCTTTGCCGGTGGCGGCGAGGAACTGGACTGGACGCTGTCCTGCCTCTTCGACGCAATGGGCGCGATGAGTTCCAGATACAATGACACACCGCAAAAGGCTTCCCGCGCCTTCGACGCGGATCGTGACGGGTTCGTGATCTCTGGCGGCGGCGGCGTTGTGGTGCTGGAAGAACTCGATCACGCGCTGGCCCGCGGGGCGCGGATTTATGCCGAAGTCACCGGTTACGGCGCCACCTCGGACGGTCACGACATGGTCGCCCCGTCCGGCGAAGGCGCGCAGCGGTCGATGAAACTGGCCATCACCACCCTGGGCGACCGGAAAGTCGATTACATCAACGCCCACGGCACATCGACCCCGGCAGGTGACGTGACCGAGGTGGAAGCGGTTCGCGCGGTCTTCGGCGAAGGTGGCACGCCGCCGGTCACCTCGACCAAATCCGTCACCGGTCACTGTCTGGGCGGCGCCGGCGTGCATGAGGCGATCTACAGCCTGATCATGCTGAACGGCGATTTCATTGCGCCTTCCGCCAATGTCGAAAACCTCGACCCCGGCATTCGTCCGGGTGAGATTGCAACCGACTTCGTGGAAAATGCGGGGCTCGACACCGTTCTGTCGAACAGTTTCGGTTTCGGGGGCACCAACGGCACCATTGCCATGAGCAAATATCACGGATGAAATGAATGCCTGAACTGATGAAGGGAAAGCGCGGCCTGATCATGGGGGTCGCCAATGAACGCTCGATTGCCTGGGGAATCGCCAGGGCCATGGCGGATGAAGGGGCGGAACTGGCCTTTACCTATCAGGGAGAGGCATTCGGCAAGCGGGTGAAACCACTGGCCGAAAGCGTGGACTCGAAGATTCTGATCGACGTTGATGTGATGGATGACGCAAAAATGGACGCGGCATTCGAACGGCTGGGCAACGAATGGGGCAGCCTGGATTTCGCCGTTTACGCGATCGCCTATTCCGACAGGAACGAACTGACGGGGCGGTTCATCAACACCACCCGCGACAATTTCCGCAATTCCCTGTGCATTTCCTGCCATTCCTTCATCGACGTTGCAAGGCGGTCTTCGGAAATCATGCCCGATGGCGGTACGCTGCTGACGCTGACCTATCAGGGATCAAACCGGGTGACGCCCTTTTACAACGTGATGGGCGTGGCCAAGGCGGCGCTGGAAAGCTCTGTCCGCTATCTGGCCAATGATCTTGGCCCGCAGGGCATCCGCGTGAACGCGATCTCTCCCGGTCCGATGAAAACGCTGGCAGGCGCGGCCATCGGCGGCGCGCGCAAGACCTTCCGCCAGACCGAGGCCAATTCCCCGCTGCGCGCCAACGCGACGCTGGAGGCGATCGGCGGCACGGCGGTCTATCTGGCCTCGGATTACGGCGCCTGCACGTCAGGCGAAATCATCACCGTCGATGGCGGCTACCATGTGCTGGGTATGCCGCAGCCCGAGAACCTCTGACGGTTCTTTCCCGAAGGCGCGCCTGCGCAGGGTATGCGGCAGTTGAACCGCGCTTTTGCGCAGGGGGTTTCCCTGACCGGATGGCTGTGCAATTCTCCGCCCGAAAGAAGGAGGCTTGATGCCGATCACGACCTGCATTTTCGACGCCTATGGCACGCTGTTTGACGTGGACCACGCGGCGCGCCGGGCGGCGGAAGAACCGGGGAATGAGGCGCTTGCGCCGTGCTGGCGCAAACTGGCGCAGACGTGGCGGCTCAAGCAGTTGCAATACTCGTGGCTCAGGGCTGTCACCGGGATGCACGCGGATTTCTGGACCGTCACGCAGGACGGGCTCGATTGGGCGATGGAGGCGGCGGGCCTGTCGGACCAGCGTCTTCGGGAAAGGCTCTTGCAGCTTTACCGGGAACTGGAAGTCTATCCGGAGGTTCCCCGGATGCTGGCCGATCTCGGGGCGGCGGGTTTCGCCACGGCGATCCTGTCGAACGGCTCGCCCGACATGCTGGCGGCGGCCACAAAAAGCGGCGGCATCGCCGACTTGCTGGACGATGTTCTGTCGGCAGAGGCTGTGGGCATCTTCAAACCCGCGCGCGCCGTCTATGGCATGGTCGGCACACGGTTCGGGTGCGCCGCACACGATGTGCTGTTCGCCTCCGCCAACGGCTGGGATGCGGCAGGCGCGGCAGGCCATGGCTTCAACACCGTCTGGGTCAACCGCGCCGGCGACCCCACGGATCGCCTGCCCTGGCGACCCCACCATATCCGCACAGACCTCTCGACCATTCCCCAACTTGCCGGAACCCTCTGAACCCATGGAACATTTTCACGCATCCGATGGCGTTCGCCTGGCCTACCGGGACGAAGGAAGCGGCCTGCCGCTCCTCTGTCTGTCGGGCCTGACCCGCAATTCCACCGATTTCGACCATGTTGCGCCCCATCTGGCGCATGTGCGGTTGATCCGGCTTGATTATCGCGGCCGCGGGCAGTCCGGCCGGGCCGATTACCGGACCTATACGATCAGGCGCGAGGCCCGTGACACGGTGGAACTGCTGGATCACCTCGGGCTGGAACGAGCCGCCATTCTGGGCACGTCGCGCGGCGGGCTGATCGCCATGGCTCTGGCGGCAACCGCAAAGGCGCGTCTTCTGGGGGTTTGCCTCAACGACATCGGACCCGAACTGAATCCGGAGGGTCTGACATTCATCATGTCATATCTGGGCCGCAGCCCCAAGAGCAAAACCCACGCGGACGCGGCGCGGGCGCGGGCAAGGCAGATGACCGGGTTCGAGAACGTCCCGATGGCACGCTGGCTGGACGAGGTGCGCAGATTCTTTCCCGAAACCGGGGATGGTCTGGGCATCGACTACGACCCGAAGCTGCGTGATGCAATCGAAGAAGGCTCCCATGCGCCGGCCCCGGACCTCTGGCCGGTTTTCGATTGCCTTGAAGACCTGCCGCTGGCGCTGATTCGCGGTGAAAACTCCGATCTGCTGTCTTCAAAAACGGCATCGGAAATGCGGCGGCGCAGGCCCGACATGCTCTTTGCCGACATACCGGGCCGGGGCCATGTGCCGTTTCTGGACGAAACCGAAAGCCTTGATATTCTGAACAGGTTCCTGGACCGGATCGGATGACCGGCATCGCGATGATCGAGGCCGCCGCCGAACGGCTGCGCGGCCACGCGCGAAGAACGCCGCTTCTCTCCTCTCCCTTTCTGGATGAGATCGCCGGGCGGCGGGTCTTCGTCAAACCCGAATGCCTGCAACACACCGGCAGTTTCAAGTTTCGCGGCGCATGGTCGGCGGTGTCGGCACTGGACCCTGCGACCCGCGCCAGGGGTGTCGTGGCCTTTTCCTCGGGCAATCACGCGCAAGGGGTGGCCTGTGCCGCACAGCGCCACGGCATCCCCTCGGTGATCGTGATGCCCAGGGATGCGCCGCGCCTGAAGGTCCGCAATACCGGTGCGATTGGCGCGGAAATCGTGCTCTGCGACCGCGAAACCGAAGACCGCGACGCCATCGGCGCCCGGCTGGCCGGGGAACGCGGCCTCACGCTCATCAAACCCTTCGACGATCCGCAGGTGATTGCCGGGCAAGGCACGACCGGGCTGGAAATCGCCGAACAGGCTGCGGAGCATGGCATCGGCAACGCCGATGTGCTGATCTGCTGCGGCGGCGGCGGGCTCAGTTCCGGCATCGCACTGGCATTGAATGCGAAGGCCCCCGCCCTGCGCCCGCGAACGGTAGAGCCGGAAGGGTTCGACGATGTTGCCCGTTCCCTCCGCTCCGGCAGGGTCGAGCGGAACGACAGCTCCGTCGGCAGCATCTGTGACGCCATCGTCACCCCCTGCCCCGGCCAAATCACATTCCCGATCCTGAAACGGCTCTGCGGTCCGGGCATTGCGGTGCCGGATGAGGATTGCCTGCGGGCCATGGCCGCCGCCTTCGTGCGGCTCAAGATCGTGCTGGAACCCGGCGGCGCCGTTGCCCTTGCCGCCGCGCTTTTTCAGCCCCGGCGGATGGAAACCGACACGGTGATCTGCGTCGCCTCCGGCGGTAACGTGGACCCGGAGATGTTCCAGACCGCGCTCGGCAGATATGGCGAGCCGTGACCCGTTTCACGATTGCCTGTTTCAGCATGTCCGATCCCGGGCCCTGATGGTGCGATTCGTGCGTTTGAACGGAAGCAGGCACCACGGGACGGATACGCCGCGACCACGCGCGCCGACCCTGAAAATGACCACCGGAATCCGGTGGTCAATCCATTTCCCTACCGCTTGACCGACCACCAGCCCCGGCGGCGCGGCTTCTTTTCCGGCTCAGCCGTCACCGCCGGTTCCGGCGTTTCTGCGGACGGCGCCTGCCCTGACTGCGCCTCTGCCGGCGCGGCAACCGGGGCAGATGATTCATTCGCAACAACAGGTTCCGAATCGGGGGCCGAATCAGGGGTCGGATCGGGGGTCGCAGCGGATTTCTCCTCCACTGCCGCAGATACCGTTTTCGCTTCCGGCGGCGCAGAGGTTGCGGCGGCCTCGGCCCCCTCTTCGGGCATCGCGGTTTTCTTCCTGCGCACTCTTGTCAGGCGCTTTTTGGGCGCCGGCTCTTCCACCGTTTGCGCAGGCGCTTCGACGGACGCCGCAGCGGGCGCGCCATCCGTGTGGGTATCCGCCGCCTTGACGGATTTCCTGCGCACACGGTGCGTTTCCCTGTTCGGGGCCTCGTCGGTCGCCGACACGCCTGCGGGGGCATCCGCGTCTGTCCGGGCGCCATCCGCGACGGCCTCCGCCTGCCCGGGGCTTTCTTCGGTCCCGGCAGCCATCTCGCCCTGGCCGTCCCGACGACGACGCCCGCGACGGCGGCGTTTCTTTTTCGGCGCGGTGGTTTCGCCATCCTCTTCGCTGACCGGGCTCTCTGCTGCCTCATCGGGCATGTCCGGCGCCATCGCATCGGCCGACACGACCGGGGGCGGGGCCGTTTCCGTCACCCGTCGGGTCGCGGTCTTGAAACGCTCGACCGAGAAATCAGGGCTGATCAGGAACGGATCGGCCTCGACCCGGATCGCCAGGCCATAGTCCGCCTCGATCCGGGTCAGATGCTCACGCTTGGTGTTGATCAGGAAATTCACGACCCCGACCGGCGCCTTCAGCAGCACCTCACGCGACTGGCGGCGCACGCCCTCATTTTCCAGTTGGCGCAGGATGGTCAGCGCCAGACTGTCATCCGACCGGATCAGTCCGGTGCCGTGGCAATGGTTGCAGGGCTGGGTCGTCACCTCGATCATCCCCGGACGCAGACGCTGGCGGCTCATCTCCAGCAGGCCAAAGCCGGAAATCCTGCCGACCTGAATCCGCGCGCGATCGGTTTTCAGTTTCTCCTTGAGACGCTTTTCGACCGCCGCATTGTTCCTGCGATCATCCATGTCGATGAAGTCGATGACGATCAGTCCGGCCAGATCGCGCAACCGCAATTGCCGCGCCACCTCTTCCGACGCTTCCAGATTGGTCCTGAGCGCGGTCTCCTCGATCGAGCCTTCCCTGGTCGCCTTGCCGGAGTTCACGTCAATCGCGACCAGCGCCTCGGTCACGCCGATCACGATGTAGCCGCCCGATTTCAGCCGCACCGTCGGGTTGAACATCTCGTCCAGATAGCTTTCCACCTGATAACGCGCAAAAAGCGGCATCGGGTCCGAATGGCACTTCACATTCTTGGCGTGGGAGGGCATGATCATCTTCATGAAATCCTTGGCGGTGCGATAGGCCGCCTCGCCTTCCACGACAACCTCGTCAATCTCGCGGCTGTAAAGATCGCGGATCGACCTTTTGATCAGGTCGCCCTCTTCGTAAATCTTCGCCGGGGCGATGGATTTCAGGGTCAGTTCGCGGATCTGTTCCCACAGTCGTTGAAGAAATTCGTAATCGCGCTTGATCTCTGCCTTGGTCCGCATGGCCCCCGCCGTGCGGATGATCAGGCCGGCCCCCTGCGGCACTTCGATTTCCGCCGCAGCCGTTTTCAGCTTCTTCCGGTCTGTGGCATTGGTGATCTTGCGGGAAATCCCGCCACCGCGCGCGGTGTTGGGCATAAGCACACAATAGCGACCCGCCAGCGACAGGTAAGTGGTCAGCGCCGCGCCTTTGTTGCCTCGCTCCTCTTTCACCACCTGCACCAGCAGAATCTGGCGAACCTTGATGACCTCCTGAATCCTGTAACGCTTCGGGCGCGGCTTGCGCTGATGGCGGATTTCCTCTGCTACATCCTCGTCGGCGACCGACTCGATCGCATCATCCTTTTCGGAAGCATCCAGATGCCTGGGGCCGTCATCCTCATCGGCTTCGTATTCCCCGCCATCCCCCGGCGCGGCGCCGTCCGGCAGGGGTTCTGCCGAAGTCGCCACAGCCGATTCCGCGTCGGCGCCTTCATCCGCAGTGTCGGCCTCGATGCCGCCCTCCAGATCAATGACATCCATGCCGCTGATTTCCCCGGTTTTCACCGCATCGCCGGAAACCGTCCTTGCCGCCCTGGGGCGAGAGTGGGAACGCCGTTTCCTGAGCGCGGGTTTCTCGTCCTCCTCCTTCATCGCCTCGGCATGGGCGCGCTCTTCCTCCAGCAGCACCTGACGATCGGCGACGGGGATCTGGTAGTAATCCGGATGAATCTCGGAAAACGCGAGGAAACCATGGCGATTGCCGCCATAATCCACGAAAGCCGCCTGCAAGGACGGCTCGACCCGCGCAACTTTCGCTAGGTAGATGTTGCCAGCAAGCTGGCGTTTGTTCCCGGACTCAAAATCGAACTCCTCAACCTTGTTTCCGTCGGCCACAACCACGCGAGTCTCCTCGGCGTGGGTGGCATCAATAAGCATTTTCTTGGCCATGAAATCTCTTCACACCGCCCGACGCACCCTGCCTCTGGCGGGGCGATACGATGGCGGCAACATGTTCGGGCAATGTCCGACGCGGGCACAGGACGAATCGTGGGTATTTTCCTCAACGCTCTGATCCTGTTCAACAATTCACGCCTCATCGCGGTTCTTCCCTGATGCCGAAGGCATCTGTTCACACGCCCGGCCAGTGTCGGCCCTCGGGCAATAATGCGGTCTTTCAACCTGCTTTGTCTGTTCCGAATGCAGAAGATCTGACCTGCCGCACCTCAAGAACAGCGAAACTTTCCATGCGGTCCGTTTGATAACCGGAACCCTGCGTGTGCAACATAAATGCGAATGTGGGAAAATTACAATGGGAAAAATCACCAGGCCGGGAAAAACCGACGGAATCGCCGTGCCGCCCTGTTGTCGCAGCGGTCGCGTGGCCTACAGATAATTCGTCCGCTGCAATCCGTATTTCGCCATTTTCTCGTTCAGGGTCCGGCGCGGCAGCGACAGTTCTTTCATCACCTTGACAATGGAACCCCGGTGGCGGCGCATCGTGTTGTCGATCAGCATACGCTCAAAGGCTTCGACATATTCCTTCAGTGGCTTGCCTTCGGTGGTCACGATTGGCCGTATCTCGTCGCCATCGGTCGTCAGCAGGCTGGCGATGGCGCCAGAGCCGCGGCGGTTTTGCAGAACCGCGCGTTCGGCGACATTCACGAGTTGCCGCACATTCCCCGGCCACGGCGCCTGCATCAACTGCGCAGCCTCCTGCGCGGTGACGGACGGTGCCGCGCACCCATATTCCCCGGCAAATTGCTCGGTCAGGCGGGTGAACAGAATCAGAATATCCTCGCCCCGGCTGCGCAGGGGCGGCAGGGTGATCCGCATCGCCGACAGACGGTAATAGAGGTCCGGCCGCAGCACGTCTTCCAGCGTCTTGTCCCGTGTTTGCAGGTTGGACACCGCCACGATCCGCGTTGCCGCCGGGGTTCCCAGATCGTTGATATAGCTCAACAGCCGGGCCTGAGCCACGGAACCCAGCGTTTCGACATCCTCCAGCACCAGCGTGCCGCCGCCGGCTTCCTCCGCCAATGGCTGCGCATCGCCATCCCTGCGGGGACCAAAAAGCCCCTGCGACAGGGCTTCATCTTCAAGCCCGGCGCAGGAAATCAGGGCGAAAGGCCGGTTTGCGCGCGGGCCAACCGCATGAAGCGCATGTGCGACCAGCGATTTCCCGGTCCCGGTTTCGCCGTCGATCAGCACATGACCGTCAGCCTGCCCCAGGTCCAGTATATCTTCCCGCAAACGTCCCATTTCGGGCGATTTGCCGATCAGTTTCTCCATGATCGACGTGCCCCCCGACAACTCCCTGCGCAACGCGCGGCTGTCCAGCGTCAGACGGCGGCGGCGGGTCGCCTTTTGCACCAGTTCCGTCATCCTGTCGGGGTTGAAGGGCTTTTCCAGAAAATCGAGGGCGCCGACCCGCATCGCCTCCACCGCCATCGGAACATCGCCATGACCGGTGATCATGATGACCGGCAACCCGCTATCGACGCTCATCAAACGCTTCAGAAACCGCATTCCGTCCATGCCCGGCATCCGGATATCGCTGACGATCACCCCCGGATAATCGGCAGTCACCGCCTTCAGCGCCGCCTCGGCGCCGGAAAATGTCTCGGTGTCAAATCCCGACAGCGTCAGCCACTGGCTGATCGACTGGCGCATGTCCTGCTCGTCATCGACGATTACAATTTTGATTGTCCGGGCCATTCCCTGATCACTCGGCTGCTTCGATGTCTTCGTTCAGTACGGGAAGCTGAATTTCAAACACTGCGCCGCCAGAGGGCCCGTTTCCGGCAATTAACCGCCCACCCAGATCGTTGACGATGCCCGACGCAATGGCAAGACCCAGCCCGACACCGTCGCCGGGCCGCTTGGTCGTGTAGAAGGGTTCGAACAGGCTTTCCGGATCCTCTATGCCCTCGCCATTGTCGCGCACGGTCAGGGTGATGGCGTCGCCCGCCGACAAAAGCATTTCGATCACCGGCTGATCCACCTCTCTGGTGGCGTCCAGCGCGTTGCGCAAAAGGTTGATGATCACCTGCTCCAGCCGCAACCGGTCCGCCATCGCCATGACCGGATCGCGCGGCAGTGAGGCATCGACACTGATCTGCCGGCTTTTCAGTTGCGGCTCCATCATCGACAGGGCCGAGGATACCGCATGGCGCACATCCACCGGTTCCAGCGCCGCCTCCCCCTTGCGCGCATAGCTTTTCAGTTGCCGCGTGATTGCGCCCATCCGCTCGATCAGATCGTCGATGCGCTGAAATGACGAAAGGGCCTCTTCCGGGCGTCGCCTGCGCAACAGCAGCTTGGCCCCGGCCAGATAGGTTTTCATTGCCGCAAGCGGCTGGTTCAGCTCATGGCTGACCGCCGCCGACATTTCGCCCATCGCCGCGAGTTTGGACGATTGTTCGATCGTCTGCTCGACCACTTGCAGGTTTTTCTCAGCCTTCTCGCGTTCGGCGATTTCGCGCTGAAGCCGCGCATTCAACGCCCGAAGCTCCACCGATTCCCGCTGGAATATCCGCGACCTGACCATCGCCTGCCGCGACAGCAGGTAAAAGGTCAGGGACAACAGGATGGCGAAGCCCATGATCTCCAGCGCCAGAACGCCATTCACCCTGCTGCGCACGGGCGAAAACGTGGTGTAGGATGTCATCATCCAGCCACGGAACGGAATCCGCGCCTCAAGGCGCATGACGGCCTCGCCCCTCAGATAGGCGTCGGGCGGCAGGGCCCGCCAATCCGCGGTCGCCTGGAACGCGCGCAGAATTGCGGATGGGGCGGAACGCACCGCAAGCGCTTCCTCTTCCGTCAGCCCGCGCCAGCGCGGCTCGGTCGCCAGAATGATGCTGCCCTCGCTGTCCCTCACGATCACCGCATCCGAAATACCGGCCCACGAGGTTTCGAACTGCTTCAGATCCACCTTTGCAACGATCACGCCGACGCTGCGGCCCGATGAAACGACCCGGCGGGAATAGTGGAAATCCACCGCGCCGCTCTCGCCGCGATTGACGGTGAAAACGGTATCGGAGGACCGCATCGCCTCGATGAAATAGGCTTCGGACCTGTGCCCCGACCCGATCCGCTCGCGCAGCGTCGAGGCAACCGCCCTGCCATCGCGGTCCAGCAGCATCAGACTTTCGGCGCCGATTTCCTCGATGAATGAAAACAGGCGCTGCGTGGTTTGCGAAAAGTCGCTGCTTTCCAGCGCACCGATAAGCGCCGCATCGCGTGAAAGAAGCTGCGGGATGATCGCCGCGCGCCGCAACTCGCTCAGGAGGTTCCCGGAATAAAGCGCCAGCCGCACCTGCGCGCGGTTTCGCGTGGATTCGGTAAACCTTTCCGTCAGAAAGATATTCGTCATCCAGACAATCGCCACCTCGATCGCAATCAGCGAAATGATGACACTCCGCAGCCGCCATGACATGTGCCCGGATGTCGGCCCTTCTTTTGCAGCAACCTCGGTCATTGTCAGAGTGTAGGGCCGGGCGCGGGCAGGCTCAACCCCGCGCGCGCGCCTGTACTCGGAGAGCGGGATCGGCGGCCATCGCCTTTATCATCGCGGGCTCAACCCCGCGCGCGCGCCTGTACTCGGAGAGGCGTTCGCGCAGCGCCTGCCTGATGGACGCTGGGCTCAACCCCGCGCGCGCGCCCGTACGGAGACATTCTCGATGCGGCCAGGCGGGTTCTTGGCCTCAACCCCGCGCGCGCGCCTGTACGGATATTGACGCGCTTGAGGACCTGCTTGGCTATGGCTCAACCCCGCGCGCGCGCCTGTACGTGAGCCGCAGTATTCGCGTTGCCTGGCGATTTCCGCCAGGGCTCAACCCCGCGCGCGCGCCTGTACGTGAGCCCGTTTCCTTCTACTCGCCGCAGCTTTGATGCTGGCTCAACCCCGCGCGCGCGCCTGTACGTGAGCCAGGTCTATCCCCGCCTGTGCGGGGGAACCAAAGGCTCAACCCCGCGCGCGCGCCTGTACGTGAGCCGTCGAAAGCCCCTCGATGGTGGCGAGCGGCTCAACCCCGCGCGCGCGCCTGTACGTCTCCGCGAGCGCGCCGCCAACGCCGTGCTCGCGGCTCAACCCCGCGCGCGCGCCTGTACGTCTCGACGAGCAGGGGCAGGCAGACGTTCCCCCGGCTCAACCCCGCGCGCGCGCCTGTACGATCAGATCGACGTTTTTAACAATGGTTTCAGTCGGCTCAACCCCGCGCGCGCGCCTGTACGTGATGTGACGGCCCCGGCGACGGTCGGTCGTCACGCGGCGGCCGGAACCCCGGCCAGAGCCCGGAACATCGCCGCGCCGTCGGTGCCGCCATGGCCCGCATCCACCGCGCGCTCCGGGTGCGGCATCATTCCCAGCACCCGCCGGTTTTCCGACAACACCCCGGCAATGTCGGCGACCGACCCGTTCGGGTTCCCGACATAGCGAAAGGCAATGCGGTCTTCGCCTTCCAGACGCGCCACGGTGTCGGCGTCCACAGTGTAATTGCCATCGTGATGGGCAATCGGGATCGCGATCTCCTGCCCTCTGGCATAGGCGCGGGTGAACGGGCTGTCGGCGGTCTCGACCTTCAGGTTCACGGTCTTGCAGATGTACTTGATCCCCGCATTGCGCAGCAGCGCGCCGGGCAGCAGGCCGGTTTCCGTCAGGATATGAAAGCCGTTGCAGACTCCGAGAACATGCCCGCCCCGGCCAGCGAAATCGACGACCGACCGGCAGACCGGCGAGCGCGCCGCAATCGCCCCGCAGCGCAGGTAATCGCCAAACGAAAAGCCCCCCGGCACCCCCACGAAATCCAGCCCCGCAGGCAATGCGGTATCCTTGTGCCAGACCATCCGCACATCGGCGCCGGCCGCGCGGAGCGCCACCGCCAGGTCACGGTCACAATTCGAACCGGGGAAAACGATGACGGCGGCTTTCATCCGGCCAGTTCCAGCGAATAGCTCTCGATCACCATATTGGCCAGCAGCTTCTCGCACATCCCGGTCACGGCCGCCTCGGCCTTCGCCCTGTCGGTCTCGGCGAGGTCAAGCTCGATCACCTTGCCCTGACGGACGCCCTCGACCCCGTCGAAACCCAGCGACCCGAGCGCGTGGCGCACCGCCTCGCCCTGCGGATCAAGAACGCCTTCTTTCGGCATGACCAGAACGCGGGCTTTCATCGCGCGGACGCCTTTCAGTTCACAATCGTCGGTTTGGCGGCATGGGTGACGTTCGTGGGCATGACCCCCAGACGCCGGGCGACCTCGGAATAAGCATCCGACAGGTTGCCCAGATCGCGGCGGAACACGTCCTTGTCGAACTTCTGGCCGGTTTCCATGTCCCACAGGCGGCAACTGTCGGGGCTGATCTCGTCCGCCACGATCAGGCGCATGTAGTCGCCCTCCCAGATGCGGCCCACCTCGATCTTGAAATCGACCAGCACGATGCCCACGGCATACATGACGCCCGACAGATAGTCGTTCACGCGCATGGCCAGCGCCACGATGTCATCCAGATCCTGCTGCGTCGCCCAGCCAAAGGCGATGATGTATTCCTCGGGCACCAGCGGATCGCCAAGTTTGTCGTCCTTGTAGCTGAACTCGATGATCGGGCGCGGCAGCGGTGTGCCCTCTTCCAGCCCCAGCCGGGTGCTCATGGACCCTGCGGCCAGGTTGCGCACGATGACCTCCAGCGGAATGATCTCGACCGCCCGGATCAGTTGCTCGCGCATGTTCAGCCGTTTCAGAAAATGGTTGGGCACGCCGATATTGCTCAGCCCTTTCATGAAAAACTCCGACAACCGGTTGTTCAGAACCCCCTTGCCGTCGATCAGATCCTTCTTCCCGGCGTTGAAGGCGGTCGCGTCATCCTTGAAATACTGAACCAGCGTGCCCGGTTCAGGCCCTTCATAAAGAATTTTCGCCTTGCCTTCGTAGAGTTTCTTGCGACGTGCCATGCCGACCCCTGTGCGCCGATGGGGCCAAGTCCCCGATCATTCATGCGCCCTATACGCGATGAGGCCGGCGCCCGCAAGAACGCGCTACCCCTTGCGGGCGCGCATCACAGACCCCATAACGGGAACACGAGCCGACGATGAAGTTTACGGAGACGAAACATGACCACATTCGACGAGCGCGAACAGGCTTTTGAAAACAGGTTCGCGCATGACCAGGAAATGCAGTTCAAGGCAGAAGCCCGGCGCAACAAACTGGTTGGGCTCTGGGCGGCGGACCTGCTTGGCAAGACCGGCGATGAGGCGAAATCCTACGCGATCGACGTTGTAAAAGCTGATTTTGAAGAGGCCGGCCACGAAGATGTCGTGCGAAAACTGGCGGCAGACCTCGGCGACCGCTCGTCCGAAGAACAGATACGCGCAAAGATGAACGAACTGCTGAACACCGCGAGGGAACAGTTGATGGAGGAGGGCTGATCCCCGCCCTTCCTGCCGTGCGCACCATTTGGCAACCCATGATCGTCATGAACACAAAGCGTCAGATTGCCCGCGCAGCGCGTGGCGTCAGGGGCACAGGATGGCGCCGTTCCCCGGCGCGGAAAGGCCGTCACCGATGACAAACGCACTCTCCCGGCTGCTCTCGTCGCGCGAATGGCTGCTTGCCGATGGCGCGACGGGAACGACGCTGTTCAACATGGGTCTGAACTCCGGCGACGCGCCCGAGTTCTGGAACACTGTCGAACCTGCAAGGGTCAGGGCGCTTTACAAGGGCGCGACGGATGCGGGCTGCGACCTCTTCCTCACCAACAGCTTCGGCGGCAATGCCGCGCGGCTCAGACTGCATGGCGCACAGAAACGTGTGGGCGAACTGAACCGCGCCGCCGCGGAACTTGCGCGGGGCATCGCGGATACCGCCGGGCGGCCCGTGGTCGTCGCAGGGTCTGTCGGACCGACCGGCGACATCATGGAGCCTGTGGGCACACTCGGCCATTCCGAAGCTGTCGAGATTTTCCACGAACAGGCCGATGCCCTGAAAGCGGGCGGCGTCGATGTGCTCTGGGTCGAAACCATCTCGGCCACCGAGGAATTCAAGGCGGCGGCAGAGGCGTTCGCACTGGCCGACATGCCGTGGTGCGGAACCATGAGCTTTGATTCCGCCGGGCGCACGATGATGGGCGTCACCGCCGCCAATCTGGTCGATCTGGCCGAAAGCCTGCCCAACAAACCGCTGGCCTTCGGCGCCAATTGCGGCGTCGGGGCGTCGGACCTTCTGCGCACGGTGCTGGGTTTCGTCGCGCAAGGCACCGAGCTTCCGGTCATTTCAAAGGGCAATGCCGGCATTCCGAAATATGTCGATGACCATATCCACTATGATGGCACGCCGGAACTGATGGCCGATTACGCAGCGCTTGCCCGCAATTGCGGCGCGACCGTCATCGGCGGCTGCTGCGGCACAACCACGGAACACCTGCGCCGGATGCGCTCGGCACTGGAAGAACGCGAAACCGGCCCGCGCCCGTCGCTGGAAGAAATTACCGCGTCCCTGGGCGCGTTCTCTTCGCTCTCCGACGGAACCGGCGACGACGCCCCGGCCCCCAGACGCGGCGGCCGCCGTCGCCGCTAGAGTCCTTCACATTTTGACTGAAGCATAGCCTGTGTTTTCGAGGTAGTTTTGGCATTCCTGTTGTGTGATTGATCCGACGAGGCGTCCAACGTATCGCCAGGCCTCTTCACTGGTTCGTTTCCGAGCCATCCGCATCCAGTGTTTGATCTTGGCGAATGTCTGCTCGATCGGGTTCAGGTCTGGCGAGTATGGTGGCAGGAACCACACCCGCGCGCCTGCCGCCTTGATGGCATCGCGCACGGCTTTCGATTTATGGCAGCCGAGGTTGTCCATGATGACGATATCGCCGGGCTTCAGTGCAGGGACAAGCAGTTGATCGATATAGGCACGGAAGGACTGCCCGTTGATCGGGCCGTCAAAGACACAGGGCGCCGTCAATTGATCGCAGCGCAAGGCAGCAATGAACGTCATGGTGTTCCAGTGGCCATGGGGCGCAAAGCCGTGCAGGCGTTTGCCTTTTGGTCCCCAGCCGCGCAGCGGAGCCATGTTGGTCTTGATCCAGGTTTCATCAATGAAGACCAGCTTGCGCGGATCGAGTTGACGCATGACCCCCTTCCAGCGCTTTCGCCGGCGGGCCACATCGGCTCGGGCCCGCTCAAGGGCGAGCAGTGTTTTTTTTTGAAGCTCAGCCCCTCGCGGCGCATGAAGTGCCAGACCGCATTGTGGGACACCTTGACGCCCCGCTTCGCCAGCATGTCTTTCAGACCATGCAGCGTCAGGTGCGGCGTGCGGTTGATCTGCTCCAGGATAAAATCACGGTGGGGTTCAAGGATAATCCTGCGGTGGCCACCCATCTTGCCAGGCGCCACGCTGCCAGTCTCGCGATATCGCTGGCGCCACTTGATCACCGAAGAAACAGCCACCGAGAAACGGGCAGCCACAACACGTGCCGTCTCGCCGGAAACAACAGCTGCTACTGCACGCTCCCGAAGATCATTCGAATAGGGTTTTACCATGCATGCCGGCCTCCAGTCCCGGCACGCAGTTTGAATCACAATTCAACGAAAAACGGAATCCCGAGATTCAAACAAATGATGAACCGCTCTAGGCCTCGAACAGTTCCATCTGCACGCCGCCCGGACGCCGAAACAGATCGGTCCGCAGCGGCGGCAGACGCCCTGCGAATCCCAGCCGCCGGGCCGCCACGCGGAATCGCTGCTCAAGCATCCGCGCACAGGCCCCCTGCCCGCGCATCCTGTCGCCCCAGTCCGACCGGTAGTCGCGCCCGCCGTGCATCTCCCTGACCCGGTTCATGACCTTCTTCGCCCGCTCCGGGAACGCCGCCGACAGCCAGTCCTGAAACAGCGGCGACACCTCCATGGGCAGGCGCAGCGCACTCCAGGCCGCCGCGACCGCCCCGGCGCGCCTGGCCGCGCTCAGAATCGCCTCCAGTTCATGATCGGTCAGGCCGGGGATCATCGGCGAGGCCATGACCCGCACCGGAATGCCGGCCTCCGACAGGCGGCGGATCACCGCAAGGCGGCGGTCCGGGCCAGGCACGCGCGGCTCCATCTTCCGGGC
This sequence comes from Paracoccaceae bacterium, assembly GCA_965216225.1. Lineage (GTDB taxonomy): Bacteria > Pseudomonadota > Alphaproteobacteria > Rhodobacterales > Rhodobacteraceae > 3107. The sequence goes on from CBDCFF010000033.1 coordinate 210,231, forward strand.
GACGGCCCGATCCAGCGTCGTGACAGAGACGCCGACGCGCACCAGATCCAGCGCCGCCATCGGGGCCAGAATGTCCAGATCCCGCTCGATCAGCGCGCCCTTGGTCACAATCGCGACCGGGTGCCTGTACCGCGCCAGCAGCAAAACAACGCGGCGCATGATTTCATGTTCCTTCTCAATGGGTTGATAAGGGTCGGTATAGGTGCCGATGGCAATGGTCGCCGGTTTGTAGGACGGTTTCGACAGCTCTTTTTCCAACACCTCGGGCAGGGTCGGCCGCGCGATCAGGCGGGACTCGAAATCAAGCCCCGGCGACAGTCCCAGCCAGGCGTGACCGGGCCGGGCGTAACAGTAGATACAGCCATGCTCGCACCCGCGATAGGGATTGACCGACCGGTCAAACGGTAAATCCGGGGAACTGTTCCAGTTCAGCGCGCTGCGCGGCTCCTCCAGCCGCACCTCGGTTCGCAACACCGGCAACGGCGCGCCGTCACCAGGCCAGCCGTCATCCGCAGGCGCGGTCTCATACCGCTCATACCGGTTCGCCGTCGCCCCGCGCCCGCGCGCCACGGACGAGATCGGATCGGGGGGTGCATCTGGATGATCGGATATGAGAACATATATAGAACATTCATCCTCCAGACCGCAAGCAGGAATGAAAACACACCGGACTTTGCCCAATTCCGCTTTGGTTCCCGCAAATTCGTCGGTAGAAGGTGAATTGATGTCGCAACCGGTCAAGTGCGTCTGCGGCAGAATGACAATTAGGGAAATGAGCCTGGTGCGGGGCGCCTGAGTCAAGGGAACATCGGATGGCCGAAGAAGAAGACGACATTGTCCTGTCCGAACTTGCGGATGACGAACTCGTGCCGCAGATGCACGATGACCTCTATGATGGTCTCAGGGAGGAAATCGAAGAGAGCGTCAACATTCTGCTGGCACGCGGGTGGGAGCCTTACAGGGTGCTGACCGAGGCGCTGGTCGCGGGCATGACCATCGTTGGCAAGGACTTCCGCGACGGCATTCTTTTCGTGCCGGAGGTTCTGCTGGCCGCCAATGCGATGAAAGGGGGCATGGCGATCCTGAAACCGCTGCTGATCGCAACCGGCGCGCCGCGCATGGGCAAGATGGTCATCGGCACGGTAAAGGGCGACATCCACGACATCGGCAAGAACCTCGTTTCCATGATGATGGAAGGCGCGGGTTTCGAGGTCGTCGATCTGGGCATCAACAACCCGGTGGAAAACTACCTGGAGGCGCTGGAGAACGAGGAACCGGACATTCTGGGCATGTCGGCGCTGCTGACCACCACCATGCCGTACATGAAAGTGGTGATCGACACGCTGATCGCCAAAGGCAAGCGCGACGACTACATCATTCTGGTGGGCGGCGCGCCGCTGAACGAGGAATTCGGCAAGGCCATCGGCGCCGACGCCTATTGCCGGGACGCGGCGGTGGCGGTGGAAACCGCCAAAGACTTCATGAACCGCAAGCACAACGCGATGAGCGCCTGATCGCGGCGGGGCGGGGCCGGGCCGGGCGGCGGGGCGAGGCAACGCCCATGCGCCGTCCGGGTTTCGGGCGGCGTCATCCTGTGCCCGAATGTGCCCGAATGTTTCCGCCACGCGCCGAAAGAAAATGAACCTTTCATTCAGTTTTGCCCGCTAGCAAGGGGACAAAGGCCACAATTCCCACCATTGCGGGGTCGGCGATGCCCAGAGACACAACCTTCAACGTCATCTACCTCGGCAATCTGTCCGACCTCGATACGGTCGAGGGCGACCTGAGGGTCGAAAACATCGACAGTCTTGTCGGGCAGACATTCGGCGACACCGGCGACCCGCTGCTCAACCACGCCGCGACCTGGAGTCTGGCAGGCGACACCAGCACCAACTACGAAACAAGCAATTCGCCACCCAGCCAGTTCTCGATTGATGGCGGCCCGCCACAGACTTTCGACAGCGCCGCAAGATATGACGGAACGATAACCTATGTTGACGGCACGACCGTCAACGTGAATCTGGTCCTGGCGCAGGATGTGGATGGCAACACCTACCTGATACCCAAGGTCTCTGATGGAGCCAGCCAGCAAGCGCTCGAAGCCCATCCCATCCGGTCGATAACGCTGAACACCTCTGAGGAAATCCCTGATGGAAAACTGGCCACAAACCGGCAAACCTGGAACATTGCGCCATGCTTTGCCGCAGGCACACTGATCAGGACGGAGTGCGGAGAGCGCCCGATAGAGGAATTGCGGCCCGGCGATCTGATTCCCACCCTGACGAATGGCCTGCAACCCATTCGCTGGATCGGAAAACGGCGGGTTGCCGCGCAGGGCGGATTCGCGCCGGTGCTGTTTCGGGCAGGCGCGATCGGCAACCGGCGCGACCTGCGCGTGTCGCCACAGCACCGCATGATGCTGTCCGACTGGCGGGTCGAGCTGTACACCGGCGCGCCGGAGGCGCTGGTCGCCGCCAGACATCTGGTCAATGGCCGCAATATCGTCACCGATCCGGGGGGCGAGATCACCTATTTCCACATGCTGTTCGACCGCCATGAGATCATCCGGGCAGAGGGCTGTCTGTCAGAGAGCTTCTATCCCGGTCGGATGGGGCTGTCGGCGTTGCAAGAGGAGGCGCGCGCGGAATTGCTGGCCCTGTTTCCGCAACTGGCGTCGCCGGGACCGGGCCAATACGGCCCGACCGCGCGCCCCGTCCTCGACCGGCATGAGGCGCTGGTGTCGCTTCCGTCTCTCGCCACGTCGTGAGCCCCTTGCCATCCGTCAACGGACATCCCTATGTAGGTGACAGCGCCACAAACGGACGACAGACGGACCAACGCGATGAGCCAGCCGGATTCAGACCAGACACTGCCCGATAACGCCTGTCTGACCGGGAAAGACGCCGATCCGGCCACTGGCGACGGGCGCATCCTGCTGATCGCCTGCGGGGCGCTGGCGCGCGAAATTCTGGCCCTGAAAGACGCCAATGGCTGGCGTCACATGGATCTGACCTGCCTGCCCGCCAACTTCCATCTCTACCCGGAAAAGATCATCCCGGCGGTTGAAAAGGCGGTGCTGAAACACCGCGACGCCTATCAGTCCATCTTCATCGTCTACGCCGATTGCGGCACCGGCGGGCAGTTGCAGGCGAAATGCGCCGAACTGGGGGTCGAGATGATCGCCGGCCCCCACTGCTATTCGTTCCTTGAAGGCAACGACGCCTTCGCCAAGCGCGCGGAAGACGAATTCAGCGCCTTCTACCTGACCGATTTCCTAGTCCGCCAGTTCGACGCTTTCGTCTGGAAACCCATGGGCCTCGACCGTCACCCGGACCTGCGCGACATGCTCTTTGGCAACTACACGAAACTGGTCTATCAGGCCCAGACCGATGACCCGGCGCTGGACGCCAGGGCCGAAGACTGCGCCAGACGGCTGGGCCTCGCCTATGAGCGGCGCTTTACCGGCTACGGAGATCTGGAAACGGCGCTTTCAGGCAGGGCCAGTCTGACTTCGTGAACCGCGCCTTCGGCACATGAACATTTCGCGTCCGGGCCACGCAGGCCCCCGGAGCATTCATGCCAAGGCGAAGAGTGAAGAGACCGGGCTTGGCCTCACCCGGCCGCCTTCTCCCCCGTCAGCGCCCTGATCCGCCCTACCATCGCGCGCAGACCGTTGGAGCGTTGCGAGGACAAATGCTCATCCAGTCCCAGACGCGCCAACTCTCCATGGGCATCGACCCGCAGAACCTCCGCCACCGTCAACCCGTTGTAAAGCGCGCCCAGAATGGCGATCAGCCCGCGCACGATCATCGCGTCGCTGTCGCCCTGAAAACGAAAGACAGCCCCCTGCCCGCGGCCCTTTGTCTGCGGCAGAATCCAGACCTGACTCGCACAGCCATCGACCCTGGTGGCAGGCACCTGAAAGGCCGCATCCAGCCGGTCCATCGCGTTTCCCAGCTCGATCACATAACGATACCGATCTTCCCAATCATCGAGAAAATCGAAATTCTCCGCAATTTCCTCAAAGGCTTCGGTCGGCACGGCGGCTTCCTGTTCCTGTCGCATCTTCCACCTAAGACGGCGGGGGCCAAAGGTCCAGACCCGCAATCACGGGTTTTCAACCGCCCGTCTTTCCGCTAAGCGGGAAGAAAGCAGAAGAGGGAGCCGTAAATGAAGACCCCAGTTCTCGTGCTCGCCCTGTCGGCCATGGCGCTAGGCGCCTGCGGGGAATCGCGCCTCAACCCGCTCAACTGGTTCGAACGCGCGCCCAAAGGGGAAGCCGTTGCCGCCCTGCCCGCACCGGACGCCTACGACCCCGACACACTGGTTGCACAGGTGATCGACCTGCAAATCGACCCCACCGCAGGCGGGGCCATCATCCGCGCGACCGGCCTGCCGCCCACCCAGGGTTACTGGGGCGCGGCGCTTGTGCCCGCCAATGGCGGCCTGCCGCAGGACGGGGTTCTCATCTATCTGTTCCGGATACAGAGGCTGCCGGGCCTTGAGCGCGCGGGCAACCGGCAGTCGCGCGAAGTCATCGCCGCCACCGGAATTTCCGGCATCGCGCTTCGGGACATCGCCGCGGTCCGTGTCATTGCTGCGACCAACACCCTGATCAGCCGGCGCTGACATCGAAACCCGGAGCCTCTGACCCAACGCTCCGGGGCTCATCCTTTCACTTTGCCGGAATGTTCCGGGTTCCGCGAAAGAGAGGCAGAGCCCCCCTGCCCTGCCGGAGACGCACAGAGGCCGCCTATTCGGCGGCTTCCGTGGCTCCGGGAAATTCCAGTGTCCGAGAGGTTTCCGGCGCTGTGGCCCCTGGCGCGGCTTCCGGGGCGCGGCTGCTGCGCGAGCGATTCGGCGCGGCGGTCGCCTCCGGGGTTTCGACCAACCCGCTATCGTCAGCGAAATTCTCGATCACCCCGGCCACGCTGGGTTGCGGCGCGCCTGCCGGATCGTCGGCGCGGCGGGTTCCTTCCCGCACGGTGCGATCCGTATCGCGGTGGGTCTGACGATCCCGCTGCTGGACCTCATGCTCTGCCTTGCGGGCATCCGCCTCACGCTGCGCTTCGCCCAGAAGGCGGACGTAATGTTCGGCATGTTGCAGGAAATTCTCTGCCGCAACCCGATCATTGGCCAATTGCGCATCGCGGGTCAGTTGCTGATACTTGTCGATGACCTGTTGCGGCGTCCCGCGCACCTTTCCCTCTGGACCGGAACTGTCGAACACCCGGTTGATATTGTTGCCAGCGGAACGATTGCGGTTGGACTTGCCGCGTGATCTTGATTTCGGTGATCTCATTTTGTGCTTCGTAAATACCTGGATAGCGCCGTTGCCTGTCCCCTGTATCGGCCTTCCTTCCGGCCTGGATGGGTTCAAGACAATGTGTGGCTTGTCTGTCAGCAAGACTGCAAATTGCGTCCGTCGCTGCCTGTGCCCCTGAATAAACATGACAGTCGCGGCAATACAAGGGAAAACTGCAAATTTTGCGCAGGTTTATGCGCAGCAGGTTCATTTTGTCGCGGATTTCAGGGGGGTATTCATCGAACCTGCCCCGATACAAGGCGATTCCGGCCGTCCATATCCTTTGCGACGGACACCCGATCGAACCCGGAACCGGCGAACAGGGCGCTTACTGCTGCCCCCTGCGCCATGCCGATCTCGGCGATCAGCCAGCCCCCCGGCTCCAGAAACTCCCCGGCCCGGGCCACGATGGCGCGACAGGCGTCCAGCCCGTCGCCCCCGGTCGTCAGGGCGATGCCGGGTTCCCAGAGGGCAACCTCGGGGGAAAGCCCGTGCATTTCCGCAGCCGGAATATAGGGCGGATTCGACACGATCAGATCAAAACGCCCCTTTACACCGGCAAACCAGTCGGACAGGACAAACTGCGCCCGGTCGGCGATGGCATGTCTTTGCGCATTCGCCCGCGCCACCTTCAGCGCGGCGTCAGAGACATCGACACCCACCCCGGTCGCCCGGGGCATCTCGGCCAGACATGTGACAAGGATCGCGCCACTGCCGGTTCCCAGATCCAGAATCCTGCGCCCGCCCTTCGCCCGCGCCGCCTCGACCAGCAATTCGGTTTCGGGCCGCGGGTCGAGCACGTCCGGAGTCACCGCGAATTTCCGCCCGTAAAACGCGCGCCGCCCGGTGATTTGCGAAACCGGCTGCCGCTGCGCCCGGCGGCGAATCGCCTTGCCAAAGATGACGCAGGCCGCTTGCGGCATCCCCTCGGGCAATATCAGGGCCAGCCGTGTGCGCTCCACCCCCATCGCATGGGCAAGCAGATGCCGGGCGTCGCGCGCGGGATCGGGCACGCCAGCCTGCCGCAGCCGCCGGGTGGCCGCAATCAGCGCCGCCCGCGCGGTCATCATTGGTTCATCCCGGCCATCCTCGCCGCCCGCGCGGTCATCATTGGTTCATCCCGGCCATCCTCGCCGCCCGATCATCGGCCGTCAGCGCATCAATGATTTCATCCAGATCGCCCGCGACCACCTGATCCAGCCTGTACAATGTCAGATTGATCCGGTGATCGGTCATCCGGCCCTGCGGGAAATTATAGGTCCGGATGCGCTCTGACCGGTCGCCGGAGCCCACCTGCGATTTCCGGTCGGCAGAGCGTTCCGCCGCCACCCGCCGCCGCTCCATGTCATAAAGGCGGGTTTTCAGCACCTGGATGGCAATCTCGCGGTTGCGGTGCTGGGATTTCTCGGAACTCGTCACCACGATGCCGCTGGGAACATGGGTGATCCGCACCGCAGAGTCTGTCGTGTTGACGTGCTGACCGCCCGCACCGGATGACCGCATCGTGTCGATGCGAATGTCATTCGGGTCGATCTCCACGTCCACATCCCCGGCCTCCGGCAGCACCGCCACCGTTGCCGCTGATGTATGGACACGCCCGCCGGATTCGGTCTGCGGCACCCGCTGCACCCGATGCACGCCGGATTCGTATTTCAGCCGGGCGAACACGTCCTGCCCCCTGATATGGGCCACGACCTCCCTGATGCCGCCAAGTTCGGTCAGGGTCTCGCCGATGATCTCGAACCGCCAGCCCCGCGCTTCGGCATAACGCTGATACATGCGCAACAGATCGCCTGCGAAAAGCGCGGCCTCCTCGCCGCCGGTGCCGGGCCGAATCTCCAGCAAGGCCGGGCGCGCGTCCGCCTCGTCCCGTGGGAGCAACGCCAGTTGCAGCGCCTTTTCCGCTTCAGGCAGGCGCGCGGCAATCCCGGCCAGTTCCTCTTCGGCAAGGGCCCGCATCTCCGGGTCGTCCAGCATCGCCTCTGCGGCCTCGCGGTCGGCCAGAAGCCGCCGGTAAGACGCGATCTGCTCCGCCACCGGCTTCAGGCCCGCATATTCCCGCGCCAGTCCGGCAATCTCGTCGCCCGGCACTTCCCCGGCCATTTTCGCCTCAAGGAACTCGAACCGTTCGGAAATCCGGGTCAGTCTGTCCAAAGGAACCATGCGCTTCTGTCCCCCATCGGGCAGTTCTGGTCAAGCCCGATAAACATGCTATGATACTGTTATGAAGAGACTCGCCCTGATTGCTCTGGCGCTATGCACACCGGCACTGGCAGACGTGAATTCCGGCGGCAGGACGATTGAATGTTATTGCACCGACAGCAATGGCGGGCGCGTGGAACTTGGGCAGGAGATCTGCCTGCATGTGGGTGGCAGGGCCTTCATGGCGCTGTGCGACATGTCGCTGAACAACCCGGCCTGGCGGGATACCGGGCGCGGGTGTCTGTCGTCGCGGGCGTTGCAGACACCTCAATCCGTTCCGGCGGATACCCTGGCCCGGACAACCGGCTGATTCGCATCCATTCACTGACCATGTTGCCGGCAGGGGCCGCGATACGGTCGATGGCGGGCACGGTGGACTCCGCTGGCCTGAAATGTCTATCTGGTCGCAGCCTGTCCCGGTGTCCCGACCCCACGGAAAGATGCAATGCCCAAAGAAAGCGACGATCCTGTCCACGACCCCGCAGGCGACCTGCCGCGCCTGCTGGAAATCATGCGCCGCCTTCGCGACCCCGACAGCGGCTGTCCATGGGACATCGAACAGGACTTTGCCTCGATCGCGCCGTATACGATCGAGGAAGCCCATGAAGTGGCCGACGCCATAAAGCGGCAGGCCTGGGCGGAACTGGAAGGAGAGCTGGGCGATCTTCTTCTGCAAGTCGTTTTCTACACCCAGATGGGTGCCGAAGAAGGCCGGTTCAGCTTTGCCAGCGTGACCAGAAACATCGCCGACAAGATGGTTGCCCGGCACCCGCACGTCTTTGGCGACGAAAGCCGCGACAAATCCGCCGAACAGCAAATCCGCGATTGGGAGGCGATCAAGGCGACCGAGCGCCGCGCCCGCGCCGAACGCGGCGCGCTGGACGGGGTCGCCGTCGGCCTGCCCGCCCTGATGCGCGCGGTCAAGCTACAGGAACGTGCAGCCCGTGTCGGGTTCGACTGGCCTTCGACCGGCGAGGTCATCGACAAGATCCACGAAGAGGCCGCAGAACTGACAGAGGCCCGCAACCGCCTGAGCCACGACGAAATCACCGGGGAATTCGGCGATCTGCTTTTCGTCATCGCCAATCTGGCGCGGCATCTGAAGATCGACCCCGAAGCCGCCCTGCGCGCCGCCAATGCCAAATTCATCAGGCGATTCGAAGCGGTGGAGGCAAAGCTCGCCCAACGCGGCAAACGCCCCGAAGACTCGGATTTGCAGGAAATGGACGCGCTCTGGGATCAGGTGAAACAGGAGCAGGGAAATTTACCTTAGTGAATTGATCAGGTATTGACCTGAGTATTTTTATCGGATTTAAGAGCGCCATCAACTGCAAAGGATGGAATCACCATGTTCAATCGTCTCGGCGTTCTGGCCACCTCGGCGGCGCTTCTGGCCTGCGCTGCCCCTGCCATGGCCGAAGAGGTCAACGTCTATTCCTATCGCCAGCCGGAACTGATCGCGCCCCTGACCGACGCCTTTACCGACGAGACCGGCATCAGGGTCAATGTCGTGCATCTGAACAAGGGCATGGTCGAACGTCTGCTGGCAGAGGGCCGCCGGTCGCCCGCCGATCTGGTCTTTACGGTTGACATCTCGCGCCTGAATGCCGTGGTCGAGGCCGGGCTGACCCAGCCGGTCGCCTCTCGGACGCTGGATGCCAATGTGCCGGAACAGTATCGCGACCCCGATGGCCACTGGTACGGCCTGACCACCCGCGCCCGCATTGTCTATGCCTCCAGGGACCGCGTGGCCGATGGCGAAGTGACGACCTATGAAAGCCTCGCCGACCCGAAATGGCAGGGCCGGGTCTGCACCCGCTCCGGCCTGCACGCCTATAACGTGGCGCTGACCTCTGCAATGATCCATCACCACGGCGAAGACGGCGCGCGGGCCTGGCTGGAAGGGGTGAAAGGCAACCTCGCCCGCGCGCCGGTGGGCAATGACCGCGCGCAGGTCAAGGCGATCTGGGCCGGCCAGTGCGACATCGCTCTGGGCAACACCTATTACATGGGCCAGATGCTCTCGGACCCGGAACAGCGCGCCTGGGCCGACAGTGTGCGGATCATCTTCCCGACATTCGAGAATGGCGGCGCCCATGTGAACATCTCGGGCGTTGCAATGACCGCCGCCGCGCCCAACCGGGAAAACGCGCTTGAACTGATGGAATTTCTGACCTCTCCGAAAGCGCAGGAAATCTATGCCGAGGCCAATTACGAATACCCGGTCGCACCGGGCACCGAACCGGCGGAACTGGTCAGCAACTGGGGCGGGTTCACCGCCGATGACGTGAACCTGATGACGCTTGCCGGTCTGCGCGCCATCGCGCTGCGCCTGACCGAAGAGGTCGATTTCGACGCGGGCGGCTAAGTGTCACAACCCGTGTGATTGCATGGCTTCTTTCTGAAGAGCTCGGGCTTTTCTCGATGCCAGTCCTTGAGCGCATCAATTGGCGTGCGGCCTTTCAGAACGGATTGTGGCAACTGGCCGTTGTAAGAGGCGGACGTAGCGGAGAAGCGTCTGTTCGAGGTCCTCGCCGCTGCGGAAACGGTGGCTCCGGAGCACGTCCTCGGCTCAGTCCTCATAGCCAGAATATGACGGTTGCAGCGATGTATATGGCGGATTTGAATATATGTGCGCATCGGTCATAGCGCATCGCGATGCGCCTCCAATCCTTGAGTTTTGCGAACAGGTTTTCAACCTTGTGCCGCCTCTTGCAGGTTTCGGCGCAGTGGGGGATGGTTTTGTTGCGGTTTTTCCTTGAAGGGATGCAAGCCTCAATCTTCTGATCTTCAATGATTTTTCGAACCTTTGCGCTGTCGTAGCCCCGATCCGCGATCAGAACCCTGGCCGCAGGCAGGTTGGGCAGCAAAACATCCGCGCCCTTGAAGTCGCTACGCTGACCCGCCGTCAGATGCAGCCTGACAGGGCGACCCGCACCGTCTCCAACGACATGCAGTTTCGTATTCAGTCCTCCCTTTGTACGCCCGATCAGGCGTGGCTCGGACCCCCCTTTTTGAGGCTGGACGCCGTGCGATGTGCTTTGAGATGGGTTGCGTCAATCATGAGGGTGTCGGCGTCCGGGCCAGAGGGGTTGGCCAATTCTTCGAAAATTCGTTCGAAAATACCTTTGCGGGACCAGCGCACAAACCGATTATAGAGCGTTTTGTGAGGGCCGTATTCGACAGGCGCATCGCGCCAGCGTAAACCGTTGCGAATAATGAAAATAATACCACTCAACACACGACGGTCATCGACCCGGGGCTTGCCATGGGGCTTGGGAAAGAAGGGCTCAAGGCGCGCTGTTTGTGCCTCCGTCAGCCAGAAAGGATCGCTCATGTCACTACTCCGTTTTGCAGAACACTGATTCACACGTTCAAAACAAAGTCAATGGGTCCTGAGCCTCGATCCGTCCGTTGAACCGTTCGACCATGCCGTTGGTCTGCGGCCGCATCGGTCGGGCCAGGCGATGCTCGATCCCGAACCCGGCGCAGAGGCGGTCGAACTCATGATTGCCGGTCGCGGCGCGGCGGCGAAGGCCGAAGAGCCTGTCGGTGAACTCCTTGCCATTGTCCATCAGCACGCGGGTGATCCGCATCGGGGCGGCGCGCTCCAGGTCGCGCAGGAACCGGCGGGCGTTGGCCGCAGTCTTCACTGGGTAGATGCGCACGAAGACCCAGCGGGTGGCGCGGGCGATCGCGACGAACAGATACCGGCGCTTCTCCTCATCGGCCATCTGCGGCAGGTATTTCACGTCGATGTGGATGTCGCCGGGCTCGTATGCCTTGAAAGGCTTGTGCGCGGGCTTCGCCACCTTCGGCTTCAGGTCACGGAGGGAGCCGACCCCATGACGGCGCAGGCATCGGTCCAGCCCGGAGCGCGAGACGTTCGGGTTGAGAAACTCGCGGACCACGGCGAGCAGGTCGTCGAGCGGCAGCAGCAGACTCTGTCTCAGCGAGACCGCCACGGCCTCCTGCGCCGGTGTCAGCGTGGTCTGCAACCTGTGCGCCGTGTGGCTCCGATCATGGACGGTGTCTCCACACCTTCTGCTCCGAGATGCCATAGCGCTCGGCCACGATCCACGCGGGGTCATCACTCGCCTGGATCGCGGCCCTGATCTTCGGCGTCGTCGTCGCCTGTTTGTGCAAAGAAATCAGCATGTCTTGCTCCCGTCCCGAATCTCACGCAGGATCGATCTTGCCATGAACAGGCCAGAGCGGCGAGGGTCTATCTGATCGTCCGGGATGGAACACTTAGGCTCAGGCCACATAGCCAGAATATGACGGTTGCAGCGATGTATATGGCGGATTTGAATATATGTGCGCATCGGTCATAGCGCATCGCGATGCGCCTCCAATCCTTGAGTTTTGCGAACAGGTTTTCAACCTTGTGCCGCCTCTTGTACGTTTCGGCGCAGTGGGGGATGGTTTTTTTGCGGTTTTTCCTTGAAGGGATGCAAACCTCAATCTTCTGATCTTCAATGATTTTTCGAACCTTTGCGCTGTCGTAGCCCCGATCCGCGATCAGAACCCTGGCCGCAGGCAGGTTGGGCAGCAAAACATCCGCGCCCTTGAAGTCGCTACGCTGACCCGCCGTCAGATGCAGCCTGACAGGGCGACCCGCACCGTCTCCAACGACATGCAGTTTCGTATTCAGTCCTCCCTTTGTACGCCCGATCAGGCGCGGCCCACCCGCTGATCGGAGCCCCCTTTTTGAGACTGGACGCCGTGCGATGTGCCTTGAGATGGGTTGCGTCAATCATGAGGGTGTCGGCGTCCGGGCCAGAGGGGTTGGCCAATTCTTCGAAAATTCGCTCGAAAATACCTTTGCGGGACCAGCGCACAAACCGATTGTAGAGCGTTTTGTGAGGGCCGTATTCGACAGGCGCATCGCGCCAGCGTAGACCGTTGCGAATAATGAAAATAATACCACTCAACACACGACGGTCATCGACCCGGGGCTTGCCATGGGGCTTGGGAAAGAAGGGCTCAAGGCGCGCTGTTTGTGCCTCCGTCAGCCAGAAAAGATCGCTCATGTCACTACTCCGTTTTGCAGAACACTGATTCACACGTTCAAAACAAAGTCAATGGGTCCTGAGCCTGGTCCCCCGGAATTGTAATTTGTATCACTGACTGAGCGGGAATTGAGGAGGATGTTGCGATGGTGGGACGTTTGGCGGATGCAGTGGTTCTGAGCGAAGATGAGCGCCGTTTTCTCGAGGGTCAGGTTCGGCGTCACAAAGCGGCACGTTCGCTGTCGGACCGATGCCGGATGATCCTGCTGTGCGCCGATGGATTGGCGAGCAAGGAAGTGGCGGCCCGGCTTGGGGTGCATGAACACACAGTCGGCAAATGGCGCAGACGTTTTGTGCGCTGCCGGATTGAAGGTCTCACCGACGAATACCGCTCCGGTCGCCCGCGCACCGTGTCGGACGATCAGGTGACTGCGGTGATTGAGCGCACGCTGAACACGCCCCCGAGGGATGCGACCCATTGGTCGCTCCGAAGCATGGCTGCGGCGACGGGACTGTCGCACACCACCATCCGGCGGATTTGGAACGCGTTCGGCCTGCAACCGCACCGAAGCGAGACATTCAAGCTCTCAACCGACCCGCTGTTGGTGGACAAGGTGCACGATATCGTCGGGCTGTACCTGTCACCGCCGAACAGGGCTATCGTGTTGTGTGTTGACGAGAAATCGCAAATCCAGGCGCTGGATCGCGAACCGCCTGTGCTGCCAATGGCGCCCGGCGTGGCCGAGCGGCGCACCCACACCTACATCCGACACGCCACGACGTCGCTTTTTGCAGCACTGGATATCGCCACCGGCGCCGTGATCGGCAAATGCTACAAGCGGCACCGCGCCACCGGGTTCCTCGACGTCCTCAAACAGATCGACCGGCAGATGCCGGACGGGCCGGAGGTGCATATCGTCATGGACAATTACGCCACCCACAAAACCCCGAAGATCAAGGCCTGGCTGGCACGCCGCCCGCATTGGCATGTCCACTTCACACCGACCTCGGCCAGTTGGATCAATCAGGTGGAGCGTTGGTTTGCTGAACTGACGCGCAAGCAACTGCAGCGCGGCGTCCATCGTTCAACGGCGGAACCGGAAGCCGATATCGCTGCATTTATCGAGGCCCATAACGAAAACCCCAAACCCTACAAATGGGTCAAACCCGCCGACCATATCCTCGCCTCCGTCAAGCGGTTCTGCCAACGCGCCCAACAAAACTCATGTGCCGAACTTTAGATGCAGGTGACTAGAGTCCTTCACATTTTGACTGAACCATAGCCTGTGTTTTCGAGGTAGTTTTGGCATTCCTGTTGTGTGATTGATCCGACGAGGCGTCCAACGTATCGCCAGGCCTCTTCACTGGTTCGTTTCCGAGCCATCCGCATCCAGTGTTTGATCTTGGCGAATGTCTGCTCGATCGGGTTCAGGTCTGGCGAGTATGGTGGCAGGAACCACACCCGCGCGCCTGCCGCCTTGATGGCATCGCGCACGGCTTTCGATTTATGGCAGCCGAGGTTGTCCATGATGACGATTGTAGCGCGACAATCAAGATGAGAAGTGCGCGTCAATCAGGATGAGAATCCTTGGTCGCGACGTTTGGGACGATGCCGGGCTTTTGTGCCGCGATCAAGGGGTTTGTTTTTTGATTGTCGCGGAGCGTCAATCAGCTTTGGTGTTTTCCGGTGTGGCTTTTTGTGCAGGCCTTCCCGGCCCCTTTGCCTTTTGTGCTGCTCTTCGCCGGTAGCTTTCGACATTCATCTCGAAGATGGTTGCGTGGTGCACGAGCCTGTCGACGGCGGCCAATGTCATGGCCGGGTCTGGAAAAATCGCATTCCACTCCCCGAAGGGCTGGTTGGCCGTGATCAACATTGAGCGGCGTTCATATCTCGCGCTGATGAGTTCGAAGAGCACACTGGTTTCAGCCTGATCCTTGGTGACGTAGGTGATGTCATCGAGGATCAGCAGATGGAATTTGTCGAGCTTTGCAATGGCACTTTCGAGGACGAGATCGCGGCGGGCCTGTTGGAGTTTCTGGACCAGATCGGTGGTGCGGCTGAATAGGACGCGGTAGCCTTGCTCGACAAGGGCGAGCCCGATGGCTGAGCCGAGATGTGATTTGCCCACACCTGGCGGCCCAAACAGCAGGATGTTGCCGCCCTTTCCGATCCAGCTGTCGCCAGCGGTGATCGCACTGACATGGGCCTTGGACAGCATGGGGACGGCTGTGAAGTCGAAGGTGTCGATCGTTTTTCCGGGCAACAGGCGTGCCTGTGCGAGATGTCGCTCGATACGACGGCGATCTCGTTCAGCCAGTTCATGCTCCACCAGGGTGCTGAGCATCCGAGCGGCGGGCCAGCCTTCCTTGTCGGCTTGTTCCGCAAAGCGCGGCCATAGCGCCTTGATGGCTGGCAAGCGCAATTCGGTCAGAGCCAAGGTTAGGCGGGCGGTATCGGTCTGGGGCGATGTCATGCTGTCACCTCCTGAGCGGATGGCGTACCGCCGACCAACTGGTCGTAAGATGACAGGTCGGCCAGTTGCACCGCGACTTGGGGGAGTGCGTCTTGTGATGGGCTAAACACTGCGCGTAGGGCCGCCATGTCAGGCGGGCGCTTCTGGCGAAGGTCCTCCTCAAGCTGCGCTGCCAATTCAGCCTCGCAGCCCCGCTCGTGTGCCAGCGCCAGAAGATCGACAACCATGCGACACGCCGCCTTCTCACTGGTCTGCTCCAGCAGGAATGCGAACATGTTACGGAACGCCCGGCGCGGGAATAGCTGATCCCGATAGACCAGCCCCATCAGCGCCATGGGCTTTTTGCGCAAGGAGTGGATGACGTGGTGGTAATTGACCACGTGCCCATGGCTCCCGGTGCTCGAGGCTCGTCCGCGTGTCAGCGTTAGCAGGGCAGAGCTTCCCAGGAACAGCTCCAACCGATCATCGTAGAGCCGAACCCGCAGCTGATGCCCGATCAACCGGGATGGCACGGTGTAGAACACCTTGCGCAAGGTGAAGCCCCCGGAGGAAGTGACGCGCAACGTGATCTCCTCGTAATCCGTGGTCCGCCGCGTCGGCAAAGGTCTGAGGCTCGCACGTTCCGCATCGATACGCTTGGCATTGCGGGCGTTGATCCGGCCCACGATCTCGTCGATGAAGCGACGATAATCTTGCAAGCTTTCGAAGTCGCGCGACCCACGCATGACCAGCGCGTCCTCAATGGTGCGCTTCAGATGCCCATTGGGGCTCTCGATGGAACCGTTCTCGTGTGCGACGCCCTTGTTGTTGCGCGTCGGCGTCATTCCATAATGGTTGCACAGGGCGTCGAAGCGGTCGGTTAGATCGGCCCGGGATGACTTATCCAGGTTCTTGAAGGCCGCCGACAGGCTGTCAGTTCCATGATTGTGTGGCACGCCGCCGAGCGTCCAGAGGGCGTTCTGCAATCCCTCAGCCAGCGCCACATAGCTTTCGCCGCCCAGCACGACGTGGGCGTGCTGAAACCCGCTATAGGCAAGCCGGAAGTGATACAGTCGATGGCCCAGTGCCTCACCGGCAATGGTCACACCCAACTTGCCCATGGCGGTGAAATCCGACAGGCCCATTTTGCCCGGTGTGTGGGTCTGCCGGAAAATGACGTCCTGTTCAGGGCCGTGTTCCGCATTCCAGGCGCGTATCCGTCGCTCCAGAGTCCGTCGGATGCCCGTACCCAGATCAGAATGCCGACGCAGAAGCTCCTCGTAAACCGCCACAGGTCGGATCCCCGGTGAGGACCGCAGAAGCGGCACGACCTCCGCATCAAAAATGTCCGCCAGCGGGTCCGGACGCCGCCGGCCGCGAGGGGCCTTCTTCTGTGATGGTAAAATTGGGTCAGCTTGCAGCCGATA
Organism: Paracoccaceae bacterium; assembly: GCA_965216225.1. Classification (GTDB taxonomy): domain Bacteria; phylum Pseudomonadota; class Alphaproteobacteria; order Rhodobacterales; family Rhodobacteraceae; genus 3107. The sequence goes on from CBDCFF010000033.1 coordinate 226,630, forward strand.
GCCCGTTGCCTGGCTGATCCCCGCCTTGGCAGCGGCAACGGCAACGGAATGGGTCGATCTGAGCGTCATGAAGAGCCTCATTTGTTGGTCAGTGACATGACAGCCCGGCATGAACGATCCCCTTGCACAGAAAATCATTCCTTATCCGAGCCGGCCACAACCGTCAGGCCCGCCCCAAAAGGGCAAAACGCGTGTGCGGGGCCTCCCCAGTCGGGCTACGCCCTCCCTGCGAGCCCCCGCACACGCGTTCTCATCCTGATTGACGCTGGATTCTCACCTTGTTTGTCGCGCAGCAGACGATATCGCCGGGCTTCAGTGCAGGGACAAGCAGTTGATCGATATAGGCACGGAAGGACTGCCCGTTGATCGGGCCGTCAAAGACACAGGGCGCCGTCAATTGATCGCAGCGCAAGGCAGCAATGAACGTCATGGTGTTCCAGTGGCCATGGGGCGCAAAGCCGTGCAGGCGTTTGCCTTTTGGTCCCCAGCCGCGCAGCGGAGCCATGTTGGTCTTGATCCAGGTTTCATCAATGAAGACCAGCTTGCGCGGATCGAGTTGACGCATGACCCCCTTCCAGCGCTTTCGCCGGCGGGCCACATCGGCTCGGGCCCGCTCAAGGGCGAGCAGTGTTTTTTTTTGAAGCTCAGCCCCTCGCGGCGCATAAAGTGCCAGACCGCATTGCGGGACACCTTGACGCCCCGCTTCGCCGGCATGTCTTTCAGACCATGCAGCGTCAGGTGCGGCGTGCGGTTGATCTGCTCCAGGATAAAATCACGGTGGGGTTCAAGGATAATCCTGCGGTGGCCACCCATCTTGCCAGGCGCCACGCTGCCAGTCTCGCGATATCGCTGGCGCCACTTGATCACCGAAGAAACAGCCACCGAGAAACGGGCAGCCACAACACGTGCCGTCTCGCCGGAAACAACAGCTGCTACTGCACGCTCCCGAAGATCATTCGAATAGGGTTTTACCATGCATGCCGGCCTCCAGTCCCGGCACGCAGTTTGAATCACAATTCAACGAAAAACGGAATCCCGAGATTCAAACAAATGATGAACCGCTCTAGGGTGTCATTCTGCCCCCTAACGGAGCGGACCCCAGGAAGGCCGGAGATTGAGCGGAACCGTCCCCGCGGGCAGCATCCATTCGGCCCACATGGCGCGGAGGGGGCGGTCAGTCGCCAGAGGCGGCGCAGGCGGCCGCGGCAGGGAGGCGGGATCGCGGGGCGGCCTGCGCCCGAACTCCAGCGCCTCGAAGGGAATGCCGGGGCGGCCCCAGACGGCGTGGAGCCGGGGTTCCGGCCATTCCCGTTCACCAGCGCCCGTTCCTGCGCGGTGAGATCGGGTTCCACGGCGTCCCGCGCGGGCGCCATCATCCGCGGGGGTGTCACTGCGGCGTCCGGCGCGCGCGGACCGGACATTTCCCGCGGCGCCGGCATCTGCGCCGGGCGAGGCGGGTGAGAAAGCGGTGAACGCTCCACCGCACCACCTTCGCCTTCCGGCTCCGCGTCCCGGATCGGTCGAACAGATCGCCCACGGCGGCGGCCTGCGGCGGCTCCGGGAAATCTTCAAGCCACTCCGCCGGGATGTCTTCGTCGGAAATCTCCGTCATGGGCGCGGTCGCGTCATCGCGCGCCGCCCCGGATGCGCCATTGCCGCCGTTCACGGGCGGCTCCGCCTCCGCCCCGGGCGCGGGATCGGAGGGGGGCGCGGCGGCGGGTGCAGCGGCGGGTTCGGACACCCGATCTCTGCGGGTCCGAATATCCTCCACGCCCGCTGCCGGTGGCCGGCGATCTTGCGCAGGCGCAGGCGCGGCCCGGGGAGCGGTATCGTTCCGGGCGTCCGTCATGTCCGGCCGGTGATCCGCGCCCGCAGCGACGCCGGTATCCGGCTGCGCTTGCGGACCGGCGATATTGTCCATCACCGCCTGCCGCCGCCTCGTCACGGTGAGTTCATCCTCGATGTCTTCCGCCCGGCGCACCCGGTCCTTCATGTCGGCGCGGGTGAACCAGATCGCCTTGGTTGCCAGGATCGGCTTCGAGCGGCGAGTGAAGATCACCGATCCATGCCCCGGCAGCTGCCCGAGTGCGGCCTGCGTGAGCAGCGGAATGTCACGCAGCTGTTCCAGTTCGGTGGTGCCGACCGATCCGCCCATCGGGGTCATGACCGGGCTGTTGGACGAACTGCCCTCGGTCACGACCCGGATCGTGCGCTTTCCGAGCATGGCGGAGATGTCGGCGGCGGTGCGGCTGGAGCCGACGGCGCTGACGACGCGGGCCTCGCAGCTGTCGAGCCAGGCGTCGGCCCCGGATTGCCCGCCCCAGGCCTCGACCACCTGCCCGAGATTCTGGTAGATCAGCATCAGGTGCATGCCGATGGAGCGGCCCGCATCGCGCACGTTCACGAGCACGTCCATGCCGCCCAGCACCCTTGCCTCGTCGATCAGAAAGAGCCGCCTTGCGCGGGGCCTGTCGGGCTGTTCCATGAGTTCGCTGACCACCAGCATTCCGCCGATCAGCAGGCGCGGGAAGGAGGCGAAATCCCGTGCGGCGAGGCCGGGGATGTTGATGTAGATGTCGGTCAGGGGATTGAGGGCGCGCAGATGCTCCTGCGGCGATTTCCCGGACTGCCCGTAGCTGGCGATGTCGGGATAGCGGACGAATGCGAGCTTGTTGGAGATGCCCTTGACGACGCCGGGAAAGGTGCGCGCGTCGAGCGAGGCCAGCCCCGCCATCTCGTCGGTGATGAAGGGCATGTTGTATTCCTGCGCGATCATCGCCGCCTCGTTGATGACGGTTTCGCGGTCGCGGTTGATGAAGATCGAGATGTCGCGGGCGATATTGTCGCTGTTCTCCTGCACGAAATGCGCGGTCAGCGCGGCGAAGAGGCTGACCGACATCTCGTGAAAATACTCGGATATGTCGGAGGCCCGCCCGGCCAGGGGCATCAGGGTCTTGGCCATGGTGTGGTAGACCGAAGGCGCCTGACCGGCCAGCGGCGCGAGCATCCTGAACGGATCGAAGCCGGAATCGGCGTCGATCACCACGGCGTTGTAACCCATGTCGCGGCGCGCCTTCCGGGTTCGGGCATAGAGATCGCCCTTGGGATCGAAGACGACGATGGGGCCTTCGTAATGCAGGATGTTTGGAATGACGATGCCCGAGGTCTTGTAGCCTGCGGAGGCGGCGAGGACGAGCACATGGCCGTTGCCGTCGGCCGGGTTCATGGCGATGAGATGGCCACGACCCTGACGGCCTGCCCATGTGCGGGGCTTGCCGGGATCGAAGCCGGGGGTGTCCTTCAGGGGATCGGTGTACTCGCCCAGGACGATGCCGCCGGGATGGCCGAAGCGGGCGCGGCGGTGAAATACAGCCATGCGCGGGCTGCGGGCAAGTGCGACCCGCAAAGCGCCGAGGTCGTCCCGCTTGAACTTGCGGGAGCCATGCCCCCGTTGCGGTGGTCCAATGCGCATCCTCGGGATATTTCACCGTGGCCCAAAACCCCGATCCCGCGCCCCACCGAGGGAGCATGCCCGATGACGGAACGCCCGTCACATGCGCCCGAGCCGACACCGATCAGTGCCGGTTTCCGGGGCCGAAATTCCATGCCCCGGTTTCTGCGTCGCGCGGATTGTCACCCCGAAGAGCCACGAAAAACGGCCACAGCCCTCAAGTCAACGACGGCAGGACGGTTGCATGGGCCTGGATCGTTGCAGTTATCGGGTGTGCGACCTTCAACAGCAATCCTCCCACCCCTCACTCTTTCCCCACAGGCGGCGCCCAGACCCCCGCGGCGGATGCCTCGGGAGGGTTTCCAGCGCGCGCCGGGGTCGGTTCAGGCCCGCAATGTCATGCCCCGACCCGCATCGAAAAACATTCACCCTGGCTGACCCTGGTTGGTTTATTGCCAAGGACCGGTAAGTGGGACAAAGGAATCGTGCCCTGTATGCCCCTGCCCCTGAACGGCGGCTATCTTCACATTGCGACTGCGGCAAAAAGCAGGGAGGGCGGATGGCAGGAATCTGCTACAGTACAATCACATGTCCGATTTGACGATACCCGAGTGAATGGCAAACCCCTGTTTGTGGCTTTACTAGCCCTTTGGCCTGAAGGGTTGGGCCAGAGATACCGGAAAATCCAGGGCCATCGCCTGGCGATTTCGGGAGATCAGCACCAAGACAACAATGGTTGCCAGGTAAGGCAGCGCGGACAGGACTTCTGACGGGACAGAAAGGCCAATTGCCTGCCCTTGCAGTTGGAGAATTGTCATGCCGCCAAACAGCCATGCACCGAGTACCACCCGCAGCGGCCGCCATGCGGCAAATACCACGAGGGCGAGCGCAATCCAGCCACGCCCGGCTGTCATGTTCTCGACCCAGAGCGGCGTGTAAACCAGCGACAGGTAGGCGCCACCCAATCCGGCCATGGCGCCGCCGAACATTACTGCAAGATAGCGTATCCTGATCACTTCAAACCCGATCGCATGGGCCGATTCCGGGCTTTCGCCGATTGCCCGCAATGCCAGCCCGGCCTTGGTCCGGTAAAGGAACCAGCTGACCGCAGCGAACATGACAAAAGAAAAGTAGACGAGCGGATCATATTGAAAGAGCATCTCGCCAATCACCGGAATGTCCGAAAGCCCGGGTATGTGGACCGGTTTGATTGCGTCCACCGGCGTGCTGCCAAATCCGCGCCCCACAAAGGCCGAAACCCCGGCTCCGAAAATCGCCAGCGCCAAACCGGCAGCATATTGGTTCGTCATGAAGGTGAGGGCCAGAACACCAAACAGAAGCGATGCCAGCGCACCAGACAGCACAGCGACAAACAACGCCACAATCATCGGAAACCCGGCGAAGTGGGTCCAGACACCGAACGCGGCTCCGACCAGCATCATACCCTCGATCCCAAGATTCAGGACTCCGGATTTTTCTACCACCAACTCTCCGAGTGCGGCAAAAATCAACGAAGTGGCCGCGATAATCGTCCCGACGAACATGGAAACGAACAAATCCATCAGTGTGTCCCCGTTGCGCGTTTTCGGATTCGAAAATTAACCAGGAAATTGCCGGCAAGCAGGAAGAAGAGCAGCATTCCCTGGAAGATCAGGGCGATCGAAGAAGGCAGCCCCATTGATAGCTGAATAGCTTCGCCGCCCAGATAGAGCAGGGACAACAACAAGCCGCCCAGGACGATGCCAAAGGCATGCAGCCGACCGATGAACGCCACGATGATCGCCGCAAAGCCATAGCCCGGCGAGATTTGCGACGACAACTGGCCCAGGGGTCCTGCCACTTCCATCATGCCGGCCAGACCGGCGGCCGCGCCAGAGGCCAGTAGTCCGATCCAGATCGGGGCCGAGCCATTGAAACCTGCGAACCTTGCCGCGGCCGGGGCGACACCGCCGACCGATATCTTGTAGCCCATGAAACTGCGCTCCATGAACAGCCAGGTAATGAAAACCACTGCCAAAGTGAAAAAGATCGAGGCATTCACGCGGTAGGAATAGCTGAACACCTGAAACATGCCTTCATTGGGCAACAGCGCAGTCTGCGGGAAATTATACCCGTCCGGATCCCGCCACGGTCCGTGTACCAGATAGGACAGGATCAACCCGGCAACATAAGTCAGCATCAGCGTCACCAGAATCTCGTTGGTGTTCATCCGGTCGCGCAGGAATGCAGGGATCGCTGCCCATGCGGCCCCCGCCAGAGCGCCCGCAACGACCATTGACGGCAACAGAAGTACGCTTTCCCGCCACGGTGAAAACAGCCCGACACCTGCAGCAGCGATGGCGCCCATGATCAGCTGGCCCTCGGCGCCGATGTTCCAGACATTGGCACGAAACCCTATGGCCAGGCCGCAGGCGATCAGAATGAGCGGCGAAGCCTTGAGAAGCCACTCCGAAACACCGTTCATTGATGTCAGGGGCTGCACAAAGAAGGTGTAGAGTGTCGTGAGGGGGTCAAGCCCGAGCGCAAGGAAAAAGAAAGAGCTTATGACGACGGTCAGGCCGGTTGCGACCAGAGGCGCGGCAATGGCCATTTGACGCGAAGGCTCGGCACGGGCCTCTATCTTAAACAACATGGCCGGGACTTTCCGTTTTCTGTTCAGGCGCATCGGTTGCCTTCCCGGTCCCCGTCATGAGCAAGCCAACCTCCTCGACATTGGTATCGGCACGATTGAGCGAGTGCGACAGCTCACCGTTGCAAATGACGTATAGCCGGTCGCAGATTTCAAACAGTTCTTCCAACTCCTCCGAGATGACAATCACTGCCTGGCCAGAGCGGCTCAGGTCGATGAGCGTCTGGCGCACATAGGTCGCCGCACCGACATCAACCCCCCACGTGGGCTGAGAGACCAGCAGCGCCTTGGGGATCAATTCGATCTCCCGCCCCATAATGAATTTCTGCAAGTTGCCACCAGACAACCCATGGGCCCTGGCATTCGGACCGTTGGCTTTGACGCTGTACTTCTCGATCACCTTGATGGCGAACTCACGCGCTTTGCGCCGGTCGGCCATTCCGCGCTTGACCATCCCCTGACGATGGGCTGTCAACAGTGTGTTTTCCGATAGTTCATGGGGTGGAACCGCGCCGCGCCCCAGCCGTTCCTCGGGCACGAACCCCAGACCCAGGTCTCGCCGCTTGCCGGCATCAAGCTGACCGATGGGGCGTCCATCCAGCACGACATCTTCGGCGGCATTCGTGATACGCTCGCCGCTGATAACGGCTGCCAATTCACTCTGCCCGTTGCCCGACACACCGGCAATTCCGACAATTTCGCCACCATATGCCTCCAGCGAGATTGATTTCAGTGAAATGCCGGTGACGGATTCTGACACCATATCCAGCTTGTCCACTTTCAGGATCGGCAGGTGGCTCGGTTCAGAGGGTTCGACCATCATTTCCGGCAGGTCGCCGCCAACCATCATGCGGGCCAGTTCGGCAGAGCTTGTCATGCGCGGATCGGTTTCACCGGTGACACGCCCACCCCGCAGAACCGTGGCCAAGTGACACAAGTTGCGCACCTCGTCCAGCTTGTGGCTGATATACAGGATGCTGCATCCCTCGTCGGCAAGTTTGCGCAGGGTTTCGAACAGCTTCTGCACGGCTTGCGGCGTCAGCACCGATGTCGGTTCGTCCAGGATAAGCAGTTTGGGGTTCCGCAACAGGCAGCGGACGATTTCGACCCGCTGACGTTCCCCGACCGAAAGCGACAGGACCAACCGTTCAGGATCAATGGGCAAACCGTATTTCCCGGAGACTTCGCGGATATTCACCGCAAGCCCCCTGAGGTCCATCCTGCCTGGCATCGACAACGCGATGTTTTCGACAACGGTGATGGATTCGAACAGGGCGAAATGCTGATAGACCATTTCGATCCCCAACTCCCGGGAGACAGCAGGGCCATGTTCGGGTACGGCCTTTCCGTCGCAGAGAATTTCCCCGGCATCCGCAGGCGTCGCACCGTAAATGATCTTCATCAGCGTGCTTTTGCCCGCTCCGTTTTCACCCAGTACCGCATGTATTTCGCCCGGCTGTACGGACAGCGAAATGTTGTCATTCGCAATCACGCCCGGGTATGACTTCGTGATGCCACGGAGTTCCAATCGTGGTGTCATTGGCTCGATTGCCTTTGTGCCGGAGATTTGCCCGCCCAGGCATTTTCGGAGCGGGCAAGCTTTCGCAGAGTTTCGTCAGCCTGTTAACCCAGATTGCCGATCATGCCCTCAATGAACCAGTTGATACTGCGGATATCTCCGTCGGGCAGGACGCCGCCCGCTTCAACACGCACCGCACCGGACTGGTCCTTCAACTCTCCTGCAAACGGGTGCAGACTGCCGGCAATGATGTCGGCGCCGGCCTGCTCTGCCGCCGCTGTGACTTCGGCAGGCAGATCCGCATTGTACGGCGACATCCGGACCACATCATCGGCCAGTCCCAGCCAGCGCTCCTCGGAGACCCAGCCGCCCGCCATGACATCTTTTGCCGCCTTCACATAAACCGGCACCCAGTTCAGCGTGAAAGCGGTCAGGTGTTTACCATTCCCGAACTGTGCCATGTCACTGGCATATCCAACCGACCAGACCCCGCTTTCACCTGCGACCTGGACGCCGGTCGCGGTGTCTGTCATTGAGCAAATCACGTCACAGCCCTGAGAGATCAGCGTTTTTGCCGCTTCTTTCTCTTTGCCGGGATCAAACCAGGAGTTCAGGAAAATGACATTGCAAGTGACATCCGGATTGACGCTTTGCGCGCCCCGCAACAGGGCGTTGGCAGGCCCGACAATATCGGGGATCGGAAAGCCACCGATGAACCCGATTTTGGCCGATTTCGAAACGTGTCCGGCAGTCACACCCGCCACATAAGTGCCTTCGAAGTATTTAGCTTCAAAAGTACCCAAGTTTTTCAGATGCTTGATGCCTGAACAATGTTCAAACACCGTTTCCGGAAATCGCGGCGCAACTTTTTGCATCGGAGTGCCCTGTGAGAAGCTGGTCCCAAAGATCAGATCGTTGCCGACACCTGCCAGTTCCCGGAAAACCCGTTCCGCATCCTGTGGGCGAAATATGTTGTCAATCACCGTAACTTCGACATTGTCGCCGAATTCAGCCTGAATTGCGTCAATGCCAAGGCTGTGTTGCTTTGTCCAGCCAATTTCGGAAACCGGCGATACGTAGACAGCACCAACTTTCAGTTTGTCGCTGGCGCGGACCATTCCCGGCACACCGGCAAGGCCGGTCGCAAGGCCGGTCGCGGCGCCGTATTTCAATATTTCTCTTCTGGTCGCGCGTTTCATCATGTTCTCCCTGTTGAGGTTGGTTTTTTGGTCGAGAGCGGTCATTTCTTGAGTTTCCGCCAGTATGTCATGACTTCGGGGCGGGGTCAGGCTGCGGCGTCACGATCCGTAAGAAACGGCCCGAGCGCCTCCCGCGCGTTCATTTTCGGCTGCATTCCTTCATCCATGAGATAGCCACGGACCACATTCTGATGATGCTGGGCCAGGAGTTGCTGCGCTTCAGCCACGCTCCCTTTTTCGAGAAGTTCGACCAATTGATCGTGATCATGCAGCAAGCCACAATAATCGAAACGAGAGCTTACCAGTGAACGAAGCAGCGCAGTGCGGCGGATCAACCGAGCGTGCATTTGCTGAACGACCGTATTGCGGGAGAGCCGGATAAGAACTTCGTGAAAGCCCGCCCCAAGCTGGTCTGCCAGTTCGTCGTTTCCTTCCTCTACAGCCATGTGCTGACGTTCGACAAAGTGGCGCAGTTCCGCCCAGCCATCTGCATTCATCCGCCCGGCGAGCTGGGCCATAATGCCCTGTTCGAGAATGGTAAGGGCGTCATAAATCTCGACTGCTTCGCGATATGTTGGCCTGGTGACAAACGCGCCACGATGGCGTTCCATCGTCACAAGACCGTCATTGGCAAGCCGTATCAGCGCCTGTCGCACCACCGCACGACTGACATTGAACAAGTCTCCGAGCACCTGCTCGCTGAGTTTGCACCCAGGTTGCAGCCTCTTGCCAATGATTGCCCGCGTGACAATCCTGGAAATCTCATCCGAGCGGTTCCCCATATTCAGGCACAACCTTTCTGACCACACTTGTCGAGGCGGAGGCCCTGTCGGCACGGTGTGCCTTGCGCGGCGCGCAGACATCCAAACATACCGCCAGCATAAATCCTTGACGCAATGCAGGTCTACCATGTAAATTCTGAAAGTCTTTCCGTATTAAATTGATATGCAATCTATCTCTGAGCGCATAGCGTTTCAGGTGTGATTGGGAATCATCGTCAGGGAGGCCAATTCATGACGTGTCATGATCGCATATTGCTTGATGACTGGCATGTCGTGTCAGATATGGAACATCTCCAAAGATGCCGGGTCCAGCACTCCGGACTATTTGAGCACACAATACTAATCGCAATCGGGTTCGACGGCGAGGTGTCGGTCACAGACGGCCGCCGCGTTCTGCCAGGCAGGGTTCAATATGGCTTCGTCTGGACCTGCATCGGCAGCCCCGAAAGAGATATCATCCATGTTCCCGAGGCTTGTGAAGAAGATCGCCTTGTCCTGAGCGGCGGCTCATTTCAGGTCAGGACATCAGGGTTGCGGGTCGTCGAGAATTTTCTCGATATGGGGCATTTCCCGTTTGTGCATACCGGGTGGCCTGGTGAAGAACCGCACATCGAAGCTGCTCCCTGTGAGGTCGAACTGACCAGAGACAACGAGATCGTCGCAACCAAGCGCTTTTTTCACCAGCCGGCAGCTTCTCCGACGGCCGAGGGCGGCATTCGGGCAGAGTACAAATATCGGGTCTACCGGCCCTATATCGTGGCCCTCTACAAGACCAATCCGCTTTACCCTGACCGAATGGATTATATCGTCCTGTTCATTCAGCCGCTTGGACCCGAAGATTGTGTTGTCCACAACATGCTCTGCTACATCAAAGAGGGCATGAACAAGCCGGATATCCGCTGGTTCATGCAGATGATCTTTGGGCAGGACAAACCGATTACTGGAAAACCGGGCGCCGCGTCGCCTGCCGCTGGATCCGCGTGCCGAAACGCCGGTCCGCGCCGACAAGGCGGCGATTCTGTATCGCCGCTGGTTGCGCGACCATCAGGTGACTTACGGCGCGACCCCGGCCGTCTGATCACGACGACCCAAAAGGAAACCCCATGTCCGAATTCAAGTGCAAGGATCCCGTCGCCCTGAACCTCTGGTATGCGATTGCCGCATTGGAAGAGGTCAGGACCGGTCAGATCGACCGTTCAATTCTGCTGGAGGAGCCCATCGCCTACACCCGTGACGGTTCGGGCAAGGTCCTGTGCTGGGCGCATGATGGCAAGGATGTCTCGGCAGAGGCCGGTCACGCGCTGCCGGTGCAGGAGCGCTATGGCTATTTCTGGACAGTTCTGGGTAAGCCCACATCGGACATCTTCCCGATTCCCGAACATGCGGAAGAGGATCGGCGCAACGTTCATGCGGCCAGTATCGGGGTGAATGTATCGGCCCCGCGCATGGTCGAGAACTTTCTCGATATGGGGCATTTCCCTTATGTCCACACAGACATTCTGGGGGCCGAACCGCATACCGAGGTCAAGGAATACTTTGTCGAGATTTCGGAAGAGCGCGACGAAATCGTCGCCACCAACTGCAAGTTCTGGCAACCGATGGCTGCCGCCGCTTCGGACGGAGGTGCTGACGTCGACTACATCTATCGCGTGCCACACCCCTATTGTTCGGTGCTCTATAAATCCAGCCCGCTGGATGAGGCACGCATGGATGTGATTGCGATCTTCATCCAGCCGTTCAATCAGGAACAAGTGCGCGTGCATATGATGCTGTCGCTTCTGGACGAGAAAACCCCCGACCGTCAGATCCGGCTGTTTCAGCAAACGATTTTTGGTCAGGACAAACCGATCCTGGAAAACCAGCATCCCAAGCGCTTGCCGCTTGATCCTCGGGCGGAGACGCCCATTCGCGCGGACAAGTCCGCAATCGCCTATCGCAGGTGGCTGTCCAGGAAAGGGATCACCTATGGCGTGATCCCCTCGGCTGCGTGACCGAACGATCAACAGGGAAAAATCATGACGCCCGACCTGCACAGTCACTGGTATCCGATTGCCTCGAGCTCGGATTTGCCGAAACGCCATGTCTGTCAGGCCCAGCTTCTGGGACGCGAGTTCGCCGTCTGGCGGGCCGACGACGGCTACGTCAACGTCTGGGAAAACCGCTGCCTGCATCGCGGGGTGCGGCTTTCGATCGGGACCAACGACGGGCGCGAACTGAAATGCCGGTATCACGGCTGGCGCTATGCCAACCGCACGGCGGGCTGCACCTATATCCCGGCGCACCCCGCCGATGCGCCTGCCCGAACGATCTGTAACAACACATATCCAACGCAAGAGGCGCACGGCCTGATTTGGGCGGGTGAGGAAGCAACTGGCGGCTTGCCACCGCTGGACGGATTTCAGGCCGCAACGGTTTTGCGCCCGATCCCGCTAATTGCGCCAATGGAGATGGTGGCCGAGGCACTGCTGGGCTACGCTTGGAACGACACCTGCCAGGGCGCGCGGAATGGCGACGGGCCGGTCATCGTGACCGCCTCGGACGGCAGTGCCGTGTGCATCTTCGTGCAGCCGGCGGACAGCAACCATTCGGTGATGCGGGGGCTTTCCAATCAGGTGGCCTCGGGCGCCGAACGCTTGGCGCTGCTCAAACGCCACAGCTGGTTGATGCAGGAGTTGCGTGACAGGACAGAAGCCCGCGCGGCACAGGCCAGGATCCCGGCCCCTTATCAGCCGGTGATCGCCAGGGTCTCGGAAGATTTGGTCGCCATTCCCGCAATCGGTTCCGACGGGCGCAAGGCGGATCTGAGGGTCGCCATCGCGAAAAAAGAAATGACTGCCGAAGGTATCGTCAGCCTGCGGATGGAAGCGATCAAGGGTCAGTTGCCCACCTTCCAGCCAGGTGCGCATATCGACGTGCATATGCAGAACGGGCTGGTACGCCAATATTCGCTGACAAACGGGCCGGGCGAGACCGATCACTACACGATCGGGGTCAAGCGTGAGCCCGACAGCCGCGGCGGCTCGGTGGCTATCCACGACAGCGTCAACGAAGGCGATGTTCTGGCGATTTCCGCCCCACGCAACAACTTCCCGCTGCGACGCGATGCGGTGCATACCGTCTTTGTTGCCGGCGGCATCGGAATCACGCCGCTGGTCGCGATGGCTCGCACGCTGAACGCGCAGAACCTGAGCTTTGAGTTCCACTACTTCGTCCAGTCCGACGATCATGTGGCCTTCAAGCGCGAGACTGGCGAATTCGAACAGGCGCTGAACATCCACAAGGGGCTATCCCCGGATGAGACCGGCGCGAAGCTGTCCGAAGTTCTGGCGAGCCCGGGCGAGTCGCGTCACGTCTATATCTGCGGGCCGGGTCCGATGCTGGAAGCCACCCGCAAGATCGCCGCCGGGGAGGGCTGGGACGATGCCTCGGTTCATTTCGAATATTTCAGGAACACGATCGACGTGGACAATTCCGGCAGTTTCGAGGTTGACTTGGCGCGGTCTGCCATGACCCTGATGGTGCCCGCGGGCAAATCCATTCTGGATGTGCTGCGCGAGAACGGCATCAACATGTCCAGTTCCTGCGAACAGGGCGCCTGCGGCACCTGCCGCTGCGGCGTGATCGAAGGGGAAGTCATTCATCAGGACGTCTATCTGAGCGACACCGAAAAAGCGGCAGGCAAATCCATCATGACCTGCGTAAGCCGCGCCAAATCTGATCGGCTCATCCTGGATATCTGAGGTACATCATGATCAGGCTTTATGACTATGAACTGTCGGGAAACTGCTACAAACTTCGGCTTTTGATGTCCTTTCTGGGCATTGAATACAAACCTGAAGCGGTCGATTTCTACCCCGGCAACCAGCACAAATCCGGGGCGTTTCGAAAGATCAACCCGCTGGGGCAACTGCCAGTGATCAATGATGACGGTCTGGTGTTGCGGGACGCGCAGGCGATCCTCGTCTATCTGGCCTCGAAATACGACTCCACCGGTGAATGGTATCCGCGTGACGATCCGGCGATGCCGGGCCTGATCTCGCAATGGCTTGCCTTTGCCGACGGGATCACCACCACCGCCTCGGCGGCGCGTCTGCATGATGCGTTGTTCCATACCCATATCGACGTGGAGGCGGCGCGCACCGGCGCGCACCGGCTGTTCCGTATCCTTGATGAACATCTCTTCTTTGCCGAAGAGGCCGGGCAGGACTGGCTCTGCCCCGGCGATCACCCGACCATCGCTGATATCGCCTGCTTCCCCTACATCATGCTCAGCGAAGAAGGCGGCGTATCGCGCATGGATTATCCGGCCATCCGCCGCTGGTGCGACCGGTTCAAGCGGATTCCGGGCTTTACGGTCATGCCGGGCGTGTTCCCCGCCGGGCCGGCAGCAGACAAGGCGACCGGAGCCGCAGCATGATTTTCCCTCTCCCCGTCGCCGCGCACCCCTGTTCGGCGACATCCGGCGCCCGGTCTTTGTCGGTCAGACTGTTTGTGGCCGGGTGCCTCTTTTTCCCACACAAACGAACCAGAGCCTCCAATACTCAAACCGCTCTGATGTCCCGATTTATATGACGACGGACACGTTTTTCGGATCAGTGTGCAATCAGAACCGGCAATTCCATTTTTTCCATCACACGGCGTGTGACACCGCCAAACAACTCTTCACGAAGAATGCTGTGCTCATAAGCCCCCATGACAAGAAGACCGGCCCCCACTTCCTTGCAATAGTTCAGAATGACATCCCCGGCCGACTTTCTTTCCAATGGCTGAATCGTGTATGTGACGTTCTCCACATGCCGTCCCAGCATCGTTTTGACATCAATACCGGGCAGCGGTTTTGCAATTCGTCCGTCATCAACTGAAATCACGCTGATTTTGGTCTTGGTTTCAAGAATCTGCATCGCGTCATTGATCGCCCGGGTCGCTGCACGTTGGCCGTCCCAGGCCACAACCGCGTGCTCGTGAATCCGTTCCGGGTTCCAGCTCTGCGGAACGACAAGAACGGGACGGCCGCTTTTCATGGCAATGCGGTCGGGATGCAGGTTCAGATCCGATGTCCCCAATACCGTGTCGTACCGGCCAACAACAATCAGGTCGTACATCCGGGCATACTGCGAAACGGTTGTATCCGCGTCTCCACGGCGTGAAATCCAGTGGAGTTGATCCTCCGGCACCTTGCCGCCAACTGTTTCACGAAACAGCTCCTCGATGGAATGATCGGCTTCGTTTTCGATCTCGTTCAGCGTATTCCGCAAGTTTTCAGGTATCCAGGGATGCTCGCTCAGCTTTGCTTTCTGGCTGCAATGGGCCAGCAACCCGGTCAAATGCGCCCCATATTTGCCGTGCATCAGGATTGCCGCGTTCAATGCGCCCCTAGATGAATCGCTGCCGTTGAACGCGACAAGAATGTTTTTTATCGCCATTGGTTACTCCGATGTCGGGGTGCCGGTTTCGGAAATTTTCCGCTTTGGCGGGCGCGAGAAGAAAATCACGACTCCTGCCGACAAGAGCAAAAACACGACCGACAGCGGGGTCCGCAACAGAAACAGAGGATCCGCATCCGATACTGCAAAGGCTTGCCGGATTGCCTTTTCCAAATTCCCCGCCAGGATGAATGCAATCACGAAGGGCAGCGCAGGCATCTTTATCTGACGCATGAGATAACCCAGAATACCAAACCCTATTGCGAAATAGACCGCGCTGAAACTGGTTTCCTGTATATAGATTGCTGTCAGTGTCAGAAGCAGAACGACCGGCATCAGGATCTGTTTCGGAACAACCGCCATATAGCCCACATAGCGCATGAATTGTGCGCCGATTACCCAGTTCATGATATTGGCCATCATCATCATCGTGAACAGGCCAAAGGCAATGATCAGTTCCGGGTTCACCTCTTCCACAGTGAAACGAAAGACCGAAGGGCCGGGGTTGAATCCCCCGATGCTGTCAGCTGCAAGAATCAGGAAGACTGCCCCGACATTACCGGGAATGCCCAGGCTCAGAACCGGTATCAGGTTGGCCCCGGACACAGATGAATTGGCCGCCTCGGTCGCTGCAATGCCTTCGGGTGCGCCCTTGCCAAATGGTATGTCACCCTTGTAGATACGTTGTCCCGTTGCATAGCCCAATGTGGCGGCCAGCGTGGAACCGATCCCCGGAAGTGCGCCGATTGCCGTGCCCAGCACCGCAGAGATGCCGATGAACGGCAAAAGTTTGCGTCTTTCCCCCATGGTCAGGTGGTTGTCAGTTGATTGCGGCATATGTGGTGAAGGGGTCGTGGCGCGGCGCTCGGTCCACATTTCTTCAAAGCTCTTGAAAACTTCGCCCAGGATCAGAACACCCAGAACCGCGGCGATCAGGGGTACGCCGGTTTGCAACGTGTCGGCGCCCAGGCTCAGGCGTGAATAATTGTCTTCACCGGTGCCAACAGACGCGACCAGAATGCCCAGAAACGCCGCTATCAGCCCTTTCATGGGGGATGCGCCAACAACGGCGGCCACAAAACTGAGCGACAGTATGATGAGCGCCGCCTTTTCGGCAAAACCCAGATAGCTTTCGACCAGAATGGCCAGAAACGGGGCGCAGGTGAACAAAACCAGATCCGAGAAGGTATCCCCCGAGGCCGACGCGAAATGCGCTGTGCGCAACGCCTTGCCCGCCTTGCCCCTTTGGGTCATCGGATAGCCATCCAGTGTGGTCAGCATCGCATCAGGCGTACCCGGCGTGTTGAACAGGATCGCGGGAACCGCCCCTCCGACGGTGGCGCCCTTCATCACGCCGACGAGAAAGCCCATCACAGGCAGCAACGCATCAGGCGTGAATCCAAAAGCCGAAATGAGGATAGGCAAAGACACGGCCATGACAAACGGTCCGGACAGACCAGGGGTTGCGCCGGTTATGATTCCGATCAGGAAGCCGGAAAACACCATCAGGACAGTCACCGAAATAGCGATCCCGAAAATTGAAAAGGCGGCAGACCCCTGAAATACGGCCATTATTCCGGCCATTACATATTCAAATACAGTCATTACCAGTCTCCGTTCGGAGGCAAGAGCAGGCTGTCAAACGGCAGATCGAATACCGCGACAAGAAAGAAAACGGCCAACAACGAAGTCAGCACCCGTTTCCAGCGCAAAGTGCCCTCAATCAGTGAGGTAATGCCAAAGACCATGACAAAACCTCCCAGAACAAAGCCGATATATTTCCAGGGCGCTGTGCTGCGCATCTGGCGATAGCTGACTGGTGTTCCATCCGCGGATTCCAACCCGGCCAGAGCCAGTGCCGCAGGGCCGGCAATATTCATCAACAACAGCGATACCAGGATGATGCCGAACAGAACCGCAAAAAAACCGGGAACCGCTGTATCCGGATTCTGTGTCTTGAAATCGTCGTCAGCCTGGCGCCATACGACAATCAACTGAATGACTGATGCAAACAGCATCGCTGCCGCCGCAACGCCGGGTACAAAGGCATCCCCGATGAAAGTCTGGCGTCGAAAGGTTTCGATCAAACCGGTGTCAGTATCATTCGGGATCCAGATGGCAACGACAATCAAGGCGAAAATCGCCATGAACGATGCCAGCAGAAGCTCCTTCTTCCTTGTCACAAAATTTCCTCCCCCAGGAAAATGGCCAGGGCCGCATCACAGCCCTGACCGGTTTTTTATTCGGACGAGGCTTTCAGTAGCTCGGCGGCATCGTTATATTCCTGCTCGATCAGAGCATCCAAATCAGCGCCAGTGATTGCTTCCGGTCCTGAAAACGCCTTGTTTACAAAAGCATTCAGCTTGCTTTCAGGGTCGTTAACGATTTCGGCGATCCGATTTGCCAGCGTGGTGCGCGCATCTTCGGACAAGCCGGCGGGCGCGATGACGACGAACTTTGTGCCATAGGAATACGGAACCCCGAAATCCTCGAGCTTCGGTGTATCAGGTGACGCCATCAGTGGCGCGGTCTCGGCGGAAACCAGGTTGGTCAGATCACCGGCGGCAACACCTCTACCCTGCGGGCCAGCGCCCCAGGCCAGATCCAGGTCATCAGCGACAACGCCGTTCAGACCGCCCTTGCCCCCCTCGACCATTACGTTTGTGAACTCCACACCGTTGGCCTTTCCAAGCAGATACAATACATCCGCCAGTTTCGGGGACATCGAACCCACGGTGATTTTCTCACCACCTCTGGCGGCTTCAATCACGTCACCGATTGTCTTCCAGCCACGATCCGATTTGGCAAAAAGAGCCAGTTGAGATCCTGTGGTGGTCGCGATCAGCGTGAAATCCTTGTAGGAGACATTCGCCCCCCGCGCGGCCTGAAAATTGTAGGACATGGATTCTGTGACCAACATCCCGATAGACTGACCGTCAGCCGGTTCATCCTTAAGGGTGTTGGCCATGGTTACACCGCCCTTGCCAGGCAGGTTTTCGGGGATAATTTCCCATCCGGTCCTTGCGGACAACTCTTCTGCCAACAGACGCGCCTGGGTATCCACGCCACCACCCGCACGGAACGCGATCAGCAACTTGATCGGGCCGGCTGGTTGCCAATCTTCGGCGACCGCAACACCTGCCGTTAGCGCCATGCCGGTTGCCAGGATGGCAGTTTTGATAAATTTGCAGTTCATTTGTTCCTCCGTTCGGATTCGTTTGAGTTGGAGTTTTTCTGCATCAGAGACCTTGGCTTTCGCTGGAAGAGTTCGTTCCGGACGGCGCACTTCACCCAAATATCTCCAAATTCGCATTTATTTTGTTGTGCGTGAGATGAATCACCAGTAATGTCAGTATCACAACAATGAAGACCAGGCAACGATAATATTGTTAAAGTCGCAAAATGGATGCAATGTCAACACATTCTGACGAACTGGAAGACCGTCTTGCAAAGCTGCGAAGGCTTGAGGAGAATCTGACTTTCCGTTTCGCCATCGTGAACCGCATTCTTGAGAATCAGGTCAACAACATTATTTCCGAGCACGGTCTGAATTTGACTGGCTACCGGGTTCTGCGTATCACGGAGATATTCGAAAGCATCTCCATTTCCGATCTCAGCCGACTGATGAGGATTGATCGCGCCCAAATCAGCCGCTCTGCGGTGGAGCTTGAAAAGATGGGACTGGTGGAATTTGCAAACAACCCATCCAACAAGCGCAAGAAAATGGTGATACTTTCATCCGAGGGCCAGAAGCTGATGGATGGTCTCGGACCGAAGTTCCGGGAACGTCGCAGCATGATCGACAGAACGGTGGGTGAAGAGGCTCTGCCGGGGTTATGGGTCGCAATCGAAAACCTCTCGAGGCTTCAAGGCGATATTGCCAGGTAGACCGGTTTTGTTCCGTAATTCGCTTCGGGGCATCAGTTCCCCTTGCCACAAACGGCCTCATCCCTTTGGCTCTGTGACGGGCATACCAAGCGGATTTCAACCGCTGAGGACGACCGCGGACATGGTCTGAACAATTGGCCGGGAACAGCTTTCCACTGTTTCGCAAACGGGAGACGGTAATGCGGGGTTTCCGTCGCTCTGAAATCTGCGGCGGGTCGCAGCGATCGTGGCGTTCCAACAATTCGACACCTTCGCCCCGAGATATTTTACGCTTGGAATACGGCAGCCTGCGTCGCTTGAGAACGGATTGCAAGGGCGTTGTTGCATGGGTCGCCAAGGGAACGGACACCCGCTTTGCCCAATGTTCGGAAGATTTTCACGCTGTCTGGCATGTCAGGCGCGGTGAATGTGTTGAGGCAGAGGATGCCGACGGCGGCTTCGGTCTTCCGGGTGTCCGGTTTTTGTGATGAGAGGGCGGGTCCGATGATCGTTTCACAGGGGAAGATTGCGGTTTCGCAGAGCGAGCGGCGGCGGTGGCGATGGCGGCGCTGCGCAGGCCGGCATCGGTTTCGCAAACGCGGTCGCGTCCGCGATGGATTGTTCGCCTTGCGATTTCAGCGACCCACAGGGTGTATCTGGCCGCCCCGATTTTCAGAAGGCGACGCCTATTCCGGCAATCAGACATACGGCGATCCAGACGGACGGTGACAAAAGCACCCGCCGCGTCTATTCCTTGGGCGCGGCGGGGACTTGGACAAATCAAATGGCGCGTTTCATCTTTTGCCTGATACTGCTTTGCAGCGAGCTATTTCATGCAAAGGCCGAAGGGCACGGCGCACCTGCCATTGCCTGCGTTGATGCGCAGTTGGAACAGTTGAAAGTTCAAGTGGGGCGCAGCTTTGCCGAAATGTCGACACAGGACCGGGCGGCAGCGATTGCGCAGCTGAATGCGCGTTTTTCCGTTCTTTCATTGGAATTGGCGGATTTCCTGCCGGATCAGGCCCCGCAAATCTGTCGGTTGCTGGGCCTGACCGACGATGGCGCGCGGTCTGCTTGGCCTGTAAAAATGCGCCCATTTGATATGCGACTTGGCGCGGCTGTATCGGCGGCAACGCAACAAGACATTACCGAGATCATAAGCCGATCCCTGAATCATCTGAACCGAACGCTGGGCGCTAACCTTGCCTTGCCACTGACAATTATCGTGGGGGCCGACAAAGCAAATCTGCAAACGCTTTGGAACCAGGCACATAAGACAGAAAAGAACCGCGCCGGTTTTGCAATCGCTTATGCAACCTCTTGCGCGTCAAGCGCCGAGAGCGGAGGCTTTGCCAGTGCATGGGTGCTGCTGATCTGCCTGAAAGAGGGTGATCTGCGGTTCCGCGGCGGTCGGGGGGCGGATGCGGAAGAACGGCGACGGACCGGCATGGCGCGCCTTTCAATCCTGCACGAGATGGTGCTCGCAGCCCAGTTTCAGTTGCTTGGTGGCGCAGACCCTTTGACCGCCGACGCGCGTCTTGCACAGTGGGGGCCGGAATGGCTGTTGGAAGGCTCAGCGAATTATATCGCCATGCGTACTGTCTATACCCCACAAAGTTTGTGCGCCCATTTGGCAGCTTTGGCGGAACAGGCCGCTTTGCACGACAGGCGATTGGAGCAGTTTGAGACCTTTGGCGCGCGCGAAGCGGATATTGCCCTGCTGTATCGCATGGGAACTCTGGCGGCTGCTGATCTGTCCATCAGGTCAGGGGACGAGGCGCTGGCACGGTTTTTGCCGAATTGGGGCTTGGACATGACTGGCGGGCCGCATTCGCAGCAGCATTTGGGCTTAGCTATTCTGATTTTCTGGCGGACTTTGGCGCAGGTTAGCACCGTCTTATCTTTCCCCCAGACTTTCCTGCAAGGTCTGGACAATTGGGGCAAAGAAATAACTGATGAGGCGCCTGTCGCCGGTGATGACGTCAACGACAGCCGTCATGCCGGGTTGCAGCGCATAGCTTGCGGTCTCTGTCCTTAACCCGGATATTTCACGAAGGCTTGAGCGTGGACGAGATACCGTGATACTGCCATCGGTTTTCGTGCCCGGCTCATCATTTCCGGCGACATGTCCGTTTCGAGCGGGCCGGAGCGGGCCGGACGCCGCCACTTTGCCCTGCAAAGGCGTACCCCTAGTCCCCCGGAATTGTACTTTGTATCATTGACTGAGCGGGAATTGAGGAGGATGTTGCGATGGTGGGACGTTTGGCGGATGCAGTGGTTCTGAGCGAAGATGAGCGCCGTTTTCTCGAGAGTCAGGTTCGGCGTCACAAAGCGCCACGTTCGCTGTCGGACCGATGCCGGATGATCCTGCTGTGCGCCGATGGATTGGCGAGCAAGGAAGTGGCGGCCCGGCTTGGGGTGCATGAACACACAGTCGGCAAATGGCGCAGACGTTTTGTGCGATGCCGGATTGAAGGTCTCACCGACGAATACCGCTCCGGTCGCCCGCGCACCGTGTCGGACGATCAGGTGACTGCGGTGATTGAGCGCACGCTGAACACGACCCCGAGGGATGCGACCCATTGGTCGCTCCGAAGCATGGCTGCGGCGACGGGACTGTCGCACACCACCCTCCGGCGGATTTGGAACGGGTTCGGCCTGCAACCGCACCGAAGCGAGACATTCAAGCTCTCAACCGACCCGCTGTTCGTGGACAAGGAGCACGATATCGTCGGGCTGTACCTGTCACCGCCGAACAGGGCTATCGTGTTGTGTGTTGACGAGAAATCGCAAATCCAGGCGCTGGATCGCGAACAGCCTGTGCTGCCAGTGGCGCCCGGCGTGGCCGAGCGGCGCACCCACACCTGCATCCGACACGCCACGACGTCGCTTTTTGCAGCACTGGATATAGCCACCGGCGCCGTGATCGGCAAATGCTGCAAGCGGCGCCGCGCCACCGGGTTCCTCGACTTCCTCAAACAGATCGACCGGCAGATGCCGGACGGGCCGGAGGTGCATATCGTCATGGACAATTACGCCACCCACAAAACCCCGAAGATCAAGGCCTGGCTGGCACGCCGCCCGCATTGGCATGTCCACTTCACACCGCCCCCGGCTGGTTGGATCAATCAGGTGGAGCGTTGGTTTGCTGAACTGACGCGCAAGCAACTGCAGCGCGGCGTCCATCGTTCAACGGCGGAACCGGAAGCCGATATCGCTGCATTTATCGAGGCCCATAACGAAAACCCCAAACCCTGCAAATGGGTCAAACCCGCCGACCATATCCTCGCCTCCGTCAAGCGGTTCTGCCAACGCGCCAAACAAAACTCATGTGCCGAACTTTGGAGGCAGGTGACTAGAGCGGTTCATCATTTGTTTGAATCTCGGGATTCCGTTTTTCGTTGAATTGTGATTCAAACTGCGTGCCGGGACTGGAGGCCGGCATGCATGGTAAAACCCTATTCGAATGATCTTCGGGAGCGTGCAGTAGCAGCTGTTGTTTCCGGCGAGACGGCACGTGTTGTGGCTGCCCGTTTCTCGGTGGCTGTTTCTTCGGTGATCAAGTGGCGCCAGCGATATCGCGAGACTGGCAGCGTGGCGCCTGGCAAGATGGGTGGCCACCGCAGGATTATCCTTGAACCCCACCGTGATTTTATCCTGGAGCAGATCAACCGCACGCTGTAGCGCGACAATCAAGATGAGAAGTGCGCGTCAATCAGGATGAGAATCCTTGGTCGCGACGTTTGGGACGATGCCGGGCTTTTGTGCCGCGATCAAGGGGTTTGTTTTTTGATTGTCGCGGAGCGTCAATCAGCTTTGGTGTTTTCCGGTGTGGCTTTTTGTGCAGGCCTTCCCGGCCCCTTTGCCTTTTGTGCTGCTCTTCGCCGGTAGCTTTCGACATTCATCTCGAAGATGGTTGCGTGGTGCACGAGCCTGTCGACGGCGGCCAATGTCATGGCCGGGTCTGGAAAAATCGCATTCCACTCCCCGAAGGGCTGGTTGGCCGTGATCAACATTGAGCGGCGTTCATATCTCGCGCTGATGAGTTCGAAGAGCACACTGGTTTCAGCCTGATCCTTGGTGACGTAGGTGATGTCATCGAGGATCAGCAGATGGAATTTGTCGAGCTTTGCAATGGCACTTTCGAGGACGAGATCGCGGCGGGCCTGTTGGAGTTTCTGGACCAGATCGGTGGTGCGGCTGAATAGGACGCGGTAGCCTTGCTCGACAAGGGCGAGCCCGATGGCTGAGCCGAGATGTGATTTGCCCACACCTGGCGGCCCAAACAGCAGGATGTTGCCGCCCTTTCCGATCCAGCTGTCGCCAGCGGTGATCGCACTGACATGGGCCTTGGACAGCATGGGGACGGCTGTGAAGTCGAAGGTGTTGATCGTTTTTCCGGGCAACAGGCGTGCCTGTGCGAGATGTCGCTCGATACGACGGCGATCTCGTTCAGCCAGTTCATGCTCCACCAGGGTGCTGAGCATCCGAGCGGCGGGCCAGCCTTCCTTGTCGGCTTGTTCCGCAAAGCGCGGCCATAGCGCCTTGATGGCTGGCAAGCGCAATTCGGTCAGAGCCAAGGTTAGGCGGGCGGTATCGGTCTGGGGCGATGTCATGCTGTCACCTCCTGAGCGGATGGCGTACCGCCGACCAACTGGTCGTAAGATGACAGGTCGGCCAGTTGCACCGCGACTTGGGGGAGTGCGTCTTGTGATGGGCTAAACACTGCGCGTAGGGCCGCCATGTCAGGCGGGCGCTTCTGGCGAAGGTCCTCCTCAAGCTGCGCTGCCAATTCAGCCTCGCAGCCCCGCTCGTGTGCCAGCGCCAGAAGATCGACAACCATGCGACACGCCGCCTTCTCACTGGTCTGCTCCAGCAGGAATGCGAACATGTTACGGAACGCCCGGCGCGGGAATAGCTGATCCCGATAGACCAGCCCCATCAGCGCCATGGGCTTTTTGCGCAAGGAGTGGATGACGTGGTGGTAATTGACCACGTGCCCATGGCTCCCGGTGCTCGAGGCTCGTCCGCGTGTCAGCGTTAGCAGGGCAGAGCTTCCCAGGAACAGCTCCAACCGATCATCGTAGAGCCGAACCCGCAGCTGATGCCCGATCAACCGGGATGGCACGGTGTAGAACACCTTGCGCAAGGTGAAGCCCCCGGAGGAAGTGACGCGCAACGTGATCTCCTCGTAATCCGTGGTCCGCCGCGTCGGCAAAGGTCTGAGGCTCGCACGTTCCGCATCGATACGCTTGGCATTGCGGGCGTTGATCCGGCCCACGATCTCGTCGATGAAGCGACGATAATCTTGCAAGCTTTCGAAGTCGCGCGACCCACGCATGACCAGCGCGTCCTCAATGGTGCGCTTCAGATGCCCATTGGGGCTCTCGATGGAACCGTTCTCGTGTGCGACGCCCTTGTTGTTGCGCGTCGGCGTCATTCCATAATGGTTGCACAGGGCGTCGAAGCGGTCGGTTAGATCGGCCCGGGATGACTTATCCAGGTTCTTGAAGGCCGCCGACAGGCTGTCAGTTCCATGATTGTGTGGCACGCCGCCGAGCGTCCAGAGGGCGTTCTGCAATCCCTCAGCCAGCGCCACATAGCTTTCGCCGCCCAGCACGACGTGGGCGTGCTGAAACCCGCTATAGGCAAGCCGGAAGTGATACAGTCGATGGCCCAGTGCCTCACCGGCAATGGTCACACCCAACTTGCCCATGGCGGTGAAATCCGACAGGCCCATTTTGCCCGGTGTGTGGGTCTGCCGGAAAATGACGTCCTGTTCAGGGCCGTGTTCCGCATTCCAGGCGCGTATCCGTCGCTCCGGAGTCCGTCGGATGCCCGTACCCAGATCAGAATGCCGACGCAGAAGCTCCTCGTAAACCGCCACAGGTCGGATCCCCGGTGAGGACCGCAGAAGCGGCACGACCTCCGCATCAAAAATGTCCGCCAGCGGGTCCGGACGCCGCCGGCCGCGAGGGGCCTTCTTCCGTGATGGTAAAATTGGGTCAGCTTGCAGCCGATAGCCCGTTGCCTGGCTGATCCCCGCCTTGGCAGCGGCAACGGCAACGGAATGGGTCGATCTGAGCGTCATGAAGAGCCTCATTTGTTGGTCAGTGACATGACAGCCCGGCATGAACGATCCCCTTGCACAGAAAATCATTCCTTATCCGAGCCGGCCACAACCGTCAGGCCCGCCCCAAAAGGGCAAAACGCGTGTGCGGGGCCTCCCCAGTCGGGCTACGCCCTCCCTGCGAGCCCCCGCACACGCGTTCTCATCCTGATTGACGCTGGATTCTCACCTTGTTTGTCGCGCAGCAGTATAGGCGATGGCAGCGGCTTTGCCGCCTGCCGGTGATCCAACGAAGAGGTAGTTCTTGCGCCCCAAAGCAATACCTCTGATGGCCCGCTCGGCCGCATTATTGTCGATCTCGAGATGGCCATGTTCAAGGTATGGCCGGAGCCGTGGCAACCGGGTCAGCGCATAACGGATGGCCCCTGCAAGTGGCGATTTGCCAGAGATAGCGGGCAGTTGGGCACCCAGCCAATTGCCCAGGTCATCGAAGACGGGTCTGGCCTCGGCCTGCCGTATGGCGGTACGCTGATCCGGCGGCGATCCACGGGCCTCTTTCTCGATAGCGTAGAGCCCTGCTATCCGCTTGATCGCCTCTTCGGCGATGGCCGAGCCCTGGGCTTTATGCACATCGACGAACTTGCGCCGGATGTGGGCCATGCAGGCGACCTCGCGGATGTCGCCAGAACGGTAGAGGTCGTTGAATCCGGAATAGCCGTCCGCATGCATCCAGCCCTGGTATCTCTTCAAGTGATCCTTGGGATGCTGACCCCTGCGGTCCGGCGAGAACTGATACCAGGCAGCAGGCGGCGCCTCGCTGTCCCAGGGGCGCTCATCGCGTATGTAAGTCCATAGGCGGGCGGTCTGGGTTTTGCCTGCCCCGGGCGTTAGCATTTTGATCGGCGTATCATCGGCAAACAATGCCTGGCCTGCTTGCACATGTCGTCCGATGGCAACGGCCAGTGGCTCCAGTAGGGCCGTGGATTTGCCCACCCAATCGGCCAGCGTTGAGCGGTCAAGGTCAAGCCCGTCGCGCTCGAATATCTGGCTTTGCCGGTAGAGCGGCAGATGATCGGCATATTTGCTGACCAGAACATGGGCCAACAGTCCTGGTCCAGGACGCCCGCGCTCAATCGGGCGCGATGGCAGCTGTGCCTGGGTGAAGCTGTCGCAGCCCGAACAGGCAAAGCGGGGCCGGGTGATGCGGTTCACGATGAAGCGCCCCGGAACATATTCCAGTTCCTCGGTCACATCCTCGCCCAGGCGGCGCAGCTTGCCACCACAATCCGCACAGGCATCATCTCCGGTGGCCAGTTCGATGTGCTGGCGCGGTATATGATCCGGGATCGGGCGGCGCTTGGGTTTGTCTTTGGGCGGCTCCTCTTCAGGCAGGCGTAACCTGGCTGTCATCGCTGCCGTTGCAATCTCACTGCTCTCCAGGGCCAGTTGCAGCTGCTCGATGCTCTCGGATTTGCTGCCAAACCTATGTGTGCGATGCCCGGATAACTGGTGCCTGAGCTTCTCGATCAACATCGCCTGAGACTTCACCTCGGCCAGCAGAAGCTGCGTGAAAGCACGCAACTCATCGGGGTCTTCCGGTAAGGCTCGGGCCACATCGATCATGGCCAAAACCTGGCAAATCAACGGGCTTTAGGGAATCCCCAAATCACTGATCCGGCCAGATTATCCCGCCTTCAATGGCCGCCATGTGCGCTGCGGAATACGCCAGTCAATGCCCTCCAGAAGCATCGCCAACTGGGCCGGTGTCAATGCGACTTTGCCGTCTTTTGCAGAAGGCCAGACAAACCGGCCCTTCTCCAATCGCCTGGAGAACAGACAGGCCCCCTGACCGTCCCACCAAATGATCTTGATCAGATCGCCACGCCGTCCACGGAAAACGAACATGTGGCCGCAATAAGGGTTCTGCTTCAGCGTCTGTTCCGCCTGAGCCGCCAGCGTCGCAAACCCCCGGCGCATATCCGTTACCCCGGCAGCCAGCCACACCTTCGTGTTCGACGGTACCGGGATCATCCGGACAAGCCACGGATCAGGCCGGCAAGGGCATCGGGACCGTAAGTCCCGCTGACACAAAGCCGGTGCCCGCAAACAAGATCAAACCCAATCCTGCCGCCTGCCACAACCGGCGGCGCGGCTTCATGCCGCACATCCGAAATTATCTCGACCGGCAGAAAGAAAACCTGCTTCTGTGTATCGCCATCAGGCGAAAACCGCCCATCCCTCAGCCACGTAAACACGAGATTGGCATTCACATCATACCGCCGCGCAACCTGACTAACCGAAATCCCCGGAACCCGCGTTTGCGCACAGATCATCCGCTTCTCGTTATTGCTCCAGTTCCGGCGCTTCTTCCTGCCCACATCTGACCTCGATAATGTCCATTAACGATCATGGACACTATCTGACATCTGCGGCCTCAGGCAGGGCAGCCACACCAGACGCTTACGACAGAGCTCAGGATCAAACTGATGGAGCGGATGCTTGGGGCCGAACTGACCGCGCATCCGGGCTATGAAGAAGGCAAGGATGCACCTCCGGGTCAGTCCAATCGGCGCAACGGCACAGCTGGCAAGCGCCTGAAGGGCCAGATCGGCGAGGCGCCGATTTCCGTGCCCCGTGATCGGGATGGCAGTTTTGAGCCGGAACTGGTGAAGAAGGGCCAGACCCGGATCGACGG
>CBDCFF010000034.1:0-451837 GCA_965216225.1 Paracoccaceae bacterium
GGACATTATCGAGGTCAGATGTGGGCAGGAAGAAGCGCCGGAACTGGAGCAATAACGAGAAGCGGATGATCTGTGCGCAAACGCGGGTTCCGGGGATTTCGGTTAGTCAGGTTGCGCGGCGGTATGATGTGAATGCCAATCTCGTGTTTACGTGGCTGAGGGATGGGCGGTTTTCGCCTGATGGCGATACACAGAAGCAGGTTTTCTTTCTGCCGGTCGAGATAATTTCGGATGTGCGGCATGAAGCCGCGCCGCCGGTTGTGGCATGCGGCAGGATTGGGTTTGATCTTGTTTGCGGGCACCGGCTTTGTGTCAGCGGGACTTACGATCCGGATGCCCTTGCCGGCCTGATCCGTGGCTTGTCCGGATGATCCCGGTACCGTCGAACACGAAGGTGTGGCTGGCTGCCGGGGTAACGGATATGCGCCGGGGGTTTGCGACGCTGGCGGCTCAGGCGGAACAGACGCTGAAGCAGAACCCTTATTGCGGCCACATGTTCGTTTTCCGTGGACGGCGTGGCGATCTGATCAAGATCATTTGGTGGGACGGTCAGGGGGCCTGTCTGTTCTCCAGGCGATTGGAGAAGGGCCGGTTTGTCTGGCCTTCTGCAAAAGACGGCAAAGTCGCATTGACACCGGCCCAGTTGGCGATGCTTCTGGAGGGCATTGACTGGCGTATTCCGCAGCGCACATGGCGGCCATTGAAGGCGGGATAATCTGGCCGGATCAGTGATTTGGGGATTCCCTAAAGCCCGTTGATTTGCCAGGTTTTGGCCATGATCGATGTGGCCCGAGCCTTACCGGAAGACCCCGATGAGTTGCGTGCTTTCACGCAGCTTCTGCTGGCCGAGGTGAAGTCTCAGGCGATGTTGATCGAGAAGCTCAGGCACCAGTTATCCGGGCATCGCACACATAGGTTTGGCAGCAAATCCGAGAGCATCGAGCAGCTGCAACTGGCCCTGGAGAGCAGTGAGATTGCAACGGCAGCGATGACAGCCAGGTTACGCCTGCCTGAAGAGGAGCCGCCCAAAGACAAACCCAAGCGCCGCCCGATCCCGGATCATATACCGCGCCAGCACATCGAACGTAAGCGTCTGGTCTGGCTGCCCTGCCTGAGGCCGCAGATGTCAGATAGTGTCCATGATCGTTAATGGACATTATCGAGGTCAGATGTGGGCAGGAAGAAGCGCCGGAACTGGAGCAATAACGAGAAGCGGATGATCTGTGCGCAAACGCGGGTTCCGGGGATTTCGGTTAGTCAGGTTGCGCGGCGGTATGATGTGAATGCCAATCTCGTGTTTACGTGGCTGAGGGATGGGCGGTTTTCGCCTGATGGCGATACACAGAAGCAGGTTTTCTTTCTGCCGGTCGAGATAATTTCGGATGTGCGGCATGAAGCCGCGCCGCCGGTTGTGGCATGCGGCAGGATTGGGTTTGATCTTGTTTGCGGGCACCGGCTTTGTGTCAGCGGGACTTACGATCCCGATGCCCTTGCCGGCCTGATCCGTGGCTTGTCCGGATGATCCCGGTACCGTCGAACACGAAGGTGTGGCTGGCTGCCGGGGTAACGGATATGCGCCGGGGGTTTGCGACGCTGGCGGCTCAGGCGGAACAGACGCTGAAGCAGAACCCTTATTGCGGCCACATGTTCGTTTTCCGTGGACGGCGTGGCGATCTGATCAAGATCATTTGGTGGGACGGTCAGGGGGCCTGTCTGTTCTCCAGGCGATTGGAGAAGGGCCGGTTTGTCTGGCCTTCTGCAAAAGACGGCAAAGTCGCATTGACACCGGCCCAGTTGGCGATGCTTCTGGAGGGCATTGACTGGCGTATTCCGCAGCGCACATGGCGGCCATTGAAGGCGGGATAATCTGGCCGGATCAGTGATTTGGGGATTCCCTAAAGCCCGTTGATTTGCCAGGTTTTGGCCATGATCGATGTGGCCCGAGCCTTACCGGAAGACCCCGATGAGTTGCGTGCTTTCACGCAGCTTCTGCTGGCCGAGGTGAAGTCTCAGGCGATGTTGATCGAGAAGCTCAGGCACCAGTTATCCGGGCATCGCACACATAGGTTTGGCAGCAAATCCGAGAGCATCGAGCAGCTGCAACTGGCCCTGGAGAGCAGTGAGATTGCAACGGCAGCGATGACAGCCAGGTTACGCCTGCCTGAAGAGGAGCCGCCCAAAGACAAACCCAAGCGCCGCCCGATCCCGGATCATATACCGCGCCAGCACATCGAACTGGCCACCGGAGATGATGCCTGTGCGGATTGTGGTGGCAAGCTGCGCCGCCTGGGCGAGGATGTGACCGAGGAACTGGAATATGTTCCGGGGCGCTTCATCGTGAACCGCATCACCCGGCCCCGCTTTGCCTGTTCGGGCTGCGACAGCTTCACCCAGGCACAGCTGCCATCGCGCCCGATTGAGCGCGGGCGTCCTGGACCAGGACTGTTGGCCCATGTTCTGGTCAGCAAATATGCCGATCATCTGCCGCTCTACCGGCAAAGCCGGATATTCGAGCGCGACGGGCTTGACCTTGACCGCTCAACGCTGGCCGATTGGGTGGGCAAATCCACGGCCCTACTGGAGCCACTGGCCGTTGCCATCGGACGACATGTGCAAGCAGGCCAGGCATTGTTTGCCGATGATACGCCGATCAAAATGCTAACGCCCGGGGCAGGCAAAACCCAGACCGCCCGCCTATGGACTTACATACGCGATGAGCGCCCCTGGGACAGCGAGGCGCCGCCTGCTGCCTGGTATCAGTTCTCGCCGGACCGCAGGGGTCAGCATCCCAAGGATCACTTGAAGAGATACCAGGGCTGGATGCATGCGGACGGCTATTCCGGATTCAACGACCTCTACCGTTCTGGCGACATCCGCGAGGTCGCCTGCATGGCCCACATCCGGCGCAAGTTCGTCGATGTGCATAAAGCCCAGGGCTCGGCCATCGCCGAAGAGGCGATCAAGCGGATAGCAGGGCTCTACGCTATCGAGAAAGAGGCCCGTGGATCGCCGCCGGATCAGCGTACCGCCATACGGCAGGCCGAGGCCAGACCCGTCTTCGATGACCTGGGCAATTGGCTGGGTGCCCAACTGCCCGCTATCTCTGGCAAATCGCCACTTGCAGGGGCCATCCGTTATGCGCTGACCCGGTTGCCACGGCTCCGGCCATACCTTGAACATGGCCATCTCGAGATCGACAATAATGCGGCCGAGCGGGCCATCAGAGGTATTGCTTTGGGGCGCAAGAACTACCTCTTCGTTGGATCACCGGCAGGCGGCAAAGCCGCTGCCATCGCCTATACGCTGATTGAAACCGCCAAACTGAACAACGTTGATCCGCAGGGCTGGCTGGCCGACACTCTGGCCCGCATCCCGGATTGCAAGATCACCAAGGTCGACGACCTGCTGCCATGGAACATGGGCAGCCACCATCACATGAAAGACGCTGCATGAGCATCATCGAGATCAAAGTCACCCTGCAAGACATCGAGCCCGCTGTCACCCGCACCCTGCAGGTGCCTGCCGATATCCGGCTGGACCGGCTGCACCTGACACTGCAGGTGGCCATGGGCTGGACCAACTCGCATCTCTACATGTTCGAAGCAGCCCGCGCCACATGGGGTATCGCGGACCCCGATTTTGGCGGCGAGGACCGGCCCGCCAACAAAACCACTCTGGGCCAAGTCATCGAGGACACCGGCAAAAAGACGATCAACTACATCTACGATTTTGGCGACAACTGGGAACACAGGATCAAGATCGGCAGGATCACCGATCCCGTCCCTGGCGAACTCTATCCCAGACTAATCGAGGTCATCGGTAAATGCCCGCCCGAAGACGTCGGGGGCTTCCTTGGCTACTACGGGTTCCTCGATGCCATGGCCGATCCAAAGCATCCAGAGCACGATCATCTCAAAGACTGGTATGGCGGCACCTTCGATCCCAATCAGCCCGAAACCGACAAACTCAAACTCGAAGTCCTCAGTCTCGCAAAACGCTGGAAGCCCGGAAAACCAAGGAAATAAGGCTGTCAGACCGGACGCTTACGTTCAACGGGGTCTTCTGGCAGGTTATCAAGGGCGTTCAACATGGCTATTCCATACAGAATTGCGCCCTGAATGTGAATCCATAAACGCCTATACTACTTGATATTTACGCCTGATTACCCTGCTTTCAAAGGCCGCCATGTCCGCTGTGGAATGCGCCAGTCAATGCCCTCCAGCAGCATCGCCAGTTGCGACGACGTCAGGCAGACCTTGCCGTCTTTAGCAGCAGGCCAAACAAACCGGCCCCGTTCAAGACGCTTGGAAAACAGGCAGGCTCCCTGGCTGTCCCACCAGATAATTTTGAGCAAATCACCACGCCGCCCCCGAAACACAAATAGATGGCCGGAAAACGGATCCTCCGCCAAAACCTGCTCGGCCTGTGCCGCCAGAGTATTGAAACCCCGCCGCATGTCTGTCACGCCCGCCGCCAGCCAGACCCGTGTGTTGCTTGGCACGGGGATCACGAAGAAAGCCCTTTCAACAAACGTGCCAACATATCCGCATCAAAACCGCCATCGGCTATAATCCGGTGACCGTTGGATAGCTCGATCTCAATTCGGCCTGACAGAGTGCTGGTCACGGCTGGATCAACGCTGGCTGACGCTTCAATCTCGACTGGCAAAAATACAGGGCCGTCAGCTTTCGGCACAACATCCACGGCGGGAGCATACCGATCATCCTTCAGCCATTTGAATATCAGATTGGCATTCATCGCATACCGACGTGCAACCTGCGCAACCAAAACACCAGCCGCCGTCGTCTGAAAACAGATTGAACGCTTCTCATCATCCGGCCAACGCCGCTTCTTCTGCTTCACAGCCATAGAGTGCCCCTAAGTGTCCTCTATCAATGGTGGACACTAACCCATCAAAATCTGCGCCGTTAGGCGGGGCACACCGGACGCTTACCATCGAACTGGCCACCGGAGATGATGCCTGTGCGGATTGTGGTGGCAAGCTGCGCCGCCTGGGCGAGGATGTGACCGAGGAACTGGAATATGTTCCGGGGCGCTTCATCGTGAACCGCATCACCCGGCCCCGCTTTGCCTGTTCGGGCTGCGACAGCTTCACCCAGGCACAGCTGCCATCGCGCCCGATTGAGCGCGGGCGTCCTGGACCAGGACTGTTGGCCCATGTTCTGGTCAGCAAATATGCCGATCATCTGCCGCTCTACCGGCAAAGCCAGATATTCGAGCGCGACGGGCTTGACCTTGACCGCTCAACGCTGGCCGATTGGGTAGGCAAATCCACGGCCCTACTGGAGCCACTGGCCGTTGCCATCGGACGACATGTGCAAGCAGGCCAGGCATTGTTTGCCGATGATACGCCGATCAAAATGCTAACGCCCGGGGCAGGCAAAACCCAGACCGCCCGCCTATGGACTTACATACGCGATGAGCGCCCCTGGGACAGCGAGGCGCCGCCTGCTGCCTGGTATCAGTTCTCGCCGGACCGCAGGGGTCAGCATCCCAAGGATCACTTGAAGAGATACCAGGGCTGGATGCATGCGGACGGCTATTCCGGATTCAACGACCTCTACCGTTCTGGCGACATCCGCGAGGTCGCCTGCATGGCCCACATCCGGCGCAAGTTCGTCGATGTGCATAAAGCCCAGGGCTCGGCCATCGCCGAAGAGGCGATCAAGCGGATAGCAGGGCTCTACGCTATCGAGAAAGAGGCCCGTGGATCGCCGCCGGATCAGCGTACCGCCATACGGCAGGCCGAGGCCAGACCCGTCTTCGATGACCTGGGCAATTGGCTGGGTGCCCAACTGCCCGCTATCTCTGGCAAATCGCCACTTGCAGGGGCCATCCGTTATGCGCTGACCCGGTTGCCACGGCTCCGGCCATACCTTGAACATGGCCATCTCGAGATCGACAATAATGCGGCCGAGCGGGCCATCAGAGGTATTGCTTTGGGGCGCAAGAACTACCTCTTCGTTGGATCACCGGCAGGCGGCAAAGCCGCTGCCATCGCCTATACGCTGATTGAAACCGCCAAACTGAACAACGTTGATCCGCAGGGCTGGCTGGCCGACACTCTGGCCCGCATCCCGGATTGCAAGATCACCAAGGTCGACGACCTGCTGCCATGGAACATGGGCAGCCACCATCACATGAAAGACGCTGCATGAGCATCATCGAGATCAAAGTCACCCTGCAAGACATCGAGCCCGCTGTCACCCGCACCCTGCAGGTGCCTGCCGATATCCGGCTGGACCGGCTGCACCTGACACTGCAGGTGGCCATGGGCTGGACCAACTCGCATCTCTACATGTTCGGAGCAGCCCGCGCCACATGGGGTATCGCGGACCCCGATTTTGGCGGCGAGGACCGGCCCGCCAACAAAACCACTCTGGGCCAAGTCATCGAGGACACCGGCAAAAAGACGATCAACTACATCTACGATTTTGGCGACAACCGGGAACACAGGATCAAGATCGGCAGGATCACCGATCCCGTCCCTGGCGAACTCTATCCCAGACTAATCGAGGTCATCGGTAAATGCCCGCCCGAAGACGTCGGGGGCTTCCTTGGCTACTACGGGTTCCTCGATGCCATGGCCGATCCAAAGCATCCAGAGCACGATCATCTCAAAGACTGGTATGGCGGCTCCTTCGATCCCAATCAGCCCGAAACCGACAAACTCAAACTCGAAGTCCTCAGTCTCGCAAAACGCTGGAAGCCCGGAAAACCAAGGAAATAAGGCTGTCAGACCGGACGCTTACCTTGAACCGCCGCCGCCGCTACCGCCGCCACAACCGGCAAGAAGCGCCATGACCGCCACGGACGCCGCGAGATTTCTTTTCCAGATGATTGTGGAATTTTGATAAGCCACTGGCCCCTCCTGTATACTTCAATGGAGCCGCGACATTGGAGCCGCATTCTATCGGGGTTCGAAAAAACATCAAGGGAAATTAGGCTCAGGACTCATAGCCAGAATATGACGGTTGCAGCGATGTATATGGCGGATTTGAATACATGTGCGCATCGGTCATAGCGCATCGCGATGCGCCTCCAATCCTTGAGTTTTGCGAACAGGTTTTCAACCTTGTGCCGCCTCTTGTACGTTTCGGCGCAGTGGGGGATGGTTTTGTTGCGGTTTTTCTTTGAAGGGATGCAAGCCTCAATCTTCTGATCTTCAATGATTTTTCGAATCTTTGCGCTGTCGTAGCCCCGATCCGCGATCAGAACCCTGGCCGCAGGCAGGTTGGGCAGCAAAACATCCGCGCCCTTGAAGTCGCTACGCTGACCCGCCGTCAGATGCAGCCTGAC
This sequence comes from Paracoccaceae bacterium, assembly GCA_965216225.1. Taxonomy (GTDB): domain Bacteria; phylum Pseudomonadota; class Alphaproteobacteria; order Rhodobacterales; family Rhodobacteraceae; genus 3107. Next base: position 7,321 of record CBDCFF010000034.1, read on the forward strand.
AGGGCGACCCGCACCGTCTCCAACGACATGCAATTTCGTATTCAGCCCTCCCTTTGTACGCCCGATCAGGCGCGGCTCGGACCCCCCTTTTTGAGGCTGGACGCCGTGCGATGTGCTTTGAGATGGGTTGCGTCAATCATGAGAGTGTCGGCGTCCGGGCCAGGGGGGTTGGCCAATTCTTCGAAAATTCGTTCGAAAATACCTTTGCGGGACCAGCGCACAAACCGATGGGGCTTATACGCTTAACTTGCCAAAAATCGGCGCAGCGTCAAGCCCGCTTGCGTTTCAGGTTGAATTTGCGAAGCGCGGGATCGGCGGGCTTGACATTCGAGAAGAAAGCTCGCGCCGTCTGTTCGGGCGTCGTGTCCATCTTGATGACCCGCGTGGGCGGGCGTCCCTTCGCCTTGTGCTCCGATGCTGGCTTCCGCTTCGTCATTCGGCTCTCCCCTATGCGCCATTAGTAGTTTGAGGCTTAAACATCAAGCTCTGGCTGATCCTTGGTCTGTTTTGGACAGCTCTGGCTTCCCGGCAGGACTGGTGCCTGATCGCCACGCCCGACGACGCTGGGCGTGGCGAACCGCTTGCCGCCCAGTATCTCGGGCACTGTCAATAGCTGCATTCGTGAGTATTTGCGCCCCAGAATGGTCAGATCGCCTGCGCTCGCCATCTCACTTGCGAAGTTGGCACGTTTTCGGGTGCCAGGATCATCCATGACGATCAAACCCGCCATCGCCTGCTGCGCGACAAACAAGGTGAGAATCCAGCGTCAATCAGGATGAGAACGCGTGTGCGGGGGCTCGCAGGGAGGGCGTAGCCCGACTGGGGAGGCCCCGCACACGCGTTTTGCCCTTTTGGGGCGGGCCTGACGGTTGTGGCCGGCTCGGATAAGGAATGATTTTCTGTGCAAGGGGATCGTTCATGCCGGGCTGTCATGTCACTGACCAACAAATGAGGCTCTTCATGACGCTCAGATCGACCCATTCCGTTGCCGTTGCCGCTGCCAAGGCGGGGATCAGCCAGGCAACGGGCTATCGGCTGCAAGCTGACCCAATTTTACCATCACAGAAGAAGGCCCCTCGCGGCCGGCGGCGTCCGGACCCGCTGGCGGACATTTTTGATGCGGAGGTCGTGCCGCTTCTGCGGTCCTCACCGGGGATCCGACCTGTGGCGGTTTACGAGGAGCTTCTGCGTCGGCATTCTGATCTGGGTACGGGCATCCGACGGACTCCGGAGCGACGGATACGCGCCTGGAATGCGGAACACGGCCCTGAACAGGACGTCATTTTCCGGCAGACCCACACACCGGGCAAAATGGGCCTGTCGGATTTCACCGCCATGGGCAAGTTGGGTGTGACCATTGCCGGTGAGGCACTGGGCCATCGACTGTATCACTTCCGGCTTGCCTATAGCGGGTTTCAGCACGCCCACGTCGTGCTGGGCGGCGAAAGCTATGTGGCGCTGGCTGAGGGATTGCAGAACGCCCTCTGGACGCTCGGCGGCGTGCCACACAATCATGGAACTGACAGCCTGTCGGCGGCCTTCAAGAACCTGGATAAGTCATCCCGGGCCGATCTAACCGACCGCTTCGACGCCCTGTGCAACCATTATGGAATGACGCCGACGCGCAACAACAAGGGCGTCGCACACGAGAACGGTTCCATCGAGAGCCCCAATGGGCATCTGAAGCGCACCATTGAGGACGCGCTGGTCATGCGTGGGTCGCGCGACTTCGAAAGCTTGCAAGATTATCGTCGCTTCATCGACGAGATCGTGGGCCGGATCAACGCCCGCAATGCCAAGCGTATCGATGCGGAACGTGCGAGCCTCAGACCTTTGCCGACGCGGCGGACCACGGATTACGAGGAGATCACGTTGCGCGTCACTTCCTCCGGGGGCTTCACCTTGCGCAAGGTGTTCTACACCGTGCCATCCCGGTTGATCGGGCATCAGCTGCGGGTTCGGCTCTACGATGATCGGTTGGAGCTGTTCCTGGGAAGCTCTGCCCTGCTAACGCTGACACGCGGACGAGCCTCGAGCACCGGGAGCCATGGGCACGTGGTCAATTACCACCACGTCATCCACTCCTTGCGCAAAAAGCCCATGGCGCTGATGGGGCTGGTCTATCGGGATCAGCTATTCCCGCGCCGGGCGTTCCGTAACATGTTCGCATTCCTGCTGGAGCAGACCAGTGAGAAGGCGGCGTGTCGCATGGTTGTCGATCTTCTGGCGCTGGCACACGAGCGGGGCTGCGAGGCTGAATTGGCAGCGCAGCTTGAGGAGGACCTTCGCCAGAAGCGCCCGCCTGACATGGCGGCCCTACGCGCAGTGTTTAGCCCATCACAAGACGCACTCCCCCAAGTCGCGGTGCAACTGGCCGACCTGTCATCTTACGACCAGTTGGTCGGCGGTACGCCATCCGCTCAGGAGGTGACAGCATGACATCGCCCCAGACCGATACCGCCCGCCTAACCTTGGCTCTGACCGAATTGCGCTTGCCAGCCATCAAGGCGCTATGGCCGCGCTTTGCGGAACAAGCCGACAAGGAAGGCTGGCCCGCCGCTCGGATGCTCAGCACCCTGGTGGAGCATGAACTGGCTGAACGAGATCGCCGTCGTATCGAGCGACATCTCGCACAGGCACGCCTGTTGCCCGGAAAAACGATCGACACCTTCGACTTCACAGCCGTCCCCATGCTGTCCAAGGCCCATGTCAGTGCGATCACCGCTGGCGACAGCTGGATCGGAAAGGGCGGCAACATCCTGCTGTTTGGGCCGCCAGGTGTGGGCAAATCACATCTCGGCTCAGCCATCGGGCTCGCCCTTGTCGAGCAAGGCTACCGCGTCCTATTCAGCCGCACCACCGATCTGGTCCAGAAACTCCAACAGGCCCGCCGCGATCTCGTCCTCGAAAGTGCCATTGCAAAGCTCGACAAATTCCATCTGCTGATCCTCGATGACATCACCTACGTCACCAAGGATCAGGCTGAAACCAGTGTGCTCTTCGAACTCATCAGCGCGAGATATGAACGCCGCTCAATGTTGATCACGGCCAACCAGCCCTTCGGGGAGTGGAATGCGATTTTTCCAGACCCGGCCATGACATTGGCCGCCGTCGACAGGCTCGTGCACCACGCAACCATCTTCGAGATGAATGTCGAAAGCTACCGGCGAAGAGCAGCACAAAAGGCAAAGGGGCCGGGAAGGCCTGCACAAAAAGCCACACCGGAAAACACCAAAGCTGATTGACGCTCCGCGACAATCAAAAAACAAACCCCTTGATCGCGGCACAAAAGCCCGGCATCGTCCCAAACGTCGCGACCAAGGATTCTCATCCTGATTGACGCGCACTTCTCATCTTGATTGTCGCGCTACAATCGCCAGGGTTGCTACTGCTCTTGATAATGCGATCAAGTAATGCCAAAGGCTTTTGTGTAGCGTAACCGAGGCGCTCTTTCGATGATCTTCCTATAGCGTTAATTCCCCACACATCACGCAAAGATGCCATTGTGTACCAATTCCCTGCACCATCCTGAAATTCAGGAACGTTCTTGAATCGGTATGGTTTATTACCTCGATTATAAGATCGTTCCTTTTGAACATGGAAAGTATGATTTCCTAGGGCCTGTTGAGATTCGGGGTTTTCATTTGCGCTGACCTCTGATTCATTCTTTCCAAAAGGGAGAATGAAATGTTGAGCGAGCGTTTTGTTATCAATGACGCGCAATGGGCTTTGATGGAACCGCATTGTTTTGGCAAGAAACGCGATCCCGGTCGCACTGGCGGTGACAGCCGTCTTTTTCTGGAAGCCGTATTGTGGATTGCTCGAACCGGGGCGCCCTGGCGTGATCTTCCATCCGGCTTTGGCAATTGGAACACCGTTTACAAACGTTTCCGCCATTGGGTAAAAGCCGATGTTTTCAAACGGATATTTGACGCTGTCTCAAATGACCCTGACATGGAGTATGTCATGATTGACGGCACAATCGTGAAGGTCCACCGCCACGGGCAGGGCGCAAAAGGGGGGCTCAAAGCCAGGCTATCGGACGCTCTCGCGGTGGAATTACCACCAAAATCCTGGCTCTGACAGATGCACTTGGCAATCTTGTCTCCTTCCGCCTGATGCCTGGGCAAGCCCACGATTTGAGCGAAACATCCGAGTTGATCGAGGGTGTTTCGTGCGAGATGCTCCTCGCGGATCGGGCGTTTGATGCCGACTGGTTGCGCGAAAATCTGGACAAGTCGGGGATTGTGCCAGTCATTCCGCCCAGATCGAACCGGAAGTTTCCGCCGGAATTTGACAAACACTGCTACAAATGGCGACACCTGATCGAGAATTACTTCCAGAAACTCAAGGAATTCAAGCGTATTGCGTTGCGGGCCTGCAAAACAGATCAGAGCTTCTCCTCCATGATCTATCTGGCCGCGGCTATCATCAACTCACGATGAATCTCAACAGGCCCTAGTCACCCGGAATTGTAATTTGTATCATTGACTGAGCGGGAATTGAGGAGGATGTTGCGATGGTGGGACGTTTGGCGGATGCAGTGGTTCTGAGCGAAGATGAGCGCCGTTTTCTCGAGGGTCAGGTTCGGCGTCACAAAGCGGCACGTTCGCTGTCGGACCGATGCCGGATGATCCTGCTGTGCGCCGATGGATTGGCGAGCAAGGAAGTGGCGGCCCGGCTTGGGGTGCATGAACACACAGTCGGCAAATGGCGCAGACGTTTTGTGCGATGCCGGATTGAAGGTCTCACCGACGAATACCGCTCCGGTCGCCCGCGCACCGTGTCGGACGATCAGGTGACTGCGGTGATTGAGCGCACGCTGAACACGACCCCGAGGGATGCGACCCATTGGTCGCTCCGAAGCATGGCAGCCGCGACGGGACTGTCGCACACCACCATCCGGCGGATTTGGAACGGGTTCGGCCTGCAACCGCACCGAAGCGAGACATTCAAGCTCTCAACCGACCCGCTGTTCGTGGACAAGGTGCACGATATCGTCGGGCTGTACCTGTCACCGCCGAACAGGGCTATCGTGTTGTGTGTTGACGAGAAATCGCAAATCCAGGCGCTGGATCGCGAACAGCCTGTGCTGCCAATGGCGCCCGGCGTGGCCGAGCGGCGCACCCACACCTACATCCGACACGGCACGACGTCGCTTTTTGCAGCACTGGATATCGCCACCGGCGCCGTGATCGGCAAATGCTACAAGCGGCACCGCGCCACCGAGTTCCTCGACTTCCTCAAACAGATCGACCGGCAGATGCCGGACGGGCCGGAGGTGCATATCGTCATGGACAATTACGCCACCCACAAAACCCCGAAGATCAAGGCCTGGCTGGCACGCCGCCCGCATTGGCATGTCCACTTCACACCGCCCCCGGCTGGTTGGATCAATCAGGTGGAGCGTTGGTTTGCTGAACTGACGCGCAAGAAACTGCAGCGCGGCGTCCATCGTTCAACGGCGGAACTGGAAGCCGATATCGCTGCATTTATCGAGGCCCATAACGAAAACCCCAAACCCTACAAATGGGTCAAACCCGCCGACCATATCCTCGCCTCCGTCAAGCGGTTCTGCCAACGCGCCCAACAAAACTCATGTGCCGAACTTTAGATGCAGGTGACTAGTCACCCGGAATTGTAATTTGTATCATTGACTGAGCGGGAATTGAGGAGGATGTTGCGATGGTGGGACGTTTGGCGGATGCAGTGGTTTTGAGCGAAGATGAGCGCCGTTTTCTCGAGGGTCAGGTTCGGCGTCACAAAGCGGCACGTTCGCTGTCGGACCGATGCCGGATGATCCTGCTGTGCGCCGATGGATTGGCGAGCAAGGAAGTGGCGGCCCGGCTTGGGGTGCATGAACACACAGTCGGCAAATGGCGCAGACGTTTTGTGCGATGCCGGATTGAAGGTCTCACCGACGAATACCGCTCCGGTCGCCCGCGCACCGTGTCGGACGATCAGGTGACTGCGGTGATTGAGCGCACGCTGAACACGACCCCGAGGGATGCGACCCATTGGTCGCTCCGAAGCATGGCTGCGGCGACGGGACTGTCGCACACCACCATCCGGCGGATTTGGAACGCGTTCGGCCTGCAACCGCACCGAAGCGAGACATTCAAGCTCTCAACCGACCCGCTGTTCGTGGACAAGGTGCACGATATCGTCGGGCTGTACCTGTCACCGCCGAACAGGGCTATCGTGTTGTGTGTTGACGAGAAATCGCAAATCCAGGCGCTGGATCGCGAACAGCCTGTGCTGCCAATGGCGCCCGGCGTGGCCGAGCGGCGCACCCACACCTACATCCGACACGGCACGACGTCGCTTTTTGCAGCACTGGATATCGCCACCGGCGCCGTGATCGGCAAATGCTACAAGCGGCACCGCGCCACCGAGTTCCTCGACTTCCTCAAACAGATCGACCGGCAGATGCCGGACGGGCCGGAGGTGCATATCGTCATGGACAATTATGCCACCCACAAAACCCCGAAGATCAAGGCCTGGCTGGCACGCCGCCCGCATTGGCATGTCCACTTCACACCGACCTCGGCCAGTTGGATCAATCAGGTGGAGCGTTGGTTTGCTGAACTGACGCGCAAGAAACTGCAGCGCGGCGTCCATCGTTCAACGGCGGAACTGGAAGCCGATATCGCTGCATTTATCGAGGCTCATAACGAAAACCCCAAACCCTACAAATGGGTCAAACCCGCCGACCATATCCTCGCCTCCGTCAAGCGGTTCTGCCAACGCGCCCAACAAAACTCATGTGCCGAACTTTAGATGCAGGTGACTAGGGTCAGGACTCATAGCCAGAATATGACGGTTGCAGCGATGTATATGGCGGATTTGAATACGTGTGCGCATCGGTCATAGCGCATCGCGATGCGCCTCCAATCCTTGAGTTTTGCGAACAGGTTTTCGACCTTGTGCCGCCTCTTGTAGGTTTCGGCGCAGTGGGGGATGGTTTTTTTGCGGTTTTTCTTTGAAGGGATGCAAACCTCAATCTTCTGATCTTCAACGATTTTTCGAACCTTTGCGCTGTCGTAACCCCGATCCGCGATCAGAACCCTGGCCGCAGGCAGGTTGGGCAGCAAAACATCCGCGCCCTTGAAGTCGCTACGCTGACCCGCCGTCAGATGCAGCCTGACAGGGCGACCCGCACCGTCTCCAACGACATGCAGTTTCGTATTCAGTCCTCCCTTTGTACGCCCGATCAGGCGCGGCTCGGAGCCCCCTTTTTGAGGCTGGACGCCGTGCGATGTGCTTTGAGATGGGTTGCGTCAATCATGAGAGTGTCGGCGTCCGGGCCAGAGGGGTTGGCCAATTCTTCGAAAATTCGCTCGAAAATACCTTTGCGGGACCAGCGCACAAACCGATTGTAGAGCGTTTTGTGAGGGCCGTATTCGGCAGGTGCATCGCGCCAGCGTTAACCGTTGCGAATAATGAAAATAATACCACTCAACACACGACGGTCATCGACCCTGGGCTTGCCATGGGACTTGGGAAAGAAGGGCTCAAGGCGCGCTGTTTGTGCCTCCGTCAGCCAGAAAGGATCGCTCATGTCACTACTCCGTTTTGCAGAACACTGATTCACAGGTTCAAAACAAAGTCAATGGGTCCTGACCCTAGGGCCTGTTGAGATTCAGGGTTTTCATTTTAGCTGACATCTGATTCATTCTTTCCAAAAGGGAGAATGAAATGTTGAGCGAGCGTTTTGTTATCAATGACGCGCAATGGGCTTTGATGGAACCGCATTGTTTTGGCAAGAAACGCGATCCCGGTCGCACTGGCGGTGACAGCCGTCTTTTTCTGGAAGCCGTATTGTGGATTGCTCGAACCGGGGCGCCCTGGCGTGATCTTCCATCCGGCTTTGGCAATTGGAACACCGTTTACAAACGTTTCCGCCATTGGGTAAGAGCCGATGTTTTCAAACGGATATTTGACGCTGTCTCAAATGACCCTGACATGGAGTATGTCATGATTGACGGCACAATCGTGAAGGTCCACCGCCACGGGCAGGGCGCAAAAGGGGGGCTCAAAGCCAGGCTACAGGGCGCTCTCACAGTACTCTTTTTCTGGAATTACCACCAGAATCCTGGCTCTGACAGATGCGCCTGGCAATCTTGTCTCCTTCCGCCTGATGCCTGGGCAAGCCCACGATTTGAGCGAAACATCCGAGTTGATCGAGGGTGTTTCGTGCGAGATGCTCCTCGCGGATCGGGCGTTTGATGCCGACTGGTTGCGCGAAAATCTGGACAAGTCGGGGATTGTGCCAGTCATTCCGCCCAGATCGAACCGGAAGTTTCCGCCGGAATTTGACAAACACTGCTACAAATGGCGACACCTGATCGAAAATTACTTCCGGAAACTCAAGGAATTCAAGCGTATTGCGTTGCGGGCCTGTAAAACAGATCAGAGCTTCTCCTCCATGATCTATCTGGCCGCGGCTATCATCAACTCACGGTGAATCTCAACAGGCCCTAATGATTTTGCATAATAAAGCAATATGTCATGCTTGCGACCAAACCAGCGTTTACTAACCCCGCCGGTCCGATATGCCCATATAACCTCATTCAAAAATTACGATGCCCGAATATCGCATCCATCATGACCTTGATGTAGTGCGAGGCTGTGGGGTCGCAGTGCAGATAAATGCTCCCTGTCGGCTTGAGAATGCCGCGCATGGGCAAGAGCCGTTGAACCATGTAGGACAAATATGCCAGCAAGCGCGGATTGGTCTTGCGAAGCGCATTCATCCATATCTTCCAGAACTGTGCCGCATCATCGTCAATGCCCGCTTCGCGCATCAGGACCGGCATTTGGCGGATCGCCCGTTCGCGTTCCTCGTCCAGTTCCCAGAGGTCACAAAACGCCTCAATCTGGTCTGGCAAAGGCCGCCCCGTTTCATCCTTGTATATGGCATTGTAGTCACGGCTCGAATTGAACGGCGGGTCAAGATAAATCAGGTCCACGCTGCCCAAAGGCATATCCTGCATGACAGTCAGACAATCGCCATAATAGAGCCGGTTCATGCCACCAAGTCCCGGTAGCGCAGTCTCTTGCCCACGATGCCACGGGCGAGAAACGCCATTTGGTCCAGCGTGTCCATGTCACGAATGTTGTTGCGGCCCGTGAACTCCGCAACATACCGATCAAGATGCTTGTCCGAAATATGATGAAAGGTGCCGTGGTAGCCACGCTTGAACAAGCTCCGGAATCCTTCCATGCCATTGGTATGAACATCATCCCGGACATATTCTCCGGCACTGTGATTCACGGCTTCGTGGTGACGGGGAAGGCCTCGATAGGCCGTCGCTTCGTCGGTGTATACAGTTGCCGTTTCCTTTGTCCGATCAGCGACAAACTTGTGCATCGTCGCTGCGTCCGTCCGGTCCACGACCGCCGCGCTGATTTGCTTGGTCTCGCGGTCCTTCACCCCTCTGCGACAATCGCCTTGCCTACGCTTCCGCGCCCGGTCAGTTGCTTGCGCTTCGACTTCGGCATGTTCTTCCGCTTGCCACCGACTGCCGTTTCGTCCGCTTCCACCGGGCCGGGGAAGGGCTTGTTGATGCCGCCCATGAACCCTTCGCGGATGCGCTGCATCAGAAACCACGCCGTAGCCTGTCGAATACCAAGCTCACGATACAGTTTCATGCTTGAAGTGCCTTTTATGCCCGTGGTCATCATGTAGAGGGCGATGGCCCACTCCTGAAAGCCGATCTTGCTGGACTGCATGGCCGTTCCCTTGCGAACCGAGAAATACCCACGGCAGTCCCTGCATCTGTAGGGCATGGGCTTGCGGCTCTTTGCAACCGCATAATTGACGGACCCGCAATCCGGGCAATAGCGTTCGCCGTTTGGCCAACGCTGTTCTTCGAACCACGCTTCGGCAGTGGTGTCGTCAGGGAACATCTTGAGCAGATTAACGACGGTGATCCCTTGCCTATGCGACCGTCCGGGTGCCTTTTGCGTCATCGAATCGCCTCCTTGTTGGCAAGCAATGTGCCTCAATATCGGGGCGGTGTCAAGCGATTTTGGCAAGTTAAGCGTATAAGCCCCAAACCGATTATAGAGCGTTTTGTGAGGGCCGTATTCGACAGGCGCATCGCGCCAGCGTTAACCGTTGCGAATAATGAAAATAATACCACTCAACACACGACGGTCATCGACCCTGGGCTTGCCATGGGGCTTGGGAAAGAAGGGCTCAAGGCGCGCTGTTTGTGCCTCCGTCAGCCAGAAAGGATCGCTCATGTCACTACTCCGTTTTGCAGAACACTGATTCACAGGTTCAAAACAAAGTCAATGGGTCCTGAGCCTAAGTGGGGCAGTTTTACATGCTGATTCACAGGCCCGGATGGCTAGCGCCGTTTCGGGCCGAAAATCTCCCGCAGCAGGTCCTCTATCGCCCGGTCCGCGCCATCGCGCCGCCCGTCCCTGCGCTCATCCCGCGCGGGGGGGAGGGGTGGTTCGGGCGAGATCATCGGCAGTGGTCGCGCCGGAACGCCTTCATTCACGCGGATCATGGTTTCGCGCCAGATGTCCGCCGGAAGCCCGCCGCCGGTCACACCGCTGAGCGGCGTGTTGTCGTCATAGCCCATCCACACACCGGTCACGTAATCCGCCGTGAAGCCGATGAACCAGGCATCCCGCGCGGCCTGCGTGGTTCCGGTCTTGCCTGCCGCCTGACGGTCGGGCAGGCGTGCGCGCCTGCCGGTGCCTGCGTCAATGACGCGGCTCATCATATGGATGAGCTGGCGCGCGGCGTTCCCGGAAATCACCCGTTCGCCGATCCCGCCTTCCTGCTTCATCAGCGGCTCGGTTTCCCCTTGCAGACGCAGTTCGATCAGCCCGTATGGGATCACCGCGCTGCCGCCGTTCAGGATGCCCGCATAGGCCCCGGTCATCTCGATCAGCGTCGATTCCGAAGCGCCAAGGGCAAGGGCCGGACCCAGCGCCAGATCGCTTGCGATGCCGAACCCTTCCGCCACGGTGCGCACATTTTCGCGCCCGACTTGTTCGGAGAGTTTCACCGCAGGGATGTTCAGGGAATATTGCAGCGCCTCGGTCATTGTCACCGGGCCGCGGAAACCGTTTTCATAGTTCCTGGGGCACCATTGTTCCGAGCCCGGAATATTCAGGCAGAATGGCGCGTCTTCCAGATAATCGTTGTAGGTACGGCCGAGATCAAGCGCCGCCGCATAGACAAACGGTTTGAAGGCCGAGCCCGTTTGCCGCAGCGCCTGGGATGCACGGTTGAAGGCCCCGGTCACGCGGGTTTCGCGACCGCCAAGCATGGCGCGCACCGCCCCGTCATCCGACATGACGACAATGGCCGCCTGTGCTGCCGATCCCTCGCGCACCCTGGTATCGAAGATATGGCGCATCGCCGTTTCGGCGGCGGTCTGGATGCGCTGGTCGAGCGTGGTGCGGATGATCACGTCTTCGGTGGTGTCGCGGGTCAGGAAATCCGGGCCGCTGCGCATTACCCAATCGGCAAAATAGCCGCCCGCCCTGGCTGCCGCCGCGCGCGACAGTTCAGCGGGATTCTGTCGTGCAAAGGCGGCCTCGGCATCGCTCAGATGGCCCTGCTCCTCCATCAGGCGCAGGATCGTGGCGGCGCGGGCGCGGGAGCGTTCCAGATCGTTGGTGGGCGCATAGCGCGTGGGCGCGACCAGAAGCCCGGCAAGCATTGCGGCCTCGGACGGGCTGACGGCGTTGGCGGAGACGCCGAAATAGCGCTGGCTTGCCGCCTCGAACCCGCGCGCACCTGCGCCCAGAAACGCGCGGTTCAGGTAGATCGTCAGAATCTCGTCCTTGGTGAACCTGGCTTCAAGCGCCAGCGCATAGACGGCCTCCCTGACCTTGCGCCAGAGCGACCCTTTCCGGCAATCGGCCTCATACGCAGCTTCCGAATCCCGTTCGGAGGGCACATAGGGTGTACCGAGGCAAAGGAGTTTCGCGGTTTGCTGGGTGATGGTAGAGCCGCCATGGCCGGAGAGCGGCCCGCGCCCTTCGCGCAGATTGATGCGGATGGCAGAGGCGACGCCACGCGGACTGATCCCGAAATGCCGGTAGAAGCGCTTGTCCTCCGTCGCGATGACGGCGTTTTTCAGGTGGCGAGAGACGGTCCCGGTGGTGATCATGCCACCGAACTGCTCCCCCCTCCAGGCGAAGACTTCGCCATGGCGATCCAGCAGCGTGACAGACCCCTGCACGCGCTGGTCAACCAGTTTTTCCAGCGGCGGGAGCGTCAGAAAGACATGGCCCACGGCCAGCGCCAGGATCAGGCCGAAGACCAGGAAGACCCTCCAGACCAGCCCCCGGACCATGCGCGCGATCCATCTGAACAGGCGAAGGAACGGGTTGCGGGGGGGCTTGCGCCGACGCGCGGTTTTCCGGCCTGCGGCGCCTTTGCGGGCCGCCGGTTTTCCGGGGGCAGGTTTTTTGCGCTGCCCGGAAGGTGCGCCCTTCGGATAGCGCCGATCCGCCACCAGGGGCGGTCTTTTTCTGCCGGAACCACTCATCTTCGCCAGTCTCTGCCTGCTGCCTGCCTGTTGTCTGTTTGCTGCCTGTTTTCGGCAACCTATACCGGCTTTTCGGGAATGTGGAGCGCCCCGGCAGAAAAAGGGCATTTCGCAACAGCCGTATTCCTGCGCATCAACGCGCAATCCTGCGGGTTTCCGCCTGTTCCTTTCGCATCCCGCACAACCTGTCGTGCATTGGCGTGGCTACTCCCAGCGGCCAGAGAAGCCTTCGGGCACCAGCAGGATGTCGCGATCAACCCCGGCGATGTTCCGGCACCCGCAAAGCGCCATCGAGATGTCAAGCTCCCCGTGAATCACATCCAGCGCCCTGGTCACGCCAGCCTCGCCCATCGCGCCAAGGCCATAGACGAAGGCGCGGCCGATCATCGTCCCCCTAGCCCCCAGCGCCACGGCCTTGAGCACATCTTGGCCGGAACGGATGCCGCTGTCCAGATGCACTTCGATCCTGTCGCCCACCGCATCCATGATTGCGGGCAGGGCGCGGATGGAACTGAGCGCGCCGTCCAGTTGCCGCCCGCCGTGGTTTGAAACCACAATCGCGTCGGCACCGGCATTCAGCGCTTCCTTCGCATCGCGCGGGTCCATGATGCCCTTGACGATCAGCGGGCCATCCCACATCCTGCGGAATTCGCGAATGCGGTTCCAGTCCAGCGCCTGATCCGCCACTTCGGCAAACCAGGAGGTGATGGAAGACGGGTCCGTCACCCCCTTGGCATGGCCGACGATATTGCCGAATGTCCAGCGTCTGGCGCCAAGCATTCCCAGCCCCCAGCGCAGTCTGGTCGCCATGCCGGCAAGTGAACGCAACGTCGGCTTCGGGGGCGCGCCGAGCCCGTTTTTCAGATCCTTGTGACGCTGCCCGAGCACCTGAAGATCCACCGTGATGACAATCGCGGAACATTTCGCATCCTTGGCGCGGGCGAAGAGGCGGGTCATGAAATCATTGTCCTTCAGCGTGTAGACCTGAAACCAGAAGGGTTTGGCGGTGTTCCCGGCCACATCCTCGATAGAGCAGATCGACATGGTGGAGAGCGTGAACGGAACGCCGAACGCCCCTGCCGCGCGCGCCGCCTTGATCTCTCCATCCGCGCATTGCATCCCGGCCAGTCCCACCGGGGCGAGCGCCACCGGCATCGCGCAATCCTGCCCGATCATCCGTGTCGCCGTGGTGCGGTTGGTCATGTCCACCGCGACGCGCTGCCGGAAATGGAGCCTGTCGAAATCGGAACTGTTTTCCCGAAAGGTCTGTTCCGACCAACTGCCAGCCTCCGTGTAATCATAGAACATCTTCGGCACGCGGCGTTTGTATAGCTGTTTCAGGTCGTTGATCTCGGTGATGACGGGCATTTCCTGAATCCCTGATACTGGTCACGATCCTTTGCCATTTCCTGCGGGCGATGCAATGAAAAAGGGGCCGGCCCGCCGTTCCGGGCTAGGCGCGATGCGCCCCGTCGGCCAGCGATTTCACAAAGTCCAGCACCTCCGCCACCGGGCGGCCCTCTTCGATCCGTTTGACGATCGCAGACCCCACCACCGCCCCGTCCGCGATCCCGGCGATGGCCCTGGACTGTTCCGGCGTGTTGATGCCGAACCCGACGATGACCGGCAGATCGGTGGCGGCCTTGATCCGGGCGACCTCGGGGCCGACTTCCGCAGATTGCGCCTCTGCCGCGCCGGTGATGCCGGTGATCGAGACATAGTAGACAAAGCCGGAGGTGTTTTGCAGAACCCTGGGCAGGCGCCTGTCGTCGGTTGTCGGTGTCGCCAGCCGGATGAAGTTCAGCCCCGCCTTCCGGGCGGGAATGCAAAGTTCCTCATCCTCTTCCGGGGGCAGATCGACAATGATCAGCCCGTCGATGCCCGCCGCCCCTGCATCTTTCAGAAACGCCTCGACCCCGCGATTATGGATCGGATTGTAATATCCCATCAGCACGATCGGGGTTGTGTCGTCGGTCTTGCGGAACCCTGTCGCCAGATCGAGTGTGCGTCGCAGGGACATCCCGCCTTCCAGCGCGCGCTGACCGGCCTTCTGGATGGTCGGGCCATCGGCCATCGGATCGCTGAAAGGCAGGCCCAGTTCGATCACGTCCACCCCGGCGCCGGGCAATCCCCTGACCAGTTCCAGCGATGTATCGAAGTCGGGATCGCCTGCCATGACATAGGCGACAAAGGCTTTCTTGCCGCCGGACCGGAGCTTGGCGAACCGGGCGTCGATGCGAGTCATGGGGCGTCCTTTCCGTATGCACACCCCGATGTGCAGAATGTTTCGGGGAAAATCAATCCTTGTCGGCATCGCCGCCCGTGACACCCACAGCGGTCTTGCGCCGCCGCGCAACACGACATAGAAGCGGCGCGGTCGAAACGGATACATCGGATCGGGGGCGCGGAATGGGTTTCAGAATGGGTATCGTCGGGCTGCCGAATGCAGGCAAGTCCACGCTCTTCAACGCTCTGACCAGGACAGCGGCGGCGCAGGCCGCGAATTTTCCGTTCTGTACAATCGAACCCAACATCGGCGAGGTCGCCGTGCCCGATGCGCGTTTGCGGATTGTGGCGGCAATCGCCGGGTCGAAGCAGGTCATCCCGACCCGCATGACCTTCGTGGACATTGCCGGTCTGGTCAGGGGGGCGTCGAAGGGCGAAGGGCTGGGCAACCGGTTTCTGGCCAATATCCGCGAGGTGGACGCCATCGCCCATGTGCTGCGCTGTTTCGACGATGACGATGTGACCCATGTGGAGGGGCGGGTCGATCCGGTGGCCGATGCCGGGACGACCGGGACGGAACTGATGCTCGCCGATCTGGATTCCATCGAAAGGCGGTTGCAGACTCTGGCGCGCAGGCTGAAAGGCGGCGACAGGGACGCCCGGCGGCAGGATCGCCTGCTGCGCGCCGCCGGGGCGGTGCTGGAAGAGGGTCGCCCGGCCCGCACCGTCGAGGTCGCCGCCGATGACGAAAAGGCGTGGGGCGAACTCCGGCTTCTGACCGCCAAGCCGGTCCTTCATGTCTGCAATGTCGATGAGGGTTCAGCGGCCAAAGGCAATGGGCACTCCGCCAAGGTTGCCGAAATGGCCGCCCGCGAAGGCGCTGCGCATGTCATCATCTCGGCCCGGATCGAGGAAGAGATCAGCCGGCTTGATGATGAAGAGGCGCGGATGTTCCTGGGCGAAATGGGGCTGGAGGAGGCCGGGCTCGACCGTCTGATCCGGGCGGGTTACGACCTTTTGCAGTTGCAGACCTACTTTACCGCCGGCCCGAAAGAGGCGCGCGCCTGGACAATCCCCCGCGGGATGCCGGCCCCTCAGGCCGCCGGGGTGATCCACACCGATTTTGAACGCGGCTTCATCCGGGCCGAAACCATCGCTTATGAGGATTTCGTTTCGGCCAACGGCGAGCAGGGCGCGCGCGAGGCGGGCAAGCTCAGGGTCGAGGGCAAAAGCTATGAAGTGAAGGATGGCGATGTCCTGCACTTCCTGTTCAATGCCTGAGGCGGTCCCGGCCGGGCAGGGGGGCATTCCGAAAACGGGGCTTGCGGGTAGGCGACAGCGCAGAGATACAGCCCCTGCGGAGGGCAGACCGGGCCGCAGGCCGCGCGGTCGCGGGTCTCCAGCGCTTTGGTAACGTCGTCGGCCGACCGGTTGCCCGCGCCCACACGTTCCAGGGTGCCGATGATGCTGCGCACCTGACTGTGCAGAAAACTGCGCGCCCGCAGGTGAAACCGGAATTCGATACCGTGCGGGACCGGGGTCGTTTCGATCCGGATTTCGTCCAGCGTTTTCACCGGTGATCGCGCCTGACACATGACAGAGCGGAAAGTGGTGAAATCATGCCGCCCGATCAGGCGTTCGGCGCCCTTGCGCATCAGATCGGCGTCAAGCGGATGCCTCACCCGCCAGACCAGACCGCCATCGTGGGTCGCAGGGGCGCGGCGGCTGACAAGGCGAAAGAGGTAACGCCGTTCGGTTGCCGAGAACCGGGCGTGAAAATCATCGGGCACGCGGGCGGCCTCCAGAATGGCGACCGGATCGGGGCGCAGGTGATGATTGAGCGCCTCGGACAGGCGGAACGGATCCCAATCCCCGATCAGATCGCAATGAGCGGCCTGACCGGTGGCATGGACACCCGCGTCGGTCCGGCCCGCAGCGACAATGGACCCGGCGCCGGGTTCGAGCCTGCGCAGCGCCTCCTCTACCGCCTGCTGGACGGAAGGGCGATCTTTCTGACGCTGCCAGCCGGAAAAGGGCCCACCGTGATATTCGATCCTGAGCGCAAATCTGGGCATGTGCCCCGATAGCGCGACGCCCGGTCATTTGCAATCGGGCTGGCGTCGGGGCTGATGTCGGGGCTGGCGTCGGGGCAATCGCGCGCCTATCTTCGGATACGACAGGTGCAAAGGATATTGCGTGCCGATACTGGACGATCTTGCCGATGGCGTCACGCGGCGGGCCGAACGCCTTGGCGATGGGCTGAGCGGTCTGTTCGAGCCGGTGATCCGGCTGGGCGTCACGGGGCTGTCGCGGGCGGGAAAAACGGTCTTCATCACTTCGCTGGTGGCCAATCTGCTGGATCGCGGGCGCATGGGGGGCCTTGAGCCCGTGGACCGGATTGCGGCGGCGTTTCTTCAGCCGCAGCCCGACGACACGGTGCCGCGCTTCGACCATGAGACCCACCTTGCCGCGCTTGCCGGACGGGTTCCGCACTGGCCGGAAAGCACCCGTGCGCTCAGCCAGCTTCGGCTTTCGTTGCGAATCCGTCCCGCCGGTCTGCTGTCGGGCGTGACCGGGCTGCGCACCGTGCATCTGGATATTGTGGACTACCCCGGCGAATGGCTGCTTGATCTGGGTCTGATGGGCCAGAGCTATACCGAATGGTCGGGCGAAGTGCTGCGCCGCATCGAACCCCGGCCGGCGGCGCGGGCGTTTCTTGATCGCGCACACGCCCTGCATGGTGCGGAACGGTTCGACGAACCACTCGCACAGAAACTTGCGCGCCTTTATACTGGCTATCTGCAAGCGGCGCGGGCGCAGGGCCTGGCCGCCTGCACGCCGGGGCGATTTCTGCTGCCGGGCGATCTGGACGGCGCGCCGGTCCTGACGTTCGCACCGTTGCCGGCGCCGCGGAAAACCGGGCGAAGGTCGCTCTGGCGAGAGATGGAACGCCGGTTCGACGCCTACAAGGCGCAGGTGGTCCGACCGTTCTTTCGGAATCATTTTGCCCGAATCGACCGGCAGGTGGTGCTTGTCGATGTGCTGGGCGCAATTCATGACGGCCCCGAGGCAGTGGAGGAACTGCGCCGTTCCATGGCCGATATACTGCGCGTCTTCAGACCCGGCGGCAACGACTGGCTGTCGCGGCGTCTGCGCGGGCGGCGGGTGGACCGTATCCTTTTTGCCGCCACCAAGGTTGATCATCTGCATCACGGCCAGCATCCGTGCCTGACCCGCATTCTGGACGCCCTGCTGCGCGAGGCGCGCGACCGGGCCGGTTTTTCCGGGGCGCAAACTGCCTCCCTTGCGATTGCCTCATTGCGGGCGACGGTCGAGGAAGAGCGGAAGCACGAAGGGCGGATACTGGGGTGCGTGCGGGGGGAGCGCCCTGATGGCGGCGGTCAGGCGGCATTCCATCCCGGCGAACTGCCCGAGAACCCGCGCGACATTCTGGAACCCGCACGCACCGGGGCGCGGAAATGGCTGGATGCGGAATACGGGATCATGCGCTTTGCCCCCGCACCGTCGAGCCGCAGGCAGGACGAAGGTTTGCCCCATATCCGTCTGGACCGCGCGGCGCAGTTTCTGTTGAGTGACCGGCTGTGACCCGGTGTGTCGAAATTGCCGCAATCGTCAGCATGACCGGATTTGCCGGGCCAATGATCGGCAGGGGCCGGGGGACGGTTGCGCAGGGCAATCCGTCGCGGAAATTCCACCTGCGGCACGGCGCGCGCCGGGGTGGGCGTTCCGATGGCGCGGACAATGACGACAGGCAGCCTGACATCCCATGTGTCCAAAGGCCGGAGGAGGGGCGCCATGGCAGATCGTAAAGGCCCGGTTACATTCGAGATCGACGCCGGGCAACCGCATCCTTCGCCCGCCGAAGCGCCGCCTGTCCCCGATGCGCAGACCGCACAGACCGCACCGCCCGAAGGCCGCGCGATGCAGGGGGCCATGGCCGCCATGCGATCCGCGCCTTCCCGGCTGTTCCGGGTTGCAGTCACGGCGCTGGGCGGGTTGATCGTTCTGGGGCTGTCGGTCCGGGCCTGGGATCTTGCCACCGGCCTTCTGATGCGCAACACGTTGCTGGGCCTTGTCGCGACCGGCCTGTCCGGTATCGTGCTGCTGAGCGGTCTCGTCCTTGTGTTTCGGGAATGGCTCGGCTTTGCCCGACTGCGCCGCCTGGATGCCTTGCGCGCCCGTGCGGCGTCGGCGCGCGCCGGGAGGGATCTTGCCGCCGCGAGGGCGGTATCGCACGAATTGGCGGGTCTTTACGCCAATCGGGCCGAGATGCGCTGGGCGCGCGCCCGTTTCAAAGCGCGCATGGCGGACATGCCGGACGCGGCGGCCCTGTTCGACATGGCCGAGACGGAGCTTTTGCGGCCGCTCGATGAGGCGGTCGAGGCGGAAATCCGGGTCGCGGCGCGTCGGGTGGCGATGGTCACGGCGATCATTCCGATTGCGCTGGCCGATCTTGCCGTGGCGCTGATCTCCAACCTGCGCATGATCCGCCGGATTGCCGGGATTTATGGCGGGCGGACCGGCGCGCTGGGCAACTGGCGGCTGACCCGCGCCGTGATCGCGCATCTGGTCGCCACCGGCGCCGTGGCGGTGGGCGAGGACATGCTTGGCCCGTTGGCCGGTGGCGGCCTTTTGTCCAGACTGTCGCGGCGCTTTGGCGAAGGCGTGGTGAATGGCGCCCTGACCGCCCGCGTGGGTGTCGCCGCCGCCGAGGTCTGTCGTCCGCTGCCATTCTTCGCACGCCAGAGGCCATCGGTCCCCGAACTCGTCCGGCGCGCGCTCACCGGAGTGTTCGGTGGCGCGAATGGCTGAGCGGGCATTGGCCGGGTCCGGTTTCGCGATGGCTGCGGGCCTGATCCCGGGTGTCATGCGTCAAGGCGCTGCGGGTGCGATTGTATCTCTGGACCCCGCCTGTGCCTGGTCCTATAACGGGGGCCATGATGACACGCATCGCGACGATCACTGGTCGAATTACCTGCCCGGCGCTCTGAACATCCGAGCCGCCGGGACAAGGCGTTCCGGCCACCGCGCCGCCGCTTTCAGACCAGACACAGACCCGGATACCGACAATGCTAGGGACCACAAGCATGTGTGCCGAGACGCCTGACTACAAAGATACGCTGAACCTGCCCCGGACCGGATTCCCGATGCGCGCGGGCCTGCCGAAACGCGAACCCGGCTGGCTGAAACGCTGGCAGGAGATCGGCATCTATGATCGCCTTCGCGCCCGCGCCGGAGGACGAGAGAGCTTTACCCTCCACGATGGCCCGCCCTATGCGAACGGGCATCTGCACATCGGCCACGCGCAGAACAAGATCCTGAAGGACATGGTTGTGCGGTCCCAGCAGATGATGGGCAGGAACGCGCGCTATATCCCCGGCTGGGATTGCCACGGTCTGCCGATCGAATGGAAAATCGAAGAGCAATACCGCGCCGCGGGCAGGAACAGGGACGACGTGGATATTGTCGATTTCCGCCGGGAATGCCGGAAATTCGCCGAGGGCTGGATCGACATCCAGCGAGAGGAATTCAAGCGCCTTGGCGTGATCGGCAAATGGGAAGACCCCTACCTGACCATGGATTTCCATGCCGAACGGGTGATTGCCGGGGAATTCATGAAATTCCTGATGACCGGTACGCTCTACCAGGGTTCCAAGCCGGTCATGTGGTCGCCGGTGGAAAAGACCGCGCTGGCCGAGGCCGAGGTCGAATATCACGACAAGGAAAGTTTCACCGTATGGGTGAAGTTCCGTGTTCACGATGCGCCTGCGGAGCATCTGAAAGATGCCTGCGTCGTGATCTGGACCACAACGCCGTGGACGCTGCCGTCGAACAAGGCCGTCGTCTATGGCGGGGACATTGCCTATGGCCTTTACGAAGTCGTTGACAGCCCGCAGGAATGCTGGGCCGGGAAGGGCGAGAAATACCTGTTGGCCGACAGGCTGGCGGAGGATGTCCTGCGCCGCGCCCGGCTGGAGCCTGCAATGTATCGCCGGGTTGCGGATGTTTCGGCGGACGAACTCGGCACGATCACCGTGGCGCACCCGCTGAAGGGCGCGGAAGGTTCCGATGGTGAGTGGGACGATCCGCGCGATTTCCGGGCAGCCGGTTTCGTGACGGATGAAGAGGGCACAGGCTTTGTTCACTGTGCGCCTTCGCACGGGATGGAAGAATTCGAACTGTATCGCGATCTGGGTATGCTGGAACAGGTCATCACCTGCAACGTGATGGAAGATGGCCGCTTCCGCGACGATCTGCCTTTCTTCGGCGGCAAGGCGATCCTGAAGCCCGATGGCGGGGAAGGCGATGCCAACAGAGCGGTCATTGACAAGCTGGCAGAGGTTGGCGGCCTTCTTGCACGCGGCAGGATCAGACACTCCTACCCGCACAGCTGGCGTTCCAGGGCCCCGGTGATCTATCGCAACACGCCGCAATGGTTTGCCGCCATCGACCGGGAAGTCGGCGACGGGCAGGACGAATACGGCAGAACGATCCGGGAACGGGCGCTGAGGTCCATCGACGAACTGGTCACATGGACACCCGAAACCGGGCGCAACCGGCTTTACAGCATGGTCGCGGCGCGGCCCGACTGGGTGCTTTCCCGCCAACGCGCCTGGGGCGTGCCGCTGACCTGTTTCACCAGAAAGGGCGCGCAGCCGACCGATGCCGGCTTTCTGCTGCGAAACGAAGACGTGAACGCCCGGATTGCCGCCGCGTTCGAGGCCGAAGGGGCGGACGCCTGGTACAGGGACGGCGCCAGAGAGCGGTTCCTGTCGGGCATCGTGATTCCGCAGGACTATGATCAGGTCTTCGACATTCTCGATGTGTGGTTCGATTCCGGCTCCACCCACGCTTTCGTTCTGCGCGACCGCGGGGACGGATCGGAGGACGGTCTGGCCGATCTCTATCTGGAAGGCACGGACCAGCATCGCGGCTGGTTCCATTCCTCGATGCTGCAAGCCTGCGGAACACGGGGCCGGGCGCCCTATCGCGGGGTGTTGACCCACGGGTTCACGCTCGATGGCAAGGGCAACAAGATGTCCAAGTCGCTGGGCAACACCATCGCGCCGGATCAGGTCGTGCAGCAATACGGGGCCGACATTCTGCGGCTCTGGGTGGCGCAATCCGATTATACCGCCGATCTCAGGATCAGCGACGAGATTCTGAAAGGCGTGGCCGACAGCTATCGCCGCCTGCGCAACACGATGCGCTTCATTCTGGGTTCTCTGGCGCACGTCACCGGGGCGGATCGCGCAGACCCCGCAGACCCGGCAGAGATGCCGGAACTGGAACGCTGGGTGCTGCACCGTCTGGCGGAGCTTGATCGCATCATGCGCGCCGGTTATGCGAAATACGATTTTCAGGGCGTGTTTCAGGCGATCTTCACCTTTGCGACGGTCGATCTGTCGAGTTTCTATTTCGACATCCGCAAGGACGCGCTTTATTGCGATGGCGACAGCCCGCGCCGCCGCGCCGCGCGCACGGTGCTCGATATTCTGTATCACCGCCTGACCGCGTGGCTGGCCCCGATCCTGGCCTTCACGATGGAAGAGGCATGGCTGGAGCAGAATCCGGGCGAAGGCAGTTCGATCCACTTGCAGGATATGCCTGAAACGCCCGCCGACTGGCTGAACGAACCGCTGGCCGCCAAATGGGCGGGCATCCGCCGGGTGCGCCGGGTGGTGACGGCGGCGCTGGAAGTGCAGCGAAGCGACAGGGTGATCGGTGCTTCGCTGGAGGCTGCGCCGGTGATTCATGTGCGCGATCCCGACATGCTTGCCGCGTTGAAGACGGTGGCGTTCAAGGACATCTGCATCACCTCCGGCATCATGCTGACCGGCGATCCGTCCCCCGCCGAAGCCTTTCGCCTGCCGGAAGTCGGCGGCGTCGGTGTGGTTTTCGAGAAGGCCGAAGGCGGCAAGTGCCGGCGCTGCTGGAAAATCCTGCCGGATGTGGGCAGCCACGCCCATGCGGAAACCTGCGCGCGCTGCAATGACGCCCTGGGGTGACGTTCATCGGCCCTGACGGGCGTTTCCCGCAGGAAACGGAACGCCCGCGCCCTTGTGCCGGAGTATTTCTTCACCCATTGTCGGTCCATGAATGTCGGTGTGGCGGATACCTCTTTCGGACGCCTCGGCCTTGTCGAGGAAGACGGCGCGATTGTCCGGCTGCTGTGGGATGCGCAGCCGGCGGGAGAGCAGACGCCGTTGCTCTCCGAAGGGTGTCGCCAGCTTGCCGCCTATTTCGCCGGGGCGCTGACGGAGTTCGACTTGCCCATGCGCATAAGGGGTTCCGGGTTTCAGCGGGATGTCTGCGCGGCGATGTCGGCCATCCCGTTCGGCGAGACCCGCACCTATGGCGACATCGCCAGGAAACTCGGCGTACCCGCGCAGGCCGTGGGCGGGGCTTGTGGCGGCAACCCGATCCCGGTTGTCGTCCCGTGTCATCGGGTTCTGGGCGCAAATGGACTCGGAGGATTTTCCGGGCCGGGCGGGGTCGGGATGAAAGTGGCGTTATTGCGCCATGAAGGCGCGGCGGGGCTGTTGATATGAGGCGCGGGTGAGCGCGGGAGTGTTTCTGGCCGTGCTCTTTGCGGCGTTTCTTCATGCAGGCTGGAATGCGCTGATCAAGACCGGGGGCGACCCGTTTCAGGCGATGTTCACGATGTCTTCGGCGCAGGGGCTGATGGGGGTGATCATGCTTCTGTTCCTGCCGGCGCCGGCCGGTGCGGTCTGGCCGTGGCTCATCGCTTCCGGCGTGATTCATTCGTGCTACAAGCTGTTTCTGGCCTCGGCCTATGAACACGGCGATCTCAGCCGCGTTTATCCGGTCGCAAGGGGCGCTGCCCCGATGATTGTGCTGGCGGTGGGGGCTTTCGTGCTGGCCGACGAACTGGATGCGATGGATTATCCGGGTGTCGTCGTGATCGGCTGCGGGGTCATCCTGATGGCGCGGGGCATCTTCGGCAACGGCGAATCCCGGCGGATGCTGCCCTGGGCGCTGCCGGGGCGACGGCCGGGTATTCCCTGGTCGATGGGACCGGCGCGCGGATCGGCGGTGACGCGACGCAGTTCGTCGCCTGGATGTTCGCGCTGGACGGGGTGATTTTCGCGCTGCTCTACCTTGTACGCGGTGGCGTCATGCCGAAGGTGCCGGTCGCGTGGGGCAGGGGCTCGGTTGCCGGGGCCGCATCGCTTGGCGCTTACTGGATTGCGGTCTTTGCGATGACGGTCGCGCCGATCTCTCTGGTCGCTGCGTTGCGCGAAACCTCGATCCTGTTCGCGGTGCTGATCGGGGTGTTCCTGTTTGGCGAGCGGCTGGACCGGGGCAAGGCGGTCTCGGCGAGCTGTTGAAGGGCTGCGAGCGGCCCGAGGGTCTGCCTGGCGATGCCGGGCTGCTGAGAGAGCCGAAGATCAAGCTGATGGAGCGGATGCCCGGGGCTGAGTTGACATCTCATCCGGGCTATGAGGAAGGCAAGGATGCGCCACCGGGCCAGCCCAATCGACGCACCGGCGCCGCCGGCATGTCACATCCCGTGTGATTGTATGGCTTCTTTCTGAAGAGCTCGGGCTTTTCTCGATGCCAGTCCTTGAGCGCATCGATTGGCGTGCGGCCCTTCAGAACGGATTGCGGCAGCTGGCCGTTGTAGAGGCGGACGTAGCGGAGAAGCGTCTGTTCGAGGTCCTCGCCGCTGCGGAAACGGTGGCTCTGGAGCACGTCCTCGATCCGACCGTTGAAACGCTCGACCATGCCGTTGGTCTGCGGCCGCATCGGTGGGGCCAGGCGATGCTCGATCCCGAACCCGGCGCAGAGGCGGTCGAACTCGTGATTGCCGGTCGCGGCGCGGCGGCGAAGGCCGAAGAGCCTGTCGGTGAACTCCCTGCCATTGTCCGTCAGCACGCGGGTGATCCGCATCGGGGCGGCGCGCTCCAGATCGCGCAGGAACCGGCGGGCGTTGGCCGCAGTCTTCGCCGGATGGATGCGCACGAAGACCCGGCGGGTGGCGCGGTCGATCGCGACGAACAGATACCGGCGCTTCTCCTCATCGGCCATCTGCGGCAGGTATTTCACGTCGATGTGGATGTCGCCGGGCTCGTATGCCTTGAAAGGCTTGTGCGCGGGCTTCGCCACCTTCGGCTTCAGGTCACGGAGGGAGCCGACCCCATGACGGCGCAGGCATCGGCGCAGGCATCGATCCAGCCCGGAGCGCGAGACGTTCGGGTTGAGAAACTCGCGGACCACGGCGAGCAGGTCGTCGAGCGGCAGCAGCAGCGTCTGTCTCAGCGAGACCGCCACGGCCTCCTGCGCCGGTGTCAGCGTGGTCTGCAACCTGTGCGCCGTGTGGCTCCGATCATGGACGGTGTCTCCAGACAGTCTGCTCCGGGATGCCATAGCGCTCTGCCACGATCCACGCTGGTTCTTTGCTCGCCTGGATTGCGGCCCTGATCTTCGGCGTCGTCGTCGCCTGCTGGTGCAAAGAAATCAGCATGTCTTTCCCCCGTCCCGAATCTCACGCAAGATTGATCTTGCCATGAACAGGCCGGAACGGCGAGGGGCCATCTGATCGTCCGGGATGGAACAGGTAGCCTCAGGGGGCAGGTCACCTAGTCACCTGCATCTAAAGTTCGGCACATGAGTTTTGTTGGGCGCGTTGGCAGAACCGCTTGACAGAGGCGAGGATATGGTCGGCGGGTTTGACCCATTTGCAGGGTTTGGGGTTTTCGTTATGGGCCTCGATAAATGCAGCGATATCGGCTTCCGGTTCCGCCGTTGAACGATGGACGCCGCGCTGCAGTTGCTTGCGCGTCAGTTCAGCAAACCAACGCTCCACCTGATTGATCCAACCAGCCGAGGTCGGTGTGAAGTGGACATGCCAATGCGGGCGGCGTGCCAGCCAGGCCTTGATCTTCGGGGTTTTGTGGGTGGCGTAATTGTCCATGACGATATGCACCTCCGGCCCGTCCGGCATCTGCCGGTCGATCTGTTTGAGGAAGTCGAGGAACCCGGTGGCGCGGCGCCGCTTGCAGCATTTGCCGATCACGGCGCCGGTGGCGATATCCAGTGCTGCAAAAAGCGACGTCGTGGCGTGTCGGATGCAGGTGTGGGTGCGCCGCTCGGCCACGCCGGGCGCCATTGGCAGCACAGGCCGTTCGCGATCCAGCGCCTGGATTTGCGATTTCTCGTCAACACACAACACGACAGCCCTGTTCGGCGGTGACAGGTACAGCCCGACGATATCGTGCACCTTGTCCACCAACAGCGGGTCGGTTGAGAGCTTGAATGTCTCGCTTCGGTGCGGTTGCAGGCCGAACCCGTTCCAAATCCGCCGGAGGGTGGTGTGCGACAGTCCCGTCGCGGCTGCCATGCTTCGGAGCGACCAATGGGTCGCATCCCTCGGGGTCGTGTTCAGCGTGCGCTCAATCACCGCGGTCACCTGATCGTCCGACACGGTGCGCGGGCGACCGGAGCGGTATTCGTCGGTGAGACCTTCAATCCGGCATCGCACAAAACGTCTGCGCCATTTGCCGACTGTGTGTTCATGCACCCCAAGCCGGGCCGCCACTTCCTTGCTCGCCAATCCATCGGCGCACAGCAGGATCATCCGGCATCGGTCCGACAGCGAACGTGCCGCTTTGTGACGCCGAACCTGACCCTCGAGAAAACGGCGCTCATCTTCGCTCAGAACCACTGCATCCGCCAAACGTCCCACCATCGCAACATCCTTCTCAATTCCCGCTCAGTCAATGATACAAAGTACAATTCCGGGGGACCAGGGTCAGGCCTCATAGCCAGAATATGACGGTTGCAGCGATGTATATGGCGGATTTGAATATATGTGCGCATCGGTCATAGCGCATCGCGATGCGCCTCCAATCCTTGAGTTTTGCGAACAGGTTTTCAACCTTGTGCCGCCTCTTGTACGTTTCGGCGCAGTGGGGGATGGTTTTTTTGCGGTTTTTCCTTGAAGGGATGCAAACCTCAATCTTCTGATCTTCAATGATTTTTCGAACCTTTACGCTGTCGTAGCCCCGATCCGCGATCAGAACCCTGGCCGCAGGCAGGTCGGGCAGCAAAACATCCGCGCCCTTGAAGTCGCTACGCTGACCCGCCGTCAGATGCAGCCTGACAGGGCGACCCGCACCGTCTCCAACGACATGCAGTTTCGTATTCAGCCCTCCCTTTGTACGCCCGATCAGGCGCGGCCCACCCGCTGATCGGAGCCCCCTTTTTGAGGCTGGACGCCGTGCGATGTGCTTTGAGATGGGTTGCGTCAATCATGAGGGTGTCGGCGTCCGGGCCAGAGGGGTTGGCCAATTCTTCGAAAATTCGTTCGAAAATACCTTTGCGGGACCAGCGCACAAACCGATTGTAGAGCGTTTTGTGAGGGCCGTATTCGGCAGGCGCATCGCGCCAGCGTAGACCGTTGCGAATAATGAAAATAATACCACTCAACACACGACGGTCATCGACCCTGGGCTTGCCATGGGGCTTGGGAAAGAAGGGCTCAAGGCGCGCTGTTTGTGCCTCCGTCAGCCAGAAAGGATCGCTCATGTCACTACTCCGTTTTGCAGAACACTGATTCACACGTTCAAAACAAAGTCAATGGGTCCTGACCCTAACTTGTGATTGCGAAAATACATGCATTCCCGTAACGCTGATCGGCTGCCTGACGCGGGCGTGTGCCCTTCGCGGCCCACTGATGGACCTGGCCGTTCTTCTGACCCACGCGTGCTTCATCCTGAAACCGGATTTCAACAGGCTTGTCCGGGGAGACGCCTTTCAGGCTTTCCGCCAGCTTGTGCGGGAAGTTTTTTTGAATGCCTCAATCGTTCGGGGGTCCTGCCCGGGATGCCGGGGCCGGGCGCTGACGTGTGAAAAGCCAAGAGAATGCAGCAGCTTTCCTACCGGGTTCTCATGATATTCCGCATCAAGGCGGGCCTTGATGAGCGCGGCCAGATCAGCACAGCGCCCCCGCACCACGCCGTCAGTCGCCGGATCAGGTCCTGCTGAATTGCCTTGAGCGTGGCCAGTTGCTCCGAGGTCAACCTGGGCTTGGGGCCTGTTGCTGCGCGACAAACAAGGTGAGAATCCAGCGTCAATCAGGATGAGAACGCGTGTGCGGGGGCTCGCAGGGAGGGCGTAGCCCGACTGGGGAGGCCCCGCACACGCGTTTTGCCCTTTTGGGGCGGGCCTGACGGTTGTGGCCGGCTCGGATAAGGAATGATTTTCTGTGCAAGGGGATCGTTCATGCCGGGCTGTCATGTCACTGACCAACAAATGAGGCTCTTCATGACGCTCAGATCGACCCATTCCGTTGCCGTTGCCGCTGCCAAGGCGGGGATCAGCCAGGCAACGGGCTATCGGCTGCAAGCTGACCCAATTTTACCATCACAGAAGAAGGCCCCTCGCGGCCGGCGGCGTCCGGACCCGCTGGCGGACATTTTTGATGCGGAGGTCGTGCCGCTTCTGCGGTCCTCACCGGGGATCCGACCTGTGGCGGTTTACGAGGAGCTTCTGCGTCGGCATTCTGATCTGGGTACGGGCATCCGACGGACTCCGGAGCGACGGATACGCGCCTGGAATGCGGAACACGGCCCTGAACAGGACGTCATTTTCCGGCAGACCCACACACCGGGCAAAATGGGCCTGTCGGATTTCACCGCCATGGGCAAGTTGGGTGTGACCATTGCCGGTGAGGCACTGGGCCATCGACTGTATCACTTCCGGCTTGCCTATAGCGGGTTTCAGCACGCCCACGTCGTGCTGGGCGGCGAAAGCTATGTGGCGCTGGCTGAGGGATTGCAGAACGCCCTCTGGACGCTCGGCGGCGTGCCACACAATCATGGAACTGACAGCCTGTCGGCGGCCTTCAAGAACCTGGATAAGTCATCCCGGGCCGATCTAACCGACCGCTTCGACGCCCTGTGCAACCATTATGGAATGACGCCGACGCGCAACAACAAGGGCGTCGCACACGAGAACGGTTCCATCGAGAGCCCCAATGGGCATCTGAAGCGCACCATTGAGGACGCGCTGGTCATGCGTGGGTCGCGCGACTTCGAAAGCTTGCAAGATTATCGTCGCTTCATCGACGAGATCGTGGGCCGGATCAACGCCCGCAATGCCAAGCGTATCGATGCGGAACGTGCGAGCCTCAGACCTTTGCCGACGCGGCGGACCACGGATTACGAGGAGATCACGTTGCGCGTCACTTCCTCCGGGGGCTTCACCTTGCGCAAGGTGTTCTACACCGTGCCATCCCGGTTGATCGGGCATCAGCTGCGGGTTCGGCTCTACGATGATCGGTTGGAGCTGTTCCTGGGAAGCTCTGCCCTGCTAACGCTGACACGCGGACGAGCCTCGAGCACCGGGAGCCATGGGCACGTGGTCAATTACCACCACGTCATCCACTCCTTGCGCAAAAAGCCCATGGCGCTGATGGGGCTGGTCTATCGGGATCAGCTATTCCCGCGCCGGGCGTTCCGTAACATGTTCGCATTCCTGCTGGAGCAGACCAGTGAGAAGGCGGCGTGTCGCATGGTTGTCGATCTTCTGGCGCTGGCACACGAGCGGGGCTGCGAGGCTGAATTGGCAGCGCAGCTTGAGGAGGACCTTCGCCAGAAGCGCCCGCCTGACATGGCGGCCCTACGCGCAGTGTTTAGCCCATCACAAGACGCACTCCCCCAAGTCGCGGTGCAACTGGCCGACCTGTCATCTTACGACCAGTTGGTCGGCGGTACGCCATCCGCTCAGGAGGTGACAGCATGACATCGCCCCAGACCGATACCGCCCGCCTAACCTTGGCTCTGACCGAATTGCGCTTGCCAGCCATCAAGGCGCTATGGCCGCGCTTTGCGGAACAAGCCGACAAGGAAGGCTGGCCCGCCGCTCGGATGCTCAGCACCCTGGTGGAGCATGAACTGGCTGAACGAGATCGCCGTCGTATCGAGCGACATCTCGCACAGGCACGCCTGTTGCCCGGAAAAACGATCGACACCTTCGACTTCACAGCCGTCCCCATGCTGTCCAAGGCCCATGTCAGTGCGATCACCGCTGGCGACAGCTGGATCGGAAAGGGCGGCAACATCCTGCTGTTTGGGCCGCCAGGTGTGGGCAAATCACATCTCGGCTCAGCCATCGGGCTCGCCCTTGTCGAGCAAGGCTACCGCGTCCTATTCAGCCGCACCACCGATCTGGTCCAGAAACTCCAACAGGCCCGCCGCGATCTCGTCCTCGAAAGTGCCATTGCAAAGCTCGACAAATTCCATCTGCTGATCCTCGATGACATCACCTACGTCACCAAGGATCAGGCTGAAACCAGTGTGCTCTTCGAACTCATCAGCGCGAGATATGAACGCCGCTCAATGTTGATCACGGCCAACCAGCCCTTCGGGGAGTGGAATGCGATTTTTCCAGACCCGGCCATGACATTGGCCGCCGTCGACAGGCTCGTGCACCACGCAACCATCTTCGAGATGAATGTCGAAAGCTACCGGCGAAGAGCAGCACAAAAGGCAAAGGGGCCGGGAAGGCCTGCACAAAAAGCCACACCGGAAAACACCAAAGCTGATTGACGCTCCGCGACAATCAAAAAACAAACCCCTTGATCGCGGCACAAAAGCCCGGCATCGTCCCAAACGTCGCGACCAAGGATTCTCATCCTGATTGACGCGCACTTCTCATCTTGATTGTCGCGCTACAGCCTGTGGATTTCCTGTCGATCAAACACTCCAGACCTTCGTCATTGAACCGATGCACCCGGTCTCTGAGCGTCTGGCGATCCATCAAGCCAACAGCAGCAGCTGCCGTCCGTGTCATCCCATCAGCAACACCGGCAAGCGCCATCAGTCGCCGCGCCTGCCTGGCGTCATGCGATTTGCGTGCCAAACCCGCAATTCGTCGGCACTATAGTCAGTCCGCAGTTCAATCCTAACCATGATCCCCTCCAAGAGAAATGTCATTAGTCGGAAAAGAGAATCACAAAATCAGCAGAAGGGAAATTCCTGAATCACAAGTCAATATACAGACGAATTGGTATGATCGCTAGGACCGCTCAACCGCTTCAGGCGGTCATCCATGTCAAAAAATCCCGGCTGTCCGACCATCTGCCGCTCCTGTCACGAGGCACCGAGAGTGAACCAGAATTGACGCTGGATTCTCACCTTGTTTGTCGCGCAGCAAGCAACCCTGGCGATGTTGTATTTGATCCGTTTTGCGGTTGTGCAACAACAATTGAGGCCGCACATAGCCTTGGTCGAAACTGGATTGGCATCGACATTGCAATTCATGCGATCAAGCGTGTCGCCAAGGTGCGGTTACAAGACAGGCTGGGCCTGATTGAAGGGCAGGATTTTGAAATCGCGGGCGTTCCACGGACCATGGAAGGTGCTCGTGACCTTTGGAACCGAGATAAATATCACTTCCAGAAATGGGCAGTGGAAGAAATCGACGGTTTTGTCACGTCACGGCGAACGGGCGATGGTGGTATTGATGGCCGACTATATTTCAGTCACCCTGAATACAAGGATTTGAAAAGCATGGTGCTGGAAGTCAAGGGCGGGAAGAATATTGGCATAAGTGTCGTGCGCGATCTGCGCGGTGCGCTGGAACGCGACAAGGCGGCGATGGCGGGTTTGATCGTCATGGATGATCCTGGCACCCGAAAACGTGCCAACTTCGCAAGTGAGATGGCGAGCGCAGGCGATCTGACCATTCTGGGGCGCAAATACTCACGAATGCAGCTATTGACAGTGCCCGAGATACTGGGCGGCAAGCGGTTCGCCACGCCCAGCGTCGTCGGGCGTGGCGATCAGGCACCAGTCCTGCCGGGAAGCCAGAGCTGTCCAAAACAGACCAAGGATCAGCCAGAGCTTGATGTTTAAGCCTCAAACTACTAATGGCGCATAGGGGAGAGCCGAATGACGAAGCGGAAGCCAGCATCGGAGCACAAGGCGAAGGGACGCCCGCCCACGCGGGTCATCAAGATGGACACGACGCCCGAACAGACGGCGCGAGCTTTCTTCTCGAATGTCAAGCCCGCCGATCCCGCGCTTCGCAAATTCAACCTGAAACGCAAGCGGGCTTGACGCTGCGCCGATTTTTGGCAAGTTAAGCGTATAAGCCCCTTTTTAATGCAACATCCCGGCGCCGCCTGTCAATCCCGTCAACCGGCGATTGCGGAACGCCCGGAAATCGCCGCAAGAATCGCCAGGCCACGGAAATTGCAAGGCTGGCGGGCGTTCCGGGCGGCAATCGCCGGCCACCTGCACATGTGTCATGAAAGGCACATGCGCGCCCGTGTTGCGCCCGTGTTGCGCCCGTGTTGCGCCCGTGTTGCGCCCGTGTTGCGCCCGTGCGCGGTTCATGCCCCGGACAGGCGCCGACACTGGCAGGCATCTGAACGGCAAGGGCGCGCGCGGGCAATTGCATTTGGCGCGATGGCCGACTATGCCGGTGCTGGCAGATGTCGGAGGGTCCGCATACATGAACTGGATTTCCAACTATGTCCGCCCCCGGATCAACTCGCTTTTTTCGCGGCGGGAGGTTCCGGACAACCTGTGGACGAAGTGTGTGGAATGCGGAACCATGCTGTTCCACCGGGAACTGGCGGATGCAATGAATGTCTGCACCGGATGCGGCCATCACATGGCGTTCAGCCCGCGCGACCGGTTCAGGGCGCTGTTCGATGGCGGCGTCTTTACAGAGGTCGAGGCGCCGGCGGTGATTGCCGACCCGCTGCACTTCCGCGATCAGAAAAAATACCCCGACCGGATGAAGGAGGCCCGCAGGAAGACCGGCGAGCGCGACGCGATGCTGGTGGCCGAGGGCGAGATCGGGCGGACGCCCGTTGTGGTCGCCGCACAGGATTTCAGCTTCATGGGCGGCTCCATGGGCATGTATGTGGGCAACGCGATCATCGCCGGGGCCGGGCGTGCTGTCCGCCGGAAGCGGCCTTTCATCCTGTTCTCCGCCGCCGGTGGCGCGCGTATGCAGGAAGGCATCCTCAGCCTGATGCAAATGCCGCGAACAACTGTTGCGGTTGAAATGCTGCGCGAGGCCGGTTTGCCCTATATCGTGGTTCTCACGCATCCGACCACCGGCGGGGTCACGGCCTCTTATGCCATGCTGGGGGATGTTCAGATTGCCGAACCCGATGCGCTTATCGGGTTTGCTGGCACGCGCGTCATCGAACAGACGATCCGCGAAAAACTGCCCGAAGGGTTCCAGCGGTCCGAATATCTGCTGGATCACGGGATGCTGGACCGTGTGACGCACCGCAAGGATCTGCGCCAGGAACTGATCGCCATCACCCGGATGCTGATGAAGCTGCCACCCGAGGTGAAGGGCGTTCTGCCGCCCCCGGAAAAGGCGGCGGGGACCGACAGGGCGAAAAAAGGCGCCGCCGGATGAGCCCGGCAGGATCCGACCTCATCCTCGAACGGATGATGACGCTGCACCCGAAGATCATCGACCTGACCCTGGATCGTGTCCGGCGTCTGCTGGGCGCGCTGGGCAATCCCGAACGCGACCTGCCGCCGGTGATCCACATCGCGGGCACCAATGGCAAGGGATCGACCCAGGCGATGATACGGGCGGGACTCGAAGGTGCGGGGAAAGCGGTACATGCCTATACGTCGCCGCATCTGGTGCGGTTTCACGAACGCATCCGGCTGGCGGGGGAGCTGATTTCGGAACAGCGCCTGACCCGGGTGCTGGATGAATGCCGCGCGGCCAATGGTGAAAGGCGCATCACCTATTTCGAGATCACGACCGTGGCCGCGCTGCTGGCGTTTGCCCGCATCCGCGCCGATTACACGTTGCTGGAGGTCGGGCTTGGTGGCCGGCTGGACGCAACCAACGTGGTTGATCGGCCTTTGCTGACGGTGATTGCCCCCGTTTCGATGGATCATGAGCGGTTTCTGGGCGACACGCTGGGCGGGATCGCAGGCGAAAAGGCGGGCATCGTCAAACCCGGCGTGCCGTGTGTCGTCGGCCCGCAACCGGATGAGGCGCTGGAGGTGATAGAGGCCGTCGCCGCCCGGCGTGGCGCGCCGCTGCTGGTGCATGGTCAGCACTGGCATGTCAGCGAAGAGCGTGGCCGCCTGATCTTTCAGGACGAAACCGGGTTGCTGGACCTGCCGCTGCCCGCGCTTTTGGGCAGGCACCAGCATCTGAACGCGGGCATGGCGATCGCCGCCCTGCGGTCGCAGGGGTTTGCCGGGACCGCGTGCGCGGCCGCGATGAGCAACGCCGTCTGGCCCGCCCGTATGCAGCGCCTGAAAACCGGCCCGCTGGTCGATATGGCGGGCTCTTCCGAACTCTGGCTCGATGGCGGGCACAACCCGGCGGCGGCGGCGGCGCTGGCCGATGTTCTGCGCTCTCTGCCCGCGCGTCCCACCCATCTGATATGCGGGATGCTCAACACCAAGGATGTCGATGGTTATCTGCGCCCGCTGGCGCAGGTGGCCGGGAGCCTGACCGCAGTGCCGGTTCCGGGCGAGGCCGATACCCTGCCGGCAGCGGTGACGGCGAAGGCCGCTGAACGGGCTGGATTTCCGGCGGCAACGGCAAACGGCGTTCCGGCCGCCGTGCAGGGCCTGACCGCTGCACACGGCGAGGCGCGCATTCTGATCTGCGGATCGCTTCATCTTGCCGGGGCCGTGCTGCGCGGGAATGGCTGACGCCGCCGGATTGCACCTCGTCATGCACTCCGGTCCCGGTTCGGGATGTCAAAGGGGTGCATTGACGGTTTCCGATGAATGAATATCGCGGAAACGCGGCAATGCTCTGGCAATATGTTGTGGACAACTGCCCGATATACTCTATATGCGGGGCTTGGGCGTTGACTCGGGCGTGCTGACGCCGGAGGATCGCGTTCAGGTGGGAATCACACGGTCAGGAAGGTGCCCTTGCGGTTTTCGCGGCTCAGACTGAATGGCTTCAAGAGTTTCGTCGATCCGACCGATCTGATGATCGTGGATGGGCTTACCGGGGTCGTCGGGCCGAATGGGTGCGGCAAGTCGAACCTGCTGGAAGCCCTGCGCTGGGTGATGGGGGAAAACCGCCCCACGGCGATGCGCGGCGGCGGGATGGAGGATGTGATCTTTGCCGGGGCCGCCACTCGGCCGGCCCGGAATTTCGCCGAGGTGGTTCTGCAAATCGACAATTCCGAACGGCTTGCCCCGGCCGGGTTCAATGATCAGGACACCCTGGAGATCGCCCGCCGGATCACCCGCGATACGGGGTCGGCCTACAGGGTCAATACCAGGGATGCGCGGGCGCGGGACGTGCAGATTCTGTTTGCCGATGCCTCGACAGGGTCGCATTCGCCCGCGCTGGTGCGGCAGGGTCAGATTTCGGAGTTGATCAATGCCAGGCCAAAGGACCGGCGCCGGATACTGGAGGAGGCGGCAGGCATTTCCGGTCTCTACCAGCGTCGGCATGAGGCGGAACTGAAACTCCGGGGGGCGGAGGCAAACCTCGCCCGTGTCGATGACGTGATTGAACAGTTGGCCGCTCAACTGTCGCAACTGGCCCGCCAGGCCAGGCAGGCCGCCCGCTATCGCAGCATCGGCGAAGAATTGCGCCAGGCCGAGGGATTGCTGCTTTATCGTCGCTGGAGGGAGGCGGAGGAGGCGCGGTTTGCGGCGGCCGGGGCGCTGACGGAACGCGCCACCGCTGCCGGTTCGGCGGAACGCCGCGCACGGGAATCGGTCAGGGCGCGGGAAGAAGCAGAGGCCCGATTGCCCCCTCTGCGCGAGGAAGAGGCAATCGCCGCTGCGGTTCTGCAACGGCTTCAGGTCCGGCGCGATACGCTGGCGGATCAGGAAACCCGGGCGCTTCAGATCGCCGAAACACTGACTTCGCGGATCGAGCAACTGACACGGGATATGGAGCGGGAGGCGGGCCTCAATCGCGATGCGGGCGAAACCGTTGACCGGCTGGAACGGGAACAGGATCGGTTGCGCAGCGCCGCACAGGGACATCGGGAGAGGCTGGAGGCGGCGGCGGCGGAGGCGCGGGAGGCTTCGGAAATCCTGTCCGGGCGGGAAACGGCGCTGGGCCGGATGACGGAAGATGTGGCCCGGCTGGCGGCGCGCCATCAATCCGCGCATCGCCTGCTTGAGGACAATCGAAAGACGCTGGAAAAAAACCTGGCAGGGGCGGAGCGCGCCAAGGGCGCCGTCGAGGGCGCAAGGGCGGCGCTTGGCAAGGCAGGGGCTGATCTGGAAACGGCAACGCAGGCGCAGGCAGGGGCGGCGGCCGGGGCCGCCCGCGCCGAGGCCGCACTGGTCGAGGCCGACAATGCACGGGCCGATGCCCAGGCGCGCGAGGCCGATGTCCGCGCCGGACGGTCCGAGGCGGAAGGCGTGGCCAATGCCCTGCGGGCCGAAGTCTCGGCGCTTGCGAAACTGGTCGAACGGGACACCGCCGAGGGCGGGCAGGTGCTGGATTCGGTTCGCGTCGAACCGGGCTGTGAAAAGGCGCTGGGCGCTGCGCTGGTCGATGATCTGCACGCCCCCCAGGTGGCGGCGGACGCGGTCTCCGGCTGGGTGCGATTGCCGGATTACTCCAATCCGCAGACACTGCCGGAGGGCGTGCAGGCGCTGACCGGCCATGTTGCCGTGCCGGAGGCGCTGGTGCGCCGCATGGGTCAGGTGGGGCTTGTGGATGCCGTCGATGGGCCGCGCCTTCAGGCCGGTCTGAAGCCGGGCCAGCGGCTGGTGAGCCGGGAGGGCGATCTGTGGCGCTGGGACGGGTTCCGCGCCGGGGCCGAAGATGCGCCGAGGGCGGCCGCCCTGCGCTTGCAACAGTTGAATCGTCTGGTGGAGTTGAAACGGGATCTGGAAGAGGCGAACGCCCGCGCCGAAGGGGCGGTGCGCGCCCATGCGATGCTGACCCGGACGCTTGCCGGTCTGACCCGCGCCGATCAACAGGCGCGTGAGGCGCGGCGCGATGCCGACCGCGCAGTTACCGGGGCCGACCGCGCCCAATCTCGCGCCGAGGCGGATCGGGCCATCGCGGCGGGCAGGCTCGAATCCCTGTCAATGGCTGTCGCCCGTCATGAGGAAGAGGCGATGGCCGCCCGCAATGCGATGGCCGAGGCGGAGCGCGGCGTGGCTGAACTGGGCGATCTCGATGCCGCACGGGCGGAAGCCGAAGATGTCAGGATGGCGGTCGAAGCTGCGCGCATGACCATGCTGACCAGACGATCATCGCATGAGGAATTGCGCCGCGAAGGCGAAGCGCGGAGCAAACGCAGCCAGGAGATCGTCAGGGAGGTCGGCGGCTGGCGGCGCCGCCTGCAAACCGCAGAGAAGCGCGCGGCGGAGCTTGAGGAACGCCGGGCGGAATCGGCAACCGAACTGACCGAGGCGACAGGCGCGCCGGAGAGGATCGCCGCCGGGCGCGAACAGAATCTGATCACGATCCGGGCGGCGGAAGAGCGGCGCAGGAGGGCCGCAGACACCCTGGCCGAAGCGGAAACCGCCTTGCGTCAGGCGGTACAGGCGGAGCGCGATGCGGAACGCGCGGCATCCGATGCGCGCGAGGCCCGCGCGGCGGCGCAGGCCCGTGCCGATGCCTCGGCCGGGGTTGTGGCCGCCGCCGAAGCGCGGATACGCGAAGAGCAGGGGGCGACGCCTCTGGCGCTGCTGGAACGATTGCAGGCGGACCCGGAAAAGATGCCGACGGCAGAGGCGGTCGAGGCCGATGTGAACCGGCTGAAGCGGCAGCGCGACGCCCTGGGCGCTGTCAACCTGCGGGCCGGGGAAGATGCCCGCACGGTGCGGGAAGAACACGATGGCCTGTTGCGGGAAAAAACCGATCTTGAGGAGGCGGTCAAGGCGCTGCGCTCTGGCATTGCGGGCCTCAACAGGGAAGGCCGGGAGCGGTTGCTGACGGTGTTCGAGCAGGTGAATTCCAACTTTGCCATGCTGTTTGCGCATCTGTTCGGCGGCGGTGAGGCGAAGCTGGTGCTGGTCGAAAGCGATGATCCGCTGGAGGCCGGGCTGGAAATCATGTGTCAGCCGCCGGGCAAGAGGCTCTCGACCCTGTCGCTGTTGTCGGGGGGGGAACAGTCGCTGACCGCGCTTGCCCTGATCTTTGCGGTGTTTCTTGCCAATCCGGCGCCCATCTGTGTGCTGGACGAAGTTGACGCGCCGCTTGACGATGCGAATGTCCTCCGCTTCTGCGATTTGCTGGACGAGATGTGCCGCCGTGCCAACACGCGCTTTCTGATCATTACCCACCATGCCGTCACGATGAGCAGGATGGACCGTCTGTTCGGCGTCACCATGGCCGAGCAGGGTGTCAGTCAACTGGTAAGCGTCGATCTGCAAAAGGCAGAGGCGCTGGTGGCCTGACGGGTATCGCGCCCTGGGGAACTGTTCGGCACGATAATACTGGAATCCCTGACCCCGACAGAAGGCGAGATCGTTCAGATGATCGCGCATGGCCGCACCACGAAGGAGATCGCGGCAATCCTGTCGCGGGAGATCAGCACGGTCGAGTTTCATCGGAACAATATCCGGCAGAAACCGGGGCTTGCCAACCAGCGCAAGAACCTTCGGCAGTACCTGTTATCTGTTCCATCCCGGACGATCAAATAGACCCTCGGCGATTTGCCCTTTTCATGGCAAGGTCGGTTCTGGGGGACATTCGGGACGGAGGCAAGACATGCTGATTTCTTTGCACAAGCAGGGTAAGCGTCCGGTCTGACAGCCTTATTTCCTTGGTTTTCCGGGCTTCCAGCGTTTTGCGAGACTGAGGACTTCGAGTTTGAGTTTGTCGGTTTCGGGCTGATTGGGATCGAAGGTGCCGCCATACCAGTCTTTGAGATGATCGTGCTCTGGATGCTTTGGATCGGCCATGGCATCGAGGAACCCGTAGTAGCCAGGGAAGCCCCCGACGTCTTCGGGCGGGCATTTACCGATAACCTCGATTAGTCTGGGATAGAGTTCGCCAGGGACGGGATCGGTGATCCTGCCGATCTTGATCCTGTGTTCCCAGTTGTCGCCAAAATCGTAGATGTAGTTGATCGTCTTTTTGCCGGTGTCCTCGATGACTTGGCCCAGAGTGGTTTTGTTGGCGGGCCGGTCCTCGCCGCCAAAATCGGGGTCCGCGATACCCCATGTGGCGCGGGCTGCTTCGAACATGTAGAGATGCGAGTTGGTCCAGCCCATGGCCACCTGCAGTGTCAGGTGCAGCCGGTCCAGCCGGATATCGGCAGGCACCTGCAGGGTGCGGGTGACAGCGGGCTCGATGTCTTGCAGGGTGACTTTGATCTCGATGATGCTCATGCAGCGTCTTTCATGTGATGGTGGCTGCCCATGTTCCATGGCAGCAGGTCGTCGACCTTGGTGATCTTGCAATCCGGGATGCGGGCCAGAGTGTCGGCCAGCCAGCCCTGCGGATCAACGTTGTTCAGTTTGGCGGTTTCAATCAGCGTATAGGCGATGGCAGCGGCTTTGCCGCCTGCCGGTGATCCAACGAAGAGGTAGTTCTTGCGCCCCAAAGCAATACCTCTGATGGCCCGCTCGGCCGCATTATTGTCGATCTCGAGATGGCCATGTTCAAGGTATGGCCGGAGCCGTGGCAACCGGGTCAGCGCATAACGGATGGCCCCTGCAAGTGGCGATTTGCCAGAGATAGCGGGCAGTTGGGCACCCAGCCAATTGCCCAGGTCATCGAAGACGGGTCTGGCCTCGGCCTGCCGTATGGCGGTACGCTGATCCGGCGGCGATCCACGGGCCTCTTTCTCGATAGCGTAGAGCCCTGCTATCCGCTTGATCGCCTCTTCGGCGATGGCCGAGCCCTGGGCTTTATGCACATCGACGAACTTGCGCCGGATGTGGGCCATGCAGGCGACCTCGCGGATGTCGCCAGAACGGTAGAGGTCGTTGAATCCGGAATAGCCGTCCGCATGCATCCAGCCCTGGTATCTCTTCAAGTGATCCTTGGGATGCTGACCCCTGCGGTCCGGCGAGAACTGATACCAGGCAGCAGGCGGCGCCTCGCTGTCCCAGGGGCGCTCATCGCGTATGTAAGTCCATAGGCGGGCGGTCTGGGTTTTGCCTGCCCCGGGCGTTAGCATTTTGATCGGCGTATCATCGGCAAACAATGCCTGGCCTGCTTGCACATGTCGTCCGATGGCAACGGCCAGTGGCTCCAGTAGGGCCGTGGATTTGCCCACCCAATCGGCCAGCGTTGAGCGGTCAAGGTCAAGCCCGTCGCGCTCGAATATCCGGCTTTGCCGGTAGAGCGGCAGATGATCGGCATATTTGCTGACCAGAACATGGGCCAACAGTCCTGGTCCAGGACGCCCGCGCTCAATCGGGCGCGATGGCAGCTGTGCCTGGGTGAAGCTGTCGCAGCCCGAACAGGCAAAGCGGGGCCGGGTGATGCGGTTCACGATGAAGCGCCCCGGAACATATTCCAGTTCCTCGGTCACATCCTCGCCCAGGCGGCGCAGCTTGCCACCACAATCCGCACAGGCATCATCTCCGGTGGCCAGTTCGATGTGCTGGCGCGGTATATGATCCGGGATCGGGCGGCGCTTGGGTTTGTCTTTGGGCGGCTCCTCTTCAGGCAGGCGTAACCTGGCTGTCATCGCTGCCGTTGCAATCTCACTGCTCTCCAGGGCCAGTTGCAGCTGCTCGATGCTCTCGGATTTGCTGCCAAACCTATGTGTGCGATGCCCGGATAACTGGTGCCTGAGCTTCTCGATCAACATCGCCTGAGACTTCACCTCGGCCAGCAGAAGCTGCGTGAAAGCACGCAACTCATCGGGGTCTTCCGGTAAGGCTCGGGCCACATCGATCATGGCCAAAACCTGGCAAATCAACGGGCTTTAGGGAATCCCCAAATCACTGATCCGGCCAGATTATCCCGCCTTCAATGGCCGCCATGTGCGCTGCGGAATACGCCAGTCAATGCCCTCCAGAAGCATCGCCAACTGGGCCGGTGTCAATGCGACTTTGCCGTCTTTTGCAGAAGGCCAGACAAACCGGCCCTTCTCCAATCGCCTGGAGAACAGACAGGCCCCCTGACCGTCCCACCAAATGATCTTGATCAGATCGCCACGCCGTCCACGGAAAACGAACATGTGGCCGCAATAAGGGTTCTGCTTCAGCGTCTGTTCCGCCTGAGCCGCCAGCGTCGCAAACCCCCGGCGCATATCCGTTACCCCGGCAGCCAGCCACACCTTCGTGTTCGACGGTACCGGGATCATCCGGACAAGCCACGGATCAGGCCGGCAAGGGCATCCGGATCGTAAGTCCCGCTGACACAAAGCCGGTGCCCGCAAACAAGATCAAACCCAATCCTGCCGCATGCCACAACCGGCGGCGCGGCTTCATGCCGCACATCCGAAATTATCTCGACCGGCAGAAAGAAAACCTGCTTCTGTGTATCGCCATCAGGCGAAAACCGCCCATCCCTCAGCCACGTAAACACGAGATTGGCATTCACATCATACCGCCGCGCAACCTGACTAACCGAAATCCCCGGAACCCGCGTTTGCGCACAGATCATCCGCTTCTCGTTATTGCTCCAGTTCCGGCGCTTCTTCCTGCCCACATCTGACCTCGATAATGTCCATTAACGATCATGGACACTATCTGACATCTGCGGCCTCAGGCAGGGCAGCCACACCAGACGCTTACCAAGCAGGCGACGACGACGCCGAAGATCCGGGCCGCAATCCAGGCGAGCAAAGAGCCCGCGTGGATCGTGGCCGAGCGCTACGGCATCTCGGAGCAGACCGTCTGGAAGTGGCGCAAGCGCGATACCGTCCACGACCGGAGCCACACGGCGCACAGGTTGCAGACCACGCTGACACCGGCGCAGGAGGCCGTGGCGGTCTCGCTGAGACAGACGCTGCTGCTGCCGCTCGACGACCTGCTCGCCGTGGTCCGCGAGTTTCTCAACCCGAACGTCTCGCGCTCCGGGCTGGATCGATGCCTGCGTCGGCATGGGGTCGGCTCCCTCCGTGACCTGAAGCCGAAGGTGGCGAAGCCCGCGCACAAGCCTTTCAAGGCATACGAGCCCGGCGACATCCTGATTGACGCTGGATTCTCACCTTGTTTGTCGCGCAGCAAGAAGCGCCGGTATCTGTTCGTCGCGATCGACCGCGCCACCCGCCGGGTCTTCGTGCGCATCCATCCGGCGAAGACTGCGGCCAACGCCCGCCGGTTCCTGCGCGATCTGGAGCGCGCCGCCCCGATGCGGATCACCCGCGTGCTGACCGACAACGGCAAGGAGTTCATCGACAGGCTCTTCGGCCTTCGCCGCCGCGCCGCGACCGGCAATCATGAGTTCGACCGCCTCTGCGCCGGGTTCGGGATCGAACATCGCCTGGCCCCACCGATGCGGCCGCAGACCAACGGCATGGTCGAGCGTTTCAACGGACGGATCGAGGACGTGCTCCAGAGCCACCGTTTCCGCAGCGGCGAGGACCTCGAACAGACGCTTCTCCGCTGCGTCCGCCTCTACAACGGCCAGCTGCCGCAATCCGTTCTGAAAGGCCGCACGCCAATCGATGCGCTCAAGGACTGGCATCAAGAAAAGCCCGAACTCTTCAGAAAGAAGCCGTACAATCACACGGGATGTGACAGTTATCGCCGGAATTATGGGATGCGATCGGACAGGTTGATGCGCTGACCCTGCCGGTCGATGGCTCCCGGCACATTCTCTCTTATGATCAGGGCAATGCAATCGTGGACAGACTCCGGCCGAAGGTGGTCATTCCGACACACTATCTGAGCGAGACGACGACCTGCACCCTGTCAACGCTGCAACCCGCGGACGAATGGGTGAAGAGCCAGAACAGCTTTGACATGCTGGACAGCGCCAGCCTGCAACTCGATGCAGCTTCGGTGTCGGAAATGGACCGTGAATTCATGTATTTCGGACACAACGCGCATACGGCGTGAATATGCGGGCGCGGGGGAACCCAGGGGTTTCTCCGCCATGACGGATGAGCATCCATGTATTGAGTCAAGGTTTTTTGCCCGAAAAGCGGTTCTTGAAGAAGCCATCCAGAAGTTTTCCACAGCACGAATTTACCTCGTCGGCAACAGCCGGAGGTCCTTCCTTGTGCATGTCCTGGCGGCCGTGTCCTGCCTGCACAGGGCTGGCCGGAACCGTTGTCGTGAGCGTCCGTTGAACCGGACCTAACGCGGGGGCGGAGGAGCCGATAGTGTCCACCATCGATAGTGGACACCATGAGGCACTCTATGGCTGGCAGGCGCAAGAAGCGAATTTGGTCGGACGACGAGAAGCGTTCGATCTGCCTGCAGACTGCCGCGCCGGGTGTTTCCGTGGCTCAGGTTGCGCGGCGCTACGCGATGAACGCCAATCTGATCTTCAAATGGCTGAAGGACCCGCGTTTTGCGCCGGATTTCACCGAGGTCGTAGCTGCATCCGTGTTTCTGCCGGTTGAGATTTCTCCGGCTGCTTCACATCCGGTCCCGGCGCAGCCATCCGGTCCCGTCGCCTTCGGTGGCCGTATCGAGATTGAGTTGGCTGGCGGTCACCGGATCAGCGCCGAGGGTGGGTTCGATCCTGATGTGCCGGCGCGGCTGCTGAAGGGGCTGATGTCTTGATCCCGGTGCCGGGCAACACGCGGGTGTGGCTGTCGGCGGGTGTCACGGACATGCGGCGAGGGTTCAATACGCTGGCGGCCCAGGCCGAGAAGGTTTTGGCCGAAGACCCGTATTCCGGCCACCTGTTCGTGTTCCGGGGTCGGCGCGGCGATCTGTTGAAGATCATCTGGTGGGATTGCCAGGGCGCGTGCCTGTTTTCGAAGCGGTTGGAGAAAGGGCGGTTTGTCTGGCCCGCTGCAAAGGACGGCAAGATCAGCGTCACACCCGCGCAGCTCTCAATGCTGTTGGAGGGGATTGACTGGCGGATGCCCCGTAAAACCTGGAGACCGTTGAGCGTAGGACAGGTCAATAAATACGAGGCTTTGCGCGCTTTCGGGGTTCACCCCGGAATGCTGATCCGGTATAGGATCGGCGATGCTGAAGGACCTCGACATATCCCCGGATGATCCTGCGGAACTGCGGGCAGTGAACCGGCTTCTGGCCGATGAAGTCAAGGCGCTGACCCTGAAGGTGGAACAACTCCAACACCAACTGGCGGGGCATGACCGGCACCGGTTTGGATCGAAATCAGAAAGCCTCTACCAGCTCAATCTGGTCTTCCAGGAAGATGAGGCGATTGCCGAAGCCGCTGGAGAACAGGCGGCGCCTGCTCCAACGCCTGAAACGGACAAACCGGCCCGCCGGCACAACCGCAAGCCCTTGCCCGATCATCTGGACCGGCACGAAGAGGTCTTGTCGCCGGGCGAGGACTGCCGACGTTGCGGTGGGGCGTTGAAGAGGCTCGGTGAGGACGTGACCGAGGAGTTGGAATACAAACCGGGGCGTTTTGTCGTGAACCGGATCGTGCGTCCGCGTATGGCCTGTTCCTGTTGCGAGGCCATTGTCCAATCGCCGCTGCCATCGCGCCCGATCGAACGTGGCCGCCCGGGACCGGGGCTGCCGGCGCATGTGCTGGTGTCGAAGTATGCGGACCACCTGCCGCTCTACCGTCAGTCGCAAATATACGCCCGTGAAGGCGTTGATCGGGAGTGTCCTGAATTCT
Organism: Paracoccaceae bacterium; assembly: GCA_965216225.1. GTDB lineage: Bacteria > Pseudomonadota > Alphaproteobacteria > Rhodobacterales > Rhodobacteraceae > 3107. The sequence goes on from CBDCFF010000034.1 coordinate 51,741, forward strand.
GTGTATGTGTCCCGGTCCATGGGGGTTTCAAATACAGTCACGCATTGAAGCGCTCGTCGAACATAATAGCGAACTGGTTGCGGGCTGCAAACCATTCCCGAACATTCCTGCCGCCTTTCTCGAAGTTTCGGATGGCCAGATAGATCAGCTTTGTTGCGGCCTGATCGGTCGGGAACGATCCGCGGGTCTTGATTGATTTGCGGATCACCCGGTTCAGGCTCTCGATGGCGTTGGTGGTGTAGATGATCTTTCGGATCGCCGGATCGAAGGCGAAGAACGGGATTACTTCCTGCCATGCCCGTCGCCAGGCCGGGGCGATCGAGGCGTATTTACCGGCCCATTTTTTCTCGAACGCGTCCAGTTCATCGGCGGCCTGATCGGCGGTGGCGGCGCTGTAAATCCGGCGCAGATCGGCGGCCACTGCCTTGCGGTCTTTCCATAACTTCTGCGAGCAGAAGTTCAGGGAATGGCGCACCAGGTGGACAATGCAGGTTTGCACCGTGGTCTGCGCAAAGGCGGCGGTGATCGCCTCCGGGAAGCCTTTGAGCCCGTCAACGACGGCGATCAGAATGTCCTGGACACCCCGGTTCTTCAGCTCGTTCATCACCGACAAGCAGAATTTGGCCCCCTCGTTATCAGCGATCCACAGGCCCAGGACCTCGCGCACGCCGTCCCGGCTGACCCCCAGGGCGATGTAGAGGGCCTTGTTCTTCACCATGCGGCTGTCGGCGTCGCGGATCTTCACCCGCAGCGCGTCGAAGATCACGATCGGATACATCCGCTCCAGCGCCCGGCTTTGCCAGTCGCGCACCTCGTCGGTGACGCGGCTGATCAAATCCGGCGAGACCAGCAGACCGTAGATATCCTCAAGATGGGCGCGGATGTCGCGGACGGTCAGTCCGGCGGCATAGAGGCCGATGATCCTGTCATCCATCCCGTCGATCCGGGTCTGGCCCTTCTTCACCAGTTCCGGTTCAAAACTGCCATCCCGATCACGGGGCACGGAAATCGGCGCCTCGCCGATCTGGCCCTTCAGGCGCTTGCCAGCTGTGCCGTTGCGCCGATTGGACTGACCCGGAGGTGCATCCTTGCCTTCTTCATAGCCCGGATGCGCGGTCAGTTCGGCCCCAAGCATCCGCTCCATCAGTTTGATCCTGAGCTCTTTCAGCAGCCCGGTATCGCCAGGCAGGTCTTCAGGCCGCTCGCAGCCTTCCAGAAGTTCGTCCGGAAGTTCCCTGGATATCGTCATCGTCATGGCTCCTCTCTCAAAGCATGGTACAGATCACAGATACACAGAGGAGCGGTGAGCGTCCGTTGAACCGGACCTAACGCGGGGGCGGAGGAGCCGATAGTGTCCACCATCGATAGTGGACACCATGAGGCACTCTATGGCTGGCAGTCGCAAGAAGCGAATTTGGTGGGACGACGAGAAGCGTTCGATCTGCCTGCAGACTGCCGCGCCGGGTGTTTCTGTGGCTCAGGTTGCGCGGCGCTACGCGATGAACGCCAATCTGATCTTCAAATGGCTGAAGGACCCGCGTTTTGCGCCAGATTTCACCGAGGTCGTAGCTGCATCCGTGTTTCTGCCGGTTGAGATTTCTCCGGCTGCTTCACATCCGGTCCCGGCGCAGCCATCCGGTCCCGTCGCCTTCGGTGGCGGTATCGAGATTGAGTTGGCTGGCGGTCACCGGATCAGCGCCGGGGGTGGGTTCGATCCTGATGTGCCGGCGCGGCTGCTGAAGGGGCTGATGTCTTGATCCCGGTGCCGGGCAACACGCGGGTGTGGCTGTCGGCGGGTGTCACGGACATGCGGCGAGGGTTCAATACGCTGGCGGCCCAGGCCGGGAAGGTTTTGGCCGAAGACCCGTATTCCGGCCACCTGTTCGTGTTCCGGGGGCGGCGCGGCGATCTGTTGAAGATCATCTGGTGGGATTGCCAGGGTGCGTGCCTGTTTTCGAAGCGGTTGGAGAAAGGGCGGTTTGTCTGGCCCGCTGCAAAGGACGGCAAGATCAGCGTCACACCCGCGCAGCTCTCAATGCTGTTGGAGGGGATTGACTGGCGGATGCCCCGTAAAACCTGGAGACCGTTGAGCGTAGGATAGGTCAATAAATACGAGGCTTTGCGCGCTTTCGGGGTTCACCCCGGAATGCTGATCTGGTATAGGATCGGCGATGCTGAAGGACCTCGACATATCCCCGGATGATCCTGCGGAACTGCGGGCAGTGAACCGGCTTCTGGCCGATGAAGTCAAGGCGCTGACCCTGAAGGTGGAACAACTCCAACACCAACTGGCGGGGCATGACCGGCACCGGTTTGGATCGAAATCAGAAAGCCTCTACCAGCTCAATCTGGTCTTCCAGGAAGATGAGGCGATTGCCGAAGCCGCTGGAGAACAGGCGGCGCCTGCTCCAACGCCTGAAACGGACAAACCGGCCCGCCGGCACAGCCGCAAGCCCTTGCCCGATCATCTGGACCGGCACGAAGAGGTCTTGTCGCCGGGCGAGGACTGCCGACGTTGCGGTGGGGCGTTGAAGAGGCTCGGTGAGGACGTGACCGAGGAGTTGGAATACAAACCGGGGCGTTTTGTCGTGAACCGGATCGTGCGTCCGCGTATGGCCTGTTCCTGTTGCGAGGCCATTGTCCAATCGCCGCTGCCATCGCGCCCGATCGAACGTGGCCGCCCGGGACCGGGGCTGCTGGCGCACGTGTTGGTCAGCAAATACGCGGACCACCTGCCGCTCTACCGTCAGTCGCAAATATACGCCCGTGAAGGCGTTGATCTTAATCGATCAACTCTGACCAATTGGGTTGGCGGCTCCACCGCGCTTCTGGAACCTCTGGCTGACACCATTGGCCGAATGGTCCGCCGAGGCGCGGCCACCTTCGCTGATGATACGCCTGTTAAAATGCAGGCCCCCGGCAACAAGAAGACCAGGACCGCCCGTGTCTGGACCTATGTTCGCGATGAACGACCATGGTCTGGATCATCACCGCCCTGCGCGTGGTATCAGTTCACGATTGATCGCAAGGGCGAACATCCCGTCTCACATCTCTCCGGCTACAAAGGCTGGGTCCATGCGGACGGGTATTCCGGCTTCAACGGGGTATTCGGTGAGGACAAGGCCCAGGAGATGGCTTGTTTGGCGCACGTCAGACGCAAGTTTGTAGACATCTTTGCCGCGCAAGGCTCATCGATTGCCGAAGAAGCCCTCCGCCGGACCGCGGAACTCCATGCCGTCGAGAAAGAGGCGCGTGGCAAACCGTCTGAAGAGCGCGTTGCCATCCGTCAGGAAAAGGCAAAACCGATCTTCGATGAACTTGAGACCTGGTTACACGCGCAGTTGCCAAATATATCTGGCAAGTCGCCTCTGGCCCAAGCGATCCGTTATGCCCTTGGTCGTTTGCCAAAGGCACGCGGTTATTTGAACCATGGCTTTCTGGAAGCGGACAACAACATCGCCGAACGCGCCATAAAACCTGTCGCCATAGGTCGCAAAAATTGGATGTTCGCCGGTTCCGAGGGCGGTGGCAAAGCCATGGCCATCGCCTACACCCTGATCGAAACGGCAAAGCTTGATAAAGTCGATCCACAAGCCTGGCTCACATGGGTTCTCGCCCGCATCGCGGATCACAAGATCACTCGGCTGGACGAGCTGATGCCCTGGCGTTACGCTGCATCAGCAGCGTAACCGGGACGACCGGCAGTACGCCAAGGCTCCTTCACCGAACGGTCACGAGGAGCGGACACTCTCCGTTGATCTTAATCGATCAACTCTGACCAATTGGGTTGGCGGCTCCACCGCGCTTCTGGAACCTCTGGCTGACACCATTGGCCGAATGGTCCGCCGAGGCGCGGCCACCTTCGCTGATGATACGCCTGTTAAAATGCAGGCCCCCGGCAACAAGAAGACCAGGACCGCCCGTGTCCGGACCTGTGTTCGCGATGAACGACCATGGTCTGGATCATCACCGCCCTGCGCGTGGTATCAGTTCACGATTGATCGCAAGGGCGAACATCCCGTCTCACATCTCTCCGGCTACAAAGGCTGGGTCCATGCGGACGGGTATTCCGGCTTCAACGGGGTATTCGGTGAGGACAAGGCCCAGGAGATGGCTTGTTTGGCGCACGTCAGACGCAAGCTTGTAGACATCTTTGCCGCGCAAGGCTCATCGATTGCCGAAGAAGCCCTCCGCCGGATCGCGGAACTCTATGCCGTCGAGAAAGAGGCGCGTGGCAAACCGTCTGAAGAGCGCGTTGCCATCCGTCAGGAAAAGGCAAAACCGATCTTCGATGAACTTGAGACCTGGTTACACGCGCAGTTGCCAAATATATCTGGCAAGTCGCCTCTGGCCCAAGCGATCCGTTATGCCCTTGGTCGTTTGCCAAAGGCACGCGGTTATTTGAACCATGGCTTTCTGGAAGCGGACAACAACATCGCCGAGCGCGCCATAAAACCTGTCGCCACAGGGCGCAAAAATTGGATGTTCGCCGGTTCCGAGGGCGGTGGCAAAGCCATGGCCATCGCCTACACCCTGATCGAAACGGCAAAGCTTGATAAAGTCGATCCACAAGCTTGGCTCACATGGGTTCTCGCCCGCATCGCGGATCACAAGATCACTCGGCTGGACGAGTTGATGCCCTGGCGTTACGCTGCATCAGCAGCGTAACCGGGACGACCGGCAGTACGCCAGGGCTCCTTCACCGAACGGTCACCCGTTGTCCGCCGACCTCCTTTCTTCTTCCTCCCTTTCCGGTCCGCCTCAGCTGGCAGCCGGGGGCGGCTCGACCGTCCACAGGCGATCGAGGTCAGGGTCTTGAACACCCTCTTTTGCTCCGGATCGCCGTCGATCAGGGCCTTGACCCCGGCTTCGGTCCCGGCAATCGCCGCCGTGCCGGTCGGTCTTCGCCGGCTCGCCAGGCACCCTGGCGAGGTCCCGGCTCTGGCGGGGATTGACCACATAGACCGCGAAGCCACGCTCGTGCAGCGAGCGGTGCACCCCGCGGTGCATCCGCCCCGTCGCCTCCATGACCACCCGCGTGACCGCGCGCCTCCCGAGCCAGTTGCCGAGAGCGCGGATGCCCGCCCTGTCATTGCCGAACTGCCTGTCCGCGCCATTCACATGAACATCCAGTGCTGCCCTGCTTACATCGTATCCGTCCGGTGCTTCCGCCTTTGACGATTATTCGGGGGTCCAATTCCAGGGCATGAGTTCGTCAATGCGGTTGATCTTGTGATCGGGCAGCCGTTCGAGCACCCATGTGAGCCAGGCTTCAGGGTTGATGTGGTTCATCTTTGCGGTCTCGATCAGGGTATAGGCGATGGCTGCGGCCTTGCCGCCACCGATTGATCCCATGAAGAGGTAGTTCTTGCGTCCCAGAGCAATGGGGCGGATGGAGCGTTCGCAGATGTTGTTGTCGAGTTCCAACCGGCCATTGCCGAGATAAGGGCGCGCCTTTGGTATGCGGCCCAGGGCATAGCGGATCGCCCCGGCCAGTCTGGTCTTGCCGGAGATCATGGGAAGCTGGTGTCGCAGCCAGTCCTCCAGATTGTCAAGGATCGGTTTGGCCCTGGCCTGTCGCAGCGCGACGCGCTCTTCAGGCGGTTTGCCTCGCGCCTCTTTCTCCACGGCATAAAGCTCGGCAATCCGCTCGACCGTCTCCCTGGCGATGGCGGAGCCGTCGCGCTCATGGACCTCGACGAACTTGCGGCGCACATGCACCATGCAAGCCTGCTCGTCGGCCTTGTGCTCTCCAAACAGGCCATTGAAGCCCGCAAAGCCATCGGCATGCACGGTGCCGGTATAACCGGACAAGTGGTTGACCGGATGTTCGCCCTTGCGATCGACGCTGAAGCGATACCACGCGCAGGGCGGGGCCTGCCCGCACCATGGGCGCTCGTCGCGCACATAGCTCCAGAGCCGTGTAGCGCGACAATCAAGATGAGAAGTGCGCGTCAATCAGGATGAGAATCCTTGGTCGCGACGTTTGGGACGATGCCGGGCTTTTGTGCCGCGATCAAGGGGTTTGTTTTTTGATTGTCGCGGAGCGTCAATCAGCTTTGGTGTTTTCCGGTGTGGCTTTTTGTGCAGGCCTTCCCGGCCCCTTTGCCTTTTGTGCTGCTCTTCGCCGGTAGCTTTCGACATTCATCTCGAAGATGGTTGCGTGGTGCACGAGCCTGTCGACGGCGGCCAATGTCATGGCCGGGTCTGGAAAAATCGCATTCCACTCCCCGAAGGGCTGGTTGGCCGTGATCAACATTGAGCGGCGTTCATATCTCGCGCTGATGAGTTCGAAGAGCACACTGGTTTCAGCCTGATCCTTGGTGACGTAGGTGATGTCATCGAGGATCAGCAGATGGAATTTGTCGAGCTTTGCAATGGCACTTTCGAGGACGAGATCGCGGCGGGCCTGTTGGAGTTTCTGGACCAGATCGGTGGTGCGGCTGAATAGGACGCGGTAGCCTTGCTCGACAAGGGCGAGCCCGATGGCTGAGCCGAGATGTGATTTGCCCACACCTGGCGGCCCAAACAGCAGGATGTTGCCGCCCTTTCCGATCCAGCTGTCGCCAGCGGTGATCGCACTGACATGGGCCTTGGACAGCATGGGGACGGCTGTGAAGTCGAAGGTGTCGATCGTTTTTCCGGGCAACAGGCGTGCCTGTGCGAGATGTCGCTCGATACGACGGCGATCTCGTTCAGCCAGTTCATGCTCCACCAGGGTGCTGAGCATCCGAGCGGCGGGCCAGCCTTCCTTGTCGGCTTGTTCCGCAAAGCGCGGCCATAGCGCCTTGATGGCTGGCAAGCGCAATTCGGTCAGAGCCAAGGTTAGGCGGGCGGTATCGGTCTGGGGCGATGTCATGCTGTCACCTCCTGAGCGGATGGCGTACCGCCGACCAACTGGTCGTAAGATGACAGGTCGGCCAGTTGCACCGCGACTTGGGGGAGTGCGTCTTGTGATGGGCTAAACACTGCGCGTAGGGCCGCCATGTCAGGCGGGCGCTTCTGGCGAAGGTCCTCCTCAAGCTGCGCTGCCAATTCAGCCTCGCAGCCCCGCTCGTGTGCCAGCGCCAGAAGATCGACAACCATGCGACACGCCGCCTTCTCACTGGTCTGCTCCAGCAGGAATGCGAACATGTTACGGAACGCCCGGCGCGGGAATAGCTGATCCCGATAGACCAGCCCCATCAGCGCCATGGGCTTTTTGCGCAAGGAGTGGATGACGTGGTGGTAATTGACCACGTGCCCATGGCTCCCGGTGCTCGAGGCTCGTCCGCGTGTCAGCGTTAGCAGGGCAGAGCTTCCCAGGAACAGCTCCAACCGATCATCGTAGAGCCGAACCCGCAGCTGATGCCCGATCAACCGGGATGGCACGGTGTAGAACACCTTGCGCAAGGTGAAGCCCCCGGAGGAAGTGACGCGCAACGTGATCTCCTCGTAATCCGTGGTCCGCCGCGTCGGCAAAGGTCTGAGGCTCGCACGTTCCGCATCGATACGCTTGGCATTGCGGGCGTTGATCCGGCCCACGATCTCGTCGATGAAGCGACGATAATCTTGCAAGCTTTCGAAGTCGCGCGACCCACGCATGACCAGCGCGTCCTCAATGGTGCGCTTCAGATGCCCATTGGGGCTCTCGATGGAACCGTTCTCGTGTGCGACGCCCTTGTTGTTGCGCGTCGGCGTCATTCCATAATGGTTGCACAGGGCGTCGAAGCGGTCGGTTAGATCGGCCCGGGATGACTTATCCAGGTTCTTGAAGGCCGCCGACAGGCTGTCAGTTCCATGATTGTGTGGCACGCCGCCGAGCGTCCAGAGGGCGTTCTGCAATCCCTCAGCCAGCGCCACATAGCTTTCGCCGCCCAGCACGACGTGGGCGTGCTGAAACCCGCTATAGGCAAGCCGGAAGTGATACAGTCGATGGCCCAGTGCCTCACCGGCAATGGTCACACCCAACTTGCCCATGGCGGTGAAATCCGACAGGCCCATTTTGCCCGGTGTGTGGGTCTGCCGGAAAATGACGTCCTGTTCAGGGCCGTGTTCCGCATTCCAGGCGCGTATCCGTCGCTCCGGAGTCCGTCGGATGCCCGTACCCAGATCAGAATGCCGACGCAGAAGCTCCTCGTAAACCGCCACAGGTCGGATCCCCGGTGAGGACCGCAGAAGCGGCACGACCTCCGCATCAAAAATGTCCGCCAGCGGGTCCGGACGCCGCCGGCCGCGAGGGGCCTTCTTCTGTGATGGTAAAATTGGGTCAGCTTGCAGCCGATAGCCCGTTGCCTGGCTGATCCCCGCCTTGGCAGCGGCAACGGCAACGGAATGGGTCGATCTGAGCGTCATGAAGAGCCTCATTTGTTGGTCAGTGACATGACAGCCCGGCATGAACGATCCCCTTGCACAGAAAATCATTCCTTATCCGAGCCGGCCACAACCGTCAGGCCCGCCCCAAAAGGGCAAAACGCGTGTGCGGGGCCTCCCCAGTCGGGCTACGCCCTCCCTGCGAGCCCCCGCACACGCGTTCTCATCCTGATTGACGCTGGATTCTCACCTTGTTTGTCGCGCAGCAAGAGCCGGGCGGTCTTCGCCTTGCCTGTCCTTGCCCCGGTTTGCATCTTCACCGGCGTGTCGTCGGCAAAAAGGGCGGGTCCCGCGCGTGCCAGCTTGCCGATGTGATCGGCGAGAGGTTCCAGCAGCGCCGTCGAGCGCCCCACCCAATCGGTCAGCGTGGAGCGGTGCAGATCGACCTTCTCACGGGCATAGATCACCGACTGGCGATACAATGGCAAATGATCGCAATATTTGCTGATCAGCACATGGCCGAGCAGGCCGGGTCCGGGGCGGCCACGCTCAACGGGGCGCGAGGGCAGCGGCGCTTGCGCGAAAGCTTCGCAGCACGAACACGCCATACGCGGGCGCACGATCCGGCGCACAACGAAGCGGGCCGGGATATATTCCAGTTCTTCGGTGACATCTTCGCCAATCTGACGAAGATCACCGCCGCAGTCGGCGCAGGCGTCACCCGGCGAGAGCACCTCGTCCAGCCGATCCAGATGATCGGGCAGTGGCGTACGGCTGTGTTTGCGCCGGGCGGGTTGTTCAACCCCGCCATCATCACCGTCGCGCTCGGACACCACCTTTTGTGCTTCAGCCGCGCTCCCGATCCCTTCATCTTCCTGAAAATCGAAGGCCAGCTGATCGAGGCTCTCGGATCTGGAGCCGAACCGTGCCTTGCGATGTGCGGCAAGCTGGCTTTTGAGCTTCTCGATCAGCCAGGCCTGTGCCTTGATCTCTTCGCCCATCCGGGACACCAGACCCTTCAGTTCGCCAAGGTCTTCAGGCAGGGGTTCGAGTGTGTCCAGCATGGACATATCCATACACGACAAGCCCTCCAAGGTAAACGGAAAAGTGCATGAAATCCCATGTCTTGTGAGGCTTCGCTGGCGGCGTTCATCCCGTTCTCAAGGGTCGCCAGGTCTTGCGCGGCATCCGCCAGTCGATCCCCTCCAGCAACAGCGACAACTGTGACGGGCGCAGGCTCACCTTGCCCGCCTTCGCGGCAGGCCAGACAAACCGGCCACGCTCAAGCCGCTTGGAGAACAGGCACGCCCCCTGCTGATCCCACCAGATGATCTTGAGAAGATCACCCCGCCTGCCACGGAACACGAACAGGTGCCCGGAATACGGGTCTTCGGCCAGAACCCGCTCCGCCTGCGCCGCCAGCGTGTCAAACCCCCGCCGCATGTCCGTCACACCAGCCGCCAGCCACACCCGCGTATTGCCCGGCACCGGGATCATGTCATCAACCCTTCGACCAGTGCCAGAACCGATGAGAGTGCCGTCGATCCCTCAACCAGAATGCGCCGACCGTCCGACAGGGTGATGTCCACCCGCCGTGCCGATACCGGCGCGTTGTGCGAGCCGACCGCCGGCGCAAGGCCTTCGACTTCAATCGGCAGAAACTCCCCGCAAACCGGGGCTGCGTCATCTCCCGCCGCCAAAGGCGAAAAGCGATCATCCTTCAACCATTTGAAAATCAGGTTCGCGTTCATCGAATACCGTCGCGCGACCTGCGCAACCGATACACCCGGCGTCAAGGTCTGCTCACAGATCGAACGCTTCTCCTCATCCGACCAGAACCGCTTCTTCTGGCCCTTTCGAGCTCCCATAATCCACCTCAGAGTGTCCACTATCGGTGGTGGACACTATCAGCTCTCTCTAAACCGCGTCAGAGCAGGCACACCGGACGGATACCTTACATCCACACCCGCGATTATCTTCGTCATTGTCCTTGTGCTCCTGCACTCGCGATGATCCGGTGCCTGACCCGGGCATCCATTCAGGACGCGCAAGGACGAAGGGAGGACGGGCCGACCATGCTCATCCACGGTTCCCGAGAACCCGGTGCCGATCAGTCCGACCTGCCCTGCGGAGCGAAGCCCCGCTTTGCCCTCTCCATCCTTCGGGGAGGGCAACCCCATGGCAGGATACTCCGGGAGTGCCTGTGCGACAGTCCGAAGTTTTCCACAGATCGCGAACCTCCAACCTGTACATAACTCCCTGAAGGCGTATCCTGGGGTTGGCTCATACGAGTTCGCAGGAGGTTCCGAGGCGATGGGTCAGTTCTTCCTCTTCCGCCAGGCCCCGGGGAATGCGCACCCGGCTTTTGTGAAAACAGGGCGCGCGTTCCGCGTGGCCGATCTTTGTCAGAAACTCCGCCGTTTCGATGTCCGGGCATTTGACGCTGACGCCATCGCCGAGTGCGCCGTTGCAGGCGAACATCCTGCCGGCGACTTTCCGGGCCTCGTGTCCGCCGCCCCGGAAAGCGCGCGCAAACCGTGTTGACAAGCTCTCTGCCCATGGTCGCGGACTGCCGCGAAAACAGCGGTGATTCAAGGCTTGGCAGGGGACGCCCCGCAGGGTATGGTCGCGGCCATGAGAACGCTGGTCTGCATTATCTGCTGCATTGCCTGCTGACATACGTCACGCGGGCCGTTCTTCTGTTTTCAACCGATTCCGAACCTGCCCGGCCTGCGGCGAACCCCTGCGAGAGGGACATGGAGGGACGACATATGGTCGAGATAAGACTGCATAACACCGGAACCCGGAGGAAAGAGGTTCTCGCCCCGATCGACCCGACGAACGTGCGGATGTATGTCTGCGGGCCGACGGTCTATGACCGCGCACATCTGGGGAATGCCCGTTCCGTGGTGGTGTTCGATGTGCTCTATCGGCTGCTGAGGCATGTCTACGGCAAGCGCCATGTCAGATATGTCCGCAATTTCACCGATATAGACGACAAGATCAATGCGCGCGCCAGGGCAAGCGGACGCCGGATTGATGAGATCACCGCAGAGACGACCCGGTGGTATCTGGACGATATGGGCGAACTTGGGGTGCTGGAGCTGGAACCGGACGCGATGCCGCGCGCAACCGCCTTCATCCCGCAGATGGTGGCGATGATCGCCGGGCTGATCGCCGGGGGCCATGCCTATGAGGCAGAGGGCCATGTGCTGTTTCGCGTGCGCTCATACGAGGGGTATGGCGCGCTTTCCGGGCGTTCCGTGGATGACATGATCGCCGGGGCCAGGGTCGAGGTGGCGCCCTGCAAGGAAGACCCGATGGATTTCGTGTTGTGGAAACCATCGACACCGGATCTGCCGGGATGGGACAGCCCGTGGGGCCGGGGGCGGCCGGGCTGGCATATCGAATGTTCCACCATGAGCCATGCGTTGCTGGGCGAATCGTTCGACATCCACGGCGGCGGCAGTGACCTGCTGTTTCCGCATCATGAGAACGAAGTCGCGCAAAGCCGTTGCGCCTGCCCGCATGGCGAATTCGCCCGGATCTGGATGCACAATGAGATGTTGCGCGTCGGGGGGCAGAAAATGTCCAAGTCGCTGGGCAATTTCCTGACAGTGCGCGAACTGCTGGATCAGGATGTGCCGGCAGAGGCAATCCGCTTCGTGCTGCTGTCCACGCATTACCGCAAGCCGATGGACTGGACGGCGGAGAAGGTGAAGAAAGCAAAAGAAACACTCAGAAAATGGGCTGGCGCGGCAAATGCGGGTGATGCCGGTTCGATCGACGACCTGATGTTAAAGGCGCTGGCGGAAGACCTGAATACTTCGAGAGCCATGGATCGCCTTGACGATCTGTTCAATCGTGACAAGCGGGCCGATCTTGCCAGATCGGCGATGCTTCTTGGATTCGACCTGAATGTCATTGCATCGTCCGATTGGGCGAAGCCATTTCACTATATGGCTCCGGATGGGCAGCGGTGCGCCGAAGGCGTTGACTATATGCCTGGCGCTGGCGTCATTGGCTGGGGTGGAATTTCCAATGAATTGCGCGATGCGTCCGTCAAGCTCGTTCATGTGTGGTTGTCGTACAGACGCAACAGGGATTGGGAGAATGCCGATCTGTTGAAAAACAAAGCCGCCCTTCTGGGTGTGGAACTTCGTGCATCAGGATCACGGAATGGGCTCAACCAGGGGATGGCAAGTCTCGAAAACGGCAAATTGGACCTTGCGAAGCTGGTGGCGCTGATTGATCGCGGGGTACAGCCATGAGCAGGGAACGCCTTTACCTCTATGACACCACGCTGCGCGACGGGCAGCAGACGCAGGGGGTGCAATTCTCGACAGCCGAGAAAATCCGCATTGCCGGTATGCTGGACGCCCTTGGCCTCGATTATATCGAGGGCGGCTGGCCGGGGGCGAACCCGACGGACAGCGCCTTTTTCGACGCCGCCCCGAAAACCCGGGCGGTTTTCACCGCTTTCGGCATGACCAAGCGGGCAGGGCGGTCGGCGGGGAATGATGAGGTTCTGGCGGCGGTTCTGAATGCGGGCACCGGCGCGGTCTGCCTTGTCGGCAAGACCCATGATTATCACGTCACCAGGGCGCTTGGCGTCACGCTGGGGGAAAACCGCGACAATATCGCCGAATCCATCGCCCATATCATTGCCAGGGGCCGGGAGGCGTTGTTCGACGCCGAGCATTTCTTTGACGGCTACAGGGACAATCCGGCATACGCGCTTGATTGTCTGCGGGCGGCGCGCGAGGCCGGGGCGCGGTGGGTTGTACTGTGCGACACCAATGGCGGCACATTGCCGGGGGATATACATGACATCACCCGCGCGGTGATCGGGGCCGGCATTCCCGGCGCTCATCTGGGCATCCATACCCATGATGACACGGAAAACGCCGTGGCGGGCAGCCTTGCGGCGGTCGAGGCCGGGGCGCGGCAGATTCAGGGAACCCTGAACGGGCTGGGGGAGCGTTGCGGCAATGCGAACCTGACGGCGATCATCCCGACGCTGCTTCTGAAGCCGCGCTATGCAGGGCGGTTTGACACGGGCGTAGGCCCCGAGGCGCTGTCCGGTCTGACCCGCGCCAGCCGGATGCTGGATGACATCCTGAACCGGGTGCCCCTGCGGCAGGCGGCATATGTGGGGGCCTCGGCTTTCGCGCACAAGGCCGGGCTTCATGCCAGTGCGATTGTCAGGGATCCTTCGACCTATGAACACATTGATCCGGCGCTGGTCGGTAATGAACGGGTTGTTCCCATGTCAAACCAGGCGGGGCAATCCAGCCTGCGCAAACGGCTGGCCGACGCGGGATTGGAGGTTGAAAAAGACCACCCGGCGCTGCCGCGCATCCTTGCCGAAATCAAGACCCGAGAGGATCAGGGCTATTCCTACGACACCGCGCAGGCGTCGTTCGAACTGCTCGCCCGGCGCGAATTGGGGTTGATGCCCGATCTCTTCGAGGTCAAGCGCTACAAGGTCACGGTCGAGCGCCGCAGGAACAGGCACAACAGGATTGTCAGTCTGTCAGAGGCCGTGGTGGTCGTGAAAATAGGCGACCGGAAAATGCTGTCGGTGTCCGAGAGCCTGGACGATTCCGGCAATGACCGCGGCCCGGTGAATGCCCTGGCGCGGGCGCTGGCCAAGGACCTCGGGCCGTATCAGAGTTGTATCGAAGACATGCGGCTGGTCGATTTCAAGGTCCGCATCACCGATGGCGGAACAGAGGCCGTGACCCGCGTTGTCATTGACAGCGAAGACGGGCAGGGGCGACGCTGGTCCACGGTTGGCGTGTCGCCGAACATCGTCGATGCGAGTTTCGAGGCGCTTCTGGAGGCGACCCAGTGGAAGCTGATCCGGGACGGGGCGCGGCCTTGAGCATCGCGCTTTGCGCCGGGAAGGTCCGGGCTGGCGATCCGGATCGGTTCCTGTCTGCGATGACCGCCCCGCCAGAGGCGCGCGGCGCGCTGTTCACGCTTTACGCCTTCAATCTGGAAATCGCCCGTGCGCCGTGGGTGAGTCGGGAGCCGATGATTGCCGGGATGCGGCTGCAATTCTGGCGCGATGTGCTGGAGGAGGCCGCCGCAGGCAAGCCGCCGCGCGCCCATGAGGTCGCCGGGCCGCTGGCGGAACTGATGCGCGCAAGGCGCCTGCCGCCGGAGCCGCTGCGCCGGATGATAGATGCGCGGCGCCGGGATAGCGAGCGGGAGGCATTTGCCGATGAATCCGCTCTTGTCGGCCATATGGAGGCAACGTCTGCGGAACTGATGGACCTGGCGGTTCGTGTTTCGGGGGCGGAGTCGGGAGAGGCGGTTCGGAATGTCGGATACGCATCGGGGATTGCGAACTGGTTCTGCGCCGTTCCGGCGTTGCAGGCTGCGGGCAGAAAACCCTTGGTGGACGGGGGGCCGAAGGCGGTGCGGGCGCTGGCGGACGGGGCGCTGGACAGGCTGGCAAGCGCCCGCACGGTGCGCTTTGCCAGGGCAGCCCTGCCCGCCCTGCGCGCGGCGTGGCTGGCCCCGGCAATACTGAAAGCGGCGCGCGCCGATCCCGCAAGGGTCGCGGCGGGGGAGTTGCGGCCGAGCGAGTTCCGGCGGCGGGCGTCCCTGCTGGCAAGGACCTGGGCCGGGCGCTGGTGACTATGCCCGCGCCGCCGTCCGGGACCGGAACATCAGCCAGATCAGCGCGCCGCCCGCTAGGGTCAGAAACGGGGTCATTGCCATGTTGACCGCTGTCCAGCCCTGAACGACATCGCCGCCCGAGCAGTTCATCAGGCCGCCCGATGACAGGGAGGCGACGGTGACGCCGCCAAAGACGATCATGTCGTTCATGCCCTGCACGCGGCCCCGCTCCTCTGGCGTGTGGGCGTTGGTCAGCATCGACGTGGCGCCGATGAAGCCAAAGTTCCAGCCGATGCCCAGAAGGATGAGAGCGGCGAAGAACTGGCCGAGTTGGATGCCCGACAGCGCCACCGCGCCCGCCCCCGCAAGGATCAGAAGGCCGGCCGCGACGATCCGCTCCGCCCCGAAACGATTGATCAGATGGCCGGTGAAGAACGAGGGCGCGAACATTGCCAGCACATGCCCGAGAACCACATCGGCGGCGGTGCCCTCTCCGTAGCCGCAACCGACGACGGCCAGCGGGGTCGAGGTCATCACCAGATTCATCAGCGCATAGGACACCATCGCACAGATGATCGCGACGGCGATTGTCGGGGTTGTCAGCAATTGCCACCTTGTGCGGGCGTTGGCCTCATTGTCTTTTGCCTGCGGGGGGATGGGAATATCCAGAAGCAGAAAGATTGCCGCGCCGAAGAGGTTGATGAAAATGACCGCCAGATAGGTTGCGAGAAACGGCGCCGGCAGTGCGAAATTCGTGAACTTCGCCAGTTGCGTGCCGATGATGGCGGCGACAAGCCCGCCCGCCATGACATAGGAAATCGCCTTCGGGCGGAACGCATCCGATGCGGTATCGGTGGCGGCAAATCTGTAAAACCCCTGTGCGGACATATAGATACCGGACAACAGCGATCCGGCCAGAAGGGTCGGGAACGAATTGATATAGACGCCATATGCGCTGATCGCGGCCCCGGCGGCACCCCCGGCGGCGCCCGCCACAAAGCCCGCCGCCCGTCCCCGCCGCTGCATGAATGTCGAGATCGGTCGCGCCGTCAGCATGGAGCCGAGAACGATCATCGCGATCGGCAGGGTGGCAAAGCAGATATTGGAAGCGAGCGATTGCCCCGCCAGCCCGCCGATCAGAAACAGAATCGGCAACTGTGCGCCGAGAATTGCCTGGGCCAGCACCAGAACGGAGACATTCCGCAACTCTTTCGCCCGGCTGTGCTGTGGTATCGGAATGGCGGTGTCACTCATGCGTCAAGGCGTAGACCGGTTCGGTGGCGGAGGAAAGCCAATCAGACGCCGCTTCGCCATTGATCCCGGTCCGACAGGACTTTGCGACGGGGCGCGACCATGATAGGCGCATGTCATGGTCGGGCGGATTATACACTCTCGGGACTGTATTGACGAAGGGGCGGCATGGCTGCGCGGGGTGTGTCCGCGCATGGACCATGCTGTCGGTCTGACCGCGCCGCTGCCGCTGCGCCTGCGCAAGGGCGGGTTCACGGCGCTTCTCGATGCAATCGTCAGTCAGCAAATCTCGGTCGCCGCCGCGGATGCGATCTGGCGGCGGATGAAGCAGGCGCGCCTGACCGGGCCGCGCAAGATCATGTGGGCAAGCGATGAGGAACTGCGCGCCTGCGGCCTGTCGGCACAGAAAATCCGTTACGCGCGGGCCCTGGCGGGCGGGCGTATCGACTATGAGCGCCTGCGCGACGCCCCGACCGAAGAGGTGATCGCCACCCTGACCGAAATTCCCGGCATCGGGCGCTGGACGGCAGAGATTTACGCGATGTTCTCTCTGGGGCGCGCGGATGTCTTTGCCCCCGGCGATCTGGCGTTGCAGGAATCGGCGCGGCTTCTCTATGGGCTCGACGCCCGGCCAACCGAAAGGCAGTTGCGCGAAATGGCAGGGCAATGGTCGCCCTGGCGGGCGGTTGCGGCACGGGTGCTTTGGGCCTACTACCGCATCGCCAGGGAACGGGAAGGGATCCGATGAGCAGAGAGTTGCGGTCGGCGCGCCGGGGGCCGGAGCAGGGGCAGGGCAGGCGGCTGGTCATCTTTCTGCATGGCTATGGGGCTGGCGGGAATGACCTTCTGGGGCTGGCGGAATCGCTGGCGCCGCATATGCCGGACACGGTTTTCGTCGCCCCGGATGCGCCGGAGCGGAGCGCGGCGAACCCGCTGGGGTTTCAGTGGTTCCCGATCCCCTGGATCGATGGTTCATCGGAACAGGCGGCGCGCGCCGGGATGGCGATGGCGGCGGACGATCTGAACGTCTGGCTGGACAGGGTGCTGGAAGCAGAGCGGATTGCGGCGAAACGCGCCATCCTGTTCGGGTTTTCGCAAGGTGCGATGATGGCGTTGCATGTGGCGCCGCGCCGGGCAGAGGCGGTTGCCGGCATCGCCGCCTTCTCTGGCCGGTTGCTGACGCCGGAACTGCTGGCGGCCGAGGCGACCTCGAAACCGCCGGTCCTGCTGGTTCACGGCGACCGGGATGATGTCGTCCCGCCGCAATCGCTGAACGAGGCGGCGGAGGCGCTGGGAAAGGCCGGTTTCGAGGTTCACGCCCATGTCATGCAAGGCGCCGCACACGGCATCGCGCCGGACGGGCTGGGCGTGGCGCTGCGTTTCATGAAGGACAGGCTGGGGATCGCCAGCTGATCGGCCCGGAACCCGGAGGCGTGGTTCGGCGATCTCTGTGGAATTGCCCGCAGGATCGCGGAAACAGGGCGGGGCAGACCGCATTTTCCTGTCTCTGTGGACAGGTGCCGCCGTTGCGTCGCGGCTTCAGTGCAGCGTCACCCGCAAGCCCCGCATGTCATGGAGGTTGCCAGATGCCGAACGCCATATATAGTTCGACATACTGGGGCAGGCGGGGTGCGCATGGAGTCGCAGTGATGGACGCAGTGGCAGTAATGGACGGAGATTTCAGAACCCGCTTCACCCACGATCCGCGGAACCTGCGCAGGAATCCCGCGCTGGTGCTGAATGCCGACTATCGTCCGCTGTCCTATTATCCGCTGTCGCTCTGGCCCTGGCAGGAGGCGATCAAGGCGGCGTTTCTGGATCGGGTGGACATCGTGGCCGAATATGATCAGGTGGTTCGCAGCCCGTCGCTGCAACTGCGCATTCCGTCCGTGGTGGTGCTGAAGGAATATGTGAAACCGCGCAAACGTGTGGCCTTCACCCGGTTCAACCTGTTCCTGCGCGATGCGTTCCAGTGCCAGTATTGCGGGGCGCGCGGGGGGGATCTGACGTTCGATCATGTGGTCCCGCGCGTCTGTGGCGGGGTGACGAGTTGGGAAAACGTGGTTGCCGCCTGTTCGTCGTGCAATCTGAAAAAGGGTTCCAGATCCCTGCGCCAGGTTCATATGAGCCTGCGAAAGCCGCCGCGCGCGCCGTCGGCAAGGGAGTTGCAGAACATGGGCCGGAAATTTCCGCCGAACTTTCAGCACGAAAGCTGGATGGATTTTCTGTACTGGGATGCGGAACTGGAAGCCTGAGCCTGCCGACAGGCTTGAACAGGTCAGGATATCCTGCGCATAGTTCCGCCATCTTGTGATGTGGCGCGGGCGGGGCTTTTGCGGGTCGGTGATCCGGTTGCAGACCCGCAGGCGCTGTCGGTCGCGAAATTGCAGCATGTTCAGGGGTGCGCCATGGTTTCCAGAGTCATACCGGTGGAAGAGTTCGACCTTGTAATTATCGGGGCGACGGGCGATCTGGCCCGGCGGAAAATCCTGCCGGGGCTTTATCGCCGGTATTCTTCAGCCCAGATTCCCGCAGGGTTCAGGATCATCGGCGCGGCGCGCAGCGGCTGGAACGACGAGGAGTTTCGCGATTTCGTGCGAAAAGCGGTCAGGGAAAATGTCGCCACGGACAAGACCGACGCGAAAACGCTGGAAGCCTTCGTTTCGGCGTTTCTGTATGTACAACTGGATGTGACCGGGAAACCGGGCTGGAGCAGGCTCAGGGACATCATGCGGCCGGGCGTTGTGCGCGCCTTCTATTTCTCTGTCGGGCCACGGCTGTTCGGTCCGATCGCGCAACGGCTGCATGAATATGGCATCGTGAACGGGGAAACGCGCATTGTCGTTGAAAAACCCTTTGGCCGCGATCTGGAATCGGCGCGGGAACTGAACGGGAGTCTCGCGCATTCGTTCGATGAGCGTCAGATCTACCGGATTGATCATTATCTGGGCAAGGAAACCGTCCAGAACCTGATGGCGGTGCGGTTCGGAAACATGCTGTTCGAACCGCTGTGGAACGCCCGGTATGTCGATCACATACAGATTACGGTGGCGGAAACCGTCGGCATCGGGGGGCGCGGCGGCTATTACGACCGGGCCGGGGCGATGCGGGATATGGTGCAGAACCACCTGATGCAGCTTTTGTGCCTGATCGCGATGGAACCGCCAAGCATGTTTGACCCGGACCCGGTGCGCGATGAAAAACTGAAGGTGATCCGGGCGCTCGATCCGGTGCAGCCGTCCGAAATCATCCGTGGGCAATACCTCGCCGGGGAGGGCGGGGCCTCTTATCTGGAAGAGGCGGAAAACCCGGACAGCACGACCGAAAGTTTCATCGCGCTGAAATGCCATGTGTCGAACTGGCGCTGGAAAGGTACGCCTTTTTACATGCGCACGGGCAAGAGGCTGCGGGCGCGGGCCTCGGAAATCGCGGTGGTGTTCAGGGATCCGCCGCATTCGATCTTTGGCCCGCAGGAAGGACGGCGCGGCAATGTGCTGGCGATCCGCCTGCAACCCGATGAGGGGATGAACCTGCGGGTCACGATCAAGGAGCCCGGCCCCGGCGGAATGCGCCTGATCGAGGTGCCGCTGGACATGAGTTTCGCAAAGGCGCTTGGTCCGAAGGGCGCGGATATTCCCGACGCCTATGAACGGCTGATCATGGACGTGATCCGGGGCAATCAGACGCTTTTCATGCGCGGCGATGAGGTCGAGGCCGCCTGGGCCTGGACCGATCCGGTCATCGCGGGCTGGGAAGAGCGCGGCGACCGGCCGGGGGAGTATGACCCCGGCAGTTCCGGGCCGGAGGATTCGCTGATGCTCCTGCATCGGGACGGGCGACGCTGGCGGGAGATCAGGCCGTGAACATCCAGGAATATCCCGACCGGGACATGATGATGATCCATCTCGCCAACATCCTGACGGGACAGTTGAACGCGGCGCTCATGCGTCAGGAGCGGGCGACATTTGCGGTGCCGGGCGGCACCACCCCCGGCCCGCTGTTTGACGCTCTCTGCGCTGCGGACCTGGACTGGGGGCGGGTCCATGTCTTGCTGACTGACGAACGCTGGGTGCCCGAGGATCACGAACGCTCGAATACGCGCCTGCTGCGGCGGCGGCTTCTGACCGGTCGCGCGGCGGCGGCTGTCCTGCTGCCGCTTCATGCACAGGCCGAAACGCCCGAGGCGGCCTTGCCGGAATTGAGCAGCACCATAGCGCCGTATCTGCCGATCGACCTTCTGCTGCTGGGCATGGGGGAGGACATGCACACTGCCTCGCTCCTTGCCGGGGCGGATCGTCTGGCGGATGCGCTGCAACCACATGCGGCTGTCCTGCTGCCGATGCGTGCGCCCGACATGCCGGAGCTGCGGGTTAGCCTGACGATGCCGGTGCTGAGAGGGGCGATCAACGCACACCTTTTGATTGCCGGTGCAAACAAACGCAGGGCGCTGGAGCGCGCGCGCGAAATCAATGATCCGCTCATCGCGCCGGTCGCCGCACTTCTGGATGATATTTCAATACATTGGGCACCGTAGCCATGGATTGGGAACAGCTTCGCAGCCTCGCCGCTGAGGGCAGGCTCAGACGCATTGCGGACCTCTTTGAGGATACGGGCCGGGCGCGGCGGTTTTCGGTCCGTGCAGACGGGATGCTGTTTGATTTTTCCAAGACCACGCTGGACGAAGACACGCTTGCCGCGCTGATCGGGATGGCCAGGGCGTCGGGGCTGGAAGATCGGCGCGAGGCGATGTTTTCCGGTGCGAAGATCAATGAAACCGAGGGCCGCGCAGTGCTGCATACGGCGCTGAGAAACCTCGACGGCGCCCCGGTTCCGGTTGATGGGCAGGATGTGATGCCGGGCATTCTGGCAACGCTGTCGCGGATGGAGCATTTCGCCGGGGATGTCCGGTCCGGCCGCTTTGCGGGGCAGGGGGGAAGGATCACCGATGTCGTGAATATCGGCATTGGCGGGTCCGATCTGGGCCCGGCGATGGGAACGCTGGCGCTGACGCCGTATCATGACGGGCCGCGCTGCCATTTCGTTTCAAACGTGGATGGCGCGGATATTCGCGATACGCTGTCGGGGCTCGATCCGGCAACCACGCTTGTCATTGTCGCCTCCAAGACCTTCTCCACCATCGAGACGATGACCAATGCCAGGGCAGCCCGCGCCTGGATGGCAGAGGCGGTGACGGACCCTGCCAGACAGTTTGCGGCGCTGTCCACGGCAGAGGATCGGACCGCCGCCTTCGGCATCCCGGCAGGGCATGTCCTGGGCTTCGGGGATTGGGTCGGAGGCCGCTGTTCCATGTGGGGGCCGATCGGCCTGTCGCTGATGATCGCCATCGGGCCGGAGAATTTCCGCGATTTCCTGCGTGGCGGGCAGGCGATGGATCGCCACTTCCGCACCGCCACGCTGCGCGGCAACATACCGGTTCTGCTGGCGCTGGTCGGTATCTGGCACAATCAGGGCTGTGGATATGCGACGCGCGCCGTTCTGCCCTATGATCAGCGGTTGTCGCGCCTGCCTGCCTATCTGCAACAACTGGAGATGGAATCGAACGGCAAGGGCGTGGCAATGAACGGCCAAAGCCTGGGCGCACATTCCGGGCCGGTCGTCTGGGGGGAGCCGGGCACCAACGGGCAACATGCCTTTTACCAGATGATCCATCAGGGCACCCGTGTCATCCCGTGCGAGTTTCTGGTGGCGGCACAGGGGCACGAACCCGATCTTCGGCATCAGCATGGCCTGCTTGTGGCGAATTGCCTGGCGCAGTCGGAGGCGCTGATGCTGGGGCGCGACCCGCAGACAGCCCGGCAACTGATGGCAGAGGCGGGCCACGAGGGGGCGGAACTGGAACGGCAGGCGCGCCACCGGGTTTTTCCGGGAAACCGGCCGTCCACAACGCTGGTTTATCCCAGGCTCACCCCCTTTGTTCTGGGCCGGATCATCGCGCTTTACGAACATCGCGTCTTTGTCGAGGGCGTGCTGCTGGGGATCAATTCCTTTGATCAATGGGGCGTGGAGTTGGGCAAGGTGCTGGCAAGGGCAATGGAACCCCTGGTAACAGGCGCGCAATCGGCGGATCACAAGGACGGATCGACGCGGATGCTGCTTGATTTCATCTGGAATAACAGAGGGGTGTGAAGACAGGGATCAGGCCGGGCAGACCTGGGCAGACACAGCCGGCATTGGCGCAACCAATCTGCCGGGGGTGGAGCGGGTAACGAGAATTGAACCCGTAACTTAAGCTTGGGAAGCTCGCGTGATACCTTTTCACCATACCCGCACCTTGCGGTTGAGGATGTAGGCCAATGCCGCGAAAGCGTCAAGCGCGATCCGTCAGCCCCGGCGGTGGCGTCGGCGTCGGCGTCCGCCTGCCTCTGCGCCCTCCGCGCCGCCGCCGCCGGTGTTGAAATTCACATCCGGCAGTTCAACGATGCCTGCCAGAATCGGAAAGGGCTCGACCGCGTTCGGAATCGCCGAGGCGTTCACGAAATGCTCCTGAAAGCGCGGTTCAACGGCGGTTTCGATCTTGTGGATACGGCGAACGGTTTCCTCTATCTCTCCACGCGCGCCGGTATTCAGCAGCGCGATCCGGGCGCCTGTCCCGGCGGCGTTCCCGGCGCTTGTGACCCGGTCCAGAGGACAATCGGGGATCATGCCCAGAACCATCGCGTGTCTGGCCGAGATATTCGCCCCGAAGGCGCCCGCCAGAACCACGCGATCCACCTTGTCCACGCCGAATTTGTCCATCAGCAATCGTGCGCCGGAATAAAGGGCGGCCTTGGCCATCTGGATCGCCCGGATATCCGGGTTGGTCACTGTGATGGTGTGGCCGCCATCGGCGTCGCCATCCCGGACCAGATAGGCATTGGTGCGTCCGTCCCGAATGCAGCGCGGGGTGCCGGTCTGTCCGGCAGAGCCGATCAGGCCAGAGGCATCGACGATGCCTGCCATGCGCATCTCGGCGATGATCTCTATGATGCCGGAACCGCAGATGCCGGTGATGCCGGTGGCTGCGACATGATCGGCAAATCCGTCTTCATCCGACCACAGGTCGCAGCCAATGACACGGAAACGGGGCTCTTTGGTGGCGGGGTCGATCTCTACCCGCTCTATCGCGCCGGGGGCGGCGCGCTGGCCGGAACTGATCTGCGCCCCCTCAAAAGCGGGGCCGGTGGGGGAAGAGCAGGCCAGAACCCTGTCTCTGTTGCCAAGCAGGATTTCGGCATTGGTGCCGACATCGACAACCAGCACAAGGTCTTCGGACTTGTCCGGGGCCTCGGAAAGAGCGACCGCCGCCGCATCCGCCCCCACATGCCCGGCGATGCACGGCAGCAGGTACACGCGCGCGCCGGGGTGGATTTTCAGACCCATCTCTTCGGCCCGGAGCGAGAGAGAGCCGGAACTTGCCAGTGCAAACGGCGCCTGGCCCAGTTCGAACGGATCAATGCCCAGAAACAGGTGGTGCATGACCGGATTGCAGACAAAAACCGCATCCACGATCAGTTCCCTGCCGATCTTCGCCTCCCTGGCGACCTGCTCGAAAAGCGCGTTCATTCCTTCGCGCACCGCCGCCGTCATCTCTGCCGCGCCGCCTGCGTTCATCATCGAATAGCTGACCCGGCTCATCAGGTCTTCGCCAAAGCGGATCTGCGGATTCATGATGCCCGACGAGGCCACGACATCGCCGGTGCGAAGATCGCACAGATGCGCGGCGATCGTGGTGGAGCCGAGATCGACCGCAAGGCCATGGATGCTGCCATCGTAATAGCCCGGCCAGATGTGCATAATCCTGGGCTGGTGCAGTTCGTCGCCCTGATGAATCGCGACGGTTGCCTTCCATTGCCCCTTGCGCAGGACTGGTTGAAGAACGTGCAGTATGTGCAGATCAGCCTTTACATTTTTCAGGTTCCACTGTTCGTCGAGCGCACTGACCAGACGCTCCAGATCGCCCGAAGGCTTGTGCATGTCGGGCTCTTCCACCTCGACGTAATAGAGGCGGGTAGAGGGGTTCATCACGATGTCGCGCGCCTCGGCCCGTTTGCGCACCACCTGTTTGTGAACTTGGCTTTCTTCCGGCACATCAATCACGATGTCGCTTTGAACCATCGCCTGACAGCCCAGGCGGCGGCCCTTTTTCAGGCCGCGTTTGTCATCGTATCGCTGTTCGACCGCGTTCCATTCGGACAGCGCGTCCTGTGCGACTGTGACGCCGTGTTTCGGGAATTCGCCGTAAGCAGGCGTGATCTGGCATTTTGAGCAGATTCCGCGACCGCCGCAGACGGAATCGAGGTCAACACCCAATTGGCGCGCGACGGTCAGAACCGGCGTTCCGACCGGAAAGCGGCCGCGCTTTCCCGACGGGGTGAAGATGACAAGGGGGTCCTGATCAGCCATGTGCCGCCTTTCGCATTTCCGCCTCTTATCGGGGGAGTTGCGGCAAAGCGCAATGGCCGAAACTGGCGCAAACGGCGCGAATCACGACCGGAACCGGCGACGGCAAGGGCATTCGTTACTTCAGGTCGAAGGCCGGTTTGCGATATTCAGGGCCGGGGGGGCGTCAGGGCGACAAACCTTCGGGTCGCAGCGGCCTCCTTGATGGCTTCGATGATTTTCAGGCTCCGGATTGCGCTGCGCGCCGGGACGAGGGGAGGGGCCTTGCCGGCGATCACATCAGGAAAATGGGCGAATTGTGCCTTCAGAGCGTCGCCGGTTTGTGTGGCAAGGCTCACGCCTTCGGAGCGCGCAAGGTCCACGGCAGGCGCGATCAATGGCAGGGTCCTGTCCCACGCACCGCGGGCGACATTCCATTTCCCGGCGCCGTTATGCCTCCGGAGGATATTCTCTTTCCTGCCGGTCATTATGCGGACAAGCGGGCTGCCCACGACATGGGCCATCCCGATCACCCGTTTCAGCGCGTCTGTTTCCTTGATTTCAGAGGCAGAATGATCACCGACCTCATGCTCTCCGACGAATTGAAGCTCGGCCCCGATGATTTCCCCGATCACGCGGGTGCAGACCCAGTTGTCGCCATCGGGGTATCTGGTTTTGCCTGCATGGAAAATCTGCATCGCCGCGGCGGCCATGTGAAGCGGTACGCCAAGATCTTCGCCCAGCCCCATCGAGATCGCAAGGTCCTTGTGCATGGTATTGATATGACTGCCGGTGCCTTTGAACCGGCGATCAATGATCTTTTCCAGTGTGTTGTTCACCACGCCGCAACCGGCGCTGGATGTAGAGAATACATCGAGGATCACCTGACCGGGCACCCCGCCTTTGCCGCCAGGGCAGCCGCTTCGAACGTGGCGGCGAACTGCGCGCCGATCAGGCTCTGCAAGCAGGCTTTCACCGTCTGGCCATCGCCCGGCCCATGGCCGACGCGGTGAATGTTCGCGCTCAATATGATGGCCGATCCTTCGGCCATTGTGGCGACAAGACCGTCAAGGATGACCTCTTTCGCCAGATCCCCGTTCATGACCATGACAAAGACGGCCTCTGCGGCGGCGCCGACGGCCGCTGGCGATTCAGCCACCTGTCCGCCCATGCCACTGAAGGCCGCCTGCCGTTTCGGGTCCGGCAATCGCGGCATTTCCAGCCAGTGCTTCCTTGGCCAGCCGGTATAGGCGCGATGGACCGAAGGCAGCAGGGGATTGCCGGGAATCTCGTAAAGGACAGCGTGAAAGGCCACATCGGTTTCATGGAATTCGGTCGAATCGGGGATAGCGGCTTCATTGGCGGCAAGCGCATCCTTCAACCGTCCAAGATGGTCGTGCGTTGCGTCCGTTGCCGCCTGGCGCACCAGAGAGGCTTCCATCATTATCCTGAGATCAAAGAGGTTTTTCACACCCTCGGTCGTCGCCAGTTTCATCATACCAAAACTCCGGGCACGACAAAAGGAGAGTCGCCGAATGTCGCGGAATATGGGGCGAATTCAATCGGTCGTCGCAACGGTTGTTTGATACCTCATATCAAGACTTCGTCCAATGCTTCAGCTGGAGTTTTCCAACCAGGTGTTTTTCTCGGGCGACAGTTCAGGATGCAGGCGACGGCCTCCAGTTCGTCCCTGCTGTGGCCTCTAACAGGCTTCTGAAAAACTCCTGCCTCGCCAAAGATTTGAGAACATGCTTCCTTCCTCCACCCTCCACCCTCCACATGGAATTGGAGGGTGGTGAAAATGCGCGCGACGGACGAGATAAGCGGATTGCTGTTCAGCCATGTCGATCTTGAGGAGCGGATCCCTGTGCGTCACCCGCTGCGGAAGATCCGGCAGGGTGTCAATGACGCGCCGGCCAGCCTCGGTTCCGGGTTTGACCGGCTTTGTTCGGTTG
Source organism: Paracoccaceae bacterium (assembly GCA_965216225.1). Classification (GTDB taxonomy): domain Bacteria; phylum Pseudomonadota; class Alphaproteobacteria; order Rhodobacterales; family Rhodobacteraceae; genus 3107. The sequence continues at coordinate 78,248 of CBDCFF010000034.1, forward strand.
AGGGCCGTCGCTCCATCGCGCCGGAGCGACTGATCCGGGCCAGCCTGATCCAGAACCCGTTTTCGATCCGGTCCGAACGCCGGCTGATGGAGCAGATGCAATATAACCTGCTGTTCCGTTGGTTCGTCGGCCCCGGCATTGACGACACCGTGTGGGTGGCGACCGTGTTCACCAGGAACCGCGACCGGCTGCTGACGACCGACATGTCGCGCAAGGAGAAGGCGGCGACCCTGGCCCGTCGTGACGTCGCGCCGCTCCTGTCCGCCGGGCATTCTTCGGTGGATGGCGCGCCGCCCGACGATGAGGGTCCAGGCGATCAGCCTGGAGAGTGTCCGCTCCTCTGTGTATCTGTGATCTGTTCCATGCTTTGAGAGAGGAGCCATGACGATGACGATATCCAGGGAACTTCCGGACGAACTTCTGGAAGGCTGCGAGCGGCCTGAAGACCTGCCTGGCGATACCGGGCTGCTGAAAGAGCTCAGGATCAAACTGATGGAGCGGATGCTTGGGGCCGAACTGACCGCGCATCCGGGCTATGAAGAAGGCAAGGATGCACCTCCGGGTCAGTCCAATCGGCGCAACGGCACAGCTGGCAAGCGCCTGAAGGGCCAGATCGGCGAGGCGCCGATTTCCGTGCCCCGTGATCGGGATGGCAGTTTTGAACCGGAACTGGTGAAGAAGGGCCAGACCCGGATCGACGGGATGGATGACAGGATCATCGGCCTCTATGCCGCCGGACGAGAGTGTCCGCGACATCCGCGCCCATCTTGAGGATATCTACGGTCTTCTGGTCTCGCCGGATTTGATCAGCCGCGTCACCGACGCCGTGCTCGACGAGGTGCGCGACTGGCAAAGCCGGGCGCTGGAGCGGATGTATCCGATCGTGATCTTCGACGCGCTGCGGGTGAAGATCCGCGACGCCGACAGCCGCATGGTGAAGAACAAGGCCATCTACATCGCCCTGGGGGTCAGCCGGGACGGCGTGCGCGAGGTCCTGGGCCTGTGGATCGCTGATAACGAGGGGGCCAAATTCTGGTTGTCGGTGATGAACGAGCTGAAGAACCGGGGTGTCCGGGACATTCTGATCGCCGTCGTTGACGGGCTCAAAGGCTTCCCGGAGGCGATCACCGCCGCCTTTGCGCAGACCACGGTGCAAACCTGCATTGTCCACCTGGTGCGCCATTCCCTGAACTTCTGCGCCTGGAAGGACCGCAAGGCAGTGGCCGCCGATCTGCGCCGGATTTACAGCGCCGCCACCGCCGATCAGGCCGCCGATGAACTGGACGCGTTCGAGGAAAAATGGGCCGGTAAATACGCCTCCATCGCCCCGGCCTGGCGACGGGCATGGCAGGAAGTAATCCCGTTCTTCGCCTTCGATCCGGCGATCCGAAAGATCATCTACACCACCAACGCCATCGAGAGCCTGAACCGGGTGATCCGCAAATCAATCAAGACCCGCGGATCGTTCCCGACCGATCAGGCCGCAACAAAGCTGATCTATCTGGCCATCCGCAACTTCGAGAAAGGCGGCAGGAATGTTCGGGAATGGTTTGCAGCCCGCAACCAGTTCGCTATTATGTTCGACGAGCGCTTCAATGCGTGACTGTATTTGAAACCCCCATGGACCGGGACACATACACAGAATTCAGGACACTCCCTCAGCCGAGAGTGTCCGATCCTCTGTGTATCTGTGATCTGTACCATGCTTTGAGAGAGGAGCCATGACGATGACGATATCCAGGGAACTTCCGGACGAACTTCTGGAAGGCTGCGAGCGGCCTGAAGACCTGCCTGGCGATACCGGGCTGCTGAAAGAGCTCAGGATCAAACTGATGGAGCGGATGCTTGGGGCCGAACTGACCGCGCATCCGGGCTATGAAGAAGGCAAGGATGCACCTCCGGGTCAGTCCAATCGGCGCAACGGCACAGCTGGCAAGCGCCTGAAGGGCCAGATCGGCGAGGCGCCGATTTCCGTGCCCCGTGATCGGGATGGCAGTTTTGAGCCGGAACTGGTGAAGAAGGGCCAGACCCGGATCGACGGGATGGATGACAGGATCATCGGCCTCTATGCCGCCGGACGAGAGTGTCCGCGACATCCGCGCCCATCTTGAGGATATCTACGGTCTTCTGGTCTCGCCGGATTTGATCAGCCGCGTCACCGACGCCGTGCACGACGAGGTGCGCGACTGGCAAAGCCGGGCGCTGGAGCGGATGTATCCGATCGTGATCTTCGACGCGCTGCGGGTGAAGATCCGCGACGCCGACAGCCGCATGGTGAAGAACAAGGCCCTCTACATCGCCCTGGGGGTCAGCCGGGACGGCGTGCGCGAGGTCCCGGGCCTGTGGATCGCTGATAACGAGGGGGCCAAATTCTGGTTGTCGGTGATGAACGAGCTGAAGAGCCGAGGTGTCCGGGACATTCTGATCGCCGTCGTTGACGGGCTCAAAGGCTTCCCGGAGGCGATCACCGCCGCCTTTGCGCAGACCACGGTGCAAACCTGCATTGTCCACCTGGTGCGCCACTCCCTGAACTTCTGCTCGCAGAAGTTATGGAAAGACCGCAAGGGAGTGGCCACTGACCTGCGCCGGATTTACAGCGCCGCCACCGCCGATCAGGCCGCCGATGAACTGGACGCATTCGAGGAGAAATGGGCCGGTAAATACGCCTCCATCGCCCCGGCCTGGCGACGGGCATGGCAGGAAGTAATCCCGTTCTTCGCCTTCGATCCGGCGATCCGAAAGATCATCTACACCACCAACGCCATCGAGAGCCTGAACCGGGTGATCCGCAAATCAATCAAGACCCGCGGATCGTTCCCGACCGATCAGGCCGCAACAAAGCTGATCTATCTGGCCATCCGCAACTTCGAGAAAGGCGGCAGGAATGTTCGGGAATGGTTTGCAGCCCGCAACCAGTTCGCTATTATGTTCGACGAGCGCTTCAATGCGTGACTGTATTTGAAACCCCCATGGTCCGGGACACATACACAGAATTCAGGACACTCCCGAAGGAAGCCCTATGGGACAAGTACGTCACGGCAGCGCTACGACCACGCACGCTGTCCGAGCAGCAATACAGCGATCACAAGCTTCGATCGCGGCGCTGAGCAGGGAGTTGGGCATCAACCCGAAGACAGTCGCCAAATGGCGCAAGCGCGAGACGGTCGAGGATCTGAAGACCGGACCGAGGGAGCCACATTCAACCGTCCTGACCGAGGCCGAGGAGGCCATGATCGTCGCATTTCGGCGCCACACACTGTTGCCGCTGGACGATTGCCTCCACGCCTTGCAGCCGACCATGCCTCACCTGACGCGGTCGGCGTTGCATCGCTGCCTTCAGCGGCACGGCATCTCGCGCCTGCCTGAGGTCGAGGGCGACAAACCGCAGCGCCGGCGGTTCAAACGTTACCCTGTCGGCTTCTTCCACATCGACATTGCCGAAGTTCAGACCACCGGGGGCAAGCTCCATCTCTTCGTCGGCATCGACCACACCAGCAAGTTCGCCGTCGCCCAACTCGTGGACAAGGCCGACAGGCGCACCGCGTGGGAGTTCCTGCTGCACATGCTCGAAGCCGTGCCCTGCCAGGTCCACACCATTCTCACTGACAATGGCATCCAGTTCGCCGAGCGGCCCCGGAACCGCAACACGATCCATTCCCGGCCAATGCGCTTCGACGTGATTTGCGAGGCCAACGGGATCGGGCGCCGCCTGACCAGGCCCAACCATCCATGGAGCCGCGAGGACAAGAAAACAGTCCGGGGGACTGTTTTCCCGAGTGGCGGGCAAGTGGAAAGGATGAACCGCACCATCAGGGACGCGACCGTCAAACGCTTCCATTATGACAACCATGATCAACTTCGAACGCATCCGGCTGACTTCCTGGCAGCCTATAACTTCGCCCGAAGGCTCAAGACCCTCAGCGGCCTCACGCCCTGTGAATACATCTGCAAGGTCCGGACAACAGAGCCGGATCGTTTCATCCTGAACCCGATCCACCAGATGCCGGGACTGAACAGTTTTCGTTATGGGCCTCGATAAATGCAGCGATATCGGCTTCCAGTTCCGCCGTTGAACGATGGACGCCGCGCTGCAGTTGCTTGCGCGTCAGTTCAGCAAACCAACGCTCCACCTGATTGATCCAACCGGCCGGGGGCGGTGTGAAGTGGACATGCCAATGCGGGCGGCGTGCCAGCCAGGCCTTGATCTTCGGGGTTTTGTGGGTGGCGTAATTGTCCATGACGATATGCACCTCCGGCCCGTCCGGCATCTGCCGGTCGATCTGTTTGAGGACGTCGAGGAACCCGGTGGCGCGGCGCCGCTTGCAGCATTTGCCGATCACGGCGCCGGTGGCGATATCCAGTGCTGCAAAAAGCGACGTCGTGGCGTGTCGGATGCAGGTGTGGGTGCGCCGCTCGGCCACGCCGGGCGCCATTGGCAGCACAGGCTGTTCGCGATCCAGCGCCTGGATTTGCGATTTCTCGTCAACACACAACACGATAGCCCTGTTCGGCGGTGACAGGTACAGCCCGACGATATCGTGCACCTTGTCCACGAACAGCGGGTCGGTTGAGAGCTTGAATGTCTCGCTTCGGTGTATCCGTCCGGTGTGCCTGCTCTGACGCGGTTTAGAGAGAGCTGATAGTGTCCACCACCGATAGTGGACACTCTGAGGTGGATTATGGGAGCTCGAAAGGGCCAGAAGAAGCGGTTCTGGTCGGATGAGGAGAAGCGTTCGATCTGTGAGCAGACCTTGACGCCGGGTGTATCGGTTGCGCAGGTCGCGCGACGGTATTCGATGAACGCGAACCTGATTTTCAAATGGTTGAAGGATGATCGCTTTTCGCCTTTGGCGGCGGGAGATGACGCAGCCCCGGTTTGCGGGGAGTTTCTGCCGATTGAAGTCGAAGGCCTTGCGCCGGCGGTCGGCTCGCACAACGCGCCGGTATCGGCACGGCGGGTGGACATCACCCTGTCGGACGGTCGGCGCATTCTGGTTGAGGGATCGACGGCACTCTCATCGGTTCTGGCACTGGTCGAAGGGTTGATGACATGATCCCGGTGCCGGGCAATACGCGGGTGTGGCTGGCGGCTGGTGTGACGGACATGCGGCGGGGGTTTGACACGCTGGCGGCGCAGGCGGAGCGGGTTCTGGCCGAAGACCCGTATTCCGGGCACCTGTTCGTGTTCCGTGGCAGGCGGGGTGATCTTCTCAAGATCATCTGGTGGGATCAGCAGGGGGCGTGCCTGTTCTCCAAGCGGCTTGAGCGTGGCCGGTTTGTCTGGCCTGCCGCGAAGGCGGGCAAGGTGAGCCTGCGCCCGTCACAGTTGTCGCTGTTGCTGGAGGGGATCGACTGGCGGATGCCGCGCAAGACCTGGCGACCCTTGAGAACGGGATGAACGCCGCCAGCGAAGCCTCACAAGACATGGGATTTCATGCACTTTTCCGTTTACCTTGGAGGGCTTGTCGTGTATGGATATGTCCATGCTGGACACACTCGAACCCCTGCCTGAAGACCTTGGCGAACTGAAGGGTCTGGTGTCCCGGATGGGCGAAGAGATCAAGGCACAGGCCTGGCTGATCGAGAAGCTCAAAAGCCAGCTTGCCGCACATCGCAAGGCACGGTTCGGCTCCAGATCCGAGAGCCTCGATCAGCTGGCCTTCGATTTTCAGGAAGATGAAGGGATCGGGAGCGCGGCTGAAGCACAAAAGGTGGTGTCCGAGCGCGACGGTGATGATGGCGGGGTTGAACAACCCGCCCGGCGCAAACACAGCCGTACGCCACTGCCCGATCATCTGGATCGGCTGGACGAGGTGCTCTCGCCGGGTGACGCCTGCGCCGACTGCGGCGGTGATCTTCGTCAGATTGGCGAAGATGTCACCGAAGAACTGGAATATATCCCGGCCCGCTTCGTTGTGCGCCGGATCGTGCGCCCGCGTATGGCGTGTTCGTGCTGCGAAGCTTTCGCGCAAGCGCCGCTGCCCTCGCGCCCCGTTGAGCGTGGCCGCCCCGGACCCGGCCTGCTCGGCCATGTGCTGATCAGCAAATATTGCGATCATTTGCCATTGTATCGCCAGTCGGTGATCTATGCCCGTGAGAAGGTCGATCTGCACCGCTCCACGCTGACCGATTGGGTGGGGCGCTCGACGGCGCTGCTGGAACCTCTCGCCGATCACATCGGCAAGCTGGCACGCGCGGGACCCGCCCTTTTTGCCGACGACACGCCGGTGAAGATGCAAACCGGGGCAAGGACAGGCAAGGCGAAGACCGCCCGGCTCTGGAGCTATGTGCGCGACGAGCGCCCATGGTGCGGGCAGGCCCCGCCCTGCGCGTGGTATCGCTTCAGCGTCGATCGCAAGGGCGAACATCCGGTCAACCACTTGTCCGGTTATACCGGCACCGTGCATGCCGATGGCTTTGCGGGCTTCAATGGCCTGTTTGGAGAGCACAAGGCCGACGAGCAGGCTTGCATGGTGCATGTGCGCCGCAAGTTCGTCGAGGTCCATGAGCGCGACGGCTCCGCCATCGCCAGGGAGACGGTCGAGCGGATTGCCGAGCTTTATGCCGTGGAGAAAGAGGCGCGAGGCAAACCGCCTGAAGAGCGCGTCGCGCTGCGACAGGCCAGGGCCAAACCGATCCTTGACAATCTGGAGGACTGGCTGCGACACCAGCTTCCCATGATCTCCGGCAAGACCAGACTGGCCGGGGCGATCCGCTATGCCCTGGGCCGCATACCAAAGGCGCGCCCTTATCTCGGCAATGGCCGGTTGGAACTCGACAACAACATCTGCGAACGCTCCATCCGCCCCATTGCTCTGGGACGCAAGAACTACCTCTTCATGGGATCAATCGGTGGCGGCAAGGCCGCAGCCATCGCCTATACCCTGATCGAGACCGCAAAGATGAACCACATCAACCCTGAAGCCTGGCTCACATGGGTGCTCGAACGGCTGCCCGATCACAAGATCAACCGCATTGACGAACTCATGCCCTGGAATTGGACCCCCGAATAATCGTCAAAGGCGGAAGCACCGGACGGATACGCTTCGGTGCGGTTGCAGGCCGAACCCGTTCCAAATCCGCCGGATGGTGGTGTGCGACAGTCCCGTCGCCGCAGCCATGCTTCGGAGCGACCAATGGGTCGCATCCCTCGGGGTCGTGTTCAGCGTGCGCTCAATCACCGCAGTCACCTGATCGTCCGACACGGTGCGCGGGCGACCGGAGCGGTATTCGTCGGTGAGACCTTCAATCCGGCAGCGCACAAAACGTCTGCGCCATTTGCCGACTGTGTGTTCATGCACCCCAAGCCGGGCCGCCACCTCCTTGCTCGCCAATCCATCGGCGCACAGCAGGATCATCCGGCATCGGTCCGACAGCGAACGTGCCGCTTTGGGACGCCGAACCTGACCCTCCAGGTGAGCGTCCGTTGAAGCCGACCTAACGCGGGGGCGGAGGAGCCGATAGTGTCCACCATCGATAGTGGACACCATGAGGCACTCTATGGCTGGCAGGCGCAAGAAGCGAATTTGGTGGGACGACGAGAAGCGTTCGATCTGCCTGCAGACTGCCGCGCCGGGTGTTTCTGTGGCTCAGGTTGCGCGGCGCTACGCGATGAACGCCAATCTGATCTTCAAATGGCTGAAGGACCCGCGTTTTGCGCCAGATTTCACCGAGGTCGTAGCTGGATCTGTGTTTCTGCCGGTTGAGATTTCTCCGGCTGCTTCACATCCGGTCCCGGCGCAGCCATCCGGTCCCGTCGCCTTCGGTGGCCGTATCGAGATTGAGTTGGCTGGCGGTCACCGGATCAGCGCCGAGGGTGGGTTCGATCCTGATGTGCCGGCGCGGCTGCTGAAGGGGCTGATGTCTTGATCCCGGTGCCGGGCAACACGCGGGTGTGGCTGTCGGCGGGTGTCACGGACATGCGGCGAGGGTTCAATACGCTGGCGGCCCAGGCCGGGAAGGTTTTGGCCGAAGACCCGTATTCCGGCCACCTGTTCGTGTTCCGGGGTCGGCGCGGCGATCTGTTGAAGATCATCTGGTGGGATTGCCAGGGCGCGTGCCTGTTTTCGAAGCGGTTGGAGAAAGGGCGGTTTGTCTGGCCCGCTGCAAAGGACGGCAAGATCAGCGTCACACCCGCGCAGCTCTCAATGCTGTTGGAGGGGATTGACTGGCGGATGCCCCGTAAAACCTGGAGACCGTTGAGCGTAGGATAGGTCAATAAATACGAGGCTTTGCGCGCTTTCGGGGTTCACCCCGGAATGCTGATCCGGTATAGGATCGGCGATGCTGAAGGACCTCGACATATCCCCGGATGATCCTGCGGAACTGCGGGCAGTGAACCGGCTTCTGGCCGATGAAGTCAAGGCGCTGACCCTGAAGGTGGAACAACTCCAACACCAACTGGCGGGGCATGACCGGCACCGGTTTGGATCGAAATCAGAAAGCCTCTACCAGCTCAATCCGGTCTTCCAGGAAGATGAGGCGATTGCCGAAGCCGCTGGAGAACAGGCGGCGCCTGCTCCAACGCCTGAAACGGACAAACCGGCCCGCCGGCACAGCCGCAAGCCCTTGCCCGATCATCCGGACCGGCACGAAGAGGTCTTGTCGCCGGGCGAGGACTGCCGACGTTGCGGTGGGGCGTTGAAGAGGCTCGGTGAGGACGTGACCGAGGAGTTGGAATACAAACCGGGGCGTTTTGTCGTGAACCGGATCGTGCGTCCGCGTATGGCCTGTTCCTGTTGCGAGGCCATTGTCCAATCGCCGCTGCCATCGCGCCCGATCGAACGTGGCCGCCCGGGACCGGGGCTGCTGGCGCACGTGTTGGTCAGCAAATACGCGGACCACCTGCCGCTCTACCGTCAGTCGCAAATATACGCCCGTGAAGGCGTTGATCTTGATCGATCAACTCTGACCAATTGGGTTGGCGGCTCCACCGCGCTTCTGGAACCTCTGGCTGACACCATTGGCCGAATGGTCCGCCGAGGCGCGGCCATCTTCGCTGATGATACGCCTGTTAAAATGCAGGCCCCCGGCAACAAGAAGACCAGGACCGCCCGTGTCTGGACCTGTGTGCGCGATGAACGACCATGGTCTGGATCATCACCGCCCTGCGCGTGGTATCAGTTCACGATTGATCGCAAGGGCGAACATCCCGTCTCACATCTCTCCGGCTACAAAGGCTGGGTCCATGCGGACGGGTATTCCGGCTTCAACGGGGTATTCGGTGAGGACAAGGCCCAGGAGATGGCTTGTTTGGCGCACGTCAGACGCAAGTTTGTAGACATCTTTGCCGCGCAAGGCTCATCGATTGCCGAAGAAGCCCTCCGCCGGACCGCGGAACTCCATGCCGTCGAGAAAGAGGCGCGTGGCAAACCGTCTGAAGAGCGCGTTGCCATCCGTCAGGAAAAGGCAAAACCGATCTTCGATGAACTTGAGACCTGGTTACACGCGCAGGTGCCAAATATATCTGGCAGGTCGCCTCTGGCCCAAGCGATCCGTTATGCCCTTGGTCGTTTGCCAAAGGCACGCGGTTATTTGAACCATGGCTTTCTGGAAGCGGACAACAACATCGCCGAACGCGCCATAAAACCTGTCGCCACAGGTCGCAAAAATTGGATGTTCGCCGGTTCCGAGGGCGGTGGCAAAGCCATCGCCATCGCCTACAGGGAGTGTCCTGAATTCTGTGTATGTGTCCCGGTCCATGCGGGTTTCAAATACAGTCACGCATTGAAGCGCTCGTCGAACATAATAGCGAACTGGTTGCGGGCTGCAAACCATTCCCGAACATTCCTGCCGCCTTTCTCGAAGTTGCGGATGGCCAGATAGATCAGCTTTGTTGCGGCCTGATCGGTCGGGAACGATCCGCGGGTCTTGATTGATTTGCGGATCACCCGGTTCAGGCTCTCGATGGCGTTGGTGGTGTAGATGATCTTTCGGATCGCCGGATCGAAGGCGAAGAACGGGATTACTTCCTGCCATGCCCGTCGCCAGGCCGGGGCGATGGAGGCGTATTTACCGGCCCATTTTTTCTCGAACGCGTCCAGTTCATCGGCGGCCTGATCGGCGGTGGCGGCGCTGTAAATCCGGCGCAGGTCAGTGGCCACTCCCTTGCGGTCTTTCCATAACTTCTGCGAGCAGAAGTTCAGGGAGTGGCGCACCAGGTGGACAATGCAGGTTTGCACCGTGGTCTGCGCAAAGGCGGCGGTGATCGCCTCCGGGAAGCCTTTGAGCCCGTCAACGACGGCGATCAGAATGTCCTGGACACCCCGGTTCTTCAGCTCGTTCATCACCGACAACCAGAATTTGGCCCCCTCGTTATCAGCGATCCACAGGCCCAGGACCTCGCGCACGCCGTCCCGGCTGACCCCCAGGGCGATGTAGACGGCCTTGTTCTTCACCATGCGGCTGTCGGCGTCGCGGATCTTCACCCGCAGCGCGTCGAAGATCACGATCGGATACATCCGCTCCAGCGCCCGGCTTTGCCAGTCGCGCACCTCGTCGAGCACGGCGTCGGTGACGCGGCTGATCAAATCCGGCGAGACCAGCAGACCGTAGATATCCTCAAGATGGGCGCGGATGTCGCGGACACTCTCGTCCGGCGGCATAGAGGCCGATGATCCTGCCATCCATCCCGTCGATCCGGGTCTGGCCCTTCTTCACCAGTTCCGGTTCAAAACTGCCATCCCGATCACGGGGCACGGAAATCGGCGCCTCGCCGATCTGGCCCTTCAGGCGCTTGCCAGCTGTGCCGTTGCGCCGATTGGACTGACCCGGAGGTGCATCCTTGCCTTCTTCATAGCCCGGATGCGCGGTCAGTTCGGCCCCAAGCATCCGCTCCATCAGTTTGATCTTGAGCTCTTTCAGCAGCCCGGTATCGCCAGGCAGGTCTTCAGGCCGCTCGCAGCCCTCCAGAAGTTCGTCCGGAAGCTCCCTGGATATCGTCATCGTCATGGCTCCTCTCTCAAAGCATGGTACAGATCACAGATACACAGAGGAGCGGACACTCTCTCCTCGCCCGCATCGCGGATCACAAGATCACTCGGCTGGACGAGTTGATGCCCTGGCGTTACGCTGCCTCAGCAGCGTAACCGGGACGACCGGCAGTACGCCAGGGCACCTTCACCGAACGGTCACCTCTCCAGAAAACGGCGCTCATCTTCGCTCAGAACCACTGCATCCGCCAAACGTCCCACCATCGCAACATCCTTCTCAATTCCCGCTCAGTCAATGATACAAAGTACAATTCCGGGGGACCAGGCTCAGGCCACATAGCCAGAATATGACGGTTGCAGCGATGTATATGGCGGATTTGAATATATGTGCGCATCGGTCATAGCGCATCGCGATGCGCCTCCAATCCTTGAGTTTTGCGAACAGGTTTTCAACCTTGTGCCGCCTCTTGTACGTTTCGGCGCAGTGGGGGATGGTTTTTTTGCGGTTTTTCCTTGAAGGGATGCAAGCCTCAATCTTCTGATCTTCAATGATTTTTCGAACCTTTACGCTGTCGTAGCCCCGATCCGCGATCAGAACCCTGGCCGCAGGCAGGTTGGGCAGCAAAACATCCGCGCCCTTGAAGTCGCTACGCTGACCCGCCGTCAGATGCAGCCTGACAAGGCGACCCGCACCGTCTCCAACGACATGCAATTTCGTATTCAGCCCTCCCTTTGTACGCCCGATCAGGCGCGGCCCACCCGCTGATCGGAGCCCCCTTTTTGAGGCTGGACGCCGTGCGATGTGCCTTGAGATGGGTTGCGTCAATCATGAGGGTGTCGGCGTCCGGGCCAGGGGGGGTGGCCAATTCTTTGCTGCGCGACAAACAAGGTGAGAATCCAGCGTCAATCAGGATGAGAACGCGTGTGCGGGGGCTCGCAGGGAGGGCGTAGCCCGACTGGGGAGGCCCCGCACACGCGTTTTGCCCTTTTGGGGCGGGCCTGACGGTTGTGGCCGGCTCGGATAAGGAATGATTTTCTGTGCAAGGGGATCGTTCATGCCGGGCTGTCATGTCACTGACCAACAAATGAGGCTCTTCATGACGCTCAGATCGACCCATTCCGTTGCCGTTGCCGCTGCCAAGGCGGGGATCAGCCAGGCAACGGGCTATCGGCTGCAAGCTGACCCAATTTTACCATCACGGAAGAAGGCCCCTCGCGGCCGGCGGCGTCCGGACCCGCTGGCGGACATTTTTGATGCGGAGGTCGTGCCGCTTCTGCGGTCCTCACCGGGGATCCGACCTGTGGCGGTTTACGAGGAGCTTCTGCGTCGGCATTCTGATCTGGGTACGGGCATCCGACGGACTCTGGAGCGACGGATACGCGCCTGGAATGCGGAACACGGCCCTGAACAGGACGTCATTTTCCGGCAGACCCACACACCGGGCAAAATGGGCCTGTCGGATTTCACCGCCATGGGCAAGTTGGGTGTGACCATTGCCGGTGAGGCACTGGGCCATCGACTGTATCACTTCCGGCTTGCCTATAGCGGGTTTCAGCACGCCCACGTCGTGCTGGGCGGCGAAAGCTATGTGGCGCTGGCTGAGGGATTGCAGAACGCCCTCTGGACGCTCGGCGGCGTGCCACACAATCATGGAACTGACAGCCTGTCGGCGGCCTTCAAGAACCTGGATAAGTCATCCCGGGCCGATCTAACCGACCGCTTCGACGCCCTGTGCAACCATTATGGAATGACGCCGACGCGCAACAACAAGGGCGTCGCACACGAGAACGGTTCCATCGAGAGCCCCAATGGGCATCTGAAGCGCACCATTGAGGACGCGCTGGTCATGCGTGGGTCGCGCGACTTCGAAAGCTTGCAAGATTATCGTCGCTTCATCGACGAGATCGTGGGCCGGATCAACGCCCGCAATGCCAAGCGTATCGATGCGGAACGTGCGAGCCTCAGACCTTTGCCGACGCGGCGGACCACGGATTACGAGGAGATCACGTTGCGCGTCACTTCCTCCGGGGGCTTCACCTTGCGCAAGGTGTTCTACACCGTGCCATCCCGGTTGATCGGGCATCAGCTGCGGGTTCGGCTCTACGATGATCGGTTGGAGCTGTTCCTGGGAAGCTCTGCCCTGCTAACGCTGACACGCGGACGAGCCTCGAGCACCGGGAGCCATGGGCACGTGGTCAATTACCACCACGTCATCCACTCCTTGCGCAAAAAGCCCATGGCGCTGATGGGGCTGGTCTATCGGGATCAGCTATTCCCGCGCCGGGCGTTCCGTAACATGTTCGCATTCCTGCTGGAGCAGACCAGTGAGAAGGCGGCGTGTCGCATGGTTGTCGATCTTCTGGCGCTGGCACACGAGCGGGGCTGCGAGGCTGAATTGGCAGCGCAGCTTGAGGAGGACCTTCGCCAGAAGCGCCCGCCTGACATGGCGGCCCTACGCGCAGTGTTTAGCCCATCACAAGACGCACTCCCCCAAGTCGCGGTGCAACTGGCCGACCTGTCATCTTACGACCAGTTGGTCGGCGGTACGCCATCCGCTCAGGAGGTGACAGCATGACATCGCCCCAGACCGATACCGCCCGCCTAACCTTGGCTCTGACCGAATTGCGCTTGCCAGCCATCAAGGCGCTATGGCCGCGCTTTGCGGAACAAGCCGACAAGGAAGGCTGGCCCGCCGCTCGGATGCTCAGCACCCTGGTGGAGCATGAACTGGCTGAACGAGATCGCCGTCGTATCGAGCGACATCTCGCACAGGCACGCCTGTTGCCCGGAAAAACGATCGACACCTTCGACTTCACAGCCGTCCCCATGCTGTCCAAGGCCCATGTCAGTGCGATCACCGCTGGCGACAGCTGGATCGGAAAGGGCGGCAACATCCTGCTGTTTGGGCCGCCAGGTGTGGGCAAATCACATCTCGGCTCAGCCATCGGGCTCGCCCTTGTCGAGCAAGGCTACCGCGTCCTATTCAGCCGCACCACCGATCTGGTCCAGAAACTCCAACAGGCCCGCCGCGATCTCGTCCTCGAAAGTGCCATTGCAAAGCTCGACAAATTCCATCTGCTGATCCTCGATGACATCACCTACGTCACCAAGGATCAGGCTGAAACCAGTGTGCTCTTCGAACTCATCAGCGCGAGATATGAACGCCGCTCAATGTTGATCACGGCCAACCAGCCCTTCGGGGAGTGGAATGCGATTTTTCCAGACCCGGCCATGACATTGGCCGCCGTCGACAGGCTCGTGCACCACGCAACCATCTTCGAGATGAATGTCGAAAGCTACCGGCGAAGAGCAGCACAAAAGGCAAAGGGGCCGGGAAGGCCTGCACAAAAAGCCACACCGGAAAACACCAAAGCTGATTGACGCTCCGCGACAATCAAAAAACAAACCCCTTGATCGCGGCACAAAAGCCCGGCATCGTCCCAAACGTCGCGACCAAGGATTCTCATCCTGATTGACGCGCACTTCTCATCTTGATTGTCGCGCTACAATTCTTCGAAAATTCGTTCGAAAATACCTTTGCGGGACCAGCGCACAAACCGATTATAGAGCGTTTTGTGAGGGCCGTATTCGACAGGCGCATCGCGCCAGCGTAGACCGTTGCGAATAATGAAAATAATACCACTCAGCACACGACGGTCATCGACCCGGGGCTTGCCATGGGGCTTGGGAAAGAAGGGCTCAAGGCGCGCTGTTTGTGCCTCCGTCAGCCAGAAAGCGGAGTTATAGCCGAAAGTTTGTTATGGCCCTGATGGGCGGCATATCATGGCGTTGTTCACGCGCCGCAATTCTCAGCAGAGAAAAGGATATGCCACATGACGAAGTCTACCATCACGCCGTTGCCCGGTCCATCGGGATTTTCGTCTGACCCGCTGACCGACATCCTGCAAACCGGCGCGCGCCAACTGCTCAAACAGGCGGTGGAAGCGGAATTGGCCACGCTCCTCGCCGCCCATGCCCGCGAGGTGACGGACGATGGCCGTGCGCGGCTGGTGCGCCATGGTCATCTGCCCGAGCGCGAGGTCATGACCGGCATCGGCCCGGTACCAGTGAAGGTGCCGCAGGTGCGGGACCGGGGCAATGTGGACGAAAAGATCCGTTTCGCCTCGTCGATCCTGCCGCCCTGGCTGCGCAAGACCAGATCGATTGAGGAACTGCTGCCGTGGCTCTATCTCAAGATATCTGTCTTGGTCAAGGTTTGATTTTGGACCACTGGCGGTTTTCGCGGATCAAGGTATTTGCGAGGATGATGAGCTTGCGCATGATTGCCACAAGGGCGACCTTGGCTTTCTTGCCCTTTTGACGCAAAGCCTTGTAGACGCAGGTGAGTTGGGAATTGCAGCGCGCTGCGACGAGGGCGGGCATGTAGAGCGCCTGGCGAAGCCCGGCTCGTCCGCCTCCGATTTTCGCTCTGGCTGTCCATTTGCCGGACTTGCGCACGAAGGGAGCCAGGCCCGCAAGCGCGGCGGCCTGCCCGGGCGTCAAGGTTCCGATCTCCGGCATTTCGATGAGTATTGCGACGGCAGAAACCGGGCCGATGCCCGGGATCGACCGCAGGATCTCGAACTGTCCGGCAAGCTTTGCATCCTCGCAGATACGCTTCTTCAACTCGGCATCGAGTTGGGCAAGTTGCTTTGCAATCTGGCGCATCCTGGTTTTCAGTTGCGCCTTGACGAGTGTGTTGCGCGCACCGCAGAGCCGGTTCCGGCAGGCAGTCTGGTCCTTGATGAGAGCGCTCCGGGCGACATGCACCTCCCGCAGATCGTTCATGGGTTCATCGCGCAACGGTGAAGCCTTCAGGTCAAGCATCGCCCCCATGCGGGCCAGCAGTTCCGCATCGATCCGGTCAGTTTTGGCGGACTGGCCGACCGCTTCGGCGAAGCGGCGGGCGCGTTTGGGGTTCACCTTGACCATGGCGTGAGCCGTCTTTGAAAGGCGGGCCTCCAGATCGCGATGATAGCGTCCTGCAGGCTCGTAGACGACGCGGCAGCACTGCGGGCCGATCCAGTTCTTCAGCGTCTTCAGTCCTGTCCGGTCGTTGGTGAAGCGTTTCGCCTTGCCATCGCTCAGGCGATGGGTGTCGAGATGATCTTTCGAGATGTCGATGCCGATGGTATCATTCATGACCTTTTCGTCTCCCGTTCCTGTCATACGAGGCAGGGGTGTTCCCTCCTCCACTATCTGTTCGGGTCTTTCGAAAGGGCGGGGGTGATCCATCTTGAGAACGGTCCTCAAAGACCAGGGCATCATCGATCCATCCCCCGCCACCCCTCGGGCCGCTGCAGCGGCCCGAGGGGTGGCATCCGTATCGCACGGATACGAATGCCTGGGAAATCCAATAGACAAGGGCATTTCCACGGGCGACTTTCAGGAGGCTCTTGGGGCGCTGTTGGGGCCGAACGCGGCAGGGCTTTCATCGAGCACCATCTCGCGATTGAAAGCGGACTGGGGGGCGGAGTATGAACGCTGGCAGCGCCGCGATCTCAGTGCCCGGCGTTTCGTCTATGTCTGGGCCGATGGTGTCTATTTCCAACCGCGTATGGAAGAGCAGAAACAATGCGTTCTGGTGCTGATCGGCGCGGATGAGTGGGGCCGCAAGGAGGTTCCGGGGCTCACCGACGGCTACCGTGAAAGCACGCAGAGTTGGCGCGAGTTGCTGCTCGATCTCAAGCGTCGCGGGCTGTCCCACGCCCCCGATCTGGCCATTGGCGACGGTGCCTTGGGGTTCTGGGCGGCGCTGCGCGAAGTCTTCGGCAGCACCCGGGAACAACGGTGTTGGGTTCACAAGACCGGAAACGTTCTCAATGCCATGCCCAAATCGGTGCAGGCCAAAGCCAAGGGCCACCTGCATGATATCTGGCAGGCGGAAACGAAGACCGAAGCCGGGGCCGCCTTCGATTTCTTCGTGGAAACCTACGGCGCGAAATATGACAAGGCGGTTGGGAAACTGACCAAAGACCGGGCTGTGCTGCTCTCCTTCTACGGCTTCCCTGCTGAGCACTGGAAGCACATCCGAACCACGAACCCGATCGAGAGCACCTTCGCCACCGTCCGCCACCGCACCGGCAAAACCAAAGGCTGCCTGAGCCGCAAGACCGGGTTGGCCATGGCATTCAAGCTGATGATGTCAGCGCAAGGAAAATGGCGAAAGCTCGACGGCGCCAACCGCATGCCAGAGATCATTGAAGGGGTTGAGTTCACAGACGGGATCAAGCAAATTCACCACGCCGCCTGATCACACCATCACCAACTTTCGGGCATAGCTCGGCAGAAAGGATCGCTCATGTCACTACTCCGTTTTGCAGAACACTGATTCACACGTTCAAAACAAAGTCAATGGGTCCTGAGCCTAAGTGTCCACTTAGCCGTAAGCGGACACTTCCGGAGTGCCCACTCCGCGGTCGCCCACACTGCCAAAGCTCACGCAGCGGGAACAGGCGACCTATGCCGGACGGTTACGGTGTGACTCGCCATCCGCCACCACCTTCCTCCGCCTCGGTGATTGGCGATTCATGTCTCGTCTCCGGGCGGCCAGATTTCGCTCACATCCGCTTGCGGTATGCTTTGGGCTGGAGATTTCGCTTTCGATCCGGCAAAGAAAAAATCCTTGAAAATATAAATGTTTTCAAGGGTTTTTGAGTGGTTCCGGAGACAGGATTTCGAACCTGCGACCTTCAGGTTATGAACCTGATGAACAAACCATGAATAATTACCTGGATTTGCGTTTTCTTTCGCAATTTCAAACAGTTCGCGCGCCATGCCCCGTTCCCGTGATACGCTCGATTACGCGCGAATTTGCAGCACTTTGCGCCCTCGTGCTTTCAGAATGCCTCCACAATGCTTCCGCACGGGCGTCGGTTGATGTTCCGGCAGCATGTTCATCAGGAGCCGACCCGCGACCAGAACCCGGACTTCCGACCGTGCTCGCTCTTCAGTCTGGCGACATAACCTTGATGGCTCTCGATCTCCCCGAAGTCGTCAACCCTCCGGGCAAGATCGGCGCAGGCAGCCAGATGATCGGCAGCATAACCGTATCGCTTCGACCTGGCCCGTGTAAGCGCAAAGTCGATCATCGCCCTCAGCGCCAGCGTCGCGGCCAGCGGGTGGCGCTCGGACAGTGCGTCAGCGGCAGGTACGAGATACTCGTAGTGGTTGCCATCAATCTCGTCACGGCGCTTGATCAACACCTCGGCGGCACGTTCCAGCGCGGGCCAGTCGAGCAGGAACCGTAGCGCGGCAGGCAGGCTCTGGCACCCCATGGCATAGGTCATGGCCCGTTCCTCGGCCTCGATGTCGTCGAAGTCGGGCAGCCGCTTCAGATAGGCGCGCAGGTGGCTCCCGGAGAGGTCGCGCTCGAAGCAGGCCCGGCGAAACGCCTGCGCCTCATCGCCGCGTCCAAGCGCGTCCAGCACTTCAAGCCGGGTATCCTGCCACTCGCGGGGGATCCAGCGCGCCGCGTCGGTCCGGGCGCTCTCGATGAAACCGAGTGCATCCTCCGCCCGGCCCGCGCCGAGGAGCCGCCGGGCGATTTCGGCTGCAATCCTCGGCACCTTGCGCGTCTCCGGATCGTACTGCGCGATGAACCCATCGACATCGCCCTGTGCATCGGCGATGTCCTGCAAGGCCGTTTTCACAATGCGCTGTCGAGAATGTTCCCGCATCTCGTGCTCATGTACCGGTCCGTTACTTCCCCGGCCAACAGCCTCCCATTGTTCCCTGGGAGGGACCGGGACAGGCGTGCGCTCAAGCTCCTCGACCAGCGCCTTCAACTGCGCGAGCCCGTCATCGCCCAGCGCCGGAGCCATGATGGCGATCAGCCCGTCGTACTGGCCGCAACCATTGTCCCGAAGCGCATCGAGGACTGCCTCGGCCAGGGCTTGCGGGTGCGGTCGTGCGCTCTGCGCCAGCTTGCCCAGATCGCGGCAGGCTTGGTGGAAAATGTCGATGACGGCACCGCTGCCATCGTCGCAACGCTCAAAGACAGGGGTTGCGACGCCCATGAGGCGCCAAAGGAGCCCGAGCGCATCTTCGGGATCGGCCGGGGCGATCTGCTCGACGATGGCGCGCCGCTGGGTCTCAAGCTCATCGACAAGCGTTTTGCGGTTCTTCCAATCAATGAAGCTCCTGGCCCGCGCAATGCTGGTCAGCCGCCTGGCAACTTCGCGCGCCGCCTCTTTGGGGCTTTGCGCAATCGCAAGCGCCAGACGGAGCTTCCGCTTGGTCGCCGCATTCCCGGTGCTGATCCCGATCAGCAGTTCGGCAAGTCGCTCGGCGCCCAGCGCCTCCAGATTCTTTGCATTCAGGGTCGTCTTCGAAGCCATCGGCGCGTCCGGCGTTTTCCCGATCATAGCAATGGGACGAGAGGTTCGAAAGCTGTATTATGAGCGGATCCGGTCAGACAAACCCTCGATCAGCAACAAGCGCGTTTTTACTCTTGCGAGTATTCTTTGGACTACCGCGAATATCCAGTGTCATGGTGCGACCTTCACTGCCCTGCTCGTAAATGCTCTTCATTATCGGCTCGGACACTGGCTGCGTCAATGGGATTGGTCAATTCAGTGTGAGGACACCAAACTCGGGGCTAGCCAGTGAAGCCTTTGGCCCGCGCCGCTTGGACCGCCAATCCATGCTTACCCATGAACCAGTTGTCTGCGAAGGCTTGTGCGTGTTGGGTCACGAACACGTCGTTCCTAGGTGTCACATCCCGTGTGATTGTACGGCTTCTTTCTGAAGAGTTCGGGCTTTTCTTGATGCCAGTCCTTGAGCGCATCGATTGGCGTGCGGCCTTTCAGAACGGATTGCGGCAGCTGGCCGTTGTAGAGGCGGACGTAGCGGAGAAGCGTCTGTTCGAGGTCCTCGCCGCTGCGGAAACGGTGGCTCTGGAGCACGTCCTCGATCCGACCGTTGAACCGCTCGACCATGCCGTTGGTCTGCGGCCGCATCGGTGGGGCCAGGCGATGCTCGATCCCGAACCCGGCGCAGAGGCGGTCGAACTCATGATTGCCGGTCGCGGCGCGGCGGCGAAGGCCGAAGAGCCTGTCGGTGAACTCCTTGCCATTGTCCGTCAGCACGCGGGTGATCCGCATCGGGGCGGCGCGCTCCAGATCGCGCAGGAACCGGCGGGCGTTGGCCGCATTCTTCACTGGGTAGATGCGCACGAAGACCCGGCGGGTGGCGCGGTCGATCGCGACGAACAGATACCGGCGCTTCTCCTCATCGGCCATCTGCGGCAGGTATTTCACGTCGATGTGGATGTAGCCGGGCTCGTATGCCTTGAAAGGCTTGTGCGCGGGCTTCGCCACCTTCGGCTTCAGGTCACGGAGGGAGCCGACCCCATGACGGCGCAGGCATCGGCGCAGGCATCGGTCCAGCCCGGAGCGCGAGACGTTCGGGTTGAGAAACTCGCGGACCACGGCGAGCAGGTCGTCGAGCGGCAGCAGCAGACTCTGTCTCAGCGAGACCGCCACGGCCTCCTGCGCCGGTGTCAGCGTGGTCTGCAACCTGTGCGCCGTGTGGCTCCGGTCGTGGACGGTATCGCGCTTGCGCCACGTCCAGACGGTCTGCTCCGAGATGCCGTAGCGCTCGGCCACGATCCACGCGGGCTCTTTGCTCGCCTGGATTGTGGCCCTGATCTTCGGCGTCGTCGTCGCCTGCTTGTGCAAGGAAATCAGCATGTCTTGCCTCCGTCCCGAATCTCACGCAAGATCGATCTTGCCATGAACAGGCCAGAGCGGCGAGGGTCTATCTGATCGTCCGGGATGGAACACGCGCACCGTGTCGGACGATCAGGTGACTGCGGTGATTGAGCGCACGCTGAACACGCCCCCGAGGGATGCGACCCATTGGTCGCTCCGAAGCATGGCAGCCGCGACGGGACTGCCGCACACCACCATCCGGCGGATTTGGAACGGGTTCGGCCTGCAACCGCACCGAAGCGAGACATTCAAGCTCTCAACCGACCCGCTGTTCGTGGACAAGGTGCACGATATCGTCGGGCTGTACCTGTCACCGCCGAACAGGGCTATCGTGTTGTGTGTTGACGAGAAATCGCAAATCCAGGCGCTGGATCGCGAACAGCCTGTGCTGCCAATGGCGCCCGGCGTGGCCGAGCGGCGCACCCACACCTGCATCCGACACGGCACGACGTCGCTTTTTGCAGCACTGGATATCGCCACCGGCGCCGTGATCGGCAAATGCTGCAAGCGGCACCGCGCCACCGGGTTCCTCGACTTCCTCAAACAGATCGACCGGCAGATGCCGGACGGGCCGGAGGTGCATATCGTCATGGACAATTACGCCACCCACAAAACCCCGAAGATCAAGGCCTGGCTGGCACGCCGCCCGCATTGGCATGTCCACTTCACACCGACCTCGGCTGGTTGGATCAATCAGGTGGAGCGTTGGTTTGCTGAACTGACGCGCAAGCAACTGCAGCGCGGCGTCCATCGTTCAACGGCGGAACCGGAAGCCGATATCGCTGCATTTATCGAGGCCCATAACGAAAACCCCAAACCCTGCAAATGGGTCAAACCCGCCGACCATATCCTCGCCTCCGTCAAGCGGTTCTGCCAACGCGCCCAACAAAACTCATGGGCCGAACTTTGGAGGCAGGTGACCAGGGTCAGGACTCATAGCCAGAATATGACGGTTGCAGCGATGTATATGGCGGATTTGAATACATGTGCGCATCGGTCATAGCGCATCGCGATGCGCCTCCAATCCTTGAGTTTTGCGAACAGGTTTTCGACCTTGTGCCGCCTCTTGTAGGTTTCGGCGCAGTGGGGGATGGTTTTGTTGCGGTTTTTCCTTGAAGGGATGCAAACCTCAATCTTCTGATCTTCAATGATTTTTCGAACCTTTGCGCTGTCGTAGCCCCGATCCGCGATCAGAACCCTGGCCGCAGGCAGGTTGGGCAGCAAAACATCCGCGCCCTTGAAGTCGCTACGCTGACCCGCCGTCAGATGCAGCCTGACAGGGCGACCCGCACCGTCTCCAACGACATGCAGTTTCGTATTCAGTCCTCCCTTTGTACGCCCGATCAGGCGCGGCTCGGACCCCCCTTTTTGAGACTGGACGCCGTGCGATGTGCTTTGAGATGGGTTGCGTCAATCATGAGGGTGTCGGCGTCCGGGCCAGAGGGGCTGGCCAATTCTTCGAAAATTCGTTCGAAAATACCTTTGCGGGACCAGCGCACAAACCGATTATAGAGCGTTTTGTGAGGGCCGTATTCGACAGGCGCATCGCGCCAGCGTTAACCGTTGCGAATAATGAAAATAATACCACTCAACACACGACGGTCATCGACCCGGGGCTTGCCATGGGGCTTGGGAAAGAAGGGCTCAAGGCGCGCTGTTTGTGCCTCCGTCAGCCAGAAAAGATCGCTCATGTCACTACTCCGTTTTGCAGAACACTGATTCACACGTTCAAAACAAAGTCAATGGGTCCTGAGCCTAGTCCCCCGGAATTGTAATTTGTATGATTGACTGAGCGGGAATTGAGGAGGATGTTGCGATGGTGGGACGTTTGGCGGATGCAGTGGTTTTGAGCGAAGATGAGCGCCGTTTTCTCGAGGGTCAGGTTCGGCGTCACAAAGCGGCACGTTCGCTGTCGGACCGATGCCGGATGATCCTGCTGTGCGCCGATGGATTGGCGAGCAAGGAAGTGGCGGCCCGGCTTGGGGTGCATGAACACACAGTCGGCAAATGGCGCAGACGTTTTGTGCGATGCCGGATTGAAGGTCTCACCGACGAATACCGCTCCGGTCGCCCGCGCACCGTGTCGGACGATCAGGTGGCTGCGGTGATTGAGCGCACGCTGAACACGACCCCGAGGGATGCGACCCATTGGTCGCTCCGAAGCATGGCTGCGGCGACGGGACTGTCGCACACCACCATCCGGCGGATTTGGAACGGGTTCGGCCTGCAACCGCACCGAAGCGAGACATTCAAGCTCTCAACCGACCCGCTGTTCGTGGACAAGGTGCACGATATCGTCGGGCTGTACCTGTCACCGCCGAACAGGGCTATCGTGTTGTGTGTTGACGAGAAATCGCAAATCCAGGCGCTGGATCGCGAACAGCCTGTGCTGCCAATGGCGCCCGGCGTGGCCGAGCGGCGCACCCACACCTACATCCGACACGGCACGACGTCGCTTTTTGCAGCACTGGATATCGCCACCGGCGCCGTGATCGGCAAATGCTACAAGCGGCACCGCGCCACCGGGTTCCTCGACTTCCTCAAACAGATCGACCGGCAGATGCCGGACGGGCCGGAGGTGCATATCGTCATGGACAATTACGCCACCCACAAAACCCCGAAGATCAAGGCCTGGCTGGCACGCCGCCCGCATTGGCATGTCCACTTCACACCGACCTCGGCCAGTTGGATCAATCAGGTGGAGCGTTGGTTTGCTGAACTGACGCGCAAGCAACTGCAGCGCGGCGTCCATCGTTCAACGGCGGAACTGGAAGCCGATATCGCTGCATTTATCGAGGCCCATAACGAAAACCCCAAACCCTGCAAATGGGTCAAACCCGCCGACCATATCCTCGCCTCCGTCAAGCGGTTCTGCCAACGCGCCCAACAAAACTCATGTGCCGAACTTTAGATGCAGGTGACTAGGGTCAGATTTCCTTGTGCAGAGTTCAGCGACAAGTATACTGGCTTCTTGAGTTGATGCCACAATTGGCAGTGCCTCAAGGTACATCGCAGCACATATGAACCGTTTGGCCTAAAAGATGAGGCACTGCCGGATAACCCACACCAGCACAATGATGGCTAAGATGGCACCCGCCATGGCCCTTACTCTCTCGTATATCTGAATTCTGGATACCTGATTTTAAGATATGGTCAATGCACATTGCCGGGACGCAACGAACAGCGTTCGAGGTGACCGAACTGGTTGAAGACGAACAGAGGGTGCGCGCTTTGGGTCTTGGCCTTGCACACCCGCAGCCCCATATTGCCCGTATGCTGAAATTCGCCCCGATCCTGCTGGCCCTGCTCTACGGCGTTGTCCTTTATCGCTTCTCGGCCTGGCGCACGGCGCGGGAACTGGATGCGCGATCCACAGAGCTTGCCGACCCCGAACTCGGACAACTCTGTGACCGGATGGCCGCCGCGCTCGAACTGCCCCGCATCCGGGTGCATATCCATGAGATTGATCCGGTCAACGGCCTTGCCGCGCCGGATGGCCGCATCTTCATCACACGGGGCTTTTACCGGAAATACCAGAATGGCGAGGTCACGACCGGGGAAATCGCCAGCGTCATCGCCCATGAACTGGGCCATGTCGCCCTTGGCCATTCCCGCCGCCGGATGATCGACTTTTCCGGCCAGAACGCCCTGCGCACGGCGCTCGTGATGATCCTCGGCCGCTTTCTGCCCGGTTTTGGCGTCTACATCGCAAACATGCTGACCACGCTTCTGGCCGCCCGGCTGTCGCGCAGTGACGAGTACGAGGCCGACGCCTATGCCTCGGCCCTTCTGACCAGCGCCGGGATCGGCACCGCCCCGCAAAAGAGCCTGTTTCAAAAACTGGACGATCTGACACGCTCCCGCGCGGGGGTCATGCCTGCCTGGCTCATGAGTCATCCGAAAACCGCAGAGCGGATCAAGGCCATAGAAACGCTGGAGGCGCGATGGGCGCAGGCCGGTCACCGCTGAGGCCGGTCGCCGCAATGACGAAGCGCACCAAGACCGGTATGCGCGCGCGCCGCCTGCGTCAGGCCATGCCAGAAATCCTGTGCCGACGAGGAGGCGGAGAGCAGAAGATAGCGGTCTTCGCCCGTCCGGGTCAGGATCACGTTCAGATGCTTCATCAATCCTCGTGCGGTGTCTGCGATGGCGAAAACATCCGGATGCAGATCGAACATTGCGAAACGGCTCAGAACGTCCCGGCAATCCGGGCCGCCGACCTCTACCGCGACCCAATTGTCCGATTGCAAGGTGACATGGCCCGCGCCTTCAAGGGTTTGCTCCACCTCTGTGTCGAACCGGACATTCCTTCCCGCAGTCACCAGCAGGCACTGATCCGGGGCGGTCCAGAGCAGGGTCAGGGCATGATCCCCGGATTGCACCGATTTCCCCGCCGCAGGCAGCGTCAGGCCGTAGGCCGCATCCAGTTTCGCAGACAGCACATCCGCCCCGCCGAGCGGCGTCGCGACAGAGACGATCTCGACCACGAGTTCCGAGAGCGTGGTGGCGCCGATCATCTCTGTCGCGCCATCCAGCGGCGTGCGGTCGATCAACTGAAACTCAGGCACGCAGGCGCTCCCCCTCTGGATCGACGAAATGCGCCGATACGATTTCAACCTCGATGTCCGTTTTGCGCAACCCGTCCCAGGCGCGCACGATTTCGCCCGGCCGCTCATGGCCGCGCCTGATGAAACCCAGGCCGATGGAATGCCCGAGTTCCGGCGACCAGGCGGCCGAAGTCATCCAGCCCTGATCGTTTTCGGTCGTTGGCGCCGCCCCTCTGGCGATGAAATGCGCGCCCGCGGCAAGCATGTCCGACCGGTTGACCGGGCGGAATCCCATCAGCCGCGGGATGTCCGGGGCGTTCATCGCAGGGCGTTTCGACATGGTGTTGCCAATGCAATCCTTTTTCCCCGAGATCATGCGGCCCATGCCCAGCATCTGCGCAGTGCTCTGGCCGTTCAGCTCCGGGCCCGCCGCGTGGCCCTTTTCAATCCGCATGACGCCAAGCGCCTCTGTTCCGTAAGGCTGTGCGCCGAATTCCTCGCCCGCTGTCATCAGGGTGCGGATCATGGCGTCGCCATAGCGCGCGGGCACCGCGATCTCATAGGCCAGTTCTCCCGAAAAGGAGATCCGGAAAAGCCGCGCCCGCACACCGCCGCAGACGGTCAGTTCCCTGCACCCCATGAACGGCAAAGCGCCGTTCGAGATGTCGTGCGCCTCATCGACGATCTTCTGCAACAGGGCGCGCGACTTTGGCCCCGCCACGGCGAACTGCGCCCAGCCATCGGTGACAGAGATCAGATGAACGTCCATGCGGGGTGCAAGACACTGGCGGGCGAACTCCATCCGCTGATAGACCAGACCGGCGTTGGCCGTTGTGGTGGTCATGACAAAGTGGTTTTCACCCAGCCGCGCGGTGGTGCCGTCGTCAAAGGCGAAACCGTCATCGCGCAGCATCAGGCCATAGCGGACCCTGCCAACCGGAAGTCCTGCAAATCCGTTGACATAAAGAAGGTCCGGAAAGGCCGCCGCATCGCGCCCCCTGATGTCGATCTTGCCCAGTGTGGTCACATCGCAGATGCCGACCGCGCTGCGGGTGGTTCCTGCCTCGCGGCCGGCCGATTCGCGCCAGTGGGTTTCGCCGGGTTGCGGATACCATTGGGCGCGCAGCCACTGGCCCGCCTCGACAAAGACAGCGCCGCGTTCTTCCGCCCACTGATGCGAGGGCGTCTTGCGGGTTGGCCGGAACGCCCTGCCCCTGGCCCCGGCCCCGAAGGCGCCGATGGGAACAGGGGTGTAGGGTGGCCGGAAAATCGTCGTGCCGGTTTCGGGAATTGATTTCCCGCCGGCTTCGGCCATCAGGGCAAGGCCCGGAATGTTCGATGTCTTGCCCTGATCCGTGGCCATGCCCATGGTCGTGTAGCGTTTCAGATGCTCGACCGAGCGGAACCCCTCCCTGTGCGAGAGGATTACATCCTTGGCAGTCACATCATTTTGCAGATCGACCCAGGCGCGGGCCTTGCCGCCTCTGACGATCCAGAAGGCCGAAGCGCGCGAGGGTTCGTCATCCGCACGCGGCATGTCCGTGGCGGGGGCGGATTTCCCGAGCTCTTCGGCCACGTTCCGGGCCGCCTCATCCCCGGTTCCAAAGCAGGCGGACAGGGTGAAGCTGCCGTTTGCCGAACCCGCAACCCTCATGCCGGGGGGGATGTCTGCGCCGGGAACGAAGGCCACGAGGTCATCGCGCCAGACCGGTCGCCCGCGCTGATGGCAGGTCAGGTGGAGGTTCGGACTCCAGCCGCCGGACACGGCTAGGCAATCGGCGCTGATCCTTTCGCCGTTTGTCGTGATGATTTCGCGCAGCCCCTTGCGGCCTTTCGTGTTGAGGACGCCTTCGCCGGACAGGGTTTTCACATCGGGGCAGGGAAAGGGGGGCGTTTCCTTTCTGCTGTCGATGATGGCGACGGTTTCCACACCGGCGGCATTCAGATCGCGGGCGGTCCGCCAGCCGTCATCATTGTTGGTGAACACCGCAACACGTTTGCCGGGGGCCACGGCGAACCGGTTGAGATAGGCGCGAACGGCACCCGCCAGCATTACGCCGGGGCGGTCGTTGTTGCCAAAGGTGATCGGCCGTTCGGTCGCGCCTGCGGCCAGGATCGCGCGTCTGGAATAGATGCGCCACAGGGTCTGACGCGGCAGCCCGCCGGACGACGCCAGGTGATCGGTATTCCGCTCCAGCGCGCCGTAGACGCCATGATCGTATGCCCCATAGACTGTGGTGCGGGTCATCAGGCGCATATCGGGCATGGCGGACAGTTCAGCCACCGCCGCGGTGGCCCACGCAGCCCCCGATGCGTCGTTCACCTCGAAGCGTTCCGCATTCAGCCGCCCGCCCATGCGAAAGTCCTCATCCGCAAGGATCACCCGCAGGCCCGCGCGCCCGGCGGTCAGGGCGGCCTGCAATCCGGTCGGACCCGCGCCGATGACCAGAACATCGCAATGCAGAAAACCCTTGTCATATTCATCGGGGTCTTCCTTGCCGGACAATCGCCCAAGCCCCGCGGATGACCGGATTATCGGCTCATACAGTTTTTCCCAAAAGGCTTTCGGCCACATGAAGGTCTTGTAATAGAAGCCTGCGGACAGAAACGGCGAGAACAGATCGTTCACCGCCATCAGGTCGTATTCAAGCGAACCGCGATGATTCTGGCTTCGGGCAAGAAGACCATCATGAAGTTCCGTCACCGTCGCGCGGGTGTTCGGCTCCTGCCGGGCTCCGCTGCCGAGTTCGACCAGTGCGCCGGGTTCCTCCGACCCGGCGGTGAAGATGCCGCGCGGCCGGTGATATTTGAAAGATCGCCCAACCAGCCGCCGGCCATTCGCAAGCAGGGCAGAGGCCAGCGTATCGCCTTTGTACCCCTGCATGTCGCGACCATTGAAGGAAAAGGAGAGCGGCGCGCCTCGGTCAATCAGGCCGCCGCCGATGCGGTTCGACTGGCTCATTCGGCATCTCTCCGCGTCAGGGCGACATCGCGCGCCAGTTCGACCCTGGTGATTGCATGAGTCAGCGTGTTGCGTGTGACCACCAGCCAGGAGCGGTCTCCCTGACCGTGGAACCACAATTCCCGGTGTTCGCCCGCCGGGTTGTCCCGCAAGTGGGTGTAGGCGTCAAACTCGGCGGCGCTGTTTTCCGATTGCCAGTCGGGGCGGTCAAGCAGCGAGGCATCGCCGAGACAGGTGAATTCAGCGGCGTCGCGGGGGCCGAGCAGGGGATGATGGATGATCATGTCAATGCTCCCTCAGTGCTCTCTCAGTGCAGGTTTGGCTGGGCGCCGGCGCCCTTTTCATCAATCAGCGCGCCGCGCGTGAAACGATCCAGCCGGTATTCGGCGGCGACGGGATGCGGCTGACCGGTGGCCAGCAAATGCGCATACGCGAAACCGGATGCCGGGGTTGCCTTGAAACCGCCATAGCACCAGCCGCCGTTGAAATAGAGCCCGTCGATATGTGTCTTGCAGATGAAGGGGGAACCATCCATCGACATATCCACGACGCCGCCCCACATGCGCAGCAGTCGCGCCCGCCCGATCATCGGCATCAACGCCATGCCGCCCTCGCACACATCCTCGACGACCGGCAGATTGCCACGCTGGGCATAGGAATTGTATCCGTCAATATCGCCGCCGAAGACAAGCCCGCCTTTGTCCGACTGGCTGACATAGAAATGTCCTGCGCCAAAGGTGATGACGCCTGGCAGAACAGGTTTCAGCCCCTCCGACACGAACGCCTGCATGACATGGCTTTCCATTGGCAACCGCATTCCCGCCCTGGCCATGACCCGGCCGGAGGAGCCGGCGACGCAGACCGCGACCTTTCCGGCCCGGATCGCGCCACGGGTGCTTTCGACGCCCCTGCACACGCCGTTTTCGATGCGAAAGCCGATGACCTCGCAATTCTGGATCAGGTCCACCCCGCGCGAATCGGCGGCGCGGGCATAGCCCCAGACCACCGCATCGTGTCGCGCGGTGCCGCCGCGTGGTTGCCACAGGGCGCCACGGATGGGAAAGCGGGCATTGTCGTGATCCAGACAGGGACACATCTTCCGGATACCGTCCCGATCCAGCAGAACAGCATCCGCCCCCGCCATCAGCATTGCGTTTCCGCGGCGCGCAAAGGCATCCCGCTGGGCGTCGGAATGTGCGATGTTCAGGATGCCGCGCTGCGAAATCATCGCGTTGTAGTTCAGATCCTGCTCCAGCCCTTCCCATAATTTCATCGAGAACTCATAGAACGGTTCGTTCCCCGGCAGCATATAGTTGGATCGCACGATGGTCGTGTTCCGTCCGGCGTTTCCGGAACCGAGCCAGCCCTTTTCCAGCACCGCAACATTGGTGATGCCGTGAACTTTTGACAGGTAATGCGCCGTTGCCAGCCCGTGACCGCCGCCGCCCACAATGACGATGTCATATTCCGGTTCGGGGTCCGGGTTCCGCCATACCGGTTTCCAGCCGGTATTTCCCCGC
Source organism: Paracoccaceae bacterium (assembly GCA_965216225.1). GTDB lineage: Bacteria > Pseudomonadota > Alphaproteobacteria > Rhodobacterales > Rhodobacteraceae > 3107. The sequence goes on from CBDCFF010000034.1 coordinate 107,922, forward strand.
AAGCCCTCCCGGATAACCCTGAATCCTGAATAGCGCATCGTGATTGCCGCCATCGCCCCTGTCATCGCCCCTGTGTCCAGGGCAGATTACAGTCGGGTCGGGTGATTGACTTTCAGAAAAAGGACGCATAGTTGCATGATCCGGACAGCCACGGTGTTTTGATGCCCCCCTTGAAGATCGGCATATATGCGAAACCGGGCTTTGCCCTGTTGTCCTACGCGGCGTTGGTGGACACCATGCGCGCCGCCAATCATCTGCATGACCGGCAATGTTTCGAGATCGTGCATTTCGGGACCGGCGATGGCGGGTCGGTCAGTTCCAGCGGCGCCAGGCTTGACGGTGTGCCGGTTGCAAGGATGACATCCGATCTGGACATCGCATTTGTCGTCGCGGGTTCCAATGTGACAGGGCCGGATGCGCCGGAACTGACGGCTTTCCTGCGGCTGCTGGACCGGCGGGGCGTCACCCTTGGCGGGGTGTCCGGTGGCCCGGTTATCCTGGCGCGGGCAGGGCTGATGAAGCAGCGCCGCATGACGGTACACTGGGACCATTTCAACGATCTGAGGGAAACCGATCCCGAACTGCTTCTGGAACGCGCGCTGTATGTGGTGGACCGGGGGCGAATGACCTGTGCGGGCGGCTCTGCGCCTGTTGACATGATGCACGGGATCATTGCCGCGCGCTGGGGCGCGGAACTTGCGCGCCGGGTAGGCGACTGGTTCCTGCAGGCCGATATCAGGCCACCCCAGGGTCCGCAGCGCGCCGGACGCAGCGCGCGTTACGGCATTGCCAACGCCACGGTTCTGACGGCGGTTGAATTGATGGAAAACCATCTGTCGGACCCGATGTCATCAGGGCAGTTGGCCGCAATCACGGGGGTAAGCCCCCGACAGCTTTCGCGCCTGTTTCGGGCGCATTTTGGGCGCAGCCCGATGCAGTTCCATACACAATTGCGTCTGGAGCTTGCCCGCGATCTGTTGCGCAAATCGAGCCTGAGCCTGACAGAGATCGCGCTTGCCACCGGATTTGGCGGTTCCGCACATTTCGCCACCCGGTTCCGCGCGCATTCTGGCACTGCGCCCTCGATGTTCCGCGCCGGATGCCGGACAGGAGCATCGGCGCGATGGCATTGATGAGCATCGCGTCCGGGGTCGATACCCGGTCCCCCATATACGGCCCCCCGCAGGGAAAAGGCGCGTGATCATGTCGGATCGACAACGACGGACAGCGCCGCCGTTCCGGCAGTCGGCAAGACCCGCTGCCAGGGCGGATGCAAGGGCGAATGCGGCATCCTGTCTTACAGCCGCCCGACGGAATTCCGCGCAGCACCCCCGGCTTCGGCCAGCAGACACAGCCAGTCATGGGCAACCGTGGCTGCCGCGATGGCGGTGATTTCAGCGTGATCATAGGCGGGGGCGACCTCGACCACATCCATGCCGACCAGGTTCAGCCCGCCAAGCCCGCGGATCATCTCCAGCGCCTGCCAACTGGCAAGCCCGCCCGCAACCGGGGTTCCGGTGCCGGGGGCAAAGGCCGGGTCGAGCCCATCGACATCGAAGGAAACATAAACCGGGCCGTCCCCTGCGCGCGCGCGAATGACCTCCAGCGCCGCGTCTGTCCCGTTTCGGTGCATCCAGGGCGCTGTCAGGATTTCAAACCCGTGATCACTGTCATTGAACGTCCTCAGCCCGACCTGTGTGGAGCGGCCCGCGTCAACGAGCCCCTCCGCCGCCGCGCGGGCGAACATCGTGCCATGATCGAGGCGCGCGCCGTCATCGTGCCATGTATCGCAATGCGCATCGAGCTGAACCAGCGCGATCGGGCCATGATGTTTTGCATGGGCGCGGATCAGGGGATATGAAACGAAATGGTCGCCGCCAAAGGTAAGCATCCTGCTGCCGGCGCCGATGATCCCGTCTGCATGTGCCTCGATGGCTGCCGCCACGGTGTCCGGATGGTGAGGATCGACCATGCAGTCTCCGTAATCCACGACATTGAGCGTCCGGAAGGGATCGAAGCCGTGGGGAAAGGATTTCAGTTCCGCCAACTGGACCGAGGCGGCGCGGATGGCCCTGGGCCCCAGCCGGCACCCTGATCTGTACGTGACCGCCGCGTCATAGGGGACGCCGCTTACCGCGACATCCACACCGGTCAGGTTGCGGCTGTAGCGCCTGCGCAGAAAACTCAGCGCGCCACCATATGTCATTTCCGGCCAGCGGCCCATGTTATCGTCCGAGCGGAAGGCGAAATCGCCCTGATCTGCGGTCATGTTGCGTCCTCTTTCGGGCTGTCTTTCGGGCTGTCTTTCAGGCTGTCCGGGTTCAGGAACGTGTTCCGGACAATCCGGCCCAGCATGTCCGCGTTGGTCTGTGCTGACTGGCTTGCCAGCGCCCGGTCGGCCTCTTCCGTGCGCAACAGGCTTCCGCGTCGTTCCCGCAGAAGGGCCGAAACATATGCGCTGGAGAATTCGGGATGTCCCTGCACGGTCAGCGCAAACCCCGGATACCACAGCGCGGCGTTCGGGCAGAACGCGGTCGCGGCGATCACCTGCGCGCCCTCCGGCGGGCTTTCGACCTGGTCTTGATGAAATGCCTGCATGTCGAACCTGTCAGGCGCGCCGCCAAGCGCCTCGGGCCAGTCCGAAACCGGATAGGACGTGACGCCCAGCCCCCAGCCCCTGTCGGATTTGCGGACCGTGCCGCCAAGGGCCTGCGCGATGATCTGATGTCCGAAGCAGATTCCGACCATGGGCCGCCCGGCAGCCCGGCAGGCGCGGATGAACGCCTCCAGAGGCGCAATCCAGTCGTGATCTTCATAGGCTCCGTATCTGGAACCCGTGACAACCCACAGGTCGCAGTCCTCCGGTGCGGTCGGGAACCTGCCATCCAGAATGGCATGGCTTCGGAAAACCGTATCCACGGGCGAAAGCCAGTCCGCCACCATGGCCGGGTAGTCCGGGAAGGTTTTCGCCAGATTTTCCGGTGGCCGGCCTGTTTCCAGTACGCCAACGATAAAGCGTTCATTCGTCATGTGCGTGTTCCGATGTGACGGGTGGGTGGGCGCAAACCGGTGCGCCGCGCGCGCACTGCATCCGAAACCGTTCTGCGCCAGTGGTTTCCGGCGTCCGGCTCTGGCCCATGGGGGTATGGTTCATGCAGGCTTTGCATTGCTTACAGCCGGGACAGATATGCGCTGTATTCGACCGGCGCGATAACGGCGGTCAGTTCCGCTATCTCGTTGCGCCGGACCGTGGCGTAGAGGTGGCGGAATGCGTCCCCGAAAATCCCCGCGGCGACCGGCGAGGCGGCAAACCGATCAACCGCATATGTCCAGTCGTGGCTGAGCCTTTCGGCCGGTTCGTGTGCCGGGTCGTCCAGCGGGGCGGGCAGACGGGGCGATGACCCCAAGCCATGATGGATGCCCCCCAGGATGGCGGCCAGGGCCAGATAGGGATTCACGTCAGCGCCGCAAATCCGGTGTTCCAGTCTTGCGCCGGGGCCATGAGTTTCGGGCAGGCGCACAGCGGCAGACCGGTTGTCGAAACCCCATTCGGGCGCCGCCGGCGCAAAGCTCATGGCCTGGAAACGACGGTAGGAGTTCAGATGCGGGGCGAAGATTGCCTGCAAATCCCGCATCGTGTCCAGAACACCGGCCACGGCGTTCCCGAGGCGGGGCGAGGTGTCCTCTTCCTCCCCGGCCTCGAATATGTTGTGGCCGTCCCGATCCAGGATCGAGACGTGAACGTGCATCCCGCTGCCGGGATGTTTCGCGTAGGGTTTGGCCATGAAGGTTGCCTCGAACCCATGGCTGTCAACCACTGCGCGCACCAGACGGCGGAACAGCAACGCGGTGTCTGCGGCGTCCATCACATCATCGGTGTGGTGAAAGTTCACCTCGAACTGGCCGGGGCCGTATTCCGCGATCAGCGTATCGGTGGCCAGGCGCTGTTCCCCGGCTGCGGCAAGGATGTCGGTCAGGATGTCCTGCTTGCGGGACAGGACTTCCAGATCGTAGTTCTGGGCCTGCGGAAGGCGGGCGGGCGGTTCCGGCGGGGCGCTTGCATCGTCGCGTTTCCTGACGATGTAGAACTCCAGTTCCGTCGCGACGACCGGATACAGCCCTTCGGCCGCCAGCCGTTCGATCATGCGTTGCAGGGCTGGCCGCGTTGACAGGGGGCTGATCCGCCCGTTCCCGTCTGTCATTTCAACCAGCACCTGGGCCACGTTGCCGTCACTCCATGGCACTTTGCGCAGGGTCGAGGATACCGGGACCAGCACGCCGTCAGGATCCCCGACAGCGATGCCAAGACCGGTTTCCGGAACCTCCGATCCCAGGATATTCGGCGCACAGGTCGAAAGCGGCAGGCGCACACCGCCCGACGACAGTTTGTCAACCGCCCTGCCGGGCAGCCACTTGCCGCGCAGAATCGCATTCAGGTCGCAGAGCATCAGTTCGATGCGTTCCGGCGTACCGTGGGTTTCGCAATACCCGGCCCACGCCGATTGAAACCCGTTCATGCCCGTTCCGCCTGCCGCTCTTCGCGTTCCCTGAGAATCGTCGCGCGTTTTGAAAGAAGGGATGCCGAGATTACCCCGGTTGACACGATTGCAATCAGGATGGTCGAGAGCGCGTTGATTTCCGGGCTGACGCCCAGCCGGATCGAACTCCATACCTTGATCGGCAACGTGGTGGAGGAGGGGCCTGCGGTGAAAGAGGCGATCACCAGGTCATCGAGCGACAGCGTGAAGGCAAGCAGCCAGCCCGAAATGACCGCGGGGGCAATTACCGGCAGGGTCACGCTTCTGAATGCGTCAAAAGGGGTGCAGCCGAGATCAAGCGCGGCCTCCTCCAGCGATCTGTCGAAACTCGCCAGACGCGAGGAGACGACGACCGAGACATAGCACATCGAAAAGGTCGTATGCGCAAGGATGATCGTGAAGACGCCGCGCCCCAGCCCGAGGGCGATGAAAAGCAGCAGGAGCGACAGGCCGGTGATCACCTCGGGCATCACCAGCGGCGCGTATATCATGCCTGAAAAAAGCGTGCGCCCCGGAAACCGGCCCGACCGCACCAGCACATGCGCGGCTATCGTGCCCAGGATTGTTGCGATGGTCGATGAAATCGCCGCGACCTTCAGCGTCACCCAGGCGGCATCCAGAAACGCCTCGTTCCGAAACAGTTCGCCATACCATTTCGCGGAAAACCCCGCCCAGACCGTGACCAGCCTGGACTCGTTGAAACTGTAGATGATCAGGATGATCATCGGCAGGTAGAGGAAAGCCAGCCCGAAGGTCAGCGCGGTCGCATTGAACCAGCTGAAACGCCTCATTGCCCTGCCTCGCGCTGTTTCTGTTCGTTGCGCTGGAACAGGATGATCGGGATCACGAGGATCAGCAGAAGGACGATCGCCACGGCGGACGCGACCGGCCAGTCCCGGTTGCGGAAGAACTCATCCCACAGCACCTTGCCGATCATCAGCGTGTCTGAGCCGCCCAGCAGGGCCGGGATCACGAATTCGCCGATGGCCGGGATGAAGACGAGGAAGCAGCCCGCGACAACGCCGGCCCCGGACAGCGGCGCCGTCACCAGCCAGAAGGCCGAAAGGCGCGAGCATCCCAGATCCTCCGCAGCTTCCAGAAGTGAATCGTCCAGCCTCTCCAGCGATGCGTAGATCGGCAGGATCATGAACGGCAGGTAGGTATAGACGATGCCGATATAGACCGCGGTTGTGGTGTTCAGGATTGTCAGAGGCTCCGAAATCACGCCGGTGAACATCAGGAACTGATTGAGCGCCCCCTCGGTGTTCAGAATGCCCATCCACGCATAGACCCGGATCAGAAAGCTCGTCCAGAACGGAAGAATCACCAGCATTATCAGGGTCGGGCGCCATTTGGCGGTGGTGCGTGACATGGCATGGGCGATGGGATAGCCGACCAGAAGCGTGAGGATGGTCGAGGTCGCCGCGATCCGCAGACTCGACAGATAGGCGCGCCAGTACAGATCATCGGATGTGAGAAAGACGAAATTCTCGAAATCCAGCCCTGCAAGAAAATCGGCGACCGCGTTCCAGCCGCCCCCGATATTCAGCGTCGGCGTGTAGGGCGGCCGGGCGAGGGCAAGGTCCGACAAGCTGATTTTCAGAACGATGCCGAACGGGACCAGAAACAGGGCGAGCAGCCAGAGGCAGGGAACGGCGATGACGAAGGCGCGGCGGAGGTTCATCGCATGTTCCTCAGGCCGCCAGCACGATGCCGGCGGTGTCGCTCCAGGACAGCCAGACCCGGTCTTCCCAGGTGAAGCCGCGCCGCGCGATGCGCCTTGTATTGGCGGTTTGCGCCTTGATCACATGGCCGGTGGGCAGTTCCACATGGTAGGTGGAGACATTGCCCAGATAGGCGATGTCCAGCACCTTGCCCTGCACGACATTGCGCAATCCATCCGGGCGGTCGGCGGAAATCCTGATCTTTTCGGGACGGATTGCAATCGCGCAGCCATTCCCTTCGTCAACGCCGTCGCGCGCCGGGCCGATCAGCGCATCGCGGCCTTTTGCCCAATGTACGAGCGTGCCGTTGCCGTCGGTCACACCGGCCTTGCCCCTGATGATGTTCACGTCGCCGATGAAGTCGGCCACATAGATGGAATTGGGAGATTCATAGATCCTGTCCGGCGTATCCACTTGGATGAGTCGCCCGTGATCCATCACCGCGACACGGCTGGCGACGGTCATTGCCTCCTCCTGATCGTGGGTGACAATCACGAAGGTCGTGCCGGTTTTTTCCTGAATGTCCATCAATTCGAACTGCGTTTCCTGCCGCAGTTTCTTGTCAAGGGCGGCCAGCGGTTCATCCAGCAGCAGCAGCTTCGGCACCTTGGCCAGCGCGCGGGCCAGCGCCACGCGCTGTTTCTGGCCGCCGGAAATCTGGTGCGGCTTTCGGCGGGCGAATCTTTCCAGCCGGGTCAGGCGCAGCATCTCTTCGACACGGGCGGGGATGTCCTTTCCGGGCATGTCCGACCGTTTCAGGCCAAAGGCGATATTGTCCCAGACGCTGAGATGCGGAAACAGCGCGTAGGACTGGAACATCATGTTCACTTTGCGCCGGTTTGGCGGTATCGGGGCAATGTCCTGTCCGGCAAGCTCTATGACGCCCCCGGTCGGCGTTTCGAACCCCGCCAACATACGCATCAGCGTGGTCTTGCCGCAGCCGGACGGACCCAGCAGCGCAAAGAACTCCCGCTCGAAGATGTCGAGGCCGACGGTGTCGATTGCGGTGAAGTCGCCAAACGTCTTGGTGACGTTGCGAAACCTGATCAGCGGAACGGCTTCGGGATCGTCCCAAGGCGTGAAAACACCGGTTGCGGTGGCGTCAGCCATGACGGACCCCATCGTGGTAAGGACCGCCCGGCGCATGGCCGGGCGGCGAACTGTTCCGGGGGCGCATCAGATGCCGGATTTGACCTTGGTCCAGAGTCTTGTCACCAACCGCTGTATTTCCGCAGGGTAGGGGCGCGTGGTATAAAGGTTTTCAAGCGTTGCTTCGTCCGGGTAGATGGCCGGATCGTCAATCACATCCTCCTCCAGAAACGCCTGAGAGGCAAGGTTGCCGTTGGCGAAATAGACATAGTTCGACGCCGCCGCCATGTTTTCGGCATTCATGATGAAGTCGAGGAACCTGTGCGCGCCTTCGGGATTTGGCGCATCCACCGGAATCGCCATCATGTCGAACCACATCAACGCCCCTTCCTTTGGCGAATTGAATGCAATCTCGACGCCGTTTTCGGCCTCTGCGGCGCGGTCCCGCGCCTGAAGAACATCACCGGACCATCCGACGGCGACACAGATGTCGCCATTCGCAAGGGCGTTGAGGTATTCGGAATTGTGGAATTTCCGAATATGGGGACGCACCGACAGCAGCACCGCTTCGGCCTTTGCGATCACATCGGGGTCATGGGTGTCCGGTTCCTCGCCCAGATAGGCAAGTGTCGCCGGAATGATCTCGGTGGGCGCGTCGAGGAAATACACACCGCATTCGGCGAGTTTTTCCATGTTGGCCGGATTCAGCACCAGATCGAGCGAGTCGACCGGGGCGTCTTCCCCCAGAATTTCAGTGACCTTGCCGACATTGACGCCAAGTCCGGTGGTGCCCCACATGTAGTTGATCGCGTGGGCATTGCCCGGATCATAGCTGGAGGTCCGTTCCTTGATCAGATCCCACAGGTTTTCCGAGTTCGGCAGTTTCGAGTAGTCGAGTGGCTGGAACGCCCCGGCTTCTATCTGGCGTTGCAGGAAATCCGAAGTCGGGACAACGACATCATAGCCCGACGATCCGGCCAGCATCTTTGTTTCCAGGACTTCATTCGAGTCGAACACATCGTAAATCAGGTCATAGCCCGTTTCCTGTTCAAACTTTTCAAGCAATTCCTCGTCGATATAGTCTGACCAGTTGTAGACGCGAACTTCCTCGCCGAAGGCGGCTGATGCGGTGAGCGAGGCAATCAGCGCCAGCGGGGCCATTGCTTTTGGCATATTCCATCTCCCAGGTTGTCAGGATGAATTATCCTGATGCAAGATTTGATCAAACATAGCGATTCGGCGCAAGGGTTTTCAAGGCAACCATCACGCCGGATCAGCCGATCATGGCACGGCAAGGGAGGATTGAACAGGGAGTGGAAGGTCCGGCGCGCAAAATTCCAGAGCACGAAGCGATCTATCGCCGCATCCGTGACGCAATCCTGTTCGGCGAACTGATTCCCGGTCAGGCTGTCACGATTCAGGGTCTTGCCCGGATGATCGGGGCTGGCATGACCCCGGTGAGAGAGGCAATCCGAAGGCTGACCTCGGAAGGGGCGCTTCGGTCCATGGGGAACCGCAGGATCGTCATACCCCGGTTGACGCTGGATCAACTGGAGGAATTGCGTTTCGCCAGGGTGGCGGTCGAACCGAGACTGGCGGAAATGGCGGCAGGAAAAAGCGGTGCCGCACTGGCCGGTGAACTGAAGGAAATGGACGATGCGCTCAACGCCGCAATTGCGGCAGGATCGGTCGAGGGGTATCTTTGTCACAATTTCCGGTTCCATTTTCATCTGTACAAGGCGGCGGACGCGCATATTCTTCTTTCACTCGCTCAGTCGTTATGGCTGAGGGCGTCGCCTTCGCTGCGGGTCGTGTGCGGGCGTTACGGCACGGCCAATCTGCCCGACATGCATGATCATGCGATCCACGCCATTGCATGTGGCGATCTGGAACTGGTGCGCCTGTCGATCGAGGCCGACATCAATCAGGGAATTGATCAGATAAGGCGCTCGTTGATCGAGGGCGCCGCAAAAGACGGAGATTGACCCGATACGCTTTTGACCATAATTTGATCAAAAGCAGGGGCGGTGCGGATTCGCCGCACCAGCCGCATCAGCCGACAGGTGAAATCGTGGTCTCGCGTCTTTCAACCGACTGGGTTGCCGATCTGCCCGACGCCTTCGCCCGCTACCTTGGCGAGCGGCGGATCGAAGAGGTCGAGTGCATCATCCCCGACTTCGCCGGCATGTCGCGCGGAAAGGCCATGCCCTCTTGCAAGTTCAGCCCGGATCAGACCTTCTATCTGCCGGTCTCGCTGTTCTATCAGACGATCTCGGGCGAATACGTGAATATGGACATTCCCGACCAGTGGCTGGAGCAGGATGTCGTTCTGCGCCCCGACATGTCCACTGCGGCCGCAGTGCCCTGGGCAAAGGAAGCGACGTTGCAGATCATCAATGATCTGGAAACCCGCGACGGGCAGAGGCTGAGCATGGCGCCGCGCAACGTGCTCAGACGGGTGCTGGATCTTTACCGGGAACGCGGCTGGACCCCGGTCGTCGCGCCGGAGCTGGAATTCTACCTGACCAAGCCGAATATTGACCCGAACGAGCCGATCGAGCCGCCCCTGGGCCGAACCGGTCGCAAGGGGGTCAGCCGCCAGGCCTATTCCATGGTGGCGGTCGATGAATTCGGCGAGGTGATCGACACGATTTACGACTTTGCCGAGGATCAGGGCCTGAGGATCGACACCGTCATTCAGGAAGGCGGCGCAGGACAGATCGAGATCAACTTGTTGCATGGCGATCCGTTGCGGCTGGCGGATCAGGTTTTCCATTTCAAACGCACGATCCGCGAGGCGGCGCTGAAAAAGGGCGTGTTCGCAACCTTCATGGCCAAGCCCATCCGGGATGAACCCGGCAGCGCCATGCACATTCACCAGAGTGTGACGGACAGCAGAACCGGGCGGAACATTTTCTCTGGTCCCGATGGTGCGCAAACCGATGCTTTCCACCACTTCATCGGCGGGTCGCAGAAATATCTGGTGTCCGCCATCCCCCTGCTTGCGCCATATGTGAATTCCTATCGCAGGTTTGCCGCAGAGGGGATGAGCGCGCCCGCCAATCTGGAATGGGCCGCGGACAACCGGACGGCAGGATTGCGCATCCCGAATTCCGAACCGGAGGCCCGTCGCATTGAAAACCGCGTGGTCGGCAGCGACGCCAACCCCTACCTTGCGCTGGCCGCAAGCCTGGCGGCCGGCTATCTGGGAATGGTGAACCGGACCGCGCCACGACCGGCGGCCGATCATGTGGTGCTGAAGGGCGGCGGAGAATTGCCCCGCAGCCTGCGCGAATCGCTCGACCGGTTCGACGGCAACACCGAGATCAAGGAGGTTCTGGGGCCGCATTTCTGCCAGGTCTTCTCTGACATCAAATGGGCGGAGCTTGAGGAATATCAGCGGGAAATCTCGCCCTGGGAACGTCAACACCTTCTGCTGAACGCCTGAAGACAAAGCGGTTACAAGGAGACTTTCATGACAGTCATCAGCAATCACATGCCGACGCGCGAATTGCAGGCGCTGGATGCGGCCCATCACATGCACCCGTTCACGGACGGCGACGCGCTGAAAGCCGGGGGCGTGCGCATCATCACGCGGGCGCAGGGCGTGATGCTCACCGATTCCGAAGGCAACGAGTTTCTGGATGGCATGGCCGGTCTCTGGTGTGTCAACATCGGCTATGGCCGGAGCGAACTGGCAGAGGTTGCCGCGCGCCAGATGCGCGAGCTTCCCTATTACAACACGTTCTTTCACACCAGCCATGTCCCGGCGGTCGCGCTTTCGACAAGGCTTGCGGAACTGGCGCCGGATCATCTCAATCAGGTGTTCTTTGCCGGGTCCGGGTCCGAGGCGAACGACACGAATATCAGACTGGTTCGCCACTATTGGGCGGCGAAGGGCAAGCCGGACAAGACGATCATCATCAGCCGCAAGAACGCTTATCACGGTTCGAGCATGGGCGGGGCGAGCCTTGGCGGCATGGCGCCGATGCACGCGCAGGGCGGCCTGCCGATTGCGGATGTCGTGCATATCGACCAGCCGCACTGGTATGCCGAAGGCGGCGACACGTCACCGGATGAATTCGGGTTGGAACGGGCGCGGCAACTGGAGGCGAAAATCGCGGAACTGGGCGAGGATCGCGTGGCGGCCTTCATTGCCGAACCGGTGCAGGGGGCAGGCGGGGTCATCATCCCGCCGGAAACCTATTGGCCTGAAATTCAGCGGATCTGCGATGCCCATGACATATTGCTGATCGCGGATGAAGTCATCTGCGGCTTTGGCCGCACCGGGAACTGGTGGGGGTCGGAAACCTTCGGCATCCGGCCTGACCTCATGACGGTCGCCAAGGGGCTGAGTTCGGGCTATTTGCCCATCGGCGGCTCTCTGGTCAGCGATGAAGTCGCCGGGGTCGTTGCTGCGGCTGGTGACTTCAACCACGGCTATACCTATTCCGGGCATCCGGTTGCGGCGGCGGTCGCGCTGGAAAATCTGCGCATTCTCGAAGAAGAGGGGATCATTGACCATGCGCGCGATGTTGCGGCCCCTCATCTGGCGGCGCGCTGGGCGGGGCTTGCCGATCATCCGCTGGTGGGCGAGGCGCGTGCGCTTGGCATGTTCGCAGGGTTGCAGATGACCCCGGACAAGGCGTCGCGCGCGAAATTTTCGGGTGAGGCCGGAACTGTCGGCCTGATCTGCCGTGAAAGATGTTTCGCGAACAATCTGGTGATGCGCCATGTCGGGGACAGGATGGTCGTCTCTCCGCCCCTGATCATCACGCCGGAAGAGATCGACCTGCTTGTCGAAAGGGCGTGGAGGGCGCTGGACCTTACCTATGACGCGATCCGTGAGGAGGGCCTTTTGAAAGCGGCCTGAGCCATGGACGTTCTTACCGCAAACGATGCGCATGGGGAATATCCCCGATCCTTCTACGCTGCCCGTTCATGTCCGCCTGACAGATTTCCGGCGGTCGCGGCGGATGCCCGCTGTGATGTCTGTGTGGTTGGCGGCGGGTTCAGCGGGCTTTCCGCAGCGCTGCATCTGGCCCGGCGGGGATATGATGTCGTCCTGCTGGAGGCGCAGCGGGTCGGTTTCGGCGCATCCGGTCGAAATGGCGGACAGGTCGGCACCGGTCAGCGCCGGGATCAGAACGACCTTGAACACATGGTTGGCCGCGACGCTGCGCGGGCGCTGTGGCAACTGGGGCTGGAAGCTGTCGATCTCGTGCGGGGGCTGGCGCGGGATCCGCTTGTGAATGTGCCCTTTCACGGCGGGATCATCCATGCGGATCACCGTGCGCGATATGTTCCGCACAGTCTGGACCATGCGGAAAAGCTCAACCGCGACTATGGCTATGACCGCATCAGGGGCCTGACACGCGATGCCGTCCGCGCCCTGATAGGGTCGGATGCCTACCATGGCGGCACGATTGACATGGGCGGCGGCCATATGGACCCGCTGCGTTTCGCGCTGGGGCTTGCCCGCCTTGCGCAGACCGCAGGGGTGCGAATACATGAGCAATCGCGGGTGGTGTCATGCGACATGGCGGCAAGGGTCCGGCTTGCCACGGCTTCGGGCAACATTGTGGCTGATCACGCAATCCTTGCCTGCAACGGCTATCTTGGCCGGTTGAACGGGCAGGTTGCCGCGCGGGTGATGCCGATCAACAATTTCATCATCGCGACGGAACCCCTGCCAGAGGCAGAGCGCCGCACCCTGATTGCCGGCAATCACGCGGTTGCGGATTCGAAATTCGTGGTGAACTATTTCTGCTTTTCCGACGATGGGCGTCTGCTGTTCGGCGGATCGGAAAGCCATGGCTATCGCTTTCCAAAGAATATTGCCGCAAAGGTGCGCAGGCCCATGCTGGGGATTTTCCCGCAGCTTGCCGATACCCGCATCGACCATGCCTGGGGCGGCACGCTGGGGATCACGATGAACCGGATGCCGTATTTCGACCGCTTGCGCGGGAACGTGCTGACCCTGGGCGGCTATTCGGGCCACGGCGTTGCGATGGCGACGCTTGGCGGAAAACTGGCGGCAGAGGCGATTGCCGGGCAGGCGGAGCGTTTCGACCTGATGGCCTCGGTGCCGACGCCGCGTTTTCCGGGGGGCGCGGCACTGCGCCGGCCGCTGCTTGCAATGGCCATGCTGTGGTATTCGATGCGGGACAGGCTGTAACGGACGGGGCCGGACAGGGCCGGGGTCAGCCGTTCGAGCGGTCCCGCTTTCGGATGCCGAACAGTTCCATGCGATGCGCAACCAGCCGATAACCGAGACGGTTGGCAATCTTTTCCTGCAAGGCTTCGATTTCGGAATCGACGAACTCGATCACATCGCCGGTTTTCACGTCTATCAGGTGATCGTGATGCTCACGAGCGGCGGTCTCATATCTCGCACGCCCATCTCCGAATTCCAGTTTTTCCAGAATGCCGGTTTCCTCGAACAGTTTGACAGTGCGATAGACCGTCGCGAGCGAGACATTCGGGTCAAGTTCAGCCGCGCGCGCATGGAGACCTTCGACATCCGGATGGTCGGTCGCCTCCTCCAGCACCTGTGCGATCAATCGCCGCTGGCCGGTCATGCGCAGCCCTGTTGCCTCGCAGCGTTCGATGATGGTTCCGCCCATTGCGCCCCTTACCTTGGATTGGTTCCGGTTTATGTGATCCGCAGGTCCGATACCAGCCATTTTGCCGGGAATATCCGCGACTGTGCCTGTCCGGGCCACAGACACGGGGAACAGCGGACCGGCGCGGTTTGGCGCGCTAGGTTCCGCAGAAGGTCTGCCGAACCACCTCGTCCGGTTTCGGGGCGGCGCGCAGCCATTCGGCTTCGGGTTGCGTCGCAAAGGGGGTTTTCAGGGCGTCATTCAACCTGAAGAACAGATCATGATTGCCCGAAAGGGACTGATTTATCGCTGATTCTATCTGGTGGTTCCGCGGAATGCAGACGGGGTTCGCGCGAAGCATCAGATCGGCCTGGTTTTCTTGCGCGGCTGCCTCTCGTGCCCGCCGTGCCCGCCATTTCACGGACCATTCGTCAAAGGCGGCAGGATCGCCGAACTGCGTCCGTGCGTTGCCTTCAGCCAGAGCGCGGAAGGTGTTGGTGAAATCCGCCTCTGCCCTTGTCATGAGGGTCAGCAGTTCGGCTATCAGGGCGGCATCGCCGTCTTCGGCGTCCGTCAGGCCGATCCTGGCGCGGAAGAGCGACAGCCATTTCCGGTGGAATGTCGGGGCAAAGCCGTTGATCGCCTCGGTCGCGCGTTCGACGGCGGTGTCCTGATCCGCATGTATCAACGGCAGCAGGCTGGTTGCGAACTGGGCCAGATTCCAGACCGCGATGTCAGGCTGGTTCTGATACGCATAGCGCCCGTGCCGGTCTATCGAACTGAAAACGGTCGCCGGGTGATAACGGTCCATGAACGCGCAGGGGCCGTAATCAATGGTTTCCCCGGCGATCTGGCAGTTGTCGGTATTCATGACGCCGTGGATGAAACCGACACTCATCCAGTGGGCAATCAGACACGCCTGACGCGCCGTCACGGCCCGCAGCAGGCCAAGCGCATCTTCGACTTCGGGATAGTGCCGCTCGATAACGTGTTCGGCAAGTCCGCGAATTTCCTCCGTGCGTCCGCGAACGGCGAAAAACTGAAAGGTGCCCACGCGAACATGGCTTCCCGCCACGCGAGTCAGGACGGCGCCGGGGCGCGGGCGTTCCCGCATGACGGCCTCGCCCGTGGTGACTGCGGCAAGGGCGCGGGTCGTTGGAACGCCAAGCGCGTGCATCGCTTCCGACACGATGTATTCGCGCATGACAGGGCCCAGCCACGCGCGACCGTCGCCGCCGCGACTGAAGGGCGTTCGACCAGATCCCTTTAGTTGAATATCACGCCGTATGTCATTGGTATCAATAACCTCCCCCAGAAGCAAGGCGCGCCCGTCACCCAGTTGCGGGACGAAATTCCCGAACTGATGGCCCGCATACGCCTGCGCCAGCGGCTCCGACCCCGGTGCGCGTTCATTGCCCGCCAGGACCGAGACCCCCCCCGGCGTTTTCAGGGTGTTCGGGTCGATCCGCAGTTCTTTTGCCAGGGCATCGTTCACGGCAATCAGCCGGGGTTCCTTTACCGGCGTCGGGGCAAGCCGCGCGAAGTAGGCATCGCCCAGCCGGGCATAGGAATTGTCGAACGGGATCGCAAGTGTCATGACAGCAAGGTGGCAAGTGCGTGCGGCACTTACAAGACCTGTGTCATCGAGCGGTATTCATCCCGGCTCTGGAATCCTGCGCGTTCATACAATCGTCGCGCGCCGCTGTTGTTCTGCGGGATTTCCATGTGTAGCGAACATATCCCGAGTTGCCGCAAAAGGGGCACGATCGTCGCCAGCGTCTGAGAGCCCATGCCGCGACCGCGCACACTGTCGCGGATGAAGAATTCGTCGATGAAGGCGTTGCGCCCGCCAAGCCTGATCGAAAAACCAAAGCTGATCGCGATGTAGCCGACCGGCGACTTGCGCGGACCGATCAGCCAGATAGCGGTCTGAACCTCACCCGAAAACAGGGTGTCGAGTGCGGCGCGGCGTTGTTCGTCCGTGGTCTCCAGCCCCTCGAAGGCATGATAGCGCGCAATCAGCGCAATCAGCTTTTCCGTATCCCCGGCGGTCGCAAGGTGCAACATGTTCATAGGTTTGCAAGTCTTTCAACCAAAAGGGAAAAAAATCCATCAGCATCAACGTCGCCGATGAATCTGGCATTGATGGGGCGCTCTGTCACGCCCCACCAGTCGGCCACGGTCATGCCGCGCGTAAGATCGGACCGGGTTTCGATTTCGACATTGATGTCACGGCCGGAAAAAAGCGTGGGATCAAGAAGACAGGCGATGACGCAAGGGGCGTGCAGGGGCGCGCCGGGGGAGGCGTATTTTCCCCTGTCAAATCTCTCGAAAAAGGCAGTCCAGTCGGCGATGGCGTTGCCGACCGGGGTCTGCATGGCGCGGAATTTCCCTGCGCGTTCGGCGGTGATCAGGGCCTTGTGCGTCACATCAAGCGGCAGAAAAGTTACGCCGCACCCTGATTTCATTACAATATCAGCGGCTTCCGGGTCAACGTAAATGTTGAATTCTGCTGCGGGCGTGATGTTGCCAACCTCGAAATATGCGCCGCCCATCAGAATGATCCGGTCAATACGGCTTGCAATATCCGGGGCGCGGCTCAGGGCCGTGGCGATGTTCGTAAGCGGTCCGAGCGGGCAGAGAGTGACCGTTCCCGCAGCTTCGGAGCGAAGGGTTTCTATAATGAAATCAACGGTATGTCTGGATTGCAGGGCCATGGTCGGTTCGGGCAGGTCGTGACCGTCCAGACCAGTCTTGCCGTGGACATGTTCCGCAGTGACAAGAGGGCGTTCAAGCGGGGCGTCGCAGCCTGCAAAGACGGGGATGTCCTGGCGTTTCGCCAGTTCGCACACGATACGTGCATTGCGCGCCGTCAGGGCCAGTGGCACATTGCCCGCAACGGTGGTTATGCCAATCAGATCAATATCTTGCGGACTGGAGAGCGCAAGCAGGATGGCGACTGCATCGTCCTGTCCGGGGTCTGTATCAATGATGATCCTGCGCGCGGGTGCCATGGCGCCTCCTGTCCGGGGCAGACTGGGCAATGTCGCACGGGATGTCCAGACGAAAGCGGCTGTGGGCGGCGAAGAATGAGTTATGGCTGAAAGCTGGTGACAGCCCTGCGGGGCGGGGCGGCGGAGCCGTTCTTTTGCCCTGAATGCGGATCGTCGCCATGGCTATGTGGGAAAACCCTGATCACGGCCAGGGAAACGTTGTCCTGATCGGGATCGTTCAGTTCGTGAATGGCCTGCATCAGGGCATTTGCAATCCACTCGCTGTTCCTGTGGCGATGCCTGTTCAGAATTTCGCCGATCCGACCGTTTGACAGAAACTGGAGCCCATCGCTCGATACGATGACAATATCCCCCGGGCGAAGGATGACCGGTGGCCTGCCGCAGTCGATTTTCGGGATTTCCGCCCCCATCAGAACAGAGGTCAGGCAATTCCGGTCCGGGTGATGGCGTGCGGTTTCCTCATCCAGCATCCCCGATTTCATCATCAGGTCGATTTGTGGCCCAAGCGAATGATCTTCGTTGATCTGATGAAGTTCGCCGTCGCTGAACAGGAACAGCGGGGAATCCCCCACCGATACCCAGTGCAGCCGGTCGCCGGACAGGACCGGCGCAACCAGGGTCGTTCCCATTCCGGCAACATCGCTGTTGCGCGAAACATAGGACGCAATCGACCGATTGGCCGACAGTGTGGCGGCTCTGAGCATTTCGGGAATATCGTCGTCGGGCGGATTCCGGTTGTCCAGCTGCTCCCTGAGCGCGCCGGACACTTTCATGACGGCAATGCGACTGGCAATATCGCCCGCGTCGTGTCCCCCCATCCCGTCGGCAAGAACCACGAAGCCGGCGCCGTCTTCCCCGGAAAAGTCGATGGCGAGCGCGTCTTCCTGATGGTCTCGCCGCCCCTTGTCGATGGCCGCCGCAACATCGTACATCATCGTCATCGCTGAATGCTCATCTGTCTGTCCAACTGAATTCCTGTCCGCAGAATGCGATGAAACGCAGGGTCGTTTCGCCGATCCGGACAAGATCCCCATGTGAAAGAATTTCGGTTGCCAGTACGGGTTTTCCATTCAGACGGACGATGTTGGATTTGCCGCCATAGCCAAGATAGAAGGCGCGGGTTTCTTCGTCGAATGCGATGGCTGCGTGGTTGCTTCGGGAAATGCTGCTGTCCCCGAAATCGAGTTGAACGGCCTGATCGTCTCCGCGCCCGATCTGACAGACGCCATCATGAAGCGACAGACCGGCGCCGCGTCCGGGGCCTTCGACAATGACCAGCCAGCCAACGGGAAACATCGCTGTCGTCGCCATCTTCTCATTCGCCGGATTGCCAAGAATGTCTTCGGTGCGGCCGTCCGACCGGTCGAAGCCAAGGAAGGTGGTCTTTACCCGGCTGGAGCGGCGCTTCGGCATCCCTGCGGTAGGCGCTGTCGGCGCGGCAGGGGCGGCAGAGGGCGGTTCATCGGCCGGTTCGATCCCGGATTCGGGACTGGTGATGCGATATGCGCGTTCCGGCTGGGCCGGAGCTTTCGGTGGCAACGAAGGGCCTCCCTCCATTTCGGGCTTCGGCGTGTCCTGCCGCTCTGTGATCTGCGCCGGTGGCGCGTTGCCGGTCGCGGCGTCTTTCTGCGTGTCATCCTGCGCGTGCCGGCCGTCGGCGGCAAGGGCGGTCCGGGCATTGCGCCCGGTCAGTCCTGCCAGGGGGCTCATCCGTCTGATCAAGGGTTTGTCTCCTGTCTTTCCTCGCGGGCGCTGCCGCTTTGATCGGTCTGCGCTTCGGGCGCAGTGTCGGGCGCGGTGTCGGGCGGCGTCTGTTCCTGCCCTGCCACCGGTGAAATCGCGCCATTGCCGCCCCGCAGGTAGCCGAACCCGGCAATCCCGGCGGCTGCAATTACCGATGCCGCCCGCATCAGGCCGCCCTTCCTGCGGGGGGCAGGCGCGGTGTCCGGCTCCGCCCAAGGCCCGGCCTGCGCCTCGACCTGCGCCTCGCCCGGAGCTTCCGCAGGCTCCAGAGGCGCGGTCGCCTGTTTCCTTTCGCTGTTCCTGGCCAGCCTCGCCTGCAATTCCGCTTCTTCTTCAAGCAGCCTGGCAATCGCCATTTCGGGGTTGCCGTCTATCGCAGTATCCGCATCCGCATCGCCGTTGCCATCCGGCATATCCGGCATGTCCAGCATGTCCAGCCATTCCCCGGCGGATTGCAGGCGCTCTCCGGGCAGGATCTTCATGGCCCTGTCGATGGCTTCAAGAAAGTTCGGGGGAAACCCTTGCACGTTCCCCGCAAGCGGTTCGCACGGGTCCGGGCGGCTCTCGGCCAGCGCGGCCAGTCGCGCCTGCCCATTCACCGGGGCAATCCCCTTTATGACATGGTAGAGCGATGCGGCAAGGGCGTAAAGGTCGCTCCACGCGCCCTGTTCGCCGCCGGCAATATAGAATTCCTGGGGCGAATAGCCGTCTTTCACAACCCGCAATGCCGACAATGCGCGATTGGTCCCGGACGCATGTTCGCGCGCCGCGCCGAAGTCTATGAGGATCGGCTCTCCATCCCTGCCCAGCAGAATGTTGTCCGGCGAAATATCGCGATGCAGGACACCGTGCCGATGCACAAAGCCGATGGCCGACAGAATTTTCCGCGTGATGGCGACGATCTGCCCTTGCGTCAATACGAAGTCCGGGTCATCGACAACGTCAAGCAGATCCTTTCCGTCGATAAAGTCGATGGCCATGTAAGCGGTTTCATTGTCCTGAAACACCTGATGCACGCCGACGATGTTCGGGTGAACCAGTCTGGACAGGCTGCGCGCCTCCTGAACGAACAACCTGATGATGGACTTCAGTTCGCCCTGACACGCGCGCGACCGCGCACTTACGGTCGTCTTGGTCCGGCGGCAGAAAGCGCCGGGGAAGCATTCCTTGATCACGACTTTCCGATCCAGGCTGTCGCGCGCCAGATATGTGATGCCAAAGCCGCCGTTGTTCAGGAAACGTGTAATCGTATATTGCCCGTGCAGCAGTTCCGTGCCGGGCGGAAGCTCGTCAACCTCATTGACCTCAGCGCCTGCTTCAATTTCAGCGTTCCCGCCAAGTTCCCGTTGCGCCATTGCGACACCCCCGCTTCCATATCCCCGGCCTTGCCCGCCGGGCTTTCCTGAACTGAAAACAGCCCTGGTGTCATTGGTTGGCCAGGAAACCGGCAAAAGTTGGGCGCGAAAGGGATTTAATGTGGAAATGCGCTTCGATGAAGCGAAGTCTTCAGGTTAAACTATTGCGAATAAACATCAAAAAAAGGCTGCATTGCGGCAGCGGAAACCGGATGGCGGCAACAGGACACGTTGCCAACACGATTTTGCCACAAAGGCCGGATAGCGCTTGGGCTTCGGGGCCGTGAGTCCAATGCGCCGGATGGGCGCTGGCATGGTGGCTCCGATGAAGCAATTCCGGCAGAAAGGCGGGACAATGAACAGGATCGCCAAAGTCGTCAGACACCCAAGCGCAGAATTGGAAGCGTGCGCCGCCTCTGCGTTTAATATTTTGAAAACAAAAGATAAAATTGTATCCAGGCCACGGCTGCCGATTTTGGCCGAACGCCCCGGCCTGCGGATGGCGGGGCCGGGTTCGCCGGGGACCGGAGCGTGGCGAAGATCGCTTCGGGGCACTTTGTCGACAGGGAATCGATTCGAAAACGTGCGCGCGGCAGGCAGTGCGCTGCTCTGAATTTTGCATGGCAACCAGGTGACAGTATGCAGAAAGTACCAAATTCCTACCTTCTGAGAGCGGGAAACAAAGCCATCCAATCCCAGCGAGAGGCATTTCAGAACCTGTCGGAGCGCCTTGCGCAACTGGCATTGGCCGCGGATGCGCGAACCGCTGCGCGGGCGGCGGCGTTGCGCGCGCGCCTGGACGGTTTTGCGGCCAGGGTCATCCTGGTGGGTCAGGTCAAGGCCGGTAAAACGGCGCTGACCAATGTTCTGGCGGGCCGGCCGGGGCTGCTGCCTTCCGATGTCAACCCGTGGACATCGGTCGTTACCAACATTCTGATGAACGGCAGGCCGCAGCGCGCCGGAGAAGACGAACAGGTGAAGGCGTCCTTTACGTTCTTCAACCGCAACGAGTGGGACACGCTGATGGTCGGGGGCGGTCGTCTGGGTGAGCTGGCGGCCCGGGCCGGGGCGTCGGAGGAGGCGCTTGAAGTGCAGCGTCAGATCGAG
The DNA here is from genome assembly GCA_965216225.1 of Paracoccaceae bacterium. Classification (GTDB taxonomy): domain Bacteria; phylum Pseudomonadota; class Alphaproteobacteria; order Rhodobacterales; family Rhodobacteraceae; genus 3107. The sequence goes on from CBDCFF010000034.1 coordinate 129,097, forward strand.
GAGATGCGCAGGAAAACCGAGACCCGCCTCGGTCGGCATTTTGAACTGCTGCTGGGGCAAAGCCATGATTACGGCTATGTCGATACCGAACTCATGGAACGCTATGTCAGCCTTGGGGACGAAGACGATTCCGCCGATGTGAGTTCAAGGACCGGGCGGTTTGCCGATATTACGAAATCGGCGGACCTCTTCCTTGATGTGCCCGAATACGGGATGCCGCTGCATCTGTGCGACACCCCCGGCGTGAACGATACATTCATGATGCGAGAGCAGATCACGATGCGCAGCCTGCGGGGGGCGGAACTGTGCGTGGTGGTTCTGTCGGCGCATCAGGCGCTGTCCACCGTTGATCTGGCGCTGATGCGGATCATTGCCACCATGGAAAGGCGACAGATCATCCTGTTCGTGAACCGTGTCGATGAATTGCATGACCCTGCCCGGCAGATACCCGAAATTCGGCAGGGCGTCAGAAATGCACTGATCGCGAACAGGGTCGAAAGCGACGTGCCGATAATCCTTGGCAGCGCGAAGTGGGCGGAAACCGCACTTCTCGATGATCCCGGCGTGTTGCATCGGGATTCCGCCCGGACGCTCGAGTCCTGTCTGGAGACGCTGACACCCGGTCCGGGCGAAGGTCATCCCGACATGATCTGGCGCGCATCCGGCATGACGGACCTGCTGAGCGCCATCGCCGAGCGCGTCAGCGCAGGGAGCGCCCGGCACATCTACGAAAAGATCGGCCGAAATGCCCGCAATCTGGCGAACGAGGCCCGCGCCGTTATTGCCGCAGACCAGAGCCGCGCTTCCGGGGTATCCGCAGTCACGGTGGAAGGTGTGGATTTTGTGTCTTCCGTTCAACAGGTTGCAGCCCATTTTGAAAGTGAGCTTGAGGCGATTTGCACGACGCTGCACGAAAACCTCATGGCGCGTATGGAAAAGGCGCAGGACGGATTTGTGCGTCGCGCCACGGATTCCCTGATCAGCCATTTCGAACGCCATGGCGAACAGGGCACATGGCAATACGATCCTGCCGGTTTGCGTGTCCTTCAGCGCTCGGCGTATCTGGGATTTTCGCGGGCGCTGAATCAGCGGGTCGGGGCGCTGCTGGCGGAGGCGTCGCGGAACATGGAGGCCGTATATCGCTCTGCCCTTGGCGACCGGCTTGCGGATTTCCGGATCGAGCCGCCGCAAGCGCCGCAGGTGCCGCCCCCGGTGGGGCTGGGCAAGACAATCGCACTGGACCTGCAAGGCAACTGGTGGCGCCGGTGGTGGCAGCGTCGCCGCGGCTTTGAATCGTCGGCGCCGGAATATTCCCGGCTGATCCGCGCCGAAACGCAAACCATTCTGAATGAACTCGACACATCTCAGGTGCGCCCGGTTCTGACCGAGTGCCGCTCTGTCTACAGGGGCTTTGTCGAAGAACATGTGGAAACGGTCAGACGGCTGGCCGGGACAGACGACACCGATGCGAGGGCAGAGATGGTGTCGTCGGCACGGGCATCGCAATCGTCCGCCGTGTTCGATGAAATTCTGAAAGACCTGGAAGACCAGGCGGCTTGAGGAGCAACCGGATGTCGCAGAATGAAGCGCAGAATGAAGTGCAGAATGAGGCAAGGAGTGAGGCAACGGCAATGAAAGGCTCCAGACCCTGCTTTGCGTTGATGGGGGAGTTCAGCGCCGGCAAGACCACGCTGATCAACTTTCTGCTGGGGCAGGAAATCCTGCCCACGCAGGTCACGGCGACGCATGTTCCTCCGGTCTGGATCAGCCATGGCGACGGCGATCCGTATTACATCGATTCCGGCAATGAACGGCATGATGCGGATATTGGCGACATCCAGTCGCTTGAGGTCGGGAATGTCCGCTATGTCAGGGTCTTTTCCGAAGCCGGGATCCTGCGGGGCATGGATATGATCGACACGCCCGGCATTTCGGACCCCGGTATTCCGAAATTTCACAGGGAAACCGCGACCGACCATGCCGATGCGGTCATCTGGTGTACTCATGCAACGCAGGCCTGGCGCGAGAGTGAGCGCAGCGCCTGGATGACGACCCCCGAGGCGCTGCGCAGACGCAGCATCCTTCTGGCGACCCGGTCGGACAAGCTGGACGAGCGCAGCCGGGAGCGGGTGCGCAAACGCCTGCTGCGCGAGGCGGGGGATTTGTTCGGCAGCATCATCATGTTTTCGGCGACCGACGCCCTGATGGCCGTGCAGCGGGAAGATGGTGCGGAACTGCTGGCAAGCAGCGGCGGGAAAGAGTTGCGACAGATTTTGCAAGACACGGCAGTCGCGATCAGGGGGGCGGACGGCAAGGCCGGTTCCGATGTCGCGTCAACGGGGCAGGTGGCCGAAACCGGCGATGTTTCCGTCATTCGCCCCAATCGGGTTCAGCGCGCGGGCCAGCCTGATCGTGGCAGGGTCGCAGCCGAAGAGCCAGAGACCGTGCGCGACCGGCCCCTGGATGTCGGGCGGCCGGAAGGCGCGGAAGGCGCATCGGCCAACCTGCTGCATGACCATCCGCAAGAACCCGAAGGCATGAGCGCGCCGGAAATCCCCGACGAACCGGGCGACCCGCCGGATGACGACCTTCCGGCCATCGCGCCTTTGGTCCCGGCGATGGGTGCCGACACATTTCACGCCATTGACGAAGCGGGCGAAAGCGACCGGGGCGATGGTGTCGTTTCCGATCTCCCCGATTGCATCGCTGATGAGGACGACACTTCCGAAGAGGCGGATTTTGCCGGGATGGAACCGGTCGAAATGGAGCCGGTTGCCGACGATGATGATGAAGATGAAGACGGCAATGAAGATGAAGACGGCGATGAAGACACGCTGCGCTCTGTCGAGGAAATGTTGCGCATCGCGCCGCCTGCCCGCGATGACGGCGCAGAGCCGGACGGTGCAGAGCCGGACGGTGCGGCATCCGATGCGGCTGCGCGCGCTCGGGGCACGGAGCCCGTCAGCGCACACGCGCTGTGGTCGCGGACGCTGGCGGAATGCGAGGTGGAAACCGTATCGGATGTCCTGAGGGCGGTCGGACGGTTCATCGAGGCGCTGGAGGCGCACGGCATGTTCGCCGCGCCGTCCCGCGACATGACAGGCGACGCCCCGGCGCCCTCGGAACGGAATGAAAATCCGGGCTGGCGCATGATGGGCTAGTTCGCAAATTGTTCGGGAAAATGGCCCGGCAGATGGCTTTCTGCCTTCCGGGTCTTGTCAATGTGGTGGGTGCAAGGGCAGATGTCGCTGAAAGAAGCCTTGAAACGGGGGTTGGAGATCGTTCCGACGTGCAAGGCCCTTTGTTATGTGGATTTCCGTTCCGGGCTTGTGCTGGGCAAGGCAAGCCGCAGAGTTGTGCCACAGGAAGAATTCGACCGGATGGCCGACAGCGCCGCACGCCTGTTCTGCCGCGATGCCGGACTGACGCGGTTATCGGCATCAGGCGCCGGTCTGGATCAGTTCGCGGTCCTTGGCCGGGCCGCGCTGCATGTCTTTGCCCGTGCCATGGATGAACCCGACCACGCCCTTTGCTATCATTGCGGGTTGTGGGGCGATATGTCGTCGATACCGGATGCCGTGCGCGCCCACCGCGAGAGCGTCGCGCAATCGTTTTCGGACACCTGAGTGCCTGGGATGGGAATGGATCGGGAAGCAAGCAGAATTCTGCACCTCGCGGTGTCCATGTCGGAACGGCGGCGCATTGGCCAGAGGGTGTCCGGATCAGGCTCTGCCGACGACAGACTGCGGGACATCCTTGCGGAAATCGGCGGGGCGATCCTGCCGCGGGATATTGAATTGTCGGTTCAGGACAGCCGCTGCGTCATTACTGCAAACAGCGGGCGCGTCATCAGAATCGACATTGATCACGAAGACCGGTTTCTCAGGGTATCCCGCGAAGAACGCCTGCAACGGTCGGCGGGGATACTGCATCGCTTTGCGCAGACCCGGGGGAAGCTGACAATCTGGTCACGCCCATTGCGGGAGGCGCCCGCCGAAGAGGAAATCGGCCTGACCCATGGCGAGTTGAGAGACCATTACCGGGTCTGCCATATTTTGTGCGATCATGAAGAGGGGCCGTTCGGGGAAGACGAAACGGATTTCGCCGACGCCTTGCGGGCAGCCGCGTCGGCGTCGGCGGTCTTTCCCGGCGATAACGGCGCCGCCGCCTGCCGGGATGACGCGCAGGCGCTGGCAACACCGGAAAACCTGCGTGCAATCGCGGCGGAAGTCACCGGCTGGAAAGGGGATGCGCTGTTCGATGATGCGTGCTGGATCGTTGGTCAGTCTGCCGACGCGCCGTCAGAGGCGTTTGGCGTCGTCATGAACGATGACGGGGTTGCCTTTCATGCTGTCCCGGCAGGCTGTCTGCCCGACCTCGCGCGCAAGTGGGTCCGTGCGCAAAGCCAACGGGACGCAAGGCAGGATGCCTGAACTCATGCGGGGCGGAGGAGATCAGTGAGCGCATCGGTTGCACAATCCGAACTGCTGATGCGGCTGGAGGCATTTCTGGCCGCCACCGCTGCCGCCACCGGTCGGCTGGAACCGCCGCCGGAGCAGGATGTCAGGCAGGCGCGGGATCATGCGGAAGCGCTGATTGATCAACTGCGCTTGCCGGTTCGGGTTGCGGTCTCGGGCGCGCGCGGCGCCGGCAAGTCGAGCCTTGTGAACCTGCTGGCGGGGGCGGACATCCTGCCGCCCGGCCCCGACACGCACCTCTTGCCGCCGATCATATTGCGTCACGCGACAAGAGAGCGGACCCTGGCGGGGTGGTGGGACAGACCCGAAAAAGCGTTCGACGGCCTGAACCTGACGGCCGCCTTGGCGGAAAGCCCGGATGTGATCTCGTTCGAGATCGACTGCGAGGCGCTGGAAGCCCTCTGGCTGATTGATGTATCGGGCGTTGATCATCCCTCGGGCCGGAAAGAGGCGCTTTTCGCCCTGTCGATGCTGGCCGATGTGTTGCTGTGGTGCAGCGATGCCACGAAACCGGCGACGGAGGAGGAACTTGGGAACTGGCAGCTTCTGCCGCCGCATCTTCGCCGTCACAGCGTTCTGGTCCTGTCACATGCGGATCTGGTCGATGAACGGCGGGCGGTGGCGTTGCAGGCAGTGTCCGAAGAGCAGCGCCAATCGCAGTTTCAGCATTCCGTGCCCATCGCGATTCCCCTGGCCTGGCAGGCGCTTGTGTCGGATGGCGATGCAGGGCCTGCGCTCTGGGCCGATAGCGGGGCGGCCGATCTGATGGAAACCCTGTCTGCATCCATCGAGACCTGTCGCGCTGACCGGTTGCAGCGTTTGCGGCGCACCATGCAGCGTTTTGTTCAGCCGGTCATGGATCGTGTGGGCGTGGCTTGCGCCGTTGCGGGCCATGCCGGGGGGGCTGCGCAGGCGCCGGATGGGCAGCCTGTCGAAACACCGGTCACGCCGGATGGTGCGGATGGTGCGGCGGCGCAGGCTGACACGATGCGCGCCCTGCTTGGCCGCTGGTCCCGGCGTCTGATCGAATACCGGTCGCGCGCCCGGCGCGATGAACTTGCCGATTTGCAACTGATCGAAGAGGCCCATGCGCTGGTCAATGGATTTCTGGAAGAGCTTGTCGCCCCTGGCGCTCTGCCGCGGGATGTGGATTGGGTGGTTGCCGAGTTTGAAAAAGCGGATGATCTGCTGATCCTGATGCAGTACGAAGACGCCGCTCATGTGGTCACGGATGCGATGCGCATCCTGCTGCAACTGAGCGATGTGCTCTGCTGGGCGGGATTCGATGACACCGGGGCCTGTAATGCGGGCGCCGCCGCCGCAAGCGCATAGTTCGGGCGGCAGCGCGCGGCAGGTTCGGCAGGCGCGACAGGTTCGGAATCGTTCGGGAAGGGATTTTCCCGAGGCCGGGTGCGTTCCGTGTGCTGTGTGCCGTGATCCGTTCCGCCCGAAGCGGACGGATTGGGCGCTGAAACACATTTTCGGTGCGCAGCGATACGGTTGCGTGGTATTGGGATGCCGGACGCCTCCGGCGGGAGTATTTTTGCAGAGAAGAAGGCAGGAGGGGGAGAGAGATGCCGGAGATTTGGAAAGAGGGAGCGGCGGGCTCCGGGCGCGGGAGGTTGGCCGTATGGCGGGCCTTGAACCGCCGGTGCAACCGATGGAGCATCATTATCCGATCACCGAAAGGATCGACGCGGTGGCGGGCCACGGGTCTCGCCTGCCTGCGGGTATGGATTACGAGGCGAACATCTACTTTCGCCAGGAACGCCAGGGGATGCTGCCTGGCGCCTGTGAGCCGGGGGGCACGCCCCGGGATTTCGGTCATGAACTTCTGCAACCGGATCCCGACCGCGTGGCGGACCGGCTGGAAATGTCCTTTGAGCGTATTCCGGCCATTGGCGAGGCCGGTATCAAGGACATCGTCAACGGTCCCTTCACCTTTGGTCCCGATGGCAACCCGATGATCGGCCCGGTTCCGGGGATGCGGAATTACCGGGTCGCCGTGGGCGTCATGGCGGGTTTCTGCCAGGGCAGCGGCGTGGGCCTTTGCATGGCCGAATGGATGATCGACGGCGAACCCTCGATAGATGTCCGGGCCATGGATGTTGCGCACTTCGGTGACTTCGCGACCCCCGACCGGGGGACCGTGAAATCGACAGAAAACTGCGAACGCCGTTTCGTGATGACCTTTCCGAACGAAACGCTGCCCAAGGGCCGGATGCAGAAGACCACCGCGCTTTACGACCGTCTGGTCGCGAAAGGCGCGCGGATGGGGCAGGGCTTCGGCTTGGAAAACGCGCGCTGGCTTGCCGATTCTCCGGAGGATGCGTGGGAAGAGCCGACCTTCGGGCGCAACCGCTCGCACGGGTATGTGGCGCGCGAGGTCAAGGCGGTTATGTGGCGCGCGAGGTCAAGGCGGTGCGTGGCAGACAATTGCCCCCCCCGTGAGCCAGAGAACCCCAATCTGCCGGATCGTGAAGGATGCGTTGCGCCAGCGCATCGAAACCGGGGCGTTATCCGCAGGCGATCTGCTTCCGGGCGAAGCGCAACTGGCTGTGGAGTTCGCCTGCTCCCGGCTGACGGCCCATCGCGCCATCCGCGAACTGGCGGATGAGGGTCTGGTTGAACGGCGCAGGCGCGCGGGCACACGGGTTCTGCCGCGCAATACCAGCGGGGTTCTCATCCGCATTCCCCTGATCCGCGATGAAATCACTGCGCGCGGCTACAGCTATGGCCATGAGCTTTTGCAGCGCCGCCATGTCGAGCCGCCAGAGGATATTGCGCCCATGGCGCGCGACCGGTCCTTTGAAAACGTCGGCGCAAACCAGTGGCTTATGGATAACGTGCCTTATTCGCATCTGGAGCACGAAATTCAGGCCATTGCCGCCAGTGTTTCGCAGGCCGGGCATCCGGGGGTCGGGGTCGGATCGCCGCTGCTGCGGATCAGGCGGTTGACGCAGTGGCAGGGGAAGGGCGTCACGGCGGCGACGCTTCTGCATCCCGGCCCGCTGTTCGAGTCGCGATCCGAACCCCGGAACCCCGCTGGCCGTCGCATTGACAAACCGGTCGCCCGATGGCAGTGCATCCCGAATATTTGGTGATGGTGAGCACACATGACCGACATCCATGCGGGGGCCGCGCTGCTCCCCTCCGGCTGGGCGCAGGATGTCCTGATCCGGATTGACGGGACCGGGCGCATAGAACAGGTTCGATCCGGGATACCGGCCCCGGTTGACGCCGAAATGCGCGCGGTGGTTCTGCCTGCGGTCACAAATCTGCATGGTCACGCTTTTCAACGGGCGATGGCGGGTTTGACAGAGAATCGCGGCGATGAGCCTTCGGACAGTTTCTGGACCTGGCGCAGAGTCATGTATCGCTTTCTCGACCGGATGTCGCCAGAGCATGTAGAGGCCATCACCGCATTCGTTCAGATGGAAATGCTGGAGGCAGGCTATGGCGCATCGGTGGAGTTCCACTATCTGCATCATCAGTCCGGCGGCGCGCCCCATGACAATGTGGCGGAGATGTCGGAGCGGGTTGCGGCGGCGGCGGCGCAGACCGGTGTGGGGCTGACCCTTCTGCCGGTGCTTTACCGGTATGGCGGGCTGGACAAAAGGCCGCTGGGGCCGGGGCAGGTGCGATTCGGCAGCGGGCTTGATCGCTATGTACGACTGCTGGAAGGCGCGGAAACGGCGGTCAGGGCGCTGTCGGCGGATTGCATGACCGGGGTCGCGCCGCACAGTCTGCGCGCTGTCGATGCAGAGACCCTGAAATTTGCCGCCGCTTTGCGCCCGGATCGGCAAATTCACATCCATATCGCCGAACAACCTGCTGAAATTGAAGATGTAAAGTCGTTCCTGGGTGCGCGTCCCATCGCCTGGTTGCTGGCCAATCACGATGTCTCCTGCCGCTGGTGCCTGATTCACTGCACGCATATGCTGCCGTCTGAAACGGTCGGGCTTGCCGGATCGGGCGCGGTTGCCGGGCTTTGCCCGATCACCGAAAGCAGTCTGGGGGACGGGATATTCGACGGGATGCGTTTTGCCGGGAATGGTGGTGTTTTCGGTGTCGGCTCGGACAGCAACATTCGTGTTTCGCTGACCGGGGAGTTGCGCACGCTGGAATATTCGCAGCGCCTCAGACACAATGGCCGGGCAATGTATGCTGAACAGGAACGCTCTGCCGGTCGGGTGCTTTATGAAACCGCATTGCGCGGCGGGGCGCTGGCGGCAGGGCGGCAAAGTGGCGCTGTAGAGGCGGGGAAATGGGCGGACCTGATCGCGCTGGACGGGGAGTCCGTACATCTGGCGAACCGGGCGGAAGACCAGATTCTCGACAGCCTGATCTTTGCAGGCGATGATCGCATCGTCACGGATACCTGGGCGGCGGGGCGTCATGTCGTATCCGGCGGCAGGCATCGTGACCATGACCGGATCACACTGGCCTATCGCCGGGCGCTGGCCGAACTGTCCGCTTTGTCCTGAAGGTCCGAGCGGGTCCGGCGCCCGCTTGTCTGCCGGGTTATTTATATATACAACAACAGACGATCCCTGCGGGACGCATACCTGATCCATGGCATTGCCCGACATGAACAGACCGATTGCCCTTTTGAATTTCGTGCGGCCTGCCGACCGGGCGGCAACGTCTGCAAAACAGTGTTGCGCGTCAGAGGTCGTATTGCTTCGCGATGGTCTGATCGCGCATCAGGGCGCGGTCGAACAGGACAGCCTGTCCGGGGATTTCGAGCGCGTCGATTGCCAGGGGCGGCTGCTTGCACCGGCGCTGATTGATTGCCACACCCATCTCGTGCATGGCGGAGAGCGTTCCAGCGAATTCCGGCTGCGGCTGGAGGGCCGCAGTTATGAGGAGATTTCGCGGGCGGGTGGCGGCATTGTCTCCACCGTGTCCGCGACCAACGCGCTGAGCGTGGATGAGCTTGTCGAAACCGCGCTGCCGCGCCTTGATCATCTGCTGTCCGAAGGCGTCGGAACCGTCGAGGTCAAGTCGGGCTATGGCCTGACCATCGAAGGGGAACTGAACATGCTCCGCGCCGCCCGCAAACTGGAGCGGGAGCGTCCGGTGCGCATCAGGACCAGCTATCTTGCGGCACATGCCCTGCCCGCGCGGTATCGCGCCGATCCGCAGGCGTATCTGGCCGATGTCGTTCTGCCGGGGCTGGAACAGGCCCATGCAGAAGGGCTGGCCGATGCCGTGGACGGGTTCTGCGAGGGAATCGCGTTCACTCCGCAGGAAATGGCGCAGGTCTTTGACAGGGCGGCAGAGCTTGGTCTTCCGGTAAGGCTGCACGCGGAACAGTTGTCGAATCTGGGGGGCGCCGCGCTGGCGGCGTCTTACGGGGCGTTATCGGCGGATCATCTGGAATACCTGAATGCTGCGGATGCGGGAAAACTTGCACAGGCGGGAACTGTCGCGGTGCTGCTGCCGGGGGCCTTCTATACACTGCGCGAAACGCAGCTTCCGCCGGTGCAGGCGTTGCGCGATGCGGGGGCGGCGATTGCGCTGGCCACGGATTGCAATCCGGGCAGTTCGCCGGTGACATCCCTGCTGCTGATCATGAACATGGGGGCAACGCTGTTCGGTCTGACGGTGCCGGAGTGTCTTGCCGCAACGACCGCCAATGCGGCAAAGGCGTTGGGCGCGGACGGGGAAACCGGCTCTGTCGAGGTTGGAAAATCGGCGGATATTGCAATCTGGGATGTGAAAAGTCCGGCGGAACTGGTCTGTCGGATCGGCTTCAACCCGCTGTGGCGGCGGTATTTCAGGGGGCGGGCGGCATGACGCTGACACTGACACCGGGGCGCGTTGGGCTGGATGCGCTGGAAGAAATTTACCGGCACGGCACGGTTGCCGTGCTGGACCCCTCATGCGAGGCGGGCATCCGCAAGGCAGCGGACCGCATTGCCGAAATCGCGGCGGGGGGGGAAGCCGTTTACGGCGTCAATACCGGCTTTGGCAAACTCGCCTCGATCAGGATCGGGCGGCAGGATGTCACGACCCTGCAACGCAACCTGATTCTCAGCCACAGTTGCGGGGTGGGGGCGGCGCTGCCGGAAAACATCGTGCGGCTGATGATGTCTTTGAAACTGATCTCGCTGGGGCGTGGGGCCTCGGGCGTCCGGCCCGCCGTTGTGCGGCGTCTCGAACAGATGCTGGCGCGCGGGATTGTCCCGCTGGTACCGGAACAGGGCTCTGTCGGCGCATCCGGCGATCTGGCCCCGCTTGCGCATATGGCGGCGGCGATGCTGGGCGAGGGCGAGGCGTTCCGGCAGGGCCGCAGGATGCCCGCCGCGCAGGCGCTGGCAGAGGCGGGGCTGGAACCTCTGGAGTTTGCCGCGAAGGAAGGGCTGGCGCTCATCAATGGCACCCAGACCTCGACCGCACTGGCGCTGGCGGGGCTGTTCCGGGCCATGCGGCTGTTGCGGGCGTCCCTGATCACCGGCGCCATGTCCACCGATGCGGCGATGGGCAGTTCCGCGCCGTTCCGGGCCGAAATTCACGAACTGCGCGGCCATCGGGGACAGATCGACACGGCGCGCACGCTGCGCCGCCTGCTGGCGGGTTCCGGGATCCGGGACAGCCATCGCGAAGGCGATGAGCGCGTGCAGGATCCGTATTGCATCCGCTGCCAGCCGCAGGTGGGCGGGGCGTGCCTTGACCTTTTGCGCGCGGTCGCCGCGACGCTGGTGGTAGAGGCGAACGCAGTCACCGACAATCCGCTGGTCCTGTCCGATGGCGACACGGTGTCGGGCGGCAATTTCCATGCCGAGCCGGTGGCCTTCGCCGCCGACCAGACCGCGCTTGCGGTGGCGGAAATCGGCGCGATCAGCCAGCGCCGCATCGCGCTGCTGGTCGATCCGGCGCTGAGTTTCGGCCTGCCCGCCTTCCTGACATCCGCGCCGGGTCTGAATTCCGGCCTGATGATCGCAGAGGTGACTTCCGCCGCCCTGATGAGTGAAAACAAGCATCTGGCGCATCCGGCGAGCATCGATTCAACCCCGACATCGGCCAATCAGGAAGACCATGTGTCGATGTCCTGTCACGGGGCGCGCAGGCTTTTGCGCATGACGCGGAATCTGGCCGGGATCATCGGGATAGAGGCGATCGTGGCCGCCCAGGGGGTGGAAATGCGCGCGCCGCTCAGGACTTCCGCGCCGCTGCGCGCCGCTCTTGCACGACTGCGCCAGGATATTCCGACGCTGGAGGAAGACCGCTATCTTGCCCCGGAACTGACCTGCGCGGGCGATCTTGCGCTGGGTGGCGAACTGGCCGGGGCGGTGGATCTGGACATTCTGCCGGGGCTGTTCCCGTGACGCCGGTCGAAGTCTGCCGCGGCGATGGCCCGGTCATTCTGGGCTTGCCGCACACAGGGACACATGTGCCCGCAGACATTCACGCCCGCCTGAATGAAAATGGCCGGATGCTGGCAGACACGGATTGGCATGTCCATGACCTCTTTGCCGGTCTGCTGCCGGGCGCGACCACGGTGCGCGCCACCTTTCACCGCTATGTGATCGACGCCAACCGCAATCCCTCGCAGGAAAGCCTGTATCCCGGTCTGAACACCACCGGTCTGGCGCCGCAAACCGATTTCGACGGGCAGCCGATCTGGAAAGCAGGACAGGGGCCCGCCGCCGCCGGGGATACCGAGGCGCGGCTGAAAGCATTTCACGCGCCCTATCACGCGGCCCTGAACGCAGAGCTGGAACGTGTGCGCGCCCGTCACGGCATTGCCATCTTGCATGATTGCCATTCGATCCGGGGCGACATTCCGTTTCTGTTCGATGGGCGCTTGCCCGATCTCAACATCGGCACCAACGATGGCGTCGCCTGCGCGCCGGAAATCGAAACGCTCGTTCACGGTCATTGTGCGGATTGCCCCGGCTGCACCTCTGTGCTGAACGGCCGTTTCAAAGGCGGCTGGGCCACGCGCCACTATGGCCGCCCCGATCAGGGCCAGCACGCGATCCAGATGGAAATTGCCCAAGCCGCCTATATGATCGAGGAACCGCCCTGGACATTGCACACCGGCAGGGCCGAACACCTGCGCGGTCTTCTGAAAACCATACTGAACGATCTGGCCGACCTGGCCCCAACCCTGAGAGGCGCCAAATGAAAACCGCCCGTCATGAAGACCGCATCGTCAAATCGCCCACCGGTTCCCGACTGACCGCCAGAAGTTGGCAGACCGAAGCGCCGATGCGGATGCTGATGAATAACCTGCACCCGGATGTGGCGGAAAACCCGCAGGAACTCGTGGTCTATGGCGGCATCGGGCGCGCCGCGCGCGACTGGAAGGCGTTCGACCGGATCGTCGAGAGCCTTCAGGAACTCCGGGAGGATGAAACGCTGCTTGTGCAGTCGGGCAAACCGGTCGGGGTGTTCAAAACCCACAGGGACGCCCCGCGCGTGCTGATCGCAAACTCCAACCTCGTGCCGCATTGGGCCAATTGGGACCATTTCAACGAGCTCGATCGCAAGGGTCTGATGATGTACGGCCAGATGACCGCCGGGTCTTGGATCTATATCGGCAGTCAGGGGATCGTTCAGGGCACCTATGAGACCTTTGTCGAGGCCGGGCGCCAGCACTACGGCGGAGACCTGAAGGGGCGCTGGATTCTGACCGGCGGTCTTGGCGGCATGGGCGGTGCGCAGCCTCTGGCGGCAGTGATGGCCGGGGCCTGCTGCCTGGCTGTGGAATGCAACCCGGACAGTATCGGTTTCCGCCTGCGCACCCGGTATCTGGACGAGCAAGCCGAAACCCTTGATGAGGCGCTGGAGATGATCGGGCGCTGGACCGGGGCGGGAGAGGCGAAATCGGTGGGTCTTCCGGGCAATGCCGCCGATGTGTTCCGGGAACTGTTCGACCGCGGTGTGCGGCCCGACATCGTGACCGATCAGACCAGCGCCCATGACCCGGTGAACGGCTATCTGCCGCAGGGCTGGACGATGGAACGCTGGAGCCGCACCCGGAGCCAGGACCCGAAATCGGTAGAGGCGGCGGCCCGCGCCTCGATGCGCAATCAGGTGGAGGCAATGGTGGATTTCCACAAGGCCGGCGTGCCCACCGTGGATTACGGCAACAATATCAGACAGGTCGCCCATGATGCGGGGCTGGCGAACGCTTTCGACTTCCCCGGTTTCGTGCCCGCCTATGTACGCCCCCTGTTCTGCCGGGGAATCGGCCCGTTCCGCTGGGTGGCCCTGTCGGGGGATCCCGAGGACATCCGCAGGACCGATGCGAAGGTGAAGGAACTGCTGCCGGACAATGCGCATCTGCACAACTGGCTGGACATGGCGGCAGAGCGCATCGCGTTCCAGGGCCTGCCCGCGCGCATCTGCTGGGTCGGGCTCGGGGATCGCCACCGCCTCGGCCTCGCCTTCAACGAAATGGTCCGCAACGGGGAACTCGGTGCCCCGGTGGTGATTGGCCGCGACCATCTGGACAGCGGCTCCGTCGCATCCCCCAACCGCGAGACCGAAGCCATGCGCGACGGCTCCGATGCGGTGTCGGACTGGCCGTTTCTGAACGCGCTTCTGAACACGGCGTCCGGCGCAACCTGGGTGTCGGTGCATCATGGCGGTGGCGTCGGCATGGGCTTCAGCCAGCATTCCGGCGTGGCGATCTGCTGCGACGGGACCAGGGACGCGGACCGCCGGATCGAACGTGTGCTGTGGAATGATCCGGCCACCGGGGTGATGCGGCACGCCGATGCAGGCTATGACATCGCCCGCGACTGCGCGCGGCAACACGGCCTGAAACTGCCCGGCATCCTGTGACCGGTCGCCGGTCCGTGTGCGCGGGGACAGCGGGGAAATACACGTCAATATTCAGGTGTGACAAACCGCCGGTCCGTGTGCGCGGGGACAGCGGTCCGTGACTGTCGCGCTTGCGGGAATCAGGTCCCGCCGGTCCGTGTGCGCGGGGACAGCGGGTGAATATGGTTTTACACGGACACCCGCACAAACGCCGGTCCGTGTGCGCGGGGACAGCGGTTTTCCTGCACGATGATGATGTCTCCAATCAGGCGCCGGTCCGTGTGCGCGGGGACAGCGGCGTTGGCACAAATGTCCGTGTGCAGGCGGCGCACGCCGGTCCGTGTGCGCGGGGACAGCGGCTCTTCCAGCAGCCGATTATTGACGGCAATGCGCGCCGGTCCGTGTGCGCGGGGACAGCGGTCAATACGAGGTGACATTGCCGGGACTCAATCACGCCGGTCCGTGTGCGCGGGGACAGCGGGCGCTGACGACTGTTCCCCGCTCTCGCGGGGATCGCCGATCCGTGTGCGCGGGGACAGCGGCCCGGACCACGCCGCGCTGCGTCGTCTGGCCGACGCCGGTCCGTGTGCGCGGGGACAGCGGGAGATATGGACCGGGACAGATAGTAGGACGAAGCGCCGGTCCGTGTGCGCGGGGACAGCGGTTACGGATAAGTGCCGTGGCAGCCACCAGAATTCGCCGGTCCGTGTGCGCGGGGACAGCGGGGCAGGGGTGCCGGATGCCGACCGATCACGATACTGTTGAACCGACCGCAGTTGCACAACCCGGACCATGACTTTCCGGTCGATCCGATTCGCGCAGGGGCAAGGATGTTCGCCACCGCGCCGAGGGCGCTGAGGGATCAAGCGCTCCGGTATCGGGCGGGCGCGTCCTGCGCGGCCTTGCCCCGGCGTCTGACGACCTTTGTGCGGTTTTCCGGATTTTCGGTTCGCGACCGCTTGACGGGGATCGCACACGCGCTTAGAAGGCTGCTCACGCTCGGGGTGCGCTGCCCCGGTCGGACAGCGGGCGGTTGTAGCTCAGTTGGTCAGAGTACCGGCCTGTCACGCCGGGGGTCGCGGGTTCGAGCCCCGTCAACCGCGCCACCGCTGTCCGTAACGCCGCCGATGCTCGGTTGTACAGAGTACCGGCCTGTGACGCCGGGGGTCGCGCCCGGTCAACCGCACCACTTGGGTGAATGCCCCATCCCCTTTCACATCGCTGTCTTCATTCTCTGTAAAAATACTCTGGGGGTGAATTGCCCCGTGCAACGGGGCAAGAGGGGGCAAAGCCCCCTTGTCACCCCTGTCACCCGGATAGCGCCGCCAGAATCCGCGCCCAGCTGCGAATGCCTTTGTGAAAACTCTCCAGATTGTATTTCTCGTTCGGCGAATGGATTGCATCATCATCATGGGCAAAGCCGATCAGCATGGCGTCCATGCCCAGAATATCCCTGAAGAAACCCGCAACCGGGATGGAACCGCCCATGCCCACGAACACCGCCTCGCGTTTCCATTCGTCGGACAGTGCCTGACGGGCCGCTTCGAACTCTGGCTGGCTGGTATTCATCACCGCTGCGGCGGCGCCGTCCGGGTCCGTGTCCCATGTCACGCGCGCATCCGGCGACAATTGCGCCTCGACATGGGCGCGCACTTTCCGGCGCAGCGCGGCGGGGTCCATGTCGCCGACCAGGCGGCAGGTGATCTTGCAGTGCGCTTCTGCGGGGATGACGGTCTTTGACCCCGCACCCTGATAGCCACCCCAGAGCCCGTTGACCTCCAGCGTCGGGCGGGCCCATTGCTGTTCCAGCGTGGAATAGCCCGTCTCGCCATGCGCCCGGCTGAGGCCAACGCTCTCCAGATAGGTTTTTTCGTCAAATCCCGCATTGTTCCACTGGCGGCGCAATTCATCGGAAATCTCATGCACGCCGTCATAAAACCCGGCCACCGCCACGCGGCCCCGGTCATCGTGGAAAGACGCGACAATGCGCGAAATCTCTTTCAACGGGTTCAGGGCCGGGCCGCCATAGTGACCGGAATGCAGATCAATCCGCGGGCCATGGACGGTGAACTCATCCTTCAGCATCCCGCGCAATTGCGAAGCGATGGACGGTATGCCTGGCGCCACCATCGAGGTGTCGCAGATCATCGCCAGATCGCTTTTCAGTTCCCCGGCGTTCTCTTTCATGAAAGGCGCCAAGGAAGGAGAGCCGGATTCCTCCTCGCCCTCGAAGAAAAACGTGATCCTCGCAGGCAGGCCGCCATGAACCGCTTTCCACGCCCGGCAGGCCTCGACAAATGTCATGAGCTGCCCCTTGTCGTCGGAACTGCCGCGCCCGCGGATCACCTTGCCATTTTCGGGCGTGTCCTCGATTCCGGGTTCAAACGGGGGGGTGTTCCAAAGTTCGGGCGGATCGACCGGTTGCACGTCGTAATGACCATAGAACAGCAGATGCGGGCCGTTGCCCTCGCCATGGGCGACAACCATCGGATGGCCGGGGGTGGGCCGTTTTTCTGCCACAAGGCCGATGCTTTTCAGGTCTTCCACCAGCCAGCCCGCCGCCCGGTCGCAGTCCGCCTTGCAGGCCGGGTCGGCAGAGATCGACGGGATCCGAAGCAGGTCCATCAACCGCTCAACGGCGGCGTCAAGATCTTGATCAATGCGGGTCAGGACGGGTTCCAGGGTCATCAGGCTCTCCGGCGTTGGGGTCGCGGCACTCTGCCGCCATCCGTGCGGGCTGTCCAGATGGATGCCAGTAACGGGCCTGCATCACCGGCGATGTCCTGCGCCATGGGGGCGGTGGGGTCAACAGGGGCCGCAGCCGCGACAGATTGTAACATATTGAAGACCGGCCGGATGTAGCAATATGCCCCGGTTTTCCGCTAAAGTGACTGGACGGGATGGCGTCGGTCATTCAAACAGGTATCGCCAGCTGAGTCGGGAGACAGCCAGTTGAACCATGACGCGAAGATTGATCGCGCGATCGAGCGCCTGCACGAAGAGGGCCGGTATCGGACCTTTATTGATATTGAGCGCAGGCGCGGCGCCTATCCGCACGCGATCTGGACGCGCCCCGACGGTGCCCGGCAGCCTGTAACGGTGTGGTGCGGCAATGACTATCTTGGCATGGGACAGCATCCGGCGGTGCTGGAGGCCATGCACAAGGCGATTGATGCGGCCGGCGCCGGGTCCGGCGGCACGCGCAACATTTCCGGGACGACCATCTATCACAGGAAACTGGAAGCAGAACTTGCCGATCTGCACGGCAAGGCGGCGGCGCTCTTGTTCACCTCGGCCTATATCGCCAATGACGCAACGCTTTCGACCCTGCCGAAGCTGTTTCCGGGGCTGGTGATCGTCTCGGACGAGTTGAACCATGCCTCGATGATCAACGGCATCCGCAATGGCCGGTGCGAAAAGCATATCTTCCGGCACAATGATCTGGCGCATCTGCGCGGGATACTCGAACGCCTCGACCCTGATGCGCCAAAGCTGGTCGCATTCGAATCGATCTATTCGATGGGTGGCGATTTCGGCCCGATTGCCGCGATTCTCGACCTTTGCGATGAATTCGGTGCGCTGAGTTATGTTGACGAGGTTCATGCGGTCGGCATGTACGGTCCGCGCGGTGGCGGCGTGGCAGAGCGTGACGGCCTGGCGGACCGCATCGACATCATCAACGGAACTCTGGCCAAGGCTTATGGCGTGATGGGTGGCTATATTGCCGCTGGCGCGAAAATGGTCGATGCCATAAGGTCTTATGCGCCGGGCTTTATCTTTACCACCTCTCTGCCGCCTGCAATCGCGGCGGGTGCGGCGGCATCGGTGCGGCATCTCAAGACGGATCAGGCGCTGCGGCAACGTCATCAGATTCAGGCGAAAATCCTGAAGATGCGGCTGAAGGGTCTGGGCCTGCCGATCATCGACCACGGCAGCCACATCGTACCGGTCCATGTGGGCAATCCGGTCAAGTGCAGGATGCTCTCGGATCGTCTGCTGGAAGATCACGGGATTTACATGCAGCCGATCAATTTCCCCACCGTTCCGCGCGGGGCGGAGTGTCTGCGCTTTACGCCCTCGCCGGTGCATGGCCCCGAGGACATGGACCACCTTGTTCGGGCGATGGACGGACTTTGGTCGCGTTGTGCGCTGAATCGCGCCGAACTGGCCGGGTGATACTGTTACGGATTGCAGAATCAACTGCACCATGCTTATAATGACGGCAAATCAATAAGGGTTCGGCCACATGTGTCCGTACCGTTGAGGAGCGGGCCGGTGCGAATCCAGAGGTGGAGCATGATTGGGCGCTTCGCAGCCGGGGCAACGGATGAAACGCCAAAGCTGAAAGGCTTTGACGATTTCGAGTTTCGCCTTGGCGACATCATGCGCGGCGAACGCGCAACGCTTGGAAAATCCCTGCTGGATGTGCAACGGGATCTGAGAATCAGGGCGACCTATATCGCGGCCATTGAAAACAGCGATCCGTCCGCGTTTGAAACGCCGGGCTTTGTGGCGGGCTATGTACGTTCCTATGCCCGGTATCTGGGCATGGAACCTGATCGGGTCTATGCTGATTTCTGCAAGGAATGCGGATTCCGGTCGCCCGATGGCATGAGCATGTCGGCGTCGTCTGCGGCCACGGGCAAATCGGTTGCGCCATCCCGGCATCGCGACCCGCTTGCCGAGCCGAACCTGAAATTCCTGCCCACGCCCGAACCGGCGTTCGCTCGTGTAGAGCCGGCCGCGATCGGATCAATCCTCGTGCTGGTCGTGCTGATTGGCGCGATGGGGTTTGGCGGCTGGAAGTTCTTGCAGGAAATCCAGCGTGTGGACGTGACCGCGCCGGAACAGGAACCGCTTGTGGTCGGCAGCCTCGACCCCCTTGCCGGTGGCTCCGGCTCCGGCACCGCTGACAGGCAGAGGTCGGAGGCCCTCGTCCGGCTTTATCGTTCAGAGGCACTGGATGTTCCGATTCTGGAGCCGCGCGACGGCCCCATCGCCGCCGTCGATCCGCGATTCTTCGGCGTCTTTGCGACGCCCGCGCCGGTGGTGGCGCCGCAGGAAGGGTCCGCCGCGACCGGGAGCGATGACCAAAGCGGCGCAACGGTTCAGGTTGTCGAGGATGTCGCGTTGGTGGTTTCGATTGTCGCGGTGCGTCCGGCCTGGGTTCGGGTGAACGGCGGCGATGGCTCTGTTCTGCTGGAAAAGATACTCAATGCGGGTGAAACCTATGTATTGCCTGCGACGGAAGACCCGCCCGTCCTGAGGGTCGGGGAGTCCGGCGCGGTGTATTTCCTGGTGGGCGGGCAGCACTACGGACCCGCCGGACCGGCAGGTGTCGTGACCAGGAACGTCGTTCTGGGTGCCGATGCCCTTCGCGACAGGTACGCCGCTGCCGATCCCGAACAGGATCAGGACCTCTCGCGCATGTATGCCCAAACGTCGGCAAACGCCACTGTCACCGTCCCGGAGGCAGAGTAAGGGCGCACGACCGTCGATCCGGCGTTGTCCCCGGCAATTCTATCCTGTAGACAGGCCATGACCCTGTTGATGGCGGAGGCTGTCATGCTGATCAACCATATACGTCCCTGGCGCAATATCTGCCGGCGCAAGTCACGGCAGATCATGGTCGGGACCGTGCCGGTGGGCGGGGATGCGCCGATTGCCGTGCAGACCATGACCAACACCGACAGTTCAGACGTAAAGGCAACCACGGAGCAGATTCTGGCCTGTGCCGAAGCCGGCGCGGACATCGTTCGCGTCTCGGTTCCCGACCGGGCGGCGACGGTGGCGCTGAAAGAGGTGGTCTGGAACAGCCCGGTGCCGATCGTGGCCGACATCCATTTTCACTACAAACGCGCCATCGAGGCGGCCGAGGCGGGCGCCGCCTGTCTGAGGATCAATCCCGGCAATATCGGGGATGAGGCCCGGGTGAAAGACGTGATCAGCGCCGCGCGCGACCACGGCTGTTGCATACGCATCGGCGTCAATGCCGGAAGTCTGGGAAAGCGCCTGCTGGAGAAGTATCGCGAACCCTGCCCCGAGGCGATGGTGGAAAGCGGGCTCGAACATATCCGAATCCTTCAGGACAATGATTTTCACGAATTCAAGATCAGCGTGAAGGCCAGCGACGTTTTCCTGTCGGCTGCGGCCTATCAGGCGCTGGCGGAGGCGACGGATGCGCCGGTCCATCTGGGCATTACCGAGGCTGGCGGGCTGGTCAGCGGCACCATCAAATCGGCCATCGGGCTGGGCAACCTCCTGTGGATGGGTATCGGGGACACATTGCGGGTGTCCCTGTCAGCCGACCCGGTGGAAGAGGTGAAGGTCGGCTTTGAAATTCTGAAATCCTTGGGGCTGCGCCACCGCGGGGTGAATATCATCTCCTGCCCGTCCTGCGCCCGGCAGGGGTTCGATGTGATCTCGACCGTTGCAGAGCTTGAAAAGCGGCTGGCGCATGTTCATACGCCCATGAGCCTTTCCATTATCGGTTGCGTCGTGAATGGCCCCGGCGAGGCCCTGATGACGGACATCGGCTTTACCGGCGGCGGCAAGGGCGCGGGCATGGTCTATCTGGCCGGCAGGCAAAGCCACAAGCTGTCGAACAGCGGGATGATCGACCATATCGTGGAACGGGTCGAAGCCCGCGCGGCAGAGATCGAAGCGGCGGAAATCGAAGCGGCAGAGTAGGGCCGCATTCCCGCGAATACCGGATCGCCTTCGGCAGGCGGAAGCGCCATCTCGCGCCCCGCAACCCGCAGCAGAACCCCATGGAGAGGGCGTTCGATGCCGTGTTGTCCATCGTGGCTTTGTTGCACGAATCGTTATGGGGGATTCACTTGGTGAATCGGGCATGGTAGCCGGGGAGCATGAGCAGACCGATCCCCCTGGCCTGCAGGATCAGGAACTGGCCGACCTGTAACGAAGCGCTCAGGCACCGTGGTTCTCGGATTGAGTTTGCACCTTTCAGGTTCTGTTGTCCGGATTTTGCAGATGTATTCATAGGGCGTCAGCCCTTTGAGTGTTTTGAGCCGCCGGGCTGTGAATCGTCATGCAACAGTGCCCCACTTAGGTGGGTAATGATCATTTAAAATTGACCCGCCTGTTTTGTTACCGTCCGCGCGTATTAGCGCGGAGAATGAGCAGGTGATATTGATGGAAAGTGCAGCGAAGAACCGGCGCATGGTTTTGCGTGACGGGCGAAGTATACGATCAGTGAGCCGAGAGACAGGATTGTCGCGGAACACGATCAGGAAGTATCTGAAGGACAGCTCCCCTCCGAGCTATCAACGTCGGACCGAACCGGTTCGGCACAAATTGTGTGACTATGAAGAACGGCTTCAGACCCTGTTCGAGCAAGACCTGACGCGCCCACGCCGGGAACGCCGAACCGGAGTGAAGCTTTATGAGCAGCTGGTTCTGGAGGGATATACGGGCTCGTATTCACCGGTTCAGCGTTTTGTTCGAGCCTTGAAGCGCGATGGTTTGGGGTCAGGAGATGCGTTCATTCCGTTGCAGTTTTTATCTGGCGATGCGCTGCAGTTTGACTGGAGCGAAGAACATGTTGTTCCTGGTGGCATCCCCCAAAAGGTGAAGGTTGCGCATTTCCGTCTGTGCCACAGCCGCAAGCCATTTGTGGCGGCCTATCCGGGGTGTAGCGCGACAATCAAGATGAGAAGTGCGCGTCAATCAGGATGAGAATCCTTGGTCGCGACGTTTGGGACGATGCCGGGCTTTTGTGCCGCGATCAAGGGGTTTGTTTTTTGATTGTCGCGGAGCGTCAATCAGCTTTGGTGTTTTCCGGTGTGGCTTTTTGTGCAGGCCTTCCCGGCCCCTTTGCCTTTTGTGCTGCTCTTCGCCGGTAGCTTTCGACATTCATCTCGAAGATGGTTGCGTGGTGCACGAGCCTGTCGACGGCGGCCAATGTCATGGCCGGGTCTGGAAAAATCGCATTCCACTCCCCGAAGGGCTGGTTGGCCGTGATCAACATTGAGCGGCGTTCATATCTCGCGCTGATGAGTTCGAAGAGCACACTGGTTTCAGCCTGATCCTTGGTGACGTAGGTGATGTCATCGAGGATCAGCAGATGGAATTTGTCGAGCTTTGCAATGGCACTTTCGAGGACGAGATCGCGGCGGGCCTGTTGGAGTTTCTGGACCAGATCGGTGGTGCGGCTGAATAGGACGCGGTAGCCTTGCTCGACAAGGGCGAGCCCGATGGCTGAGCCGAGATGTGATTTGCCCACACCTGGCGGCCCAAACAGCAGGATGTTGCCGCCCTTTCCGATCCAGCTGTCGCCAGCGGTGATCGCACTGACATGGGCCTTGGACAGCATGGGGACGGCTGTGAAGTCGAAGGTGTCGATCGTTTTTCCGGGCAACAGGCGTGCCTGTGCGAGATGTCGCTCGATACGACGGCGATCTCGTTCAGCCAGTTCATGCTCCACCAGGGTGCTGAGCATCCGAGCGGCGGGCCAGCCTTCCTTGTCGGCTTGTTCCGCAAAGCGCGGCCATAGCGCCTTGATGGCTGGCAAGCGCAATTCGGTCAGAGCCAAGGTTAGGCGGGCGGTATCGGTCTGGGGCGATGTCATGCTGTCACCTCCTGAGCGGATGGCGTACCGCCGACCAACTGGTCGTAAGATGACAGGTCGGCCAGTTGCACCGCGACTTGGGGGAGTGCGTCTTGTGATGGGCTAAACACTGCGCGTAGGGCCGCCATGTCAGGCGGGCGCTTCTGGCGAAGGTCCTCCTCAAGCTGCGCTGCCAATTCAGCCTCGCAGCCCCGCTCGTGTGCCAGCGCCAGAAGATCGACAACCATGCGACACGCCGCCTTCTCACTGGTCTGCTCCAGCAGGAATGCGAACATGTTACGGAACGCCCGGCGCGGGAATAGCTGATCCCGATAGACCAGCCCCATCAGCGCCATGGGCTTTTTGCGCAAGGAGTGGATGACGTGGTGGTAATTGACCACGTGCCCATGGCTCCCGGTGCTCGAGGCTCGTCCGCGTGTCAGCGTTAGCAGGGCAGAGCTTCCCAGGAACAGCTCCAACCGATCATCGTAGAGCCGAACCCGCAGCTGATGCCCGATCAACCGGGATGGCACGGTGTAGAACACCTTGCGCAAGGTGAAGCCCCCGGAGGAAGTGACGCGCAACGTGATCTCCTCGTAATCCGTGGTCCGCCGCGTCGGCAAAGGTCTGAGGCTCGCACGTTCCGCATCGATACGCTTGGCATTGCGGGCGTTGATCCGGCCCACGATCTCGTCGATGAAGCGACGATAATCTTGCAAGCTTTCGAAGTCGCGCGACCCACGCATGACCAGCGCGTCCTCAATGGTGCGCTTCAGATGCCCATTGGGGCTCTCGATGGAACCGTTCTCGTGTGCGACGCCCTTGTTGTTGCGCGTCGGCGTCATTCCATAATGGTTGCACAGGGCGTCGAAGCGGTCGGTTAGATCGGCCCGGGATGACTTATCCAGGTTCTTGAAGGCCGCCGACAGGCTGTCAGTTCCATGATTGTGTGGCACGCCGCCGAGCGTCCAGAGGGCGTTCTGCAATCCCTCAGCCAGCGCCACATAGCTTTCGCCGCCCAGCACGACGTGGGCGTGCTGAAACCCGCTATAGGCAAGCCGGAAGTGATACAGTCGATGGCCCAGTGCCTCACCGGCAATGGTCACACCCAACTTGCCCATGGCGGTGAAATCCGACAGGCCCATTTTGCCCGGTGTGTGGGTCTGCCGGAAAATGACGTCCTGTTCAGGGCCGTGTTCCGCATTCCAGGCGCGTATCCGTCGCTCCGGAGTCCGTCGGATGCCCGTACCCAGATCAGAATGCCGACGCAGAAGCTCCTCGTAAACCGCCACAGGTCGGATCCCCGGTGAGGACCGCAGAAGCGGCACGACCTCCGCATCAAAAATGTCCGCCAGCGGGTCCGGACGCCGCCGGCCGCGAGGGGCCTTCTTCCGTGATGGTAAAATTGGGTCAGCTTGCAGCCGATAGCCCGTTGCCTGGCTGATCCCCGCCTTGGCAGCGGCAACGGCAACGGAATGGGTCGATCTGAGCGTCATGAAGAGCCTCATTTGTTGGTCAGTGACATGACAGCCCGGCATGAACGATCCCCTTGCACAGAAAATCATTCCTTATCCGAGCCGGCCACAACCGTCAGGCCCGCCCCAAAAGGGCAAAACGCGTGTGCGGGGCCTCCCCAGTCGGGCTACGCCCTCCCTGCGAGCCCCCGCACACGCGTTCTCATCCTGATTGACGCTGGATTCTCACCTTGTTTGTCGCGCAGCACCGGGGGAACCTCAGGAGATGGTGCTGGATGCCTTCGTGCAGGCGCTGGCGTTTTATGGCGGCGTGCCGCGCCGGGTGATTATCGACAACCCTGAAACGATGGTGACCTATGTGTCGCGCTCAAAAGACCGGATATTCCACCCACGCTTTCCGGCCTTGATGAACCACTACGTTATGGAGCCGGCAGCCTGTACACCCGCATCGGGTTGGGAGAAGGGTCAGGTTGAGAACCAGGTGCAGTTTTTGCGTGGTCGGTTGTTCACGCCCAAACTGGTATTTGATGATCTGGAAAGCCTGAACACCTGGCTACATCCACGTTGCGACGAACTTGGTTCACGGCCCCACCCGGAGGCGATCACCGCCGCCTTTGCGCAGACCACGGTGCAAACCTGCATTGTCCACCTGGTGCGCCACTCCCTGAACTTCTGCTCGTGGAAAGACCGCAAGGCAGTGGCCGCCGATCTGCGCCGGATTTACAGCGCCGCCACCGCCGATCAGGCCGCCGATGAACTGGACGCATTCGAGGAGAAATGGGCCGGTAAATACGCCTCCATCGCCCCGGCCTGGCGACGGGCATGGCAGGAAGTAATCCCGTTCTTCGCCTTCGATCCGGCGATCCGAAAGATCATCTACACCACCAACGCCATCGAGAGCCTGAACCGGGTGATCCGCAAATCAATCAAGACCCGCGGATCGTTCCCGACCGATCAGGCCGCAGCAAAGCTGATCTATCTGGCCATCCGCAACTTCGAGAAAGGCGGCAGGAATGTTCGGGAATGGTTTGCAGCCCGCAACCAGTTCGCTATTATGTTCGACGAGCGCTTCAATGCGTGACTGTATTTGAAACCCCCATGGTCCGGGACAGATACACAGAATTCAGGACACTCCCGCCTGCCGTCATCAATCTGATCAATCAATTAGTGGAGCCGATCATCGTTCCGCTGGCGCAAAGCTGTGCCTGCCCAAGGCTGACGATGCGGCCAGAAGCCAACTGTAAACGCTATGAGACCCTGTATACGCCGCAGGAGGTGACAGTATGAATGCTCTCATCGACCAACTGACTGCCCCGAGATTGCATGGAATGGCAGCTTGCGCACATGATTTGCTGTCCGAGCGCAAGCCGCCGAGCCTGACCACTGCGATAAAACAACTGATCGACGCTGAGACTGTAGAACGACAGGTCCGCTCAATCCAATATCAAATGCGGATTGCAAAGTTCCCGCATCATAAGGATTTTGCCACCTTCGATTACACCGCGGCTGCAGTCACCCGGTCCCGGATCGTTCCCTTCTGCTCGGGACAGTTCACCGAAGACGCACACAACCTCATTTTGGTGGCTGGAACCGGTACAGGCAAAACCCATATCGCCATTGCTCCGGGAACCACATTGATCAATCAGGGCAAAAAGGCCCGCCTCTTCAATGCAGTTGATTTGATCAACGCTTTGATCAGGGAGCAGGCCGAGGGCAATGCCGGGAAGATCATCCGGCAACTGACACCACTGGATTGTGTCATCATCGACGAATTGGGATACATTCCGTTCCCAAAGTCCGGGGGCGCGTTGCTGTTCCATCTGATCGTAAGCGTCTGGTCTGGCTGCCCTGCCTGAGGCCGCAGATGTCAGATAGTGTCCATGATCGTTAATGGACATTATCGAGGTCAGATGTGGGCAGGAAGAAGCGCCGGAACTGGAGCAATAACGAGAAGCGGATGATCTGTGCGCAAACGCGGGTTCCGGGGATTTCGGTTAGTCAGGTTGCGCGGCGGTATGATGTGAATGCCAATCTCGTGTTTACGTGGCTGAGGGATGGGCGGTTTTCGCCTGATGGCGATACACAGAAGCAGGTTTTCTTTCTGCCGGTCGAGATAATTTCGGATGTGCGGCATGAAGCCGCGCCGCCGGTTGTGGCATGCGGCAGGATTGGGTTTGATCTTGTTTGCGGGCACCGGCTTTGTGTCAGCGGGACTTACGATCCCGATGCCCTTGCCGGCCTGATCCGTGGCTTGTCCGGATGATCCCGGTACCGTCGAACACGAAGGTGTGGCTGGCTGCCGGGGTAACGGATATGCGCCGGGGGTTTGCGACGCTGGCGGCTCAGGCGGAACAGACGCTGAAGCAGAACCCTTATTGCGGCCA
Organism: Paracoccaceae bacterium; assembly: GCA_965216225.1. GTDB lineage: Bacteria > Pseudomonadota > Alphaproteobacteria > Rhodobacterales > Rhodobacteraceae > 3107. The sequence goes on from CBDCFF010000034.1 coordinate 155,783, forward strand.
CATGTTCGTTTTCCGTGGACGGCGTGGCGATCTGATCAAGATCATTTGGTGGGACGGTCAGGGGGCCTGTCTGTTCTCCAGGCGATTGGAGAAGGGCCGGTTTGTCTGGCCTTCTGCAAAAGACGGCAAAGTCGCATTGACACCGGCCCAGTTGGCGATGCTTCTGGAGGGCATTGACTGGCGTATTCCGCAGCGCACATGGCGGCCATTGAAGGCGGGATAATCTGGCCGGATCAGTGATTTGGGGATTCCCTAAAGCCCGTTGATTTGCCAGGTTTTGGCCATGATCGATGTGGCCCGAGCCTTACCGGAAGACCCCGATGAGTTGCGTGCTTTCACGCAGCTTCTGCTGGCCGAGGTGAAGTCTCAGGCGATGTTGATCGAGAAGCTCAGGCACCAGTTATCCGGGCATCGCACACATAGGTTTGGCAGCAAATCCGAGAGCATCGAGCAGCTGCAACTGGCCCTGGAGAGCAGTGAGATTGCAACGGCAGCGATGACAGCCAGGTTACGCCTGCCTGAAGAGGAGCCGCCCAAAGACAAACCCAAGCGCCGCCCGATCCCGGATCATATACCGCGCCAGCACATCGAACTGGCCACCGGAGATGATGCCTGTGCGGATTGTGGTGGCAAGCTGCGCCGCCTGGGCGAGGATGTGACCGAGGAACTGGAATATGTTCCGGGGCGCTTCATCGTGAACCGCATCACCCGGCCCCGCTTTGCCTGTTCGGGCTGCGACAGCTTCACCCAGGCACAGCTGCCATCGCGCCCGATTGAGCGCGGGCGTCCTGGACCAGGACTGTTGGCCCATGTTCTGGTCAGCAAATATGCCGATCATCTGCCGCTCTACCGGCAAAGCCAGATATTCGAGCGCGACGGGCTTGACCTTGACCGCTCAACGCTGGCCGATTGGGTGGGCAAATCCACGGCCCTACTGGAGCCACTGGCCGTTGCCATCGGACGACATGTGCAAGCAGGCCAGGCATTGTTTGCCGATGATACGCCGATCAAAATGCTAACGCCCGGGGCAGGCAAAACCCAGACCGCCCGCCTATGGACTTACATACGCGATGAGCGCCCCTGGGACAGCGAGGCGCCGCCTGCTGCCTGGTATCAGTTCTCGCCGGACCGCAGGGGTCAGCATCCCAAGGATCACTTGAAGAGATACCAGGGCTGGATGCATGCGGACGGCTATTCCGGATTCAACGACCTCTACCGTTCTGGCGACATCCGCGAGGTCGCCTGCATGGCCCACATCCGGCGCAAGTTCGTCGATGTGCATAAAGCCCAGGGCTCGGCCATCGCCGAAGAGGCGATCAAGCGGATAGCAGGGCTCTACGCTATCGAGAAAGAGGCCCGTGGATCGCCGCCGGATCAGCGTACCGCCATACGGCAGGCCGAGGCCAGACCCGTCTTCGATGACCTGGGCAATTGGCTGGGTGCCCAACTGCCCGCTATCTCTGGCAAATCGCCACTTGCAGGGGCCATCCGTTATGCGCTGACCCGGTTGCCACGGCTCCGGCCATACCTTGAACATGGCCATCTCGAGATCGACAATAATGCGGCCGAGCGGGCCATCAGAGGTATTGCTTTGGGGCGCAAGAACTACCTCTTCGTTGGATCACCGGCAGGCGGCAAAGCCGCTGCCATCGCCTATACGCTGATTGAAACCGCCAAACTGAACAACGTTGATCCGCAGGGCTGGCTGGCCGACACTCTGGCCCGCATCCCGGATTGCAAGATCACCAAGGTCGACGACCTGCTGCCATGGAACATGGGCAGCCACCATCACATGAAAGACGCTGCATGAGCATCATCGAGATCAAAGTCACCCTGCAAGACATCGAGCCCGCTGTCACCCGCACCCTGCAGGTGCCTGCCGATATCCGGCTGGACCGGCTGCACCTGACACTGCAGGTGGCCATGGGCTGGACCAACTCGCATCTCTACATGTTCGGAGCAGCCCGCGCCACATGGGGTATCGCGGACCCCGATTTTGGCGGCGAGGACCGGCCCGCCAACAAAACCACTCTGGGCCAAGTCATCGAGGACACCGGCAAAAAGACGATCAACTACATCTACGATTTTGGCGACAACTGGGAACACAGGATCAAGATCGGCAGGATCACCGATCCCGTCCCTGGCGAACTCTATCCCAGACTAATCGAGGTCATCGGTAAATGCCCGCCCGAAGACGTCGGGGGCTTCCTTGGCTACTACGGGTTCCTCGATGCCATGGCCGATCCAAAGCATCCAGAGCACGATCATCTCAAAGACTGGTATGGCGGCACCTTCGATCCCAATCAGCCCGAAACCGACAAACTCAAACTCGAAGTCCTCAGTCTCGCAAAACGCTGGAAGCCCGGAAAACCAAGGAAATAAGGCTGTCAGACCGGACGCTTACGGTCAACGGGGTCTTCTGGCAGGTTATCAAGGGCGTTCAACATGGCTATTCCATACAGAATTGCGCCCTGAATGTGAATCCATAAACGCCTATACTACTTGATATTTACGCCTGATTACCCTGCTTTCAAAGGCCGCCATGTCCGCTGTGGAATGCGCCAGTCAATGCCCTCCAGCAGCATCGCCAGTTGCGCCGACGTCAGGCAGACCTTGCCGTCTTTAGCAGCAGGCCAAACAAACCGGCCCCGTTCAAGACGCTTGGAAAACAGGCAGGCTCCCTGGCTGTCCCACCAGATAATTTTGAGCAAATCACCACGCCGCCCCCGAAACACAAATAGATGGCCGGAAAACGGATCCTCTGCCAAAACCTGCTCGGCCTGTGCCGCCAGAGTATTGAAACCCCGCCGCATGTCTGTCACGCCCGCCGCCAGCCAGACCCGTGTGTTGCTTGGCACGGGGATCACGAAGAAAGCCCTTTCAACAAACGTGCCAACATATCCGCATCAAAACCGCCATCGGCTATAATCCGGTGACCGTTGGATAGCTCGATCTCAATTCGGCCTGACAGAGTGCTGGTCACGGCTGGATCAACGCTGGCTGACGCTTCAATCTCGACTGGCAAAAATACAGGGCCGTCAGCTTTCCGCACAACATCCACGGCGGGAGCATACCGATCATCCTTCAGCCATTTGAATATCAGATTGGCATTCATCGCATACCGACGTGCAACCTGCGCAACCGAAACACCAGCCGCCGTCGTCTGAAAACAGATTGAACGCTTCTCATCATCCGGCCAACGCCGCTTCTTCTGCTTCACAGCCATAGAGTGCCCCTAAGTGTCCACTATCAATGGTGGACACTAACCCATCAAAATCTGCGCCGTTAGGCGGGGCACACCGGACGCTTACATCTGATCAGCAAGCTCTACGAGAAGACCAGCGTCATCATCACCACTAATCTGGAGTTCGGTGAATGGGTCTCGGTCTTCGGCGACGCCAAGATGACAACCGCGCTTCTGGACCGTGTCACGCATCAGTGCTCCATCATCGAAACCGGAAACACGTCCTATCGGTGCGCTCAGAGCAAAAAGACCCGAAAACAATAAACTCCAGCGAAAGAAAAGCCGGCAGACGAGATCGCTATTTGAGGGCATCTCGCCTGCTGGCTTTGCCTCATACCAGATGGGGCACTTTTAAACGCTGATACCGGGTCAGTTTTGAACCCTCATTGACATTTCAAGATGTCACGCCGCTGCTTCAGGATCGCATTTTCCTTGCGAAGCCGTTTCAGTTCGGCCTCCGGGTCATCCCCGAGCGCTGATGGCTCCGCATCGCCTCGATACCTGCTCAGCCATCGTGTCGGCGGTGAAAGCCCGATCCCCGGATCCCCGGCGGTATCTTTCCGCGTCCTGCCACCTGTCAGCGCCAATCGGACTGCCGCGCGCCGTGAACATTCCCCTACCATCGGATGGCGGCGCCGAGGTCGAGGCCGAGGTCGTGGGTGGGGCTGCCGGTCGTGCTCTCCTGCCGGGTCGCCTCAAGGCGAAGGTGCAGGTCCATCGGGCCGCTGCGGGCGAGGCCGAGCCGCCAGCCGACACTGTATTCGCGACCCGCGTCCGTCAGCCCGAACCCGATCCCGCTCACCGCGACAAACCGGCCCGCCGCCATCGGAACCCCGTAGCCCAGCGTCGCATCGAAGCGCCGTTGCAGGTTGCCCTCAGTGGTGTCATCGCCGTCGTCACCGTCACCGGTGAGCAGACCGGCCAGGCTCTGGCGCGCCAAAAGCGACGCCGCACCGCCTTCGGTCGCCGCCCCCACCCCGTGGCCCAGCGACAGCGACCAGCCGAGATCGCTGCCGGGCCGCTGATCCCAGGTCAGCGTCGCCGACAGGCCACGCTCGCGGAAGCCCTGCGCCGCGTGGTCCAGCAGCCCGCGCGCACTGACCGCCGCGGTGATCCCGCGCGCCGGGTCGGCAAAGTCGAGGCTGACGCCGATGTCGGTGCCGTAGCCGGTTTCCGCATCGCCGCCGTCGTGGCGCAGGCCGACTTCGAGCCCCGGCGTCAGCGCCGCACCCGAGCCGAGGCGGAACCGTCGCGACCCGGTCAGACCCAGGCGCAGGCGCGTCACCCCGGAGGAGGTGGCATCAAGGCGACCCTCCGCGCCGCTCGCCGCGTCCGATGTGGTTCGGAGCGCCAGCGCGTCGGCCTCCCAGGCCAGCACCACGCCTTCCGCACCCGCCCCGAGGGCGCCGCGCGCGCCCACCGACCCCATCGTCAGCCCGATCCCGGCGCTCAGCGCGTCCTCGCCCGCAGGCGTCAGCGTCAGCGTGCCGCGACCGTAACCGGCGACGCCCCACAGCGTCAGACGGTCGTTCACCCGGTGGCCAAGCCACGGATAGAGCCCGGTCAGCGTCGCCGAAATCCGGCCATCATCGCTCGTCGCACCACCTGCCGCAGACGACCGGTAGTCGCCCTCGCCGCGCGAACGCGACAGCATCAGCCCGCCGCTGCGCTCGCCATTGCGCCAGTCGATGCCCAGCATCCCGCTCACCACTTCGCCGTCCAGCGACAGCGACCCGTCGCGCCCGTCGAAGCTCGTGACCGCCCCCCGGCCCCAGAGCGTGGCGGCACTGTCGCCGCCATCGCCGGTCAGCGCAAAGGCGCTGCCGGTGAGGAAATCGCGACCGGTCAGCGCCCGCGAGCTGTAACCGCGCTCCGCAGCGCCATCCCGGCCATCCCCGGTGTCATCCCAGGCATTCCCGGTGGCATCGCCAGCGCCGAAAAAGCTCTCGCCCAACGCCGCGAAGTCGGCCTCCGCATCCGCCCGAGCCTCCGCAGACCCACGCCCCGGCGCGATGGCGATCATCTGACCGGCCAACTGTCCGGCAAGACCCGCCACCGGCGTCGCCGCCATCCGCGCCTGCGCCGCCTCCACCACCTGCTCCGACACCGTGCGCCCGAAACGCGGCAACCACGACGCAACCGGCGCTGTCCGGTCCGGGATGGCCGCCGCGATCACCGCGCCCGTTGCGGCGCTGGTCAGCGTCTCCGGGTTGCCCGCATCGTCGGTGAAACTCACCTCCACCCCGATCTGCGCGCCCTCATCCGCCGCAACAAGCATGTAGGTGGCCAAGGTCGCCCCCGGAATGTCCGTCACCATGATGTTTCCGGTGACGTTTCTGCTGCTGCGGGCGCTGCTGTCGCCCTCCACCCGGAACCACTGGTAGAGGAACGTCGCATTCTCCAGCCCGTCCTCATCCACGATGGCGTCGGTATTGACCATCAGCATATCGCCCACCTGCGGCGGGTTGGAACCACCTGCAATCAGTTGCCGGGCGGGGGCGATGGTGATGGGGGCGCTGCGCGACACCACCACCTCATAGGTCCGGGTGGCGTTCCCGCTCTCGGCCGTCACCCGCACCCTGATCATGTTCTCGCCCACGACGAGCGATGCCTGGAAGCCGGGCACCGTCGAAGATTCGTCCGTGAGAGGCGCGTCGTTTTCGTCCAGATACGCCATTGTCGCATTGTCGTCGCTCTTCGTCGGCACGATGGTGATCTGGTTCACGTCGTTGCCCACCGACGCCGTGTAGGCCGCCGTCCCCGAGGCGAAGGCCGGACTCAGTCCGATCACAGCGCCGTTCGCGTCCGTCAGCGCCAGACCGGTCAGACCCGCGTCGTTGGCAAGCGGGGTGCCGGACGGCGCAATCGTGCCCGTGTCGGGATACGCGGCACTGGTCCGGGTCTCGACATAGCCCACATCGTCGAAGAAAGTGAACCTTACCTTGACCTGCTTGCCCGCGTCGTCGTCGGTCAGCCTGTAGGTACTGTTCGTCGCCCCCGGAATGTCGGCTTCGGCGCTGCCGTCCACCCGGATCCACTGGTAGAAGCCGAGGATCGGCGGGCCGTCCGCATCCATGATGCCAGAGATTTCAGTGCTCAGCCTCTGGCCCACCTGCGCCGTGCCGGAGATTGTCGGCGCACCCGTCGCAGGCGTGTTGGCGGCGAGTTCGACGAGCGATATGAAGACATCGGTTCCTGCTGTCCAGTTCAGACCGGAATTGTTCCAATGCCTGTAGGTGCCGCCCTTGCCGTCCGCATCCTCAAAGGGGAAGGTGTCGTCTCCGATCTTCAGCACCAACGCCTGCGTGGCGCTGGTGAAGGCGGTATCGACCGTGAACTCCAGACTTCCGTTCGAGCGTAACCACAACACTGTCACCGCATAGCCGGTGCCGTCATGGGTGAAATCGTCGTCGGACAGGTTGTTCGTGTCGTCGCAGCGCACGGATTGCAGACCGTTGCTGCACCCTGATACGCCCGTCGCGGCCCCGGGCGTCAGTGTCGCTGACCAGACCACGGTCTGCGCCAGTGTCTGCGCCTGCACCGGTGTCGGCGCGGCAAGCAGCGCAGCGAAGAAGGCCGTCAGCAACCCGGCGAACACACCGCCCGGCACCAGGTGGCGGGCGTCCGGGCGTCGCCCTGCGGAATTTCCGCCCTCGCCGGACGGCAAGGATTCAGGCGTTCGCCCTGTGCGGCGCCATCTCAGCCAGACGAATATTCCCTCGGACACCCATCGCCGATACATTACGGAAATTCCTTTTCCTGAACCGCCAGCATATTTGGAATGGCTGTTTACAGGCGAATATTTGCCGTTTGATTAACATATGCGGAAGCTGGCGAACGGGCGCCCCGGAACCCCGATGGCATGCTTCGCCAGCTGACAATGAGGCCGGGCATTCCTGCACGGAAGAAGGGTCAGGCGATTGCGGCCAGCCGGTCGAGGGCCGCCCTCAGCTTTGCTGCCTCTTCTTCCCGGGCGGCAAGGTTCGCACGGGCTTCCTCGACGACATCCTCGGGCGCGCTTGCGGCGAATTTCGGGTTCGAAAGTCGTCCGCGCAGACCGCCCAATTCCTTGTCGAGTTTATGCAGGGATTTCTCCAGACGCATTTTTTCTTCTTTAATATCAATTACGTCTGCAATGGGAAGGGCAAAGGTTCCGCCCTCGGCCGCAACGGTGATGGACCCTTTGGGGAGCGTTTGCGCATGGGTCAGGCTGTCGATCCGGGCAAGCCTGAAGATCAGTGCCCGATTGCGGTCCAGCGCCGCCTGAGACGCCGCGTCCAGGGTCTGGCAGACCATCGGAATTTTCAGGCCCGCAGGCACATGAACCTGGGCGCGGGCAGAGCGGATGCCCTCGATCAGCGAGATCACCCAATTCATTTCGCGATCCGCGTTCTCATCGACAATATCAGCGGACCGATAGGTTGGCCATTCGGTATGGACCAGCATCCTGGCGCGGTCGCCGAGGCTGCCCCACAGCTCTTCCGTGATGAAGGGCATGATCGGATGCAGCAGGATCAGGCACTGGTCGATGACCCAGGCCATGGTGGCCCGTGTTTCCCCGGCAACGCCTGCGTCACCGGAGTTCAGAAGCGGTTTCGAAAATTCCACGTACCAGTCGCAGACCTTGCCCCAGACGAAGGCGTAAAGCGCGCCCGCCGCGTCGTTGAAGCGATAGGCCGACAGCGCCGCATCGACCTCTTCGCGCACTTTCGCGACCTCGCCGACGATCCACCGGTTCACTGTCTGTTTCGCGTCGGTGACGCGCCGGTATTCCGCCGCTCCGACATTGCCCGCGTTTGCACCGTTCATTTCGGCGAAGCGCGCGGCATTCCAGAGCTTGGTGCCAAAGTTCCGGTAGCCCGCGATGCGCGAGGTCGAGAGTTTCAGATCCCGCCCCATCGCCGCCATCGCGGTCAGGGTAAAGCGCACGGCGTCGGCGCCGAATTCGTCGATCAGTTCCAGCGGGTCGAGAACGTTGCCAAGCGATTTCGACATCTTCCTGCCCTTCCTGTCGCGCACCAGCGCGTGGACATAGACGGTATCGAACGGCTTTTGCCCGACCACGGCATATTGCATCATCATCATCCGGGCGACCCAGAAAAAGATGATGTCGAAGCCGGTGATCAGGACACTGGTGGGGAAATAGCGTTTCAGTTCTTCGGTCTCTTCCGGCCAGCCCAGCGTGCCGATGGGCCAGAGGCCGGAGGAAAACCAGGTATCGAGCACGTCAGGGTCGCGATGGAGTCGAACCTCGAATCCATCACGGTTTTTGCCGTATTCGAAAGCGGAAAGATGGTCATCCGCGAATGACAGTCTTGCGCCTGGCCCGTAATAGGCCGACGCTTGCCGGGCCGCTTCTTCCTCGGAGGCAGCGCAGAAGCGCACATTGTCACGGGTGTTGTGCAATGTGCGCCCGGTGTCAGGGGGCATTGCCCGCAGTTCCTGCAATTCAGGTCCATACCACACCGGAATCCGATGCCCCCACCAAAGCTGGCGGGAAATGCACCAGGGCTCGATATTCTCCAGCCAGTTGAAATAGACCTTCCTGTCCTGCTCCGGCAAAATCCGCGTATCGCCATTGCGCACCGCGTCGATGGCGGGCTGGACGATCTTCGCGGTATCCACGAACCACTGGTCGGTCAGCATCGGTTCGATGACCACTTTCGACCGGTCGCCGAAAGGCTGCATGACCGGCCTCGTTTCGACCATCGGAACGGGGGCGCCATTCTCGTCGGCGGTCATGACGGCAAGACCCTCGCCGGTGATCTGCTCCACCACCTTCGTGCGCGCCTCGAACCGGTCGAGCCCGCGCAGATCGTCGGGGACGAGGTTCAGGGCATCGACCTCCTCCTCATCCCCGGCAGCCTCCGCGCCTTCGGCAATCGCCCGCGCCCGCGCTGCGCAATCGGCATGGGGATCACCATCGGCGCGCATGTGGCCCCTGGTGTCCATCAGGCGGTACATCGGGATGTCGCAGCGCACGGCGACTTCATGGTCGTTGAAGTCATGCGCGCCGGTGATCTTCACCGCGCCGGAGCCGAATTTCGGGTCCGGGTATCTGTCGGTGATGATCGGGATCAGGCGGCGGTGCTCTTTCGGGCCGACCGGAATTTCACACAGCTTCCCGACAATCGGCGCGTAACGCTCATCCGACGGATGGACCGCAACCGCGCCGTCGCCCAGCATGGTTTCCGGCCGTGTGGTGGCGATGGAGATATAATCGCGCCTCTCGCGCAGGGTGATGTCGCCGTCTGCGTCCTTCTCGACATATTCATAGGTTTCGCCACCCGCCAGCGGGTATTTGAAGTGCCACATATGGCCTGCGACCTCGATATTCTCGACCTCGAGGTCGGAAATCGCGGTCTCGAAATGCGGATCCCAGTTCACCAGCCGCTTGCCGCGATAGATCAGGCCCTTGTTGTACATATCGACAAAGACCCTGATGACGGCGTCGTGGAAATTGCCTTCGTTCCCTTCGGGCGCGCCGGGGGCGCCGGACATGGTGAAGGCATTCCTGGACCAGTCGCAGGACGCGCCGAGGCGCTTCAGCTGATTGATGATCGTGCTGCCGGAATGCTGCTTCCATTCCCAGACCCTGGCCAGAAACGCCTCGCGCCCCATTTCGCGGCGGCCGGCGTTTCCGGATTTGTCCTTGGCGAGTTCACGCTCCACCACCATCTGGGTGGCGATTCCCGCATGGTCCTGCCCCGGTTGCCACAACGTGTCAAAGCCGCGCATCCGGCACCAGCGGATCAGAATATCCTGCAACGTGCTGTTGAAGGCGTGGCCCATATGCAGTCTGCCGGTCACATTGGGCGGCGGGATCATGATGCAGAACGTTTCGTCCCGGCGGGCATTCGCCCCTGCCACGAAGGCGCCGCTGCTTTCCCATTTCTCATAAAGCCGCGGCTCTGCCTCGCCTGCGTCGAAGTTCTTTTCCATGGCCATGGGGTCGCTGTCCCGCTGTCAGAATCCAGAAGTCGCCCCGCTTTAGCGAAGCCGTGCGAAAAGGGCAACGGCGCCACGGGCCAGTGTGCTTCTTCTCTGCAAAATACTCCCGCCGGAGGCACCCCGAGCATCCGCAGGATGCGAGATGAAAAACGTGGCGCGGCACGCGCCTCCGGCCAGCAGCGGTCAGGTAATGGCTTCCAGCCGTTCCCTGGTCATGCCGCCGGGGACGATGGTGATCGGAATCGACAGGCTGCCGGAGGCTTTGGCAAGTGCCGTGACCAGCGGCCCCGGACCGCTTTTGTCGGTGCCCGCGCCAAGAACCAGAACGCCGATTTCCGGGTTGTCATTGGCCTGGGCGAGGATTTCGCTCACCGCTTCGCCTTCGCGGATCACCAGTTCCGGATCCACCCCCTGCCTGTCGCGCATCCATTTGGCGAATACCTCGAAATGGGCGTGAATGCGTTCGCGGGCCTCTTCGCGCATCAGATCGCCGACCCCCAGCCAGTGATTGAACTCCTCGGGCGGGATCACCGACAGAACCACCACCCCGCCGTTCGTCCTGGCCGCGCGCATGGCGGCAAAGCGCATGGCGTTCAGGCATTCGCGGCTGTCGTCCAGAACCACAAGAAATTTGCGCATGGGCATCCCCTCTGTATCGGCGCCGATGATGGCGGAGCGGGCGGGCAGGCGCAAGTGCAGTTCGCCGTGCCTGTCTGCGGACATGCCGCCGAAGCTGTCGAAACGGACACGCTGTTGTCGCAATTGGACGTGACCCCCCCCGATCGGGCGGGGCAGGCTGAGGCCGGAAGATTGCCGGAAGATTGCGCGCGCCGCCTAGCGCCGGAAAGGACGCACATGAAGGATTTGCTGCCCCATTATCCGCGAATTGCCGATTTCGTGCTGGCAGGGGATCAACCGGTCCCCGAAGCGGCACTGCGATGGACCGCGACCCTGCTTCTGGACACGCTTGGCGTGGCGGCGGGGGCGGCGAAGCTCGACGCCGGGCGCATTGCGCGTGACTTTGCGGTGGATTTTCATGCGGCGTCCGGCCCGGACGGGGCCGCCACGATCCTGTTCGATGGCCGCAGGGCCGGGCTGCCGGGGGCGGCCTGGGCCGCCGCCACGCAGATCGACAATCTCGACGGTCATGACGGCTACAATCCGGTCAAGGGGCATATCGGCTGTGCGGTGGTGCCCGCGCTGTTCGCCTTTGCCGGACATCTGCCGGGTCTGACCGGGCGGCAGGCTTTGACCGCGCTGGCCGTGTCATACGAAATCGCGGCACGCGCGGGGCTCGCGCTGCACGCCACGGTCAGCGATTACCACACCTCCGGGGCCTGGAATGCGCTGGGCGTCGCGGCGCTGGGCTGCCGTCTGCGCGGGGCGTCGCCGGAAATCCTGCGCCAGGCGCTGGGCATTGCCGAATATCACGGCCCCCGCAGCCAGATGATGCGCGAGATCGACAGCCCGAGCATGTTGCATGACGGCTCGGGGATGGGGGCCTGGGTGGGGACCAGCGCGACGCTGCTGGCAGAGCGCGGCTTTGAAGGTGCGCCGGCAATCACCGTCGAAGCGGCGGAGGTCGCGCATTACTGGCAGGATCTGGGGCAGGACTGGACGGTTGCCCGCAACTACATCAAACCCTATCCGGTCTGCCGCTGGGCCCACGCCGCGATTGATGCGCTGTATCTTCTGAAAAAAGAGCACCGGTTCGCGGCGGATGATGTCGCCCGGATCGAGGTGCGCACATTCGCACAGGCGGCGCGGCTGTTTGCGGGGGCGCCGGAAACCACATCCCAGGCGCAGTACAGCCTGCGGTTTGCACTTGCCGCCATGCTGGTTCATGGCCGGGTCGGGCCAGAGCATGTCGCAGGCCCCGGTTTGGCCGATGCCGGGGTCATCCGGAGACTTCCGGACATAAGCGTGGCCGAGGAAGAGCGTCACAACAAACGCTTCCCCGATGGCCGAGTGTCGGACATCGTTGTGACCATGCGGGACGGAACGGTTCTGAAATCGGGCGATGTCGATGCGCGCGGCGGGTTCGCAGCGCCGATGAGCGAGGCCGAACTTCATGAAAAATTCCGCGCCATGACGGGTGGCGCTTTGTCGGAAAAGCGTTCCGGGGCGTTGTGGGCAATGCGGGATCGCCTGCTGGACAGGGATGCCGGATTTGCGCCCCTGGCGGAACTGGTATATCCGGCGACAGATCGGGAATGACGGAAAGACTGAAAGACAGGAATTGATCCCTCATCCCGGTGCGCCGGTTGCGGCGATGGAAGCGGGCGGGATCGCGGGGGCCGGGCGGGACGTGTCCGGGCCGGAACCATTGTCCGGGTGCCGCCCGGTACGGGGATATTGAGGTTCGGGTGATGATCGAAACTGCACGAAACAGGCTTTCCGGGGTGGTGGCGCCGCTTCTGACCCCGCATGATCCGGACCATTCGATTGCCGAAGACCTGTATCTGGAACATGCCGCCGGATGTCTGGCCGAAGGCGCGCATTACCTGTCGCCCTTCGGCACCACCAGCGAAGCAACGAGCCATTCAATGACCGAGCGGATGGCGGCGGTGGAACTGCTGGTGGATTCCGGCGCTGCGCGCGCCGATCAGTTGATGCCGGGGACAGGGCTGTGTTCGATGCAGGAAACGCTGTCGCTGACCCGCCATGCGGTGGAGGCCGGTTGCAGGGCGGCAATGATCCTGCCGCCCTTCTTCTTCGTGAATGCGACAGATGAGGGGCTCTGTCGCTATTTCAGTCAGTTGATCGAGAGGGTGGGATCGGACGATCTGCGCGTCTGCCTCTATACACATCCCGCAGATGACCGGGATCGGGATCAGCCCGGCCCTGGCGGCGCGGTTGAACAAGGCGTTTCCCGGCATTGTCGTGGCTTACAAGGACAGCTCCGGCGATTGGGAGAATACCGGGGCGGTGATCCGCGCCGCGCCGGGGATTTCGGTCTTTCCGGGGTCGGAGAGTTTCATGCTGCGGGCCATGCGGCTGGGGGGCGGTGGCTGTATCTCGGCCAGTTGCAATTCCAATGCCGCCGCGATCCGGGCGATGTATGATCTGGCGGCGCAGGGCCGGTTTGACGAGGCCGGGGCGCATCAGGAGGCGATCGAGCGCCACCGCATTGCGGTGCAGGAGGGGGGCTGATCCCGGTGCTGAAGGCGCTGAAGGCGCATCAGACCGGTGACAGGCGCTGGCTGACCCTGCGCCCGCCGCTGGAAGATGCGGACCCGGCGGCAGGGCCGGGGCTGGCAAGAACGCTGGGGTAAGGGGGTGTATGGCTGCGCCGAAGAGATGCGGCCAGCCCCGTCCGCCCGCCTGCCCGTTCGGGGGGGCGTCCCTGTAGCGGCTCGCAAAAAGGCTGCATCACCTGCGGCATGTGTTTCACGGGCGGGATCGCGTTGCGGGTGTCCGTATTCGGAAAAACCGCGGCAATCCCCTGACCTGCGCGGCCCCCGGACAGACTGCGCCGCCGGTCCGGCAATGTCCGGTCAGCGGGATATCACCATCCCGACAATATCATGAACCTGATCCAGAACAGGTTGCGCGATGGCGCGGGCGCGTTCGGCCCCGTCGCCCAGAATGCGGTCAATCTCGGCGGTGTCCTGCATGAGGCGGGCCATTTCCCCCGCGATGGGCGAGAGTTTCGCAACCGCCAGTTCCGCAAGCACCGGCTTGAACTCGGAGAACGGCCTGCCGCCGAATTCCGCCAGCACACTTGCCGGGCTCTGTTCGTTCAGGGCGGCGTAGATGTTGATCAGGTTGCGCGCCTCTGGCCGGTCAGCCAGACCGCCGGGTTCGGACGGCAGCGCCTTCGGGTCGGTTTTCGCCTTGCGGATTTTTCTGGCAATCGTGTCGGCATCGTCGGTCATGTTGATCCGGCTCATGTCCGAGGGATCGGATTTCGACATCTTCCTTGTGCCGTCGCGCAGGCTCATCACCCGGGTGGCGGTGCCTTCGATCACCGGTTCGGTAATGGGAAAGAACGCCACACCGAAATCATTGTTGAACCTGATCGCAATGTCGCGGGTCAGTTCAAGGTGCTGCTTCTGGTCCTCGCCCACCGGAACGCGGGTGGCGTGATAGGCCAGAATGTCGGCGGCCATCAGGTTCGGATAGGCAAAAAGCCCGACCGAGGCGTTTTCCCGGTTCCTGCCCGCCTTGTCCTTGAACTGGGTCATCCGGCTCAGCCAGCCCATGCGGGCGACGCAGTTGAGGATCCAGGCAAGTTGTGCGTGCGCGGACACCTGGGACTGGTTGAACAGAATGGATTTCTGCGGATCGAGCCCCGAAGCGATGTAGCCCGCCGCTAGTTCGCGGGTGGCGCGGCGGAGCGCGGCGGGATCCTGCCAGACGGTGATCGCGTGGAGGTCAACAATGCAGTAGATCGTTTCAATGCCCGAATCCTGCATCTCGACAAAGCGTTTCACGGCCCCGAGATAGTTGCCGAGTTGCAGGTGATTGGTCGGCTGGATGCCGGAAAAGACCCGTGCGGCATGTGCCGTGCCTTCGGCGCGGGATGTGCGGACCACTTCTGGCATGGGCGGATACTCCGTCTGGATTTATGTACCGGCATCGCTTACCTACGGGACAGGCGGGGGTCAACCGAACCCGCATGGTCAGGAGGAACAAGGCCCATGTATCCCGAGCATCGCAATGCCGCCCCGGTGAACCCGCTGCCGCTGGTGATCGTGGTGATCGCGCTGGCGCTTTTTGGCGTCGAGGCGCTGTTGAGCCTGGGCGGGCAGGGGGTCGCCGGCGGGCAGGAAAGCGTCGGCTGGCGCGCTAGGGCCATTCAGAGCTTTGCGCTGAAGGGCAACATGCAGGGCTGGATGTGGCATTCCGGGCAATTCCCGTTGGATTTCGTGAAACGCTATGTGACCTATCCGCTTGTCCATGCGGGGTTTGTGCATATGGCCTTTGCCACGGCGATCCTGCTGGCGCTGGGCAAGGCGGTGGCGGAGGTTTTCACCGCCGGGGCGGTGCTGGCGGTGTTTTTCGCCGCGTCGATTGCGGGGGCAGTGGCGTTCAGCCTGACCGGCACGCCGGGGTGGTTGCTGGGGGCGTATCCGGGGGTGTTCGGAATTCTGGGGGCGTTCACGTTTCTGTTGTGGGTCGATCTCGCCGCGAAGGGAGAAAACCGGTATCGCGCGTTTATGCTGATCGGGGTTCTGCTGGCGATCCGTCTGACCTTTGGCCTGCTGTTCGGGACAGGGCCGGACTGGATTGCCGAGGTTGTCGGGTTCGCGACGGGGTTCGGTCTGTCATTTGCCGTTTGTCCCGGCGGCTGGGGACATGTCGCCGCGCGGCTGCGGCAGCGTTAAGGGCCATCGGGGCCGTTCATCCGCCACACCCGGGGGCGCTGTCGGGCGTCGCCCTCATTTCATCAATCCGGCACGCATGGCGGTGTTTGGGCAGCCATGCCGGATGATCCCAGTTCCTGTTCCAGAAACCTTTCGAACGCATCGAGGTTCACTGCTTTGAACTGACCAAAGCTCTGCATCCAGACAGAGGCGTCGCGCATCGCGTCGGGTTCCAGCCTGCACCATTTCACCCGCCCGCGCTTTTCCTGAGAGATCAGCCCGGCCCTGGTCAGAACCGTCAGGTGCTTGGAGATCGCGGCGAGCGACATTTCAAACGGTTCCGCCACATCGGTGACGGCCATGTCATCTTCCAGCAGCAGCATCAGGATGTTCCGGCGGGTGGTGTCGGAAAGCGCGGCGAAGATCGTGTCGAGGGGCGCAGCCATGAGCAGAGATTAGGCGGTGCGCCACGGGAAGAAAAGGGGCGGTGGCGCGGGTTTGAACATGCCTTTCCGTTACCGAATGCGGCTTTGGGCGCTCATTCCCGCTCGGCGTCGTCCGGTTGCCCGGTCTCGCGCCTCTGGCCATCTCCGTGCCGTGCGGTCCGGCGCGTCCCGTTCGGCACGGTCAGGTGCAGATGCCCCTTGCGCGCCCGCCCTCAGCCTTCGCGCGCGGCGGCGACCCCTGAGCGCGCGATCAGAGGTGGTGCGACTGTCGGGCGACACGGCGGCGAAGCAGACGCTCCGGCGCGGCGGGAAATTTACGTCGCAAGACTACGCGCTCGTCCAGCGCGCACTGGACGAGGGTGAGTGGTTCGAGGAGCGCGCCAGGCACGTTGTCGGATACGTGGGGGTGGATGCAATGTGGAAAATCGTGCTGAAACGCACACACGACGCTACCCGCGTCTATTTGCAGAGCCTGCACCGCTCCTATCGCACGCAGCGCGATGTATCGCGTGATCGGTTGATTCGGCTGGAGGATTAAGTTGGTGCCGGGCGGGCCGTAGAAATCCCGCGCTCGCCCGCAGGCATGAGGTGACTACGAGAATGACTCCGGCACCAGATGCTAGCATAGCCCGCCTTGCCGTGGCTGTCAACGCAGCTCACAAATCGGTAGTGGGTCAGTTTGAATTTCCATTCGAAATGACCTAGACGCCAGGTCGGAGTTGTGCAACATTCTAGTCATGGACCGTCCACGCAGACCACGCGACACGAACCAGCTTGCCAAGCACATCGTTGACTTGGCGGTTGGCGAGAAAGATGAGAGCGGGACCGGAGTTCCTGTCAGCGACATGGCAAGGCTCGGGCGGTTAGGTGGATTGAAGGGTGGCAGTGCTAGAGCAGCACGCCTCTCCCCAGAGCGACGTCAGGAGATAGCACGTGCAGCAGCAACAGCCCGGTGGCACACTGACGGATGAAGTGATTGAAACCGCGAACGCAGTTGCAGAAGATATGGATGCCCGTGTCTTCGTCTATAGCGGAGCCATTGACAATGACGGGTTAGGCCACGTCGTCAGTTTAATGGAACCGTCTGTCGAACAGCCACATAGAGATAATTCTCTACTAATTTTGACAACGCACGGCGGAGATGCTGACGCAGCTTACAAGATAGCTAGGTGTTCCATCCCGGACGATCAGATAGACCCTCGCCGCTCTGGCCTGTTCATGGCAAGATCAATCCTGCGTGAGATTCGGGACGGAGGCAAGACATGCTGATTTCTTTGCACAAGCAGGCGACGACGACGCCGAAGATCCGGGCCGCAATCCAGGCGAGCAAAGAGCCCGCGTGGATCGTGGCCGAGCGCTACGGCATCTCGGAGCAGACCGTCTGGAAGTGGCGCAAGCGCGATACCGTCCACGACCGGAGCCACACGGCGCACAGGTTGCAGACCACGCTGACACCGGCGCAGGAGGCCGTGGCGGTCTCGCTGAGACAGAGTCTGCTGCTGCCGCTCGACGACCTGCTCGCCGTGGTCCGCGAGTTTCTCAACCCGAACGTCTCGCGCTCCGGGCTGGATCGATGCCTGCGTCGGCATGGGGTCGGCTCCCTCCGTGACCTGAAGCCGAAGGTGGCGAAGCCCGCGCACAAGCCTTTCAAGGCATACGAGCCCGGCTACATCCACATCGACGTGAAATACCTGCCGCAGATGGCCGATGAGGAGAAGCGCCGGTATCTGTTCGTCGCGATCGACCGCGCCACCCGCTGGGTCTTCGTGCGCATCTACCCAGTGAAGACTGCGGCCAACGCCCGCCGGTTCCTGCGCGATCTGGAGCGCGCCGCCCCGATGTGGATCACCCGCGTGCTGACGGACAATGGCAAAGAGTTCACCGACAGGCTCTTCGGCCTTCGCCGCCGCGCCGCGACCGGCAATCACGAGTTCGACCGCCTCTGCGCCGGGTTCGGGATCGAGCATCGCCTGGCCCCACCGATGCGGCCGCAGACCAACGGCATGGTCGAGCGTTTCAACGGTCGGATCGAGGACGTGCTCCAGAGCCACCGTTTCCGCAGCGGCGAGGACCTCGAACAGACGCTTCTCCGCTACGTCCGCCTCTACAACGGCCAGTTGCCGCAATCCGTTCTGAAAGGCCGCACGCCAATCGATGCGCTCAAGGACTGGCATCAAGAAAAGCCCGAACTCTTCAGAAAGAAGCCGTACAATCACACGGGATGTGACAGCTAGGTTCTTCCAGGTAACCAGTCAAAAATTCACTATTTTCATTCCGGCCCGATGCAAGAGCGCAGGAACGTTGATTGCGCTGGGAGCAAATGAACTGGTTATGTTCGATGCCGTGTCTGAATTAGGTCCACTTGACGTTCAATTGCTTAAACGTGACGAGATTGGCCAACGACGATCTGGGATGGTGGTTCGCACAGCGTTGAACGGATTGTCCCAAGAGACTTTCGAAGTCTTTGAGAACATCATGCTTGGCATCAAGGTCAAGAGCAGACATACGGTCAGTCTTGAAGTGGCGTCTCGCATTGCTGCACAGATCGCGACAGGCGTGATGACGCCCGTCTATGCGCAGATCAACCCTGAGGCCCTCGGAAACGACTTGCGAGACCTGAACGTTGCCAGAGCTTACGGTGACCGCCTCGTCGGACATGGGAAAAATGCCGAAAGAGAAACAGTGATGCGGTTGGTTGAGGGATATCCGACGCATGGCTTCATCATTGATAAGGCGGAAGCCGCGCATATGTTCAAGAAGGTGGTTGAGCCATCCCCGAAGCTCATCAGCTTGGTTCGGGCATTGGGCTTCTACGTGTATGGCGAGCAGTCGCCTCATTTCGTAAGAAGGGTTGATCAAAAGGAGGACATGGAAAATGCAAAGTGCGATGAAACAACAGACAGAGAAGACAACGCTCCCAGCGTGGATGAACGACGCAAAACGGATAGGGGAAGCGATCCGCAGGGAAAGCGAGCGCGAAAAAAGCCAAACAAACCAACGGACGACGGCAAGTGATACGGTGAAATCGTAAATAAAGTGACCTTTATGCTTGACGCTCAAGCATAAAGGTCATACGTAAGGGGCATGAACAAACTGCCCCTAAAAACCCGCAAGCTGATTCTTCGCTGCCTCGTGGAAGGCCAGAGCATTCGCGCCACAGCCCGCACTGCCGAGGTATCCAAGAACACAGTGACGAAACTCATGGTGGACGCCGGAAAGGCCTGCGCCGACTTTCAGGACAAGGCGTTGCGCGACCTGCCCTGCAAACGCATCCAGTGCGACGAAATATGGTCCTTCATCTACTGCAAGGACAAGAACGTGCAACGCGCCAAGGCCGCTCCGCAAGACGCTGGCGACGTGTGGACATGGACAGCGATCTGCGCGGATACCAAGCTGGTTCCGGCATGGCGCGTCGGCGATCGCTCCGGCATGACGGCCATAGACCTCATGGACGATCTGCGGGAGCGTCTGGCCAATCGGGTGCAACTGACCACGGACGGCCATAAGGCATACCTTGAAGCCGTGGAAGGTGCGTTCGGTGGCGACGTGGACTATGCGCAGATCATCAAGATCTATGGCGGAGAAACGGGTTCCAAGGGCCACGAGAAGAAGTATTCCCCTGCAGAATGTACGGGCACCCAGAAGCGCCTCGTCGAGGGAAGGCCGAAGAAAGAGGACATATCGACAAGTTATGTAGAACGTCAGAATCTCACAATGCGCATGTCTATGCGTCGGTTCACGCGTCTTACCAACGCGTTCAGCAAGAAGTTGGAGAACCATGCTCACAGCGTGGCACTGCATTTCATGCACTACAACTTCTGTCGCATTCATCAGACGTTGGGCGTCACCCCGACAATGGAAGCAGGCGTGACGAATCGGCTTTGGGATATTGACGACATTATCCGCATGGTGGACGAAGCGGCACCGAAACCGAAGCGTCCGAAGACCTATAAGAAGCGAATTTCAAACTGACCCACTACCCACAAATCAGGGACGCCCGGCCCTGCTGGGCCTCAGCCTTCGCGCGCGGCGGCGACCCACGGTGTCCAGAGCCTCGCTCAAATCCTGAACCCCTCAGCCTTCGCGCGCGGCGGCGACCCTCTCCTGCATCGCATTCAGGGGGATATAGCCCCGGATGAGTTCGCTGCCCACAACGAATGTCGGGGTGCCGCCGATTTGCAGGCGCTGCGCCAGCGCGCGATTGGCGGTGATTTCGGCGGCGACATCGTCCGAGTCCATCCGCGCCATGATCGCATCGGTGTCGAGACCCAGTTCATCGGACGCGCGGCGCAGGGCTGCCTCCGTCACCTGCCCCCGGAAGGTCATCAGATAATCGCCGACGGTCTTGTAGTGTTCAGACCCCGCGACCTGCTTCACGGCGATGGCGAATCTGGAAGACA
Organism: Paracoccaceae bacterium; assembly: GCA_965216225.1. Taxonomy (GTDB): domain Bacteria; phylum Pseudomonadota; class Alphaproteobacteria; order Rhodobacterales; family Rhodobacteraceae; genus 3107. Next base: position 176,133 of record CBDCFF010000034.1, read on the forward strand.
GCGTGGATTCCTCGCCAAGGATCGGAAATTCCTTGACGATCAGACGGATATTGCCATCGCTGGCGAGCAGTTCGGCGACCTCCGGATGGGCGCGTTTGCAGTAGCCGCAGCGATAGTCGAGAAATTCGACCAGCGTCACATCGCCTTCGGGGTTGCCGCCGATATAGGAGTAGCCGTCATCGAACAGCGCTTCGGCATTGGCCGCGATCATCCCGGCGCCGGCTTCTGCCTCCTGCGCGGCCTGACGGTCTTCCAGAATCTGCACGGCCTCCATGATCACTTCGGGATTTTGCAGCAGATAGGCGCGGATTTCCGCCTGAAACGTGGCGCGTTCTTCCTGTGTCATGCTGTTCAGGTCGAATGCCCGCGCGGGGCCGGCTGATACGGTGATCGCCGCCAGTGCAGCAATCAGAAGGGTGCGTTTCATCTGTTATCTCCACTGTTTTACGGTTTTGCCGCATTCAGAACGTCCTGGGCCCGGTTCCAGCCGGGCGATCCGGGCGCCAGCAGGTCGCTTGCGCGCTTTGCATGGACCACCGCATCGGACGTGCGACCCAGAAGCGCGTATCGCTCTGCGGTTGCAAGCGACGCCATGCCGTTATCGCCCAGCCTGGCATGGGCGAGCGCCAGATCGCGCAACATGCGGGGCTGGAACTTGTCGCCTGCGCGGGCGCGCTCCAGCACTTCCAGCGCCTTGCGATTGTCGGCGGCCGTATCCGAGGCCAGCAGCGCCCGGCCATAACCGGCAAGGATCAGCGGGTCGCGCGGGGCCAGCTCCACCGCGCGGGCATAGGCGGCCATGGCCTCTTTGAAGCGTCCGGATTCGTGGTGGATCTGGCCCTTGAGTTCCTGAACATAAGGATCGTCGGGGCGCAGGCGGGCGAGGGTGTTGACATTTTCGATGGCCTCGCCGAAATCCGGCATCCGCAGATAGGCGACAGCGCGTTTCATGAGCGTGACGGAGTCCGCCTCCGCCCCGCGCAACCGGCGGATCGTGCGCCTGGGATCGCCCAGAAACGCATCCAGCTTGCCACGGGCGCGGGCAAACCAGTAATCGCTGTCCGCATCGCCATCGCCCTGCGCAGCGTGCGCCGCCGCATAGCTGTGCGCCGCGCGCAGACGGTCGGCGGACAGCGGGTGGGTCAGGGCATAGGGGTCGCGCCGCTCGGTGGCCAGCGCCTCCTGTCCCTTGAAGATTTCCAGAACTTCGACCATTGCGGACACATCGACCCCCGCCTGCGCCATGTAATGCGCGGCGGATTGGTCGGCAGAGCTTTCTTCCCCCCGCGTATGAGCCAGAAACAGGCGCCGGGCGGTGCTGCCGCTGCCGATTGCCAGCCCGACGGCGGCCTGCGCATTGCCGGTGGCGGCGACCATCCCTGACAGCAGCAGGCCAAGCCCCGCAGCGGTGCGCGCGTTGCGGGCGTTCGCCACACGGCGGGTGATGTGGCCATTGACGATATGCGCAGCCTCATGGGCGATGACGGCCTGAAGCATCTCTGGCCGTTCCAGTTTGCGGATCAGGCCCGAATTGATGAAGATATGTTTTCCGTCGATCACAAAGGCATTCAGCCGCTGGTCGTCGAGAACCAGAATTTTCACGCTTTCCGGCGACAGCCCCGCCGCATTGAGAATCGGCAGGGCGAGTTCATTCAGGGAATGTTCGATCTCTGCATCGCGGATCAGGCTTTGCGCAAGGGCCGGGGAAAGACCGGTCAACAGCAGCAGCGCCGCTGCAAGCGCAACCGGCGCGGTTCTTCCCACAGATATGAAAGCGGCCATTGACCTTCCCCGATTGCACCGGAAAAACCCGGTGGGTGCGACTGTAAGGAAAGATTGATGCAAAGTTCAAGGCGTGGCGAGGTCGATCCCTTCATTGTGATGGATGTGATGGAGGCGGCGCGCCGGGCAGAGGCCGCTGGCTGGCACATCCGGCCGGCACATCATTCATATGGAGGTGGGTCAGCCCGGAACGCTGGCGGCGATGGAGCGTGATCCGCTGGGCTATTCGGTCAGCCTCGGCATTCCGGCGCTGCGCGAACGCATTGCCCGGCTTTACGGGGACCGCTACGGGGTTGACCTTGACCCCGGCCGGGTGGTGGTGACATCCGGTTCGTCGGGCGCGCCATGAGCCGGGGCCGGGGCCGGAATGCAGCCCGGCGCGTTTTGGCGGTTGTGTTTTGACCTGGCCGCAGGGCGGGTCTATATATGGCGGGGACTTGAAAAGGGGCCGTTGCGTGATCCGGCACATACTTTCCTTCTGCGGAACGATCTTCGCCCTGCTGACGCAGGGTGCGCTGGTTGCGGTGCTGGGCGTCGGAGCGGTGTTTCTGGCCTATGGCCGCGAACTGCCCAACCACGAGCAACTGGCGCAATACACCCCCGCCACGATCAGCCGCATTTATTCGGCCGAGGGGCGGATCATCGACGAATTTGCCCGTGAACGGCGGTTGTTCGCCGCTGCCGGGGATATTCCCGATCTGGTGAAGCAGGCTTTCATCTCTGCCGAGGACAAGAATTTCCATCGCCACAGGGGCTATGACCTGCGCGGGATCGGCGCGGCGATCTATGAGGCGGTGCAGTCGGGGGGCGCGAATGTACGCGGCGCCTCGACCATCACACAACAGGTGACGAAGAACTTTCTTCTGGGGGGCGAACGCCGGATCGCGCGCAAGATCAAGGAAATCATCCTTGCCACCCGGATCGAGAAAACCCTGGGCAAGGATCGGATTCTGGAGCTTTATCTGAACGAGATTTATCTGGGCGCCAATTCCTATGGCGTCGCGGCGGCGGCGCAGACCTATTTCAACAGGACGCTGTCGGAACTGGATGCCGGAGAAGCCGCCTATCTGGCCGCCCTGCCCAAGAAACCCGCCGACCTGCATCCGGTGCGCAACCATGAGAATGCCGTGGATCGCCGGAACTTCGTGCTGCGCGAAATGCGCGAGAACGGATACCTGTCGGAGGACGCCTATCAGAGCGCGCGGGCGGCGCCGTTGCGCTCTGTCCAGAATGGCGATTACCCCGCGTTCCGCACGGCGCTGCCGCCACGGGACTATTTCACCGATGAAATCCGCCGTCAGCTGAGCCGTGATCTTGGCGAAGAGGATTTCTTTACTGCCGGTTATTCCGTAAGGGCGACCGTGGATCAGGAGTTGCAGCCGGTTGCCGCGACCTCCTTGCAGCGCGCGCTGGAAGAGTACGACCGGGCGCAGGGGGTGTGGCGGGGCACCGGGCTGACCCTGCCTGCGGATGTGCTGGAGACCGAGGCCGCCTGGCGCACGGCGCTGTCAGAGGTGGGGATTTCACGCGACATCGGGCTGGATGGCGGCTGGTATCCGGCGGTGGTGCTGGAGGTCGGCGGCACCCATGCCGGGATCGGGATCGAAGGCGTGGAGGACGACGGGGACGGCCACTGGATTGCGCCGGAGGATGTGCGCTGGGCGCGTCCCCGCCGCGAAGATGGCTCTTCGGGGCCGCAGGCGGCAGCCGCAGGGGATTTGCTGGAAGTGGGCGATGTCGTGCATGTCCGCGCAATCACCGCTGATGCCGATGGCAGTTTCGTGCGCTGGTCGCTGCGGCAGGTGCCCGAGGTGCAGGGCGGCTTTGTCGCAATGGATGTGAACACCGGCCGGGTGCTGGCGATGCAGGGCGGGTTTTCCTATCAGCATTCGGTGTTCAACCGCGCCACGCAGGCGGACCGGCAGCCGGGGTCTTCGTTCAAGCCGTTCGTTTATGCGGTGGCGCTGGACAGCGGGTTCACCCCCGCCACGATCATCGTGGACGCCCCCATCGAGGTGGACACCGGCGCGGGCATCTGGCGGCCCCGGAATGCGTCGCGTCAATTCTACGGCCCGACGCCGCTGCGCACCGGCATCGAACGTTCCCGGAACCTGATGACGGTGCGGCTGGCGCAGGAAATCGGGATGGAGACGGTCGCCCGGTATGCCGAGCATTTCGGCGTTTATGACCGGATGAATGCGTATCTTTCGAACGCGCTGGGCGCGCAGGAAACCACACTTTACAGGATGGCGGCGGCCTATGCGATGTTCGCGAACGGCGGGCGGCGGATCGAACCGTCGCTGGTGGACCGGGTGCAGAACCGCTGGGGTGAGACGATCTATCGCCATGATCAGCGGGATTGCGTGGACTGCGACAGCGACCGGATTGCCGAAGGGTTTGGCCCGCGCATCGTCAGCGACCGCGAACGGGTGATGAATGCAGTCACCGCGTATCAGTTGACCCTGATGATGCAGGGGGTTGTCGAGCGCGGCACGGCGGCGGGGCGGGTGGCGCTGAATGTGCCGGTTGCGGGCAAGACGGGGACGACCAACGACACCAGGGATGTGTGGTTCATCGGCTTTACCTCGAACATCGTGGCAGGCTGCTATATCGGTTTTGACCGCCCGCGCACGCTGGGGCGCGGGGTTTACGGAGGCAATACCTGCGGGCCGGTCTTCAACCGGTTCATGCAGGCGGCCACGGCGAAATACGGGGGCGGGCCGTTCGAAGTGCCCGAAGGCGGGCAATTCATCAATATCGACCGGTTCAGCGGCGCCCGCCTGCCCGACGATGCCCGGGGAGAGCATGTGGTCGCCGAGTATTTTCGCTTGGGCGAGGAACCGGTGTTCGGTATATCCGGCATGATCGACGGCGGGTTCGCCATGGGCGCCAACCTGCCCCTGTTCGCCCCTGGTGAGGGCGATGATCACGGCCAGGGCCGGACGGTCACGACCTCTGACGGCGGCACCGCACGGGTGGGTGGCCGGGCGACTTCGGAATCACTGTCCTCCGGCGGGCTTTACTGACGTTACCGACGTTACCGATCTTGTTCAGGTGCCTGCGCATTGCTATCACGCGGGGCAGAAAGACCATCGAAGGGCGGGCGACCATGCGGGCGGAAATTCAGAATATCGTGGCGGCGGTCGAAAAATCGCTGGCGCTGCTGAGGCAGCGCATGGACTGGGAAACCTCCGGGTATCGCCTGGAGGAGTTCAATGCGCGGGTCGAGGATCCGGGTCTGTGGAACGATTCGGCCAGGGCGCAGGCGTTGATGCGGGACCGGCAGAACCTCGTCGATGCGATCGACACCTGCAAGGGGATCGCGCAGGAGCTTGCGGACAATGTGGGACTGATCGAACTGGGCGAGACGGAGGGCGACGCGGATGTCGTCGCCGAGGCGGAAACCGCCCTGAAGGCCCTGCATGTCCGCGCCGCCGGGAAAGAGCTGGAGGCGCTTCTAGATGGTGAGGCGGACGGCAATGACACGTTTCTCGAAATCAATTCCGGGGCTGGCGGCACGGAAAGCTGCGACTGGGCCTCGATGCTGGCGCGGATGTATGTCCGCTGGGCCGAGAAACGGGGGTTCACGGTGGAACTGCAATCGGAAAGCCCCGGCGAGGAGACCGGTATCAAATCCGCCGCCTACAAGATCAGCGGCAGGAACGCCTATGGCTGGCTGAAATCGGAATCCGGCGTGCATCGGCTGGTGCGAATCTCGCCCTATGACAGTTCGGCGCGGCGGCATACGTCTTTCAGTTCCGTCTGGGTCTACCCGGTGGTTGACGACAATATAGAGATCGGGGTGAACCCGGCCGATATTCGCATCGACACCTACCGGTCTTCGGGCGCGGGCGGTCAGCATGTGAACACCACCGACTCGGCGGTTCGCATCACCCACCATCCGACGGGCATCGTGGTGACGAGTTCCGAGAAATCCCAGCACCAGAACCGCGACATCGCCATGAAGGCGCTGAAATCGCGGTTGTATCAACTGGAACTGGACAGGCGGAATGCCGCGATCACCGAGGCGCATGAAAGCAAGGGCGATGCAGGTTGGGGGAATCAGATACGGTCTTATGTGCTGCAACCCTATCAGATGGTGAAGGACCTGCGGACGGGGTTCGAGACCTCTGACACGCAGGGGGTTCTGGATGGTGGTCTGGACAGGCTGATGGCGGCGGCGCTGGCGATGAAGGTGTCAGGCATGTCGCGCGCCGGGGCGCTGACGGAAGAATAGCCGCCAACAGTCGCCGGGCCATTCGCGCAACCGACGGTTTCGGCGTATCCCATGCGCAGGGGTCAGCCGTCGCCCGGAGGTCGTCTGGCGGCGGGATGACCGGCGGCTTTCATCCATCCGCGCGAACATGGCGGCGGTTTTTCCGCTCCGGTTCTTCATTGCCCTTGCCCGCATGATCGCCGCCCTGTCCATGGGGCTGTCGATTGTGCGGCCCCTTCCCGCGCCGTTCCATGTCCGGCGCGCCGGTCAGGAGGTTCTGACAGTGGCCTTGGCGGTGGCCTGCGCGTCGGTGGCGGCGTTGCTCAGCGGGTCGTCCTTGCGTTTTACCGAGCCTTCGAAATGAGCGCCGGATTCGACCGCGATCGTCTTGTGAATGATGTCGCCCTCAACCCGCGCGGTAGAGGTCAGGCGCACTTTCAGCCCGCGCACGCAGCCGATCACGCGGCCATTGACCACGATGTCATCGGCCACCACTTCGCCCTTGACGGTGGCGCCTTCGCCCACGGTCAGCAGATGGGCGCGAATGTCGCCTTCGACCTGTCCTTCGATCTGAATGTCGCCGGTTGTCTTGATATTGCCCTTGACGTGCAGGTCCGATGACAGTGTCGATGCCGGGGGCTTTGGCTTGGGGGGCGTGTCGCGTACCGGGGCGGTTCCGGTTCCCGATGCGTCGGCAGCCGATGCCGCCGCCGCCCTGTCCGATGCCGCCGCATCCTGCTTCGGACCGGGTTCGTTGATTCTGCTTTTAGAAAACATCTCGTGCTGCCCTGATGTAATTCATTGGATTGACGGGTTCGCCGCCTTCGCGGATTTCATAGTGTAGATGGGTTCCGGTCGAGCGTCCAGTGTTCCCCATATCACCAATGCGATCCCCGCGCGAGACCCTTTGTCCGGGTTTCACCCGAATGCGCGATAAATGGGCATAGCTGGTCTCTATCCCGAAATCGTGCCGGACCCTGATCAGGCGGCCATATCCGCCCTGCGAGCCGGCGTGAATGACCACGCCGTCGCCGGTCGCATGGACCGGCGTGCCGGAGGCACCGGCAAAATCCGTGCCATTGTGCATTCTGCCCCAGCGCGGGCCGAAACCGGACGTGTATCTGAATGCGGCTTTCACCGGAATGTCGAACGGCATTTTCTCTGCCGCGATGCGGTACATGTTCACCCGGTCCAGCTTTTCCAGGACCGCCTGTGCGCGAAGGCTGTCGGGGTCGGGGGTCTGGTCGCCGGTCGGGGAGATCAGTGGCGTGAGGGGACCGCCGAGGCCGGAATAGCCGCGCCGGATCAGTTCGATGATCCGGTCCGGCTGATGGCCCGCGCTTCGGAACATCTCATCAAGCGGGGACAGGGTAATCGCCACCGCCTCTTCCAGTTGCTGGAATATCCGGTCGTTGCGTTCATCCGTCAGGCGGGCCTCGTGCAGAAGATCGTCGATGCGATCCCGGGCCGCGGCGGCATCCGCGGCAATCCGGCCACGTTCGCCGGCTGTGGTGTCCAGCGCATCTGCGAGGAAATCGACGGCGGCCTCCATATCCGCCATATGGGCGAGCTGACGGTCGAGATCCTCATCCCTGCCTTCCAGCTTGCTGCGCATTGCCTGCATCCCGGTTCGCGCGGCGTCCCTTTCCCGGATGGTCCGGCGCAGTGTCGATTGAATGGCGTCGAGGCCCTTTTCAAGCTCGTGGCGGCGCTGTTCCAAAGCCAGCAGGGCGGATTGCATTTGTGACATCCTGCGCCACGCGACGGAAAAGCGTTCCTGCGCGGCGTGAGCCTCTTCGCCTCGGCGGTCGCGGTCCTGCGACACGGCGTTCAGGCGCTGCTCATAAAGCGCCTGCGCGCGCCTGGCGTTTTCACGCACGTTGCCGGAGCCGATGGTGTCCGCGAGCAGAATGACGCTGGCGATGACGCTCCAGGCAACGAAGGCGGCGGTGCCGCAAAGCGCCGTGACCTGAGCGGCCGGAGACAAGCGAACGAAGCGTGTATCGGTATCGGAGCGGAGGAACAATCGACGTTCGGGAAAGCGCCTGCAAAGCGCTGCCCGGAATTTCTGTCCAAGCGTAGAAACCACTGTTCCCATTCCCCGTCCCCGTCCATTCCTGTTCAGCAGCCGCGACCTGTCGGCAATGGGGCGCCGACGAATCACGATTTTCTTAACCATCGGCAGGCGGGATCGCAAATTCTATCGGCGGATTGCGGTGTCTGCATCGGGTCCATCCGGCAGAAAACCGCCGATAATCCGCCGCTGCCGGGCTTCCCGTTTCGATTTCCTGCACAGGGAACAGGCGCAGGGAACCGGTACGGAAAACTTGCCCGCTCCGTGTGGCGGCGGCCGGCATTTTGTTTTACGCTTGTCAGCGACGGGATCGGGATGAAAAGCGGAACGCCCCGAACCGCAGCAAGAGGCGGGATGAGCGAGATTTCCCACAGACGCAGGCGGCGCGGATTTGGCTTGTGGATGCTTCTGGGCATGGCGTTTTCTGCCGTGGTCCTGGGGATTGCGCTGACGGTTCTGTCGGGGCGCGAAGTCACGATGCCGGGCTGGCTGACCTCGAAGATCGAGGCGCGGCTGAGCGCCGCCATGGCCGGAGGATCGGTCGATATAGGGGCGGCAGGCTTCGGGCTGGGGCCGGACTGGTCGCCGCTGGTCATGCTGCATCGAATATCGGTTTCCGACGCGACGGACCTGGAAATCGCCGTGCTGGAGCGGATCGTGGTCCGGTTTTCCGCCGAACATCTGTTTTCCGGCAATTTGCGCGCGACGCGGATGGAAATGCGGGGGGCCGCCCTGTCGCTGCGGCGGGAACCCGATGGCCGGTTCGACCTTGCGTTCGAAACCGGTGCGGGGCCGCTCGGGTCATCGGGCAGGTTTGCCGACATTCTGGACAGTGTCGAGACGATCTTCGACGCCCCGGTGCTGTCGCATGTGCAGACCATCCGGGCCGAGGACATGACGTTTCAGTACGAGGATGTGCGCGCCGCCGGGTATTGGGAGGCAACCGGGGCGGAGGCGGTGCTGACGCGCGGTAATGACGAGATCGGAATGTATCTGCGGTTCAGCCTGTTGCACGGCGCCGGCATTCCGGCGGATGTCGAACTGACGATCAATTCTTCGCGCCGCGATTCCGGGGCGGCGCTGGCCGTGCGCGTCAGCGGCATGCCTGCCTCGGATTTTTCCACACAGGCGCCGGCGCTGGCCTGGCTGTCGGTGATCGACGCACCGGCGACGGTTGCCTTGCGCACGGAGATCGACGATACGGGCGTCCTGTCCGCAATGAACGGCGCGCTGGAGATGGGTCGCGGTTTCCTGCGGCCCGGCGCCGGGACAAGGCCGGTCGCCTTTCAATCCGGTCGCGCCTATTTCGGCTATGATCCCGCCCGGCAGCGGATCACCTTCGATGAGCTTGCGGTGGTGACGGATGCGATGTCGCTGCGGGCGGAGGGGCACGCCTATCTGCGGGACATGCGCAACGGGTTGCCGCAATCGCTGCTTGGCCAGTTCCGGTTCGCCGGCATCGACATCACCCCTGACGCAGGTTTCGGCCAACCCGTCAGTTTTGACGGCGGCGCGCTGGATTTCCGGCTGCGGCTGGCCCCGTTTGAGGTGACGCTCGGGCAACTCGTACTGCTTGACGGCGATGCGCAGATACTGGCGCGCGGGCAGGTTTCGGCAGAGCAGGATGAATGGCGGGCCGTTCTCGACGCCGATGTCGATGAGATCACGGTCGAAAAGCTGCGCGCCCTGTGGCCCGCCCGGCTGGCGTCAAGGACCAGGGAATGGATCGTGGAGAACGTCATCGCCAGCCGTATCCACGACGTTTCCGTCAATTTGCGCGCAACGCCGGGGGCCGAACCCGTCATGGCGCTGTCGTTTAGGTTTTCCGGGGCCGTCGTCCGCTATCTGAAGACATTGCCGGTGGTCGCCGACGGTATCGGCTATGCCTCGATCACCGGCAAGCGGTTTTCGCTGGCTGTGGAACAGGGGCAGGTCGTGGCGCCGAACGGGGGCATCCTCGATGCGGCCGGGACCGCGATCCTGATCCCCGACATAACGCGGGAAGCCGCGCGCATGGATGTGGCCCTGCGGGTGCGCGGGGACATTCCGGCGGCACTCTCGCTTCTTGATGAGCCGCCGTTTGAAATCATGACCCGCGCCGGACGGCCGGTCGATATGGCTGACGGACAGGCGATCGTGTCGGCGGACATCGGGCTTGACCTGATCAGGCGGCTGAAGGTGGAGGATGTGAATTATCGCATCAGCGCAACCTTGCAGGATGTGGCATCCGACCGGGTTGTCGAGGGCAAAACGCTGCGGGCCGATCAGTTGTCATTGCAGGCTTCGCCCGAAGGCGTGGAAATTTCAGGTTCTGCACGGGTCGGGCAGGTTCCGGTGCGCGCATCCTGGGTCCAGAAATTCGGGCCGGAAGGGAAAGGACAGTCGCGCGTGAAAGCGGATGTGGAACTGTCACAGGGCTTTGTTGACGAATTTGGCATCGGGTTGCCTGATGGCAGCGTGAGCGGCGCCGCCACCGCCGGCATCGAGGTCGATCTGAACCGGGATGAGGCGCCGCGTTTTCGCCTGGAGTCCGATCTGAGCGGCCTGTCGCTGAATCTGCCGGTCGCGGGGTGGCGAAAGGCGGCGGGTCAGACCGCGAGCCTGCTGCTTGAAGGCAGGCTGGGACGCTCCGCAGCGATAGATGCGCTGCGTTTTGAAGGCCCCGGTCTTGAGGCGAAGGGAAGCGTTGCGCTGAACGGGGATGGCAGCCTCGACAAACTGATTTTCGAGCGTGTCCGGATTGGCGACTGGCTGGATGCCCCGGTGGTTCTGACCGGGCGCGGCGGCGGGCGTCCGCCTTCGGTTCTGATCCCCGGCGGGCGTCTGGACATGCGCGGCGACGGGCTCCGGCAGGCAGGCGGCAATGGCGGCAATGGCAGCGGTGGCGGCAATGGCATCGGGCCGATCACCGTGGCGCTGGATGAACTGATCGTGTCCCCGGCGCTCAGGCTTGCCGACCTGCGCGGCGACTTCACCAGGGCAGGCGGCGGGTTGCGCGGACAGTTCAGCGCCAGTCTGAACGGGCAGGCGCCGATTACCGGCGAGCTTGTCCCGCAATCGGCAGGCACGGCCATTCGTGTGCAAAGCGACGATGCCGGTGCGGTGATGCGCGCCATCGGGATGCTGGAGCGGGCAAGTGGCGGCACCCTGAATCTGGTACTGGTGCCCCGGCAACAGGGCGGCGTGTATGATGGCGAGGCGAACATCACCGACAGGCTGATGGTCCACGGGGCGCCCGCGCTGGCGGACCTTCTGGGGGCGATCAGCGTTATCGGCCTGCTTGAACAGTTTAGCGGCGACGGTCTTGTGTTCCATTCCACCGAGGCGCGTTTTCGACTGACGCCCGATCAGGTCGTGGTAAGCAGAAGCAGCGCCGTGGGCCCTTCTCTCGGGGTCAGTCTGAACGGCTATTACAATCTGCATGACGGATTGCTGGACATGCAGGGCGTGATTTCCCCGATTTATCTGGTGAACGGAATCGGCGCATTGTTTACCCGCCGGGGCGAGGGGCTGTTCGGTTTCAACTTCAGGCTTGCAGGCGCCGCGTCGAAGCCACAGGTTCAGGTCAACCCGCTGTCGATTCTGACGCCGGGCGCGTTTCGGGAAATCTTTCGCAGGCCGTCGCCGGAACTGACGGAGTGACGGCGTTGAAGCTGTCCGATTTCGATTTCGATCTGCCGGAGGATTTGATCGCCATCCGGCCCGCCGTGCCCAGAAGCGCCGCCCGGTTGCTGGTTGCGGAAGGGGCGGCGCTGCGGGATATGCGCGTGTCGGACCTGCCGGACCTGCTGCGCCCCGGCGACCGGCTGGTGCTGAACAACACCAGGGTCATTCCCGCACACCTCGGCGGCATCCGCCATCGCAAGGGGCAGGCAGGGGCAGCCGGGGCACGGATGGGCGTGACGCTGCTGGCTCCGGGAAGGGATGGAACCTGGCAGGCGCTGGTCAGGCCGCTGAAGAAACTGCGCAAGGGCGATGAGGTCCGGTTTTCGCACGATCTTTCCGCAGAATGCGTCGGCAAACCGGATGGGCAGGCGATCCTGCGGTTCAACCTGATTGCAGGGGATTTCGACCGGGCCATTGCCCGGATCGGCGCAATGCCCCTGCCACCCTATATCACCGCGAAACGCGCCGCAGACGACCGCGACAGGCACGACTATCAATCGGTTTTCGCGCGGCGCGGCGGCGCGGTCGCGGCGCCGACGGCCTCGCTTCATTTCGACGCGCAGCTCCTGCACCGGATTTCCGGGGCAGGCGTCGATTTCACCGAGGTGACACTGCATGTCGGGGCGGGAACCTTTCTGCCGGTCAAGGTTGACGATCCCCGCGATCACACGATGCATTCGGAATGGGGGGAAATCGGCGAAACGGCAGCCGATGAAATCAACGCCACGCGACAGGCGGGGGGGCGGATCATTCCGGTGGGGACAACCGCCCTGCGGCTGATTGAGAGCGCGGCCCCGGCGCCGGGTGTCGTGGCCCCCTGGAGCGGGAAGACGGACATCTTCATCATGCCCGGCCATCGGTTCCGTATCGCCGACGCGCTGATGACGAATTTCCACCTGCCCGGATCCACCCTGATGATGCTCGTCTCCGCCCTGATGGGGGTGGATGAAATCAGGCGTGTCTATTCGCACGCGATCGGGGCGCGGTATCGCTTTTTTTCCTATGGCGACGCCTGCCTGCTGGTTCCCCCGCATCCGGGCGCCGGCCGGTAAATCGTGGCTTTCCCCGCCGGCTGTTCAAAAGACGCCTTGAAGTGTCGCAAATGAGGGCGTAACTGCGCGCCGATCCGGCAGTGTTGCCGGGCAGGATCGGGCAGGATGTGGAAAGGCCAGTCATGATTCAGGTAATTTCAGGTTCCTGGGCATTGTTGCTGGGGATGCTGCTGCTGATGGTTGGCAACGGGATGCAAAGCACCCTGTTGGGTATCCGGGGGGGGATAGAGGGGTTTTCAACCTACGAAATGTCCATCGTCATGTCGGGGTATTTCGCCGGATTTCTGGGCGGCTCCAAAATGGCGCCCGAGATGATCCGCAGGGTCGGGCATGTCCGTGTCTTCGCCGCCCTGGGATCAATGGTGTCGGCCATCCTGATCCTGTATCCCGCCTTTGCGAATCCGATTGCCTGGACGGCGGGCCGGATCGTGCTGGGGTTCTGTCTTTCCGGCGTCTACGTGACAGCCGAGAGCTGGCTGAACAACGCCTCCACGAATGAAACCCGCGGCAAGGCGCTCTCGCTTTATCTGATTGTGCAGATGATCGGGATCATCACCGCGCAGGCACTGCTGCTGGTGGGGGATCCTTCCGGCTTTATCCTGTTCATCATTCCGTCTGTTCTGGTTTCGATCTCATTCGCGCCGATCCTGCTGTCGATCAGCCCCACCCCGGCGTTCGAGGCGACCAAATCCATGAAAATGACAGAGCTGTTCCAGCGGTCGCCGCTTGCATGTGTCGGGATATTTCTGCTTGGCGCGGTCTTTGCGGCGCAGTTTGGCATGGCCGCGGTTTTTGGAACCAAGGTCGGGCTTGGCGTCGGTCAGATTTCGGTTTTCGTGGCGGCTTTCTATGTGGGCGCGACCATGTTTCAATATCCTATCGGGTGGATTTCCGACCGCACGGATCGCCGGGTTCTGATCGGCGTCATCGCCGCAATCGGGGCGCTGGGCGGCGTGGTGGGCATTTTCGCAGAGCACAACTATACGACCCTGCTGGTGGCCGCATTCCTGATCGGCGGAATGTCGAATCCTCTTTACGCCCTGCTGATCGCCCATGCCAATGACTTTCTGGAACCGGAGACCATGGCCTCTGCCGCCGGGACGATGGTTTTTGTCAGCGGTCTGGGGGCAATCGCCGGACCATTGATTACCGGCTGGATCATGGCGGTGGTGGGCACCTGGGGTTTTTTCCTGTATCTGTTCGTTCTTCTGGCGGCGATCATGGCTTATGCGGCGTACCGGACAACGCAACGCCCGGCCGTGGATGTGGATGAGACCGGTTCCTTTGCGCCCATCGCCGCAGGGGCGACAACGGTGGCAATGGGGGTCGCGCAGGAGGTTTTCCTCGACGCCCTGACGGATGAAACGGGCAACACTCTGGAAGCGCGGGAAAATTAGAGTTGTCAAAGTGTGAAACTTTTGCGACGGTTGATTCGTCTGGGGTGATTTTGCGCAACGGAGGGGCGCCCGATGCAATACCCGATTGACGTTCTGGACTTCTGGTTGAAGGAAGTTGGCCCAGGCCGCTGGTACAATGCCGGCCCGGCGCTTGATGACGAAATCCGAAATCGTTTCGAGGACACATGGACCGCAGCCCGGAACGGGGAGTTCACCACCGAATGGACGATGCGGCCCGAGGGAACTCTGGCGTTTCTCATTCTGATGGATCAGTTTCCCAGAAACATGTTTCGCGGCAGCGACAAGGCATTCGAGACGGACGCCAGGGCGCGCTCTGTCGCCAAGAAAGTGATCGAACAGCGGTGGGACTTGCGTATCCCGGAACCGGAACGGCAGTTCTTCTATCTGCCGCTGATGCATTCCGAATGTCTTTGCGATCAGGAGCGCTGTGTGCGCCTGATGCTGACCAGAATGCCGGAGAGCGGCGGGTTGAATCTGCTTCACGCCAAGGCGCATCGGGAAGTCATCCGCCGTTTTGGCCGTTTTCCGTATCGCAACGAAGCGCTTGATCGCTCTTTCACGGCCCCCGAGACGGCGTTTCTGGAAGAGGGTGGATATGGCGCGGCCGTGCGTGCGGTGAGTGTCTGAAGTTGTCAATTGCAGTCGGCGCGGATAACCGCATTCCGCATCCGTCCGGGCAACGCTTGTTGTGTCCTGCCGGGTGATGGTTTAATGTCAAACCAGTTTTGAAACCGGAGGGCGCGGATGTCTGCCAGTTCTTTTGATGTCGTTGTGATCGGGGCGGGGCCCGGCGGCTATGTGGCGGCGATACGGGCGGCGCAGAACGGTCTGAAAACCGCCGTGGTGGAGCGCGAGCATCTGGGCGGTATCTGCCTGAACTGGGGGTGCATTCCCACCAAGGCGCTGCTGCGCTCTGCCGAAGTGTTTCACCTCATGGGGCGGGCTGCGGATTTTGGTCTGAAAGCCGAGGGGATCGGCTATGATCTGGACGCCGTGGTGAAGCGTTCGCGGGATGTGGCGGGCCAGTTGTCGGGCGGCGTCGGCCACCTGATGAAGAAGAACGGGATCACCGTTTTCATGGGCGAAGCGACGATCCCGGAGAAGGGCAGGGTCAGCGTCGGCACCGACAGGGGGGCGGAGGATCTGCTGGCGAAATCCATCATTCTGGCGACCGGCGCGCGCGCCCGCGAACTGCCCGGGCTGGAAGCTGACGGCGATCTGGTCTGGACCTACAAACACGCCCTGCTGCCGCCGCACATGCCGCAAAGGCTGCTGGTCATCGGCTCCGGCGCAATCGGGATCGAATTCGCATCCTTCTACAATACCCTTGGATCGGACACGACCGTTGTCGAAGTGATGGATCGCGTGCTTCCGGTGGAAGATGCCGAAATCAGCGCCTTTGCAGGAAAGCAGTTCGTCAGGCAGGGCATGAGGATCATGGAGAATGCCATGGTCAGGCAACTTGATCGCGGCAAGGGCAGGGTGATCGCCCATATCGAAACCGGCGGCAAGGTCGAGAAGCACGAATTCGACACCGTCATCTCTGCCGTCGGGATCGTCGGCAATGTCGAGGGGCTGGGGCTGGAGGCGCTGGGCGTCGGGATCGACCGGGCCCATGTCCTGACGGATGCGTTTTGCCGGACCGGGGTCGATGGGCTTTATGCCATCGGCGACATCGCCGGGGCGCCATGGCTTGCACACAAGGCCAGTCACGAGGGCGTGATGGTCGCCGATCTCATCACCGGGAAGCACGCCCATCCGGTAAAGCCGGAAGCGATTGCGGGCTGCACCTATTGCCATCCGCAGGTTGCGAGTGTCGGTTACTCCGAGGCGAAAGCCAGGGAGCTGGGCCATGAGGTGAAGGTCGGGCGCTTTCCGTTCATCGGCAACGGCAAGGCGATTGCACTGGGCGAGCAGGAAGGGATGATCAAGACGGTCTTTGATGCGAAGACCGGCGAACTGCTGGGCGCGCACATGGTTGGGGCAGAGGTCACGGAACTGATTCAGGGCTATGTGGTCGGGCGGCAACTGGAGACGACGGAAGAAGATCTGATGAACACTGTTTTCCCGCATCCGACGCTGTCCGAGATGATGCACGAAGCCGTGCTGGATGCTTATGGCCGTGCGATCCACATGTAGCGCTGATCGCTTGCCGCCGCATCCGGGAAGGCTTCGGGGAATGAACGCCTCCGGCGGGAGTATTTTTTCAGAGAAGAAACGCGCAAATCTCTTCTTCTCTGAAAAAATACTCTGGGGGTGAACCCCGGATGCAATCCGGGGGAGGGGGTGAAACCCCCTTTTCATATCCGGATGGAATGCGCAACATGAAGGCCCCGGAAACCGAGCCACGAACCCGACATAAAGGCACCATGGCTCTGCACTGTCCCGATGGTTCTTCAGCCATGCGATGGTCCGTTTCACGATTGCCGTGTCATAATCGGTGTATTTGCTGGCGCCGGGGCCAATGTAGTCGCCCGGCATACGGCCTTTCGCCTCGACCCGCTCATCTTCCTTGCGGATCGACGCCCAGACCATGGCGACGCCATCCGCAACCATCAGGGGGATATGTTCATTGTCGAACCCGGCCGGGTCTTCTTCTGACCGGTAGTGAAGTTTGCCGATACTCTTGACAGGAACACCGGCATCCTGAAGCGCATGGCCCCACCCCGGAATGTCCCCCGTATAAGGCATTGCGTTGTCCCGGAGGCGCGTTTCGTGGACATGTCGCCCGGTCGCGAAACTCGCCCTGGCGGGAACACATATCGGGCTGGGGGCACAGGCGTTGGCAAACCGGGCGCCACGGGACGCCAGCCGATCCAGATTGGGCGTCTGAACGAATGAATGCCCGGCGCATCCCATCGCCCGGCCCTGGTGCTCAGCCGACATGATTATCAACAGGTTCCGGGGCCGGCTCATGCCACGTCCCCGCGGGCGCGGGATTCCGGTTACCCCGCCTAAAGGCGGCCTACCCGAGACGGCCACGTCCCCGCGGGCGCGGGATTCCGAGACAGGGCCGCCAAAGCGCTGATGTGAGACTCGCCACGTCCCCGCGGGCGCGGGATTCCGGTTTGCTCAGGGTCCGGAAAAACTGCTGCAATTCCTCGTCGCTCAGATACTGCGTCAACATGGTCTGGCGCTTTCGCATGATCCCCGTCAGTCGTGAATGAGTGTCCTGCCCCTTCTGTGTCAGCCCCTTCAACGCGCGGCTGATCCGGCCCTTGTCCATCTGTCCGGTTCGGGCTATCTGCGCAGCGCCGGTTTCGCCCTGCATCCGGATCATTGAAAGAATGCGCCATTCCGTCAGCGACAGATCCGAGACGCCCCGCAATATCACAGGCGCGCTCGCAGCGGTTGCCGCCTGCTGCGCGACAAACAAGGTGAGAATCCAGCGTCAATCAGGATGAGAACGCGTGTGCGGGGGCTCGCAGGGAGGGCGTAGCCCGACTGGGGAGGCCCCGCACACGCGTTTTGCCCTTTTGGGGCGGGCCTGACGGTTGTGGCCGGCTCGGATAAGGAATGATTTTCTGTGCAAGGGGATCGTTCATGCCGGGCTGTCATGTCACTGACCAACAAATGAGGCTCTTCATGACGCTCAGATCGACCCATTCCGTTGCCGTTGCCGCTGCCAAGGCGGGGATCAGCCAGGCAACGGGCTATCGGCTGCAAGCTGACCCAATTTTACCATCACGGAAGAAGGCCCCTCGCGGCCGGCGGCGTCCGGACCCGCTGGCGGACATTTTTGATGCGGAGGTCGTGCCGCTTCTGCGGTCCTCACCGGGGATCCGACCTGTGGCGGTTTACGAGGAGCTTCTGCGTCGGCATTCTGATCTGGGTACGGGCATCCGACGGACTCCGGAGCGACGGATACGCGCCTGGAATGCGGAACACGGCCCTGAACAGGACGTCATTTTCCGGCAGACCCACACACCGGGCAAAATGGGCCTGTCGGATTTCACCGCCATGGGCAAGTTGGGTGTGACCATTGCCGGTGAGGCACTGGGCCATCGACTGTATCACTTCCGGCTTGCCTATAGCGGGTTTCAGCACGCCCACGTCGTGCTGGGCGGCGAAAGCTATGTGGCGCTGGCTGAGGGATTGCAGAACGCCCTCTGGACGCTCGGCGGCGTGCCACACAATCATGGAACTGACAGCCTGTCGGCGGCCTTCAAGAACCTGGATAAGTCATCCCGGGCCGATCTAACCGACCGCTTCGACGCCCTGTGCAACCATTATGGAATGACGCCGACGCGCAACAACAAGGGCGTCGCACACGAGAACGGTTCCATCGAGAGCCCCAATGGGCATCTGAAGCGCACCATTGAGGACGCGCTGGTCATGCGTGGGTCGCGCGACTTCGAAAGCTTGCAAGATTATCGTCGCTTCATCGACGAGATCGTGGGCCGGATCAACGCCCGCAATGCCAAGCGTATCGATGCGGAACGTGCGAGCCTCAGACCTTTGCCGACGCGGCGGACCACGGATTACGAGGAGATCACGTTGCGCGTCACTTCCTCCGGGGGCTTCACCTTGCGCAAGGTGTTCTACACCGTGCCATCCCGGTTGATCGGGCATCAGCTGCGGGTTCGGCTCTACGATGATCGGTTGGAGCTGTTCCTGGGAAGCTCTGCCCTGCTAACGCTGACACGCGGACGAGCCTCGAGCACCGGGAGCCATGGGCACGTGGTCAATTACCACCACGTCATCCACTCCTTGCGCAAAAAGCCCATGGCGCTGATGGGGCTGGTCTATCGGGATCAGCTATTCCCGCGCCGGGCGTTCCGTAACATGTTCGCATTCCTGCTGGAGCAGACCAGTGAGAAGGCGGCGTGTCGCATGGTTGTCGATCTTCTGGCGCTGGCACACGAGCGGGGCTGCGAGGCTGAATTGGCAGCGCAGCTTGAGGAGGACCTTCGCCAGAAGCGCCCGCCTGACATGGCGGCCCTACGCGCAGTGTTTAGCCCATCACAAGACGCACTCCCCCAAGTCGCGGTGCAACTGGCCGACCTGTCATCTTACGACCAGTTGGTCGGCGGTACGCCATCCGCTCAGGAGGTGACAGCATGACATCGCCCCAGACCGATACCGCCCGCCTAACCTTGGCTCTGACCGAATTGCGCTTGCCAGCCATCAAGGCGCTATGGCCGCGCTTTGCGGAACAAGCCGACAAGGAAGGCTGGCCCGCCGCTCGGATGCTCAGCACCCTGGTGGAGCATGAACTGGCTGAACGAGATCGCCGTCGTATCGAGCGACATCTCGCACAGGCACGCCTGTTGCCCGGAAAAACGATCGACACCTTCGACTTCACAGCCGTCCCCATGCTGTCCAAGGCCCATGTCAGTGCGATCACCGCTGGCGACAGCTGGATCGGAAAGGGCGGCAACATCCTGCTGTTTGGGCCGCCAGGTGTGGGCAAATCACATCTCGGCTCAGCCATCGGGCTCGCCCTTGTCGAGCAAGGCTACCGCGTCCTATTCAGCCGCACCACCGATCTGGTCCAGAAACTCCAACAGGCCCGCCGCGATCTCGTCCTCGAAAGTGCCATTGCAAAGCTCGACAAATTCCATCTGCTGATCCTCGATGACATCACCTACGTCACCAAGGATCAGGCTGAAACCAGTGTGCTCTTCGAACTCATCAGCGCGAGATATGAACGCCGCTCAATGTTGATCACGGCCAACCAGCCCTTCGGGGAGTGGAATGCGATTTTTCCAGACCCGGCCATGACATTGGCCGCCGTCGACAGGCTCGTGCACCACGCAACCATCTTCGAGATGAATGTCGAAAGCTACCGGCGAAGAGCAGCACAAAAGGCAAAGGGGCCGGGAAGGCCTGCACAAAAAGCCACACCGGAAAACACCAAAGCTGATTGACGCTCCGCGACAATCAAAAAACAAACCCCTTGATCGCGGCACAAAAGCCCGGCATCGTCCCAAACGTCGCGACCAAGGATTCTCATCCTGATTGACGCGCACTTCTCATCTTGATTGTCGCGCTACAGCCGCCGATTGTCCTGTTTCTGACCCTCACGGTAGTTTATGTTCATGAAACCAGCATGGCGGCCACCGTTTTCGTGGTGGTCTGGAACCTGCGGAGGTCTTGATGACACACCCCAACATCCTGTTGATCTCCGGCGATCAGCATCGTGCCGATTGCCTTGGCTTTGAAGGCCGGAACGTGAAAACCCCGCATCTGGATCAACTGGCCGCCGAGGGGACGCATTTTTCCGGTTGCATCACGCCCACGGTTGTCTGTCAGCCTGCCCGCGCCTCTATCCTGACAGGTCAGCTTTGCAGGACGCACGGTGTCCACGACAATGGCATTGATCTGGACCCGGCCATCGGGGAAAAGGGCTTTGCCGGGGCGCTGGCCAAAGCGGGCTACCGGACGGCGTTCTTCGGAAAGGCGCATTTTTCCACCTATCACACGTTCAGGGCCACCGGAACGCCCGAATGCGTGAAGTCGTCAGCCGACTATCCGGATGACTGGTGCGGCCCCTATATGGGCTTTCAGCATGTGGAGATGATGCTGGGCGGGCACAACTGGTTCTTGCCTGAAAAACCGCCTCATGGCCAGCATTATGAACGATGGTTCCACGCGGACGGGCGGGGTGCCGGCAAGAACCGTCTTTATCGTGAAAACGCCGGAGACACGAAAGGTGCCGCGCAGACCTGGCATTCCCGCCTACCGGTCGCCTGGCACAACACGACCTGAACGGCCGACCGAACGATCGAATGGCTGAAACACGGGCGCGGGCAGGGGCCTTTCTGTGCCTGGGTCAGCTTTCCCGACCCGCACCATCCCTTCGATTGTCCGGAACCCTGGTCGCGGCTTCATCACCCGTCCGACGTGGACCTGCCCCCGGAGCGCAGCCGGGACTTTTCAAACAAACCCTGGTGGCACGAGGCCGTTTTGACGCAGGAACCCGCCGGATCGAGGGAAACAGTCGAAATTCGCAAGTCATACAGCCGCATTCCGCCGCAGACGGATGACCAGCTCAGAGAGATCATCGCCAACACATATGGCCAGATTGCCCTTGTGGATCACAATATCGGTCGTATCCTCATTGCGCTGGATGAGGCCGGATTGGCGGAAAACACGATTGTCGTCTACATCTCCGATCACGGGGACTGGCTGGGTGATCACGGGCTGATCCTGAAAGGTCCGATGCACTACGAGGGCCTGTTGCGGGTTCCGATGATCGTGCGCGGACCGGGGATACCCGAAGGTGCCCGGATCGAGGAACCCGTCTCGACACTGGACCTGACGCCGACCTTTTGTGCGTTTTGTGCGTTCGCCGAAACCGCCCCCCTGCATGTTGTGCGATCGCCGAAACCGCCCCCCTGCATGTCATGCACGGTCAGGATCTCGGCCCGCTGTTTCGCGATGCCGCGGCGACGCGGGCGTTCGCCCTCAACGAATGGGAACTCCTGCCCACCCGCGCGGGGGTTGCCCCGATTCTGTTTACCCGTTGCCGGATGTGATTTTCTCCTGCCCACCCGCGCGGGGGTTGCCCGGAATCAGTTCATTGCGTAACGACCTCGCCTCCCTCCTGCCCACCCGCGCGGGGGTTGCCCTGTGCCGGCGGTCCGGTTCGATGGCACAAATCCCTCCTGCCCACCCGCGCGGGGGTTGCCCTGACGCGGGGGCGGAAGTCAACGTCGGTGTGACCTCCTGCCCACCCGCGCGGGGGTTGCCCCCGATCACAGACGTAGTTGGCGGCAGGCCCCCACTCCTGCCCACCCGCGCGGGGGTTGCCCATCAGATCGACGTTTTTCACAATGGTTTCAGTCCTCCTGCCCACCCGCGCGGGGGTTGCCCACACTGTGAAGGGCTTCTACCCGCAGGGCGACGCTCCTGCCCACCCGCGCGGGGGTTGCCCCATCGCCACCCCTTCCGCCACCTCCACCGCGTGCTCCTGCCCACCCGCGCGGGGGTTGCCCCGTGCAATTGTCTGCACGGGGCAGAATGATTCCCTCCTGCCCACCCGCGCGGGGGTTGCCCCACCACGAACGTGAAAAAACGCCCGACGGGGAGCTCCTGCCCACCCGCGCGGGGGTTGCCCGCTTCCCCGAAGTCGCCGAAGGGCTGGTTGGACCTCCTGCCCACCCGCGCGGGGGTTGCCCGGTGAAATGGTGATTTTGACGGTTTTGGTGAGACTCCTGCCCACCCGCGCGGGGGTTGCCCATAATATCTTCGGGCCGCGTGAAGTTTTCCAGGCTCCTGCCCACCCGCGCGGGGGTTGCCCGCGCTGTGCAGCGGGGTTTCGCCCGCCTCGTCCCTCCTGCCCACCCGCGCGGGGGTTGCCCTGCGTCCACGGATTGTCTTCAAGGAGGCATCGCCTCCTGCCCACCCGCGCGGGGGTTGCCCTCAAAGCCCCGCCGGCGGGGGGCAAGGCCGGGACTCCTGCCCACCCGCGCGGGGGTTGCCCTAAGTGCCTGTCTCATGTTAAATCCTCACTGCCCTCCTGCCCACCCGCGCGGGGGTTGCCCTCAGCCTGCGTACCGTTCGGACCAGAACGCACAAGATGACCGTCGATATGCACAGTGGCGACGGAGAGTTGTACGACCTCGACGCCGACCCGCTTGAGCGGCATAACCTGTTTCACGATCCGGCTGCGACGGGGGTTCGCCTTCGGCTGATGGATGCAATCGCTTCCCGGCCGGACGATGCCCTGCCGGTCCGGGAACAGGTGGGCATGGCGTAGATCGCCTTGGCGAATGAACCGGCCCCGGTTTCGCTGTCGCTTCTCACAAATCGCATCAGCCCCGAAGAGCGAGTTGATTGCCGTGCGCATCCGCTGCTAGGATTGTCGGCGCACTGCCCGAGAGGCCGCATCATCCGCAGGAAGTGTCCACGACCATGCTTGCCAGTTCCACATGTGAAATCCTTCGCTCGGCAAAAGGCGATGCTGTCCTGGCCATCGTGATTGGCGTCCAGGGTCCGTCATATCGTCCATTGGGCGCAATCATGTCGTTCCTTCCCGACGGGGAACGGATCGGGTCGCTTTCGTCCGGGTGCGTCGAAAGCGATCTTTTCCTTCATGCAGGGGCCGCCCTTGCGGACGGTTGTCCGAAAGTTGTCAGATATGGCTGCGGCTCGCCCTTTATCGACATCCGGCTGCCATGCGGGGGCGGGCTGGAAATACTGCTTTTGCCCCGCCCGGATCAGGGTGCAATCGCAAAAGCCGTCAGAGAGCTTGAAGACCGCAGGGCAACGACACTGAGCGTCGAGATTGATTCCGGGATGCTGAGCACATCGAATGTCGGCAGAACATGCCCCGATCACGACATGTTTCATATGCACTTTCTTCCCGAGCCGCGATTTCTGGTATTTGGCAAGGGCCCGGAAGTCGCAACATTTGCCCGGCTCGTGAACTCATCGGGATACCCGAATGTGATGCTGTCGCCAGATGATGAAACCCTGAATATCGGGCGGCAGGCGGGTTGCCGGGTTCGCAGGATTTCGCCGGGCGCCGTCCCGCCCGACCTGAAAGTGGACGCCCGGACGGCAATCGTGCTGTTTTTCCATGACCACGAATGGGAACTGCCGATTCTTGCCGAAGCGGTCAGAACCCCGGCATTCTATATCGGTGCGCAGGGCAGCAGACTGACCCGCGAAAACCGCGACAGATCGCTTCTTTCCATGGGCGTGTCCCGAACCGATGTGAACCGGTTGCACGGACCGGTCGGGCTTGTCCGATCCGCGCGCGACCCCCGAACCCTGGCGGTCTCGGTACTGGCTGAGGTTCTGGGCATTGCCGCGGAACCGGAACGAAACCGGAACGGCAAAGCCGCCGTTCGGGCAATGCGCGACCTTCGTGACCAATGACAAAATGACAACACGCGCCCCATCGGGCATCGCCCGTCAGCGTTTCAGGATCGACGGTTCCCTGCGGGCGGGGCAATTCGCCAACGGGCAGACGCGACAGGACTGACCGGCCTCGATCACCGGCCCGGATTGCCCGCCCGCCGGTTTTTCATCGGGAACCAGAAGCATCTGCGCCTCGGCAACCAGCGGACCGTCAACGGGACCGATCAATCCGACGTGTGCATGGGCAAGGGCCACGAACGGACGTGGCAGGTGGCCCGCCTGTTTCAGCCGCATCCGGATCGGTACGGAAGGCTGCATCAGCGCCCGGTACAGGGGCCACAGGGAACAGGCCGCCCCGTGACGCGGCATCGGAAAGCCGGGGACCGGCTTGCGAAATGTCAGGCTGCCGGAGCCGTCGCAGGCCACATAGCCGATTTCCCATTGCGGGCCTGTTGCAGGCATGGTCGCCAGACGCCGTATCACGACGGGAAGTTCAACCCCAAGACGCCGCGCGATTGCCAGCGGATCGACACCAGGCGAATCGACCGCCCCGGCGATGTCCTGCAAGGGCAGCCGCCTTGCGTCCTGCGCGTATCGCTTCAGGTAATTTCCGATCTGCGCCCGCGCCGTTTCGGAAGAACATTCGATCGTCTCCAGCAGCGCCGCAGGCTGTTGCCCGGTTTCAAGCTCCTCGATCCTGCGGGGTGGCCGTACCGCCCTGCGCGCCCCCGGCATTGTCAAGATAGCCGACCAGCGCCTGCGCGCCTTCGGACAGACGATGTGCCTCTTCCTGAATGTTCTTGTGAAAACGATACAGCCAGTTTGCGTCAAGATCGCCCGGACCGGCCAGAATATCGGCGGTGGAGCGGATGGCAGTGGCGGTGGACAGCACTTCATGCAGGGCCGCCGACAGATCGGCGTCATGGGCCAGCCGGTCGGACAGTGCCTCTACCAGAACCGAGAGCCCGCGGTTTTTCTGCTGCAACCGGTCCAGCAGGCCCGCCCAGCCGGGAAAGCGTCCGGCAAACTCTCCGGCCCGGTCGAGTTCGGCCCCGGTTTCGCCCTGTTCCGATGCCGCTGTGCGCAGCCCTGTCAGCAGGGCATCTTCTGCGCCTTCCGACAGCATGTTCATCTCGACCCCAAGGCATCGGGCGAGTTCGGCCAGAAGCTTGCCGCCGATTCTGCGCCGGTTGTGCTCGATCAGATTCAGGTACGATGGCGAGATCCCCACCCGGCGCGCCAGATCGGCCTGTTTCAAACCCAGATCAATCCTGCGATCACGGATGCGGGCGCCTGTCGCGTCTCTGACAGTCAGGGAATTTTCTCCGTATGCTCTGGTATGCCTTGGTGTCCGTTACCTCTGATTGACAGATATTTACAATACTGAACATTCTTCTGTCCAGTTTTTTACAAAAATGTATTTTTGGTAAAAGCAATTGTTGCGGAATTTTCGGTCCCGCCACGATAATGCCCGCGCCTTGTAAAGGTACGCGCGCGCAAACGGGGCGCGGCGGCTTTTCATCCATGGGAGGGAATTCATGGCCAAATCACTCACCACACGTCGCGGCGTGCTGAAATCGGGCGCTCTGGCGGGGGCCGGGCTGGCGCTGCCGACGATCTTTGCCGGATCGTCCGCGGCGGCGTTCACCAACGAGCCGACCGGCGATACGGTCACGCTCGGCTTCAACGTGCCGCAAAGCGGCCCCTACGCGGACGAAGGCGCGGACGAGCTGCGCGCCTATGAGCTGGCGGTCGAGCATCTGAACGGGGGCGGCGATGGCGGGATGATCGGCACGTTCTCGTCGCAGACGCTGGATGGCGCCGGCATCCTCGGCAAGAAGGTCGAATACGTGACCGGCGACACGCAGACCAAATCCGACGCCGCGCGGGCCTCTGCCCGGTCGATGATCGAGAAAGACAGCGCGATCATGATCACCGGCGGTTCGTCCTCCGGCGTGGCCATTGCGGTGCAGGGCCTGTGTCAGGAGGCGGGCGTCATCTTCATGGCGGGCCTGACCCATTCCAACGACACCACCGGCAAGGACAAGAAGGCCAACGGTTTCCGTCACTTCTTCAACGGCTACATGTCGGGCGCCGCTCTGGCCCCGGTGCTGGCCGCGCGCTACGGAGCGGACCGGGTCGCCTATCACCTGACCGCCGACTACACTTGGGGCTGGACGCAGGAAGAATCGATTGCCGCCGCCACCGAGGCGCTGGGCTGGTCCACGCTCGACAAGGTTCGCACGCCGCTGGCGGCGACGGATTTCTCGTCCTACATCGCCCCGGTCCTGAACTCCGGCGCTGACGTGCTGATTCTGAACCACTATGGCGGCAACATGGTGAACTCTCTGACCAATGCGGTGCAGTTCGGCCTGCGCGACAGGCAGGTGAACGGCAAGAACTTCGAAATCGTCGTTCCGCTTTATTCGCGCCTGATGGCCCGCGGCGCCGGCGAAAACGTCAAGGGCATCCTTGGCTCCACCAACTGGCACTGGTCGCTGCCGGATGAGGGTTCCACGGCTTTCGTGCGCTCTTTCGGCACCAAATACGGCTTTCCGCCGTCACAGGCGGCGCACACGGTCTATTGTCAGACGCTGCTTTATGCGGATGCGGTGAACCGTGTCGGGTCGTTCAACCCGTGCGCCGTGGTCGAGGCGCTGGAAGGGTTCGAATTCGACGGTCTGGGCAACGGCAAGACGCTTTATCGCGCTGCGGACCACCAGTGTTTCAAGGAGGTGCTGGTCGTGCAGGGCAAGGAGAACCCGGAAAACGAGTTTGACCTTCTGGAGGTCGTCGAAGTCACCCCGGTTGCGCAGGTCTGGTATGATCCGGAAAATCCGATGTTCGCCGGTGGCGCGCTCGGCGCCTGCAATCCGGGCGCATAGGCGCACCACAAATCACCGGTCGCGCGGCATGATCGCGCGGCCGCCATGGCCGTTCGGCGCGACGCCGTGAAACAGCGCCATTCCAACCTGAAAAGACCGGGTGCCCAAAGATGGACGCGATCCTGCTTCAAGTTCTCAATGGTCTCGACAAGGGCTCTGCGTATGCGCTGATCGCCCTGGGGCTGACCCTGATCTTCGGCACGCTTGGCGTGGTGAACTTCGCCCACGGCGCGCTGTTCATGCTGGGTGCGTTCTGCGCGGTGACGCTGCAACGTATCCTGACCCTCGGCTTCGAGACGGTGGACGAGAGCAGAACAGATTTCCTCGGCAATCCGCTGAAGGTCGAAACCCCGTATGCCGAAGCCTGGTTCGGGCCGGAAGCGGGCGGGACACTCATTGACTGGGCGGTTCCGCTGGCCATCCCCTTTGCCATCCCGGTCATGGTCGCCATCGGCTTCATCATGGAGCGGGGGCTGATCAGGCATTTCTACAAGCGTCCCCATGCCGACCAGATTCTCGTGACCTTTGGCCTTGCCATTGTTTTGCAGGAGATCGTGAAAACCGCATTCGGCGCGAATCCGATCCCGACGCCCGCCCCCGAGGTCTTCAAGGGCGCGCTGGATTTCGGTGTGCTGTTCGGGTTCCACCCCAACGCCATCATCTACCCCTACTGGCGGCTGATCTATTTCCTTTTCGCCATGGTGATCGTCTCGGGCGTCTTCGCCTTCCTGCAATTCACCACATTCGGAATGGTGGTGCGCGCGGGCATGGCGGACCGCGAAACCGTGGGGCTGCTGGGCATTGACATAGACAGGCGTTTCACCATCATGTTCGGTGCCGCCGCCGCCGCCGCCGCCGCCGTTGCCGGGCTGGCGGGCGTCATGTACACGCCGATCAATTCCCCGAACTATCACATGGGCATGGATTTTCTGGTGCTGAGTTTCGTGGTCGTGGTCGTCGGCGGCATGGGGTCGCTTCCGGGCGCCGTGCTCGCCGGTTTCCTGCTTGGCATTCTTGAAAGTTTCGCTTCGATGAACGAGGTCAAGGCGATCCTGCCCGGCATCGACCAGATCATCATCTATCTGGTTGCAATCGTAATCCTGCTGACCCGTCCGCGTGGGCTGATGGGCCGCAAGGGCGTGATGGAGAACTGATCAATGCCGGGTCTCAACGCACGTGACAAAAGGTTTCTGCTGATCGTCGTCGCACTTACCCTGTTCACGCCGGTCATCCTGCAACCTTTCCCGGAAGGCTCGTCTCTGGCGCAGTTCAATGCGGGCTATCCGGATCTGATGCAGCGTTTCGCGATTTTCGGCATCTTCGCCATCGGGTTCAACATCCTCTTCGGTCTGACCGGATACCTGTCCTTCGGTCATGCGGCGTTCCTGGGCGTCGGGTCTTATTCGACGGTCTGGATGTTCAAGCTGCTGAACTACAATGTTCTGCCGGGGCTGGTCCTTGCCGTTGTCACTTCCGGCCTGTTTGCGCTGCTGATCGGCTATGTCTCCCTGCGCCGCTCGGGCATCTATTTCTCTATCCTGACGCTTGCATTCGCGCAGATGAGCTTCAACCTCGCCTATTCGGTTCTGACGCCGATCACCAACGGAGAGACCGGGCTTCAGGTCTATACCGATGACCCGCAATATCTGCTGGGCGAAGGCGGCCTGACCACGACCCATGTTTTCGGGCTGGCAATGAACAGGTCGCTGACCGTGCCCGTGGCCGGGTGGGAGTTCACATTCAACGTCGGCTATTATTTCTGCGCCATCATCGCGATCCTGGCCTTCTATCTGAGCCTGCGGATATTCCGCTCTCCCTTCGGATTGATGCTGCGCGCGGTGAAATCGAACCAGCAACGGATGAGCTATACAGGGCTGAACACGCGCCCCTATACGCTGGCCGCCTTCGTGATCTCGGGCATGTATGCCGGTCTGGCCGGTGGCCTCATGGCGTCAATGGACCCGCTTGCCGGGGCCGAACGGATGCAGTGGACAGCCTCGGGAGAGGTCGTTCTGATGACCATCCACGGCGGCGCGGGCACCCTGATGGGGCCGGTTCTGGGCGCGGGCTTCATCAAGTATTTCGAGAACATCTTCTCGAAGATCAACGATCAGGTTCTGCACGGCTGGTTCGCCTTTCTGCCCGACGGGGCGGAAAACGGCGTGGTCTGGATTCTGCACTTCTTTACCGGCAAGGGTTGGCACCTGACCCTGGGGCTGTTGTTCATGCTGGTCGTGATCTACCTGCCGGGGGGTCTGGTCGAGGCCGGACAGCGCATAGTCGGCTTTTTGCGCGCAACGATGACGCTGCCGGGGCCGGTCCTGCGCCGCACGCGCCGAAATCCACACCGCATATCGCCGAATAAGGGGGGCTGACACATGGGCATCCTCGAAGTCAAAGATGTCAGCATACGGTTCGGCGGCTTGCAGGCGCTGTCCGACGTGAATCTGAGCGTCCGGGAAAACTCGGTTCATGCCATCATAGGCCCCAACGGGGCCGGAAAATCCACCCTCCTGAATTGTCTGGTCGGCAAGCTGATCCCGGACACCGGCAGCGTGCTGTTCGACGGGCAGAGCGTGCTGGGCCGCAAACCGCACGAAATCAACCAGATGGGGATCAGCCGGGTATTCCAGACGCCCGAGATTTTCGGAGACCTCACCGTCTTTGAAAATGTCATGATCCCGTGCTTCGCCAGACGCGATGGCACCTTTCGTCTTCACGCCATCGAAACCGTCGAGGCAGAGCAGGACATCACGGAGCGCGCCGAACGGATGCTGATTGATGTCAACATGCACGACAAGATGCACGCCCATGCGGCATCCCTGTCGCGCGGCGACAAACGGCGGCTGGAAATGGCCATGTGTCTGGTGCAGGAACCCCGGCTTCTGCTTCTGGATGAACCCACCGCGGGCATGGCCCGCGCCGACACCAACAACACGATCAGCCTGCTGAAAGAGATCCGCGACAAGCGCGACATAACAATGGCGATCATTGAACATGACATGCACGTGGTCTTTTCACTGGCCGAACGGATCACGGTGCTTGCCCAGGGTGCGCCGCTTGTCGAGGACACGCCGGAAAACGTAAAGGGGCATCCCAAGGTTCAGCAAGCCTATCTGGGCCAGGCGCATTAACGGGGACGGAGCAATGAACATGGCCGCACGGACCGACAGGAACGCCAATCACGCAAGGACTGCCCCGGCATATTTCGCGGCCTGCGACATTCACGCCTATTATGGCGAAAGCTATATCGTCCAGGGCGTGAGCTTCAACATACATGAGGGCGGGATACTGGCGCTTCTGGGCCGTAACGGCGCGGGGAAAACGTCAACATTGCGCGCTATTGCCCGAATGGACAATCCACAGCTTACCCATGGTGAAATCTGGCTGGACCACAGGCATCTGGATTCGATGAAATGCCACGAAGCCTCGGTTGCCGGTGTCGGCCTCGTCCCCGAAGACCGGCGCATCATTCCCGGCCTGACGGTTGAGGAAAACCTGCAACTGGCCCGGATTGTCGAACCTGTGGGCTGGTCGCTTGATCGTCTTTATGATCTGTTTCCCCGCCTTGGAGAGCGGCGCAGGCAGGAGGGCGTCACGCTTTCGGGTGGCGAACAGCAAATGCTGGCCATCGCAAGGATTCTTGCCCGCGACATCAAGCTGCTGTTGCTGGACGAGCCATATGAAGGGCTGGCGCCGGTCATTGTCGATGAAATCGAAAAGACGCTGAAGGTCGTCAAACAGCAGGGCATGACCACGATTATCGTCGAGCAGAACGCGATCCGGGCGCTGGAACTGGCCGACCGGGCGGTGATTCTCGACACCGGTTCGGTGGTGTTCGACGGCGCCGCCGGGGAAGTGCTGGACAACGCCGATCTGCGCGCCGGGTATCTGGCGATCTGACGGGGCCGGGCGGTCGTCCGTCCGGCCTGCGCCTTGTGAAAGCTGTCGCCGGGCAAAGCGGAAACCGGGGCGCGGCCATGGCGTCTGGTTGCAATGTCCGATTGCGGCGCGCGTTCACGGGTATTGCGTTTGCCCCCGTTACCGATGATTTTGACAGTGGCGCAGTTTAAGGGAATAGTTTTCACACGATACCGGTACTGTCAGGAGGTGTGACAGATGGCGAAAACCGTTCTTCTGATCGAGGACGAACCGAATATCGTCGAGGCAATCCGGTTCGTCCTGTCGCGCGAAGGCTGGCGCGTGCAGACCCATGCCCGCGGCGATACGGCGATGGACGCGGTGGCGCGGTTTGCGCCGGATGCGGTCATTCTTGACGTGATGCTGCCGAACCGTTCCGGCTTTGATATTCTGCGGGAATTGCGCAGCAACGCCGCCACCCGCGATTTGCCCGTTCTGATGCTGACCGCGCGCGGTCAGACGCAGGACCGCGAACTTGCAGAGCGTTACGGCGTCAGCCGCTTCATGACCAAACCGTTTTCCAACTCCGAGGTGCTCGAAAGCATGAACGAGCTTGTTGGGCCGTGAAGCCTGATCGCGGACAGCCCCTTTTCCTGGAGCAGCGTCGTTACCGGTTGCGGCGATTGACCGATGCCGTGCATCTGCTGCCGATACTCGGCTTCATGCTTTGGTCGCTGCCGGCGTTGCGTTCGTCGCCGGAACCTGATGCGTCCAGGGCGTCCGGTGCGGCGATTTACCTGTTTCTTGTCTGGGCCGGGCTGATTCTGGCGGCGTTCGTGCTGTCGCGGGCGTTGCGCCGCGAGCGAAACGCCGAAGCTGCGCACGAGGAATCCGGCGCCGGGGAAAGCGCCCCATGATCGGCTTCAACGGATTGATCGCGGCATGTGTAAGCTATGTGGCGCTGTTGTTCCTGATCGCGTTCGTCGCCGACCGGCGCGCCGATCAGGGGCGGCTGGGCTGGTTGCAATCACCGGTTGTCTACACGCTTTCCCTGTCGATCTACTGCACCGCCTGGACATTTTATGGCGCGGTCGGAAACGCGGCGCGTTTCGGGCTGGAGTTCGTGGCGATCTATCTGGGCCCGACCCTTGTCATGATCGGCTGGTGGTGGCTACTGCGAAAACTGGTCGAGATCGGCAGAAGCCAGCACACCACCTCGATTGCCGACCTCGTTTCGTCGCGCTACGGAAAATCCAACCTGCTCGCCGTGCTCGTGACGTTGCTGGCGGTAATCGGGACAACGCCCTATATCGCCCTGCAACTGCAATCCGTCACACTCTCGGTCGCGGTATTTTCCGCCGAGGCGCCGATCGACATTCATGCCACGGCGCTCTGGGTGGCCGCAGGGCTGGCGGTATTCACGATCCTGTTCGGCACCAGGAACCTGAATGCGAATGAACGCCATTACGGGGTCGTTACCGCAATCGCGTTCGAGGCGGTGGTAAAGCTGGTTGCGCTTCTGGCGGTTGGCATTTTCGTCGTCTGGGGGGTGGCCGACGGCCCCAGGGACATTCTTCTTCGGATCGAAGCCTCGCCGATCGCCGGCTGAAATCTGAGGTCGGGCCGCTGGTTCGGGCTGATCTTTCTGTCTGCGGCGGCTTTCATCTGTCTGCCGCGCATGTTTCAGGTGATGGTGGTCGAGAACCCCGACGAGCGCAGCCTGTCCACTGCATCCTGGGCATTTCCGCTTTACCTCATGTTGATGAGCCTCTTTGTTCTGCCAATCGCGGTTGTCGGGCTCGATATTCTGCCTGACGGGTCCAACCCGGATCTGTTCGTGCTGACGCTGCCACTGGCGACGGGGCAGGATCAACTGGCGCTGCTGAGCTTTCTCGGTGGTTTCTCGTCGGCCACGTCGATGGTCATCGTTGCAGCGATTGCGTTGTCCACGATGGTGTCAAACCATATCGTGATGCCGATCTGGCTGGCCTCCCGGCGGCCGGGGGCGACCATGTCCGGGGATGTGCGCGGCGTGGTTCTGCTGTCGCGCCGCATCTCCATCGCGACGGTGTTGTTCCTGGGGTATGTCTATTTCCGCTTCTCCGGCGGCGGCGAAGCGCTGGCGGCGATCGGGCTGATCTCCTTTGCCGGTGTGGCGCAGGTTCTGCCGGCGCTTCTGGGTGCGATGTTCTGGCGGCGCGCAACGCGCATCGGGGCTGCTGTCGGTCTGGTGACGGGTTTCGCGGTCTGGGCCTATTCGCTGTTCCTGCCGTCCTTTGGCAGCGCCTCGGTGTTTTCCGAATATTTCCTGTCTCATGGTCCGTGGGGTGTCAACTGGCTGCGCCCTCAGGCGTTGTTCGGGACGGAAGGACTCGATCCCGTCGTCCATGCGGTGTTCTGGAG
Source organism: Paracoccaceae bacterium (assembly GCA_965216225.1). GTDB lineage: Bacteria > Pseudomonadota > Alphaproteobacteria > Rhodobacterales > Rhodobacteraceae > 3107. The sequence continues at coordinate 209,300 of CBDCFF010000034.1, forward strand.
CATGTTTCTGAACACGCTGACATTCATTTCGGTTTCCCTGACGACAATTCCCACGCCGCTGGAACGCCTGCAAGGGGCGCAGTTCGTCGGTGTTGCAGGTTTCAGCGGCGGCCCGAGGGGATGGGCCGCGAATGTCGCCGGGGCAGAGGATCTGCTGGCCATGGCGCAACGGATCATCGGCGCGGATCAGGCGCAGAACCTCTTTCGGCGGCAGGCGGCGCAGCAAGGCAAGGCGGGGTTTCTGCCCGATCCGACGCCGGAGTTTCTGGAAACGCTGGAAAGGGAGCTTGCGGGCTCTGTCGGGGCGGCAACGTCACATACGATGATTGCCCAGGTCATGGGTGGCGCGCGCATCACTGTGGACGACCTGATGGCGATGGCTGACGAAACCGCCCAGATCATGGAATATTCCAGCCAACTGGAAGCCAAGTCGAACGAACTCAGCCGGACCGCCCGCCAATTGCGCGAAGCAAACGACAAACTCACCGAACTGTCGGTGCAGAAGGACACATTCCTCAGCCAGATCAGTCACGAGTTGCGCACGCCGATGACCTCGATCCGGTCATTTTCCGAGATTCTGCGGGATATGAAAGATCTCGGTCCTGACGATCAGCGGCGTTACGCCTCGATTATCCACGATGAAGCCGTGCGCCTGACGCGCCTGCTCGATGACCTGCTGGAACTCAGCGTGCTGGAAAATGGCCGCGTCGAGATGAACATGTCCGAAGTTCCGTTGAAAGATGTGCTGGAGCGCGCGGTCGCGGCCTCTGGCGCGCGCCATGACGGGGCGATCGAGATCGGGCGCAATCCGGCCCGGGAAATGTATCTGGTCCTGGTTGACGGTGATCGTCTGGCGCAGGTCTTCATCAACCTGATTTCCAATGCGCAGAAATACTGTTCCAACCCCAATCCGCGACTGACGATCAAGGCCACTCTCCGCCCTGACCAGGTGGATGTGGATTTCATCGACAATGGCGCGGGGATTCCGCCGCGCAGCCAGGCCCTGATCTTTGAAAAGTTCTCGCGCCTGACCGACGGACGGAAAGCTGGTGGCGTGGGTCTCGGGCTGGCGATCTGCCGCGAGATCATGGTGAATATGGGCGGTGCAATCAGCTATCTTCCGGGGCAGGGGGGGGCTGCATTCAGGGTCAGCCTGCCGCTGGCGGCCTGAACTGCGACAAACCGCCGGGCATGACCCCTGCGAGCGGTTCGGAAAATGAGCGCCTTCGGCGCAAGCCGGATTTTTGCGCACATGCGTGCGTGTGCCTCTGGCGGAGGGGGTGAAACCCCCTTTTCATCCGGATGGAATGCGCCGCGTTCAGCCAAGGAGTATGCCGACAATCACCAGCATCAGACCAATTGCGGAAACGAAAAGCGCGGCCGTGTTCAACACGACGACCCGTTGCAGGCGCGCGCGCATCCGATCCCCTTTCAGCCCGGCTTTCCTGGCGCGGATGGCGATCAGGATGCAGACGACAAGCCCGGCCACGCCCGACAGGGACAGGGCTGCCCCGATCCAGACCAGGAATTCCATTCGCATTCCCCCCGCCATGCAATCCGCCGCGACGGCCTACCCGATCATTGCCCGGACGGCAAGCCGCTTGCAGCCCGGTGCGGGGACGGGTAGCAAGTGCAAAATTCAGTGAGCGAGGTTTCCGATGAATGATCTTCCGCCCGAAAGCAGCTACCGTGTCACCGCAGAAGAGCTTCGCCAGTTCATAGAACGTCTCGAACGGCTTGAAGCAGAAAAAAAGGACATCGCGGAACAGCAAAAAGAGGTCATGGCGGAAGCCAGAGGTCGCGGTTATGACACCAGGGTCATGCGCAAGGTGATCGCATTGCGCAAACGCGATGCGCAGGACATCGCGGAAGAGGAAGCGGTTCTGGACATGTACAAGCAGGCGCTGGGCATGTCCTGACCCCGCGCAGTGGAAGAAATCCGGCCCGCTCTCAGGGCAGGATCGTTTCCACGCCGTCCATACGGCTGATCGCCTCCATATCCTCATGATAGGCTTGCGTTGCCCGCGCGACGCAGGCTTCGGTCCAGCCGGGAATCTCCACGTCTTCCTCGATCTGCTCGGGCCTGGCAAATTTGTCCAGAAATGCCTCGATGACCTGGTGCCGATGCGCCGGTGAGGTGATCGGGTGCCCGTCCACATGGGTCTTCAGATGCTCGAATCCATCGGGAGTCAGCAAATCCGCCAGCAGATCGTAAACGCCCAGAATATCCCCGGCCTCGGGGGGTAGTCCGGCGAGCGAGTGCAGAATATCGCCCCAGATGATCGGCGCATCCTCATTGCACCAGATGACGATGCGGGCTTTGGGGCAGGCATCCTGCAATTGCCGCACCACGTCGGACCACATGATGCGGGCCGGGTCGGTCTCGGCCAGTATGGCGTCCAGATCAGGCGCGTTCGCGCGGCGCGCCAGCGCCCCGACGAACGTCGCGGGATTGCGGGTCGCCATGTGGAACTCGACCTCGGCATTCCCGAACAGTTTGCCCAGCGCCGATGCCCGCCGCCCCAGCCGCCCATAGAACATTCCGTTGCGAAAGACCTGCCTCGGGCCGGCGCAGAAACCTTCGAACGACAGGACCAGCCTGCGGATGTCGTCATCGTCGGCGATGTTTTCCAGCAGCGCGCCGGAGGCCTGAGGGTCGGGCGCGGGCCCGGCCACGGCGCCCAGCGATTCGCCGATCAACCGGCGATACCGGCCGGGCGCGGGGACGATGGCGCCACGTTTGCGCAGGCGTTCCGCGTTCTTCAGAAGGCATTTCAGCAACCGGTTTTCATCGGTGACATGCGCGCCAATGTGATAGACAACCTGCATCCGATTCCGATACCTTCTTCCCTCTCTCCGGCGCCGGTTCGTTTACCACCCAAGCGTTTCTGGACAGTAAACCCGGTTTCGGATACCCCGCGACAATGGCAGACCTTCGGCAGACTGACGAACCGTATGCGCTGCGCCATCCGGGCGGGTGCCGGATTTCGCGCCTGAACCCGTGGTCCATCGGCGCCCTGGCCATCGCGGCGCTGGCGATCTGCCCGATCCTGTCCGTCGTCTGGATCGCCTTTCATCCGGTGGAAAATATCTGGCCGCACCTGATTGCGACGACGCTGCCGAGATACGTGACCAACACGCTGATCCTGATGATTGCCGTCGGGGCGCTGTCGGCGGCGGTGGGGACCGGGGCGGCCTGGCTTTTGACCATGTACCGGTTTCCGGGATCGCGCTGGCTGGAATGGCTGTTGCTTTTGCCATTGGCGGTTCCGGCCTATGTGGGCGCTTACGCGCTGGTGGATTTCCTGGAATACGCAGGGCCCGTGCAGACCGCGATGAGAGAGGTTTTCGGCTGGCAGGATTCCCGCGACTACTGGTTTCCGCAGATTCGATCCCGCGGTGCGGCGGTGATTGTGCTTGCAAGCGCGCTTTTTCCCTATGTCTATCTTCTGGCCCGCGCCGCGTTTCGCGAACACTCCGGCGCCAGTTATGAGGTCGCGCAGGCGCTGGGAAGCGGTCCGGTGGCGCGGTTTCTTCGGGTCGGGCTGCCGCTTGCGCGTCCGGCCATCGCGGTGGGTACGGCGGTGGTGATGATGGAAACCGTGGCGGATTTCGGAACGGTGGAATTCTTTGCCGTGCAGACCCTGACCACAGGGATTTCCACCACTTGGCTTGAAACCGGAAATATCGGCGGGGCGGCGCAGATCGCAGGCGTGGTGCTGCTGCTGGTTCTTCTTCTGGTCGGGCTGGAAAAATCCGGTCGCCGCAGGAACCGCTATTTCAACGCTTCCCGGCACACGCGCCCGACGCAGGCAATCGTGCTGAACGGCTGGCGGGGCTGGCTGGCCTGTGTTCTTTGCGCCACTCCTTTTGCAAGCGGTTTTGTCCTGCCGGTTTCGGTCATAGGATCCCATGCGCTGCCCGGAGCCGAACAGTGGCTTGCCCCGGACCTTCTGCAATCTCTTTTCAATACGGTCTGGATTGGCGGGATGGCGGCGCTTGTGACGGTATGCGCCGCCCTGTTCATGGTTTACGGAGCGCGCATGACCGGTCGGAAGCTGCCGGGTTTTCTGTTGCCTGCCGCGACGATTGGCTATGCAGCGCCCGGCGCGGTCCTGGCCGTTGGCATATTGCTGCCTCTGGCCGCCCTCGATCACTGGATCGCGGATGGCGTTCTGTTGCTGACGGGCGTTGATCCCGGCCTGTTGCTTACCGGTTCGGTCGCTGCGCTGGTCTACGCTTATGCTGTCAGGTTCTTTGCAATCGCCCAGGGGGCAACGGATGCGGCGCTGGGCCGGATTTCCCCGAGTCTGCCGATGGCGGCGCGTTCACTGGGCCGCACCGAAGGCGGCGTTCTGAGGGAGGTACATGCGCCGCTGATCCGGGGGAGCGCGGCGACGGCACTGCTCCTCGTTTTCGTGGATTGCACGAAGGAACTGCCTGCAACCCTGCTGCTGCGCCCGTTCAATTTCAATACCCTGTCAACGCGGGTGTATGAGGAAGCATCGCTTGAAAACCTTGCAGCGGCGGCGCCTGCGGCGGTGATGATAATAGCTGTGGGGCTATGTGCCGTTCTGATACTGGCCCGTTCGGGGCGACGACTTTGAATTTCCACGATCCGCTACTTGCGTTGCCCCCGACAACGACGTAAGCCCCCGGCGACGCCCCTGTAGCTCAGCTGGTAGAGCAGCTGATTTGTAATCAGCAGGTCCGCGGTTCGAGTCCGTGTGGGGGCACCATCCTGTTTCTGATTCCCTCAGCCTTGCGATGCTGTCGGCTTGCCGGGGCCGGGGTATTGCCGGATTGCCGTTTCGGGTCCGCTAGAGTCCTTCACATTTTGACTGAAGCATAGCCTGTGTTTTCGAGGTAGTTTTGGCATTCCTGTTGTGTGATTGATCCGACGAGGCGTCCAACGTATCGCCAGGCCTCTTCACTGGTTCGTTTCCGAGCCATCCGCATCCAGTGTTTGATCTTGGCGAATGTCTGCTCGATCGGGTTCAGGTCTGGCGAGTATGGTGGCAGGAACCACACCCGCGCGCCTGCCGCCTTGATGGCATCGCGCACGGCTTTCGATTTATGGCAGCCGAGGTTGTCCATGATGACGATATCGCCGGGCTTCAGTGCAGGGACAAGCAGTTGATCGATATAGGCACGGAAGGACTGCCCGTTGATCGGGCCGTCAAAGACACAGGGCGCCGTCAATTGATCGCAGCGCAAGGCAGCAATGAACGTCATGGTGTTCCAGTGGCCATGGGGCGCAAAGCCGTGCAGGCGTTTGCCTTTTGGTCCCCAGCCGCGCAGCGGAGCCATGTTGGTCTTGATCCAGGTTTCATCAATGAAGACCAGCTTGCGCGGATCGAGTTGACGCATGACCCCCTTCCAGCGCTTTCGCCGTCCGGAAAGAGCAGACCGCCGCAGTCAGATTGTGATGCCACGGACAGGCATAGGTGTTGTATTCCTCAATGTTGAAGGTGTGATCGGCCCGCAACTCCAGACCCGGCGCCGCCCTGAACAGGGCGATGCGATCAATCTTTCGCTTTTCTTCCGGCACGTGCTCCTCGAACCGCCAGCGGATGCCTCCGAAAAAGTCGAGTTGCCGGTCCCTGGGATGGCCGTGATTGTCGGGATCCTTCCGGGCAAGCGCGTAATATCCCGCCTTGTCCAGATGCGCCTTGTCCAGCGAAACCGCATTCGGGTGACGGGCAAGATCAGCGGCATAAAGATCCACCACATAGGCCAGCATCGCATTGCGCCGCTCCTCGGCATGAAAGCGCAGCATTTCACCGACGCTGCGATGTTCCATGAACGGATAGAACAGGTATTCGGAATTATAGCAGTAATACAGCCACAGGCCCGGTGCGGCGGTTATGATCCGGTTGATCGCGTCCTGCACGGCGGCCTCCTGCAACACCTCGTGCGTGATGAGATGCACATTCTCCGCAGTGCCGGCCTTTATGCCGAAACCCGCTGGCGCAAGCATCAGGACGGATGCGAAGCCAAGGCCGCAATGGTGATCCAGCGTGCTCTGGACCTCGGCGCGATCCTCGACAAAGATCATCGCGACCGGCCCTGCGGCCAGCGCCGTCATTCCCCTGGCCAGAAACTCTTCCAGACTTGCGAATGTCATCCGTGCCCCTCGCGCGCCCCGGTCATTTTGCCCGATCTGTACGCAGGGCCGGTTAATTTCACCCTATCGCGCGCGTTGCGGGCGGTGCCGGAAACCTGTAGGACAGCCCCCTGAACAGGAATCCGGGAACCCGCGCCATGACCGAAGCAAGGAAGCTCTTCATCAGAACCTACGGCTGCCAGATGAATGTCTATGATTCCGAGCGCATGGCAGAGGTGCTGGGGGCCGAAGGCTATGTGACGACCGACACCCCCGATGACGCCGACATGATCCTGCTGAACACCTGCCATATCCGGGAAAAGGCGGCTGAGAAGGTCTATTCGGAACTGGGCCGCTACAAGGGGCTGAAAGCCGCCAGGCCCGATCTGCGCATCGCGGTGGCAGGCTGTGTCGCCCAGGCCGAAGGGGCAGAGATCATGCGCCGCCAGCCGATGGTCGATCTGGTGGTGGGTCCGCAGACCTATCACCGCCTGCCCGACCTGATGAAGCGGGTAAATGCGGGGCAGAAGGCGTGCGACACCGAGTTCCCGGAAGAAGACAAGTTCGACCACCTGAAATCCCGCCCGGGGGCCAGACGCGGCCCCACCGCCTTTCTGACCGTGCAGGAAGGCTGCGACAGATTCTGCGCCTTCTGCGTCGTGCCCTATACGCGGGGGGCAGAGGTCAGCCGCCCGCCCGGACGCATTCTGGACGAGGCGCGCGGGCTGGTTGAGCGTGGCGTGCGGGAAATCACCCTCCTCGGTCAGAACGTCAATGCCTATCACGGGGCCGGACCGGATGGCGACTGGCCGCTGGCAAGGCTGATCCGGGCCCTGCACGACATCGACGGGCTGGAGCGCATCCGCTTCACCACCTCGCACCCCAATGACATGGACGACGATCTGATCGCCGCCCATGGCGAATGCGAAAAGCTGATGCCGCATCTGCATCTGCCGGTGCAGTCGGGGTCCGACAGGATTCTGAAACGCATGAATCGCGGCCACACGGCAGAGGGCTATCTGCGCCTGGTCGAACGCATCCGCGCGGCGCGCCCCGACATCCTGATGTCGGGGGATTTCATCGTGGGTTTCCCCGAAGAAACCGAACAGGACTTTCAGGCCACGATGGACCTGATTGCCGAGGTCCGTTACGGTCAGGGGTTTTCCTTCAGATACTCCCCCCGGCCCGGCACCCCGGCGGCGGAACGCGCGATGGTGGCCGAGGCCGAGGCATCGGACCGTCTGCAACGCCTGCAAGCCCTGATCACCCGGCAGCAGCGCGGGATTCAGGACGAAATGGTCGGGCGCGGGGTCTCTGTCCTGTTCGAGAAACCCGGCCGCCAGCCCGGCCAGATGGCCGGCAAGTCCGAATATCTGCACGCCGTCCATGTGGCGGATGCCGATGTCGTGGCCGGGGACATCCGCAAGGTGAGGATTGTCGGAAGCCGGCCGAACTCCCTGACCGGGCAATGCGTCGCGTGACCCCCGCGACCTGAGGGCAGAGCGCATCCATCTTCAACCCACGGCTGTGATCCCCGGTGGCGGGATGTTCAGCACCGTCATGGCTTCCTTCGGGCCAACCCGCGACGCTTCGCCAATGCAATGCGCTTGACGCAAGGTCACATTCCGACCACCTCTGCCCGGCGCGGACAAAGGCCGGTTTCGCATCACATGATTGTGATTCCGGGATCGGGAATCCGGGTGTAATACAAGCAGAAGGGGAGGCGCAATTTTATTGCGTCTGCCGTGAAGGTTGGCTTTTGGCCAGCGAGCGCGTTCAGCGATTTGTGTGGGGTTGAAGCGTCGTGTGACGTACAATCGGAACGCCACATAAGCCCGGCCATATTGGTTCGGGTTCCGACAGGAAACGAAGAATCCGCAACCGTTACGGTACAGTCGGCGGTGAGTGTAAAAGGTCTGAAATGTATCATTTGGTGAAGATTTTATTCGAGTCCGTCGGATCATCTGACACCCCTTCCAGGCTTCCCCGGCGCGGTGGCGCATGGGCCGCAGGGCTGCTGGCGGGTCTCGGCATCCTGATCGGCTCTGCGGCAGAGGCGCAGGACCGGTCCAACGATGCAATGCTGTCCGCCCTGACGATCACCGACAGCCATGGCCCGGTGACGCTCTCGCCGCCATTCGACCCCGCGACCGCCAGCTACACCGCCCAGGTGGCGCATGACGTGGAAACGGTGACGGTCGCCGCCACGCCCGGCCATGACGGGGCGGGCGTTGTCCTCTTCCCCGCCGACAGCGACCCGGCCAACGGGCATCAGGTGGCGATGGGCACGGAGGGCGGGACCGTGACGCTGACGGCGACGGTCACGGCGGAGGATGGCCAGGCCATCGAAACCTACATGATCGGAATCACCCGGACGCCGCTGGGCGTCTGCGACCGCACGGCTCAGGTGGCAGACGCGATCCTCGGAAAATTGAACGGCGTTTCCGCCTGCGCGGATGTCACGACCGACCACCTTGGAAACATCACTGGCGGACTCGATGTTGGGGAGGTGGACCTCACGGCGCTTCTTCCGGGGGATTTCAACGGGCTGACATCGCTGAATCTGAGGCAAAACGCCCTGACATCGCTGCCTGCGGGCGTGTTCGACGAAACGACGTTGCTGGGCACGCTGATCCTTCAGGATAACCAGCTGGAGTCGCTGCCCGAGGGCGTTTTCGACACCTTGACGAAGATGGGTTTTCTGGTCCTTTCCAGCAACCGACTGGAGTCGCTGCCTGCGGGCGTGTTCGACAATTCGACGAAGCTGACGGCTGTGTATCTGAACGACAATCAACTGATGTCGCTGCCCGACAGGGTGTTCGAGAAGCTGACGGGGGGGGTAGAGGTGTACTTGGGCGACAATCCCGGCCTGGCGACCTTCACCAGGCCCGAGGCCACGGCCGTCGCGACCCCGGCGACGATCTCTGACGCGGCGGGCAACAGCGTGACCCTTGACGGCGAACTCGGCAATCCCGACACCAACCCCTGGGGCATGAACGTCATCCATTCATGGGAACTGACCGATCCGGCGAGCGGGCTGACAGTCACCTACGATCCCGATGACGACAGCCCGATGACAACGGCCACTGTGACAGAGGCGCTGACGAATATCGACACACTGACCTTCACCCTCACCGTAAGGGGGGCTGGCGATCCACAGCTTGTCAACGCCACCGTGGACGAGGTGGACATCCTGGTCTCCACCGTCGAAGCGACACTGCACAGTCTGGCGCTTGCCGACAGCAACGGCGGCCCGGTGACGCTTTCGCCGGGATTCGCCGACGCGACCACCAGCTATGTCGCCGAGGTGAAGCTGGGCGTGGACGAGGTGACGTTCACCGCCGAGGCATCCCATATCGCGGCAAGCATTGCCTTCGCCGATGGTGACGGCAACCTGCTGACCGACCACGACGACATGACTGACGGGTTTCAGGTGGCGTTCCCGGACGGGACCGGCGCCACGACGGTGAAGATGACGGTCACACAGGCGACGAGCGTGACCAAGATCTATGAGGTCATGCTCTACCGAGAGCCGTTCCTGCGATTTGCCGAGACCCAGGTCACCGTCACCGAGAGTGCGGACACGGATGCGGTGACGCTGACGGTGGAACTTGTGGATTCCAGCCCGCCATCCCACCCGCGCACACGGACCGTTAGCGCGCTTTGGGGAACGCAGGCGTCCGACATTTCGCCCATGGCGGAGCAGGGTAAGGATTATTTCTCTCAAACCGGCACGGCGGTTTTCGTGCCGGGCGTGACCAGCAGTGAGTTCCGCATCGCGGTGAGCAATGACGATATTCATGAAAGACCGGGTGCTCCGGAACATTTCAGGGTTCGTCTTGCGCCGCCCTCCGGGGGGGCGGTTCTGCCCGATCCCGACTATTTTGTGACCATCCGTATCGAGGACGATGATGCGCCGGCGGCCTCCGTCGCGCCGGTCACGGTCAACGAGGGCGACGGCGTCATGACGCTCCTGCTGGAACTCGGCAACCCGAGCGATCAGGCGATCACATATACCTTCGACCCCCTTGGCATACCGGGCACGGCAATGGCGGGGACTGACTACACCGTGCCAACGCCGGCGCCGTCCGTCACGTTTCCGGCGTGCCCGACGGGCATGGGATGCACGTTGCAGGCGACGGTGGACATTCCCGTCAGCGATGACACCGTGGCGGAGGATGACAGGACGATTGTCCTGCACTGGGATGTGGAGCGCATTGGTGGTGTCCTCCCCGTCGCGCCGGGGTCCGAGCGTATCACCTTCACCGGCGTCATCGTTGACGACGACCCGCCCCCGCAGGTGACGGGGGTCATGGTCACGGAGGGCGATGCGCAGTTGACGGCAGAGTGGGCCGCGGCGGATTTCGCCGACGGCTACAAGGTGCAATGGAAATCCGCCGGGCAGAGTTTCGCCAACGCCGCCACCGATGGCCGGGAGGTGGTGATCGGCGATGGCGCGACGATCTCTCACATCATCCCCGATCTGACCAACGACACCGAATACGACGTGCAGGGGATCGCCCACCCGGACCCTTACAGGCGGCGCACAGGTGGCGAGCGCCGCCTCCGCTCCCCCGGTGTCCGGCACGCCCGCGGGGTGGCGGCGGAGATTGCCACGCTGAACAAGCTGACGCTCGTGGTGCTCGATGGTGACGCGGTGGCGCTGTCGCCCGCATTCGTGCCCGACAGCGACAGCGACCTGACCTATACCGCCGGGGTGGCGGATGACGTGGCAACGGTGACGGCCGCCGCCATGCCCACCGACAACACGGCGAGCGTCGCGTTCTCGCCTCCCGACAGTTCAACGAGAAGAGGCCATCAGGTTGCGTTGGGGGCGGTGGGCGAAACCGTGGCGCTGACGGCGACGGTGACGACGGCGAATGGCAGCACCCTGGTCTACACGATCAATATCACCCCTATGCCGCAGGTGAGTTTCGACCCACCTTTCGACATTGTTGATGAAGATGTCGCGACCGGCAAGGCGGTGCTGGCGGTGATCCTCTCCTCCGCCAGCGAACAGACAGTGACCGTGGAATATGCAACGAGGCAAGATTCCCCGGCGCTTGCGGCCCCACTCGAACCGGCGCTTGAGGGTGTGGACTATACGGCGGTCTCCGACGTGCTGACCTTCATGCCGGGCCAGACCCGCCGGATGATCGAGATCCCGGTGACAGACGACAATATCCATGAAAGCGCGTCTGCGCCGAATGAGCGGTTCAGTGTCGAACTCTCGAACCCCCAGGGCGCAACGCTGCCGGCCGGTTCCGGCTCTCCCGCCGTTCATTCCGCGAATGTCTTCATTGGGGACAATGAAACCCCGCCGGGGGTATCCGCCGCGCGCGTCACGGTCGATGAGGGCGACGGCGTCATGACGCTCACGCTGGAACTCGGCGCGCCGAGCGACCGGGCGATCACATATGCGCTCGACCCCCTCAACATATCGGGCACGGCGACACCGGGGGCTGACTACACCGTGCCGACGCCCGCGCCATCCACCACGTTTCCGGCGTGCCCGACGGGCACGGGATGCACGTTGCAGGCAACGGTGGACATTCCCATCGTCAATGACACCGTGGCGGAGGGTGACGAGAGGATGAGGTTGAGGCTCGCTGTCGTCAAACCATCCGACACCACGCCCGTCGCGACCGGGTCCGAGCGTATCGGCTTTACCGGCATCATCGTTGACGACGACGCGCCCGGCCCGGTGACGGGGGTAACGGTCATGCCCGGCAATGCGCAATTGACGGTGAACTGGGATGCGCTGACCCATGCCGACGGCTACAGGGTGCAGTGGGTTCCCGCCGCGTCGATGTTCGGCGATGCGGGCGTGGTCATTCAGGAGGCGGCGGTCGAAGGCGACGCGGCGACCTCTTACACCATTACCGGGCTGACCAACGGCGCCGGATACAGGCTGCGGGTGATCGCCACCCGGAACGTCACCATCGCCGGCGCCGCCACCGTCGCCGACGGCACGCCCTCCGCCGAGGAAACCGACGCGCCGATTGCGCCCTCGGATGTTGCCACGCTGAGCGCGCTGACGCTGGTGACGCCTGATGGTGGCGCGGTGGCGCTGTCGCCCGCATTCGTGCCCGACAGCGACAGCGACCTGACCTATACCGCCGGGGTGGCGGATGGCGTGGCAACGGTGACGGTCGCCGCCACGCCCAGCGATGACCGGGCGGGTGTTGTCTTCTCTCCCGCCGACAGCGACGGCAACCCGGCCAACGGGCATCAGGTGGCGGTGGCGGCGGCGGTCGGGGAATCCGGCACGCTGACGGCAACGGTCACGGCGGAGGATGGCGACACCGAACGGGAATACACGGTCACGATCAGCCGCCTGCCGCTGCTGGAGTTTTCTGCCGCCGGGTATGTGGTGGGCGAGGATGACGGGGCGGTGGAGTTTGCCGTGACCCTCACCCCCGCGAGCAGGGAAACGGTCACCGTGACGTATGCAACCGGAGACGACACGGGAAGATTACCGCGATTCAGCGCGACTGCGGATGTGGATTATACGGCGGTTTCCGGCGGCACGCTGACCTTTGCGCCGGGCGACACCGAAATGAAAATCACCGTCACACTGCTTGACGACGAAATTTATGAAGGCGATTCCGAAATACTGTATGATGAATCGTTCGGGCTTTATCTCACGGATCCCGCAGGGGCGGTTCTGCCCGACGGTTTGCCCGAAGGTTTTGCGCGTGTCAGCATTCATGACGACGATCCGGCGCCGATGGCGTCGATGTCCGTCACGCCCGATCCGCTGGTGGTGGATGAGGGCGGTGCCATGCAGTTCACGCTCGCGCTCGACCGCGAGAGCAGCCTGCCGATCACCTACAATCCCGCAACCTCCGGCACGGCGACGCGCGGGGATGATTACACCCTCCCGGAACCGGCATCAATAACGGTTCCACCGGGCGCGCTGACGGTGACGTATGACATTGCCATCACCGACGACCGGCAGCCGGAGCCCGATGAAACCATCGGAATGACATGGAACCGCAGCATTGGCGGCCTCGCAACGCCCCGGTCTTTCACCCTTGTCACCGGCGCCATCGAAGACGACGACCCGCTGGGCCAAGTGATGAATGTGAGCGTCGAGTCGGGCGACAGGGAACTGGAAGTGTACTGGACGAGTGTTGATTTCGCCACCGGATACAAGGTGCAGTGGAAGTCCGGCGCCGAGGGTTTCAACAATAACCGCGAGGCGGTGATCGACGACGGCGCGGCGACCTCTCACACCATTACCGGGCTGACCAACGGCACCACATACACCGTGCGGGTGATCGCCACCCTGTCCGGCGCGGCTGACGGCGCGCCTTCCGCCGATCGCACCGGCGAGGCGGGCAACATCGCGCCGGTGTTCACGGACGGCACGAGCGCGACCCGGAGCATCGCCGGTACGGCTGACGGCGCAACCGAGCAGACCGCGCGCGATGTCGGCGAGCCGGTCGCGGCGACCGATGCCGACATCGGCGACACCCTGACCTACTCTCTGGTGGAGAGCGCCGCCTCGGCAAATTTCGACATCGACGCGATGAACGGGCAGATACGGACCGAGGTGGGCGAGAGCTACAACCCGGGGTCGAACCTGGTGGTGATCATAGTCTCCGACGGCAAAGGCGGCACCGACGCGATCCCGGTCATCATCAACGTCATCGACAGCGACGCGGTGCCGCCCGCCCCGGCGGCGCCGGTGGTGACGGCGGTTTCGGGGAGCGCGAACAGCCTGAATGCGGGCTGGAACGCGCCGGACAACGCGAACCGCCTGCCGATCTCCGGCTACGACCTGCGCTACCGGGCGGGCAGCAGCGAACCGTGGATCGACGGCCCCGAGGATGTGACGAGCACGAGCACGAGAATCGCGGGTCTGACGGCGGCGACGGAATATCAGGTGCAGGTGCGCGCGACCAATGGCGTCGGCTATGGTTCGTGGTCGCCTTCGGGGACGGGTTCGACGAACGCGCTGTCGGTGCTGTCGTTCGGCGAGACCGTCGTCGAGATCGACGAAACCGGCGGCTTGGTCGAACTCACGGTCAATCTCGGCCCGGCGAGCATCGAGCCGGTGAGTGTGAATTTCGCGACGCAGGACGAAACGGCGACGCCGGGGGAAGACTATACGGCGACCTCTGGCACGCTCACCTTCATGCCGGGCGAGACATCGAAGACGTTCACCGTTCCGATCCTGATCGACAGTATCCATGAGACCGCGAATGAGAGCTTTCTTGTGGTACTCGGCAGCCCCTCGGGCGCGACGCTGCCTGCATCCCCGTCCGCACAGGTCATAATTATTGACGATGTGGCGCCGACGGCATCAATGCAGGACGTGACCGTCAACGAAGGGGACGCCACGATGACGCTCACCCTGCGGCTCGACCGCCCGAGCGACCGGGCTGTCGTGTATTTTACGGACGGCAACGGCAACGGTGTGAGCGGCACGGCAGTGGTGACGGACGACTATGACGATTTCCTCGTGAACCCGAACACGACAATCACCGTGCCGGCGGGGGAGGTGTCGGCGACGTTCGGGATTACCATCGTCAACGATGACGTGGCCGAAGACAGCAAGACGATTGTCATAGAGTGGCGGAGAGGCTCCGGCACCGGCGCGATGCCCCAGACGATCACCTTTACCGGCACCATCGACGACGACGACCTGCTCCCTCAGGTGACGGGGGTGACGGTCACGCCGGGCGACGGGAGCCTGCAAGTGGGCTGGACGCCGGTGGATACCGCCGACGGTTACATCGTGCAGTGGAAGTCCGCCGAGCAGAGTTTCGACAGCAGCCGAGAGGCGGTGATCGGCGGCGGCGCGACGACGGGTTACAGGATCCCCGGCCTGACCAACGGCACCGGATACGACGTGCAGGTGATCGCCACCCGGACCGCCCTGGCCAACGGTCCCGCCTCCGATCCGGCGGTGTCCGGCACGCCGACCAGGGCGAGCCTCGCCATCGCCGACGCCACGGCGCAGGAGGGCGAAGAGCTGACATTCACCGTCACCCTGACCCCTGCGGTGGCGGACCCGGTCACGGTGAGCTATGCCACGAGCAACGGAACCGCGACAGCGGGAGGCGATTACACCGCCGTCCCGAGCACCGGGTTGACCTTCGCGCCGGGGCAGACATCGCAGACGATCACCGTCGCCACCCTTTCCGATGCGGCTGACGAGGATGACGAGACGTTCACAGTAACGCTGTCGGGGGCGTCGTCGAACGCGACGATCACCACCGCCACCGCCACCGGCGCCATCACCGACGGCGATGCGCCGGGGGTCACGGTGTCGGAGTCGGCGCTGACGGTGACGGAGGAGGACGCGACCGGCGACAGCTATACGGTGGTCCTCGATACCGAGCCGACGGCGGATGTGACGGTGACGGTCGCCGGGCACGCGGGCACGGACGTGACTCCGAATCCGACCACCCTGACCTTCACGTCGCTCGACTGGAATACGCCCCGGACGGTGACGGTGACGGCGGACAACGATGGGGATACCGATAACGATACGGTGACGCTGACCCACAGCGCGGCGAGTTCGGACGGCAACTACAGCAGCATCGCCATCCCCGGCGTGACGGTGACGGTGCTCGACAACGACACCGCGCAGGTGACGGGGGTGATGGTCACGGAGGGCAACGGGCAACTGGTGGTGGAGTGGACGGCGGTGAGCAACGCCACCGGCTACAGGGTGCAGTGGAAGTCGGACGGCGAGGACTACAACACCGGCGACCGGCAGGCCACGGTCACTTCGGGTTCGACCATAAGCCACACCATCGGCGGCCTCGCCAACGGCGCCGAATACATGGTGCGGGTGATCGCGACCCGGAGCGGCGCCAACGACGGCCCGCCCTCGGCGGAGGTGATGGGCATGCCAGAGGAGCCGACCGCGCCGGGGGTCACGGTGTCCGGGTCGCCGTTGACGGTGACGGAGGAGGACACGACCGGCGACAGCTATACGGTGGTCCTCGATACCGAGCCGACGGCGGATGTGACGGTGACGGTCGCCGGGCACGCGGGCACGGACGTGACTCCGAATCCGACCACCCTGACCTTCACGTCGCTCGACTGGGACACGCCCCGGACGGTGACGGTGACGGCGGACAACGATGGGGATACCGATAACGAAACGGTGACGCTGACCCACTCTGCTACGAGTTCGGACGGCGACTACAGCAGCATCGCCATCCCCGGCGTGACGGTGACGGTGCTCGACACCACCAACACCCCCGCGACCGGCGCGCCGGTGATCTCCGGCACGGCGCAGGTGGGCGAGGTGCTGACGGCGACCACCGGCGGGATTGCGGATGCGGACGGGCTGCCCGGCAGTTTCACCTGGCAGTGGCTGCGGGTGGACAGCGACAGCGACGGCGTGTCGAACGAGACGATGATCGGCGCGAACGCCGCCACCTACACGCTGGCCGAGGCGGATGAGGGCGCGCGGATCAGGGTGCGGGTGAGTTTCACCGATGACGCGGGCAACCCGGAGGCGCTGACCAGCGCCGCCTGGCCGTCGAGCGGCATGATCGCGCCGTCCGCCACCCCGCTCTCCACCGACGCGACGCTGCGCGCGCTGGCGCTGGCGGGCGCGAACGGCGGCGCGATCCCGCTGAACCAGACGTTCGCCCCAACGTTGACCGCCTACACCGCAGACGTTGCCAACGGTGTGGGGCAGATCACGCTGACGCCGACGCTGAGCGACGACACTGCGATGGTCGCGTATCTGGACGCCTCGGACACGGTGATCGACGACGCGAACATGACGACGCCCGGCTTTCAGGTCGCGCTGACGGAAGGCGCGAACGAGATCAGGGTGCGGGTGACGGCGGAGGACGACAGCACCACGCAGACCTACATGCTGACGGTGACGCGGGCCGCCAACACCCCCGCCACCGGCGAGCCGCTGGAGCTGATTGCAGGTGGTTCCAACCCGCCGCAGGTGGGCGATATGCTGATGGTCAATACCGACGCCATCGTGGATGAGGACGGGCTGGAGAATGCGACGTTCCTCTACCAGTGGTTCCGGGTGGAGGGCGACAGCAGCGCCCGCAGCAGCAGAAACGTCACCGGAAACATCATGGTGACGGACATTCCGGGGGCGACCTTGGCCACCTACATGCTTGTTGCGGCGGATGAGGGCGCGCAGATTGGGGTGAAGGTGAGCTTCACCAATGACGCGAACAATTTCAGGACGCTGACCAGCGCCGCAACGGGCGCGGTGATCGCGGCGGCCATCCCGGACCGGACAGCGCCGGTTGCGTCGTGGTTGCCGCGTTTCGGGCGCACGGTGTCGGAGCAGGTGGTGGAGACGGCGCAGGCGCGGATGGCGGCGACGCCGGTGGCGGGTCTTGCCGGACAGTTGGCCGGTCAGACGATCGCCATCGCGCCGGGGCGTGGGTCTGCGGAGGCTCGGGCGGATGCGGAGGCCGACTTCGCGGCGTTGGGCGAGAGCTTTTTCGGCGCTGGCGATGCCACCGGGAATGCCTGGGATGACACCGGGGATGGCCGGGATGGCGCTGCGGAGCGCGGTTACAGCTCGCGGGCGTTGACCGGTCGCGATTTCCTCACCGGCAGCGCCTTTGCGCTGACCGGCGACAGTGGCGACAGTGCCGCCACGCTCTGGGGCCGGGGGGCGGTCACGAGCTTCGACGGGCGCGACGGGTCGCTGTCGCTGGACGGCGAAGTGGTCAGCGGGATGCTGGGCATCGACTGGCGCAATGGCGAGCGCAGCGGCGGGCTGATGCTGTCGCGTTCGCGCGGCGAGGGCGACTACCGGTCGTCTGCGGCAGGTGGTGCGGCGAGCGATGATGGCCGGATTTCGGCGACGCTGACCGGGCTCTATCCGTGGCTTGGCCACCGGGTGAACGACCGTCTGACGCTGTGGGGCGTCGCCGGTTACGGTCGCGGCACGCTGACGCTGACGCCTGCGGGCGAGGACGCGCTGAGCGCCGGGATCGGGCTGACGATGGGGTCGGTGGGCGCACGCGGGCGGCTCGGGGCGGGTGCGGAAGGCGTGGTGCTGGCCTGGGAGGCCGACGCGCTGGCGCTCCGAACCACATCGGACGCGGCGAGCGGTGTTGCGGGTCGCCTTGATGCCACCTCCTCCGGGATGACGCGGGTGCGCCTTGGTCTGACCGGATCGCGACGGTTCCGCCTCGGCTCCGGGGCGGTGCTGACGCCGGGGCTCGAAGTCGGCCTGCGCCACGACGGCGGCGATGCGGAGACCGGTTTCGGCACCGACATCGGCGTCAGCCTCGACTTCGCCGACCCGGCGCGGGGGATCACCGCGGCGGTCAGTGCGCGCGGGCTGCTGGACCACGCGGCGCAGGGCTTCCGCGAGCGCGGCCTGTCGGCGACGCTGACCTGGGATCAGCGGCCCGGCAGCGATCTCGGCTGGTCGCTGTCGCTGGGCCACGGGGTGGGCGCGGCGACCGAAGGCGGTGCGGCGTCACTGCTGGCGCGCCAGAGCCTGGCCGGTCTGCTCACCGGTGACGGTGACGACGGTGCTGACACCACTGACGGCGACCTGCAACGGCGCTTCGATGCGACGCTGGGCTACGGGGTTCCGATGGCGGCGGGCCGGTTTGTCGCGGTGAGCGGGATCGGGTTCGGGCTGACGGACGCGGGTCGCGAATACAGTGTCGGCTGGCGGCTCGGCCTCGCCCGCAGCGGCCCGATGGACCTGCACCTTCGCCTTGAGGCGACCCGGCAGGAGAGCACGACCGGCAGCCCCACCCACGACCTCGGCCTCGACCTCGGCGCCGCCATCCGATGGTAGGGGAATGTTCACGGCGCGCGGGGGGCTGGCATCTTCTCAACGACCTCGGACAATTCTAGCGGAGAATGTTCACGGCGCGCGGGGGGCTGGCCCAAGGCCGGAAGGCATCGGTTCCGGCGTGACGGTGTGATATGGCGGTGCGCCTGTGGCGTTTCGGGCGGAAGATGGCATTGATCCGATCCCGCGCGGCGGAAAAGCGGGGCGCGCGGGCGCTGCTCGGGGGCGGGTGTCATCGCGCACCTGTTCGAGGCTCCGACCCTGTGAGAGCGCCGATCCGGGCTCGCTGAGCACGCTGATGATCGACGCACGTCATGTCGGAACCCATCGGATCGCGGCCAGCGGGGTCAGGAAAACGGCAGCCGGGGGCGGGCCGTCGGCAGGACGCGCGGCGGGCTGAACAACGGCTACGTCCGGTCCACCATGGCGCGGGCAGGCGCCACCGTCATCGCCGATCACGGTCACGACGCAAACGTGAGCGTCCGTTGAAGCCGACCTAACGCGGGGGCGGAGGAGCCGATAGTGTCCACCATCGATAGTGGACACCATGAGGCACTCTATGGCTGGCAGTCGCAAGAAGCGAATTTGGTGGGACGACGAGAAGCGTTCGATCTGCCTGCAGACTGCCGCGCCGGGTGTTTCTGTGGCTCAGGTTGCGCGGCGCTACGCGATGAACGCCAATCTGATCTTCAAATGGCTGAAGGACCCGCGTTTTGCGCCAGATTTCACCGAGGTCGTAGCTGGATCTGTGTTTCTGCCGGTTGAGATTTCTCCGGCTGCTTCACATCCGGTCCCGGCGCAGCCATCCGGTCCCGTCGCCTTCGGTGGCGGTATCGAGATTGAGTTGGCTGGCGGTCACCGGATCAGCGCCGGGGGTGGGTTCGATCCTGATGTGCCGGCGCGGCTGCCGAAGGGGCTGATGTCTTGATCCCGGTGCCGGGCAACACGCGGGTGTGGCTGTCGGCGGGTGTCACGGACATGCGGCGAGGGTTCAATACGCTGGCGGCCCAGGCCGGGAAGGTTTTGGCCGAAGACCCGTATTCCGGCCACCTGTTCGTGTTCCGGGGTCGGCGCGGCGATCTGTTGAAGATCATCTGGTGGGATTGCCAGGGCGCGTGCCTGTTTTCGAAGCGGTTGGAGAAAGGGCGGTTTGTCTGGCCCGCTGCAAAGGACGGCAAGATCAGCGTCACACCCGCGCAGCTCTCAATGCTGTTGGAGGGGATTGACTGGCGGATGCCCCGTAAAACCTGGAGACCGTTGAGCGTAGGACAGGTCAATAAATACGAGGCTTTGCGCGCTTTCGGGGTTCACCCCGGAATGCTGATCCGGTATAGGATCGGCGATGCTGAAGGACCTCGACATAGCCCCGGATGATCCTGCGGAACTGCGGGCAGTGAACCGGCTTCTGGCCGATGAAGTCAAGGCGCTGACCCTGAAGGTGGAACAACTCCAACACCAACTGGCGGGGCATGACCGGCACCGGTTTGGATCGAAATCAGAAAGCCTCTACCAGCTCAATCTGGTCTTCCAGGAAGATGAGGCGATTGCCGAAGCCGCTGGAGAACAGGCGGCGCCTGCTCCAACGCCTGAAACGGACAAACCGGCCCGCCGGCACAGCCGCAAGCCCTTGCCCGATCATCTGGACCGGCACGAAGAGGTCTTGTCGCCGGGCGAGGACTGCCGACGTTGCGGTGGGGCGTTGAAGAGGCTCGGTGAGGACGTGACCGAGGAGTTGGAATACAAACCGGGGCGTTTTGTCGTGAACCGGATCGTGCGTCCGCGTATGGCCTGTTCCTGTTGCGAGGCCATTGTCCAATCGCCGCTGCCATCGCGCCCGATCGAACGTGGCCGCCCGGGACCGGGGCTGCTGGCGCACGTGTTGGTCAGCAAATACGCGGACCACCTGCCGCTCTACCGTCAGTCGCAAATATACGCCCGTGAAGGCGTTGATCTTAATCGATCAACTCTGACCAATTGGGTTGGCGGCTCCACCGCGCTTCTGGAACGGGAGTGTCCTGAATTCTGTGTATCTGTCCCGGACCATGGGGGTTTCAAATACAGTCACGCATTGAAGCGCTCGTCGAACATAATAGCGAACTGGTTGCGGGCTGCAAACCATTCCCGAACATTCCTGCCGCCTTTCTCGAAGTTGCGGATGGCCAGATAGATCAGCTTTGTTGCGGCCTGATCGGTCGGGAACGATCCGCGGGTCTTGATTGATTTGCGGATCACCCGGTTCAGGCTCTCGATGGCGTTGGTGGTGTAGATGATCTTTCGGATCGCCGGATCGAAGGCGAAGAACGGGATCACTTCCTGCCATGCCCGTCGCCAGGCCGGGGCGATGGAGGCGTATTTACCGGCCCATTTCTCCTCGAATGCGTCCAGTTCATCGGCGGCCTGATCGGCGGTGGCGGCGCTGTAAATCCGGCGCAGATCGGCGGCCACTGCCTTGCGGTCTTTCCACGAGCAGAAGTTCAGGGAGTGGCGCACCAGGTGGACAATGCAGGTTTGCACCGTGGTCTGCGCAAAGGCGGCGGTGATCGCCTCCGGGAAGCCTTTGAGCCCGTCAACGACGGCGATCAGAATGTCCTGGACACCTCGGTTCTTCAGCTCGTTCATCACCGACAACCAGAATTTGGCCCCCTCGTTATCAGCGATCCACAGGCCCAGGACCTCGCGCACGCCGTCCCGGCTGACCCCCAGGGCGATGTAGATGGCCTTGTTCTTCACCATGCGGCTGTCGGCGTCGCGGATCTTCACCCGCAGCGCGTCGAAGATCACGATCGGATACATCCGCTCCAGCGCCCGGCTTTGCCAGTCGCGCACCTCGTCGAGCACGGCGTCGGTGACGCGGCTGATCAAATCCGGCGAGACCAGCAGACCGTAGATATCCTCAAGATGGGCGCGGATGTCGCGGACGGTCAGTCCGGCGGCATAGAGGCCGATGATCCTGTCATCCATCCCGTCGATCCGGGTCTGGCCCTTCTTCACCAGTTCCGGCTCAAAACTGCCATCCCGATCACGGGGCACGGAAATCGGCGCCTCGCCGATCTGGCCCTTCAGGCGCTTGCCAGCTGTGCCGTTGCGCCGATTGGACTGACCCGGAGGTGCATCCTTGCCGTCTTCATAGCCCAGATGCGCGGTCAGTTCGGCCCCAAGCATCCGCTCCATCAGTTTGATCCTGAGCTCTTTCAGCAGCCCGGTATCGCCAAGCAGGTCTTCAGGCCGCTCGCAGCCTTCCAGAAGTTCGTCCAGAAGTTCCCTGGATATCGTCATCGTCATGGCTCCTCTCTCAAAGCATGGTACAGATCACAGATACACAGAGGATCGGACACTCTCTCTGGAACCTCTGGCTGACACCATTGGCCGAATGGTCCGCCGAGGCGCGGCCACCTTCGCTGATGATACGCCTGTTGAAATGCAGGCCCCCGGCAACAAGAAGACCAGGACCGCCCGTGTCTGGACCTATGTTCGCGATGAACGACCATGGTCTGGATCATCACCGCCCTGCGCGTGGTATCAGTTCACGATTGATCGCAAGGGCGAACATCCCGTCTCACATCTCTCCGGCTACAAAGGCTGGGTCCATGCGGACGGGTATTCCGGCTTCAACGGGGTATTCGGTGAGGACAAGGCCCAGGAGATGGCTTGTTTGGCGCACGTCAGACGCAAGTTTGTAGACATCTTTGCCGCGCAAGGCTCATCGATTGCCGAAGAAGCCCTCCGCCGGACCGCGGAACTCTATGCCGTCGAGAAAGAGGCGCGTGGCAAACCGTCTGAAGAGCGCGTTGCCATCCGTCAGGAAAAGGCAAAACCGATCTTCGATGAACTTGAGACCTGGTTACACGCGCAGTTGCCAAATATATCTGGCAAGTCGCCTCTGGCCCAAGCGATCCGTTATGCCCTTGGTCGTTTGCCAAAGGCACGCGGTTATTTGAACCATGGCTTTCTGGAAGCGGACAACAACATCGCCGAACGCGCCATAAAACCTGTCGCCACAGGTCGCAAAAATTGGATGTTCGCCGGTTCCGAGGGCGGTGGCAAAGCCATGGCCATCGCCTACACCCTGATCGAAACGGCAAAGCTTGATAAAGTCGATCCACAAGCCTGGCTCACATGGGTCCTCGCCCGCATCGCGGATCACAAGATCACTCGGCTGGACGAGCTGATGCCCTGGCGTTACGCTGCATCAGCAGCGTAACCGGGACGACCGGCAGTACGCCAAGGCTCCTTCACCGAACGGTCACACGCAAACCACTTGCGCGACTGGCTGAACGAGGCTGGAGCCGAACCCCTGCAAGCCCCGCAACATCGCGCCTTGCGCATGTGGGACCGCCTCAGGGACTGGCGCCGCCGCGCCCACGGGCAAAAGCCCCGGAGCTGCTTCTGCGCAACAGTCCGGCAGAGCCTGTCCAGCCGCTCGCCTGTCTTGCGCTATGCAACCGGGATCAGGAACACCGCGCCTGCATTGCCGGGGATACCGAGGCCCCGCACCGGGATCAGGTGCGCACCCGAAACCCGCTTCGGTCGTGGCGACGCTCTCTGGCGCGCCCTTGCGAAAGGGAATTTCGCCCTTGTGCATCCGCCGCCCGACAGCATGACCCCCTGTCAAAACCGTTCGCCATGCACGGAGTGGCGGACCGGCGGGCAGCGGCAGAGTTGAAAAAACAGGGGCTGATTGCATTCGAAGGCGATCCCGCAAACAGGCGCAGGAAGATCGTGACGCTGGCTCTCAAGGGCCGGGCCCTGATGGAATATCTCCGCCCCGGATTTCGCGCCCGCCGCGAGCGGATCAACAGCGCCGTGGGCGAAAGTGTCTTGCCCGGGTTGTGGGAAGCCATCGAAAACCTCCCAGGCTGGATAAACGCACTGGGTAGGCAAACGGGGGCAGAGGATACCGGCCCCCGTCGCCTGCTCAGATATCGAACGTCATCAGGTCTTCGCCTATGACAACCTCGCCCGAATATATCCCGGCCATTTCCCCGATCATCCGGTCATGGATGCCGTCGGCGTCCATATGCGGGCGGAAATGAGTCAGGATGACCTTTTTCACACCGGCATCCGCCGCAGTTCTGGCAGTGCGCAGCACTGGCCCATCCGGATGACGGGCCGGATTGGAATCGCCCTTCTGCACCTTATGCGCCGCTAATGTTGATAAGGAAATATTACTGACGCAAAACGGTTTGCAATGAATCCTTGTCACCTTTATTGATGATTTTGCGTCACATTGGCGCTCCGGGATCTGCGGCCATGAACAGCGCTCAGTCGAAGAGCGTCGCATTGCGCCCGCCAACAACGATGTCAAAGCGACAGCCGATATCGACATCAATGTCCGGGGTTTCGTATTCCACGCCTATATTGCGCTCGAACGCATCCCCCATGAGGATCGCCATCGGGTCGCTGGCGTTGTTGGGATCGTCGGGGAAATACATCTGGGTGATCAGGCGCAGACGTTCGCGCGGGGTGCGCTGGTCCGAGGTGTCGTCTGTCGGGCCGATGCCCGACAGGGGGTATCCGTCCGGCTCAAGCGGGCCTCCTCTCAGCTTTTGAAATCGTCAAAGAACGGGGTTTCGCCGGGGCCGGCCATGATGATGTCCAGAACATAGACCTCGGCCCCGTCGGATTTGCACCCGTCACGGCGTACGATCAGCCTGGGCTGATCCTCGGCGTTCAGGCTTTGCAGCAGCGGGTCGGTGGCGTTGGCCACCTGCCCCTCAAGGAACACTTGCGTCACGATGCGGCTGATCCCGTCCGAAAAGATCGTCAGGGTGATGTTGGGCGCACGACCCTTGGCCGCACCGGGCAGGATGGTGCGGAATTCATATGCACCGCTGGCGGTGCGCAAACGTCCGTAGCCGTCAAACCACGGGTCCAGATCCGGGTGGCCTTCGGTGTCGGGATTGCGATAGACGCCCCTGGCGTTGGCCTGCCAGAATTCCAGCACCGCGCCATTGGCCGGATCGCCCAATCACGCCGTCTACTTTGTACCCGCTCTGCACCGGGGGCTCAGGGTTCTTGAAATCGTCGGGGCCGCCGAAGGTCCGATGTCGCTGAGCGAGACCGCGCGATGGAACTGGGCCGCTCGTCGGCCTTTCGTCTGGTCTATACCCTGCGCCGGATGGAATTCCTGAAAGAGGCAGAGCAGAAAAACACCTGTACGCTGGGCGCGCGGGTGCTGAACCTTGGCTCTGCCTATCTCAACCAGCAGCCGATTACGGCGACCGGCTGGGGATTTCCAGCCATCCCGGCGTGCTCGAAGGGCGGGATGTGCTTTATCTCGGCAGCCATCAGGCGCGCACGGGCTATGTGTCGAACATGGTTACCGGCACGCGGCAGCGCGCCCATGCCTCGGCCATCGGTTGGTGCCTGTTGGGCGATTACACCAACGAGGCCCTGCGCGGGTTCTGCGAAGGGCAGGAAATGGCCGCCGTCACCGAACACACGCCCACCGATTACGAGGCATTGCGAGCGCGGGTCGCCGCAACCCATGACGCCGGATTCATCTTTTCGCGCGGCTTTCGCGATCCGGGCGGGTCGTCCATCGCCGTGCCGGACCGCGACAACACGGGGCGCATCGTGGCCTGCGTCAATGTCTCGGATCCCGACAGCGGGTTCGACCTTGACCGGATCGATACGCTCTATGTGCCTGCGGTGCGGGAAACCGCTCTGCGCATCTCGCGCGAATTGGGGTATATGGGGCGCTGAGGCGCTCACCGGGGAACCTCCGGCGTCATCAGTTGAGGACCTCTATCAATCTTGATTTTGGAGCTGATTTTAGAGCGGCATTCCCTCGACGCTGTCTGTCTTTGGGTTCTGTCGGTGTGACAGCATGATTTGCGCCCGAACCGGGCGGTTTTCCGTAATTTCGGGCGGTTTCGTCCTGTGATCAGGCAGTGACGGCGCCGCCGAACTGGACCAGGCGGCGGATGTTGCAGGCGATGGTGGACATGCCGATCATGTGTTTGCGGACTGCGAAGACATGCTCGACGGGCGCGCGATGCTTTGACCTTGTGCTGTTCCCGCGTCTGATATTCCCGGGCATTGGGCGCCCCTCTGGTTTGCGATGGTGGACATGGCTGACAAAACCGCGCCGCTCCATGAACGCCTCGTTCTTCATCGAGCGACAGGCGCTGTCCGCCCGGACGCCTGACCCGGTGTTGGTGGCGTCCAGCAGCCCCCGGCGCAGCATCCGCCCGTCATCGGCCGCCGCACTGGTGACATCCCATCGCCGGATGAACCGGAAACGCTTGTCGATGCCGGAATGCGCCTTGTATCCGAAACTCGGGATGGCGATGTCGGGCGGCGCGGGGCCGTCCTCGTGCGGGCGCGCCCTAGCGAACTGGGGCGAACTGGATGGTC
The DNA here is from genome assembly GCA_965216225.1 of Paracoccaceae bacterium. GTDB lineage: Bacteria > Pseudomonadota > Alphaproteobacteria > Rhodobacterales > Rhodobacteraceae > 3107. The sequence continues at coordinate 235,534 of CBDCFF010000034.1, forward strand.
CAGTGTGCATCCACGTCTTTTTGCCCGGCTTTGGCCGGATCATCGGGCCAGATCTCGTCGCCGGGCTTGCCCATCCTGACAGCCGTCTTCCCGTCAACCGTGTTGCGCTGCCCTGGCGCGGTGACCAGCGTGCTGGCGACGGTCCGACCGGACATCGCGATGTAACCGGCCTCGCGCAGCGCGCGTCGAACCGGCTGAAAAGCCCCTCGATCGCGCCTGCCCTGGTCAGACGCTCGCGGAACACCCGAATGGTCTTCGCGTCCGGAACCCGGTCATGCAGCCCGAACCCGGGGAAACGCATGAACGACAGCCGGTCCGGGATCAGGAACTCTGCGCGGTCATCACCGGGATTGTTTTGCGCCTGGATAATCAGGATCCTGAACATCAGCGCGACGTCACAGGGCGGGCGGGCACCGTGCGAGCCGTCCGAGTACGCCAGAGCCTTCACAATATCCGCACGGAAAATCTCGAAATCAGACGCCCCGGCACAGGCTTCCAACTGATCGCCAGGATCGCTCGACCGCTTCCGGCGGTCATCCATGTCAGAAAATCCCGGCTGTCCGACCATCTGCCGCTCCTGTCACGAGGCACCGGGAGTGAACCGGATTCAGACCGGATTGGCGAGGTAAATCGAGACCCTCACCTGATCGAACCGGTTCATCAGCTTTGCTTCGGAGGCGTTGAGCACATGCGCAATATGGTGGCCGTCGGGGACCAGGCGCATGGCATCATGGTATCATGGCATCATGGCATGTGGTTCACCCCTGATATGGTGCATGACCTCCCTCTCGCTGGCGGGTGAAACGCGGAATACGCGGTCAGGATCATTTGATGACGCCTTCGGTTGTCAGTGTCCGGATGATGTCGCCGCCATAGCCAAGTTCGGCCAGCACCTGTGCGCCGTGTTCGCCATGGCGCGGCGGGGCGAGGGTGATTTCCGGTCCGCCGCGGGACATCGCAAACGGAGACAGCGGCAGGTGGATGTCAGGGCGATCAGGGTTGGCCGCGAAATAGCCCCGCGCGACCAGTTGGTCGGAGGCGACGGCCTCGGCCAGTGTCTGCACCCGCGCGGCGGGCAGGTCCGCGTCGTGCAGCACAGTGACCCAATCATCGGCGGTGCCGGTCAGGAATACCGCCTGCAATGTCTCATGGGTCGTGGCGGGAAGGGACCAGACATCGGGCCAGTCCCGCACCTGATCCAGACCGGCAACATTGTGGCCCAGCCCCGCCAGCAGGCGGGCAAGCCTGACATATTGTTCCGGGCGGAACGCGCCCAGCATCAAGGCGCCGTCGGCGGTGTCATACGATGAAATGCCCGTTTCCCTGCCGCGCCCCGGGGCGGCGCCATATTGAACCGCGGCGGCCTCGGGGGCCATCAGGGACATTGCGACCTCAAGCATCGAGACGCTGATGTGACAGCCTGCGCCAGTCCGGTGGCGTTGATGCACGGCGCACATGACCGCAAATGCAGCCGCATATCCGGCGCTGTAATCGACGAAAGATACGCCCGGCTTTATCCCTGCGCATTGTGCGACGGTCCCGCTGGCGGCCTGGATCACATTGTCGTAGGCTCCGGTGGCGGCCTGCGGCCCGGTATCGCCGTAGCCTGTAATCGAGCAGTGGATCAGCGCCGGGTTCACCGCGCTGAGTGCGGCATATCCCAAGCTCAGCCGATCCAGCGCCCCGGTGACGTAGTTTTCGACCAGAATGTCGGCATTTCCCACCAGCGCCAGCAGCACCTCGCGCCCGCGTGGGTCGGACAGGTCCAGCGCCAGCGCGCGTTTGTTGCCGCCCTGCACCTGATAGTTCAGCCCCAGGCCCTCGGCATTCAGATCCGCATCCGGTCCGCGCCCGCGGGCGCAGTCCGGGGCGTGGGGCGATTCGATTTTCAGCACCTCCGCCCCCAGCAGGGCCAGTTGATAGGCACAGAACGGACCGGCCAGAACATGGGTCAGGTCCAGAACTTTCAATGATGTCAGCGCGCCTTGCATGAAGGCCCCCCGGTTACCAAGTTTGCGGGACGGAAATGACTTGCCCGCTTCAATATCGTCTAATATACAAAACACAGTTCCAGATACAAGACGAATATGGCATGACCCATTTGGTGGCCCTTGCCCATACGGGCTTTTTCACCAATCATCCGGCCGAAGAACTGGCCGGGCATCCGGTTTCACGCGCGCCCCGCTTGCGCCGATGCTGATGAATGTCAGCCATATCGACGCGGCTTGTGCCTGTCGGATGCACGACGATGCCGAGGGCGAGGCGGATTTTGCCCTGCGCATGGCAAATTTGCCGGAGCGGCATCCCATGAGCAGGAAAAAGACCATCCTCACCGCCCTCACCGGCAACCTGAGGACCTCTATCAATCCTGATTTTGGAGCTGATTCCAGAGCGGCATTCCCTCGACGCTGTCTGTCTTTGGGTTCTGTCGGTGTGACAGCATGATTTGCGCCCGAACCGGGCGGTTTTCCGTAATTATGGGCGGATACATCCTGTGATCAGGCAGTGACGGTGCCGCCGAGCGCGCCGCTCCATGAACGCCTCGTTCTTCATCGAGCGACAGGCGCTGTCCGCCCGGACGCCTGACCCGGTGTTGGTGGCGTCCAGCAGCCCCCGGCGCAGCATCCGCCCGTCATCGGCCGCCGCACTGGTGACATCCCATCGCCGGATGAACCGGAAACGCTTGTCGATGCCGGAATGCGCCTTGTATCCGAAACTCGGGATGGCGATGTCGGGCGGCGCGGGGCCGTCCTCGCGCGGGCGCGCCCTGGCGAACTGGGGCGAACTGGATGGTCCAGCGTGCATCCACGTCTTTTTGCCCGGCTTTGGCCGGATCATCGGGCCAGATCTCGTCGCCGGGCTTGCCCATCCTGACAGCCGTCTTCCCGTCAACCGTGTTGCGCTGCCCTGGCGCGGCGACCAGCGTGCTGGCGACGGTCCGACCGGACATCGCGATGTAACCGGCCTCGCGCAGCGCGGCGTCGAACCGGCTGAAAAGCCCCTCGATCACGCCTGCCCTGGTCAGACGCTCGCGGAACACCCGAATGGTCTTCGCGTCCGGAACCCGGTCCTGCAACCCGAGCCCGAGGAAACGCATGAACGACAGCCGGTCCGGGATCAGGAACCCTGCGCGGTCATCACCGGGATTGTCTTGCGCCTGGACAATCAGGATCCTGAACATCAGCACGACGTCACAGGGCGGGCGCCTTTCGAGCCGTCCGAGTACGCCAGAGCCTTCACAATATCCGCACGGAAAATCTCGAAATCAGACGCCCCGGCACAGGCTTCCAGCTGATCGCCAGGATCGCTCGACCGCTTCCGGCGGTCATCCATGTCAGAAAATCCCGGCTGTCCGACCATCTGCCGCTCCTGTCACGAGGAGCCGGGAGTGAACCGGATTCAGACCGGATTGGCGAGGTAAATCGAGACCCTCAGCTGACAGCCGCGACCGGATTGCCACTGACGATCCATAACCCGCCCCGCCGGGCTCCGCCTCCGCTCGCCCGTCAGCACCTCGTATGAGCCAACCCCAGGATACGCCTTCAGGGAGTTATGTACAGGTTGGAGGTTCGCGATCTGTGGAAAACTTCGGACTGTCGCACAGGCACTCCCGGAGTATCCTGCCATGGGGTTGCCCTCCCCGAAGGATGGAGAGGGCAAAGCGGGGCTTCGCTCCGCAGGGCAGGTCGGACTGATCGGCACCGGGTTCTCGGGAACCGTGGATGAGCATGGTCGGCCCGTCCTCCCTTCGTCCTTGCGCGTCCTGAATGGATGCCCGGGTCAGGCACCGGATCATCGCGAGTGCAGGAGCACAAGGACAATGACGAAGATAATCGCGGGTGTGGATGTAAGCAGGGCAGCACTGGATGTTCATGTGAATGGCGCGGACAGGCAGTTCGGCAATGACAGGGCGGGCATCCGCGCTCTCGGCAACTGGCTCGGGAGGCGCGCGGTCACGCGGGTGGTCATGGAGGCGACGGGGCGGATGCACCGCGGGGTGCACCGCTCGCTGCACGAGCGTGGCTTCGCGGTCTATGTGGTCAATCCCCGCCAGAGCCGGGACCTCGCCAGGGTGCCTGGCGAGCCGGCGAAGACCGACCGGTCGATGCCCGGATCCTCGCGGCCTGCGGTGTGATCGTGACTGACGCGGCCGCGCCCGCGGCGCCGCCTGGCGCGTTCGTGGGCGAGTTCTCCGACCTCCTGGCGATGCGGGAGAAGCGTGTCGATGCACGGACGTCCCTGCAGGGTGCCGGGCGCGAGGTCGCATCCGGGGAGGTGATCGGGGCGGGCACCGGTGCGGCCATCACGGCGGCGATTGCCGGGACCGAAGCCGGGATCAAGGCCCTGATCGACGGCGATCCAGAGCAAAAGAGGGTGTTCAGGACCCTGACCTCGATCGCCGGTGTCGGCCTGATCACCGCCGCCGCCTTCATGTGCCGGATGCCCGAGCCCGGGACCATGGAGAACCGCCAGGCGACGGCCCTCATCGGTGTGGCGCCATATGCGCAGGAGAGCGGCACGTCGCGCAAGCCCCGGCACATCCGTGGCGGGCACCGCCGCCCGCGCGACATCCTCTGCATGGCGGCGATGTCGGCGAAGACGTGCAATCCGGCGTTGAAGGCCTTGCATGACCGGCTGAAGGCGCAAGGCAGGCACCACAGGGTGGCGCTCGTCGCGGTGATGCGCAAGCTCGTGATCCTTGCCAGTGTCCTGCTTCGCCCCGCCCGCCTGTGGACGGTCGAGCCGCCCCCGGCTGCGGGCTGAGGCGGACCGGAAAGGGAGGAAGAAGAAAGGAGGTCGGCGGACAACGGTTCCGGCCAGCCCTGTGCAGGCAGGACACGGCCGCCAGGACATGCACAAGGAAGGACCTCCGGCTGTTGCCGACGAGGTAAATTCGTGCTGTGGAAAACCCTTGGAAAACTTCTGGATGGCTTCTTCAAGAACCGCTTTTCAGGCAAAAAAACCTTGACTCAATACATGGATGCTCAGCCGCGCGGGATTGCCGAAAAAGGTGCAGGCGACACTGGCGCGAATGAGTGACGGCGGATAACGGGCGGTTGCGCGATTCTGCATTTGACAACCCGGCAGCGGCGTGGTGGCCTGCCCGAAACGGGCGAGGTGCAGATGAAACTGTCGGATCGAATTACCGGGCTGACCGGGGGCGGCCCGGACGGATGGGACGTGTTTTACCGATCCTGCGACATGGTCGCGAACGGAGAGCCGGTCATTGAACTGACGATCGGGGAACATGACATCGGAACCAGCCCGAAAATACTGGCCGCGATGTATGACGCCGCCACATCCGGCCATACCGGATATGCCAGCGTGCCGGGCGTGACGGCGCTGCGCGACGCCATTGCAAGGCGCACGGCAGAACGTACCGGCGTTCCGACGGCGCGGGAAAATGTCTGTATCACGCCGGGCGGTCAGGCGGCCCTTTTCGCCGCCCATTGCGCGGTGTGCGACCCCGGCGACCGGGCGCTCCTGATTGATCCCTACTATGCCACCTATCCCGGTACGATCCGGGCGGTGGGCGGCGTTCCGGTCCCGGTGGCGGCCCGGTCGCGCGATGGCTTTCAGCCGCAAGCCGGGGCGATTGCCGAACAGGCGGCTGGCGCCGTTTCCCTGCTGATCAACACGCCCAACAACCCGACCGGGGCAGTCTATGGCCTGCAAACGCTGGAAGGCGTCGCCGGGGTCAGCAACGACCATGATCTCTGGCTGTTGTCCGATGAGGTCTATGACACGCAGGTCTGGGACGGCGCGCATGTCAGCCCCCGCGCCCTGCCCGGCATGGCGGACCGCACACTGGTCATCGGCTCCATGTCCAAAAGCCACGCGATGACCGGCAGCCGGATCGGCTGGATCATCGGACCAGCCGAAACCATCGGGCACATGATCAATCTGGCCACCAACACCACCTATGGCGTGCCCGGATATATCCAGAACGCCGCGGTCTATGCGCTGGGCTGCGGTTCGGCGCTGGAAGAAGAGGTCGCCGCCCCGTTCCGGCGGCGGCGGGCGCTGGCAATGCGGTTGCTGTCGGAACAGAATATTCTTGTCCCCGTCTCGGCGCAGGGGGCGATGTATGTCATGCTCGACATCCGGGCGACGGGCCTGACTGGCGAGGGCTTCGCCAATCGCCTGCTGGAGACCGCGCAGGTCGCCGTCATGCCCGGAGAAAGTTTCGGCCGGGCCTCCGCCGGTCATATCCGGGTCGCCATGACGGTTGATGACCGGCGTTTCAAAGACGCGCTGCGGCGCATCATCCGCTTTGCAGAGGAGATTGCCCCATGACCCGCGAGATCGGTGCGAAATTCCGGGCGCTTCATCAACCGGGCAACCCGTTCATCCTTGCCAATGCCTGGGATGTGGGCAGCGCCAGGATGCTGGCGGCCCTGGGCGCACCGGCAATCGCAACGTCTTCGGCGGCCCACGCTTTCACGCTGGGGCGGCCGGATATGGGGCATGTCAGCCGCGACGAGGCTTTGTCCCATGCCTGCGCCATCGCCGCCGCCGTCAATGTGCCGGTCTCCGGCGATTTCGAGAACGGCTTCGGAGAGGCGCCGGAGACCTGCGCCGAAACCGTTCGTCTGGCGGCAGAGGCCGGAATTGCCGGAATTTCCATCGAGGACACCGCCCTGCCTTCGGCCACGCCCTGCGCCTTCGATCTGGCGGTGGAACGCATCCGCGCCGCCGCCGCGCGCGCCCTGCCCGGCGATTTCGTCCTCGTGGCGCGTGCGGACGGGCTCATGAACGGTCAGTACTTGTTCCATCCCGGACGATCAGATAGACCCTCGCCGTTCTGGCCTGTTCATGGCAAGATCAATCCTGCGTGAGGTTCGGGACGGGAGCAAGACATGCTGATTTCTTTGCACAAGCAGGCGACGACGACGCCGAAGATCAGGGCCGCGATCCAGGCGAGTGAGGAACCCGCGTGGATCGTGGCCGAGCGCTACGGCATCTAGGGTCAGGACCCATTGACTTTGTTTTGAACGTGTGAATCAGTGTTCTGCAAAACGGAGTAGTGACATGAGCGATCCTTTCTGGCTGACGGAGGCACAAACAGCGCGCCTTGAGCCCTTCTTTCCCAAGCCCCATGGCAAGCCCAGGGTCGATGACCGTCGTGTGTTGAGTGGTATTATTTTCATTATTCGCAACGGTTAACGCTGGCGCGATGCGCCTGTCGAATACGGCCCTCACAAAACGCTCTACAATCGGTTTGTGCGCTGGTCCCGCAAAGGTATTTTCGAGCGAATTTTCGAAGAATTGGCCAACCCCTCTGGCCCGGACGCCGACACCCTCATGATTGACGCAACCCATCTCAAGGCACATCGCACGGCGTCCAGCCTCAAAAAGGGGGCTCCGATCAGCGGGTGGGCCGCGCCTGATCGGGCGTACAAAGGGAGGACTGAATACGAAACTGCATGTCGTTGGAGACGGTGCGGGTCGCCCTGTCAGGCTGCATCTGACGGCGGGTCAGCGTAGCGACTTCAAGGGCGCGGATGTTTTGCTGCCCAACCTGCCTGCGGCCAGGGTTCTGATCGCGGATCGGGGCTACGACAGCGCAAAGGTTCGAAAAATCATTGAAGATCAGAAGATTGAGGTTTGCATCCCTTCAAGGAAAAACCGCAACAAAACCATCCCCCACTGCGCCGAAACCTACAAGAGGCGGCACAAGGTCGAAAACCTGTTCGCAAAACTCAAGGATTGGAGGCGCATCGCGATGCGCTATGACCGATGCGCACATATATTCAAATCCGCCATATACATCGCTGCAACCGTCATATTCTGGCTATGAGGACTGAGCCTGGTCACCCGGAATTGTACTTTGTATCATTAACTGAGCGGGAATTGAGGAGGATGTTGCGATGGTGGGACGTTTGGCGGATGCAGTGGTTCTGAGCGAAGATGAGCGCCGTTTTCTCGAGGGTCAGGTTCGGCGTCACAAAGCGGCACGTTCGCTGTCGGACCGATGCCGGATGATCCTGCTGTGCGCCGATGGATTGGCGAGCAAGGAAGTGGCGGCCCGGCTTGGGGTGCATGAACACACAGTCGGCAAATGGCGCAGACGTTTTGTGCGATGCCGGATTGAAGGTCTCACCGACGAATACCGTTCCGGTCGCCCGCGCACCGTGTCGGACGATCAGGTGACTGCGGTGATTGAGCGCACGCTGAACACGACCCCGAGGGATGCGACCCATTGGTCGCTCCGAAGCATGGCAGCCGCGACGGGACTGTCGCACACCACCCTCCGGCGGATTTGGAACGGGTTCGGCCTGCAACCGCACCGAAGCGAGACATTCAAGCTCTCAACCGACCCGCTGTTCGTGGACAAGGTGCACGATATCGTCGGGCTGTACCTGTCACCGCCGAACAGGGCTGTCGTGTTGTGTGTTGACGAGAAATCGCAAATCCAGGCGCTGGATCGCGAACAGCCTGTGCTGCCAATGGCGCCCGGCGTGGCCGAGCGGCGCACCCACACCTGCATCCGACACGGCACGACGTCGCTTTTTGCAGCACTGGATATCGCCACCGGCGCCGTGATCGGCAAATGCTGTAGCGCGACAATCAAGATGAGAAGTGCGCGTCAATCAGGATGAGAATCCTTGGTCGCGACGTTTGGGACGATGCCGGGCTTTTGTGCCGCGATCAAGGGGTTTGTTTTTTGATTGTCGCGGAGCGTCAATCAGCTTTGGTGTTTTCCGGTGTGGCTTTTTGTGCAGGCCTTCCCGGCCCCTTTGCCTTTTGTGCTGCTCTTCGCCGGTAGCTTTCGACATTCATCTCGAAGATGGTTGCGTGGTGCACGAGCCTGTCGACGGCGGCCAATGTCATGGCCGGGTCTGGAAAAATCGCATTCCACTCCCCGAAGGGCTGGTTGGCCGTGATCAACATTGAGCGGCGTTCATATCTCGCGCTGATGAGTTCGAAGAGCACACTGGTTTCAGCCTGATCCTTGGTGACGTAGGTGATGTCATCGAGGATCAGCAGATGGAATTTGTCGAGCTTTGCAATGGCACTTTCGAGGACGAGATCGCGGCGGGCCTGTTGGAGTTTCTGGACCAGATCGGTGGTGCGGCTGAATAGGACGCGGTAGCCTTGCTCGACAAGGGCGAGCCCGATGGCTGAGCCGAGATGTGATTTGCCCACACCTGGCGGCCCAAACAGCAGGATGTTGCCGCCCTTTCCGATCCAGCTGTCGCCAGCGGTGATCGCACTGACATGGGCCTTGGACAGCATGGGGACGGCTGTGAAGTCGAAGGTGTCGATCGTTTTTCCGGGCAACAGGCGTGCCTGTGCGAGATGTCGCTCGATACGACGGCGATCTCGTTCAGCCAGTTCATGCTCCACCAGGGTGCTGAGCATCCGAGCGGCGGGCCAGCCTTCCTTGTCGGCTTGTTCCGCAAAGCGCGGCCATAGCGCCTTGATGGCTGGCAAGCGCAATTCGGTCAGAGCCAAGGTTAGGCGGGCGGTATCGGTCTGGGGCGATGTCATGCTGTCACCTCCTGAGCGGATGGCGTACCGCCGACCAACTGGTCGTAAGATGACAGGTCGGCCAGTTGCACCGCGACTTGGGGGAGTGCGTCTTGTGATGGGCTAAACACTGCGCGTAGGGCCGCCATGTCAGGCGGGCGCTTCTGGCGAAGGTCCTCCTCAAGCTGCGCTGCCAATTCAGCCTCGCAGCCCCGCTCGTGTGCCAGCGCCAGAAGATCGACAACCATGCGACACGCCGCCTTCTCACTGGTCTGCTCCAGCAGGAATGCGAACATGTTACGGAACGCCCGGCGCGGGAATAGCTGATCCCGATAGACCAGCCCCATCAGCGCCATGGGCTTTTTGCGCAAGGAGTGGATGACGTGGTGGTAATTGACCACGTGCCCATGGCTCCCGGTGCTCGAGGCTCGTCCGCGTGTCAGCGTTAGCAGGGCAGAGCTTCCCAGGAACAGCTCCAACCGATCATCGTAGAGCCGAACCCGCAGCTGATGCCCGATCAACCGGGATGGCACGGTGTAGAACACCTTGCGCAAGGTGAAGCCCCCGGAGGAAGTGACGCGCAACGTGATCTCCTCGTAATCCGTGGTCCGCCGCGTCGGCAAAGGTCTGAGGCTCGCACGTTCCGCATCGATACGCTTGGCATTGCGGGCGTTGATCCGGCCCACGATCTCGTCGATGAAGCGACGATAATCTTGCAAGCTTTCGAAGTCGCGCGACCCACGCATGACCAGCGCGTCCTCAATGGTGCGCTTCAGATGCCCATTGGGGCTCTCGATGGAACCGTTCTCGTGTGCGACGCCCTTGTTGTTGCGCGTCGGCGTCATTCCATAATGGTTGCACAGGGCGTCGAAGCGGTCGGTTAGATCGGCCCGGGATGACTTATCCAGGTTCTTGAAGGCCGCCGACAGGCTGTCAGTTCCATGATTGTGTGGCACGCCGCCGAGCGTCCAGAGGGCGTTCTGCAATCCCTCAGCCAGCGCCACATAGCTTTCGCCGCCCAGCACGACGTGGGCGTGCTGAAACCCGCTATAGGCAAGCCGGAAGTGATACAGTCGATGGCCCAGTGCCTCACCGGCAATGGTCACACCCAACTTGCCCATGGCGGTGAAATCCGACAGGCCCATTTTGCCCGGTGTGTGGGTCTGCCGGAAAATGACGTCCTGTTCAGGGCCGTGTTCCGCATTCCAGGCGCGTATCCGTCGCTCCAGAGTCCGTCGGATGCCCGTACCCAGATCAGAATGCCGACGCAGAAGCTCCTCGTAAACCGCCACAGGTCGGATCCCCGGTGAGGACCGCAGAAGCGGCACGACCTCCGCATCAAAAATGTCCGCCAGCGGGTCCGGACGCCGCCGGCCGCGAGGGGCCTTCTTCTGTGATGGTAAAATTGGGTCAGCTTGCAGCCGATAGCCCGTTGCCTGGCTGATCCCCGCCTTGGCAGCGGCAACGGCAACGGAATGGGTCGATCTGAGCGTCATGAAGAGCCTCATTTGTTGGTCAGTGACATGACAGCCCGGCATGAACGATCCCCTTGCACAGAAAATCATTCCTTATCCGAGCCGGCCACAACCGTCAGGCCCGCCCCAAAAGGGCAAAACGCGTGTGCGGGGCCTCCCCAGTCGGGCTACGCCCTCCCTGCGAGCCCCCGCACACGCGTTCTCATCCTGATTGACGCTGGATTCTCACCTTGTTTGTCGCGCAGCATACCTCTTCGTTGGATCACCGGCAGGCGGCAAAGCCGCTGCCATCGCCTATACGCTGATTGAAACCGCCAAACTGAACAACGTTGATCCGCAGGGCTGGCTGGCCGACACTCTGGCCCGCATCCCGGATTGCAAGATCACCAAGGTCGACGACCTGCTGCCATGGAACATGGGCAGCCACCATCACATGAAAGACGCTGCATGAGCATCATCGAGATCAAAGTCACCCTGCAAGACATCGAGCCCGCTGTCACCCGCACCCTGCAGGTGCCTGCCGATATCCGGCTGGACCGGCTGCACCTGACACTGCAGGTGGCCATGGGCTGGACCAACTCGCATCTCTACATGTTCGAAGCAGCCCGCGCCACATGGGGTATCGCGGACCCCGATTTTGGCGGCGAGGACCGGCCCGCCAACAAAACCACTCTGGGCCAAGTCATCGAGGACACCGGCAAAAAGACGATCAACTACATCTACGATTTTGGCGACAACTGGGAACACAGGATCAAGATCGGCAGGATCACCGATCCCGTCCCTGGCGAACTCTATCCCAGACTAATCGAGGTCATCGGTAAATGCCCGCCCGAAGACGTCGGGGGCTTCCCTGGCTACTACGGGTTCCTCGATGCCATGGCCGATCCAAAGCATCCAGAGCACGATCATCTCAAAGACTGGTATGGCGGCACCTTCGATCCCAATCAGCCCGAAACCGACAAACTCAAACTCGAAGTCCTCAGTCTCGCAAAACGCTGGAAGCCCGGAAAACCAAGGAAATAAGGCTGTCAGACCGGACGCTTACCTCCTTTGTTGCAGAATATGCTATCAAAGGAGCGGAACAAATCCGCGACAGGTCAAAAGCTGCCCGGCGCGCACATGGCTGCCGGTTCCTTTACCTGCCGCCCTGCAGCCCCGACCTCAATCCAATCGAGAGGGCCTTCTCCAGGCTCAAAGCCCACCTGCGCAGGGTCGGCGCCCGCAGCTTCACGGGCCTCTTCGATGCACTTGGCGAAGTCTGCGATCTGTTCACACCTGAAGAGTGTTGGAATTACTTTTGTAAGCCCGGATATGATCCAACGTAAAATGGAACCGCTTTAGCCGTTTCTTCTTCGCGGAGGAGGGCGGCAAACTCCATATGCAAGGGGCGGCGCAATGGCCGCCTCCTTCTGCCGTTTGTCGGGAGAGTTGGCATACAATCTACTGCTTGTATGCGCCGAAGGCACCCACCAAAGCGTTGGTTCCGTCCGCTGTCGTGGCGCCGAACGTTCCGGCGACCGAGCCAGGGTGATCCGTGGCGCTGTTGCCGTTGCCATGGAACTGACCGCCCCATTTTCCGGCGTAGGCTTCACCATTATAGGTTCCTGAAGTGCCGCTCTGGAAGTTATTTCCAATTGCAGTGGATTCAAGCATCAACACCGGATTTCCGGGAATGGCGGTAGCCGTTTCGTCGGTAAAGTTGTCAACCGTTCCCTCAATGGTGCCAATACCAGTTTGGCCAAAATCAGCGGCCAATTCCGCAGTTGCGTCGAAAACTGCGACTCCGGCTTGTCTATCCACAAAAACACCGAATGCCGGACTACTATATGTGGCACTGCCCGTCAGCGCCAGCAGATTCCCTGCGGAGTTATAGCCGAAAGTTGGTGATGGCGCTGATTGGCGGCCTATCATGGCGTTGTTCACGCGCCGCAATTCTCAGCAGAGAAAAGGATATGCCACATGACGAAGTCTACCATCACGCCGTTGCCCGGTCCATCGGGATTTTCGTCTGACCCGCTGACCGACATCCTGCAAACCGGCGCGCGCCAACTGCTCAAACAGGCGGTGGAAGCGGAATTGGCCACGCTCCTCGCCGCCCATGCCCGCGAGGTGACGGACGATGGCCGTGCGCGGCTGGTGCGCCATGATCATCTGCCCGAGCGCGAGGTTATGACCGGCATCGGCCCGATAGCAGTGAAGGCGCCGCGGGTGCGGGACCGGGGCAATGTGGACGAAAAGATCCGTTTCGCCTCGTCGATCTTGCCGCCCTGGCTGCGCAAGACCAGATCGATTGAGGAACTGCTGCCGTGGCTCTATCTCAAGATATCTGTCTTGAGTCAAGGTTTGATTTTGGACCACTGGCGGTTTTCGCGGATCAAGGTATTTGCGAGGATGATGAGCTTGCGCATGATTGCCACAAGAGCGACCTTGGCTTTCTTGCCCTTTTGACGCAAAGCCTTGTAGACGCAGGTGAGTTGGGAATTGCAGCGCGCTGCGACGAGGGCGGGCATGTAGAGCGCCTGGCGAAGCCCGGCTCGTCCGCCTCCGATTTTCGCTCTGGCTGTCCATTTGCCGGACTTGCGCACGAAGGGAGCCAGGCCCGCAAGCGCGGCGGCCTGCTTGGGCGTCAAGGTTCCGATCTCCGGCATTTCGATGAGTATTGCAACGGCAGAAACCGGGCCGATGCCCGGGATCGACCGCAGGATCTCGAACTGTCTGGCAAGCTTTGCATCCTCGCAGATACGCTTCTTCAACTCGGCATCGAGTTGGGCAAGTTGCTTTGCAATCTGGCGCATCCTGGTTTTCAGTTGCGCCTTGACGAGTGTGTTGCGCGCACCGCAGAGCCGGTTCCGGCAGGCAGTCTGGTCCTTGATGAGAGCGCTCCGGGCGACATGCACCTCCCGCAGATCGTTCATGGGTTCATCGCGCAACGGTGAAGCCTTCAGGTCAAGCATCGCCCCCATGCGGGCCAGCAGTTCCGCATCGATCCGGTCAGTTTTGGCGGACTGGCCGACCGCTTCGGCGAAGCGGCGGGCGCGTTTGGGGTTCACCTTGACCATGGCGTGAGCCGTCTTTGAAAGGCGGGCCTCCAGATCGCGATGATAGCGTCCTGCAGGCTCGTAGACGACGCGGCAGCACTGCGGGCCGATCCAGTTCTTCAGCGTCTTCAGTCCTGTCCGGTCGTTGGTGAAGCGTTTCGCCTTGCCATCGCTCAGGCGATGGGTGTCGAGATGATCTTTCGGGATATCGATGCCGATGGTATCATTCATGACCTTTTCGTCTCCCGTTCTTGTCATACGAGGCAGGGGTGTTCCCTCCTCCACTATCTGTTCGGGTTCATCAAAAGGGCGGGGGTGATCCATCTTGAGAACGGTCCTCAAAGACCAGGGCATCATCGATCCATCCCCCGCCACCCCTCGGGCCGCTGCAGCGGCCCGAGGGGTGGCATCCGTATCGCACGGATACGAATGCCTGGGAAATCCAATAGACAAGGGCATTTCCACGGGCGCCTTTCAGGAGGCTCCTGGGGCGCTGTTGGGGCCGAACGCGGCAGGGCTTTCATCGAGCACCATCTCGCGATTGAAAGCGGACTGGGGGGCGGAGTATGAACGCTGGCAGCGCCGCGATCCCAGTGCCCGGCGTTTCGTCTATGTCCGGGCCGATGGTGTCTATTTCCAACCGCGTATGGAAGAGCAGAAACAATGCGTTCCGGTGCTGATCGGCGCGGATGAGTGGGGCCGCAAGGAGGTTCTGGGCCTCACCGACGGCTACCGTGAAAGCACGCAGAGTTGGCGCGAGTTGCTGCTCGATCTCAAGCGTCGCGGGCTGTCCCACGCCCCCGATCTGGCCATTGGCGACGGTGCCCCAAGGGTTACGGGGGTTCCGGGCGGCGCTGCGCGAAGTCTTCGGCAGCACCCGGGAACAACGGTGCTGGGTTCACAAGACCGGAAACGTTCTCAATGCCATGCCCAAATCGGTGCAGGCCAAAGCCAAGGGCCACCTGCATGATATCTGGCAGGCGGAAACGAAGACCGAAGCCGGGGCCGCCTTCGATTTCTTCGTGGAAACCTACGGCGCGAAATATGACAAGGCGGTTGGGAAACTGACCAAAGACCGGGCTGTGCTGCTCTCCTTCTACGGCTTCCCTGCTGAGCACTGGAAGCACATCCGAACCACGAACCCGATCGAGAGCACCTTCGCCACCGTCCGCCACCGCACCGGCAAAACCAAAGGCTGCCTGAGCCGCAGGACCGGGTTGGCCATGGCATTCAAGCTGATGATGTCAGCGCAAGGAAAATGGCGAAAGCTCGACGGCGCCAACCGCATGCCAGAGATCATTGAAGGGGTTGAGTTCACAGACGGGATCAAGCAAATTCAAAACGCCGCCTGATCACACCATCACCAACTTTCGGGCATAGCTCACCGCCGCCGCCGCCGCAACCGGCCAGCAGAGCCACGGCTGATACAGCCGCCACAAGGGTTACTGTCCGGGTGAAGATGGAATTATGAATGATCATCGGTCGTGTCTCCGTCTCCCTGAGCCTGATGAGGAACTGCGACATGAGGTTCAGGTATGGAGCCGCAACATAAAATCGACTCTCATATAATCCCGCGAGGAAGTCAACGTGTCCCGCACGTCACCACAGGACAGCGGATGACGGCACCACCACCGGAGCGCCGGAAGAATGACATCCCCCGGAAAACGCCCGTCCCTGAACGGACCCACGTGGTCGCATCGGAAACCCCATCGCCTGCATATTGCCGTTCCACGCCGCGCGGCATCCATATATAGTATGGCGGCGACTCAACTCGCAGCCGTGACAGGAAGGAGGCCCCATGCCCGTGACGCCGCAACAACAGGCCGAAATCGACGAACTGCGCAGCACGCCCGCGCCGACCCTGCGCGCCGTCTCAGTGGGGATGGAGAACCACCTCTACAAGGCCCGCGACGTGCTCGATCACGGCCTTGTCCGGGTCATCGACTATATGGGCGACGATGCCGCGATCTGTCAGGCGGCGCGCGTCAGTTACGGCAAGGGGACAAAATCTGTTCAGAATGACGAGGGGCTGCTTCGCTATCTCATGCGCCACCGGCATTCGACCCCGTTCGAGATGTGCGAGGTCAAGTTCCACGTCAAACTGCCAGTCTTCGTCGCGCGCCAGTGGATCAGGCACCGCACCGCCAATGTCAACGAATACTCCGCCCGCTATTCGATCCTCGACCGCGAGTTCTACATCCCCGCGCCCGAACATGTCGCGGCGCAGTCGGTGCTGAACAATCAGGGCCGGGGGGAGGTATTGCAGGGCGCAGAGGCCGCGCGCGTACTGGAAATCCTCAAGGCCGACGGGGCGCGCTGCTATGACAATTATGCGGCGATGATCTCACAGCAGGGCCAGCAGGGCCTGGCCCGGGAACTCGCCCGCATGAACCTGCCCGCCAATGTCTACACGCAATGGTACTGGAAGGTCGATCTGCACAACCTCTTCCACTTTCTGGCGCTCCGCGCCGACCGCCACGCTCAATATGAGATCCGCGCCTATGCCGGGGTGATCCGCACCATCGTCGCCGACTGGGTTCCCGCCGCCTGTCGCGCCTTCGAGGATTACCGCATGGGCGGGGAAAGCCTGTCCGCCACCGCCCTTGACTGCATCCGCCGGATGTTGAAGGGTGATCGGGTCACACAGGAAACCTCCGGCATGAGCAAGGGCGAATGGCGGGAATTCATGGGGGTTTTGAAGGGCAATGTCGATTGAAAACGCGCTGCGCACACTGTCGGAGAGGGTAAGAACCCATTCGGAAACCATATCGACCGAGGAAGCGGCGAAAACGTCGATCGTTCTGCCGTTTCTGCAAGCTCTGGGCTACGACGTGTTTGACCCTGGTGAAGTCGTGCCCGAGTTCACCGCCGATGCGATGGGCAAGCGGGGAGAGAAGGTTGATTACGCGATAAGGATCAACGGCCAGGTTTCGATCCTCGTTGAATGCAAGAGTTTGACGACAAGGCTGGATCAGAAGTGCCTGTCACAACTGTTCAGGTATTTTACGGTTACGACGGCAAAATTCGCGATCCTGACAAACGGCAGGATTTTCGAGTTCTATTCGGACCTGGAAGCGCCCAACAAACTCGATACCCGCCCTTTTCTGGCTGTTGATCTGCTGGAGCTGTCGGGCGGGGATCTGTCGGAACTGTCCAAATTCGAAAAGTCGGCTTTTGACGTGGGCAGCATTCTGGCGACTGCCGAGCACCTGAAACATGTATCGGCGGTCAAGAAATATCTTCGGACACTCATCGAGGAGCCAAATGACAGGTTCGTGAGGATGGTGGCTGGCGAAGTGCATGACGGCCGCGTCAGCGCGCAGATCAGAGAGCAGGTTCAGACCGCCATCAGGACAGCGTTTCGCGATGTGATCCGCGAAGAGGTCCGGCACAAGCTGTCTTCGGCGCTGGAAAGCAACGGCGACGGTGACACTGAATTCGAACCGGCGCCGGAGATCGAGACAACGCAGGCAGAGATCGAGGGAATGCTGACGATCCGCGCCATTGTGGGGGAGGTTATTGAAACCCGGCGTGTCGATCTCCGGGACGCCAAATCCTATTGCGCCGTGCTCATCGACGACAACAACCGCAAGCCTTTGGCGAGACTGCACTTCAATCGGGCGCAGTGGTATCTGGGGCTGTTTGACGGGGATGCGGAAGAACGGGTCGCGATAGGCGGTCTTGATGACATTTACCGGTTTTCGGGGCGTCTGAAGGACACCGCCAGGAAATACGTTTAGGCGCTGACCCCATTGATTTTGCCGGACACGTCTGAATCGGCGGTTCGGCCCCGGCGTCCGGCAGGTGTCAGCGATCAACGGCGATCAGCTGCTGGACAGGAGCCCCTTGCCGCGGGCCAGATCGCGCATACGTTTCTGCAACTTTTCGAAGGCGCGCACTTCGATCTGGCGGATGCGTTCCCGGCTGACGCCGAACCGGGTGGAAAGCTCCTCCAGCGTCAGGGGCTGATCCACCAGCCGGCGCTGGGTCAGGATTTCCTTTTCCCGGTCATTCAGTATGTCCATCGCCTCTGCCAGCAACCCCCGGCGCACGGCAAGTTCGTCCTGCTTTTCATAATCGCCGGCCTGATCGGCGTCCTCGTCTTTCAGCCAGTCCTGCCATTGCATCGCTCCTTCGCCATCCGACCCGACCGTCGCATTCAGCGAGGCATCGCCGCCCGACAGCCGCCGGTTCATCGAAATGACCTCCGCTTCGGTCACGCTCAGATCGTGGGCGATCCTTGTCACCGCCTCGGGGCGCAGGTCGCCCTCTTCCAGCGCGCCAATCCGGGCCTTGGCCTTGCGCAGATTGAAAAACAGCTTCTTCTGGGCCGACGTGGTGCCCAGCTTCACCAGGCTCCAGGATCGCAGGATGTACTCCTGAATCGAGGCGCGAATCCACCACATCGCATAGGTCGCAAGGCGAAACCCCCTTTCCGGGTCGAACCGTTTCACCGCCTGCATCAGGCCGACATTCGCCTCGGAAATCACTTCGCCCTGCGGCAGCCCATAGCCGCGATACCCCATGGCGATCTTGGCCGCGAGGCGCAAATGGCTGGTGACCATCCGGTGCGCGGCCTCGGAATCCTGATGATCGGCCCAGCGTTTGGCCAGCATGTATTCCTCTTCCGGCTCCAGCAGCGGAAACTTCCGTATCTCCTGAAGATACCGGTTCAACCCCTGCTCCGGTGACGGGGCGGGAAGGTTGGAATAAGTGCTCATGCGTTTGTCCCTCAACTCTGCATGGTGAATATTCATCGCATTAACATACCGGATTCATGTCCCATGGGGGGAAATTCAAGGCCGGGTCTCTTGCGGATGATAGCATGGCCACCGCAGTGAAAGAGTGAAATCTTGTACAATTCCATGTGATGAAATGCGCAGGATGTGTGCAGGATGTGCGCAGCTTCAGCCCCGCAGCGCCGACAGCAACGCCTTCATGTCTTTCGGCAACGGGGCCTCGAACTGCATCTCTTCGCCGCTGACCGGATGAACGAAACCCAATGTCGCGGCGTGAAGGGCCTGCCGGGGAAAACTGCGCGCGGTCTCGGCCGTGACCTCGCCAATGGCGCGCGCGGGCAATTTCCGCCGCCCGCCATAGACCGGATCGCCGATCAGCCCGTGACCCGCATGGGTCATGTGCGCCCGAATCTGATGGGTGCGCCCGGTTTCCAGCCAGCAGTCCATCAGCGCCGCGCAACCCGGCCGCCCGAACGTTTCGACCACGCGCGCCCGCGTCACCGCATGACGCCCGCCCGAAAACAACACCGCCTGTTTCTGCCGGTCATGCCTGTGCCGGGCAAGCTGCGTGGTGATGCACAGGATGTTTCCCGGCCCGAAACACACCCCGCGCACCCCGCGCAAACGGGGGTCGGCCCCGTCCGGCACACCATGGACCAGCGCGCGGTAATGACGGTTGATGCCATGCGCATGGAACTGCGAGGCCAGCCCGTGATGGGCGCGATCCGATTTCGCCGCCACCAGCAGGCCGGATGTGTCCTTGTCGATCCGATGCACGATGCCCGGCCGCCTTTCGCCACCGACGCCCGACAGGCTCTCGCCGCAATGGGCGATAAGCGCATTGACCAGAGTCCCCGACGGTGTGCCGGGGGCCGGATGCACGACCATCCCCGCAGGCTTGTTGACGACGATCAGGTCGTCATCCTCATGGCGGATGTCCAGCGCCATGGGTTCGGCCGCGATATGGCTTTCTTCCACCTCCGGCAACCGGATCGTCAGCACATCTCCTCTGGCCACCCGCGCCCCGCGATCCGCCAGCACATCGCCCCCGCGCGACACCGCCCCCGCCGCGATCAGCCTTGCCAGTCGCGACCGGCTCAGCGCCGCCCCCTCTGGCGCATCGCGGGCCAGGGCCTTATCAAGGCGGTTGGGCGGGTTTTCCCTGATCGTGACCCGCAAAACCGACAAGGGCTGTGCCATGCAAGACGCTCCTGACCCCGAGACCCCGGACCCGCTGCCGGCAAATCTCGTGTTTCTGCGCCGTCTGGTAAGCGCACTGACGGCGACGATGATTCTGGGCGTTGTAGCGGTGGTCGTCCTGCTTGTCATCCGCCTGCAAACGCCGGGCCTGTCCCTGCCGGACCGGATCGCCCTGCCCGAAGGGACGCGGGCCATCAGCTATACCGTTGCGCCCGGCTGGTACGGGGTTGTGACGGCAGAGGATGAAATTCTGATCTTCGACCGCAACAGCGGGGCGCTGCGGCAGAGGATCAGGGTCGAATAGCGCCGGGTCACGGCGCGCCGCCGGGGGCGACGGATGACACGCCATTGGCCCGCGCCGCCGTGCTGTTCACGCAAGCGCCGCAACTCCGCATGGGGCCGAATGGCCGCGCTGCGCTGCGATTCGGTCGTCTCTTCGTGGCTCTTCCCTTCCTGCAAGTTCCGTCGCCCCGACGCCGGATTCCGAAAGGCGCTTCTCCGGCTGCGCCGTTTCCGGCCCCGGCCCATTCAAAATGCGGGATTCAGCCGTCAAACAGGTCGTCCCGACGGCGTGGCGCGCTCAGGCCCAGATGATCCCACGCCTTCTGCGCCAGCATCCGGCCCCGCGGGGTGCGCTGGATCAGACCCTGTTGCAACAGATAGGGCTCGATCACCTCTTCAATCGCGTCGCGGCTTTCCGACAGGGCGGCGGCCATCGTCTCCATGCCCACCGGGCCGCCACCGTAATTCTCTGCAATAATGGTCAGATAGCGCCTGTCCGCCCCGTCAAGCCCCAGATGATCCACGTCCAGCCGGGTCAGGGCGCGGTCGGCAATCTCGCGGGTGATGCGCCCGTCGCCCTCGACCACCGCGAAATCCATCACCCGACGCAGCAGTCGCCCGGCAATCCGGGGCGTCCCGCGGGCGCGGCGCGCAATCTCCAGCGCGCCATCCGGCTCGGCAGGCGCCTTCAGCCGGACGGAATTTCGCGTGACAATCTCATGCAGTTCGGAAATGTCATAGAATTTCAGACGTGTGGGAATCCCGAACCGGTCGCGCAGGGGCGTGGTCAGCAGGCCCAGACGTGTGGTCGCACCGACCAGCGTGAAGGGTTGCAGTTCGATCCGCACGGTTCGCGCAGCCGGGCCTTCGCCAACCACCAGATCCAGTTCAAAATCCTCCATCGCCGGATAGAGGATCTCCTCCACCGCAGGATTGAGCCTGTGAATCTCGTCGATGAAAAGCACATCCCGCGCATCGAGGTTGGTCAGGATCGCGGCCAGATCCCCGGCCTTTACCAGAACCGGGCCGGAGGTCATGCGAAAATTCACCCCGAGTTCGCGCGCTATGATCTGGGCGAGCGTCGTTTTCCCCAACCCCGGCGGGCCATGAAACAGGGTGTGATCCATCGCCTCCCCACGCCGTCGGGCGCTTTCGATGAAGATGCGCAGGTTGGCGCGGGTTTCGGCCTGGCCTATGAAATCATTGAGGGTTTCGGGCCGCAGCGCCCGATCATTGTCAGCCGGGAGCGGGTCGGCCCGCAGCAGGGCCGGATCGGGCTCGCTCATCGCCTATCCTTTCGGCGCCAGGAGTTTCAGGGCCGTGCGGATCAGCGCGGCTTCGTCGGCTTCACCGGCTTCGGGTGCCGCGCCCGCAGCGGTTGCCACCGCCGATGCCGCCTCTGACGGAGAGTAGCCGAGATTGGACAGCGCCGACAGCGCCGCAGACTGGGCGGCGGCCGTCATGCCGACGGGCGCCGACGCCGCCGCGACCGTGGCGGGCGGATGCTCATCGCCCGCCGCCATCCCCGCCGCACCCGCCGCCGCGACCTGCGCCATCGTCGGCACACCGCCCAGCGCCATGACGCCCGGCGCCTTGTCCTTCAGTTCATTCACCACCCGTTGCGCGATCCTGGGCCCCACGCCCGGCGCCGCCTTGATCGACGCCCAGTCGCCCAGAGCGATTGCGCGCCCGGTGGCCTCTGGCCCCAGAACCCCCAGAATCGCCATTGCAGCCTTGGCCCCGACCCCCTGCACAGTCACCAGCAGGCGATACCATTCCTTTTCCAGAAGCGTGGAGAAGCCCATGAGCTGCATCAGGTCTTCACGCACCAGCAACTCCGTGAACAGCGCCGAGGCCCCGCCGGGGCCGGGCAGCGCCGCGAGTGTCCGGTCGGAACAATGAATGATATAGCCGACGCCCTGCACATCCAGCATCACATGATCGTTGCCCTTGTATTCCACCCGGCCCGAAAGTTTGCCAATCATGCGCGCACCCGTTTTTCCGACCGGATCAGGCGTCCGGCGCTGCGCAGATGAAACGCATGGCAGATCGCGATGGCCAGGGCATCGGCGGCGTCGGCCCCCGCGATTTCTGCCCCCGGAAATTGCAGCCTTACCATGTGATCGACCTGCCGCTTGTCGGCATGACCAACCCCGACAATCGTCTTTTTGACGGTATTCGGCGCGTATTCGCCAATACTCAGCCCCGCCTGTGCCGGCGCCAGCAGCGCGATCCCCCGCGCCTGACCCAGCTTCAGGGTCGCAGCGCCATTCTTGTTCACGAAAGTCTGTTCCACCGCAGCCGCTTCGGGTGCGTATTGCGCCACCACCCGATCCAGTTGCCGATGCAGCGAAAGCAGACGCTCCGGCAATGCCGCGCCCTGAGACACGCAATGACCGTTGGCGATATGCGACAGGTGATTGCCCTGCATTTCAATGACGCCCCAGCCGAGGCATCGCAGCCCGGGGTCTATGCCCAATACACGCATCTGCCCGCCTTTTGTTCTTGTTTCTCCGAACTAGCACGAAACACGAACATTTGCCAATCGCAAAGCGACCGGCCGTGCGGCCTGCATTTCGGCGTCGCGCCGAGCCATGCATTCCGCGCAGAGGAGGAATGCAGGAATTATTCTTGTCGGTTCCCCGGTTCGGCCATATCTGCTGGATTGCAACAATCGGGTTGCAACCAGTCAATGAGAGGAACAGTCAGATGGCTGCACAAGGTATCTGCACTCCGGCCCGGACCAACATCGCAGGCGGTCTGGCTGGTCTGCCCGGCAATGTCGTGAACAATGTTCTTGCATGGTACCGGGGAACACTGACCCGCGTTGCCCTGAACAAGCTCAGCGATCACGAACTGGAAGACATCGGCCTGACCCGTGGCGACATCAATGTGGTCGCTGCACAGTACAATCGCTGATATTCCGGGCCGATGAACGGAAAAGATCGCGCCGGGGCGCGGTCTTTTCGCCCGCTTTTCGCCTGTAGCGGGCGCGGTTTTCGTTTCTGTTGCCTGCACAAAAGCACGGTGGTCCAGCCTTCGATCGTCTCTGCCTCCAGCGGATCGAAACCGCTGTTGCCATAGGTTTCGCGAATCTCTTCGGCCTGTTCATCAAGGATCCCGGAAAGAATCGCATGACCGCCCGGCGCGATGTGCCGCGCCATGTCCGGCGCCAGCGCCAGAAGCGGACCCTTCAGGATATTTGCAAGGACAAGATCGAAAGGCGCGGCCTCATGCAGGCGCGGAGAGTCGAAACCCGCCGCCTCCAGACACGCGACCCGCCCGACAAGATCATTGACTTCCAGATTGGCCGCGGCCACCTCGACGGCGACCGGGTCAATGTCGGTGGCGAGAACCGGATTAGGCCATATTTTTGCCGCCGCCATGGCCAGCACCGCCGTGCCGCAACCCATATCGACAACATTCCGCCCGACGAACCCGGTTGCCGCCAACCGGTCCAGCGCGCGCAAACAGCCCTGTGTCGTGCCGTGATGCCCGGTGCCAAAGGCCATCGCCGCGTCCACCAGCAGGGCGACCGACCCGTCCGGAACCCTGTCCGAATCGTGGCTGCCGTGAACAACGAAGCGACCCGCCTTGATCGGGTGCAACCCGCGCCGGACCTGCGCCGGCCAATCGGTCTGTGGCAGTTCCGAGACGACGAAGGGCCGCGCGCCATGGGCCGCCGCCAAAAGCGCCAGCCCCGCCTCATCCGGCGCTTCGGTAAAATAGCCGCCCACTTCCCGCCGGCCGGAGCCGTCCCCGAGCTTGAAAATGTCGATGCCCGTCGGTTCGGGTTCCAGCAGTTCCATTGCTTCGCCCAATGCTTCGGCGGGGGCCTGTCCGGGCAGGGTGGTCAGGGCCATGTGGATTGGCATGTGGATTGGCATCAAACCTGCTCCGCAGATGCAGGCAAACCGCGGGCAAGGATCGTCTCATGCCCCGGTTCCGGGTTGCGCGGGATCAGGCAGGCCAGGACCAGAGACCCGAGGGCGATGCCGGCGGCAAGGACGAAGACCGCCGCAGGCGACACGATCCACAGGAGCCCCAGCAGAACCGGCAGGAACACCGCCGCGATATGGTTGATGGTGAAGGCCACTGCGGCGGTCGGCGCTATATCCGCCGGGTCGGCGATTTTCTGAAAATAGGTCTTCAGCGCCAGCGCCAGCGCAAAGAAGAGGTGGTCCAGCACATAAAGACCCGCCGCCAGCAACACGCCCCAGCCAAAGAAATAGATGCCGCCATAGGCCAGGAACACGCAGACCAGCCCGGCATATTCAAAGATCAGCGCGCGGCGCTCTCCCCAACGGGCCACCGCCTGCCCCATCAGCGGGGCAAGGATAATGTTGGCAATCAGGTTGATCAGGAAAAGCGCCGTCAGCTCATGCACATCGAAGCCGAAGCGTTCAACCATCATGAACCCGGCAAAGACCACGAAAATCTGACGCCGGGCGCCAGCAAGGAACTGCAATATGTAATAGAGCCAGTAGCGTCGGCGCAGAACGATCCGTCGTCGCTGCGGCGTCGTCGGCTCGAACTGCGGATAGGCAAGAAAGCAGAACGCCGCAATCAGGGCGCAGGCCCCCCCGGACACCAGATAGACGAAGTTGTAGCTGAGGTCGAAACGCTCCCAGCCAAGCACGATCAGCACATAGGCCACCAGCGTGGCCGCAGACCCGGTCGCCGTGATCCAGCCCAGAACCTGCGGCGCCCGCGCCTTGTCGAGCCATTGCAGTTGCAGCGATTGATTGACCGTCTCGTAGTAGTGAAAGCCGATCGAACTGAGCATGGTAATGGTCAGAATGCCACCCAGTGAGGGAAACCATGCCGTCACTGCGGTTGCCGCACCCAGCAGCACCAGCGACACCAGGCCCAGCACCTGTTCTTTCATGAAAAGCAGGATCGCAATCACGCCCACCGCGAAGAATCCCGGAATCTCCCGAACCGTGTGCAACAGCCCGATGTCCGCGCCGTCGAAACTGGCGATTTCAATGACGAAGTTGTTCAGCAGGGCGGACCAGGTGGAAAAGGCGACGGGCATTGCCGCCGCCATCAGAAACAAAAGCGTGACCGGGCGGCGCCATAGCGGGAGCCGACCCGCCTCATTGACCGGAAAATTCTGCATGTCGCCCTCTTATGCCGGTTCCGTATCGGGTGAAAGCGCATATATGCACAATCCCTGTCGTGGTGGCCTGTCGTGATGGCGAAGTCTTTTGCTTTTCATCCATGAACCCACAACATAACATACAGTGTTGCCACCTGCGGGCAGGGCAATGAATCGGCTGCGGAAAGGGACAGGCGTGGCGCATATCATCGTTGTCGGCAACGAAAAGGGCGGGTCCGGCAAGTCAACGATATCCATGCATGTGGCAACCGCCCTGGCCCGTATGGGGCACCGTGTCGGTGTGCTTGATCTGGACCTGCGGCAAAGGACTCTGGGCCGCTATATCGAAAACCGTCAGGTCTTCGTGGCCAGGCATGACGCGCCGCTGGCCAGCCCGGCATATCGGGAGCTGCCCGAAATCGACAGCACCCTGCTGCCACCGGGAGAGAACGTTTTCGACCATCGGCTGTCAGCCGCCGTGGCGGCGCTGGAACCCGTTTCGGATTTCATTCTGATTGATTGCCCCGGCTCGCACACACGGCTCAGCCAGATGGCGCATTCCCTGGCCGACACACTCATCACGCCGCTGAATGACAGTTTCATCGACTTCGACCTGCTGGCGCGGATTGATGCCGAGGCCGACAGGATCATCGGCCCGTCGGTTTATGCGGAAATGGTCTGGCGCGCCCGTCAGTTGCGCGCCGAGGCCGGCCTGCCGCCGATCAGCTGGATCGTGGTTCGAAACCGGCTTGCGGCGCAACAGATGCACAACAAGAAAAAGGTCGGCGACGCCCTGACCAACCTGTCAAGGCGCATCGGCTTTCGTGTCGCGCCGGGCTTTGGCGAGCGGGTGATCTTCCGCGAACTCTTCCCGCGCGGGCTGACCCTGCTGGATCTGAAAGACATGGGTGTGACACAGTTCAGCATCTCCAACGTCGCCGCCCGACAGGAAGTGCGGGATCTGGTGAAGGCGCTGAACCTGCCCGGAGTCGCGATCAGTTTCTGACCGGCTTTCTTTTTTCATCTTGATATAGGTAGGTATAGTACCTATATATAGGTATATATTCATCCCGGAGAAAACCATGTCAAAGTACAAACCCCTGGAAAATCATCTGAAGTCATTGAACTTCGGCGAAATCCCCATGACCTTCGAGGAAATCGAAACGCTTCTCGGACACAATCTTCCCCCCTCTGCCCGGAAACATCGGCCCTGGTGGAGCAACAACCCCTCGAACAGCGCAATCACCCATTCGTGGCTCGCCGCAGGCTACAAGACCGCCAGAGTCGATATGGGAGGGCAACGGCTGGTCTTCGTGAGGACCGGAACCGGCACGGGAAATGCCAGTGAAACATCATCCCCTGTTTCGGAGAACCGCGCAGCAGGGCATCCGGTGCTTGGCTGCATGACAGCTACAGTGACCATGCCCGAGGACATCGACCTGACAGAACCCGCAATGTCCGAATGGACAGACATGACCCGGCAGGGGGGAACCATGTCATGAGTGATCTGTTGCTCGATACGTGTGCGATGATCTGGACCGGAAATGGCGATTCACTCAGCCCGCAGGCTGTGGAATGCCTCAATGCCAGTCATCGCAAAGGGCGTCGGGTCCACATTTCTCCTCTTTCCGCGTGGGAGTTGGGGCTGCTCGTCTCCCGTGACCGGCTGCGGCTGACACGACCTGTCGCCGACTGGTTCGAAGAATACGTGAACGGGGGCCGACTGACGCTTGCCGGGCTGTCTCCGGGCATTCTGGCGGAATCCTCGTTCCTGCCGGGCAATCCCCCTGTCGATCCCGCAGACCGGATCCTCATCGCAACCGCCCGTGCCGGAGACCTGACCATCGTCACCCGCGACCGCCTGATCCTGGCTTACGCAGCCAAAGGCCACGTTCGGGTTTTACGCTGCTAGGGCGCAGACCTGTCAATAACCCGGGTTGCGGAAAAGCGCCCGGCGCCGGCATTCGGAGGCGTCGGGAAAATGCTCTTCCCGACCACCCGGACGAGCCGCCCGTCCTGAAGGCGCACCTTGCGATCCATGCGGTCGGTCAGCGCCGTGTCATGGGTTGCGATCAGCGCCGACAGGCCGGTCTCGCGCGTCAGCGCCATGAGTGCGGCAAGCACCCGTTCGGAGGTCGCCTGATCGAGGTTGCCCGTGGGTTCGTCCGCCAGCAGCAGCCGCGGTTCGTTGGCCAGCGCCCGGCAGAAGGCGACCCGCTGCTGTTCGCCCCCGGACAGGGCCGCCGGGCGGTGATCGGCGCGCCCGGCCACGCCTACCCGCTCCAGAAGGTCGTGCGCCCGCGCCTCTGCCCGCCGCCTGGGCACGGCATTGGCCAGTTGCGGCAATACCACATTCTCCAGCGCGGAAAACTCCGGCAGCAGATGGTGGAACTGATAGACAAAGCCGACATCGCGCCGCCGCGCTTCGGTTCGCCTGCGGTCGGATTGACCCGACAGTTCCCGCCCGCCGATCTCTACCCGGCCCGCATCCGCCGTGTCCAGAAGCCCCGCGATGTGCAGCAGGGTGGATTTGCCCGCCCCGGACGGCGCGACCAGTGCGACGATTTCCCCCGGTTCGAGGGTCAGCTCTGCCCCGCGCAGAACCGGCACTTCGTTCGGACGGCCCCTGTTATAGGTCTTCTCGATCTCGGTCAGACGCAATACCGGATCACTCATAGTGCAGCGCCTCCACCGGGTTCATCCGGGCCGCCCGACGGGCCGGGAAGATCGTGACGATGAAGGACAGGCCCAGCGACAACGCGACCGCAGACAGGACATCGCCCGGCTCCAGCCTGGCTGGCAGCCTGTAGATGCCGCGAATGGAAGGATCCCAGACGCCGCCCCCCGCGAGGTAGTCCACGAAGCCGAAAACCTGATCAATGTAAATTGCGAACAGGCATCCCAGCATCACCCCGAAAATCGTGCCGATGATCCCGGTGAACGCGCCGCAGATGAAGAACACCCGCAGGACCGAACCTTCGGTCAGCCCCATCGTGCGCAGAATGCCGATGTCGCCGCCCTTGTTCTTTACCAGCATGATCAGGCCCGACACGATATTCATCGTCGCGATCAGCACGAGGATCGACAGGATCACGAACATCACGTTATCCTCTATATCCAGCGCCCGCAGAAACGCCCCCGACCTGTCCCGCCAGGTCCAGAGCCGGCTGCGGTCGCCCGCGGCGCGCAGCAGGGGCAGGGTCAGATCGTCGATCACTTCGGGGTCTTCGACCATCACCTCCAGTTCATCCGCCACGCCTTCGCGATTGAAATAGCCCTGCGCCTCGGCAAAGGGCATGTAGATGCGGGTGCGGTCGATGTCGTAGCGTCCGGCGGTGAAGATATACACGACCTCATAGGTGTTCACGCGCGGCGAGGAGCCAAAGGCCGTCTTTACCGCATTGGGCAGGATCAGGGTGATCCGGTCGCCCACGTTCAGGCCCAGTTCAAAGGCAACGCCCGATCCGATCGCCACCCCGTCGGCAAAGCGTTCGATCCCGCCCTGCGACGCCTCGGGATTTGCGATCCTCGGAATGCCCGTCAGGTCGCGCGCCGAGATGCCGTAAACCTCTGCCCCGGCATGTTCATTCCCGTGGCTGGCCATGACCTGCCCCCTGACCAGCGGCGCCACGCGGGTGACGCCCGGCACGGCGCGGATCGCCTCTGCCTGATCGGCATAATCCTTCATCGTGCGGGACAGTTGCCCCGTCCCGGACACGGTCGCGGCGTCATAGACCGTCACATGGGCGTTCGCGCCCAGGATCGTATCCACGAATTCATGCCGAAACCCCGACCTTACGGCAAGCGTGATGATCAGCGCCGCAACCGCCAGCGTGATCCCGATGAGCGAAATCCAGGTCATCGCGCTTACCCCGCCTTCCGACCGCCGCGCCCGCAGATAGCGCCAGGCGATCATCCATTCGAAACGGGCAAAGGGGGCGGGCATTGCGGTCAAGAAACGGCTCCGGTCTGTTTGGGCGGACCATGGTGGGTGGGGCGCGAAAGGTCAAGCGGATGGGCGCGGATGGCGGCGTGGCCCCGGCACGGCCTGTCGTTTCAGCGTCTGCCCATACTGAATGGTCGGGGTGAGGACGACCCGCATGTCCATCCCGTCATCGGCGCCCGCAGCGCGGGCGGCAATGATCTGCGCAGCCTTGCGCCCGGTTTCCAGCCGCCCCGCGTCCATCGTGGCAGGCCGCATGGGCAGACCGGCCAGCAGTTCCACCCCGTTAAAACCCGCCAGCCCGATCCGGCCGGGGATCGAAATATTGTTATCCAGGCAATAAAGCAGCCCGCCCGCAGCAATCATGTCGTTGGAATAATAGAGAAAGTCGAGATTCGGCGAACGCTCCAGAATGGCCTGGGTCAGGTCGCGACCGGTTTTCAGACCCGAACCGCCCGAATAGAACTCCTGATCGGCAATCTCCAGCCCCTCCTTCGCCAGCGCTTCGGTAAACCCCTCGAACCGTTTTCGCGCCCGATGGTCAAGCGGCATCCCGGTTCCCAGAAAGCCGATCTGTTCATAGCCCTGTCCGGCAATCGCCCGCGCCATCATCCGGCCCGCGCGGCGGTGCGAAATTCCAACCATCGCGTCGATGGGCTTGCCGTCCACATCCATGATCTCGACAATCGGAATGCCCGCGCCCTGCATCATCGCGCGGGCGGTGTCGGTATGTTCAAGCCCGGCGATGATCACACCCGAAGGCCGCCACGAAAGCATCTCGTAGAGAACCGCCTCTTCCTTGTCCGGCCGATAGTTTGTCACTCCCACCACCGGTTGCAGCCCGGTGCCGTCGAGCACCTCGGAAATGCCGGTCATGACCTCGGGAAATACCATGTTCGACAACGACGGGATAATCACTGCCACCAGATTGACCCGTTGGCTGGCAAGCGCGCCCGCGATCCTGTTCGGCATGTATCCCAGGGTTTTCGCCGCCTTCAGCACGCGCTCTCTGGTGGGTTCCGACACGTCGCCGCGATCGCGCAACACGCGCGAGACTGTCATCTCGCTGACGCCAGAGGCTTCGGACACATCGCGCAGCGTCAGGCCGCGTTTTGGTATGCCCCTGTTCCGATTGTCCATCCCGTCCACCCGTCCACCCGCTCCATCCGCTGCGGCTGCGCCGGGTCATGTTAGCGGCAAACATTTCCCCCGCCAAGCCGGATGCGGCGCAGAATGTAAATGTCCATGATCCAGCCGTGGCGCGCGCGCGCGGCTTCCCGGCGGGCGATGATCCGGTCGCCGACCTGCGCCAGCGGGCCGGATTCGGTAATCTCTTCGGTCATCCCCACATAGGCGCCCCACCAGATATGAACGCCTTCCGCACGGATGTGCCGGAACGAGTTCTCGCCGTCCAGCATGATCACCAGCGTGTCCGCGCCCTCGGGCCAGCCTTCCTCTCTCAGCCGGCGCCCGGTGGTCACGACAAAGGGCGCGCCGATTTCGTTGAGGGGGATGGCATGGGCAGCGGTCAGGGCGTGGACAGAGGTGATGCCCGGAATGACGGACACGTTCACCGGCAACAGCTTCGCCACCCGGTCCGCGATGCGCAGGGTGCTGTCATAAAGCGACGGATCCCCCCAGACCAGGAACGCCACCCTGCCGCCCCCGCCGCCCAGCCGCGATTTGATTTCCCTGTGCCAGACACCGGCGACGGCATCGTGCCAGTCATCGACGCCGCGCCGGTAATCCGGGGTCGCCGCGTCGCGTTCCGGCAGGTCGAACTCGGCAATCCGGGTCTTCCGACTGGTCAGGACCTGATCGCAAATCCGGCGGCGCAGCGTGGCCAGACCGGCCTTTTTCGCCCCCTTGCGCGGAATCAGGATCAGATCGGCGGCATTGATCGCCCGGATCGCCTGCAACGTCAGATGCTCCGGATTGCCGGTGCCGATTCCGATCAGGGTCAGCCCGATCATGTCCCGTGCCCCTGTGCCAGCGGTCCCAGCAAAACCAGCGCCGGGCCGTCGCCCGCCTCTGCCGCGATCAGGGCCGCCATGCGAGAGACCGGCGCGCGGGCGAGTTTCTGATCGGGGTGCGATACATTCTCTGCCAGCAGCGCGGGCATGTCGGCGGGCATTCCGGCGGCGATCAGTCGTTCCGCCAGTTTTCCGAAGGTCCGCTTGCCCATGAAGATCACCGTGGTGGCGTTCGGATCGGCCAGCGCCGGGATGTTCAGATCGTCCGGCAATTCGCCACTTGTCCCGCTGCCGGTCACGAACTGCACCCGCCGCGCCGCGATCCGGCGCGTCAGCGGTATGCCAGCCGCAGCGGCGGCGGCAAAAGCCGATGTTACGCCGGGGATGACCTCATAACCGATGCCTTCGGCCCTGAGTGCGGCAATTTCTTCCTCCAGCCGCCCGAACATGCCGCAATCGCCTGATTTCAGGCGCACCACGCAGATGCCGGTCCTGGCATAATCCACCAGCAGGCGGCTGACATGATCCTGCCGCGGAGAGGGGCGGCCAGCCCGTTTGCCGACGCCGATCAGGTCCGCCTCCGGCGACGCATGGTCAAAGATCGGTCCTGCGGAGAGGTCATCGAACAGGATCGCCCCGGCCTTGCTGATCCGGTCCACCGCCTTCAGGGTCAGAAGTTCCGGATCACCGGGGCCGGAGCCCACGAAACTGACGAACCCGCTCATTGGCCGGCCTCCGCGATCATGTGGAAGAACGTGCCGGTGACATGGCCGCGAACCGATCCGGTTTCCGGCACCAGGGCGCCGTCGGCGTCGCTGACTTCGGCCAGCGGGGCATCGGGCTCTTCCAGAATTGTGCAATAGTGAAACTCATGGCCCCGCAGGCGGCTGCCCGCGGCAAGGCCCAGCGCGGGCGCATTCAGTGTGGCCTGACGGTAGCCGAGGTGAAACCTGCGCTTTTCATAAGAGGTCGAAAGGCCCAGCAGCCCGGCCATCCTGTGCCGGACCCCGTTCTTGTCGATCAGCGCTTCGCCCAATGCCATGTAGCCGCCGCATTCGCCATGCACGGGTCTGGTTTCGGCGTGCCTGCGCAGCCCGGCCAGACAGGTTTCCGCAGCGGCGAGCCTGCCGGCGTGCAGTTCCGGATACCCGCCCGGCAACCAGACCAGATCAGCATCCGCCGCGGGCGCCTCATCCGCCAGAGGCGAGAAGGGCAGGATTTCCGCTCCGGCAACGCGCCAGCCTTCCAGAAGATGCGGATAGGTGAAGCTGAACGCCGCATCCCTGGCCAGTGCAATCCGCTGGGCGGGCGGTTTCGGCAGGGCCCCGGCAAGGGCGGGGCCGGTTCTGGCGGCGGCTCTGATTGCCTCCAGATCGGCATGTTTGCGCAGGAAGGCCGCGTAACCCTTGATGGCCGCCTCCAGATCGGGATGTTCGGCGGCCTGAATCAGGCCCAGATGGCGCTCTGGCAGGGTCAGATCCCCGCGCCTGGGCAGAACCCCCAGAACGGTGATTCCGACCCGATCCATGCCAAGGCGCGCTAGCCGTTCATGGCGCGGGCTGGCGCAGCGGTTCAGGATCACACCGGCAAAGGGCAGGTCCGGGTTGTAGGATCTGAACCCCAGCGCCGTCGCCGCCGCCGATTGCGCCTGCCCGCCCACGTCAATCACCAGCACCACCGGCCAGCCCATGCCCAGCGCCGTTTCGGCGGAGGAGCCAAAGCCGGCCTCGCCTTTCGTTGCCACCCCGTCAAAGAGGCCCATGGAGCCTTCGGCCACGATGATGTCCGCGCCCTCCGCCTGCCGGGCAATGCCGCCGATCAGACTGCCGTGCATCGCCCATGTGTCGATGTTGAACGAAGGCCGCCCGGCGGCAGCCAGATGGAACGCCGGATCAATATAATCCGGGCCGGACTTGTAGGGCTGCACGGCCAGACCATCCTCTGCCAGCGCCCGCAGAAGGCCCAGCATCACCGTCGTCTTGCCGGTGCCGGAGGACGGGGCGGAAATCAGGATGCCGGGGGGATCAGTCATCGTCCCGGCTCCGGCCCGACCACGGGCTGTCAGCGCCTTGCGGACGGTAACGGCGATCATAGTCGGCGGAATAGAGGCAGCTTTCATCAAACCCTTCCCCTGCCAGCGCCGGACCTGCGAGAATCAGGGCGGTGCGCGAAATGCCCTCGTCCACCGCGTCCTTCAACGTGTCCAGCGTCGCCCGGATGATCCGCTCATCCGGCCAACTGGCGCGGTAGACCACGGCCACCGGACAATCCCCGCCATAGGCCGGGGTCAGGTCGGCGATCACCGCGTCCAGGTTGCCGATCGACAGATGTATCGCCAGTGTCGCGCCGGTCGCGGCAAAGCTGGTCAGCCTTTCACCCGCTGGCATTGCCGACGCCCGCCCCGGAGTCCGGGTCAGGACCACCGATTGCGCCAGCCCCGGCAGGGTCAGTTCCGCGCCCAGCGCAGCGGCGGCGGCGGCGAAACCCGGCACACCGGGGGTGACGGATACCGGAATGCCTTCGGCCTTCAGCCGCCGAACCTGTTCCCCCATGGCCGACCAGATCGACAGGTCGCCGGAATGCAGCCGCGCCACATCCTGACCGGCGGCGTGTGCGTGTCCGATCTCGGCTATGATCGCATCGAGGTCCATCGGCGCGGTGTTGATGATCCTCGCACCCTCCGGGCAATGGGACAGGATTTCCTCCGGCACCAGCGACCCTGCATAAAGGCATACCGGGCAGCGGGCGATGATGTCGCGCCCGCGCAGGGTCAGAAGGTCGGCCGCCCCCGGACCGGCACCGATGAAATGAACCGTCATTCGGGGTCTCCCGTGGCAATGGCGCAGGTGGCCATGCGGTCATGCGAAATGCAGCGCGGGGCCAGCAGACGCCCCCGGCTCGCGGCCAGCGCCGCCGCCTCCGCCACGCTGCCGGCGCCCCGTTCGGCGGCAACGCGCGGCGATCGTGTCCGGGTCTTCATCACCGCGATGCACCCTGCCGGGACGGCGATCACCGGCAGGCAGAGAGCCTGCGCCAGGGCTGCGAACTGCGCGGCTTTCACCTTGTCGTCGGGCGCTGCAAGATGGCTTACCGCATGGCCTTCCGAAGCGCGCGCATAGGCATCGTGCAAACTCTCCACCGTTGCCCACGTCGAAAATCCGAACCCGGCGGCAATCATCGCGTGACACTCCACTGCAACACCGGAAAGGCAGGCTTCCAGCCGCGTCCGGGGCCAAGCGCCGCCGCCTCTGCCAGCGCGATTCGCAGCAGGCTGCCGCCCCTGAGGCCATGCCAGCGGGTCAGCAGGGCCTCTGATTCCAGCGTCACCGCATTGGCGACAAGCCGTGTGCCACCGGGCAGCAGGGTCCAGAGCGTTTCCAGCAATTCTGCGGACGCGCCGCCGCCGATGAACACCGCATCGGGTTTCGGCAAATCCCGCAATCCTTCGGGCGCGCGGGCCTTCACCACCTGCAACCGGTCCACGCCCAGATCCGATGCGTTCCGGCGAATCCGGGCCGCGCGTTCGGCCTGCGCCTCTACCGCTATGGCTTTCGTCTTCGGATGCGACAGCAGCCATTCGATGCCGACCGAACCCGACCCGCCGCCAATATCCCACAGGAGTTCCCCCGGCCGCGGCGCCAGTGCCGATAATGTCAGCGCCCGCATCGGGCGTTTTGTAATCTGACCGTCATGATCGAACAGGTCGTCGGGCAGGCCGCCTGCGCATGGCATCACGATGCCGTCGCCCGCGACCTCCAGCCCGACGGCAACCGGATGGGCAACATCGGTCGGATCGGAAAAAGCCTCTGCGGCGGTTTGGCGAACGTGCTCCCGTGGGCCGCCCAGCGCCTCCAGAACATGCAGTGAGGAGGCCCCGAACCCGGCCCCGGTCAGCCACCCGGCGAGTTCCGCAACAGCCGCGCCATCCCGCAGCAGAACGAGGCACCGCGCGCCCGGCGACAGATGCGGGCGCAGCCGCGACAGGGGGGCCGCGTGCAGG
This sequence comes from Paracoccaceae bacterium, assembly GCA_965216225.1. Taxonomy (GTDB): domain Bacteria; phylum Pseudomonadota; class Alphaproteobacteria; order Rhodobacterales; family Rhodobacteraceae; genus 3107. Next base: position 270,759 of record CBDCFF010000034.1, read on the forward strand.
CCGAGGCAATGCACATCCTGCAAGGCCCAGCCCAGACGCGATGCCGCAAGGCTGAAGGTCGATACTGCGGGATGCGCCACCCATTCGCCGCGCTCCAGGTGTTTCGTCACACTCACCCCCGCGCCGTACCAGAACGGATCGCCCGAGGCGAGCATCACCACGTTGCGACCCCTGAATCCCAGCAGGATGGGGATGCCATCGGCAAACGGCGCCGGCCATTCGAGCGTCCCGGCGGCAGGGGCGGGCAACAGCGACAGGTGCCGCGCCGCGCCCATGACGATTTCCGCGCCCTCCAGCGCCTTCCGGCTTGCAAGGCCCAGGCCGTCCGGTCCATCGTCGCCCAAACCGATGATCGTCAGCCACGGGGCGTCAGCCATGACACCGAACCTCCTGATCCTTGGCGGCACGACCGAGGCGAGCGGACTCGCCCGCGCGGTGGCCGAACGGGGCATTCAGGCAACCCTGTCCCATGCGGGCCGCGTGGCGAACCCGCGCCCGCAACCGTTGCCGATGCGGGTCGGCGGTTTTGGCGGGGCTGCGGGACTCGCAGCCTGCCTGCGCGACAATCGCATCACCCATCTGATCGACGCCACGCATCCCTTCGCCGCGCAGATAAGCCGGAACGCAGCCGAAGCCGCGACAATGGCGGGTGTTCCCCTCGTCGCGCTGACGCGCCCGCCGTGGCAGGCCGGGCCGGGCGACCGATGGCGGCATGTGCCGGGCATTGCGGATGCCGCTGCCGCGCTGGCCGGTCCTGCGCGCCGGGTCATGCTGGCGCTGGGTCGCCTGCATCTGGCCGAATTTACGGTCCAGCCCCAGCACCACTATCTGCTGCGCCTGGTGGATGCGCCCGAAGCGCCGCCGCCGCTGCGGGACCACGAAGTCATGGTGGCGCGCGGCCCCTTCGATGTCGAGGGCGACACCGCCCTGCTGCGCAGTCGCCGCATTGATGTCGTCGTGTCGAGGAATTCCGGCGGCGCCGGGGCCATGGCCAAACTTTGCGCCGCGCGCACACTGGGCGTGCCGGTGATCATGATCGACCGCCCCGCCCTGCCCGAACGGACCGAAATCGCCACCGTGGCCGGAATATTCGACTGGCTGGATCACGCAGGCGCCGACCGGGGCGTATAGACGACCGGCGCGCCGGCGCGCTTTACAATCCGGGTCAGGCTGGACCCGACCAGCACCACGGTTCGCATGTCGGCCATGTCCGGTGTCGTTTCCTGCAAGGGCACCACGCGGATTTCCTCTTCCGGGCGGGAAACATTGCGGGCAAAGATCACCGGGCGGTTGTCGCCGCAGGCGTCTTTCAGCACGTCCAGCATCCGCGCGAATCCCCCCGCCCGCGATTTCGAGCGCGGATTGTACAACGCCATGGCAAAGTCACCCTCTGCCGCCAGCCGCAGCCGTTTTTCGATCAGCGCCAGGGGTTTCAGGTTGTCGCTGAGGTTGATCGCGCAGAAATCGTGCCCCAGGGGCGCGCCCGCCCTGGCCGCAGCCGCCAGCATCGCGGTGATGCCCGGCAATACCCGAATATCCAGATCGCGCCACTGCGCCGGCCCGGCCTCCAGTGCTTCAAACACCGCCGCCGCCATGGCAAACACACCGGGATCGCCAGAGGATACCACGACCACCCGTTTGCCCTCTGCCGCCAGCCGCAGCGCATGGCGGGCGCGACCCGCTTCCACCCGGTTGTCGGAGGGGTGCAGCGTCAGCCCCTTGCGCGGGCGGACCCGTGCGACATAGGGGATATAGCCGACAATATCCGTGGCCCCGGCCAGCGCGGCGTCAACCTCGGGCGTCACCAGATCGTCCGCGCCTGGACCCAGCCCCGCGATTCGCACCCGGCCGTTCATGGCCTGCGCCCCTGTCCATGCACGATGACGATCGAGAAATAGGACATCGCCCTGTCGCCCGCTTCTGCCAGACGGCTGACGCTTTGCTTCTCCATCGTCGCAAATTCCACGATCCAGGCATCGTCAAACCGGCCCGCGGTCTTCAGCGCCGCCTTCACCCTGCCGATATTGCGGCCGATCTTCATCACCACCAGCGCATCGGTATCGGCCATGCGGCGGGCAAGCTCTGCCTCCGGCAGGGTCGCCGTCAGGACGGTCAGAACGTCATCGCCCCAGGTGATCGGCATACCGGTTGCCGTCCAGGCCCCGGACATGCCGGTGATCGCGGGCACGACCTCCACCGGCGCCGCGCCCGCCAGCCGCGAATGAAGGTGCATGAAAGAGCCATAAAAGAACGGATCGCCCTCGCACGGCACGATCACGTCTTCGCCCCGGTCGAGGGTCTTTCGGATATGCGCCACGCAATCCGCGTAGAACGCCGCCAGAACCTCGTTATAGCGCGGATCCTCCAGTGGAATTTCGGTGGTGACGGGGTATTCCATCGGGTATTCCACGACATCGCTGCGCAACATCCCCTCGACAATCCGGCGCGCGCGGCCCGATTTCCCTGCCTTGCGGAAATAGGCGATATGCCTGGCCCTGCGCAGCAGCCGGTCAGAGCGCACACTCATCAACTCCCGATCACCGGGGCCAAGGCCGACGCCGTAAAGCGTGCCGGTTCCGGTCGCGTCCGTCATTCCGCGCGGCTCGCAATGGCGTTGATGGCGGCGACGGTGATCGCGCTGCCGCCCAGACGCCCCCCGACGATGCAGCACGGCGCCGGCTGCGCCTTCCACAGTGCATCCTTGGCTTCGACCGCGCCGACAAAGCCCACCGGACACCCGATGATCGCCGCCGGGCGCGGGCAGTCCGGGTCTTCCAGCATGTCGAGCAGATGAAAGAGCGCCGTGGGCGCATTGCCGATCGCCACGACCGCGCCTCCGAGCCTGTCCCGCCACAGTTCCAGCGCGGCTGCGGACCGGGTGTTCCGCATCTTCGCCGCCAGATCGCGGACGCCCCCGGCATGAAGCGTGCAGATCACTTCGTTATCGGCGGGCAGGCGCGGGCGGGTGATGCCCTCGCTGACCATCCGCGCATCGCACAACACCGGCGCGCCGTTTTCCAGTGCGGTGCGGGCGGCCGATACGAGGCCCGGCGAAAAGCGGATATGCGGCGCCAGATCGACCATGCCCGCCGCATGAATCATGCGCACGGCAACCTGCTCTTCATCCCTGTCGAAGCGGGCAAGCTCTGCCTCTGCCCGGATGATGGCAAAGGACTGCCTGTAGATCGCATCGCCGCCGGTTTCGTATTCGTGGGGCATCAGGTGGTGGCTCCTAAACGAGATAGCAGGGCCCGGGCGGACAGCCCGGTTTCCTGTGGCGCATCCCATGAATGGCCGTTTGAAACAAGATCGAACAGACCCTCGCGGCCAATGAGCGTGACAGCCGCCGGGCGCGGGCGGGCGCAGCCCTTGGCGCAGCCCGAGACGTGGAGAGTCCCGTTGACGAATGGTGCCAGCCGACGTGCGGTTTTCCGGGTCTCGACACTTGCCGAACTGCAAAACGGCGCACCCGGACACGCGCTGACCGACAGCAACCGGTCATCTGACGAGGTGATGAAATCCCCGCCCGCGTCTGCGCCCTCGCCCTCGCCCTCAATCTCCCCGGCGTTTTCCAGCAGCAACATTCGCCACGGTGTGACACGCACCGCCCGCGCGCCGCTGTTTGTGACAAGCGCCGAAAACCCCTTTGCCTCCATCTTGCCGAATGGCACACCCAGTATCCTGAAATGGAAAAGCGACCCCGGCGTCAGCTTGCGCCCACAGACCCGGCGCGGCGCGGATCGCCATCGGGCGGGAAGCGCCTGCGATTCCAGATGCCGCGCCATGCGCCCGCTTGCCGGACCGCCGGTTTCGCAGAACCAGCCTGCCATCTCGACCAGCGCCGGAAGCGCCGCATCAGGGTCGATGGGCCAGCCATTCGCGCTGCCGTCCGCGCGCAGCATCAATGCGCCGCGATCCGACAGTTCAAAGCGGAAATCAGCCGAACAATCGCCCGGCATTGCAGCCTGGCCTGCATCTATTGAATAGCCGACTTTCGCTGGCATTTCAGGCAGTTCCGCAAGGGTCGCCTCAAGCGCGACCGCAAGCCGGTGCGACAGGTCGCCCGCTTCCCACAAGGGCGTGATCAGGATATTCCGGCGGCGTTCCAGAGCGGGATCATCATCCAGCAGGGCCAGCGCATTCAGATCATTCAGCAGCGCCCCGTGTCCGGCCTCGCTCACCCCCCGGATCTGCAAATTCGCCCGGCTCGTCAGGTCGATGATCCCGTTGCCGTGACGTTCCGAGGCTTCGCACAAGCCCAGCGCCTGATCCGCCGTCAGCCTTGCAAGCCGGGGCCGGACGCGCACCACCAGCCCGTCGCCCGACCTCATCGGGCGCCAGGCGCCAGGGCAGCGGCCCTCTGGCCGGGGCCGCGTCATGCCCGCAACTCCAGCGAGGCGAGGACAGAGTTGCGCCGCGTGTGCCACAATCCGGCCTCCAGCAATGCCGCAAACCGGTTCTGCATGGCGCGCAGCGCCCCCGGATTGCGCGCTTCCAGAAACGCCCGAACCGCGTCATCGCCCAGCGTCGCCGCGTGGTAGAGGTCAAACAGATGCGGCTCGACCACGCCTGCAAGGCTGGCGAAACAGGCGAGGTGGTCCAGCGTCGCCGCAATCTCCGCGCCGCCGCGAAAGCCATGGCGCATCATGCCGGCGATCCAGTCGGGGTTGGCGGCGCGGGCGCGCACGACGCGGGCGATTTCCTCTTGCAGGGTCCGGGCGCGCGGATTGGCCGGGTCGGCATTGTCGAGGTGATAGAGCGTCGCCCGTCCGCCGACGACCTTCTGCGCGGCGGCAAAGCCTGCCTCATGCGCGGCATAATCCGCCGCCAGCAGCAGATCGGTTTCCGGCAGGTCCTGCAAGTGAACAAACGCATCGGCCCCGGCAAGGCGCGCCTCGATCCCGGCGCGGTCCTGCTGCGCCTCGCCCTGATCCAGCCTCCACTGGCTGGCCGACAGCCATGCCTCGCCCGCCTGCGCACGGCCTTCGTCGGAATGATCGTCCATCGCGTGGCCCATGTTCAGCCCATGGCTGCCCGGCGCCGGGCCATAAACCCGCCCGCCGGGGGCTTGCCCGGCATGGGGATTCCAGGCGACGGCCTCATCGCGCTTCGACAGCGCCTTCACCGCCTGCCCGAAAAGCGCCGGGAGGGTCGGGAAAACGTCGCGGAACAGGCCCGAGACGCGCAATGTCACGTCAATCCGGGGCCGTTCCAGCAAGCTGACCGGCAGGATTTCCACGCCCGAGACGCGGTCGGATTGTTCATCCCAGACGGGCTTTGCCCCCAGCAGATGCAGCGCCATGGCAAATTCCTCCCCCGCCGTGCGCATGGTGGCGGACCCCCAGAGATCGACGATCAGCCCCTTCGGGTAATCGCCTTCTTCCTGCAAATGGCGGCGGATGAGTTCCCCGGCCAGCTTCACGCCCTGCGCATGGGCGGCGCGGGTTGGCACTGCCCGAGGGTCGGTTGCGAAGAGGTTGCGCCCGGTCGGCAACATGTCGGTATTGCCTCGGTATGGAGAGCCCGCCGGACCTGCCTCGATCCGCTTGCCCGCCAGTGCATCCAGCAACGCCGCGCGCTCGGACTCTGCGGATGCCGGGGTTTCGAAAACGTCGTTTGCCTGCCCGGCGCGGCCATAGACATGCAGCCCGTCGCCGAACCGGCTTGCCTTCACATCGCAGACAAACCGGTCAATGCGGGTGATCGCCGCTGCCGTCGTGGCGGCGGCGTCAAGACCCAGATCCGCCTCCAGGCCCAGTGCCTGCGCCTCGTCGCGGATATCCGATTGCAGCCGGTCGCGGCGTCGGGGGTCAAGCCCGCCGGCATTGGAAAACTCGTCCAGCAACCCCTCCAGCCGCACCAGCCCTGCCGGCACGCCGCCCTGTTTCATCGGCGGCGGGATATGGCCCAGCGTCACCGCCGCCACCCGCCGTTTGGCCTGCGCAGCCTCGCCGGGGTCATTGACGATGAAGGGATAGATCACCGGAACCGGTCCGATCAGCGCCTCCGGCCAGCATTCCCCCGACAGCGCCACCGATTTCCCCGGCAGCCATTCCAGTGTGCCATGGGCGCCGACATGGATCAGGGCGTCGATCCGTTCGGCCTGCCGGAGCCACAGATAGAAGGCGACACAGGCATGGCGCGGCGTGCGGCCAAGATCGTGATACGTGTCATCGCGCGTCTCGGGGATACCGCGTTCGGGTTGCAGCGCAACCAGAACCTTGCCCCGGCGCGTGGCGGCAAAGCGGAAGACGCCATCACGACAGGCCGGGTCATCTTCGGGCGCGCCCCAGACCCTGGCCAGAACCTTGCGCAGCGGGTCGCACAGACCGGCCAGCGCCGCCAGATACTCATCGACGGGCCAGTCAAGCGCCCCGGTTGCCAGCGCCTGCTCCAACGGATCGCCGCAAATCGCCTCGTATCCCTCTGCCTGCAAATCCTCCAGCATCGCCTCTGCCGAGGCCAGCGCGTCAAGCCCCACCGCATGGGCCATCCGATGCGCCTTGCCGGGATAGGTTGACAGGATCATCGCCAACCGCTTTTCCGCCGCGGGTTTCCGCCCCAGCGCAACCCAGCGCGACAGGCGATCAGTCATTGCCCCGATCCGCTCAGGCTCTGCCCGATGGACAAACCGGGAATATTCCAGCGCCGCGTCGCGGTGGCCCGGCTCCTTGAACGACGCGACGCCCGCGAAGATGCGCCCGTCCACCTCGGGCAGCACCACATGCATGGCAAGATCGGCAGGCGACAGGCCGCGTTCCGCCCCGGCCCAGGTCTTGCGGCGAGAGGTCGAGAGCGCGACCTGAAAGACCGGTACGCCGCCTGCGTCCAGCGGCGAGGTTCCATCCGCGCCCTTGCCGGAAAACGCCGTGGCATTGACGATGGCGGCGGGTTTCAACTCGTGGATTCGCGCGGCGATCCAGCGCGCGGCATCGGGTTTTTTCAGCGACGGCGCAAAGAGGCCGATGACATCGAACCCCCGCTTCCCCAGCGATTCGAACATCGTTTCGATCGGGTCGAGATCCGCCGCCGTCAGATAGGCGCGATAAAAACTGACCACGACGCGCGGGCGGGTGGAGCGTTCGGCAAACAGGTTCGGGTCGATCACCCCGTCGCCGGGCGTCCAGGCGCCCACTTGCGGCAATTGCTTGGACCCGGCCACCGGCCCGGCATAAAGCCCCGCCGCCAGCGCCATCTGCGCCAGCGCCGCCTGCGCCGCCACCGCCCCGCCGGTATCGCACAACTGCGCGAGGCGTTTCAGGGTCGAGGCGGGCAGGGTCGAGGCGTCATCGAGTCCGGGGTCCGGCCGCCCGTCGGCGGGCAGCACCGCCAGCGCGATCCCTTGTGCGCGCGCCAGGGCTTCGGTCTGCTGCAAGCCGTAAGACCAATAGGACACCCCCCCGATCAGACGGATCAGGATGCCCTTCGCACCTTTCAGCGTCCGTTCGACATAGGTATCGACCGACAGCGGATGTTTCAGCGCCGCCAGATTGGCAAGCCGCAGGCCGGGCAGATTGCCCGCCGCCCGGCGCCATCCTGCCGCGAACGCACCAAGGTCGCTGTCGGAAAAGGACAGCACCACCAGATCCGCCGGGCTCTGGCCCAGATCGGTCGGGGTTTCGGTTTCCTCAAGCCCGTGGCTTTCGCGAAAGACGACGTGCATCGGCGGCTCTTTTATTCAGCGGGTTCGGACACAGCCACGAGAATGTCGTGAATGGCGGTTGCGTCGATGTCGTCATGTCCGGCAATCGCCACCAGACGGCCCCGGCGCGCCTCATCCACTTTCCACGGGCGGTCGAACTGATGGCGCACGCGCGCGCCCACGGCCTGCACCAGCAGACGCATCGGCCTGCCCGAAACGGCGGCGTAGCCCTTGACGCGCAGGATGTTCAGCTCATTCGCCAGCCGTTCGATCCGCGCCGCCAGTTCCGCCGGGTCGGACTGCTCCGGCAGGTCGATGACGACGCTTGCGAACTCTTCATGATCATGGTCATGGGGTGTGTCGTGGTGCGACGGTCGCGCATCCAGATCATCCTCCGCCGCCGCATCGAGGCCAAGGATTACACGCGGATCGACCGCGCCTTCGGTGATTTCGATGATCGGCGGCCTGCGCGGGGCCGCTGCCCCGATCACGTCACGCGCCGTTGCGATGCCTTCGGCCCCGGCCAGATCGGTCTTGGTCAGCAGAACGATGTCGGCACAGGAAATCTGATCCCCGAACACTTCGGACAGCGGCGTTTCGTGGTCCAGGCTTTCATCGGCGGCGCGCTGTGCCTCCACCCGGTTCGCATCGGGGGCGAAGCGGCCGGCCGCCACCGCCTCTGCATCCGCCAGTGCGATCACGCCATCCACGGTGATGCGCGAACGGATGTCGGGCCAGTCGAACGCCTTCAGCAGCGGCTTGGGCAGGGCAAGGCCGGAGGTTTCGATCAGGATATGATCCGGGCGCGGCGCCAGCGCCATCAGCGACTCGATTGCCGGGATGAAATCATCGGCCACGGTGCAACAGATGCAGCCATTGGCGAGTTCCAGAATATTTTCCGCCGGGCAGTTCTCATCGGCGCAGGTTCCGAGGATGTCGCCATCGACGCCCACATCGCCGAACTCGTTCACGATCACCGCCAGCCGTCTGCCGCCGGGGTTTTCCAGCAGGTGGCGGATCACGGTCGTCTTGCCCGCCCCCAGAAAGCCGGTGATCACCGTGACCGGCAGTTTCGACAGATCGCTCATCTTCCGCCCTCCGCACGTTGTTTCCGCACACTGTTGAAGTCCGGTTCCGAACGGGGAGTCTGGCGGCGGCCGGCCTTGCAGTCTGACCTGTTCCCGGCACGCCCCGTCCGGTTGCGTCATTTCCGTTGCCGGCAGGTTTCCCGGCTTGCGGGCTCGGGGCCTTGTTGCGGCCCTGCGGTCCCCCGCCTTCCCGGCCCGATGGGCCAGTGGCGTCCGGGGGCCTGCCCGGTCACGGTCGCAGGGGCGGCTGCGCTTCGGGAACATTCCCTGTCGCATTCCCTTTTCACCTGTCCTATGACAGGACCAGCCCTGCCGCTTTGGGCTATCAGGGGGCGGCTTGTCAAGCCCCGGAGACGCGAATGACCACGGATGCCGAACGCCACGCCGCCAGGATGGCCAGGATCAAGGCCGCCCGCGCCCGGATGATGGAAACGAAGACCACGGAAAAAGGTCTGATCATCGTTCATACCGGCAAGGGCAAGGGCAAGTCCAGCGCCGGATTCGGCATGATCCTGCGCTGCATCGCGCATCGGATGCCCTGCGCCGTGGTGCAGTTCATCAAGGGCGCGATGGCCACCGGCGAGCGCACCCTGATCGAAGAACATTTCCCCGACATCTGCCGGTTCTACACGATGGGCGAAGGTTTCACTTGGGAAACCCAGGACAGGGAACGCGATACAGCCGCCGCGCGGGCCGCCTGGGCGAAGGCGCGGGAACTGATCCTGGACCCGGATATCCGGATGGTGCTGCTGGACGAAATCAACATCGCCCTGCGCTATGGCTATATCGAAACGCCGGAAGTGGTGGAGTTCCTGCTGAACGAAAAGCCCCGCATGACCCATGTATGCCTTACCGGGCGCAATGCCGGGGCCGAACTTCTGCAAGCCGCCGATCTGGCGACCGACATGACGCTGCTGAAACACCCGTTCCGGGATGGGGTGAAGGCGCAGAAGGGGGTGGAGTTCTAGGGCAGCCTGCGGACCCTGTGAGAGTGGCGGAGTGGCCGGTTGCGCCGGGGAAGGCCGGGCGCGGGGCATCCGCAGGACGTGACATTTTTTTGAACAACGGCCAGTTTGGCATTGCACACCCGGACATAGAGTTCTAAGGAAGGGCCTCGAATTGACGCGGGATGGAGCAGCCCGGTAGCTCGTCAGGCTCATAACCTGAAGGTCGCAGGTTCAAATCCTGCTCCCGCAACCAAATTTACCAGAAAGAAATCAAAGGCTTGGGCCGGATTGAGGCGTCCAGCGGGCGCCTTTCCTGCTTTGCGGCACCAATGCGACACGGGGACGGGCGCATGTTCCTCAGGCGTTCGCAACTCAAAGGGCTTGCGTGTCAGGGGTTCGCTCTGTCAAACTGAACTGCGCGTCCCACAGGTTGTATCCCAACATGCCCATTTACGAATTTGCTTCCGAGAATATCATGCCTTTGAAAAAGACCACCTTTGGCGAGGTTCAAATGCACGAGCGCCGTGACCTTCAGCGTCTGCTGCGCGAGCACATCGCCGTCATATCCCCCGGTACTCTTGTGATCGCCGAGGAATACGGGGAGTGGGACGCCTCCGGACGGCGCATCGACCTGCTTGGGATCGACACGAATGCCAATCTTGTCGTCATCGAATTGAAGCGTACCGAAGACGGCGGGCACATGGATTTGCAAGCCATCCGGTACGCCGCCATGGTCTCGACCATGACCTTTGATCGGGCGGCGGACGCATTCGAGCGATACCTGCGCGACATTGGCAGGGAAGACGCTGATGCCCGGTCGGAATTGCTTGCCTTCCTCGAATGGGACGACCCCGATCACGGTCTGTTCGCGCAGGAGGTGAAGATCGTCCTCGCCTCGGCCGAATTTTCGCCCGAACTGACCACTGCGGTGCTCTGGCTCAACCAGCGCGATCTGGATATCCGGTGTGTCCGTCTCCAGCCCCATGACATGGACGGCAGGGTGCTGGTCGATGTGCAGCAGATCATTCCGCTGCCGGAAGCTGCCGAATACCAGGTACGGGTGCGGGAGAAGGAGCGCGGGGTCCGCAAGGAGCGTGGGGCGCGAACCAGCAGCGCGGACTACACAAAATACGACCTGACGCTTGGTGACGAGGATTATCCCCGCGAGTCCAAGCGATGGGCGATTTTACGCACATTCAGCTATCTCGTGGAGAGTGGCGTCACCCCGGAAGCCGTTGCGGAACATTGCGGGCCGATGGCCAAGCGCGCCCTCATCTGGGTCGAGGGGGAGGTTGGCGGCGGGGACTTCGTTCGCCTTGCCACCGCAGCCCGTGCGGCAGAGGGCGGGCGATTTGATCCGATCCGCTTCTTCTGTGGCGAGGGTGAACTGATGCGGGTCGGCGGTCGGACATATGCTTTCACGAACCAGTGGGTCGGGTCGGATTGGCTGGCGGCGATGACGAACCTGCGAGATGCCTTCCCGGATCGCCGGATCGACTTCACTGCCGCAGAATGAGCGCCGCCATTTCGCTTGCCTTGGCGCGGCTGCCAGAGCCGTGATGTCCCCGACGCCCGCAACCATGCCCGGCGTCAGTCGCACGACAATATCCACATGCGTCGTTCAATCTGCGCCGAACGTCGAAAATCGACGACGTGCCGGGATGCTTTTTCCGTAGAACATGCGACATCGGAAAGGAGTTCCACATGCCTGATGTTACAATCGTCTACTGGCGGGACATTCCGGCGCAGGTCATCGTCGGCAAAGGCCGCCGCGGAACCAAAATGCCCCTGTCCGAGCGGTTTGAGCAGGCAATCGACAGAGCCGCCATGAAGGTCAATGCCAGGGATGCGGATGCCTATCTTGCCGAATGGCGCAAGGCCGCGCCTTTCATGATCGAGGGCGACCCGGCGGAAATCGCGGCGGCCGAGGCGGCACGGCTGGACAGGGAATTCGATCACGAGCGCATAAGGCAACTGATCGCGAATGACGGATGGGCATGAGCCCGACGGGAAAGGGCGCTGTCATGGCCTTGCTGAACTTCGGAAGAAAGCCGGTCGAAACGCCCGCCGGGACCGTATCGCCGGAAGTCGCGGCCTTTCTTGACGGTTATTCGATCGAGGTGATGCCGCGCACCGCCGGGAAGGTCGAGGATTTTCGCGATCTTCTTGCCGAGGGGACGCGCGTTTACATCGCCCATATCGAAGGCGCGCCGATCGACGATATGGTGCAGACCGCGAAACGTCTGGCGAAGGAAGGCTTTCCGGTGATGCCGCACTTTCCTGCCCGCATCATCGCGGACGCGGCCATGCTCGGGGACTGGATCGCCCGCTATCAGGGCGAAGCCGGTGTCGATCAGGCGCTTCTGCTGGCCGGTGGTGTGAACAGGCCCCATGGCGATTTCCACAGTTCCATGCAGTTGCTGGAAACCGGCCTCTTTGACAGGGCGGGTTTCAGACGTCTCCATGTCGCCGGGCATCCGGAAGGCAACAGGGACATTGATCCCGACGGGTCGGACAGGAAGGTGACGGATGCAATTCGCTGGAAACAGAAATTCAGCGAAAACACCGATGCCGACATGGCCATGGTCACGCAATTCTGCTTTGAGGCGGAACCGGTCATCGCCTGGGCGAACGCGATCAGGGCGGCGGGCATCTCGATCCCGGTTCACATCGGTGTCGCCGGCCCGACCCGGCTTCAGACCCTGCTCAGGTTCTCGGTCGCCTGTGGTGTCGGCGCATCGCTTCGGGTATTGCAAAGACGCGCTAGGGATGTGACGAAACTGCTCCTGCCATTCGAACCCGACCGGTTCGTTTCCGATCTTGCCGCCCACAAGGCCGCGAACCCGGATTTCAACGTCGAAAAGATTCATTTCTTCCCGCTTGGCGGGATCAGGGCCAATGCGGCCTGGGCAATTGAAAATGGCGGTGCTTCCACCGTCCCCGCCAACCGGCAGTAATCGCGCGCCGCGCCAGCCAAAGGGATAAAGATGACCCGCACCGTTGTCGAAAGCAAAACCAGAACCGCCGTCATCGGTTTTGATGAACCGTTCTGCGTGATTGGTGAACGGATCAATCCCACCGGTCGCAAAAAGCTGGCGGCGGAACTTGAGGCGGGCAATTTTTCGACCGTCGAGAAGGACGCGCTGGAGCAGGTCGCATGTGGTGCGACCATGCTGGATATAAATGCCGGCGTCGTCTACAATTCCAACCCCAACCCGAACGAAACCGAACCCCCGCTGATGACCAGGATGGTTGAACTGGTTCAGGGTCTGGTCGATGTCCCGGTCTGCATCGACAGTTCGGTCCCCGGCGCGCTTCGGGCGGGGCTTGAAGCCGCCGAAGGCCGCCCCTTGCTGAACTCTGTCACCGGTGAGGAGGAGCGGCTGGAACTGGTGCTGCCTCTGGTCAGAAAATACGACGTGCCGGTGGTTGCGATCTCCAACGACGACACCGGCATTTCCGAAGATCCCGATGTTCGTTTTGCGGTTGCAAGGAAGATCGTGGAACGCGCGGCGGATCATGGCATTCCCGCCCACGACATCGTTGTCGATCCGCTGGTGATGCCGGTCGGCGCGATGGCGACGGCCGGGCGTCAGGTGTTCTCGCTGGTGCGCCGCCTGCGCGAGGAACTGGGCGTGAACACCACTTGCGGCGCATCCAACATCTCGTTCGGGATGCCGAACCGGCATGGCATCAACGCCGCGTTCCTGCCAATGGCGATTCAGGCCGGCATGACCTCGGCCATCATGAATCCCGTGCGGCAGGTAGAGATGGAGGCAATCAAGGCGGCCGACTTCCTCATGAACTGCGACCCGAACGGCGGCAACTGGATCAGATTCGCCAGGACCATCGACGCGATGCAGGACGGCACGTCGTTTGCCGATGCCTTCGCGGCGGCGCGCAAGGCGAATGCCGCCGGTGGCCGCAGGCGTCGGCACCCTCGCGGATAATACCCGAAGACAGTACCCGGACCGGACCAATGGCTGCCCTTTCGACGGCCACTTTTCGCGCGACGGGCCTGTGCGATCAGATAATTCCGGGAACTTTCCCGTGGCACGTCATGTGGTGACGTTTCCTTAAAGCGTATGGCGCATCCTGTAACGGGTATCGGGGATATGGGGAAATGATGAAAGCAATCTGGATTCCGGCCTTGCCCGTGCTGGCGGCAACACTTTCCGCCTGTGCCTCTGGCGAATGGCGAACCGGCTACGCGGATGTGGTCAGCGCCGGGTTGTCCCGAAACTGGAACGTGGCGGATATTGACGTTCTGGTCCCCGAAACCCTGATGGTGTCCGAGGCCGACAGCTATGCGCCCGAGGCGGACATCCTGTGGAAGGGGGAGCCTTTGGGCAACCGCTACCAACAGGTTGACAGTATCATCACCGAGGCCGCGGCGCGGGGGTCTGCCGGGTTGACGGGTTCCCGCCCGGTTCGTCTGAATATCGTGGTCTCGCAGTTTCACGCGATGACGGATCGCGCCCGTGCGCGGCTTTCCAATTCCGGCGTTCACAACATCGCGTTCACGATACAGGTGGTTGACACGGGAACCGGGGAAGCCCTGACACCGGTTGACAGCGTGCAGGCCGATCTTGAAGCCTACAGCGGGGAAACCGCACGCAAGGCGGTGCAGCTTGGCCAGACGCAAAAGGTTCGGATCACCGGGCATGTGGGCAAGGTCATCGCCGGATGGCTTGCGGCAGGGCCGGATCAGCGCAGAACCTTCAGGCGTCTGGGGCGATAGCATCGCGCCCCCCCGCGCTGGATACACAGGGCCGAAATATTCCGGGGTAATGCGCCAGAGGCGCAGAAGCACAGAGGGGCAAGGCCCCTCTCCCGAACGGACAGACGTGCGCCGCAGGCGCTCCGCCTGACAGCGCTAGAGTCCTTCACATTTTGACTGAAGCATAGCCTGTGTTTTCGAGGTAGTTTTGGCATTCCTGTTGTGTGATTGATCCGACGAGGCGTCCAACGTATCGCCAGGCCTCTTCACTGGTTCGTTTCCGAGCCATCCGCATCCAGTGTTTGATCTTGGCGAATGTCTGCTCGATCGGGTTCAGGTCTGGCGAGTATGGTGGCAGGAACCACACCCGCGCGCCTGCCGCCTTGATGGCATCGCGCACGGCTTTCGATTTATGGCAGCCGAGGTTGTCCATGATGACGATATCGCCGGGCTTCAGTGCAGGGACAAGCAGTTGATCGATATAGGCACGGAAGGACTGCCCGTTGATCGGGCCGTCAAAGACACAGGGCGCCGTCAATTGATCGCAGCGCAAGGCAGCAATGAACGTCATGGTGTTCCAGTGGCCATGGGGCGCAAAGCCGTGCAGGCGTTTGCCTTTTGGTCCCCAGCCGCGCAGCGGAGCCATGTTGGTCTTGATCCAGGTTTCATCAATGAAGACCAGCTTGCGCGGATCGAGTTGACGCATGACCCCCTTCCAGCGCTTTCGCCGGCGGGCCACATCGGCTCGGGCCCGCTCAAGGGCGAGCAGTGTTTTTTTTTGAAGCTCAGCCCCTCGCGGCGCATGAAGTGCCAGACCGCATTGTGGGACACCTTGACGCCCCGCTTCGCCAGCATGTCTTTCAGACCATGCAGCGTCAGGTGCGGCGTGCGGTTGATCTGCTCCAGGATAAAATCACGGTGGGGTTCAAGGATAATCCTGCGGTGGCCACCCATCTTGCCAGGCGCCACGCTGCCAGTCTCGCGATATCGCTGGCGCCACTTGATCACCGAAGAAACAGCCACCGAGAAACGGGCAGCCACAACACGTGCCGTCTCGCCGGAAACAACAGCTGCTACTGCACGCTCCCGAAGATCATTCGAATAGGGTTTTACCATGCATGCCGGCCTCCAGTCCCGGCACGCAGTTTGAATCACAATTCAACGAAAAACGGAATCCCGAGATTCAAACAAATGATGAACCGCTCTAGCTGTTTTCCAGCGCCTCGATGCGGGCCTTCAGCGCCTCATTCTCTTCCCGCGCCTTCAGGGCCATGGCGCGAACCGCCTCGAACTCTTCGCGGGTGACGAAATCCCGGTCGGCCAGCCAGCGGTCGATCCAGCCTTTCATGGCGGTTTCGGCCTCTTCCCGCGCGTCTTTGGCCACCCCCATGGCGTTGGTCATGAGATGCGAGAAATCTTCAAAAATCTTGTTGCGGCTCTGCATGGCGACCTCCGGTTCGGGCAAGGGAACATTTCCCCTCTTATGGCCCCGAAGCCACCGATTCACAAGGTTGACTTCACCCGCGCACCATCGCAGGTATCGCCCATGACAGGCATGATCCCCTTTCCCGACATCGGGCCGGACATCATCTCGGTCGAGATCGGCGCCTTCACCTTTGCGCTGCGCTGGTATGCGATGGCCTATGTCGCCGGTATTCTGATCGGCTGGGGCATCGCCATCCGGGCGATTGGCGCATCGACGCTGTGGCCCGGCAATGCGGCCCCGATGACGCGCGAACAACTGGATGACCTGCTGACCCGGATCATCCTCGGCGTGGTGCTTGGCGGGCGGCTTGGTTTTGTCCTGTTCTACCAGCCCGCTCATTACCTGCATGATCCGCTGGAAATCCTGAAGGTCTGGCAGGGCGGCATGTCCTTTCACGGCGGTATGCTGGGCGTGACCATTGCCGCATTCCTGTTCTGCCGGAAACATCGGCTCGGGCTTTTTTCGGTCACCGACATGCTGGCCATCGCCACGCCTCCGGGGCTGTTGCTGGGCCGGATCGCCAATTTCATCAATAACGAACTCTGGGGCCGTCCCACGGACCTGCCCTGGGGCGTGGCCTTTCCCGGCCCCGCCGCGCAGGATTGCCACAGGGTCGAGGGGCTGGTCGAGGGACTGGTCGAGGGACTCTGCGCGCGCCACCCCTCGCAACTTTACGAGGCCGGGCTGGAAGGGCTCTTGCTGGGCGTCCTCATCCTTGTCCTTGTCCGGGGCGGCAACTGGCTGAAACTGCCCGGCCGGATTACCGGCGTCTTTGTCATGGGCTACGGCGTCTCCCGTTTCATTGTCGAGTTTTTCCGGCAGGCCGACGCCGGGTTCATCACCCCGGACAATCCGCTGGGCCATGTCATCCGGCTGGGCCAGGCCGGGCTGTCGATGGGTCAGCTTCTGTCGCTGCCGATGGTCGTTCTCGGGCTGGCGCTGATCCTGTGGTCCCGCAGGCGCGCATGACCGCGCTGCGCGACAGGCTGATCGCGCGCATCCGGCGCACCGGGCCGATTGCGGTCGCCGAATACATGGCCGAATGCCTGCTGCATCCCGAGCACGGCTATTACACCACGCGCGACCCTCTGGGCATGTCGGGCGATTTCACCACCGCCCCGGAGATCAGTCAGATGTTCGGCGAATGCCTGGGCCTCGCGCTGGCGCAGGTCTGGCGCGATCAGGGCGCCCCGGCCCCGTTCCTGCTGGTCGAACTCGGGCCCGGACGGGGCACCCTGATGGCCGACCTGCTGCGCGCCACAACGCGCGTTCCCGGCTTTCACGATGCCATGCGCCTGCATCTGGTCGAGGCATCTTCCGTCTTGCGCAGACTCCAGCGCGACAGGTTCCCCGGCCTTGATGTCCACTGGCATGACACGCCTGCCGGTCTGCCCGACGCACCCCTGTTCCTGATCGCCAACGAATTTCTCGATGCCCTGCCCATTCGCCAGTTTCTGCGCATGGGCGGCGGCTGGCGCGAGCGTCGGATCGGGGTCGAGGGCGGTGTCCTTGCCTTCGGCCTCGGCGGCCCGGTTCTGCCCGCCGCCCTGAGCCATCGGCTGGACGATACCACCGAAGGCCGGATGGTCGAACTCTGTACCGCCGCCGCCGCGCTGACCGAAGACATCGCCCGGCGGATCGCCGCCTGTGGCGGTCTGGCCATCCTGATCGACTATGGCGGCTGGCGCTCGTTCGGGGATACGTTGCAGGCCCTGCACCGGCGCACGCCCGACCCGGTGCTTGCCCATCCGGGAGAGGCCGACCTGACCGCCCATGTGGATTTCGAGGCAATCTCCGCCGCCGCCACCGGAATCAGGGGCGTCAGGGCATCCGGCATGATCCCGCAGGGCGTTTTGCTGGAACGGATCGGCATTACCGCCCGCGCCCGGCAACTGGCGCGGAATTTGCGCGCCGGGGCGCTGAAATCGCACATTGCCGCACATCGCCGCTTGACGCATCCGCAGGAAATGGGAACGCTCTTCAAGGCGATTGCCCTTTACCGTGAAGGCGACGCCGTGCCACCGGGATTCGACCCATGACGCTGGAAATTCTGACTTCAGACGGCCTTGGCCCGCTGCGCCACGGGTTCTTCACGCGCAGGGGCGGCGCCTCCTCCGGGGTGTTTCAGGGGCTGAACTGCGGTTACGGATCGTCCGATCAGGCAGACAGCGTTGCGGTAAACCGCGCCCGTGCGGCAGAGGCAATGGGCGTGGAGCCGGGGCGGCTGGTGACGGTTCATCAATGTCACGGTCGCGATGTGGCAATTGTGACCGGACCCCATCCCGCCCCCCTGCCCAAAGCCGATGCGATGGTGACGGCGACGCCGGGCCTGGCGCTGTGCATCCTGACTGCGGATTGCCAGCCGGTTCTGCTTGCCGACCCTGAAAACGGTGTCATCGGCGCGACACATGCGGGGTGGCGCGGGGCGCTGGCGGGGATTCTGGAAAACACGATTGACGCGATGGTCGGGCTGGGCGCGGCCCGCGAAAACATCGCCGCCGCCATCGGACCCTGCATCAGTCAGGCGGCCTATGAGGTGGGACCGGAGTTTCTGGACGATTTTCTGATCGAAGACCCGCAATACGGCCGGTTCTTTGCCGGCGGCGCGGGCGACCGCGTTCGCTTCGACCTGCCCGCATTCAGCCTGTCGCGGCTGCGGGCGGCCGGCATTGCCTCTGCCGAATGGATACGGCGCTGTACCCATGCGGACGAGGAACGCTTTTATTCCTGCCGCCGGTCGGTGCATCGGAAAGAAGCGGATTACGGCAGACTGCTGTCCTGCATTCGGCTGTAGCCCGCGACCGGGCGCAACCGTTTCCCGACTGTTTCCCGACCGCGCAGGATCAGCGCATCACGAACGGGTCCGGGATCGGTTCGTCGCTGGTGCGCAGCCACACCGATTTGATCCTGGTATAGTCGAGCGCGGCCCGAAGCCCGCCTTCGCGGCCATGGCCGGACATGCCGTGCCCGCCAAAAGGCACGATGGGGCTGACCGCGCGATAGGTGTTGACCCAGACGATGCCCGCCCGGATGCCCCGGATCATGCGGTGCGCGCGGGTCAGGTCGCGGGTGAAAAGGCCGGAGGCAAGGCCGAAGGCCGTGTCGTTGGCAATGCCGAGGGCTTCGGCCTCTGTCTCGAAACCCAGAACCGACAGAACGGGGCCGAAGAATTCATCGGTGACGGCGGGGGCATCCGGGGCGTCCGAACAATCAATGATTGTCGGGGGAAAATAAAACCCGTCGCGTTCAGGGGCAACGCCGCCGGTGACGACACGCGCCCCCCGGGCGACGGACTCCGCGATCAGTTCCAGCGCCCTGTCGCGCTGGCGCCGGGTGCAGAGCGGGCCGATTTCTGTCCCCATGTCCCGTGGCGAACCGATGACGGCGTTTTCGGCCCTTTCCTTCAACCGGGCAAGGAAATCATCCTTGATCGCGTTCTGCACCACAAGGCGGGAACCCGCCACGCAGCTTTGCCCGGTTGCGGCAAAGATACCCGACACCTGCGCATTGACCGCGCTGTCAATATCGGCGTCCTCGAACACGATGAAGGGCGATTTGCCGCCAAGTTCCAGCGAGGTCGAGGCAAGGTTTTCGGCCGAGTTGCGCACAATGTGGCGGGCGGTGGCCGGGCCACCGGTAAAGGCGACATGCGCCACCCCCGGATGGCTGGTCAGCACCGAGCCGCACTCGGGGCCAAAGCCGGTGACGATGTTCAGAACGCCTTTGGGAAATCCCGCCCGATCGAAGATACGGGCAAATTCCAGCATCGGCGCCGGCCCCACCTCTGACGCTTTCAGCACCACGGTGCAGCCCGCAGCCAGCGCCGGACCGATCTTGACCGCTGACAGGAACAGTTGCGAATTCCAGGGCACGACCGCCGCGACGACGCCGATGGGTTCACGCCGCAGCCAGACCTCCATGTCAGGTTTGTCGATGGGCAGATGCGCGCCCTCGATCTTGTCGGCGAGCCCCGCGTAATAACGGTAATATTCCGCAACATAGGCGATTTGCGCAGAGGTTTCGCGGATGATCTTGCCGGTGTCGCGGGTTTCCAGTTCGGCCAGACGCGGGGCGTTTTCCGCAACCAGGTCGGCCAGACGCAGCAGGAGCTTTCCCCGCTGCGTCGCCGTCATGCCTGCCCATTCAGGCGAACTGAAGGCCCGTTCCGCAGCCTCGACAGCGCGGTTCACATCCTCGGCGCGGGCCTCCGGCATCAGCGCCCATGGCGTGGCCGTCGCCGGATCAATGCTTTCGAAACTGTCCGCGCCGTCAGAGAAGGCACCGTCGATATATTGCTGGAATCTTTGCATTTCTGATCCTTCAATCCCTATCGGAAGGCTGGCATGACGTGATTGATGAAACGCTCCAGAGAGGCTTTCTTGCGCTCGAAACTCATGCTGGAATCGATCCAGAACGAAAATTCGTCGTACCCCAGCGCCTGATATTTTCCAAGCCGCTCAATCACGCCGTCCGGCTCGGCGATCACCAGATCACGTTCCATCGCTTCGGGTGAATAGAACGGATGCGCGGCGATTTCCGCGTCCGAGAGCGGCGCAATCAGGCCCTGGCTGATCTCGCGCCGGTTCATGAACCATGCGCCGAAATAGCAATAGAAGCGGTTGAGTTCGATTGCCGCCTGCTTCACGTCCGCGGCGCTGTCGGCCACATAGGCGTGCTGCAACAGCATGATTCCCGGGCGGGGCAGGTCCGGATATTTCCCGCAGGCAGCGTTGAACTTGCCCATCAGGTCCTTGATCTCCCCGTCCCCTTTCCACAGCGGCGTCACCTGCACATTGTATCCGTGCGACACCGCGAATTCATGGCTGTTCGGGTCACGCGCGGCGATCCAGATCGGCGGGCCGTCCGGCTGTAGCGGTCGCGGTACGGAGGTTGTCGCGGGAAATTTGTGGAACTCTCCGTCATGGGCATAATCACCCTTCCACAACGCCTTGACCGCAGGCGCCAGTTCGCGCATCCGCCGGCCCGCCTCCCACGCATCCATTCCCGGAACCATGCGTTCATATTCAAACGCATAAGCGCCCCGTGCGATGCCCAGTTCCAGACGGCCACCGGTGATCATGTCGGTCATTGCCGCCTCTCCCGCCAGCCGGATCGGGTGCCAGAAGGGGGCAACCACGGTTCCGGTTCCCAGCCGCACATTGCTGGTGTGGTGGGCAATGTCGATCAGGTTCAGCATCGGGTTCGGCGCGATGGTGAAGTTCATGCCGTGGTGTTCACCGGTCCAGACGGCGTGCATCCCGCCCGCATCGGCGAGTTTGCACAGTTCGATGAATTCGTCGTAGAGCGTCTTTTGATCCTCATCGGGAGAAATGCGCTCCATATGTGCGAAGAGAGAGAATTTCATGGCCATTGTCAGCCTCCAGACATGATCGGGCGAACCTCGCCGCTGATCTGATTGCCGTAATACACTCCGAAATTGCCCATACGGCTTTCGTTTGCGAAGCGTTCCAGCATGATGCGCATGGCCGGATCGGCAATCGCCATCAGCGTGCGGTCGGAAAGCTCGGCGAAAATCCCGCGGCAGGATGCGCCCTCTGCGGCCTGGCACAGGAACGAGATGTGCTGATGTTCGCGCGTTTCATCCTCGTAGACGGAATAGATGAAGCCCGGCCGGGCGCTGACGCCACTTTCCGCAATCAGCCTGCTCAGGGCGGCAGAGGCGCCGCCTTTCCCGCTCCGGGTTTCCGGCAGGCTCAACCGCCCATGGCCATCATCCAGCAACAGAACCCTGCCTTCGTGCTCGATCAGGGCCGAGACGACGAGACCGGCGGTCCGAGCCAGCGCTCCGGCCTCGGCTGCGGGAGTCACATAAACCCCCCGCGCGTAGCCCAGCCCGGGGGCGGTCGAGGCGTCAAACGCCATGACCCTGCCGATCAGGATCAGGTGATCGCCTGCCTCGACGGTCTTGAACCCTGCGCAGTCGAACCAGGCGGAAACACCTTCCAGCAAGGGGGAGCCATGCGGACCCTTGTGCCATTTCACGGCGGCGAACCGGTCTTCGACCGGGCGGGCAAACGTGTTTGAAACGTCCTTTTGCCCTTCCGACAGGATATTGACGGCAAACTCTTTTGCGCGGGCGAAAGCGTCATGATTGCGCGAAGTGCCGGCGAGACACACCAGCACCAGCGGCGGGTCGAGGGAAACCGACGTGAAGGAATTGGCGGTAAAGCCCAGCGGATTGCCGTCCGCATCGTGGGTCGTCACCACCGTCACGCCGGTCATGAAGGTGCCGAAAGCGTTGCGCAGGGCGCGGGGGTCGAAATCGCTCATGCCGTTTTCTTTCGTTCCACCGGGGTTTCCAGCCAGTCCCGCATGGCGGCGTTGACCGCTTCGGGATGGGTCAGGTTGACCATGTGACGGTGGCCTTCAAGGATAATGGCCCGCCCGTTCGGGGCGGCGTCGGCCATCGCCCGCGACATGGCGGGGGTTGAGTTGGGATCACCGTCACCGGTCAGCGCCAGAAGCGGGCAGGTGATGCCGGAATAGCTGTCGGCATAGGTGGCGTCGCCCCCGGCGAAGGCGGCATAGGCGGTTGCGTAGCCGCGCGGATCGACTGCGGAAAGCCATTCGGCGACCCTGGCGCGGGTGGCCCGTTCGATGATCGTATCGCCGAACCAGCGGTCCAGCGGCGTTTGCGGATCGAACTTCCCCGCACGAATTTCCGCCGCCCGGGCCTCGACCGCTGCGCGGGCTTCGGGCGGGCGGCGGAAAACGCCGTTCAGCAGGGCCACGCGATCCACCATTTCGGGATACGCCGCCGCATATCCCCCCGCAATCAGCGCCCCCATGGAATGACCCGCCAGATTCACCGGACCCAGGCGCAGCGCCTTCAGCGCCGCGTGCAGCCAGTCCACATAATCGGTCAGCCCGGCATGGCCGGGCAGGGGGTCGCTGCCGCCATGGCCGGGCATGTCCGGCGCGATGACCCGGTGCGTTGCCGACAATGCGTCGATCTGCGGCGCCCAGGCTGTGGATTGCATACCAACCCCGTGGATCAGGACAAGGGGCGCCCCCTGTCCCGCCACGCGACAGGCAAGCGCGCCGCAAGGCTCAGACAGCCGCAGGGTTGTCAACGTCATGGCCCAGTTCCCTGAGATCCTGATAGCGGTCGCCGATCCGGTGATGCGGACGCCCGCCGACCGACGCCCCAAGCGCCACCACAATTTCATCCGGGCCGGGCGCGTCGGCGACCGACAACTGGATTGTCAGATAATGGCTGCGCCTGCCGCCATCGTTCTTGTCCATCAGCGGGATCAGCAGGGGCGCGTTGGCCGGGCCGCGCGTGTTGCAGAAGGCGAGGTAGGATTTCGCGCCCACCGCCTCCCGGTAATGATTGCCGAAGCGCAGGGTGTGGATCAGCGCCGAGGCATGTTCGACCTCGCCACTCACGCCGACGATGGCGGACTTGCCGTAGCCTTCAACCTTGTCGCCGCCGGCGGCGGCATCAAGGATCATCCGGGTCAGAAGCGCGCCCAGCCCCGGCGCGCAATCATGAATTTCCGGTTTCAGATCCTCGACAAACCCGCGCCCTGCCCAGGGGTTTGCGATCACCGCAACCGCGGCGATCATCCTGAGCGGCGCCGGCGCGGCCTTGCCGCCTTCGATCAGGGTTTCTTCGACATGAAGCAGCGTCTTGCGGATTTCGGCGGGCATGGCAACACTTTTGTGAGGGGTGATTCTCTGGCAGCAATATGGTATACCATACGACCATCTGTCAATCTCGTCTTGCCCGAAATGCCCGGCGCTGGTATCCGGGGGCATGAGCACGCCGCCGCCGCCGCCACTGACGAAAATCGAACATCCGCCTGCGACCCTGCGGGACATGGTGCAGGACCGTCTGCGCGAGGCGATCATCGAAGGGCGCTTCAAACCCGGCGAGCGTCTTGTCGAGCGCCCCCTGTGCGCGCAACTCGGGGTCAGCCGCACCATCATCCGCGAAACCATGCGCTATCTGGAGGCCGAGGGGCTGGTCGAAATCCTTCCCCATCGTGGCCCCATCGTGGCCCGTATGGGTTGGAACGACGCGCGCCAGATCTACGATATTCGCCGGATGCTGGAA
The DNA here is from genome assembly GCA_965216225.1 of Paracoccaceae bacterium. Classification (GTDB taxonomy): domain Bacteria; phylum Pseudomonadota; class Alphaproteobacteria; order Rhodobacterales; family Rhodobacteraceae; genus 3107. The sequence continues at coordinate 294,722 of CBDCFF010000034.1, forward strand.
ACCGCAGCGGCACGGACCTGCGCCACAAGGATGACCCCTGAACTGGCAAAGCGCCTGCGCGCCGCGCTGGAGCATCTGAAACGGGGATTCGCCAAAACGACCCCCGGCGCCCTGTTCAGGGCAACGGCCGGGTTCTACAGCGTGATCTTCAAGGGCGCCGGTCACATGATCGCGTGGGAAATCGTGCAGCGTCTGAACGGGCGGATCAGCCGCCTGCGCATGATGACCCTGTCTGCGCAGGATCGCGAACAACCGGGGCTTGCGCATATGCAGGCCATCTGCGATGCGATCATTTCCGGCAACCCGGACGCCGCCCGCGATGCGGTCAACCGCCATCTGGACGATGCAACCGCCATCGCCGAAAGGCTGCTTGCCGAAGAAGACACCGATGCCTGAACCGTGGCCTGAACCGATGCCCGGAGCCTGCCATCGGGTTTGTGGGCCGCCAATGCCCATGCCAGCGCACGCGCGCCCCGGACGTTCATGCGCCGTCTGCTCCGGCCCGGATACGGCCCGGCGGTGGCCAGACCCGGCACCGGAAGTTCGGAACCGTCAGCAGGCCGCCTGCGGGTGTCGCGGCCGGGATCGCGGCCCGTCACTGGTAATCGAATCCAGCGAAAGGGTATGATCCATGTTGCGCATCCGGTGCCGCAGCATCTGCCGTGTCAGGCGCGCCAGATCGGTGGCGAATTCGGGGCGCTCCGCGACGTTGTCCATCTCGCCCGCGCCATGATGATCGAACAGCATCGGCGGCAGATCGGCGGCGAATTCGACAAGTGTGAAACGCTCTTCCCGCAGGATGCCCAGCGATGACTCGCTCGGCCCGGTGCCCAGCCGGTGCTGCCATATGGTCGGTTCCCCCGGTTCCGAGAAATCAAGCTCGCTGAACGAATATCCGCGCCAGTCCGCGGGCGTCCCGCCCCGCAGCAGGGGCATCAGCGAATGGCCATCCATGGAGTTCGGGATCTTCTGCCCGACCCAATCCAGAATGGTCGGCGTGATGTCGATGGATTCGGTCGGCACGGTGATCTCGCCGCCTGCCTGACCGCCGTTGCCGGGCACACGAATGATCAGCGGCGTCTGATAGGCCGCGTCATACACCGTCCTCTTGCCCCAGCAATACCGGTCCCCCAGCATTTCGCCATGATCGGCGGTGATGACCACCATGGTGCTGTCGTATTGTCCGCTCACCCTCAGAAACCGCAGAACCCGCCCGATATGGTGATCGACCTCTGTCGCCAGCCCCAGATAGACAGAGCGCAGAATCTGCGTGTTCTCATCCGTCATCCCCATGTCCGGGAAGCCCTCGACAAGTTTGCGCGACTCTTCGCTGCCCAGTGTGGGAACGAAGAACGGATGCAGCGCGCATTCCTCTTCAAACGAACCCAGCCGCGGCGGCAGGGGAAGCCGCGCCGGGTCGTACATGTCGTTATAGGGGGCGGGCGCCACAAGCGGCGGATGCGGGCGGATATAGGTAAGATGGGCAAACCAGTCCTGCCGGTGATGGGCAGTGATCTTGTCCAGAAACGAATTCGTCAGAAAGGCGGTATCACTGTCCTCGGCGGAATAAAGCGCGGGATCGTTCAGCCGCGGCGATCCGCCACCGGGGGAAACCGGCCTGTAGACATCCCGGTATTCCTCGAACCCGTACCCCTTCTGCATCAGATGCGACTGCCACGGATAGGACGATTCAAGCCGCATCTCCGTTATCTCGTGAAACCCGCTCATCGGGTATTCACGGGTCCGCATGGCGGGATCGTTCGCATCGTGGACACGCGGGTCCGCCGCAGTATCGGTGTAGCCGAACAGCATCGGCAAATAACCCGCCTTGCGCATTTCACTCGCCAGATTGGGAATGTCGTGGCGCAGGGGCGTACCGTTCCGGACCGAGCGGTGATTCATCGCATATTGCCCGGTCAGGATTGACGCGCGCGACGGCCCGCACGGGTTGGTGACTGAAAAATGCCGCCTGAAACTGACGGCGTCGGCCATGAAGCCGCGCAGGTTCGGCAGATCGACACAGGCGCCAAGCGCCCCCGCAAGGCAGTCGGCGCGCAGTTGGTCAATGATTATGAACAGAACATTTCGCGTCGTGCGCATGTGCCGATTCCCCATGGCTGGTCACTCGGGGCGATAGCTGCACCGGGTTTTCCGGTTTTGTCCAAACGTGGATTCCATGAATGTCTCCGGCTGGTTCCGTTTGTTTTCCCGATCCCGGGGGCTTTGCCCGCCGCGCAGTTTCCGTGCTTTTCATCATGTTAATTTTTTGCGGGATAATGGAAAGCCCTGTTTCATGCCGTGGCGTTATGTCGCGGCTCCGGCAGTGTCAGGAAAACGCGCCCGATGGTCATTCATGGTTCTGCCGTCACCCGGACAGGAACCCATGCGCCGCTTGTGGCGGCTGTAACAGCCGTGACATGCGAAACATGTTGACTTCCTCGCGGGATTTATATAAATTTGGCTTTATGTCGCGGCTCCATCAGTATGTCGCGGCTCCATCAGTATGTCGCGGCTCCATCAGTATGTCGCGGCTCCATCGGTTTCAGGGAGACACGACCAATGATCATATATAATCTACCTTCACCCGGATCAAGAACTCTCGCGCCGCTTTTGGCGGCTGTATCAGCCACGGCTCTGCTGGCCGGTTGCGGCGGCAGTAGCACGGTAGCGATGGATGACGATACCATGGATATGGATAACAACAACCAACCCCCAAGTTCCGTATCCATGGATATGGATAACAACAACCAACCCCCAAGTTCCGTATCCATAGCTGGTGGTTCGAGTGTCGCCACGCCTGATGGCATAACAGAGGTGACTGCACGACGTAACGCGGCCGGAACCATCATATATTCTGTGGCTAATGGGATGCAATGGTCTGTTAACAGCAACGGGACCGACGGCACCTCGGTAGATAACTCTGGCAGCGCCAGTGATTTTGCTTTCGTAGAATTGTCCAAGACACTTAACGATGGCAGCGACCTTTATGTGGATGTTTACACGGATATAGGGGATGCCGGACGGGCTGGCATATATCCATTTACCTTTCCGACAATTAATGTAGGGGGGCAATTTGTAAATATCGACGCGACCATTCGCCTTGCCGCTGAGTTCGGCGGCGTTGACGGGGTCGCGAGTTGTACTGGTTGTTCGTATGTGTACATGACTGGAGAACTTCAGATGACCAGTGGGAGCATGACGTTCACTCCCAATGATGGTTCTGCCGCGACCGAACTCACACCGCTGGCAGCAGCAGTCGAAGACACCGATTATCTTACAGGCGGTGTCTGGAGCCATGAACCTGCTAATGCCACCAATGCCGGTGATTTCGAAATTGGCGCTTTCGGGCATGGCAGTGATCCCTTCCTCGCAAGTAGCCTGGCGGATCTGGAAGGCCGAGCCACATATAGTGGTACGGCAGTCGGTATTCATCGGGATGTTGCGGAGCAGGATGTCACATATTTCAGCGCAGGGGTAGAGTTGAACGCTGATTTTGATGCCGGTGATAATCTTGGCACCATCGGCGGAATGATCGACAGCTTTGAATCCGACGACGGCAGCAGCAGCGCTATTCCCGGGGCGTTGACGCTCCAAGCCGCTGAAATTGGAAATGCTTTCTCGGGCACCATCGAAGCAGGAACCTATGATGGTGATAGCTACGTGGGAGCATGGGCCGGTCAGTTCTACGGCAACGGGGAATCAGATGGCAGGCCCGGCTCGGCCGCGGGGACGTTCAATGCTGCGACAACGGGTGGAGACAAGGCTCTTGTAGGCTCTTTCGCTACATACGCAAATTGATGCAGACACCATGACTCGGGCGAAGGGGGCGGCCATTGCGCCGCCCCCTTCATTCGGATAACCTGCCCCCCTCCCTGACAGGCCGGGGGCATGTATGGAACACCCCATGACCTTTTTCACCCCTTCCCTGCGGTTTTTCGTTCTGTGCGCGGCGATGCTTCTGTCCGCTGCCGCTGCCGCCGCGCAGGCGGCGCCAACTGCGCCTTCGCACCTGTCGGCGGACCCGCGTGTCGCCGAGGCGCGGGCGCTGGTCGAGACCGGGCGCCATGAGGCGGCGCTGACAATCCTGCTGCCGCTGGGCCAGGATCTGGACCGGCGCCGGGCCGACCGGACGGACATACTGTTTCTGACCGGGCTGGCGGCGACCGGGCTGGCCCGGCATCCGCAGATCAGACCGCAGGTCCGGCAGGAGCTTCTGTCACATGCGATTGCGGCGTATCGCGCCATCCTGATCGACCGTCCGGGGCTGGTGCGGGTGCGGCTGGAACTGGCGCGAACCTTCTTCGAGAAAGGCGACGACGGGCTGGCGCGCAGGCATTTCGAGCGGGTGCTGGGCAGCAGACCGCCGCCGCCCGTGGCCGCCAACATCCGCCGCTTTCTGGCGGCGATACAGGCGCGGCGTCGCTGGAGCGGCCATTTCGGCCTGACGCTTGCCCCCGACAGCAATATCAACAGTGCCTCCGACGATGATGCCATCGTGCTCAATGTCTTTGGCCAGCAACTGGAATTCGGCGGCTTGGACAACACCCGCCGTTCGGGCGTGGGCATCGTGATCCAGGGCGGCGGCGAATACCGCCATCCGCTGGGAGAGCGCCTGCGCCTGCGCATCGGCGCGGATGCCTTCCGGCGCGAATACAAGGGCGGCGATTTCGACGAGACCTTCGTTTCGGCCCATCTGGGGCCGCAGTGGTCGCCGGATGCCGATACCGAAGCCAGCCTGCTGGCCAGCGGCTGGCATCGCTGGAATGCGGGCAAGCCGCAAAGCCGCGCACTGGGCGCCCGCCTTGAGGTCAGCCGCCGCTTCGGGCCACGGCTGACGGCGAACGGGCGGGCCTCCTGGCACCGGCGCGACTATCCTGACAGCCCCCATCTGGACGGCCCGGTCGTCGCCGCCTCTCTGGGGGTGGCCTGGCAACTGACGCCGACGGTGCGGGTTGATGGCGGGGTCGGATACAACCATGAGAAACCGCAGTCGGAACGCTGGCGCAATGAAGGCTTGCGGATATGGGCCGGTGCGTCGGCGGCGCTGCCATACGGCTTTACGGTGGGCCTCAGCAGAACGCTGCGCCGGACCGACTATGACCGCTGGCAGTTTCGCGACACGCTTGCGACCGGCACGCGCGAGGACCGGGTGCGGAGCCTGAGCCTGTCGGTTCGCAACCGCGCCCTTGTCATCCGGGGCTTCAGCCCGGAACTGGTGCTGGTCAATGAAGTCCGCAATTCCAATGCGCAGTTGCGGGACTACAGGCGCAACCGCGCGGAAATGCGTTTCGTCAGACAGTTCTGATCGGCTGTCCGCCGCCGCAGGCCGCCTGAAACTGACGGCGTCGGCCATGAAGCCGCGCAGGTTCGGCAGACCGACACAGGCGCCAGGCGCCCCTGCAAGGCAGCCAGCGCGCAGTTGGAGCAGATTTAGTGATCTCGGAATCATTTTGAGGGTTCGCTCTTGTTGTTTTGCCTGATTCACTGGGAGCATTGATTTGCCTGGAGGGTTTCATGACACGCAGTCTGAGTGCTGATCTTCGTTTCAGAGAGTGTCCGATCATCTGTGTATCCGTGATCGGTTCCATGCTTTGAGAGAGGAGCCATGACGATGACGATTTCCAGGGAACTTCCGGACGAACTTCTGGAGGGCTGCGAGCGGCCTGAAGACCTGCCTGGCGATACCGGGCATTCCCATGCATGTTCATTCGGTTCTCCCTGTTGAGCTTCGGTTGTTGCAAACTTCAGCGTCTCAGGGATGGATCGAATGAACAACCTGTTGAGAATTCACATCTAGGCTCAGGACCCATTGACTTTGTTTTGAACGTGTGAATCAGTGTTCTGCAAAACGGAGTAGTGACATGAGCGATCCTTATCTGGCTGACGGAGGCACAAACAGCGCGCCTTGAGCCCTTCTTTCCCAAGCCCCATGGCAAGCCCCGGGTCGATGACCGTCGTGTGTTGAGTGGTATTATTTTCATTATTCGCAACGGTCTACGCTGGCGCGATGCGCCTGTCGAATACGGCCCTCACAAAACGCTCTACAATCGGTTTGTGCGCTGGTCCCGCAAAGGTATTTTCGAGCGAATTTTCGAAGAATTGGCCAACCCCTCTGGCCCGGACGCCGACACTCTCATGATTGACGCAACCCATCTCAAAGCACATCGCACGGCGTCCAGTCTCAAAAAGGGGGGGCCGAGCCGCGCCTGATCGGGCGTACAAAGGGAGGACTGAATACGAAACTGCATGTCGTTGGAGACGGTGCGGGTCGCCCTGTCAGGCTGCATCTGACGGCGGGTCAGCGTAGCGACTTCAAGGGCGCGGATGTTTTGCTGCCCAACCTGCCTGCGGCCAGGGTTCTGATCGCGGATCGGGGCTACGACAGCGCAAAGGTTCGAAAGATCATTGAAGATCAGAAGATTGAGGTTTGCATCCCTTCAAGGAAAAACCGCAACAAACCATCCCCCACTGCGCCGAAACGTACAAGAGGCGGCACAAGGTTGAAAACCTGTTCGCAAAACTCAAGGATTGGAGGCGCATCGCGATGCGCTATGACCGATGCGCACACGTATTCAAATCCGCCATATACATCGCTGCAACCGTCATATTCTGGCTATGAGGACTGAGCCTAACGCAACTGCTGCGCGACAAACAAGGTGAGAATCCAGCGTCAATCAGGATGAGAACGCGTGTGCGGGGGCTCGCAGGGAGGGCGTAGCCCGACTGGGGAGGCCCCGCACACGCGTTTTGCCCTTTTGGGGCGGGCCTGACGGTTGTGGCCGGCTCGGATAAGGAATGATTTTCTGTGCAAGGGGATCGTTCATGCCGGGCTGTCATGTCACTGACCAACAAATGAGGCTCTTCATGACGCTCAGATCGACCCATTCCGTTGCCGTTGCCGCTGCCAAGGCGGGGATCAGCCAGGCAACGGGCTATCGGCTGCAAGCTGACCCAATTTTACCATCACAGAAGAAGGCCCCTCGCGGCCGGCGGCGTCCGGACCCGCTGGCGGACATTTTTGATGCGGAGGTCGTGCCGCTTCTGCGGTCCTCACCGGGGATCCGACCTGTGGCGGTTTACGAGGAGCTTCTGCGTCGGCATTCTGATCTGGGTACGGGCATCCGACGGACTCCGGAGCGACGGATACGCGCCTGGAATGCGGAACACGGCCCTGAACAGGACGTCATTTTCCGGCAGACCCACACACCGGGCAAAATGGGCCTGTCGGATTTCACCGCCATGGGCAAGTTGGGTGTGACCATTGCCGGTGAGGCACTGGGCCATCGACTGTATCACTTCCGGCTTGCCTATAGCGGGTTTCAGCACGCCCACGTCGTGCTGGGCGGCGAAAGCTATGTGGCGCTGGCTGAGGGATTGCAGAACGCCCTCTGGACGCTCGGCGGCGTGCCACACAATCATGGAACTGACAGCCTGTCGGCGGCCTTCAAGAACCTGGATAAGTCATCCCGGGCCGATCTAACCGACCGCTTCGACGCCCTGTGCAACCATTATGGAATGACGCCGACGCGCAACAACAAGGGCGTCGCACACGAGAACGGTTCCATCGAGAGCCCCAATGGGCATCTGAAGCGCACCATTGAGGACGCGCTGGTCATGCGTGGGTCGCGCGACTTCGAAAGCTTGCAAGATTATCGTCGCTTCATCGACGAGATCGTGGGCCGGATCAACGCCCGCAATGCCAAGCGTATCGATGCGGAACGTGCGAGCCTCAGACCTTTGCCGACGCGGCGGACCACGGATTACGAGGAGATCACGTTGCGCGTCACTTCCTCCGGGGGCTTCACCTTGCGCAAGGTGTTCTACACCGTGCCATCCCGGTTGATCGGGCATCAGCTGCGGGTTCGGCTCTACGATGATCGGTTGGAGCTGTTCCTGGGAAGCTCTGCCCTGCTAACGCTGACACGCGGACGAGCCTCGAGCACCGGGAGCCATGGGCACGTGGTCAATTACCACCACGTCATCCACTCCTTGCGCAAAAAGCCCATGGCGCTGATGGGGCTGGTCTATCGGGATCAGCTATTCCCGCGCCGGGCGTTCCGTAACATGTTCGCATTCCTGCTGGAGCAGACCAGTGAGAAGGCGGCGTGTCGCATGGTTGTCGATCTTCTGGCGCTGGCACACGAGCGGGGCTGCGAGGCTGAATTGGCAGCGCAGCTTGAGGAGGACCTTCGCCAGAAGCGCCCGCCTGACATGGCGGCCCTACGCGCAGTGTTTAGCCCATCACAAGACGCACTCCCCCAAGTCGCGGTGCAACTGGCCGACCTGTCATCTTACGACCAGTTGGTCGGCGGTACGCCATCCGCTCAGGAGGTGACAGCATGACATCGCCCCAGACCGATACCGCCCGCCTAACCTTGGCTCTGACCGAATTGCGCTTGCCAGCCATCAAGGCGCTATGGCCGCGCTTTGCGGAACAAGCCGACAAGGAAGGCTGGCCCGCCGCTCGGATGCTCAGCACCCTGGTGGAGCATGAACTGGCTGAACGAGATCGCCGTCGTATCGAGCGACATCTCGCACAGGCACGCCTGTTGCCCGGAAAAACGATCGACACCTTCGACTTCACAGCCGTCCCCATGCTGTCCAAGGCCCATGTCAGTGCGATCACCGCTGGCGACAGCTGGATCGGAAAGGGCGGCAACATCCTGCTGTTTGGGCCGCCAGGTGTGGGCAAATCACATCTCGGCTCAGCCATCGGGCTCGCCCTTGTCGAGCAAGGCTACCGCGTCCTATTCAGCCGCACCACCGATCTGGTCCAGAAACTCCAACAGGCCCGCCGCGATCTCGTCCTCGAAAGTGCCATTGCAAAGCTCGACAAATTCCATCTGCTGATCCTCGATGACATCACCTACGTCACCAAGGATCAGGCTGAAACCAGTGTGCTCTTCGAACTCATCAGCGCGAGATATGAACGCCGCTCAATGTTGATCACGGCCAACCAGCCCTTCGGGGAGTGGAATGCGATTTTTCCAGACCCGGCCATGACATTGGCCGCCGTCGACAGGCTCGTGCACCACGCAACCATCTTCGAGATGAATGTCGAAAGCTACCGGCGAAGAGCAGCACAAAAGGCAAAGGGGCCGGGAAGGCCTGCACAAAAAGCCACACCGGAAAACACCAAAGCTGATTGACGCTCCGCGACAATCAAAAAACAAACCCCTTGATCGCGGCACAAAAGCCCGGCATCGTCCCAAACGTCGCGACCAAGGATTCTCATCCTGATTGACGCGCACTTCTCATCTTGATTGTCGCGCTACAAAACCGGCTCATCCCTGTTAAGCTTTGCCATGATCTGCGAAATTGCATAGATCAGAATATCCTTGTCATAAATCGTAGCCATGCCTTTGACGCTTGGCACGATTTCCAACCAGTTGCCCTTGTGTTCATAGCGCCGCACAGCGGTTTCGGGCTTCTTGGTCAGCGAGTAGAACGGGTGTTCTAGAGCGGTTCATCATTTGTTTGAATCTCGGGATTCCGTTTTTCGTTGAATTGTGATTCAAACTGCGTGCCGGGACTGGAGGCCGGCATGCATGGTAAAACCCTATTCGAATGATCTTCGGGAGCGTGCAGTAGCAGCTGTTGTTTCCGGCGAGACGGCACGTGTTGTGGCTGCCCGTTTCTCGGTGGCTGTTTCTTCGGTGATCAAGTGGCGCCAGCGATATCGCGAGACTGGCAGCGTGGCGCCTGGCAAGATGGGTGGCCACCGCAGGATTATCCTTGAACCCCACCGTGATTTTATCCTGGAGCAGATCAACCGCACGCCGCACCTGACGCTGCATGGTCTGAAAGACATGCTGGCGAAGCGGGGCGTCAAGGTGTCCCACAATGCGGTCTGGCACTTCATGCGCCGCGAGGGGCTGAGCTTCAAAAAAAAACACTGCTCGCCCTTGAGCGGGCCCGAGCCGATGTGGCCCGCCGGCGAAAGCGCTGGAAGGGGGTCATGCGTCAACTCGATCCGCGCAAGCTGGTCTTCATTGATGAAACCTGGATCAAGACCAACATGGCTCCGCTGCGCGGCTGGGGACCAAAAGGCAAACGCCTGCACGGCTTTGCGCCCCATGGCCACTGGAACACCATGACGTTCATTGCTGCCTTGCGCTGCGATCAATTGACGGCGCCCTGTGTCTTTGACGGCCCGATCAACGGGCAGTCCTTCCGTGCCTGTATCGATCAACTGCTTGTCCCTGCACTGAAGCCCGGCGATATCGTCATCATGGACAACCTCGGCTGCCATAAATCGAAAGCCGTGCGCGATGCCATCAAGGCGGCAGGCGCGCGGGTGTGGTTCCTGCCACCATACTCGCCAGACCTGAACCCGATCGAGCAGACATTCGCCAAGATCAAACACTGGATGCGGATGGCTCGGAAACGAACCAGTGAAGAGGCCTGGCGATACGTTGGACGCCTCGTCGGATCAATCACACAACAGGAATGCCAAAACTACCTCGAAAACACAGGCTATGCTTCAGTCAAAATGTGAAGGACTCTAGGGCCTGTTGAGATTCAGGGTTTTCATTTGCGCTGACATCTGATTCATTCTTTCCAAAAGGGAGAATGAAATGTTGAGCGAGCGTTTTGTTATCAATGACGCGCAATGGGCTTTGATGGAACCGCATTGTTTTGGCAAGAAACGCGATCCCGGTCGCACTGGCGGTGACAGCCGTCTTTTTCTGGCAAGCCGTATTGTGGATTGCTCGAACCGGGGCGCCCTGGCGTGATCTTCCATCCGGCTTTGGCAATTGGAACACCGTTTACAAACGTTTCCGCCATTGGGTAAAAGCCGATGTTTTCAAACGGATATTTGACGCTGTCTCAAATGACCCTGACATGGAGTATGTCATGATTGACGGCACAATCGTGAAGGTCCACCGCCACGGGCAGGGCGCAAAAGGGGGGCTCAAAGCCAGGCTACAGGGCGCTCTCACAGTACTCTTTTTCTGGAATTACCACCAAAATCCTGGCTCTGACAGATGCGCCTGGCAATCTTGTCTCCTTCCGCCTGATGCCTGGGCAAGCCCACGATTTGAGCGAAACATCCGAGTTGATCGAGGGTGTTTCGTGCGAGATGCTCCTCGCGGATCGGGCGTTTGATGCCGACTGGTTGCGCGAAAATCTGGACAAGTCGGGGATTGTGCCAGTCATTCCGCCCAGATCGAACCGGAAGTTTCCGCCGGAATTTGACAAACACTGCTACAAATGGCGACACCTGATCGAAAATTACTTCCGGAAACTCAAGGAATTCAAGCGTATTGCGTTGCGGGCCTGTAAAACAGATCAGAGCTTCTCCTCCATGATCTATCTGGCCGCGGCTATCATCAACTCACGATGAATCTCAACAGGCCCTAGCTGGTCGATAATATCTTTCAGAACCGCGTCCGCAACGTCGCAGATGAACAGGTCGCCCTGCGGGTAACGCAAGGGCAGAAGTTGCAGATTCGGGGTATCAGGAAGGTTCATAGGCTGAGTGTTCGGGGTATCAAGAAGGAAGTCAAGGATTCGAGACATCAGGAAGGCAGCCTACCTGTGGATAACTTCCAGCCATGATTCGGGGTTTTAGGAAGAAAGATTCGGGGTTTTAGGAAGATTTCAATGTTAGAAATACCGATTTTTTATATCAAATATAAATACTTAAAGGTTTTTCATAAATGCCTTAACACCTATATTAACATCCAGACCAGCTTTTGCCCCATGTGATCAGGTTAACCGCTTTGAATGTCACATCCCGTGTGATTGTACGGCTTCTTTCTGAAGAGTTCGGGCTTTTCTTGATGCCAGTCCTTGAGCGCATCGATTGGCGTGCGGCCTTTCAGAACGGATTGCGGCAACTGGCCGTTGTAGAGGCGGACGTAGCGGAGAAGCGTCCGCTCCAGGTCCTCGCCGCTGCGGAAACGGTGGCTCTGGAGCACGTCCTCGATCCGACCGTTGAAACGGCTCGACCATGCCGTTGGTCTGCGGCCGCTGAGGTGGGGCCAGGCGATGCTCGATCCCGAACCCGGCGCAGAGGCGGTCGAACTCGTGATTGCCGGTCGCGGCGCGGCGGCGAAGGCCGAAGAACCTGTCGGTGAACTCCTTGCCATTGTCCGTCAGCACGCGGGTGATCCGCATCGGGGCGGCGCGCTCCAGATCGCGCAGGAACCGGCGGGCGTTGGCCGCAGTCTTCGCCGGATGGATACGCACGAAGACCCGGCGGGTGGCGCGGTCGACCGCGACGAACAGATACCGGCGACAGATACCGGCGCTTCTCCTCATCGGCCATCTGCGGCAGGTATTTCACGTCGATGTGGATGTCGCCGGGCTCGTATGCCTTGAAAGGCTTGTGCGCGGGCTTCGCCACCTTCGGCTTCAGGTCACGGAGGGAGCCGACCCCATGACGGCGCAGGCATCGATCCAGCCCGGAGCGCGAGACGTTCGGGTTGAGAAACTCGCGGACCACGGCGAGCAGGTCGTCGAGCGGCAGCAGCAGACTCTGTCTCAGCGAGACGGCCACGGCCTCCTGCGCCGGTGTCAGCGTGGTCTGCAACCTGTGTGCCGTGTGGCTCCGATCATGGACGGTGTCTCCACACCGTCTGCTCCGGGATGCCGTAGCGCTCTGCCACGATCCACGCTGGTTCTTTGCTCGCCTGGATTGCGGCCCTGATCTTCGGCGTCGTCGTCGCCTGCTGGTGCAAAGAAATCAGCATGTCTTGCTCCCGTCCCGAATCTCACGCAGGACCGATCTTGCCATGAACAGGCCAGAACGGCGAGGGTCTATCTGATCGTCCGGGATGGAACACTTTATGGGTATCAGTGCCAATGATAATGGATTGTCTGGTCTTCATGGTGTCCTCTGCAAAGAAATTACCCGGGCACCGTTCGGAGGGGACCGGACTGTGATGGGGCCGACCTGTCAGGCTCCTGTGAAGTCACATCTCGCCCGTTGCCGGGGCGGCTTGACGATCGACACGTCAACGCAATGACACACAGTCAATCGTAACATGGGTCAGGGGCCTTGCCAAGTTGTTTGGAGCGCTGTGCAGAGAGGGATGTTCTGACAATTCAAGCGTTCATTTCAGCTGCGTAGTCGATCCAGAGATGGAATGCGTCGGCTCTGGCGTGTCGATATGAGGGTGCTGTAAGTTTGTACCGGCGGGGTCGAAAGACAGCGCTGATCTGATCGTGCGCGGCGAGAAACCGTTGCGCGTGTCTGGGAGACTTGAACCGGCCCATGATTTTCTCCCGCCTTCGCGTTGGGCGGTGTGAGGCTTCGATCAGATTGTTCAATCCCTCATGATCCCGGTGATCCGCACGAGGCGCAACCGCCTTGACCGGCTTGCAATAACTGCGCAGCTTGCCGGTTACGACAACGCGGGGATTGCCATGGTGATTGACCAGCCGGCGAAAGAAACGCTTCGCCGCCCTGGCGTTCCGACGCTGTTGCACCAAAATGTCGAGCACGTCACCATCCGCGTCGATGGCGCGCCAGAGCCAAACGTCATCGCCCCCGATCCTGAGGACGACTTCGTCCGGATGCCATTTGTCACGCGGTTGTGGGCGATCGCGACGAATACATTTTGCAAAATGCCAGGCGAACCGGTTCACCCATTGTCGGACAGGCTCGCGGCTGACAAAAACGCCCCGTTCGGCTGGAAGATCTTCGACATCCGCGGTGCTCAGGGCAAAACGATGGCAGGTCCAAACGGCATATGCGATGATGGCTCGCGGGAAACAGAAGCCTTTCAGGCGTGGCAAAGCCGAAGCATTGAACATGCTTGAGGGCTACATCTTCCCGGAAAAAGCATCAACTTGGCAATACCCCGATCCCGTTATTATTGATTCCAGTACACGGTTTATTAACGAATTTGTCAGAAAGATTGATTTATTATTGGTTCCAGCTTATTATTGGTTCCAGCGCACGGTTGCGCCGCCGGAAAAGTCAGCTCCTTGGCAGTCGCTCCGTCCGTGCGGCAGTTACAGGGGAACAGTGATGATTAATCTTGGTTCTGGTATTCATGGCGCCGCGCGCCGCCAAGGGGGGGGTGACTTTTGCCGCAGAGCCGCTCATGTCCTTGCCGGGAGCGGCGTCATGGACCTGTTGAGCGCAAGCGAAGCCGGTCCCCCAGCTGAACCCTCCCTGTATCGTGACCGTCGCGACCGGCCCGCCCGCCTTTGGGCAGCGGCTTCCCGGGCGGCCTCTGCCGCGCGCCATGGGGCGGCGGGGCTGCTCGTCGTCCTCGCCACGCTCTTTGCCCTGCCGCTTCAGGCGCAGACGGCCTATGTGTCCAACACCGGTCAGATCGGGACCATCGGATTCTCGGTTGATACGACCGCACACCAGGGGCAGAAGTTCACCACGGGGTCGCAGTCGGGAGGCTACACCCTGGGAAGCGTCGGACTGAAATTCACCTCAGACAAATCGAGCACGACCGGCTTGATTGTACGGATCTACTCCACCGATGCGGGCGGCAACCCGGATGCGGTTGTCTACACGCTGACCAACCCAAGTTCAGCGACGGCATTTACCGAGGTGCTTTTCACGGCTCCCGTCAACGCCATGCTGTCTGCGGACACATCGTATTTCGTTGTGGGCGAATCAACAACGTCAATCAGCCACATCTTGAACAGCACAACTAACACTGCGCAGAACAGCGGCGGCTCGGCGGGTTGGAGCATTGCGGACAAGCGGCATTTCCGGGCTGGAGACTCCGACAACTGGAGGGAATCAACGAGTAGCGGCCTTTTGAATATCTCAATCTATCCGCCCGGCACCACCAGCGCCGATCCGGTGTTTACCGACACCGCCCCGGTGACGCGGAGTTTCAATGAGACGGAGGGCGACACGACGGTGCAGCTGTCCGGGGTCTCGAACATTGGCGCGCCGGTCGCGGCGATGGACGGGAACACCACCCGGACCTACACGATGACGGTGACGCGCGAGGATGTGCCGGTGGTGACGATTGAGGCAGACCAGACGAGCGTGCTGTTCTGGGACACCGATGATGCCGATAGCGACGGCGTTTCCGACGGCACCGCAAGCTTCACGCTGACGCGAACCGGTTCGACGAACGAAGCCCTGACGGCAACGGTGAATCTGACCCAGGACCGTCCGTTCCTGAGATCGGGAAATAATTCTGTCAGGCCAGCGACGTTCATTGTGGGTTCGTCAACGGCGGTGCTGACGATCCCGGAGTCGGATTTCCAGGATTTTCCGGTGGGGGAGGTATTCGACAACGGAACTCTGACGGCGACGGTGGCGCCCGGCACAGGCTATGACGCGGGAATGCCGGTCTCGGCGTCGGTGTCCATCGTGATCGCGCTGACGGTGGGTTTGGATATGGACGAATACACCATTGTCGAAGGGGAGGAACTGCAGGTCAAGCTGGTGGTGCGCACCGGCGAGGGAGCGCCGAAGCCGACGGAGAAAATGTACTACGCGGTATCGACGCGACTGCTCTTGCCGCCGGAGGCGGAGTCGCAGGATGACTACATCCACATCTCGCTGAATCCGGGCATTCCGGTGGCGAACTATGAGGCGGACGGGACGGTGTACAGGGCAGAGGTGATGATCGACATCCAGACCGTAAACGATGCGCAGGTCGAGGGCGACGAGGCGCTCGAACTCGTGCTGGAGTATCTTCCGGGGCCGGATAGTCACATAAAATATGCGAACTTTGTCAATGCGGATGGCGAGAGCTGTCATGGGGCTTGCGTGTCCCGGATCACGATCATAGACGACGACACGGCGGGGGTCACGGTGTCGGAGATGGCGCTGACGGTGACGGAGGAGGACACGACCGGCGACAGCTATACGGTGGTCCTCGATACCGAGCCGACGGCGAATGTGATGGTGACGGTCGCCGCGCCTGCGGGCACGGACGTGACCCCGGATCCGGCCAACCTGATCTTCACGTCGGTAAACTGGGGTACGCCCCAGGAGGTGAGGGTGACGGCGGCCAACGACGCGGACATCGTGAATGATACGGTGACGCTGACCCACAGCGCGGAGAGTTCGGACGGCAACTACAGCGGCATCACGATTGCCAGCGTGACGGTGACGGTGATCGACACCGACAACACCCCCGCGAC
The DNA here is from genome assembly GCA_965216225.1 of Paracoccaceae bacterium. Classification (GTDB taxonomy): domain Bacteria; phylum Pseudomonadota; class Alphaproteobacteria; order Rhodobacterales; family Rhodobacteraceae; genus 3107. The sequence goes on from CBDCFF010000034.1 coordinate 310,802, forward strand.
CGGCGCGCCGGTGATCTCGGGCGCGGCGCAGGTGGGCGAGGTGCTGACGGCGGATACTGGCGGGATTGCGGATGCGGACGGGCTGACGAGCCCCGGCTACACCTATCAGTGGATCCGCGTGGATGAGTTCGGCACGGAGACCAACATCGGCGCGGACGCTGGCGCCTACACGCTGGTTGCGGCGGATGCGGGCGGGAAGATCAGGGTGCAGGCCAGCTTCACCGACGACGCGGACAACCCGGAGGCGCTGACCAGCGATGCCTGGCCGGCGGGAGCCGCAACCATCAATACCGCACCGGTGTTCGCGGGCGTCGCGCCCCGGATTCTGACTCTGACAGAGACGGTGGGCGATGCGACGGTGGCGGTGGCGCTGGACATCGGCGCGCCGGTCGCCGCGACGGACGCGGACGGCGACACGCTCGAATACACTCTGGGCGGCCCCGATATGGCGAAGTTCGGCATCGTTCCGACAAGCGGCCAGATTCAGACCCTGGTGGGCGAGAGCTACGACTACGAGGCGAAGACGAGCTACTCGGTGACGGTGACGGCGGATGACCGCAACGGCGGCACGGCGTTGATCGCGGTGACGATCAACGTCAACGATCTCGAGCCGCCGCTTGCGCCGGATGCGCCCGTGGTGGTGACAATCATGGACTTTCCCGACAGCCTCATCGTGGAGTGGACGCAGCCGGACAATACGGACCGCCCGGCGATCACCGGCTACGACCTGCGCTACCGGAAGACAACGGAGAACGCCTGGATTGCCGGTCCCGGCGATGAGTCCGGGCTGATGGCGTTCATCCTGAATCTGGTTGAAGACACGGAATACGAGGTGCAGGTGCGGGCGACGAATGGCGAAGGCGACAGTCCGTGGTCGCAGAGCGGGACCGGGACGACGGACGCGCTGCCGGCGCTGTCGTTCAATTCTGCCAACGTGGAGGTTGCCGAGAACGAGGGTGTCGGCATGGTCGGCGTGGAACTTGACCGCACCAGCCTTGATACGATTACCGTGGATTACCAGACGCAGGACAGCACTGCGGTGGCGGGGGTAGACTATACGGCGACCACGGGCACGCTCACCTTCGCGCCGGGCGTGACATCGCAGGCGATCACCATCCCGATCCTGGACAACGATACCTTTGAAGCCGGTGCGCCCGGGAGCTTCCGGGTCATGCTGGGCAACCCGGCGGGCGCGACGCTGCCGGCATCCGCAGTGGCCACTGTCAGCATTCGGGATGACGAGGGCGTGCCGATGGCCTCGATCGTGGATGTCACCGCGGGCGAGGGCGGCACGATGAGGCTGACCCTGACGCTCGACCACCCGAGCAGCCTGGACACGGCCTATGGAGCGACAGCCGGGGACATCGGCGGCACGGCGACGCGGGGTGTGGACTACGAGGACGACTTCCTGACGGGGGGAAGCGTGTCTTTCACGGTACCGGCGGGGGATCTCTCGGCGACGCTCGCCATCACCATCACCGATGACATGGTGGCCGAAGATGATGAGACGATCACCATCCGGTGGACACTCGATCAGAGCAGTAACCGCGGCGAGGCGACGCCCGTTTCGCTCGACTTCACCGGCGTCATCACCGACGACGACGCGGCGGGAGTCACGGTGTCGGAGACGGCGCTGACGGTGACGGAGGAGGACACGACCGGCGACAGCTATACGGTGGTGCTCGACAGCCGGCCGACGGCGGATGTGATGGTGACGGTCGCCGCGCCTGCGGGCACGGACGTGACCCCGAAACCGGCCACCCTGACCTTCACGTCGCTCGACTGGGACACGCCCCGGACGGTGACGGTGACGGCGGGCGACGATGGGGATACCGATAACGAAACGGTGACGCTGACCCACTCTGCTACGAGTTCGGACGGCGACTACAGCAGCATCGCCATCCCCGGCGTGACGGTGACGGTGCTCGACAACGACACCGCGCAGGTGACGGGGGTGATGGTCACGGAGGGCAACGGGCAACTGGTGGTGGAGTGGACGGCGGTGAGCAACGCCACCGGCTACAGGGTGCAGTGGAAGTCGGACGGCGAGGACTACAACACCGGCGACCGGCAGGCCACGGTCACTCCGGGTTCGACCATAAGCCACACCATCGGCGGCCTCGCCAACGGCGCCGAATACATGGTGCGGGTGATCGCGACCCGGAGCGGCGCCAACGACGGCCCGCCCTCGGCGGAGGTGATGGGCATGCCAGAGGAGCCGGGGGTCACGGTGTCCGGGTCGCCGTTGACGGTGACGGAGGAGGACACGACCGGCGACAGCTATACGGTGGTCCTCGATACCGAGCCGACGGCGGATGTGACGGTGACGGTCGCCGGGCACGCGGGCACGGACGTGACCCCGACCCCGACGCCGCTGATCTTCACAAGCACGACCTGGAGCACGCCCCAGGAGGTTAGGGTGACGGCGGGCGACGATGGGGATACCGATAACGAAACGGTGACGCTGACCCACTCTGCTACGAGTTCGGACGGCGACTACAGCAGCATCGCCATCCCCGGCGTGACGGTGACGGTGCTCGACAACGACACCGCGCAGGTGACGGGGGTGATGGTCACGGAGGGCAACGGGCAACTGGTGGTGGAGTGGACGGCGGTGAGCAACGCCACCGGCTACAGGGTGCAGTGGAAGTCGGACGGCGAGGACTACAACACCGGCGACCGGCAGGCCACGGTCACTTCGGGTTCGACCATAAGCCACACCATCGGCGGCCTCGCCAACGGCGCCGAATACATGGTGCGGGTGATCGCGACCCGGAGCGGCGCCAACGACGGCCCGCCCTCGGCGGAGGTGATGGGCATGCCGCTCTCCGACGACGCGACGCTGCGCGCGCTGGCGCTGGCGGATGCCTCGGACGACAACCCCATCGCGCTGAATGAGATGTTCATGCCGAACGTGACCGAAGGCTATACCGCAGACGTTGCCAACGGCGTGGAGCAGATCACCATCGACCCGAAGGTGAACGAACCCAATGCGACGGTCGCGTATGAGGACGGCTCGAACACGATGATCGATGACGAGAACCTGATCAATACCGGCCTGCAGGTTACGCTGGTCGATGGCGACAACGTGATCGTGGTGAAAGTGATGGCGCACGACGGCACCACGCAGGATTACACGCTGACGGTGACGCGCAACACCATGCCGGTCTTCGCTGGCGGCGCACCCGCGACGCGGAACCTTGCCGAGAGGATGGGCGACGCGCCCGTTACGGCGGTGGAGGCCATCGGCGATCCGGTCATGGCAACGGACACGGACGGCGACCCGCTGACCTACGCCCTGGAGGGCACGGATGCGGACAGGTTCACCTTCGACACCTCGACCGGCCAGATCAGCACCAGGATGGGCGAGAACTACGACCACGAAGTGACACCGATCTGCATCGTGACGGTAACGGCGCGTGACAGCAACGGCGGCACGGCGGTGATGGCGGTGACGATCAACGTCAACGATCGCAACGAGCCGCCTCTGGCGCCGGATGCGCCCACGATGTCGCCGACCACGGACAGCACGACCAGCCTTGATGTGAGTTGGGACGCGCCGGACAACATGGGCCGCCCGGCGATCATGAGCTATGACCTGCGGTACAAGAAGACGCCGGACAGCACCTGGACGGACGGCCCGCAGAACGTGAGCGGCATGAGCGCGAGCATCTCCGGCCTGGAACCGGACACGGCGTATGAGGTGCAGGTGCGCGCGACCAACGACGAGGGCGTCGGCCCGTGGTCGGCCTTCGGGACCGGGTCCACCGCGGCCATCCCGGACCGGACAGCGCCGGTTGCGTCGTGGTTGCCGCGTTTCGGGCGCACGGTGTCGGAGCAGGTGGTGGAGACGGCGCAGGCGCGGATGGCGGCGACGCCGGTGGCGGGTCTTGCCGGGCAGTTGGCCGGTCAGACGATCGCCATCGCGCCGGGGCGTGGGTCTGCGGAGGCTCGGGCGGATGCGGAGGCCGACTTCGCGGCGTTGGGCGAGAGCTTTTTCGGCGCTGGCGATGCCACCGGGAATGCCTGGGATGACACCGGGGATGGCCGGGATGGCGCTGCGGAGCGCGGTTACAGTTCGCGGGCGCTGACCGGTCGCGATTTTCTCACCGGCAGCGCCTTTGCGCTGACCGGCGATGGCGGCGACAGTGCCGCCACGCTCTGGGGCCGGGGGGCGGTCACGAGCTTCGACGGGCGCGACGGGTCGCTGTCGGTGGACGGCGAAGTGGTCAGCGGGATGCTGGGCATCGACTGGCGCAATGGCGAGCGCAGCGGCGGGCTGATGCTGTCGCGTTCGCGCGGCGAGGGCGATTACCGGTCGTCTGCGGCAGGTGGTGCGGCGAGCGATGATGGCCGGATTTCGGCGACGCTGACCGGGCTCTATCCGTGGCTTGGCCACCGGGTGAACGACCGTCTGACGCTGTGGGGCGTTGCCGGTTACGGTCGCGGCACGCTGACGCTGACGCCTGCGGGCGAGGACGCGCTGAGCGCCGGGATCGGGCTGACGATGGGGTCGGTGGGCGCGCGCGGCGCCCTCGGGGCGGGTGCGGAAGGCGTGGTGCTGGCCTGGGAGGCCGACGCGCTGGCGCTCCGAACCACATCGGACGCGGCGAGCGGCGCGGAGGGTCGCCTTGATGCCACATCGTCCGGGGTGACGCGGGTGCGCCTTGGTCTGACCGGGTCGCGACGGTTCCGCCTCGGCTCGGGTGCGGCGCTGACGCCGGGGCTCGAAGTCGGCCTGCGCCACGACGGCGGCGATGCGGAGACCGGTTTCGGCACCGACATCGGCGTCAGCCTCGACTTTGCCGACCCGGCGCGGGGGATCACCGCGGCGGTCAGTGCGCGCGGGCTGCTGGACCACGCGGCGCAGGGCTTCCGCGAGCGCGGCCTGTCGGCGACGCTGACCTGGGATCAGCGCCCCGGCAGCGATCTCGGCTGGTCGCTGTCGCTGGACCACGGGGTGGGTGCGGCGACCGAAGGCGGTGCGGCGTCACTGCTGGCGCGCCAGAGCCTGGCCGGTCTGCTCACCGGTGACGGTGACGACGGTGCTGACACCACTGAGGGCAACCTGCAACGGCGCTTCGATGCGACGCTGGGCTACGGGGTTCCGATGGCGGCGGGCCGGTTTGTCGCGGTGAGCGGGATCGGGTTCGGGCTGACGGACGCGGGTCGCGAATACAGCGTCGGCTGGCGGCTCGGCCTCGCCCGCAGCGGCCCGATGGACCTGCATCTGGGCCTTGAGGCGACCCGGCAGGAGAGCACGACCGGCAGCCCCACCCACGATCTCGGCCTCGACCTCGGCGCCGCCATCCGATGGTAGGGGAATGTTCACGGTGCGCGGGGGGGCCTCAGGGATCGCGGCCTGGCGCACATCGCGGTATGGAACCGATTACCCCGATCCACCAGATGCCGAGACTGAACACCTTATCTGATTGCCTTGGCAATCCTGTAAGCCGTTGCCCTGCCAATATTGAGCTGTTTTGCGGCCTGTCCCGGCGTCATTCCGGCCTCGATGAGTTTTTGCGCCGCTGAAATGGCTCTCTGGCGAGTGGTGGTCGCCCCGGCTTTCTGCCGCGTTTCCGGGCGGCTGCGATGCCGTCGCGCGTGCGTTCCGATATCAGCCGTCGCTTGAAATGGGCGATCACGCCGAAGACATGGAATACCAGCTGAGGACCTCTATCAATCTTGATTTTGGAGCTGATTTTAGAGCGGCATTCCCTCGACGCTGTCTGTCTTTGGGTTCTGTCGGTGTGACAGCATGATTTGCGCCCGAACCGGGCGGTTTTCCGTAATTTCGGGCGGTTTCGTCCTGTGATCAGGCAGTGACGGCGCCGCCGAACTGGACCAGGCGGCGGATGTTGCAGGCGATGGTGGCCATGCCCATCATGTGTTTGCGGACTGCGAAGACATGCTCGACGGGCGCGCGATGCTTTGACCTTGTGCTGTTCCCGCGTCTGATATTCCCGGGCATTGGGCGCCCCTCTGGTTTGCGATGGTGGACATGGCTGACAAAACCGCGCCGCTCCATGAACGCCTCGTTCTTCATCGAGCGACAGGCGCTGTCCGCCCGGACGCCTGACCCGGTGTCAGTGGCAATCCAGCAGCCCCCGGCGCAGCATCCGCCCGTCATCGGCCGCCGCACTGGTGACATCCCATCGCCGGATGAACCGGAAACGCTTGTCGATGCCGGAATGCGCCTTGTATCCGAAACTCGGGATGGCGATGTCGGGCGGCGCGGGGCCGTCCTCGCGCGGGCGCGCCCTGGCGAACTTTTGCGAATAGCTGCGGCGAGACCCCACAGGCCGGGGCCGTCCTCGCGCGGGCGCGCCCTGACGAACTGGGGCGAACTGGATGGTCCAGTGTGCATCCACGTCTTTTTGCCCGGCTTTGGCCGGATCATCGGGCCGGTTCTCGTCGCCGGGCTTGCCCATCCTGACAGCCGTCTTCCCGTCAACCGTGTTGCGTACCCTGGCGCGGCGACCAGCGTGCTGGCGACGATCCGACCGGACATCGCGATGTAACCGGCCTCGCGCAGCGCGGCGTCGAACCGGCTGAAAAGCCCCTCGATCGCGCCTGCCCTGGTCAGACGCTCGCGGAACACCCGAATGGTCTTCGCGTCCGGAACCCGGTCATGCAGCCCGAACCCGGGGAAACGCATGAACGACAGCCGGTCCGGGATCAGGAACCCTGCGCGGTCATCACCGGGATTGTCTTGCGCTTGGATAATCAGGATCCTGAACATCAGCACGACGTCACAGGGCGGGCGGGCACCGTGCGAGCCGTCCGAGTACGCCAGAGCCTTCACAATATCCGCACGGAAAATCTCGAAATCAGACGCCCCGGCACAGGCTTCCAACTGATCGCCAGGATCGCTCGACCGCTTCCGGCGGTCATCCATGTCAGAAAATCCCGGCTGTCCGACCATCTGCCGCTCCAGTCACGAGGAGCCGGGAGTGAACCGGATTCAGACCGGATTGGCGAGGTAAATCGAGACCCTCAGCTTGATGCGGCATTCCGGGCGTTCCAGGAACGGTTTCTGCAGGTTTGCCCGGTTGTATCTGGCATTGTCGGGAAACACATGGATAATCCGGGTGTCCGGATAGACCCGTTCCAGCTTTTCGAACAGTCGCAGGGTCGTCTCGGCGTTGATCTTCTCGCCCTCCACCCGGGTCATGGTCATGGTTTCGAGGTCCAGCGCCCCCTGAAGGTTCAGCCGCCGGCGGCCCGTCGTGGCCTCGATGGCCGGCTTGTCGGAGGCCAGGAACCAACCATGCGCCGGCCGGCTCTGGCACTCGGGATGAACCGCATCGGCGAAAACAACCGTCTCGACCGGAAACATCCCGCGTGTCAGCTGTTCGCAATGCCGGATGAAGGCTTCCTGCGCCTGCCTGTCGGCCTGCTTCGGAAGCGATTTCGGCTTCACGCAAGTGAACCCCGGGCGGTGCATCGGCTTGATGGCGCCCGAACGGGAGTACGCGACCCCGTACCGGCGAAAGATGACATCCCGAACTTCATTGATATCGCGCGGCGGGTCGTCACGGAACTGCGCCTTGAGGGCGGTTTCCTGGTCCCGGCTCGGATGACCTTCCCGGTCCGGATACGCCGCCAGCTCCAAAAAGGCGAGACCCGGCTCACGAAACTCCCGAAGCCGGCTGCGGACCGTGTCGGGATCGAGAAACAGGGTCTTTGCCACGAACCATGCCGACTGGCCGTCATCCAGCAGAAGCAGGGCATTCGCACGGCGCCCCACAAGTGCTGCTGCCTTGCGCTGGCGCAGGATATCCAGCAATGCCTCGCGTTGATCAGCCGTCAGGAAGCAGGCCCGTTTGCGCATGTTCGCTGCGAAGTTGTTCTCTGCGCAGGGTGTTGGAGAACTGCATGAAGCGGCAGACGGATCATGTCAACAAAAAACAAATAAGGCCGAAGCAATGACTCCGAGTATATTGTAAAACAACACGATATTGACTTGCAACTTGCGAGTCAATATGAATGGAAACGCAATGCGACGCTCCCTGTGCCCGATCACCACCACTCTCGACATCGTCGGAGATCGCTGGACGCCGGACGCTGGTGACCCTGCGCGACATGCTTAATGGCAAGCCGTCTGAAACAGATGGAGAGTCACGGGCGGATCACCCGGCGGCCCTGTCAGGCAAAACCCCGACGCCTTGAATATGCGCTTGCCGAAAAGGGCAGGATGCTCCGGGGCGTCTTGCAGCAGATGTGCCTTTGGGCCAACCGGTTCATGCCCGAAACGTGGGAGCCGCCGGAAAAGTTCATGGAACCCGAAAGCCCGCCCGCCTGTCGCGGATAAAGACGCTGCGGCCGGTCGCTGCCTTACCTCACGAACTTCCTGTGCCTGATCCGTCCGGGTTTCAGCGCATCGGGGCCAAGCCTGCGTTTCTTGTCTTCTTCGTAGTTTTCGAAGTTGCCCTCGAACCATTCCACATGGGCGTCGCCCTCAAAGGCCAGCATGTGGGTGCAGATGCGGTCCAGAAAGAAGCGGTCGTGAGAGATGACGACGGCGCAGCCGGCGAAATCGACCAGAGCGTCTTCGAGCGCGCGAAGGGTTTCGACATCAAGGTCGTTGGTCGGCTCGTCCAGCAGCAGCACGTTGCCGCCGGAGCGCAGCAGCCGCGCCATGTGAACCCGGTTGCGTTCGCCGCCGGACAAAAGCGAGACCTTCTTCTGCTGATCGCCGCCCCTGAAGTTGAAGGTGGAGCAATAGGCCCGTGCGTTGACCTCTGCATCGCCCAGCCTGATCACGTCAAGGCCATCGGCGATCGCCTCCCACACCGTGGCGCGGGGGGCGAGGTCATCGCGGCTCTGGTCCACATGGGACAGTTGCACCGTGTCGCCATGGCTCACGGTGCCCGCATCCGGTTGTTCCTGTCCGGTGAGCATCCTGAAGAGCGTGGTTTTCCCGGTGCCGTTCGGGCCGATCACACCGACGATGCCGCCGGGAGGAAGGGAAAACGACAGGTCTTCGATCAGCAGCCTGTCGCCCATGTGTTTTTTCAGGCCCTCGACCTCGATCACCTTGCTGCCAAGGCGCGCGCCCGATGGGATGACGATTTGCGCACGCGCGAGTTTTTCACGCTCGGACCGGCTGGCGAGTTCATCGTAGGCGTTGATCCGGGCCTTTTGTCTGGCCTGGCGCGCCCTGGGTGACTGGCGCATCCATTCCAGTTCCCGTTCCAGGGTTTTCCGGCGCGACGTGTCTTCGCGCGCCTCCTGCGCCAGACGCCTGGCCTTCTGTTCCAGCCAACTGGAATAATTGCCCTCATGCGGCAGGCCGCGCCCGCGGTCGAGTTCCAGAATCCAGCCGGTGATGCTGTCCAGAAAATAGCGGTCATGGGTGACGATCAGGATCGTGCCCCTGTAGTCGATCAGGTGCTGCTGGAGCCAGGCAATGGTTTCGGCATCGAGGTGGTTGGTCGGTTCGTCGAGAAGCAGCATGTCCGGCGCTTCGAGGAGCAGCCTGCAAAGGGCCACGCGGCGTTTTTCGCCGCCCGACAGGGTTGCGACATCGGCCTCGTCCGGCGGGCATCGCAGCGCCTCCATCGCGATGTCGATCCGGCTGTCGAGATCCCAGAGGTTTTCGGCGTCGATGGCGTCCTGAAGCTCTGTCATTTCCTCCATCAACCGGTCGGAGCAGTCCTCGGCGATCTGCATGGCGATTTCGTTGAAACGCTCGACCCTGGCCTTTTTCGCGGCGACGCCCAGCATGACGTTGTCGCGGACGTTGAGGGTGGGATCAAGCTCCGGCTCCTGCGGGAGGTAGCCGACCCTTGCGCCCCTGGCCGCCTTCGCCTCGCCCGCGTAATCGGTATCGAGCCCGGCCATGATCTTCATGAGGGTGGACTTGCCCGCGCCGTTCACGCCCACCACGCCGATCTTCACGCCGGGCAGAAAGCTCAGCCGGATGTTTTCAAAGCATTTCCTGCCGCCCGGATAGGTTTTGGAAACACCATCCATATGATAGACGTATTGATACGAGGCCATGTCGCGATTCCTTCGGAAAAACCTGTGTTGACAGACTGATTAGCGAAGGGGGCCGACAGGGGCAATGCGCGGCGATGCGCACGGCAATGCGCGCGGCGTCGAAGCCGTCGGATGACGGGGCGCAGGGCTCTGCGCTTACCGGCCTGCGCCAGCCCATTGCCCCGATGACGGGGGGCAATTTCCCGTGACGGTTCGCAGGAAAGACCGTCAGCCGGGCAGGCGCTGTGTTTTCCATGATCGCCGGGGGGCCGTTGAAAAGATCAAAGGCCCCTGTCCATCAGTTCCTTGATCCGGCTTTCAGCCGTACCCGCGACAATGCGCCCCAATTCATCGTCACCCCGCAGAACAATCAGCGTCGAGCGGCGCGGAATCTCGCGCAACACGGTAACATCGTGGCTCCTGTAGGTATCCCAATCGACCCTCACGAATGTCATGGCGGCGTCATAGGCCGGGTCGGCCGCCCGCAGCGCGCCGATCACCCGATCCTGGCGCGCGCATGTGCTGCACCATGTCGCCGAGTAGTCCACGAAAACGGTCTCTCCCTGCTCAAGGGCTGTCTCGATGGCGCCCGGCGTGTAGTCCACGAAATCGGTGGCCAGAGCCGCAGCCGGGGCAAGTCCGAAGGCGATAGCGGTCGCGAGAAAAGTACGTCGGTTCATGAGTAAACTCCGTATGTCAAAGGGAAACCGAGATATCCTGCAACCAGATCGGCATGACCTCAAGCGCCCAGGCTTCGATGTAGTGGTCGAGTTGGAAATAGAGCATCACGCCCACGGAAATGAAGGCGATGCCCAGGATGGGTCGGGAACGCCCGGCCAGCCCGCGCAGCGCCCCGGCGCGGGTTCGGATCGCTTCACGGCCTCCCAGACCAAGGCCGACGATCAGGGTCGAAACGCCCAGTGCGAAGAAGGCCATGATCAGTGTCGCAAAGCCCAGGCTGTCGCCTTGCGAGGCCAGCGCGATGGCCCCGCCCAGGGTCGGGCCGATGCAGGGCGACCAGACGGCCCCAAGCAACAGCCCGCCCAGGAACTGTCCCCTGAGGCCCGAGGCGTCGATCCGGTTCATCCGGTTGTCGGCCCCTGCGGCCGTCCCGGCGGAGGCCATTTCAAACCGGCGGGCGAGCATCGGCACAATCAGCACGACACCGAAGAGCGTCATCAGCAGCGCGCCAATCTGGGCAAGCCGCTCCTGCGTCAATCCGACAGACGCCCCGAAGGCCGTCACCAGCACGCCAAGCACGACGAAAGACACGCTCATTCCGGCGGCCAGGGCCAGGGGGCCATGGCGATCGGCGTTCAGGGCGCTGGCCAGCACGATGGGCAGGACGGGCAGCACACAGGGGTTGATCAGGGTCAGGAGGCCCGCGAGGTAGGCAAAAACGAATTCCATGATGGCAGTTTGAAGATGTAGCCGTTTCGGATCAACAACAATGCGCACACGGCTTTGTCACGAATGCGTCAGAAACCCGCGCCGGCACATCGTGTGCGTCCGCGGATTTCCCTGCCCCGCAGGCAGCCATCGTTCATATGAGCGGACGACAGGAGTGTCGTCGCAACAAGGCCCGCAAACACGAAAAACCGTGTCCCGGAGCCGGGAATTTCGCGGCTCAGAAAACCTGGTCATAGTCGCCGACGCTTTTTTCGGTACGGATGACCGTGCCGAGATCGGCGAAGATCGCGCGAAGTTCGTCCTCGCTCTCCGGGCTTTCGCAGACGACCACCAGATTGGGCATGTTGGAACTGGCCCGGACAAGAGCCCAGCCGCCATTGTCCAGCATCACCCGTGCGCCGTTGACGGTGATGACACCGGTGATCCTGCGCCCGCCCAGAAAACCGCCATCGGCGTGGCGCTGAACGAGGTGCTCGACCAGACGTTCCAGAACCCGATACTTTTCGGTATCCGCGCACCAGGGGGACATCGTGGGTGTCGTGAAGGTGCGGGGCAGGGCGCGGCGCAGGTCCGACATGGACCTGTCGGGATTGCGGTCAAGGAGCTTGCAGATTTCGACCGCCGCCCGCATCCCGCAATCGTAGCCGCGGCCGACGGGTTCCGCCAGAAAGTAGTGGCCGGATTTTTCAAACCCCGCCAGCGCGCCAATGTCCCTGATGCGCCGCTTCATGTGGCTGTGCCCGGTTTTCCAGTAATCGGCCCTGGCCCCGTTGGCGATCAGTTCGGGATCGGAGGCAAAGAGGCCGGTGGATTTGACATCCGCCACGAAAGTCGAGCCGGGGTGCAGGCGCGACAGGTCGCGCGCCATGATCACGCCGACCTTGTCGGCAAAGATCGCCTCTCCCTCATCGTCCACGACGCCGCAGCGGTCGCCATCGCCGTCAAAGCCAAGGGCGAGATCGGCGCCCGAGGCCCTGACCGTTGCCGCCATGTCGTGCAGCATCTCCATGGCTTCGGGATTCGGGTTGTAATTCGGGAACGTGTAGTCGAGCCGGTTGTGAGAGGGCACGACCTCTGCCCCCAGCCGTTCCAGGAGTTCCGGGGCAAAGGCGGAAGCGGTTCCGTTGCCGGTGGCGCAGACCACCTTCAGCTTTCGGGTCAATCGGAAATCGCCGGTCAGATCATCCAGATACGCCTCTTTCACGCCATCGACGAATTCGTGGCCGCCGCCTGCGTGTGCGGCGCCGTGGCCGCCAAGAACAATGTCGCGCAGTTCCGCCATTTCATCCGGGCCATGGGTCAGCGGGCGTTCAAAGCCCATCTTCACACCGGTCCAGCCATTGGGGTTATGGCTGGCGGTGATCATTGCGACGGCTGGCGCATCAAGGTGAAATTGCGCGAAATACGCCATCGGCGACAGCGCCGTGCCGATGTCCTTTACATGGATGCCCGCCTGCATCAGCCCGATCGCCAGCGCGTTCTTGATGGTCAGCGAATAGTCACGGTAATCATTCCCGACCGCGATCACCGGTTTGATCCGGCGGGCGCGCATCTGGGTGCCAAGCCCGAGGCCAAGCGCGGTCATGCCGGGCAGATTGATCTCCTCCGGATATTTCCAGCGGGCGTCATATTCGCGAAAGCCCGCAGGGGCGATCATCGGCTCACGCAGAAATTCCCAGCAATTCCCGGTGACGGTTGCGGCGGGGGCCCTGGTCATTCCGACGCCCCTGACATTTCGGGGGGCCGGGCCTTGGCAAGCCGGTCGAAGGCGGCAAGGGTTTCGATCAGCCGGGGCATGTGGGAAAGGTGCAGCGAGTTCGGCCCGTCAGAGGGGGCGTTGTCCGGGTCTTCGTGGGTTTCAAGGAACACGGCGCCAACACCGGCGGCCACGGCGGCGCGGGCCAGCAGTGGCGCAAATTCGCGTTGCCCGCCTGACGATGCGCCCTTGCCGCCGGGGCTGGCGACGGCATGGGTGGCGTCCATCACCACCGGATAGCCGGTCTGGCCCATGATGGCGAGGCTGCGCATGTCCGCAACCAGCGTGTTGTAACCAAAGCTCGTCCCCCGTTCGGTCAGCAGGATGCGCCGGTTGCCGGTGCTCTCTATCTTGGCGACCACATTCGCCATGTCCCATGGCGCCAGGAACTGCCCCTTTTTCACATTGATCACCGCGCCGGTCCGGCCTGCGGCCAGAAGCAGATCCGTCTGGCGGCACAGAAAGGCCGGAATTTGCAGAATATCGACGGCCTGGGCGACCTCTGCGCAATCCTGCGGCTGGTGAACGTCGGTCAGAACCGGAACCCCCAGCCGATCACGGATTTGGGCAAGCATGGCCAGCCCGTCCGCCTTCCCCGGCCCGCGCCTGCCGGACAGCGAGGTCCGGTTCGCCTTGTCATAGGAGGCCTTGAAGACATAGCCGAGACCGGCCTTGCGACAGGCCGCCCTGAGCGCCTCTCCGATCACCAGCGCATGGTCGGCCGTTTCCAGTTGGCAGGGGCCGGAGATCACGGTCAGCGGCAGGTCATTGCCGATGTCGAGGTCGTTCAACTGAACATGTGTCATGGCACGAGGATACCTGTTTTCATATCACGAGGATACCTGTTCGCGAAGGATCGAGACAGTCAGGGACAACATCAGATAAATCCCGCAAAAGATCAAAAAGGCAACCATGGTGCTTTCAAAGGCACGGGGATAGGCGGGTTCGTCCGGGGGAATCGGCGCCACGCCGGTGGACAGATACCGGGTTTGACGATTGGCCTCTGCTCGTGCGGTTTCCATCTGTTGCAGCGCTTCCTGCATCATCAGGTTCCTTGTTTCCAGATCCGCCTGCGCATCCTGCAATTCGCTGCCGATGCGGGCGAGCGACACATCTTCGTCCTGCCCCACGGTCAATCGGGAGCGCAGACCGGCGATGGCGTTGTTCAGCATCTCGATCCGTCGCCGCAGCGGTTCGACCCGCGCCGGATTGGGGCGCGGATTCAAAAGCATCTCTTCAAGCGACAACTGATCCTGGGTCACTTGCTGTTCCAGCGCGGCGATCCGGTTCGTCAGCAGGCTGATCTCTACATCCGTGCTGATGACGTTGTATTGTTCCTTCAGACCAATCACCCGCTGCTGCGCCACGCGCATGTTCGCTTCGGCTTCGTCAAAGCTCTCTCTCGCGCCTTTCATCTGATCCGCGCGCATCCGTTGTGACCGCTTGTCCACCTTGTCTTCCGCCAGGGCGATCAGGGCACGAGAGAAATTCGTGCTGAGTTCCGGGTCGGCGGACGCGACATCCATGCGCAGGACGCCTTCCGTGGGATCGTAAGAGATTTTCACGTTCCGCGTATAGACCTTGTAGGCTTCCGCATTCGTCGCATCGACAGGCAGGCGTTGCAGAAAATCCATGTTTTCCTGAGAGAAATGCGCCTTGAAGCCCAGTTCCTGATCAAGTTGCAGCATGGCTTCGAGGGACTGAAGATAGCCTTGGGTGTCAATCGAATCCGTTTGCGTGGCCAGCACCGTGCCCGACAGCAGCCCGCGCGCGCCCGACAGGCCCTGTGGCGCGGCCTGCTGAATGCTGAATTGCGATCGGGCCACATACATCGGCGTTGCGATGGTGAAAAAGTAGCAGCCGACCAGAATCGTCGGCAGCAGGACAAAGATCGTCAGCCGCACGAAGAGCGTGAACAGTCTGCGGCGGCGGCGGCGCGCGATGTCCTGCTGAATTCTCTGGATGTGCAGGTTGCGCGCCGCGTCGGTCAGAACCTCGGTCGAAGGCAGGTTTTCGCCGCCGGGCGTCGCGGCGCCCGGAAGCATCGCGCCGGAAAGTTTCTGCGGCGGCGCGTCGGGAACCACCAGCGCCAGCAGGTTGCTGCGCTGGAACGGGTCGATGCCCTTCGCGCGCAGCAGCCGCACCGCGTCGTAGTCGGAGGCCGGAGTCAGCCCGTGGCGTTGCGCCGCGCGCCGCGCCATGCGCAGTTGCCGCCCCGGCAGCCCCTCATTGCGGATATCCGAAATCTGTTGATCGACATCCCCGACATTCCCGACATCCCCGGCGGGGCCACCCGCGCCCTGCGCAGCCGGTTCCGGCGGGGAAGGCGCGGCGGCGGCGGCCGCCTCTGTCGCGGTTTGGGCAGAACGCCTGCGGACATGGTATTTCTGTGTTTTAGGCTTCGTAGTCATAGAGCCTCTTGGCCTCTTCAAGCGTGTCGAACATATGCAGTTTCCCGTAGCGCAATACGGCGGCGGACCGGCAGAATTTCTGTAGCGTCTCTGCCTGATGCGACACGATCACGATTGTTGTCCGCTCAAGCCTTTCGCGCAGGATGCCGCCGGCCTTGCGATTGAACTCGACATCCGTCGTGCCAGGCATCCCTTCGTCAATCAGGTAGATGTCGAAATCAAGCGCCAGCATCAATGCAAAGGTGAACCGGGCCCGCATACCGGAACTGTAGGTGGCGGCGGGCATTTCAAAATATTCCTTCAACTCGCACAGCCAGCAGCAGAACGCCTCTACATAATCGGGATCGAGCCCGTAGAGCCGCGCAATGTAGCGGCTGTTTTCACGGGCATTGTGCTTGTTCGAAACCCCGCCCATGAAGCCCAGCGGAAAGGAGATTCTGGAGTTTCGCCGAATCTCGCCCTCATCGGGTTTTTCCAGCCCCGACATCATGTTGATCAGCGTTGTTTTCCCGGTGCCGTTCGGGGCCAGAATACCCACCGAGTTTCCCGGCTCCACCCGGAACGACGCACGGTCAAGGATCACCCTGCGCTGGGTTCCGGTCCAGAAGGACTTGCTTACATTGTCAAACTCGATCATCCGCCTGCCTTTGGTCATCAACCGGCCCGACATCCTTAGCGGCGTTTCGTTAACGACTGCTATAGACTGCCATGAACTGCAACAGCCCTTTCAGACCGTCAAGGGCGGCGCAGCCACACAGGATGACCGGCGGCGTCCGTTCTGGTAAGCCTCGGATATGCACGACGGGTTTGATTTCTTTCACAGGCGCAATAGCCCGCATGGCCCGGCAGGCACTGAGAGGAGACCAGAACTGATAATCCCGAAGCGCGGCCTTGCGGGGCCGCATCACCGGACAATCAGTCCGAACAGGAGAAGACCATGAAAATCACGAAAACAGTAGCGCCGGTCATGCTGACGCTGACAATCCTGGGCGCGGCCCCGGCAACAGCGCAGGAATGCAGCGGTTTCAACACCGAAGCGTTCCTTGCGACAGCGACAGCAGAGAATGTCCAAGCCTGCCTTGATGCGGGCGCGAACTTGGATGCAGGCAACGTGCTTGGCGAAACGCCTCTGCATAATGCTGCGAGATTTGGCACCCCGGAAACAATCCTCATATTGCTCAATGCAGGCGCGCTTGTGAATGCAGGCGACGTGGGTGGCGAAACGCCTCTGCATAAAGCTGCATTATGGAGCACCCCGGAGGTGATCCGCATACTACTGGATGCAGGCGCGGCACTTGAGGGAAGGGAGGACTCTGATCGGACCCCCCTGCATATGGCTGCAACACAGAGCAACTTGGAAGCAGTTCAGGCATTGCTCGATGCAGGTGCCGAGCTATGCCCGAAAGTTGGTGATGGTGTGATCAGGCGGCGTGGTGAATTTGCTTGATCCCGTCTCTGAACTCAACCCCTTCAATGATCTCTGGCATGCGGTTGGCGCCGTCGAGCTTTCGCCACTTGGCCTGCGCTGACATCATCAGCTTGAATGCCATGGCCAACCCGGTCTTGCGGCTCAGGCAGCCTTTGGTTTTGCCGGTGCGGTGGCGGACGGTGGCGAAGGTGCTCTCGATCGGGTTCGTGGTTCGGATGTGCTTCCAGTGCTCAGCAGGGAAGCCGTAGAAGGAGAGCAGCACAGCCCGGTCTTTGGTCAGTTTCCCAACCGCCTTGTCATATTTCGCGCCGTAGGTTTCCACGAAGAAATCGAAGGCGGCCCCGGCTTCGGTCTTCGTTTCCGCCTGCCAGATATCATGCAGGTGGCCTTTGGCTTTGGCCTGCACCGATTTGGGCATGGCATTGAGAACGTTTCCGGTCTTGTGAACCCAACACCGTTGTTCCCGGGTGCTGCCGAAGACTTCGCGCAGCGCCGCCCAGAACCCCAAGGCGCCGTCGCCAATGGCCAGATCGGGGGCGTGGGACAGCCCGCGACGCTTGAGATCGAGCAGCAACTCGCGCCAACTCTGCGTGCTTTCACGGTAGCCGTCGGTGAGCCCCAGAACCTCCTTGCGGCCCCACTCATCCGCGCCGATCAGCACCAGAACGCATTGTTTCTCCTCTTCCATACGCGGTTGGAAATAGACACCATCGGCCCAGACATAGACGAAACGCCGGGCGCTGAGATCGCGGCGCTGCCAGCGTTCATACTCCGCCCCCCAGTCCGCTTTCAATCGCGAGATGGTGCTCGATGAAAGCCCTGCCGCGTTCGGCCCCAACAGCGCCCCAAGAGCCTCCTGGAAGTCGCCCGTGGAAATGCCCTTAAGGTAGAGCCACGGCAGCAGTTCCTCAATCGATCTGGTCTTGCGCAGCCAAGGCGGCAAGATCGACGAGGCGAAACGGATCTTTTCGTCCACATTGCCCCGGTCCCGCATCCGCGGCACCTTCACTGGTACCGGGCCGATGCCGGTCATGACCTCGCGCTCGGGCAGATGACCATGGCGCACCAGCCGCGCACGGCCGTCGTCCGTCACCTCGCGGGCATGGGCGGCGAGGAGTGTGGCCAATTCCGCTTCCACCGCCTGTTTGAGCAGTTGGCGCGCGCCGGTTTGCAGGATGTCGGTCAGCGGGTCAGACGAAAATCCCGATGGACCGGGCAACGGCGTGATGGTAGACTTCGTCATGTGGCATATCCTTTTCTCTGCTGAGAATTGCGGCGCGTGAACAACGCCATGATATGCCGCCCATCAGGGCCATCACCAACTTTCGGCTATAACTCTGCAGGTGCGGATGTTGGGGCAAGCTGGGCCGGCTTAACCCCGTTGCATAATGCTGCGAGATTGGGCAAACCGGAGATTATTCGCTTGTTGCTCAATGCGGGCGCAAACATTGAGGGAAGGGACGAGCATGGCCGGACCCCGCTGCATAGTGCTGCTTCCAATATCTACTACCCAAAGGTGATCCTCACTCTGTTGGCTGCGGGGGCAGATGTAAATGCACGGGATGAAGATGGCGCTACCCCCCTGTTCCATGCTGTGGAATACGCCATCCCGCTCCCGGAGTATGGCAGACCGGAGATTATTCGCTTGTTGAAAGAGGCAGGCGGAAAGTGACGATCCCGAAGCGCGGCCTTGCGGGTCAATATCCCATGTCCCGGTCCACGAGATAAAGCAGCGGTTCCCCGGCCAGATCGCGCCGCAGATTCTCTGCGATGATGTCAGAGGCGCTGTCGGCGCGGGTTTCGGCGGCGATGTGCGGGGTGACGGTGACATTCGGATGCGCCCAATAGGGATGATCCGCAGGCAGGGGTTCGGCCCGGAACACATCCAGCGTGGCATGGGCGATCCGTCCGCTGTCCAGCGCCCCGAGCAGCGCATCGTCGTCAATCAGCGAACCGCGGCCGGGGTTCAGGATGCGCGCGCCCGCCGGCATCATGGCCAGGGTTTCGTCATTCAGAAGATCGGTCGTCGCCGGGGTGTCGGGAAGCAGAAGAACCAGAATTTCCGAGCGGCGCAGAACCTTCGCCAGCCCGCCTTTGCCGGTATGGCGCCCGACACCCGGAATGGATTTTTCCGTCCGGCTCCAGCCCAGAACATCGAAACCCAGCCCCCTGAGCGCAGAGGCGCAGGCGCTGCCGAGCGATCCCGTCCCGAGAATCCCGACCGTGCGTTCGCGGGCAAGCGGCGGCACATGCGCCCGCCACACCGGGGCGGTTCGGCAGATGTCAATGTCCATGTCCAGATGATAGCGCAGCACATGGCCCGCCACCCATTCGGTCATGCCCTGCGCCAGACCGGTATCCACCATCCGGGTCAGCGGGACCGTCAGCGTCCGATTGCCGACGATCCGCTCAACCCCGGCCCAGAGGCTCAGGACTGCCCGCAGCCTTGCAAACGGGCTGAAGTCCCGAACCGGCCCATTCGGCGCAAAGACGATATAGTCAACCTCGTCCGGCGGCAGATCGGGGGAAATCGCCGCCTCGACGCCCCTGTCGGCGCAGGCGCGCGCAAGTTGCGGTCGATACTCATCCCAGCGGTCGGGACGACCGGCAAAAAGCACATTGACTGTCATGGATCACCTCGGCCTGTGAACATGGGCGCTTTGCACCAGTCCGAAGGCAATCAGCAGCACCAGCATTGCCGATCCGCCATAGGAAACCAGCGGCAGCGGAACGCCCACCACCGGAACCATGCCCATCACCATCGACATGTTGACGGCGAAGTACAGAAACAGCGTGGAGCCGATGCCGATCGTCAGAAGCGATGCAAACCGGTCGCGATTGCGCATGGCCGACACGGCGCAGAACACCAGAATCAGCGCATAAAGGCCCAGAAGGGTCATGCCGCCGATGAATCCGAATTCCTCTGCCAGCGTGGTGAAGATGAAATCGGTATGTTTCTCGGGCAGGAAGTTCAGCCGCGATTGCGTCCCCTGCATGAACCCGCGCCCGGACCAGCCGCCGGAGCCAAGCGCGATCTTGGATTGCGTGATGTGGTATCCGGCCCCCAAAGGATCGCTGGCCGGATCAAGGAACGTGTCGATCCGGCGGTACTGGTAATCCTCCAGAAACTGCCATTCGGCGCCCCGCGTTCTGAACACGGCCGTCACCAGGCCCCCGGCAATCGCAATGACCGCGCCAAAGTAATACCAGCTTACCCCGGCCACGAACATGACAATGCCGCCGCCGGCGACCAGCAGAATTGCGGTGCCCAGATCGGGCTGCCTCAGTACCAGAAATGTCGGGATCATCACCAGCACAAGCGGGATGAACACCCACAGCGGGCGCGAGACCTTGCGAATATCCAGCCAGTCGTAATAAGCCGCAAGGATCATGACCAGCGTGATCTTGGTCAGTTCCGAGGGTTGCAGGCGCATGAAGCCCAGATCGACCCAGCGCTGCGCACCCATGCCGACCATGCCGAAAAGTTCCACGGCAATCAGCAATCCCAGCGATCCCAGATAGGCGATCCCCGCCATGTTGCGCCAGAACCAGATCGGCGCCATGCCGATCAGCACCATCAGCGCCATTCCGGTGACGAACCGCTTCATCTGCGGTTCCGCCCAGCGGTCCACCGTGCCGCCTGCCACGGAGTAGAGCATCAGAAACCCGAACCCGGCGACAGGGATCAGCAACAGGATGATCGGCCAGTTCAGATACAGGAGCTTGCGAAAGCCGGTGGGGACATGTCTGACCTGTGACTCAAGATAGCTCATGCGCGGCCTCTTTGGCGTTGCAGGGTGGCGGGGTCGCGCAGGGGCAGGGTTTTCTGCATCTCCCGCACCCGTTCGCGATCCTTGGCGGGATAGGCTTCCGGCGGCGGATAACCGCCATAGAGCGCTTGCAGCATGACATCGCGGGCAATGGGGGCCGCCACGCCCGACCCGCTGCCGCCATGTTCCACGACGACCGAGACCGCATATTTCGGCGCCTCGAACGGCGCGAAACAGATGAAAAGCGCATGATCGCGCTGTTCCCACGGCACGTCCTGATTGCGGACGCGGACACTGCGGACCTGACTGGTGCCGGTCTTGCCCGCCATGCGATAGGCATCCTCGACAATGCGCGAGCCATAGGCAGTTCCGCGCCAGCTGTTGGAAACATCGTACATGGCCTGACGGACCCGGCGCAGCACGTTTTCGTCAAGACCGGTCGGCGCGCCCCCTTCAACGGGTTTTTCGACACCGTTGACGGACCTGACAAGCCGGGGCATGATCGTCCGGCCGGTGGCCAGGCGCGCCGCCATGATCGCCAGTTGCAGCGGAGAGGCCAGCACATCCCCCTGACCGATGGCGGCGTTCAGCGTATCCCCCGCCCGCCAGGGCTCTCCGCGGGTTTCCAGTTTCCATGCCTGTGTCGGCATCAGGCCGGGATTCACCGCCGACATCGGCAGGTCGAATTTCCGGCCAAGCCCCAGGCGCACCGCCATTTCGCTGATCCTGTCGATGCCCACCCTCTGGGAAAGGTTGTAGAAGTAGACATCGCAGGATTGCTCCAGGCTCCTGTTCATATCCACATGGCCATGTCCGCCGCGTTTCCAGCAGTGAAACCGGCGGCGGCCCAGTTGCAGGTGGCCGGGGCACCAGACGGTTTCCTCCGGTCTTGCGACTCCGGCTTCCAGCGCCGCCAGCGCGGTGATGATCTTGAATGTGGAGCCGGGCGGATAAGCGCCCTGCGCGGCCTTGCCGACCAGCGGGCGATACCTGTTTTCCGTCAGTTCGCGATAATCGGAAACCGAAATGCCGCGCACGAACTTGTTCGGATCGAAGGACGGGGCAGAGACCGCCGTCAGGATGTCGCCGGTCTGCGCGTCCAGAACCACCACGGCGGCGCTTTCGCCTTCCAGCCGGGCAAGGGTAAAGTTCTGCAACGCCGAGTCCAGGGTCAATTGCAGCGCCGCGCCGGATTCTCCGTCGATGCGGTCAAGCTCGCGCATCACGCGGCCACTTGCATTGACCTCGATCCGGCGGGATCCGGCCTTGCCACGCAGTTCATGTTCCAGCTTCGCCTCCACCCCGCTCTTGCCGATCTGAAAGCGCGGGATTTGCAACAGCGGGTCGGGGTCGTTCAGCCTGCCCAGGTCATAATCGCTGACCGGGCCGACATAACCCACCACATGGGCCATGTCCGGGCCGATGGGATATTTGCGCGACAGGCCGACCTCTGTCGTGATGCCGGGCAGGGCGGGGGCGTTCACGGCGATGATCGAGACCTCTTCCCAGCTCAGCAGATCCTTGACGGTCACTGGCACAAAGGGGCTGCGGCGGGATATTTCGCGCTGCGTCCGCTCCAGATCGTACTCGCTCAGCGGGATGAGTTGCGCAAGGCGGGCCAGAACCGCTTTCACATCGCCTGCATCCTCCCGCACCATGACGACCCTGTAGTTTTGCACGTTGATGGCAAGTTGCAGCCCGTTGCGATCGAAGATCATGCCGCGCGCCGGGGGGACGAGGCGAATGTTGATCCGGTTTTCCTCTGCCAGAAGCCGGTATTCCGCTGCCTGCTCGACCTGTAGATAGCGCATTCGCATAGCGAGTATCCCGGCAAAACCAAGCTGGAGGCCGCCCAGAATCAGCGTTCGCCGCGAAATGCGGCGCTGACTTTCCAGCGTATCCCCAAGCGTGCGCATCATGGCATGGCCCTCCTGCTCTCGGGGTCTTGCGGGCGCGTCCTGGTCACGCCGAACAGCAGCCGGGAAACGCCGACGACGACCGGATAGGCCAGAACGGTCATCGCGAACTGCATGATCGACGGCCACAAGGCGGGCGGCGTCACAAGCACCAGCATCAGCAGAACGCGATTGGCGAACAGCGTTGCAAGGATCACGATGCCGACCATCGCCCATTCGACCGGAAAAGGCGCGTCGCGCATGAAGGGGGACCGGCTGCGCAGGAACTCGCACCCCAGAACCGCCAGCGCTGCAAAAAGGCCGGGCGGGCGCTGCAACAGCATGTCCGAAAGCAGGAAAACGAAAGCCACAAGAAGCGCGGGAACACAGGCCGGACGCCGTATGGCCCAGGCATAGGTCAGGCACAGGATCAGGTCCGGCGTTGCCCGGCGCGGCGATTCGATCTGCAACGGCAACAGGTGAAAGAACAGCAGGGCGGCAATGAGCCCCGCATAAAACAGGCGAAAGCCCCACAGGCGCGCGACAACGGGATCAACCATCGCCACCAGCCCCTTCAGGCGGGCCGGTTGTTTCTTGCGGAATGCCCGAGGCCGGCGGCGCCCTGGGCGGCAACAGCAATCCGCCCGCGTCGTCGATGCGTTCGCTTTCATGGCTGCGCAGAACGCGCAAAAACTCCAGCCGGTGATAATCGGCGGCAAGAATCACCCGCAGGTGCCGGTCGGGGCCCTGGGCGACCTGTCCGACCAGCAGGCCGGGCGGAAAGACGCCGCCATCGCCGGAAGACACCACCCGGTCGCCGGGGCGAATATCCTCGGGCCGCTCCGGAAGTTCCAGCCGGGGCGCGTCGGAGTTGTCTCCGGACAACAGCGCGGTCTGGCCGGTGGGTTGAATCCTGACCGGGATGCGGCTGTTGGAATCGGTCAGCAGGATCACCCTGGAGGTTGTGTCGCCAACCCCCGATATTCGCCCGACGACACCTATCCCGTCCATCGTCACCCAGCCGTTCCGGATGCCGTCCCGCGCCCCCACGTTCAGCAGGACCGACCGCCGGAACGGAGAGCCACTGTCAGCCATCACGACGCCGGTGACATAGGTCAGGCGCGGGTCGGACTGCACATTGTTCAACTCCAGCAGCCGGGCGTTTTTCTGCTCCAGTTGAAGCGCCGCCTCTTTCCAGGCTTTCATCTGTTGCAGTTCGCGCCGCAGGTCTTGATTCTGCTGGTAAATCCGCTGATAGCTCTGGAAATCCGACAGCATGTTGGCGAAAGCCGTGACCGGGGCCATCGCCCAGTTCAGGTTCGGCACGATGCGGTCGATCACCCCGGTCCGGAACCGTTCCATGCGCGGGTTGTCGATGCGCCAGACCACAAACATGACCAGCAGGGAAAACACCAGCAATCCGATCAGGATGCGCCGGATCGGGCGTGTGTAATAATCGCCTCGGCCTCGGTCTCTGGCCATGTCGCGCCCCGTTCTTCTGATCAGGGTCAGCTGTCGTAGTCTATCACATGCCGCAGCTGTTTTTCATATTCCAGCGCCTTGCCGGTGCCAAGCGCCACGCAGTTCAGCGGTTCATTGGCGACAGATACGGCCAGCCCGGTGCGTTCGCGCAGCGCCAGATCCAGATCGCCCAGCAACGCCCCGCCACCGGTCAGCATCACGCCGCGATCCACAATATCCGAGGCCAGATCCGGGGGCGTCGCCTCCAGCGCGATCATGACCGCCTCGCAGATCTGCTGCACGGGTTCGGTCAATGCTTCCGCCACCTGCGCCTGATTGATCTCGACCTCTTTCGGGATACCTTTCAAAAGGTTGCGGCCGCGTATCTGGATGGACAGGCCGCGTCCGTTATCCGGCATCCGGGCGGTGCCGATCATCGTCTTCGTCCGTTCGGACGTGGATTCACCGATCAACAGATTATGCTGACGGCGCAAATAGCTGATGATGGCTTCATCCATCCGGTCGCCGCCAATGCGAACCGATTGTGCGTAGACAATATCGCCCATCGACAGAACCGCAACCTCGGTCGTGCCGCCACCGATGTCAACGACCATCGAACCGGTGGGGTCGGTGATTCGCATCCCCGCCCCGATCGCCGCGGCGATCGGCTCTGCAATCAGCCCGGCGCGGCGGGCGCCCGCGGACAGAACCGACTGCCGGATCGCGCGCCTTTCAACCGGGGTCGAACCATGGGGAACACAGACGATGATCTTGGGCTTGGAGAAGGTGGAGCGGCGATGCACCTTGCGAATGAAATGCTTGATCATCTCTTCGGCGGTGGCGAAATCGGCAATGACGCCTTCACGCATGGGCCGGATTGCCTCGATGGAGCCCGGGGTGCGGCCCAGCATCAGCTTGGCGTCTTCGCCGATGGCAAGCACTTTCTTCACGCCGTCCTTGACGCTATAGGCCACCACGGAAGGTTCGTTCAGTATGATGCCGCGCCCCTTCACGTAAACCAGCGTGTTTGCCGTGCCGAGGTCGATGGCCATGTCGGCCGAGAAAATACCGCCAAATCCGTTGAACATGGACTGAGTTGCCCCTTCAGTATGCGATCTGCGCCCTGCGCGCGGGCCATACCCGGCCAAATCGCGGGTTTTATGATCCCATGACGCAGGACAGTAAAGAGGGCTTGCGCATATTCTGCGCTTTCGCAGCAAAAGACTGCCGATCCGCCATGTAATCCGTCGGAAACCGGACATGGCGCGTCATGGCGCGTCCCGTCAAACCGTGTCCGGCGCTGTCTTCCTGCGCCGCACCGCCAGACGGTTCAGCGCATTCACATATGCCCGGGCCGAGGCAACGACCGTATCCGTATCCGAAGCCTGCCCCGTCGCGATATAGCCGTCGTCTTCCATCCGAACGCTCACCGTCGCCTGTGCGTCCGTGCCCTCGGTCACTGCATGTACCTGATAGAGCGCCAGCCGCGCCCTGTGCGGGTGCAGCGCCTTGATGGCGTTGAAGGTGGCATCGACCGGGCCGTCCCCCTGCGCCGTGACCTGCCGGTCCACACCGTCGATGGTCAGGGTCAGGTCGGCGGATTGAGGCACCTCCGTGCCGCAGATCACCCGCAGGAATTTCACCTGCATCCGGTCATGCCCGCCGTCGGCCGACGTGTCGCGCATCAGCGCGATCAGATCGTCGTCATAGACCTCTTTCTTGCGGTCGGCGAGCGCCTTGAACCGATAGAAGACATCCTTCAGTTCGTTATCCGAAAGCTCATGACCCAATTCGCGCAACCTTGTCCGCAGCGCCGCGCGGCCAGAGTGTTTTCCCATCACCAGACTGGTTTCCGACAGGCCCACGTCTTCGGGCCGCATGATTTCGAAGGTCTCGGCGTTCTTCAGCATCCCGTCCTGATGGATGCCGCTTTCATGGGCAAAGGCGTTCCTGCCGACGATGGCCTTGTTGTTCTGCACCGCAAAGCCCGACACCGCCGCGACGCGACGACTGATATTCATGATCTTCGTCGTGTCGATACCTGTCGAATAGGGCATGATGTCGTTGCGCACCTTCATCGCCATCACCACCTCTTCCAGCGCGGTGTTGCCCGCCCGTTCGCCCAGCCCGTTGATGGTACACTCGATCTGGCGCGCACCGGCATCCACGGCGGCCAGCGCGTTCGCCGTCGCCATGCCAAGATCGTTGTGGCAATGGGTGGCGAAACAGACCTCATCCGCGCCGGGCACCGTCTCGGTCAGACGGCGGATCAGATCGGCGCTTTCGCGCGGGGCGGTGTAGCCCACGGTGTCGGGGATATTGATCGTGGTGGCGCCTGCGTTGATGGCGATTTCGATGACGCGGCAAAGATAGTCGAACTCGGTCCGCGTCGCATCCATGGGCGACCACTGGACATTGTCGCAATGGTTGCGCGCCCGCGTCACGGTGTCATGAATCCGGTCCGCCATTTCGTCCCTGGTCAGGTTCGGAATGGTGCGGTGCAGGGGCGAGGTGCCGATGAAGGTGTGGATACGTGGCCGCCGCGCATGTTTCAGCGCTTCCCGGCAGCGGTCTATATCGCCGAACCGGGCGCGGGCAAGCCCGCAGATAACCGCGTTCTCCGTGCGTTTGCCGATCTCCGACACCGCATTGAAATCGCCCTCGGAGGCAATCGGAAAACCGGCCTCTATGATATCGACGCCCATGTGATCCAGCAGTTCGGCGATTTCCAGCTTTTCTTCATGGGTCATGGTCGCGCCGGGGCTTTGCTCGCCATCGCGCAGGGTGGTGTCGAAAATCTGAACGCGGTCTTGTGTGGGGGTATCGTTCATTGTCCTGGTCTTTCGTCTCTGTCCTGAACCCTGGATGGATGGCGCGATGACATATCCTCCGAGCGGTCGCGCCGGGGCGGCACGCTCAGAGGCGGGTTAGGAGCAGAAGAGCACCGGACGGCGGCACACTGCCGGGACGGGTCGTGTCAGCCATGATCCGGGCGCTCGTCATCATGCCCGCGATCATATGCGCTTTGATCCGGAAGGAAAGAGGCAAGATGCGGTTTCTTGTGGAAAACCGCAGGGCGGGGGGCAGCGACGCTATTGCGCCGCGCCGTCCTCGACCAACGCGCCGTCGCGCCATTGACCTTCGGCAGTTTCCCCCGTGGCATAGCGCATGATTCCCATGCCCTGGCGCGTGTTGTTGGCGAAACTGCCCTCATACACATCGCCATTGGCATACGTCACGATACCCTGACCGTGAATTTCGCCGTCCTGCCACTGGCCGGAATAGTTGAACCCGTCGGGCATGGAAATTTCGCCATGACCATGCGGTTTTCCATCCCTGTGCTCTCCGGCATAGGTGCTGCCATCGGAATAAACCGTCGTTCCCGTGCCTTCGCGGCGGCCCTCGACCCATTCGCCTTCGTAACGAAAGCCGCCCGGATAGGTGATCCTGCCACGCCCATGGCCGAGCGCATTGCGGAACTCGCCCGTATAGACGATGCCGCTGGCATAGCGGGTGATTCCGGCGCCCTCGATCACGCCCGCCTTCCATTCGCCTTCGTAGGTAGAGCCATCGGGATAGGTAATCTTGCCGATCCCTTCGATCAGGCCGTCAGCGAAAGCGCCCTCGTAAACAGGGCCATCCGGATAGACGCGCCGCCCGGACCCCTGGGGCCGCCCGCCCGCCCATTGGCCGGAATAGCTGCCGCCCCCGGCATAGGCGATGATGCCGACACCGTGCCGGCGGTCATCTGCAAACGCCCCCTCATAGACATCGCCATTGGCATGGGTCATCCTGCCCTGGCCCTCGCGTTTGCCACCGGCAAGCGCGCCTTCATAAATATCGCCATCGGGCAGGATCAGCCTGCCGCCGCCATTCATAGCGCCGTCGGCCCATTCCCCGTCATAGCGCAGCCCGTCGGGCGCGATCAGCGTGCCGGCGCCGTCACTGACGCCTGCCTTGAGCTGGCCTTCATAAACCGTGCCGTCGGGATAGGTGATTCTGCCCACGCCTTCGCGCAGGCCATTCACCCACTCGCCCGCATACACGAACCCGTCGGGATAGCGCAGGGTGCCGACGCCGTGATGCTGCGCATTCCGAAAGCCGCCTCCGTAGGTGACGCCGTTGGCATAGGTGACAACACCGTTCCCGGTGATCGCGCCCTTTTCCCACGCGCCTTCATACGTCCCGCCATCGGCAAAGACGATCCTGCCGAAACCGTGCGGCTGGCCGTCCGCGAACGCGCCTTCGTAAACGGCGCCATTCGCATATCGCGCAACGCCCTGGCCCTGAATGCCGCCCCGGACCCATTCGCCATCATACTGAAAGCCCGAGGGCAGCGTGTAGGTGCCGCGCCCATGCTGCCTGCCGTTCAGGAACGTGCCCTCATAGACACCGCCCGCCCTGTCCCCGACACGGCTTGTGTCGTCCGCAGATCGGGCAGGGGCGATCACGCCCGGCAACAGGAAAACAGCCGCGGAAAGGGCAAGCGCCCGGGCCTTGCCGCCCCGCATCGGTGAACCGGATCGTCCCGCCATGATTTCCTTCCGCATGTGCGCACCTCAAATCTGTTGCAGAGCCTAACTGTATGCCCGCAGGGAAACAACGGGTTTCGCGGGGCCAATCGCAAGACCGCCAGGGTTCGGTCTTTTACTCGGATGCGGGTCTGCTAATACGGGGGGCGAGTTTGCGAGGAACATGTTCATGGCCGACAGGTTTCGCCTGACCCTGGCGCAGTTGAACCCCACGGTGGGGGATATGGCCGGGAATGCCCGAAAGGCGCGCGCGGCGTGGCAGGCGGGCAAGGAGGCGGGCGCCGATCTGGTTGCCCTGACCGAGATGTTCATCACCGGATACAACACGCAGGATCTGGTGCGCAAACCGGCCTTTGCCGCTGATGCCATGGCGCATGTGGATTGGCTGGCGAAAGAGTGCGCAGACGGCCCGGCGCTGGCGGTCGGCGGACCCTGGGCGCGGGGCGATGCGCTCTACAACGCCTATTGCATCCTGAAGGGCGGCAAGGTGGCTGGCCGCGTCCTCAAGCATCATCTGCCCAGTGAAACCGTGTTCGATGAGGTCCGCCTTTACGATGCCGGGCCGCCGCGCGGGCCGTATGCGGTGGGCGATGTGCGGATCGGCAGCCCGATCTGTGAGGATGCGTGGCATGAAGATGTGGCCGAAACGCTGGAGGAGACAGGCGCGGAATTCCTGCTGGTGCCGAATGGATCGCCCTATTACCGGAACAAGATGGAAGTGCGGCGGAATCCGATGGTGTCCCGTGTCATCGAAACCGGTCTGCCGCTGATCTACCTCAACATGGTCGGCGGGCAGGACGATCAGGTCTTTGACGGCGGCTCTTTCGTTCTGAATCCGGGCGGCGAACTTGCGGTGCAGATGCCGGTCTTCGATGAAGAGATACGCCATGTTGATCTTGTGCGCGGCGCCAGTGGCTGGCGGGCGGTGACGGGCGGGCTTTCGGTCCTGCCCGATGAATGGGAACAGGATTACCGCTGCATGGTCGAGGCGCTGCGCGATTACCTGCGCAAGACCGGGTTCGGGAAGATCCTGCTTGGCCTTTCGGGCGGGATCGACAGCGCAATCGTCGCGACCATCGCCGTCGATGCCCTGGGCGCCGACAATGTGCGCTGCGTCATGCTGCCTTCGGAATACACTTCGCAGGGCTCGCTGGACGACGCCGGGGCCGTCGCCGGAAATCTGGGCTGCCGCTGCGATGTCATCCCGATTTCGCAGTGCCGGGCGGCAGTCACCGAGACGCTTGCGCCGCTTTTCGAGGGGGCGGGGCCGGACCTGACAGAGGAAAACATCCAGTCCCGTCTGCGGGGGCTGTTGCTGATGGCGCTGTCGAACAGGTTCGGCGAGATGCTGCTGACCACCGGCAACAAATCGGAACTCGCCGTCGGCTACGCCACGATCCACGGCGACATGGCGGGCGGTTACAACCCGATCAAGGACCTCTACAAGACCCGCGTTTTCAGGCAATGCCGCTGGCGCAACGCCAATCACCGCCCATGGATGCACGGCCCGGCGGGCGAGGTCATCCCGGCCGGCATCATCGACAAGCCGCCCTCGGCCGAACTGCGCCCCGACCAGAAGGATGAAGACAGCCTGCCGCCCTATGAAATTCTCGACGCCATTCTGGAAGGGCTGGTGGATCGGGAACTGAGCGTCGGGCAGATCGTCGGGCAGGGCCACGACCGGGAGGTGGTGAAGAAGGTGGAGCACCTGCTTTGCATTTCGGAATACAAACGCTTTCAGTCCGCCCCCGGCACCCGCCTGACCCCGCGCGCCTTCTGGCTGGATCGCCGCTATCCGATCGTGAACCGCTGGCGGGACGATGGTTGATTTCATGCCTGCGGCGCGAGTATTTTTTCAGAGAAGAAGCAGGGGAGCAGCACATCCCCGGCGTGGCGGCCTGCGGATTGATGGAAAGTCCGGGGGCTGACGCTCTGGCCGGGCGGCGCGGTTTCGTATAGACCGGGCGCAGCGGAGGTTGCGCCCATGAGCCAGAACAAGACCCAACCCACGGACCGGAGCGTCGCCGGTTTCATCAGTGCGATGGAGCATGAGCGAAAGCGCGCGGATGCAGAGGCGCTGGACGCCCTGTTTCGCCGGGTGAGCGGGTTCGAGCCTGTCATGTGGGGCCTTTCGATCGTCGGCTATGGCCGCTATCACTATCGCTATGCCAGCGGGCGCGAGGGTGATTTCCTGGCAACCGGATTTTCGCCGCGAAAGGCGAACCTCTCGATCTACATCATGCCGGGATATGCGGATTTCGGCGATATTCTGAAGGATTTGGGCAAGCACAGGACCGGAGTATCCTGCCTGTATGTCAACAGGCTGGCCGATATAGACCTTGATGTTCTTGGCTGGCTGATCCGGGCCGGGCTTGACGACCTCGGGACGCATTATCCGATCTTCCCGGCCTGACCGAAGGCGGCTGGTTCGCCCGCCGATGGAATGATGACTTGATTTTCCATTCGTGCCGGCCGAAATGACCCGGGCGGGCCGGAAAGGGGTGAAATGCCGACACACGGGGACAAGCGGGTGCTGCCGTATCGGGCGCGGCAGATGTATGATCTCGTGGCGGATGTGGCCCGCTATCCCGATTTTCTGCCATGGTGCGCCGCTGCCCGCATCCGGTCGCGCACACCGTGCAATGGCAGGGAAGTGATGCTGGCCGATCTGGTGATTTCCTTCAAGGTGTTTCGCGAACGCTTTGGCAGCCGGGTGTTGCTGGACCCGGGCGGATTGCGGATCGACACTGAATATCTGGAAGGTCCGTTCCGCCATCTGAAATCCTGGTGGCAGTTCCGGGACATGGAAGACGGACAGTGCGCGGTCGAGTTTTTCGTGGATTTCGAATTCAGGAACTTCGTCCTGCAAAAGCTGATAGGCGTCGTGTTCAACGAGGCCATGCAGCGTATCGTGCGGGCGTTTGAAGAGCGCGCCCATGCGCTGTACGGGGGCGCGCCCGGCCCCGAATGAAACGCGGCCGGAGGATGTTCCGGCCGGCCGCGTCCTTTGCCGGGGTCCGGAATCAGGAGGCGTGGTCGTAGGCGCGTTCGCCATGGGCTTCCAGGTCAAGCCCGTTGACCTCGGCTTCCTGATCGGCGCGCAGCGGCGTGATCAGCCCGGCCAGCTTTATCAGGACGACGGTCACGACAATGGTGAAGACGCCGACAATCGCGATGCTGCCCGCCTGCGCCGCCCAGTCGCCCGCGCCGAAGACGGCAATCATCAGCGTGCCGAAGATGCCGCCGACGCCATGCACGGCGAAGACATCCAGCGTGTCGTCGATGTTCAGCCTGTTGCGCACCACCGTCACGGCTTCCTGACACAGCACACCCGCCGCAGCGCCGATGATCAGGGCCTCGACCGGGCCGACAAAGCCGGAGGCCGGGGTGATCGAGGCGAGACCCGCAATCGTGCCGGTGACGATGCCGACCAGCGACGCCTTGCCGTACCTGATCCGCTCCCACAGCGCCCAGCTCAGCGATGCTGTCGCGGCGGAGACATGAGTGACCGTGAGCGCCATTGCCGCACCCCCGTCGGCGGCAAGCTGAGAGCCGCCGTTGAAGCCGAACCAGCCGACCCACAGCATCGCCGCGCCAATCATCACATAGCCGGGGTTGTGCGGTGGCGTCGTGCGGTTGCGGCGGGGGCCAAGGAACACGGCGACCAGCAGGGCGGCGATGCCCGCGGTTTCATGCACGACGATCCCGCCCGCGAAATCCCGGACGCCGGTATCGCCGAACAGCCCGCCATCGGACAGCATCCCGCCGCCCCAGACCCAATGCGCCACCGGCGCATAGCAGATCAGCATCCACAGGGCGGAAAACAGCAGCACGAAGCCGAACCCCACCCGTTCCACATAGGCCCCGACGATCAGGGCAGGGGTGATGATCGCAAAGGTCATCTGGAACGCGAAAAACAGGATCTCCGGCAGTGTTCCCGACAGGCTGTCCGTGGTCACGCCGGTCAGAAACGCCTTGTCCAGCCCGCCCCAGTAACCGCCGCCACCGCCACCGAACGCGATGGAATACCCCAGCGCCAGCCACAGGACGCTCATCAGACAGGCAATCACATAACAGTGCATGAAGACGCTGAGCACATTGCGGGCGCGGACCAGGCCGCCATAAAACAGGGCAAGCCCCGGCAATGTCATGAACAGGACAAGCGCGGTGGCGACGATGATCCAAGCGGTATCTGCACCGTTCATCTTTCGATCCTTTCAAAATCGTGGCGTTTTTCGGCAGAAAGCGGAATTCGGGCGTGAAAAGAAGTGGCAAGCGCCCGGCAATCGGACACAGGACGCCCTGATCACGGGCTTTGCCTAAAAACCATGCAGAAATTCGCGCGTCTGCCTGTGAAAGCGGCGAAACCGGATCGGCGCGCCCCGCTTATCGCATCCACATCGCGGCGTGTGACACCCCGGCAAGAGCCAGCACCAGAACAGCCGCGAGGATGCCTGCAATCACGTCATCCAGCATGACGCCCAGCGAATCCCCGCGCCGGTCGGCCCGGCCAACGGGGCCGGGTTTCCATATGTCGAACAGCCGGAAACCCAGAAAGGCGACGATCCAGCCGGGCCAGAGCCGGTGAATGTCCACACCCATCGCGACCGCCCCGAAAGACACCGGCCAGAGCGCGATCCACTGCCCGGCGACCTCGTCAATCACGATCTCCGGGGGGTCGCGGTCCTGTTGGCCGTGCGTTTCCCGTTCCGTCGCCCACCAGCCAAGCACAAACGCCAGCAGGGTGCCGTACGCCAGCAGGGCAAACCCGCCCGTCACATGCAGCGCCCAGGCGGCGGGCAGGGCGGCCAGCGATCCCCAGGTTCCGGGGGCAGGGCGCAGGTATCCCGCGCCGAAGAAAGTGGCGATCAGCCTGCTCATGCCCGCACCAGGGCCACGGTGGCGATGGCGGCGATGCCCTCTTCCCGGCCGGTAAAGCCCAATCTTTCAGAGGTCGTGGCCTTGACACCGATCCGGTTCGCCTTCAGCCTGGTGATCCGGGCCAGTTCCGCCTGCATGGCGTCGGCATGGGGGCCGATCTTCGGGCGTTCGCAGACCAGTGTGCAGTCGATATTGGAAATCGCATAGCCGCGTTCCGCCGCCAGATCACAGGCATGGCGCAGGAAAATCTCGCTGGCGGCGCCCTGCCATTGCGGGTCCGACGGGGGAAAGTGGCGACCAATATCGCCTTCGGCCAGCGCGCCATAAATCGCATCGGTGATCGCGTGCATCCCCACATCGGCATCCGAATGCCCCTGCAAACCGCGCCCATGAGGTATCCGCACGCCACAGAGCGCCACATGATCGCCAGTGCCAAACCGATGCACGTCATAGCCGTTGCCCAGCCGAATATCCATTTGCCCCCGTTGCCCCCGCAATATCCGCTCTGCCCGCGCAAAATCGCCGGGCGCGGTGATTTTCAGATTGTCCTCGTCGCCCAGCACGATCGCCACGTCAAGCCCTGCGGCGCGGGCGACCTCCACATCATCCGCCGCCCCGCCCGGATGCGCCCGGTGCGCCGCAAGGATCGCATCGAAATGAAAGCCCTGCGGCGTCTGCGCCCGGAAAAGCGCGCCACGGTCCCGCGTGGCCCCGATCAGCGGGCGGTCATCGGCCTGCGCATCGCCCACCCAAAGCGCATCCGACACGGCAAGCCCCGGCGCGGCCCCAGGCCGGGTATCGAGCGCCCGGAGCACATCCGAAATGATCCGGCCAGAGACACAGGCGCGCGCCACATCGTGGATCAGAACGCGGCTTGCCTGCTGACCCTCCAGCGCCTCCAGCCCCGCCCGGACAGAAGCCGTCCGCGTCGCCCCGCCATGAACAAAGCGGATGCCCCCCGGCACCTGCGCCTCATCCTCCGGGTGGATCACCAGCAGCACGTCGTCGATACCGGGATGAGAGGCAAAGGCCGCTATCGTCCAGTCCGCCACCCGGCGACCGGCGATGCGCCGCCATTGTTTTGGCGCTTCTCCGCCCGCCCGCGTTCCACGGCCTGCTGCAACGATCAATGCGATTGTCGTCATGATGTCCTTACCCGTGCTGCCGTCTTATGCGGAACGCAAAGGTGTGACAATGGTGGCAAAATCACGCGGATGTGCTCAAAAAACAGGCAGAAGACGAATGCGTGCCTGAATTTTCCGTGTAAAACTTGCGCTTTCAGGTGGTTTTTCCTAGCCAGAGCATATGCACAAGGATCAGGCATTTGGGTATCAGGATCAAAGGAAAAAGGATCGGCCCCCCGGTATTTCCGGCCCCGCTTGCGGGAATCACCGAAATCACCGACGTGCCGTTCGGTAATCCCGTCTCTGAATCCGGCGCGCGGATGATCGACATCAACATGGGCTGCCCGGCCAGAAGGGTGGTCAACGGCGATTCCGGTTCCGCGCAGATGCGCGATCCCGAAACGGTGTTGCGCCTGCTGCCCGGTGCGCTGCAACCCGCGCCGGCGCAGAGGGCGGCGTGATGCGGGATGCGGACGAGCTCTGGGCGGCGTTGCCCCTGCCCGCGCTGGTGGTTGATGGGGCGAACCGCATCGCAGCCATCAACCCGGCGGCAGAGCAGTTTCTGCGCCGTTCCGAAACGCAGCTTTCAGGCTCCCCGGTGGCGGCGTTGCTGGGGGGCGACATCCCGATCATGGACGCCTTTGGCCGCGCCCGGAATGACCGGGCGGCAATCTCTGTCCGCGACGTCCCGGTGATCGTCGCCGGGAAAGAGCCGGAACATTGCCGGTTGCAACTGTCGCCGCTTCTGTCCAGCCGGGATGACGCTTTTGACGGCGGTGTGCTTGTGGTTCTGCAATCCAACCGGTCCTTTCAGGATCTGATCCGCAACCCGGCCAGCACCGCCGCCCGGTCGGCGATCGGCATGTCGGAGATGCTGGCCCATGAAATCAGGAATCCCCTGGCCGGGATCAGCGGCGCGGCCCAGCTTCTGGCCATGACACTCGCCGGGGAAGAGCGCGAATTGACCGAAATGATCGTGTCGGAAACCAGACGGATCTCCAGGCTGCTCGATCAGGTCGCGCAGTTCGGCAACCTGTTGCCGCCCGACAGAAAACCGACCAACCTGCACGATGTTCTGGACCGCGCGCGGAAATCCGCGTTGCTGGGCTTTGCAGGCGATATCGAGATCGTCGAGGAATACGATCCTTCGCTGCCCGCCGCCCATTGCGATGCGGATCAGTTGCAACAGGTGATCCTCAACCTTCTGAAGAATGCGGCAGAGGCGCTTTGCGACACGCGGGACGGGTGCATCCGCATCCGCACCCGGTATGAAAGCGGATTGCGGATTCGCGATACCCGTGGCCATCTGCGCCCTGCGTCATTGCAGATCGAAATCGTCGATAACGGGCCCGGACTGGCCCCGGCAATCGCCGATGCGGTCTTTGACCCGTTCGTTTCGGGCCGCGGGAACGGAACCGGGCTCGGGCTGGCGCTGGTCAGCAAGATCGTGGCAGAGCACGACGGCAGGATCGGGGTCAAAAGCGCACCGGGGCAGACCGTT
This sequence comes from Paracoccaceae bacterium, assembly GCA_965216225.1. Classification (GTDB taxonomy): domain Bacteria; phylum Pseudomonadota; class Alphaproteobacteria; order Rhodobacterales; family Rhodobacteraceae; genus 3107. The sequence goes on from CBDCFF010000034.1 coordinate 346,956, forward strand.
TTCACGGTATCGCTGCCTGCGGCCCAGGGCCAGGCCCGGCGCAAGGCAGAGGTGGTCTGATGGACGGAACGGTCCTGATCGCGGATGATGACAGGACCATCCGCACGTTTCTGACCCAGGCGCTGACCCGCGCCGGATGCCGCGTTCATGCCACCTCGTCGCTTACGACCCTGCTGCGCTGGGTGGGCGAAGGCATGGGCGATCTGGTCATCACCGATGTGGTGATGCCGGACGGCAACGGGCTTGAAATGCTGCCGAAGATCGCGCAGGACCGGCCCGGTCTTCCGGTCATCGTCATCTCGGCCCAGAACACCATCATGACCGCAATTCAGGCCGCAGAGGCGGAAGCGTTCGATTACCTGCCGAAACCCTTCGATCTGCCCGACCTGATGAAACGCTCGGCGCGGGCGCTGTCGCAGGCCCCCCAAAAGTCCGCCGATGCGGCCGCCGGGGATGGCGCAGGGGCGCGCCCCCCGGCGCTGCCGCTGGTCGGCAGATCGGCCCCCATGCAGACCCTCTATCGCACCATTGCGCGGGTTATGAACGCCGATCTGCCGATCCTGATCACCGGTGAAAGCGGGACCGGAAAATCGCTGATCGCCCGCGCCATTCATGATCTGGGGGAATGCGCCCGACAGCCTTTTGCGGTATTGAATGCAGGCAGCGGGCAGGATGCCCGGAGCTTGCCGGACATCGCCGCCACCGCGCGCGGGGGCACATTGCTGCTTGACGAGATTTCGGATTTCGATATGGCCATGCAGGCCCGTATCGTCAGGATTCTGGACAATCTTCCGCGCCCGGCGGCGCGCGTCATCGCCACCAGCCGCGCCAATCTTCGCCCCGCCATGGCAGAGGGCCGGCTGCGTGATGATCTGTTCTACCGGCTGCGCGGGGTGTCCCTGACAGTACCATCCCTGCGCGAACGGGTGGACGACATTCCGCTGCTTGCGGAACACTTCCTGACGTTTGGCCAGGAACAGGGCGCAACCGCGCGCACCATGGGCGAGGCCGCGTCAGAAGCCGCGCGGCGCTATCACTGGCCCGGCAATGTGCGTCAGCTCGAATTTGCAATCCGCAGCCTCTCTCTGGTGCGCCGGGGCGAGGCGATCAGCAGGGAAGAGCTGGATAATGCCATTGGCGATCCGGTTTTGGCCCCGGCGCCCGAAACCGCCGAACCGGACAGGCTCGGCGATGCAGTGGAACGGCATTTGCGGCGGTATTTCGAGCTTTTGGGAAACGAGCTTCCGCCGCCGGGGCTCTATCAGCGAATCCTGCGCGAGATGGAGCGCCCCCTGATCGAGATCCTGCTGGATGCCAGCGGTGGAAATCAGGCCAGATGCGCCGAGATTCTGGGCATAAACCGGAATACGCTGCGAAAGAAGATCACCGCGCTCGATATTCGCGTGACACGGCGGCGCCAGATGATGTAAAACCGCAACACAAGAGTGGCTGACGGGCATCATTCCTGAAAAGCTCACCATATATGGCGGTGCGCCGGTAACACGGCACTATAAAGTGGGGTCGGTCGGTGGCCAGTCCGGCGAGACGAGCAACGGTTGAAAGGCTCCTGCGCTTGCGCAGACAGCGGCGCGTTCAGAATTTTGCAACTCTGGGCCTGGTTTTTCTTGGCCCCGTTCTGGCGTTCTGGACGTTCATGGTGCTGGGTCCGCTCAATCAGGGCGGCGGCTCGCCCAGCCTTCGGCTCATTCTTCTGGCCGACATGATCTATATCCTTGTCGTGGCGGCGCTGGTGCTGCGCCGGATCGCGCAGATGATTTCGGCAAGGCGTGCAAAATCCGCAGGTTCCCGGCTGCACCTGCGTCTGACCGGGGTGTTTGCCCTTGTCGCCCTCGTTCCCACCGTTCTGGTTGCCGTTTTCGCGACGATCACGGTCAATTTCGGCCTTGAAGGCTGGTTTTCCGAGCGCGTTCGCCGGGTTGTCGGCAGTTCCCTGGCGGCGGCAGAAGCCTACGAGGCCGAACAGCGGCGTGATCTGGCGGAAGATGCGGAACTGCTTGCCCGATACCTGAACGCCGCGCGCTCTGCGGCCTTTTTGCTGCCGGACGCCGAATTGCGTCCGGTTCTGGCCCAGGGGCAATTGCAGATACAGCGCGGGCTGAAGGAAGCCTTCGTCATTGATGGCGGCGCTGAAATCCGCGCCAGGGGCGAACGGTCCTATCTGTTCGATTTCGACCCCCCCCCGGTCGCGGAAATCGCCCGTGCGCAGAGTGGCGAAACGGCTGTCATCCAGGACTGGGACAATAACGAATTCCGCGCCCTGGTTCATCTGGCGGCCTTTTCGGACCGGCTCCTCTATGTCAGCCGCGAGGTTGACGGCGACATTCTGAACCTTCTCGACGAAACGCAGGAAACGGCCCATCTCTATCAGCAACTCGAAAGCGAACGCGGCAGGCTGCTGTTCGAATTCGGGGTGCTCTATCTGGGTTTTGCGCTTATCCTGATCTTGGCCGCCGTCTGGCTGGGGCTGTGGTTTGCGGAACGCCTATCGCGCCCGGTGGGCAGGCTTGCCGGGGCCGCGCAGGCAGTCGGCGCGGGAAATCTGGACGTTCAGGTGATGGAGGAAGACGGCGATGACGAGATCGCCATGCTGGGCCAGCTTTTCAACCGCATGACCCGGCAACTGAAAGCACAGCGCGAAACGCTTCTGGAAAACAACCGCGCGACAGAGCGGCGCAGGCGGCTGTTCGATTCCGTTCTGGGGTCGGTGACGGCTGGTGTGATCGGGCTTGGCGCGGATGGCCAGATCGCCTTTGCAAACCGCTCTGCGGAACGGCTTCTGAACCTGCCGGACAATCAGGCCCAGCAGGACATGCGCGTCCTGGTGCCGGAATTCACCCCGCTTTTCGAAAAGCTGCGCGAGGGCGGGGCCGAGGCCGTTCAACAGGAAATCCGCCTGACGCGCCGGGGCAAGCAGGAAAATCTGCTGGTCCGCATGGCGACCCGCCGCAATGCGGGGAACATGCTGGAAGGCTATGTGATCGCCTTCGACGATGTCACCGACCTCGTGTCGGCCCAGAGGATGGCGGCCTGGGGGGATGTGGCGCGGCGTATTGCCCACGAAATCAAGAATCCGCTGACGCCCATACAGTTGTCCGCCGAGCGCCTGAAAAGGAAACTTGCGCCTGTGGCGGGCGATCAGGCGGATGCGCTGGATCAGTATACCGGCGTGATCATCCGGCAAACCGGGGACTTGCGGCGGATCGTTGACGAATTTTCGCAATTTGCCCGGATGCCGGAGCCGGACACCCGTTGCGCCGATCTGTGTCCGGTCGTGCGCGACGCGGTTCTGTTGCAGAAGGCGGGTTTTGAAAACCTGAAGATCGGCCTTGAATTGCCGGATGCGCCGATCATGGCGGATTTCGATCAGACCATGCTGTCACAGGCGTTGACGAACCTGATCAAGAATGGCGGCGAAGCCATCGAAAGTTACAGGGAAAAACAGGCGCCCGAAAACTTTGCCGGTGAAGTTCGCGTGTCCCTCGAACGGGTGGACAATCAGGCGGTGATCAGGATTGCCGACAACGGCATCGGCCTGCCCGCCGATCGCGCCAGACTGTTCGAGCCTTATGTGACGACCCGCGACAAGGGCACGGGACTTGGCCTGCCGATCGTCAGGAAGATCGTCGAGGAACATGGCGGCGCGCTGGTCCTCGACGATGCCGAACCCTTTGACGGCAACGCGCATTACGGCGCGTGCGCCACCATAACCCTGACCTGTGAAGACCGCCCGGCGGATGCCGGAAGGCGGCGGGTAGCTGAAAGCGAGGCTGACGATGAATGACATTCTGATCGTGGATGACGAGCGCGACATAAGAGAGTTGATCGCCGATATTCTGCGCGATGAAGGCTATGACGCCAGGGTTGCAGGCAGTTCGGACGAATGCCTGAAGCAGCTTTCCGACAGGGCGCCCTCGCTGATGATCCTCGACATCTGGCTGAAAGACAGTAGCATGGACGGTATCGACATCCTGAAACTGGTCAGGAAAGACATGCCGGGCGTGCCGGTGGTCATCATTTCCGGTCACGGCAATATCGAAATCGCCGTCGCCGCAATCAAGCAGGGCGCCTATGACTTCATCGAAAAGCCCTTCAACATAGATCAGCTTCTGGTCGTGATCGGACGCGCGATGGAAACCTCCAGATTGCGCCGAGAGAACACCGAACTCCGCCGTCGTGACGAGGGCCCTGTCGAGATGATCGGCTCAGGCGCGGCCTTCAGGGCGCTCAAATCCCAGCTTGACAAGGTAACGAAGTCGAACAGCCGCGTGATGCTGACCGGTCCGGCAGGGGCGGGCAAGGAAATCGCCGCCCGCTATGTCCACGCCAGATCCGACCGCAGCAATCATCCGTTCGTGACGGTCAACTCTGCCTCGGTGGTGCCGGAACGCATGGAGGAGGTACTGTTCGGCCGCCAGACCTCCGACGGCGCGACAGAGCCGGGATTGCTGGAACAGGCCAATGGCGGGATGATCTATTTCGACGAGATTGCGGACATGCCCCCTGGCACGCAATCGAAGATACTGCGTGTCCTCGTCGATCAGAAATTCCAGCCGGTCGGCGGCAACGAAAGCAGGCGCGTTGACGTTCGTGTCGTTTCCAGCACAACCAGGAACCTGATGGCGGAAATCGAAGCGGGAAACGTCCGGGAGGAGCTTTATCACCGCCTCAATGTCGTCCCGATCACCGTGCCATCGCTGGAAGAACGGCGTGAGGACATTCCCGAACTCGCCGCATATTTCATCCAGGAACTGAACCGGACCCAGGGGCTTGCGCTGCGCGACTTCTCGGACGAGGCAGAGGCGCTGCTGCAAACCATGATCTGGCCCGGCAATGTGCGGCAGTTGAAGAACGTTCTGGAACGTGTGCTGATCCTTGGCTCCGGCAACGGCCCCATCGAAGCGCGGGAATTGCCGCAGAAAGAGGAACACCGCGACGAAGGAGGGGGCCGCGTTGTCCTGTCCGGCGCCATCGCGACGCTGCCGCTGCGCGACGCGCGGGAACTGTTCGAGCGTGAATATCTCATGACCCAGATCAACCGGTTTGGCGGAAATATCAGCCGCACCGCCGGTTTTGTCGGCATGGAACGCTCTGCCCTTCACCGCAAGCTCAAATCGCTGGGCGTTGTCACCACGGTCCGGGCAGGCGCGCGTGTCGCACGGGTCGGGTTCGAGGCGGACACCGGCGGCGGCTAGGAACGGGTTGCGCGGATTGACCGGCGATCAGCCGTCTGCCATGGATGGAACCCGACGCATTCAGGGGATCGCGACATGAAGGTCATCATATGCGGGGCCGGGCAGGTAGGCTGGCAGATTGCGCGCCATCTGTCGGGCGAAAAGAACGACGTGACCGTCGTGGACAGCAATCCTGCGCTGATCCGGCAGATCACGGACACGCTCGATGTCCAGGGCATCGCGGGGTTTGCCTCGTATCCCGGCGTTCTGGCCCGCGCCGGTGCGCACGACGCCGACATGATCATCGCCGCCACTCTTTCCGACGAAGTGAACATGGTGACATGCCAGGTCGCCCATTCGGTCTTTTCCGTGCCGCGCAAGGTCGCCCGATTGCGGGCGCAGGCTTATCTGGAGGCCATCCATTCCGACCTTTATCGCCGCGATCACATGCCCATCGACGTGGTGATCAGCCCGGAAAGAGAGGTCGCCCAGGCGGCGCTGCAACGGCTCTCGGCACCGGCGGCGTTCGATACGGAAAGTTTCATGGATCGCAAGGTTCAGTTGCTGGGAATCCGGCTGGAGGAGGATTGTCCGGTTCTCAACACGCCCCTGCGACAGCTTACCGACCTGTTTCCCACCCTTGCCAGCGTTGTCGTCGGTGTGCGGCGGGAGGGGACGCTGTTCGCGCCGCGTCCGGGCGACCAGCTTTTTGCAGGGGATGAAATCTACGTCATTACCCGTATCGGTGACATCGCCCGCACGATGGAGGTTTTCGGCAAGGCTGCAAGAACCCAGGATCGTGTGGTGATCATTGGCGGCGGCAATGTCGGGCGGGCGGTGGCCGAATCCCTGGAGGCGCAGCCGCGCCGGGTGCGCGCAAAGATCATCGAACGCAGCCGGGTCTGTGCGGAAGCCGCCGCGGACGCCCTGGAACGCACCATCGTTCTGCACGGGGACGGGATGGACGCCGCACTTCTGAAAGAGGCGAACATAGAGCGCGCGGATGCGGTGCTGGCGGTGACGGATGATGACAAGACCAACATGCTGGCGGCGGTGCTGGCGAAATCCGCCGGTTGTCCGATGGCGATCTGCCTGATCAATGACCCGACCCTGCGGTCATTGATGGGGGCCCTCGACATCGACGCCTATATCAATCCGCGCGCCACGACCGTCAGTTCGATCCTGCGGCACATTCGCCACGGGCGGGTGCGGGATGTCTATTCGATCGGCGATGCCGAGGCGGAAGTGATCGAGGCAGAGGTGCTTTCCACTTCTCCCATTGCCGGGAAGGCGCTGCGCGAGGCCGGTTTCCCCGAGGGAGTCATGCTGGGCGCAATCCGCAAAGGTAACGACATCGTGCGACCGACCGGCAGCACGCGCATCGAGGAAGGCGATATGATCATCGTCTTCGCCCTTGCAGACGACGTTGCCGCGGTGGAGCGTCTGCTTCAGGTCTCGATAGATTTCTTCTGACCCATGCTCAGCCGGTTTCAAAGATTGCCGCTTTTCGTCATCCTGCTGGGAATCGGCGGGACGGCGATGCTGGGGCCTGCGGTCTATGGCTACATGTCGCAGGATCTGCACAGCGCCCGTGTCTTTCTCTATGGCTTCCTCCTCTTTGTCACCCTTGCCGCACTGATCGGCATCGCCACGGTCAACAACCGGCAGCGATCCGTTGTCCGCAGCCACCTTCTGGCGCTGATCGGCACATACCTGTTCCTTCCGGTCATTCTGGCGGCGCCATTCCACGAGGCGGTCCAGAACACCCGTTTCATCAATGCCTATTTCGAAATGCTGTCCAGCCTGACAACCACCGGGGCCACGCTTTTCGAGGAACCGGGGCGCATTCCGGACGCGGTGCATCTGTGGCGGGCCATTGTCGGATGGCTCGGGGGGCTGTTCATCTGGATTACCGCCATCGCCATACTCGCGCCGATGAACCTCGGCGGCTTCGAGGTGACGGCGCGCGGCTCTATCGGGACATTTGGCAACCGGCTGGCGAACGAGGTCGCCACGGACCCGTCCCGAAGGCTTGTCAGACATGCCCTGGCGCTGGCGCCGGTTTATATCGGGCTGACGGCGGTGCTGTGGCTGTTCCTGACGGTTGTCGGCGAAGACCCGTTCCTTGCGCTCTGCCACGCCATGTCCACGCTTTCGACCAGCGGCATATCGCCGGTGCAGGGCCTGTCGCAGGGCAAGGCCGGTCTTCCGGGGGAGGCGCTGCTGTTCGTCTTTCTGTTCTTCGCGATGTCCCGCATCACCTTCGCCCCGGAGGCACAGTCCGGCAGTCTGTTCCGCCTTGCGCGGGATCCGGAGTTTCGTCTGGGATTGTTCTGCGTGATCCTGATGTCGATCCTGCTTTTCCTGCGCCACTGGACAGGGGCGCTTGAAATAAACAGCGAACGCAATGCCGGTGCGGCGCTCAGCGCGCTGTGGGGCGGCCTGTTCACCGTGCTGTCCTTTCTGACCACCACCGGCTTTGAGTCCGCCCATTGGGAGACCTCAAGATCATGGTCCGGCCTGCAAGCGCCCGGCCTGATACTGGTGGGGTTCGCCGTGATCGGCGGCGGCGTCGCCACCACCGCCGGCGGCGTCAAGCTGCTGCGCCTGTACGCCCTTTGCAAACATGGCGAGCGCGAGGTGGGCAGGCTCGTCCATCCGTCTTCGGTCGCCGGAAGCGGCTCCGACGCCCGCCATCTGAGAAATCAGGGGGCGTACAAGGCCTGGGTCTTCGTCATGATCTTCACCATTTCCCTTGCGGTGGTGATGGCGTTGCTGGCCCTGACGGGGCTGAATTTCGACACCTCGGCGATTCTGGCGATTGCCGCGCTCTCGACCACCGGTCCACTGGCCGGGACCGCCGCCGAACCCGCGATCTCCTATTCGGCGCTCAGCGATCCGGCCAAGCTCATTCTTGGCGCAACGATGATTCTCGGCAGGCTCGAAACGCTGGCGATCATCGCCCTGCTCAGCCCGGAATTCTGGCGCGACTGAACACCCGGATGAAGGCCGCCACCGGATGGGAAAATCGGGGGCGAAATTGGGGCTGGAAACTCTCCCGGAATGTTCGCATACTCTGCCCATATGCTAGGCCCGCCACCGGGGGGCGAAAAGAAAGAAAAGGCGAAAGACCAATGGCTGCCGACAAACAAAACCTACAGGATGTGTTTCTGAACGCCGTTCGCAAATCGAAAGTTCCGGTAACGGTGTTTCTGATCAACGGCGTCAAGTTGCAGGGCGTAATCACCTGGTTTGACAATTTCTGCGTGCTTCTGCGCCGCGATGGCCAGTCGCAACTCGTTTACAAACATGCGATTTCAACGATCATGCCGTCCCAGCCGGTAAGCCTTTATGATGGCGAAGGCCACGAAGGCCAGGCTTGAGCTTCGACATATCCGAACCGCTGACCCGCGCCTGGGTTCTGCATCCCGATCTGCGGTCCGGCCGCAACCGCCGCGATCCGGTGCTCGCACTGGCAGAGGCGGTGTCCCTGTCGAACGCGATGCCGGGGATGGAAATTGCGGGCGCCGACATCGTGCCGGTGCCAAGGGCGCGGCCGGGGCTGCTGTTCGGCAGCGGCAAGATCGGGGAGCTGGGCGCGAAATTCGAAGCGGCCGGGATTGAGCTCGTTCTGATCGACGGGCCGCTGACAGCCGTTCAGCAGCGCAATCTGGAACGGGAATGGAAGGTCAAGATACTTGACCGGACCGGGCTGATCCTTGAAATCTTTTCCGACCGCGCCGCAACCCGCGAAGGGGTCTTGCAGGTCGGGATGGCGGCGCTTTCCTATCAGCGCACGCGACTGGTGCGCGCCTGGACCCATCTGGAACGCCAGCGCGGCGGGCTGGGGTTTGTCGGCGGTCCGGGCGAGACCCAGATAGAGGCCGACCGCCGCGCCATCGACGAACAGATCAACCGCCTGCGCAAGCTGCTGGCCAAGGTGGTCAGGACACGCGAACTGCATCGGTCCGCCCGCGCCAGGGCGGCGTATCCGATTGTCGCGCTGGTGGGCTATACCAATGCCGGGAAATCCACGCTTTTCAACCGCCTGACCGGCGCTGACGTGATGGCCAGGGACATGCCCTTCGCGACGCTGGACCCGACGATGCGCCGCCTTTCGCTGCCATCGGGGCAGGAGGCGATCCTGTCCGACACGGTGGGTTTCATCTCCGACCTTCCGACACAGCTCGTCGCCGCCTTCCGCGCAACGCTGGAGGAAGTCCTGAGCGCCGACCTCGTCATCCATGTGCGCGATGTCTCTCATCCCGAGACCGAACGCCAGGCCGAAGATGTCCAACACATTCTGACGGAACTCGGCCTGCGCGAGGATGTCCCCGGACTGGAAGTCTGGAACAAGATTGACCGCCTGTGCGCCGGGGATCGCAAGGCGGTGGAAACCCTTGCCGCCCGGCGCGAAGACATTCTTGCGGTCTCCGCGCTGACGGGGCAGGGGCTGGATACCCTTCCGAACGCGGTCTCGGGCGCTTTGGGCGTGCCGAAGCGGCAGGCCGATCTGACCGTTCCCTACAGCGAGGGCCGAAAACGCGCGTGGCTGTTTCAGGAAGGCGTCGTTGTTGCCGAGGAACAGGCCGAGGACGGCTTTCGCCTGCATGTACTGTGGACCGACCGTCAGGCGAAAACCTTTCGGAAACTGTAAGATCACTTCTCCGGAATCAGCCCGCGCGGGCTGAACCGCAGCACCAGCAGCAGAATGATCCCCATCGTCATCAGGCGCATATGCGCGACTGAATCCAGCAGGTGATCCTTCAGCCAGTAACCATCCGCCATCGGCGCGGTTATCGCCGCCATCAGCCACGCGCTGATCGGCTCTACCTCCACCCACAGGAACCAGATCAGGAACCCGCCCAGAACAGCCCCCCAGTTGCTGCCGGAACCGCCGACGATCACCATTACCCAGATCAGGAAGGTAAAGCGCAGGGGCTGGTAGGAGGTCGGCGTCAACTGGCTGTCCAGCGTGGTCAGCATCGCGCCTGCGATTCCGCAAATGGCGGAACCCAGAACGAATATCTGCAAATGCCGCGCGGTGACATCCTTTCCCATCGCCCGCGCCGCGGTTTCATTGTCCCGAATGGCGCGCATCATCCGTCCCCAGGGGGAATTCAGCGCCTTTTCGGACAGCCACACCAGAATGACCAGAACAATCAGGAAAAGCGCCGTATAGCAGAGCTTCACGAACAGGGTCGATGCCGTCACCGGATCAATGCCGAGAGAGGCCGCGCGTTCCACGAACTCCGCGCTGTTCTGAAGATCGACCTCATGGGGAACCGGTCGCGGAATGCCGATCACGTTCTTGACGCCCCGCGCCAGCCAATCCTCGTTCTTCATCACGGCGATGATGATTTCGGCAATCCCCAGCGTCGCAATGGCCAGATAGTCGGACCTCAGCCCCAGGGCGGTCTTGCCGATCACCCAGGCCGCCCCTGCGGCAAGCAATCCGCCCAGAGGCCAGCCCAGAAGGACCGGCAGGTTCAAACCGCCCAGATAGCCCGTCGAAGCGGGGTTTACCGCCTCTATCGCCGTGGTGGCCGGATCAAGCAACCGGCGGAACACAAGGAAACCCGCGATCGGAAAGACAACCATGCCCAGGGCCCGCAACCTGCCCGCCGGCAATCGGGAACGAAGCGCGACAGCCCCCGCAACAGCCGCCGCGCCGACCGCCAGGGCAAGCAGCAGGCGCAGCCCGCCCGCTGCCCGGGCCTCCGCCACCGGCGGCATCGCGACCAGCACCACCGCCAGCCCGCCCACCGCCACAAACCCCATGACACCGACATTCAGCAGCCCGGCAAGCCCCCATTGCAGGTTCACCCCCAGCGACATGATCGCCGATACCAGCCCCATGTTCAGGATCAGCAGCGCCGTGTTCCAGCCCTGAACAATCCCGGTGCCGGCAATCAGGGCGCCTGCCAGCGCAAAGAGGATGATATTCCTGATATTCACAGCACTTTTCCCCGGAAAAGACCGGTCGGCCGGAACAGCAGCACGATCACCAGAATCGCAAAGCTGACCGCGAATTTGTAATCGGTGGACAGAAGCTGGACAAGCCCCGCCGGCTCCAGCCCCTCGGGCGCCAGATAGCCCAGCACCTTTTTCCACGCATAAGTGACCGTGATCTCGGAAAACGCGATCACGAACCCGCCCGCGATGGCCCCCAGCGGGTTGCCCAGCCCGCCCACGATGGCAGCCGCGAAGACCGGCAGCAGAAGCTGGAAATAGGTGAATGGCTTGAACGTCTTGTCAAGCCCGTAAAGCACCCCGGCAATCGTCGCCACCGCCGCCACGATCAGCCATGTCACCCGTACCACACGATCGGGGTCTATACCGGACAGCAGCGCCAGATCCTCATTGTCAGAAAAGGCCCGCATCGACTTGCCGGTCCGCGTCCGGTTCAGAAACCGGAACAGCGCCGCCACGACGATCACCGCAACCACCACGGTGATACATTGGGTGGTTCTCAGCGCAAGCCCTTCATTCAGCCCCGTCGCTTCCCTGAAATCCCCGGCCCGGATGATGAACCGCGCGCCATCGGTGAAACGCCGGTCGCCCGGCCCGATGACAAACCGCACAACCCCGTTGGTGACGAACATCACACCCAGCGAAACGATCAGCAAAATCACCGGCGCGGCCTTCCGGCGGCGATAGAACCGATAGACAACCCTGTCGGTGGCCAGCAGAAGCAGCGCCGTCGCGAAAATTCCGAAGGGCAGGGCAAGCAGCGCCGTCGGCAGCGGCCCGAGGCTCACCCCCCCGGCCTGCAAGGCCCATGTCACAAGGATCGTCACCATCGCGCCGAAGGCCATCGTGTCACCATGGGCAAAGTTGGAAAACCGCAGGATGCCATGGATCAGCGTCACCCCCATCGCGCCAAGCGCCAGTTGGCTGCCATAGGCGATGGCCGGGATCAGGACGAAATTCGCAAGCGCGACAAGGGCGTTCAGGATGTCCATCGGCTCTTTCACCAATCGCAACGACCAGATGCGGGCGAATCCGCCGGATTGCCCGATGTGCGTCGATTTCCAGCATTGCGCCGGGCCGGGGTCATGCAGGCGGCAAGCGTCGCGGCAACGGCAATGACGTATCGCATCCTCATCCCCCCAGAAAACTCTTCCGCACCTCGGGATCGGCCAACAGGGCCTTGCCGGTGTCGGTATGGCGGTTGCGACCCTGGACAAGAACATGGCCCTTGTCCGCGATCTCCAGCGCCTGGCGGGCGTTCTGTTCCACCATCAGGATGGAAATGCCGCTGCGCGCAACCTCGATGATCCGGTCGAACAGCTCATCCATCACGATGGGGGACACGCCCGCAGTCGGCTCATCCAGCATCAGAACCGTCGGCCTTGTCATCAGCGCCCGCCCCACGGCAACCTGCTGGCGCTGCCCGCCGGAAAGCTCTCCCGCCGCCTGGCGGCGTTTTTCGCGCAGGACGGGAAACAGGTCATAGACCTGCGCCATGGTGCCGGAAAAGTCGTCATCGCGGATGAAGGCGCCCATTTCCAGGTTTTCCTCGACGGTCATCGAGGTAAAGATGTTGTGGTTCTGCGGCACGAACCCCATGCCTCTGGCCACGCGGTCCTGCGGGGTCAGGCGGGTGATGTCCTCGCCATTCAGCCGCACCGCGCCGCGCCGCATGTCCAGCATCCCGAAGATGGCCTTCATCGCGGTGGACTTGCCCGCGCCATTCGGCCCGGCGATCACCACAATCTCCCCCTTGTTCACGGCAATGGTGCAGTCATGCAGGATGTCCGGCCCCTTGCCGTAACCGCCGGTCATGGAGTCTCCGATCAGGAAAGGCTCAGACATGGCTCTGCCGCCCATCTTCTTCTCTGCAAAAATACTCCCGCCGGAGGCATGAAATCCGCACCGCGCCCGGTTTGCAGACCACGGGTTGCACGGCGACGCCGGACCGGCGCGACGCCAGGGCGATCACCGGCATGGCCATTACGCCGTTTTCCGGTTCTTCAGCCCGGTGCCCAGATAGGCCTCGATCACCTGCTCGCTGGCCCTGATTTCGTCCGGCGCGCCCTCGGCCAACACCTTGCCCTCGGCCATGCAGATCACCGGGTCGCAGATACGGCCGATGAAATCCATGTCATGTTCGATGACGGCAAAGGTGTAATTGCGCTCTTTGTTAAGCCGCACGATCGCGTCGCCAATGGTGTTCAGCAGCGTGCGGTTCACGCCTGCGCCGACCTCATCCAGAAAGACGATCCTGGCATCCACCATCATGGTGCGGCCAAGTTCCAGAAGTTTCTTCTGGCCGCCGGAAACCTGATCCGCCTTGTGATCGGCAAGATGTTCGATGGTAAGGAATTCAAGCACTTCGTCCGCCCTGGCCCGCAGCGCGCGTTCCTCGTCCGCGATCCGCCTGCGCCCGAACCAGGTGTTCCACAGCACCTCACCCGACTGCCCGCCCGGCACCATCATCAGGTTTTCCCGGCACGTCAGAGAGCCGAATTCATGTGCGATCTGGAACGTCCGCAAAAGCCCCTTGTGAAAAAGCACATGCGGCGGCAGGCCGGTGATGTCCTCGCCATTCATGGCGACCCGACCGGACGTCGGTTTAAGAACCCCAGCGATCACATTGAAAAGAGTGGTCTTTCCTGCGCCATTCGGCCCGATCAGGCCGGTAATAAAACCTTCCCGGATCGTCAGGTTCGCCCCATCGACAGCGTGAAAGCCGCCAAAATGCCTGTGCAGCCCCTCTACGGTTATCATCCGCTGTTCCCGCGCCCCCAGTCCCCGCGCCCGTCGATTGGCGGCGCTTTCAGGCAGATAGCCCAGGCGGCGCAAGCCCCCCGGACTGTTCCCGTTTCCGTGACGACGCGATCAGCGATACCGGACCGTGGCGATCTCGCCACCCGAAATTCCGATCTCGCGATAGTTGCCCGCAGACTCGCCCGGCCCGATCAGTTCCACCGCCGAGGCGCCGACATAGTCAATGTCGCCGCCATCCGCGAGGATACCCAGGGCCCTTGCAAGCTCGCCCGGAAAGATCTGCTCGCCCGGCGCATTCGCGACATTCATCACATGGTCCTTGTAGACGCCGGGGTCGGAAGACCCTGCCGCCTGCATCGCCAGCATGATCAGGGCGGCGGCGTCATAGCTTTCGGGGGTGAACGGCGATGTCGGGTCAAAGGCGTCGCCAGCCATTTCCGCGAATTTCGCCGCGCCGGGGCTGTCGGTGCCCGGATGCTGGCCAAAGGAGCCATCAATTTCAGACCCGAAAGTGTCCGTTAGCGCGGTCGAGATCATTCCGTCGGGAAAGACGAAAGTGTCAAACGCGCCGGAATCGAGCGCCGCGCGAACAATGCCGGACCCGCCCTGATCGACATACCCGATGACGACCAGAACCTCGCCACCCGCAGCCGCCAGCGCGCCAACCTCGGCGGAATAGTCGGCCTTGCCGTCTTCATGGGCGGCGCTGATGGTCACGGCGCCGCCGGTGGCCTTGAAAGCGGCGGCAAAGCTGTCGGCCAGCCCCTTGCCGTAGTCGTTGTTGGTGTAGGTCAGCGCCACCGTCCCGATGCCGCGATCAGTAAGCACACTGGTCATGACCTCGCCCTGACGCGCATCCGACGGGGCGGTGCGGAAGAACAGGCCATTGTCGTTCGCCGTCGAAAGACCCGGTGATGTTGCCGAGGGCGAGATCATGACAACACCGTTGGGAATCGCGACATTGGCCAGAATGGCGCCGGTGACGCCGGAGCAGTCGGCGCCGACGATCCCCCTGACGCCATCGGAACTGACCAGCCGCTCGGCGGCGGCGGTCGCCGCGGCCGCGTCGATGCAGGTCGAATCCGCGCGCACCGGAAACACCGTCGATCCGCCCAGCAGAGCCCCCGAATCAGAGACTTCGGACATTGCCAGTTCGGCGCTGTCGGCCATCTGCGGCGTCAGGGATTCAATCGGGCCGGTAAAGCCGATGATGATCCCCAGCCTTATGTCTTCCGCCAAAGCGGCGCCGGCGCCGATCATCGCAGCGGTGGTCGCCAGAAGCAGCTTTTTCATGATGTTCTCCCAAATTGGTTCCATTGCTGTCTACAATAACTTATGATGCGGGGGCGCAAATGAAAACCCCGGCTTCGGGCTGACGCCGCATTCGGAGGAGGCATATTTGAAACGACTGGCCCAGACGATTGCCCTGCTGCTTTTTGCATGGCCGGGATCGGTGTGTGCATTTCAGTCATCCCCGGCCCCCCTGACAATCACCCGCATGGCCGGCGGGTTTGAAGAGCCGTGGTCAATCGGCTTTCTGCCCGACGGATCATTTCTGATCACGGAACGGGCGGGCGCGCTCTGGCGCATTCAGGGGCAGTCCCGCCACCGGATTGCCGGGACGCCGGGGGTGTTCGCCGCCGGGCAGGGCGGGTTGCTGGATGTGCTGGTGCCCCGCGATTTCGCCGAAAGCCGCGAACTGTATCTGAGCTTTGCGAAACCGCAGGGACGCGGGGCCGGAACGGCGCTCGGCGTCGGACGCTTGTCCGAAGATTTTACCCGGCTCGGGGATTTCCGGGTGATCTTCGAGATGCCGCCGGGGTCCGGCGGCGGGCGGCATTTCGGCTCCCGCATTGTCGAGGCAACGGATGGCGCCCTGTTCCTGACCATCGGAGAGCGTGGCGACCCTTCGTCGGCGCAGGACCTTTCGCGCCCCCACGGCTCCATCATCCGCATCAACCGCGACGGCAGCGTGCCTGCGGACAATCCGTTTGTCGCAAGGGCGGGCATTCGCCCTGAAATCTGGTCCTACGGGCATCGCAACCCGCAGGGCGCGGCGCTGGATGCGTCGGGGAACCTCTGGGCCAGCGAACACGGCGCAAGGGGAGGGGATGAGGTCAACCGGATCGGCAAGGGCGCGAATTACGGCTGGCCCGTCATCGCCTATGGCCGCCACTATTCTGGCGGGAAGATCGGCGAGGGCACGCACAGGGAGGGCATGGAACAGCCGCAGCATCATTGGGATCCGTCCATCGCGCCATCGGGCATGATGATCCATTCCGGCAGACTCTGGCCGCAATGGCGCGGGCATATCTTCGTGGGCAGCCTGAAGTTCGACCATATCGCAAAGCTCGACCCCGGCAACGGCTTTGCCGAGGAAACGCTGCGCCGCCCCGAAACCGGCCGGGTTCGCGATGTGCGCGAGGCCCCGGACGGGTCTGTCTGGTTTCTCAGCGTGAATGACGGTGCGGTTTACAGGCTTGCGCCGTAACCGACGCGATACCGGCGTCAGACCGACAACCGGCTCGATTGCGCCCCGCGCTCTCGATAGGGGGTGGTGCTGTAATGGGCCCGGTAGCATTTCGAGAAATGCGAGGGCGAGGCAAAACCGCAGGCAAGCGCCACGTTGATCACGCTCATGTCCGTCTGCATCAGCAGGTTGCGGGCCTTTTGCAGGCGCAATTCCATGTAATAGCGTTTCGGCGAACGGTTCAGATAGCGCCGGAACAACCGTTCCAGTTGCCGCGTGGACATGCCCACATCCCTGGCAAGGATCGACGGCGAAATCGGTTCCTCGATATTCTGTTCCATCATGCGGATGACGGCGGACAGTTTCGGATGGCGGACGCCGATGCGCGACGGCACGGACAGGCGCTGGGTGTCCTGGTCCGTCCGGATGGAGGCATAGATCAGTTGATCCGCGACCACATTGGCGAGGTCCTCTCCGTGATTGTCGGCAATGATCTTCAGCATCAGGTCGATGGAAGACGTTCCACCGGCGGTGGTGTGCCGCTTGCCGTCAATCACAAACACGGATTTGGTCAGATCGACCTCTGGAAACTCCTCGGAAAAGCTGTCCTGATTTTCCCAGTGGATCGTCGCCCGCCTGCCATCCAGCAGCCCCGCCCTGGCCATTGCATGGGCCGCCGTACACAGCCCCCCTATGACGATGCCATGGCGCGCCTGCTTGCGCAGCCAGTTCAGGACGGGTCTGGTTGTCGCCCTCTGAATGTCGTTGCCGCCGCACACAAGGATGACATCATCGCGCCCGACATCGGCCAGCCCCATATCGACGGCAAACGACGACCCGTTGGAGCAGGTGACAGAAACGCCGTCCTCACCGACGAGTATCCATTTGTAGAGCGTCCTGCCGCTTGCCTGATTGGCCAGCCGCAAGGGTTCCACCGCGCCCGCAAAGGACAGCATGGTGAAATCATCGAGCAGCAGAAAGATGAAACGACGCGGTTTGGAAATGTCGGTATCGACTTTGACGATATTTCGGTTCTGCGTCATTCTGGCGACCATTGGGCTGCAACCATTAACGGATACATCTTTCCGAAGGGCAATCAAGCCCTTTAGTTGTTTGCTCCCATGTTTTGCTGGTGCGCTTGTCTTATGACACACGGTACACGACGCACTTGAGTTGAGGGGGGAAAAGGGTTTGAATTGAAGATTCTCGAGCACAAGGAACTTCGTGATGTTCGCATTTCTCCTCAGCCCTCTGGTCGCCACGCTACGCCCGCATTTTGATCTGAGCAAGACACGACTGGAAACGCTTGCGGTTTTGCTCGCTGGTCTGGCAAACTGTCGGACGGTGAACCTGAGCCATCTGGCGAGCCAGTTCTCGGGGACGGCGTTACACGCGTCCAACTATCGCCGTGTGCAGCGGTTCTTCCAGCATGTCCGCCTTGATGGCGATGTGGTCGCAGTACTGATCGTGCACCTGCTCAACCTTGCGCGTCCAAAGCTTCTGGCCCTGGATCGGACCAACTGGAAACTCGGCGCGAAAGACGTGAACATTCTGGTTCTGGCCATTGTGACGCGACGGTTTCGGGTGCCGCTGATGTGGGTCTCGCTCGACCATCCGGGCAACTCTTCACCGGCGCAGCGCATCGGGCTGATGCGGCGTTATTTGCGCCTGTTCGGGGCTTGCTCCATCGACGCCTTGCTCGCCGACCGGGAGTTCATCGGTACAGAGTGGTTGGAATGTCTAAATGAAAACAACATCCCGTTCGTTGTTCGGTTGCGTGAGAACATGCATCTGTGCACCGAAGATGGACGCCTGCATCAGTTCCGCACGCTCCTGCGGAAGTCTCGTCAAGGTGCCTGGACAGGCTGGCTCAGCACCATGGCGAGGGAACCGGACAACCGGCTGCGGTTCGCGGCAAAGCGTATCAAGGGGGGCGAAGCGCTCATCGTCGCCACGAACATCGACGCCACCCGACGGGCGCTCAATCTCTATCGCAAGCGATCGGGCATCGAGTGCCCCTTCGCCGACGCCAAGACCCGCGGCTTCAACAGTGAGGACACTCACATCACCAATCCTGCCAAACTCGCAACCCTCCTCGCCGTCATTGCCCTCACCGTGACATGGGCTTATCGCTGGGCGACCCGGGTCATGGGCCGAACGGCGGTCCGCCGCAAAAGCCACAACCGACGTACAAAATCATGGTTCCGAACCGGGCTCGACGCTCTACGCAGATGGATCATCCACAACCCGGAAAACGCGCTATTGGCATGGCGACAAACATGCCCGAAGAGACCAATCAAACAACTTGCTCTTCGATGAGTCGTGTACCGTGCTTATGACATTACGTGGCTTCTTTGCGATAAGGGAGCCGCTGCCCGGCACCTCACATATACCGGGCAGCGGCGGCGGTCGGATCGCGTTACGCTTGGTCGGCAGAGACCGAAAGAGTGTCACATCCCGTGTGATTGTACGGCTTCTTTCTGAAGAGTTCGGGCTTTTCTTGATGCCAGTCCTTGAGCGCATCAATTGGCGTGCGGCCTTTCAGAACGGATTGCGGCAACTGGCCGTTGTAGAGGCGGACGTAGCGGAGAAGCGTCTGTTCGAGGTCCTCGCCGCTGCGGAAACGGTGGCTCTGGAGCACGTCCTCGATCCGACCGTTGAAACGCTCGACCATGCCGTTGGTCTGCGGCCGCATCGGTGGGGCCAGGCGATGCTCGATCCCGAACCCGGTGCAGAGGCGGTCGAACTCATGATTGCCGGTCGCGGCGCGGCGGCGAAGGCCGAAGAGCCTGTCGGTGAACTCCTTGCCATTGTCCGTCAGCACGCGGGTGATCCGCATCGGGGCGGCGCGCTCCAGATCGCGCAGGAACCGGCGGGCGTTGGCGGCAGTCTTCACTGGATGGATGCGCACGAAGACCCGGCGGGTGGCGCGGTCGATCGCGACGAACAGATACCGGCGCTTCTCCTCATCGGCCATCTGCGGCAGGTATTTCACGTCGATGTGGATGTCGCCGGGCTCGTATGCCTTGAAAGGCTTGTGCGCGGGCTTCGCCACCTTCGGCTTCAGGTCACGGAGGGAGCCGAGCCCATGACGGCGCAGGCATCGGCGCAGGCATCGATCCAGCCCGGAGCGCGAGACGTTCGGGTTGAGAAACTCGCGGACCACGGCGAGCAGGTCGTCGAGCGGCAGCAGCAGACTCTGTCTCAGCGAGACCGCCACGGCCTCCTGCGCCGGTGTCAGCGTGGTCTGCAACCTGTGCGCCGTGTGGCTCCGGTCGTGGACGGTATCGCGCTTGCGCCACTTCCAAACGGTCTGCTCCGAGATGCCATAGCGCTCGGCCACGATCCACGCGGGGTCTTTGCTCGCCTGGATTGCGGCCCGGATCTTCGGCGTCGTCGTCGCCTGCTTGTGCAAAGAAATCAGCATGTCTTGCCTCCGTCCCGAATCTCACGCAAGATCGATCTTGCCATGAACAGGCCAGAGCGGCGAGGGTCTATCTGATCGTCCGGGATGGAACACCGTTGCGGTCCCGGACGATCCCGCAGGGGATGGGGCGCGTGTGGCCGGGCCGTGTTCTCCTCTGTGCCGTCGTTTTCGGATCGTCTGCCTGTCCGATCCGGTCCCGCGGGCCGGGGCCATGCCCCTTCCAGCAGAATTTTCCCCTGGGCTGCAAGCAGCCCATTCCTCGCGAGGCAAAATTCGGCTGGACCCGCGTGCCCGGATCGGACCGTTGCCGCTCTGTCGAAAACGCCATCACAGAGGAGAATTGCAATGGCACACTTCACAATCACCATCCCCGTCGAGATCAAGGACCGCAACGGCGGCGATCCCCGCACCGCCTATCGCCGGGTGGGCGCGCTGTTCGAGAACCACAAGCGGGACACCGGCGAGGTCTACTACACGATCCGGCTGGACTTCCCCGTGGGCGCCACGGAGATGATCGCTTTCCAGCCGAAGCCCAAAGACGACGGCGAAGAGGCCGGGTAGGAAAGGGGGTGACGACAGGGGCGGCCATGAGCCGCCCCGACCGTTCCGGCGAACGGCACTGGAACAGGGGCGCGAATGCGCCTATGATGAGAGAAAGGACACGAGATGGCACACGCACTCAGGATAGATACGCTGCAACTGGCGGAAGACCTCGAAGCGGCAAAGGGCGATCCGAGGAAAACGGCCCGCGTCATCGGCGGCGCCATCGGCAGCATCGACATTTCCGATCTGGCGACCAAGGCGGACATCAAGACGCTTGAGACCAGGATGGAAGCGCTGGCGACCAAAGAAGACATTGCCGAGGTCAGGACGGAGATTGCGCAATCGACCAATCGTGCGATCTACACGCTTGGTGGTCTTGTGACGGTTCTGTTCGTTCTGGACCGGATTATTCCGCTGTTCGGGATCGCCAACTAGGCGGGTTCCGGCCAGAGGCAACATCAACGCCGTCCTTCGGGGCGGCGTTTTTTTGTGTGGTGTTCAGAGCCGTCCAGGCCCGGTGCAATGCCGGTTGTGTTCTTCGAGGAGCGTCGCGACATCGAGGCGCTTCCGCTTTGCTGTTGCGATGAGGCGAAGCATGGCGCGCAGTTCCTGTGTGTCCATGGTGTTGAGCCAGTGGAGATCGTTGCTGCTGATGCGGGCGATCAGCCTCTGCATCATCGGCAGATGTCCTTCGCTGATCGCACGCGATGGTTTCGATTGCGGGCGGGCGGCTGACATGGGTGTGGCTCCTGTTCTCTGTTGCCGGTCCGATCCTGCCATGTTCCGGCTGTTTCGCCAATCCTGAAATTCCTCTGCAAGCGGTTGTTTCATGCAACCCGGCCAATTCTGCCGATTTCTCCGATCCTGCCATGTTCGGGGCCGTTCCCCTGCCTCCCGCCGGGGTGTTTTCGGGCATCCGAAGCGGCCTTTCCGGCGTTCGCGGTTCCGGTCCTTGCGTTTTCTGCTTTCTGCGGTTTCGGGTTTGCGCCCCGGATCGGCCCCCCGGTCTTCGATCCGCAGGGTTTTTCCCGGCCTGTCCCCGCGCCGGGGTCTTCGGCTCTGCCCCGGTTGTGCTCCGGTTGTGCTCCTGTTGTGCGGTCAACGCCCTGATTTCCCTGCATTCCGGGGCCGCAGGCCCCACGGGTCCGGCGACCTTGTCCGCGCCCCCGGCCCCCCGCAACGGCACGTTTCAGGAACTGGTGAAAACGGCTGCGAAGCACCGACCGGATGCAGAAGGCATCCATCCGCAGATTTGGGCAGAATGCGAAAATCATGTAGGGCACGATTATACAAAAAACCATTATCATGGTTTTTCGTTGCCTGTACCCTGACGGCAAATGGCGATTCCACATCACAGCGTTTCGGTTATCTCGAACAGTTTCGGCGCCAGCGCCGTGGCTGCTGCGGCGTATCGGCATGGAACGCAGATGTCGATTTTCGGGTCGGAGCGGAGCCGTGATTACAGCGCCAAGCAGAGCGAGCTTGCGTGGTCGGAGATTGCGCTTCCCGAAGGCGCGTCGGACAGGATGCGTTCGGCCTTCGGCGATGCGGCGTTCCTGACGGCGCTTGCGGCGGTTCGTGCGGAGGCGCCGGCGTCGGGCCTGGAACTGTCTGATGAAGAAGCTGCGCGTGCGGCCTGGGCGCGGGTTTCGGAAGCGCTGTGGCGCAATGTCGAGTCAACGGAACAGCGTCTGAACAAGTTTCCGTGGAAGGCGCAGTTTGCGCGCACGGTTATCATCGGGCTGCCTGCGGAGTTGTCGCGTGCCGCGCAGGTCGCGCTGATGCAGGGCTATGTGAAGGCTGCGTACACGGATCGCGGGATGGTTGCGGACTGGGTTCTTCATGACAAGGGTGACGGCAATCCGCATGTGCATGTGATGCTGACGCTTCGGGCTCTGGAGCCTGATGGCTGGGGTCGGAAGGAGCGTTCGTGGAACGCGAAGTCGCTGCTTGGTGAGTGGCGTCCGGAGTGGGCGCGTCACGCCAATCTTGCGCTTGAGCGGGCGGGTTTTGCGGCGCGGATAGATCACCGGTCCTACCGGGAGCAGGGGCTTGAGCTTGAGCCGGAGAGCCATGATCCGCATGTTGCGGCCCATGCGGAGCGGACGGGCGAGATTGCGCGTGAGGCGGCGCGTGTGCAACAGGTTCGGCGTCGCAACCAGGAATTTCTTCGAGCGCATCCTGATCAGATTCTCGTGATCTTGCAGGCGCGTCAGGCGGTGTTCACGGAAGCTGACATTCGCCAGGCGCTGCATGATCGTCTGTCGGATGCGGTTGATGCGGCGGCGATCACGGCGCTTGGCGACAGTGTGATGGGTTCGCCGGAGCTTCTGCCCCTTGTGGCGCGGGGCGCGCAGGGTGAGCAGTTCCACATGACCAGCGGCCGGGCGCGTCAGGCGCAGCAGCTTGTTCTCGACGCCCGGCTTCTTTCGGAGAGCCTGCTTGAGGCGGGCGCGGGGGCGGATGTGCGCGGTGATGCGTTCGAGAGCGGGAGCGGTCCGATCCTGATCACTGTCCACGAGGAAGGGGCCGGGGCCGATGGGGCCGGGACCGATGCGGCTGCTGCGCGGTCAGGCGCCCGGCGTCGCGTTTCCGCAGCTGCGGTCGGCGCGGTCGGCGCGTCCGGTCGTGCGTCTTCGGCGCCGCGCGGACCTTCGGCCAAAGCGGTGCGGGAGGCGCTGAGAGGTCATGCGGAGGCTCTGTTCCGTGCGGCGTTCGGGGAGCCTTTGAGGCCGGGTGCATCGGAATGGCGTGCGAAGGAGAACGAGGCGCTTGCGATGCAGATGCGGGGTCCGCGCCGTGGTTTGTGGATGGATCACACGGCGGGCACGGGGGGCGATCTTCTCGATCTGATTGCGGTGACGTTGTGCGGGCTGGGCTCTGCGCGGTCCGACTTTCCGCGGGTGCTGGAAGAGGCGTCGCGGTTCGCGGGTCTTGCCATGGATGGCGTCGCGCCTGACATGGCGTCGGTGGCAATGCGGCAGGCATTGCGGGAGAAAGCGGCTGATGCCGAAGAGCGTCGGGAAGCGTCGCGCAAGGCGGCGCTGGTTCAGGGCTTTGAGGCTCTTGCGGGTCCTGTGGCGGACAGTCCTGCGGCTTCGTATCTCGCATCGCGGGGGATCACGGAGCTTCCGGCTGCGGGTCTGGCCTGGCTTCCGGCGGTTGCGGGTCATCGGGTTCACGGCCCGGAGCACGGGGCGCTTGTGGTGTGGGCTGTGGACGATGCGGGGACGATCACCGGCGGTCAGCGCATACTTGTGGGGCCTGATGGATCGGGTGCGGATGTTGATGTTCGCAAGCCGGCCTTCGGGATGATCGGCGGCCATCCGGCGCGGTTTCCGGGGCGCGTTGGAGGCGGGTCCGGGCCGCAACCCGCGTCCGGGCCGCAACCCGCGTCCGGGCCGCAGTCCGCGTCCGGGCCGCAGTCCGCGTCCGGGCCGCAGCCCGCGCCCGGGCCTCTGGTGATTGCGGAAGGTCCTGAAAGCGCGCTGTCGATCCGGCAGGCGACGGGGTGCGAGACCTGGGCGGTGTTCGGTGTTTCGGGGTGGAAGAGCGCGCCGGTTCCTTCGGGCCGTGAGGTGATATTCGCGCCGGACCGGGATGCGCCCGACAGCCCTGCGGGTCGTGCGTTCCGTGCGGCAGTTGCGCATCATGTGGCCGCCGGATGCGCCATCCGGATTGCGGTTGCGCCGGAGCCTGTGGGGAGCAAGCGTGATCTGAACGACACGCTCATGCGGGCGGGGGCCGCAGCGGTGCGGGCAGCGATCGCGTCGGCGCGGGGTGTGGGCCGGCTCGTGTCGCCGGCTCTCAATCCCGGTCAGCGCCGTGCTGCGGAAGCGATGCTGTCGTCGGCGCGTCTGACGCTTGTGAAGGGCCATGCGGGGACGGGCAAGACACATACGCTGGGCGAGGTCGCGCGGGTCTGGCGTTCGCGCGGGATCGAGGTTCTGGGCGGCGCGCCCTCTGGCAAGGCGACGCAGGAGCTTGCCGGGATCGCCGGGCTTGATGCGGCGACGCTGTCGGCGTGGGAGGCGCGTTGGAGCCGTGGCGACCGTCCGCCTGCGGGGGAGTTCGTGTTCATCATGGACGAGGCGGGAATGGTGGGTCTTGCCCAGTGGTCGCGGCTCCAGTCGCAGATTGCGGCGATGGGTGGCAAGCTGATTGCGATTGGCGATCCGGAGCAATTGCAGCCGGTCTCGGACCTGTCGGGGTGGGCGGTTGCGGAGGCGCGGTTGGGAGAGGTTGTGGTCATGGACCGGATTGTCCGGCAGCGGGACGCGGGTGATCGGCGTGCGACGGAGGCGCTGGCGCGGGGCGGCGCGGGGATTGCGGCGGGTATCCGTCATTATGCGCAGAAGGGCGCGGTGCGTCTTGAGGCGGATGTTCTGGCCGATCCGCTCACGGCGGTTGCGCAGGCGTATTTCGCCGGTGGTGCGGTGCGGGACCGCAGCCGGATCGCGCTGGCGTGTACGCGCAGGGATGTTCATGCGCTCAACCATGCGATCCGGTCCGAGGCTCTGGCGCGGTGCGTGGTGGCGCGGGGTGGTGCGCGGCGCTACGGGATCGAGCGCATTATCCGGGAAGAAGAGCATTCGCGGCGCGAGACGGTGCAACTGGACATCGGTTCGGGCGACCGGATCGTTCTGACGCGGGCGCACCGGGAGCTGGGCCTGGCGCGCTCGGCGTTCGGCACGGTGACGGCTGCCGGGGAGGCCCGGATCGGGGTTCTGATGGATGGCGCGGCGGCGTCGGTGGAGATCGACCCTGGCGGCTTTCCGTATTTCGATTACGGCTATGCGACGACGATCCACAAGAGCCAGGGGATGACGGTGGACGATGCGTTCGTGCTGCCGCACCGGCTGCTGGATCGGCACGGGGTCTATGTGGCGCTGTCGCGGCATCGGGACAGTGTGACGGTGTTCGGACGGGCGAAGCATCTGGAAAGCGTGCGGTCCCTGTGCAACATGGCGCTGCGGACGGACGGACGGCTCGCCGCGCCGCCGGATGGGCGGGCGAATGGCGCCCTGACGCCCTGTCCGGCGGCGGACACGGTTCGCGCGCGTGTGGACTGGACCGGTCCGGTGTCGCCTGTGCCGGCGCGCAGCTTCGCGGGGGACCGTCATCTCATGGCGGTTGCGGGGCGTGTTGGCGGGTTGCTTGCGGCGGACCATACGGACAGCGATGGGGCTCTGAAGGGGGATGTGGCCGATCCTCGTGACGACGCGCCTGATCCCTGTCGGGCGGTCGAGGCTCTGGTGGCGCGTCAGTCGGTGTTTTGTGCCGACGAGATCGCCGGTCTGCTGTCGATGCCGGTCTCCGATCCCGAGACGTTCCTGCGGCTGTTCCGGGAAGCGATGTCGCATCCCGATCTTGTTGCGCTGCCGACGGGCGGCCCGGTGCCCGCGTCCGGGTCGGCGCCCGCGGGCGGGTCGGCGCCCGCGTCGGAGCCGTGGGTCTATACGACGGGCCGCCAGTTGCGGGCGGAGCTTGCGGCGGTGGACCGGGGGATGCGCCTTGCGGCGCGCGCGCCGGGAACGCCCGAAACGTCCGAAACGCCGGGAGCGCCCGAAACGCCTGGAGCGGACAGCAGCGCCTCCGGCCCCTCCGGCCCGGCGGTTGCGTCGGATATGGCGTCGGAACTGACGCGGGAGCAGCGCGCGGCGCTGGATCACGCGCTGGCGCCGGGGGGCGTGCGGATCGTGCGTGGCGGGACAGGCAGCGGCAAGACGCGGGTGGCTGCGGCAGCGGCAGCGGCGCTTGCCCGTGCCGGGCGGGCCGTGGTTGTGGTCAGCCCCACGGAGGCGGGGCGTGCGGCGCTTGCCTCGGAAAGCGCGTCGGCGGTGACGCTGGGGGCGTTTCTTGCGAACCCGGTTGAGGCGGCCCGGCCCGGCGCGCCGGAGCGGGTGGTGATTCTGGACGATGCGCATTCGCTGGGGATCGGGCGTGCGGATGTGTTTCTTGCGCGGATCGAGGCGACCGGGTCGCGGCTTGTGGCCTTCGTCAATCCCGGGCGTCGTCCGACGGATGCGGGACCGGTGTTCCGGGCGCTTGGCGACCGTCTGGGCGCTGCGGCGCTGACGGGCGTGCATGGCCAGGACGGGGCGCTTGCGGATATGGCGCGGGGCCTGCGCGCGGGCGTGCGGGATGCCGTCTCGGCGCTCGAAGCGCTCAAGGCATCGGGGCTGGTGCGTGCGGAAGGCGGCATGGAAGCGGCGCTTGCCCGGCTGGCGCGGGATTACGTGGCGGACCGAAGCGGGGACCGGATTGCGCTCGCCTGGTCGCGTGCGCAGGTCGAGGCGGTGACGGCGGCGATCCGGGCGCGGCTCGATGCCACCGATCGCAGGCGCGCCGCGTTCGCGCCGGCGCTTTACGGCCCGCTTGCCGGGCTCAAACCCGGGGACCGCATCCGGTTTGTCGCGGGCGGGGCTTACGGATCGATGGCAACAGGCGGTGCGGCGGCAAGCCGGACGGCAGCGGGCCTGCCGCGTTCGCCGGTCCGTCGGGGTGAGATGGCGGCGGTGCTCGGGCGGGGCGGGGATGGATGTCTGGAGTTGCGGGTGCGCGGCCCGGACGGTGTGCGGGAGATCGCGGTTGCGCCGGAAGGCCCGCTGCCGAACTGGCGCTTCGCATTTGCCGGAACCATCGCGGGGGAGGCCGGGCTGCGGCACGAGAGCGTTCATCTGCTTGTCGCTCCGGGCATGGACCGGGAGGTTCTGACGGCCGGGGCGCTGGCGGCGCGCTCGGCGCTGCGTCTCGTGTTGCCGGTGGCGTCGGAGCGGTGTTCGAAGGCGCTCGGGATCATCGTGGGACGGGAGCGGCGTGCGCGGAGCGGTCTCGACCATGGTTTTGATGCGTCGCGTGCTGCGGAGGCGGCGTCGCGGGCGGCCGCCGCGCCGGCGTTCGCCGATCCGGGTCTGGCGGCGGCCTTCGGGGATGGCGGGCCCGGGATGCCCGGCACGGACCTGACGGCGGCGCCGCGCATCGGCCGTCGCGACGCGGCGGTGCGGGCTGCGAATGCGGCGTTCCTGCGGGATCATCCGGACCAGATCCTCGCGGTGGTGCAGACCGACAGGCCGGTGTTCACGCAAGCGGATATCCGGCATGGGCTGCGTGCGCGTCTCGGCGGGGCGTTGTCGGAAGGCGATCTGCGCGGGATGGGCGACCGTGTCATGGCCTCGGACGAACTGGTGATGCTCGGGGAGCGTGCGCCGGACGGAGCGCCGCAATATGTGACGGTTGCGCGTGCCGGGCTGATGCGGCGCTGTGCGCAGGATGCGCAGGCGCTGGCGGCGGGGACGTTCGCCCCGGCGGCGCAGGCTGTGGTCCGTGCGGCGGATGTCCATGTTCTGAACGCGACGCAGGGTCTGGCGGCGGAAGCGATGCTGGGGGCGGCGCGGCTGACGCTGGTGACGGGCCATGCGGGGACCGGCAAGACGCATACGCTCAAGGAGGTGACGCGGGTGTGGCGTGACCGCGGCGTGACGGTGCTGGCCGGTGCGCCTTCGGGCCGGGCGACTGCGGAACTGAGTGCGCTCGACGGCGCCGGGATCGCCACGCTGGCGGCGTGGGAGGCGCGTTGGGCGCGGGGGGAACTGCCGCCTGCGGGGCGGTTCGTGTTCATCATGGACGAGGCCGGGATGGTCGGGGCCGGACAATGGTCGCGGCTCCAGGCGCAGGTTGCGGCGATGGGGGGCAAGCTGATCGCGGTGGGGGATCCGGAGCAGTTGCAGCCGGTCTCGGACCTGTCGGGGTGGGCGCTGGCGGAGCAGGCCGCAGGGATGAGCCACGTGATCGACACGGTGATCCGGCAGCGGAACATGATGGACGGGCAGGCGACGGAGGCGCTGGCGCGGGGCGGCGCGGGGATTGCCGCGGCGATCGGGTATTATGCGCAGAAGGGCGCGGTGCGTCTTGAGCCGGAGGTTCTGGCGGATCCGTTCACGGCGCTGGCGCAGGCGTATTGCGCGGACCGGGATCCCGGCCGCCGCCGGATTGCGCTGGCGTACACCAACCACGATGTTCACGCGCTCAACAGCGCGATCCGTTCGCAGGCTCTGGCGTGCGGCATGGTGGAGCGTGACGGGGTGCAGCGCTACGGCGAGATCGAGCGGATCGAGCGGTCGGGCGGTGTGGTGAAGCGGGTCCGGGTTCCGCTCGCCCTCGGCGTCGGTGACCGGATCATGCTGACGCGGTCGCACCCGGCGTCGGGTCTGGCGCGGTCGAGCTTCGGGACGGTGACGGCGGTGCACAGGCGTCGGATCGAAGTCCGTTTTGACGGGGGAGAGGGCCGCCCGGGCGGCGCCCGGCCTGTCACGATCGATATGGAGAGCTTCCGGGATATTGATTACGGCTATGCGACGACGATCCACAAGAGCCAGGGGATGACGGTGGATGATGCGTTCGTGCTGCCGCACCGGCTGATGCACCGTCATGGGGTCTATGTGGCGCTGTCGCGTCACCGTGAGAATGTGACGGTGTTCGGTCGTGCCGGTCATCTCGGCGGCGCCGCCGATCTTGTGAACCTTGCGCAGGCGCCGGGGCATCTCTCGGTCGATCTTCCGGACGGTCCTGCGGGTTGGTCGCCGGGCATGGCGCCTGGTGCGGACACTGTCGTGCCGGGGGCGCGCGAGGACTGGCGATCGCGTGGGTCCACGGCCCGGCCGGTCGGGTTTTCGGGGGATGCGGACCTGATGGCGACGGCGGAGCGTGTCGTCGGTCTTCTGGCTGCGGAATACAGCCCTGGCGCTGCGATCCTGCGGGACGACCCGCGCGGCCATGCGCTTGATCCGCGCCGCGTGATTGACGATCTGATGGCGCGTTGTTCGGTGATCCGTGCCGGGGACGTGGCGGGGCGTCTGGCGCAGGTGGTGGCTGAACCGGAGACCTTCCTGCGGCTGTTCCGGGGGGCGATGTCGCATCCGGATCTGGTGGCGCTGTCGGAGGCGGGGGTTGGCGGTGACGGTCGGGTCTACAGCACGGGAGCGCAGATCCGGGCGGAACTCGAGGCGGTGGACTGCGGGGCGCGTCTGGGGCTGTCGGGAGCGCCTGCGGGGGCGCCGACCGTGACGCTGTCGGGTCTGGCGCGGCGTGACCGGCGGCTCGAGGAGGCTCTGGAGCAATCTCTGGACGCATCGCAGCGCGGGGCGCTCGATCACGCGCTGGCCCCCGGTCGCTTGCGTCTGATCCGCGGGGATGCGGGCAGCGGCAAGACCCGGGTCGCGGCGCAGGCGTCGTCGTTGCATGAGCGCGCGGGGTGGCAGGTTATCACGCTCGCACCGACCGGGGCGGGCCTGGACGCGCTTGCGGCGGAGGGGGCGGCGGGGATGCTGACGCTTCGGGGTTTCACGGCGGCGCTGGAGGCGGGGCGGATGCAGCTTGATCCGGCGACGGTTGTGGTGCTGGACGACGCCGGGCGGCTCGGGGGCCGGGAGGCGACCGATCTGCTGGCCCGGATAGATGCGAGCGGGGCGAAGCTGGTGGCGTTGACGGGCGGGGATACACAGGTTCCGCTCGAGGCCGGTCCGGTGTTCGGAGCGCTGGAGATGCGTCTGGGCGCGGCGCGTCTGGGGGCGGATCATGCGCGGGCGCCGGGGCGCGCGGCGCTGCTGCGCGACATTGTGGCGGGCGGGCAGCGGGGGGAACAGGCCGTGGCCGTTCTTGTTGATGAAGGTGTGGTCGTTGCGGGCGGTGACGCGCGGCGTGCGGCGGACGTTGTGGCGTCGGGCTGGATGGCGGACGGCGGCGCCGACAGGGTGGCGCTGACCTGGTCGCGTGCGGAGGCCGATGCGGTGACGGCGGCGATCCGGTCGCGGCTGGATGCGGCGCGCCCCGGGCGGGCGGCGTTCGCGGTGGAGACGGAAGGCGCGCTTGCGGGTCTGCGGCCCGGCGACCGGATCCGGTTTGTGGCCTCGACGCCGTGGCAGGGGCGGGCGGCGAAGGGCATCGAGGCGTCCGCGCCCCGGCTGCGCCCGGAATGCCGGGTGCGTGCGGGCGAGGTTGCGGAGGTGCTGGGGCGCGGGCGGTGCGGCGGGATGATCCTGCGGATCACCGGTCGCGAGGGCACGCGGGAGGCGGCGTTCGGTCCGGGCGTGGCGGTTCCCGAGTGGCGGTTCGCGTTCGCCTCGACGATCCACGGGGCGATGGGGCGGTCGCATGACAGCGTGCATCTTCTGGCGTCGCCGGGGATGACCCGTCAGGTTCTGGCCGCCGGGATCGGTCTGCACCGGGAGGCGCTGCGGATCGTGGCGCCGTCATCGGACGCGCGGACGGGCGAGGTTCTGGAGCGCATCGTGCGCCGTGATGCGGGCGCGCGGAGCGTGCTGGATTACGGTTTCGGGATTGCGCTCGGTGCGCGGGAGGCGCTGCGGGGGGGCTCGGTGGAGCTTGCGGCGGAAGAGGAGACGGGCATCGAGGCGGCGATCGGGCGTCTGGCGGCGCTGGCGGGGATCGAGCGGGCCGGGGGGCGGTCGCCGTTACCGCGCGGCGTGGAGGGCGAGGTTCTGGCCGAGGTGATCGGAGCGGCGATCCTGCACGA
This sequence comes from Paracoccaceae bacterium, assembly GCA_965216225.1. GTDB lineage: Bacteria > Pseudomonadota > Alphaproteobacteria > Rhodobacterales > Rhodobacteraceae > 3107. The sequence continues at coordinate 377,855 of CBDCFF010000034.1, forward strand.
CGGCCACGCCCCTGAAGGCGGCGACCGGCTGGCGGTGGAGCGTCATGTGCGCGCCCTGTCCGATCCGGCGGCCTGGCGGGCGCTTCTGCGGCAGGCGCCGAGGGGCCTGACACGGGAGGCCGATGCACTGGCGCGCGGCGAGGCCGGGGTGGACGGCGAGGGACGGCTTCTGACGGCGGCGCGCATTCTGGCGCGCGGCGCGCTGACGGCGCGGGCGCTTGGCGAGGAGCGGGTGGCGGCGCTGTTCGAGCGGGGGCTTCGGCTCTATGGCAAGCGGGCGGAGCGGGCCCGGCGGACGGGGCGCATGGACGAACTGGCGCCGGCGCGGATCGCGCAGGCTCCGGCGCCGGACTGGCCGGACCCGGCGGCGCGGCCGCAACCGGCGTGGAAGCGTCCGGCGGCGCGGTCGCGGTCCCTTCCACCGCGGCGGCGGCGGCGACTGGGTGTCGTGGATGTGCTGCGTCGGTTCGACCGTTCGGAAGAGGCGCTGATCCGGGATGTGCTGGCGACCATGACCGGGCTTGGCGCTCATAGGGCGGTGCGCCGCGCCGACGCCTGCCGGCAGGCGCGGGCGGAAATCCTGACCCCGCCCGCCGGGGAGGCGCGTCCTGCGCAGGCGCAGGCCCCGGTGGTCAAAGCTGTCGTCGGGACGCCGGATCATGACGCCATGGCAGGCGATCTGGCGGAGCGGATCAAGGAGGCAATCGGGGCGGGCGATCCGGTCCACGGCCTTGATCTTCGGCCCCGGCTCGGGAGCTTGCTGGAACGGGCGGACCGGGGGCCATGGGGCCGGCAGGGCGGGACAGCAGAGCAACTGGCGGCGCGGGTGACGGCTCTCGGGGGTCTGGCGGGCGAGGATCTGATTGTCGCGCGGGCGCTCGACCGGGTGCTGTCGGGAGCGCCTGCGCCGGAGGCCGTGCAGGGGGAACTGCCATTGGAGATGCCCGCGCCCGCGCCAGTACCCGCGCTCTCGACAGGCGCGCCGGATGCGCACAGGGCGCCTGCGCGCGCCGGGCCGGTGGATTTCGGTGGCATGGGGCTGCAACTGGCGCAGGCGATCAGCGCCCGGGTGGACATGACCGATGCGGTCCACGATGGCGCCGATCTGCCGGGGTACATCGCAAGGGTGCTGGCAATGACGGAGGCGGAACTGCCGGAGGCCGCGCCGCGCACGCTCAAGGCCCTGGCGAAGGCGTATGTGGAGCGCCCGCCCCATGCCGGGTTGGCGAAGATCGTGAAGGACGCGGTCGCGACGGCATTGGCCGAAGGCCCGCCGATGCCGGTGGACAGGCTGCGCCGGGAGCGCGCCGCGTTCATCGACCGGGTGACGGGCGGCCGGGTGAAGGAGCGGACGGACGCGGAGCTTGCGGGTTTCATGACCTGCTTCACCCATGTGGAGATATTCGCGCTGGCCTCGCCGGAGGCGGAATGGCCGTCCTCGCTGCCTGCGGTTGCGCCGGAGGCGCGCGCGACGGTGGCGGTGGAATTCGATGTGCTGGCGGCAAACCGCAAGGAGAAGATTGCAATGGAACGGAAGAGCGAAGGGAAAGACACGGCGCCCACGCAGGCGCGGGCCGATCTGCCGAAGTGAGAGCGATAGCCTTCTACCAGCCACGGCGCCCACGCAGGCGCGGGCCGATCTCGTCAAGGGGCTGGTGCTCGGACGGATCACCGACGATACGCTTGAGAAGGTCCGGAAGAACTTTACCCTGGACGAGATCGCGGCCTTGCAGGATCCGGCACTGACACTGCCGGACACGCTGCCCGCGCTGACGCCGGTCATGCGGGCGCGGATCGCGGAGACGCTGAAGCGCGCGGCTGGCGGCGAGGGCCGCACTTCCGGGGATCAGGGCGGCGGCGGTCGCGCCGGGGCATTGCGGGTCGTGCCGGAATACGCAGGCCCGGCGCTTGAGCTGGCCTGCGCCGTCACCGAGCGCGTCGAGGCGACCAACCCGGTGCATCGCCTGCCGCTCCAGGCCGCGATCTCGCACCTGCTGGGCCGCGCCGACGCCGCCCGCGATCTTCCCGGCCAGGAGGTCGAACGCCTCGCCCTGGAAATCGCCCGTGATCGCAAGGCGCTGGAGGCGAAGATCACACTGGCGCCACGGTACACGACTCATCGAAGAGCAAGTTGTTTGATTGGTCTCTTCGGGCATGTTTGTCGCCATGCCAATAGCGCGTTTTCCGGGTTGTGGATGATCCATCTGCGTAGAGCGTCGAGCCCGGTTCGGAACCATGATTTTGTACGTCGGTTGTGGCTTTTGCGGCGGATCGCCGTTCGGCCCATGACCCGGGTCGCCCAGCGATAAGCCCATGTCACGGTGAGGGCAATGACGGCGAGGAGGGTTGCGAGTTTGGCAGGATTGGTGATGTGAGTGTCCTCACTGTTGAAGCCGCGGGTCTTGGCGTCGGCGAAGAGGCACTCGATGCCCGATCGCTTGCGATAGAGATTGAGCGCCCGTCGGGTGGCGTCGATGTTCGTGGCGACGATGAGCGCTTCGCCCCCCTTGATACGCTTTGCCGCGAACCGCAGCCGGTTGTCCGGTTTCCTCGCCATGGTGCTGAGCCAGCCTGTCCAGGCACCTTGACGAGACTTCCGCAGGAGCGTGCGGAACTGATGCAGGCGTCCATCTTCGGTGCACAGATGCATGTTCTCACGCAACCGAACAACGAACGGGATGTTGTTTTCATTTAGAGCGGTTCATCATTTGTTTGAATCTCGGGATTCCGTTTTTCGTTGAATTGTGATTCAAACTGCGTGCCGGGACTGGAGGCCGGCATGCATGGTAAAACCCTATTCGAATGATCTTCGGGAGCGTGCAGTAGCAGCTGTTGTTTCCGGCGAGACGGCACGTGTTGTGGCTGCCCGTTTCTCGGTGGCTGTTTCTTCGGTGATCAAGTGGCGCCAGCGATATCGCGAGACTGGCAGCGTGGCGCCTGGCAAGATGGGTGGCCACCGCAGGATTATCCTTGAACCCCACCGTGATTTTATCCTGGAGCAGATCAACCGCACGCCGCACCTGACGCTGCATGGTCTGAAAGACATGCTGGCGAAGCGGGGCGTCAAGGTGTCCCACAATGCGGTCTGGCACTTCATGCGCCGCGAGGGGCTGAGCTTCAAAAAAAAACACTGCTCGCCCTTGAGCGGGCCCGAGCCGATGTGGCCCGCCGGCGAAAGCGCTGGAAGGGGGTCATGCGTCAACTCGATCCGCGCAAGCTGGTCTTCATTGATGAAACCTGGATCAAGACCAACATGGCTCCGCTGCGCGGCTGGGGACCAAAAGGCAAACGCCTGCACGGCTTTGCGCCCCATGGCCACTGGAACACCATGACGTTCATTTCTGCCTTGCGCTGCGATCAATTGACGGCGCCCTGTGTCTTTGACGGCCCGATCAACGGGCAGTCCTTCCGTGCCTATATCGATCAACTGCTTGTCCCTGCACTGAAGCCCGGCGATATCGTCATCATGGACAACCTCGGCTGCCATAAATCGAAAGCCGTGCGCGATGCCATCAAGGCGGCAGGCGCGCGGGTGTGGTTCCTGCCACCATACTCGCCAGACCTGAACCCGATCGAGCAGACATTCGCCAAGATCAAACACTGGATGCGGATGGCTCGGAAACGAACCAGTGAAGAGGCCTGGCGATACGTTGGACGCCTCGTCGGATCAATCACACAACAGGAATGCCAAAACTACCTCGAAAACACAGGCTATGCTTCAGTCAAAATGTGAAGGACTCTAGACATTCCAACCACTCTGTACCGATGAACTCCCGGTCGGCGAGCAAGGCGTCGATGGAGCAAGCCCCGAACAGGCGCAAATAACGCCGCATCAGCCCGATGCGCTGCGCCGGTGAAGAGTTGCCCGGATGGTCGAGCGAGACCCACATCAGCGGCACCCGAAACCGTCGCGTCACAATGGCCAGAACCAGAATGTTCACGTCTTTCGCGCCGAGTTTCCAGTTGGTCCGATCCAGGGCCAGAAGCTTTGGACGCGCAAGGTTGAGCAGGTGCACGATCAGTACTGCGACCACATCGCCATCAAGGCGGACATGCTGGAAGAACCGCTGCACACGGCGATAGTTGGACGCGTGTAACGCCGTCCCCGAGAACTGGCTCGCCAGATGGCTCAGGTTCACCGTCCGACAGTTTGCCAGACCAGCGAGCAAAACCGCAAGCGTTTCCAGTCGTGTCTTGCTCAGATCAAAATGCGGGCGTAGCGTGGCGACCAGAGGGCTGAGGAGGAATGCGAACATCACGAAGTTCCTTGTGCTCGAGAATCTTCAATTCAAACCCTTTTCCCCCCTCAACTCAAGTGCGTCGTGTACCGTGCGCGGTATGACAAGACCGACACAAGCGACGCCGCGATGATCTACATTGCCGCCGTGCGATTCGCACTCAAGTGAATGTCAACAGGCCCTAACCCGATTCGTCGAACATGAAACAGGCGGCGTTCGGATTTCGGAGGTTGGCAATCAACCGCGAAACCGGTATCAGGGGGGTTCTCGACACTCGCTTGCGGAGCAACGACGATGAAACGGGTCTGGAACAGGTCTGACTGGCGCACGAAGCCACGGGTGCAGATGCCCGATTATACGGATCAGGCAAGGCTGAACGCTGTCGAGGCGCAGCTTGCAAAATATCCGCCGCTGGTCTTTGCTGGCGAAGCGCGAAAACTGAAAGCCGCGCTTGGCAAGGTATCGCGCGGAAAGGCTTTCCTCCTGCAAGGCGGCGATTGCGCCGAGAGCTTTTCTGAATTCTCCGCCGACAATATTCGCGACACGTTCAAGGTCATGCTGCAAATGGCCATGGTCCTGACCTATGGCGCCAAGGTTCCGGTGGTGAAGATCGGCCGCATGGCCGGGCAGTTCGCCAAGCCGCGTTCGGCGCCGACCGAGGTCGGGAACGGGGGGGAGCTGCCAAGCTACCGCGGCGACATCATCAACGATCTGGAATTCACCGCCGACGCGCGCACCCCCGATCCCGAAAAGATGTTGCAGGCTTTCACACAGTCGGCGGCGACCCTGAATCTGCTTCGCGCCTTTTCCACCGGCGGCTATGCCGATGTGCATCAGGTCCACGCCTGGACACTGGGCTTTACCGATCACGAGGACGCGGCGCGCTATCGTGACATGGCCGACAGAATTTCGGATTCGCTGGATTTCATGTCGGCGGCGGGCGTCGATGGCGACCGTGCGCATACGCTCAGGACGGTGGATTTCTACACCAGTCACGAGGCCCTGCTGCTGGAATACGAAGAGGCCCTCTGCCGCATCGATTCCACCACCGGCAAACCGGTGGCAGGGTCCGGGCACATGATCTGGATCGGCGACCGCACACGCCAGCCCGACGGCGCGCATGTGGAGTTCGCGCGCGGCGTTCAGAACCCGATCGGCCTGAAATGCGGCCCCGGCATCGCTGCGGACGATCTGAAAATCCTGATGGAGAAGCTGAACCCGGAAAACGAGGCCGGGCGTCTGACGCTGATCGCGCGCTTTGGCGCGGGATCGGTCGGCGATCACCTGCCGCGCCTGATCAGGGCGGTGCAATCGGCGGGGGCCAGTGTCGTCTGGTCCTGCGACCCGATGCACGGCAACACCATCAAGTCGTCCTCGGGCTACAAGACCCGCCCGTTCGAATCCGTGCTGCGCGAGGTTCAGGAATTCTTTGCCATTCACAAGGCCGAGGGAACCATCCCCGGCGGTGTGCATTTCGAGATGACAGGCAAGGATGTGACCGAATGCACCGGCGGCGTGCGCGCGGTGACGGACGAGGATCTGTCCGACCGGTATCACACCGCCTGCGACCCGCGCCTGAACGCCAGCCAGGCGCTGGAACTGGCCTTTCTGATCGCAGAGGAATTGTCAGCCAAACGGAAACAGGCGATGGCCAAGGCCGTCTGACCCCTTCTGCCGGACGATCCTGCGGCGCGGAATTTGCTTTGCGCACGGTTGATTGCCGGGGCGTTGACAGTGCATGGTCCGGTTCGGATCGGATCGGATCGGGCGGGAATCCTTACATATGGTCAATCTCCCATGACATCATCAATGACCGGCTACGCCAGCGCGCAAGGACAGGGGGAAGGTTATGGCTGGTCGTGGGAGCTGCGCGGCGTGAACGGCAGGGGGTTCGACCTGCGCCTTCGGACGCCCGATTGGATCGAAGGTCTGGAACCCGCGCTGAGAGGACGCCTTGCGAAGAATATCGCGCGTGGAAGCGTGACCCTGACCCTGCGCGTGGTGCGCGAAGACGCGGCCGAGGCGCCGGGGATCGACGGCAATGCGCTGTCGCAAACGCTGGATGCCATATCGCGGGTAGAGGAACAGGCGCGCCAGCGGGGTGTTCGCCTCAGACCGTGCAGCGCGGCAGAGATACTTGCGCAGCATGGGGTGCCGGCGACGGAAACCGGCGCGCCGGACACGGGCAGGCTGCGCGGCGCCATCCTGACCGATCTGATGCCGCTGATCGCGGCGTTCAACCGGATGCGGGCGACGGAAGGCGTTGCGCTTTCCGCAATTCTGACAGGGCAACTGTGCGCTGTGGAAACGCTCATCGAGCGCGCGCGGAAACTGGGTGTCGCCGGAAGGGACAGGGCCGCCGCCGCCCTGCAAGGGGCGCTGGCGCGGGTTCTGGAAAACAGCACCGGCGCGGCGCCGGACCGCATTGCCCAGGAACTTGCGCTGATCGCAGTGAAAACCGATGTGACAGAGGAACTGGATCGCCTCTCTGCCCATATCGCCGCCGCCCGCGACCTGCTGGCAACAGAAAGGCCGGTCGGTCGCAAGCTCGATTTCCTGATGCAGGAGTGCAACCGCGAGGCCAACACGCTCTGCTCCAAATCGCAGTTCAGCGAACTGACCCGGATCGGGCTTGACCTGAAGGTCGCCATGGATCAGATGCGGGAGCAGGTTCAGAACGTGGAATAGTCATGGCGGATCGGCGCGGTCTTCTCATCATCCTCTCATCCCCGTCGGGCGCAGGGAAATCGACACTGGCGCGAAGGCTGCGCGACTGGGATTCGAGTATAGAATTTTCGGTTTCCGCGACAACGCGCGCACCGCGCAAGGGCGAGGTGGACGGAGAGGATTATCATTTCATCTCCGAACCGGAATTCAGGGCGCGGGTCGCGGATGGGCAGATGCTGGAACATGCCCATGTCTTCGGCAATTTCTATGGCTCGCCGCTTGCGCCCGTGAATGACGCCGTGAATGCGGGCCGCGATGTGCTGTTCGACATTGACTGGCAGGGCGCACAACAGATCAAGGAATCCGCATTGCGCGATCATGTCATGTCGATCTTTCTGCTGCCCCCGTCAATCATCGAACTGCGCCGCCGGTTGATCGCGCGCGGCAAGGACACCGATGGGACCATCGGAAAACGGATGCAGAAAAGCTGGGACGAAATCAGCCATTGGGACAGCTATAATCATGTTCTGATCAACGATGATCTCGATACGACGGAAAGGCGCCTGAAGACAATCGTTGCGGCCGAGCGGTTGCGCCGGAACCAGCAGCCCGGATTGCTGGGCCATGTTCGCCGACTTCATGCAGAGTTCGAGGAAAGGCAATGACCCTCCATGCTCTGGACGGGATTGCCCCGGATGTCGCGCCGGATTGCTGGATCGCCCCGGACGCGGGCCTGATCGGCAAGGTCACGATTGCAGACGGGGCGTCTGTCTGGTTTGGCGCGATCCTGCGCGGCGACAATGAACGGATCGCGTTGGGGCAGGGCAGCAACATTCAGGAAAACTGTGTTCTGCACACGGATATGGGCTATCCCCTGACCATCGGAGTCAACTGCACGATCGGTCACAAGGTCATGCTGCACGGATGCACGATTGGCGACCGGTCGCTGATCGGCATGGGGGCCATCGTCCTGAACGGCGCCCGGATCGGTTGCGATTGCCTGATCGGGGCCGGGGCGCTGATTACCGAAGGCAGGGAAATTCCCGACGGATCGCTGGTGGTCGGGATGCCCGGAAAGGTCATCCGGCCACTGGATTCAACTGAAATACAGGGTCTTTTGGCCTCTGCCGAAGGTTATCGCGCGAAAATGCGGCGATTCCGGGCCGGGCTGAAATCCCTATGAGCGCGCCGCGCCCCGGTCGGCGGGCAGAAAAACACTGAACCGGCTGCCTTTTCCCGTCGCGCTCTGTATCCGCATATACCCCCGGTGGCGGTTGATGATGTGCTTGACAATCGCCAGGCCCAGCCCGGTTCCGCCGGCTTCCCGAGAGCGGTGATCGTCGATGCGATAGAAGCGTTCGGTCAGCCGCGCCACATGTTCGTCGGGAATGCCTTCGCCGCTGTCGATGACATCTATGCGCACTCCCCGCCCGCGCAGCCGCGCATCCCTTTCGGTCGCCGAGACGGCAACCGTGACCCGCCCGCCGCTGCCGCCATATTTGATGCCGTTTTCGATCAGGTTGATGAATACCTGCTGAAGCTGATCCGCGTCTCCGGGTAGAATCACATCCCCATCCGGCATGTCCAGTTCAAGCGCCACCCCGTTCTGCGTCGCCAGCGTGTGCAGCGTATCCACCGCCGACTGAACGACCGCTCCGAGGTCGGTCTCGGTTCCGGGGCGCTGGCGTTCCTGGCTTTCCACCCTTGACAGCGAAAGCAGGTCCTGGATCAGGCGATCCATGCGCGCGGCTTCCCGCCCCATGATTGCAAGGAACCTTTCGCGCGCCGCACCATCATCGCGCGCCGCGCCGCGCAATGTCTCGATAAACCCCAGCATGGCCGTCAGCGGCGTTCTGAGTTCATGGCCGACATTTGCAACGAAATCGCGGCGCATCTGATCCACGGTCCAAAGTTCCGTGACATCCTCGAAACTCACCACGAACCCGGCGGCGGTTCCGTCCGCGCCAATGGGTGTGCAGCACAGTTTGTAACGCGCTTCGCGCCCCGCTTCGTTCGTTGAAAACCGGCCCTCTGCGGCAGAGGCGCTTTCGATTGCCCTGTCGATGGTTTCAAGAATCTCCGGCCGCCGCAGCACCGTCATGTAGGGCCGCCCCCTCAGGTTGTCACCGAAGAGCGCGACGGCGCGGCGGTTCATTTCCGCAATTCGTCTGTCCCGGTCGATCACAAGAAGGGCCAGCGGGATCGCCTCGACAACGGATGATATTCCGAAATGGTTCATCCTGCATCACCGTGTTCGTGTCCGTGTCCGTGTTCGGTTTGAATGTCGGTCAAAGGCCGGCCCGATCACTGTTCTGGCGCATTCGGAAATTCACGCGCTGCAATTCCGGATAGCGGCCTCGAATTCCTCGCACAACAGCGCTGTGTCCTCGATCCCGACCGACACCCTGAAAAACCCCTCATTGATCCCGATTGCCTTTTGTGCCTCGGCGCTCAGGAACCGGTGCGATGAGGATACGGGGTGGCTCAGCGTCGTTCCCACATCGCCAAGCGTCGGTGCAAAGGCGATATTCCCGGCGGCCCTGACGAACCGGTTGGCGGCGGCGCGCCCGCCCCCGATTTCAAAGCTGACCATGTTGCCGCAACGCTCGCCGAACAGGTCAGCCGCCCGAACATGGTCCGGGTGATCGGGGCGCGACGGATGCAGCACCCGCGTGACCCCCGGCAAAGCCGACAGATGCCCTGCCAGGATGCGGGCGTTCGCCTCTGCCCTGTCATGGCGCAGGTCAAAGGAATAGAGACCTCTTTCAGCCAGCCAGCAATCGAACGGGCTGGCTGTCAGGCCCCATGTCACCGACAATGTGCGCGCCGCCTCATTCACGGCGGGGTCGCGCGCCGCCAGGTATCCCAACGTGACATCCGAGTGCCCGGCAAGCAGCTTGGTCACCGAATGAACGACAATGTCGGCGCCCAGTTCAAAGGGGCGAAAGGCGCGCGGTGTCGTGAACGTGTTGTCAACGATCAGCGTCAGCCCCTTTTCACGCGCAATTCCGGCAATCCCTTTCATGTCCGCGACGCGCAGGGTGGGGTTGGAAACCGCTTCAACCAGAATGACCCTGGTTTCCGGCCTGACCGCCTGCGCGATCCGGGCGGAGTCCGTCGGATCGGCGAAACCGGCTGTTATCCCGAAGCGCGGCAGATCCTCTGTCAGCAACCGCAGCGAACGACCGTAAAGCTGATCGGCGGCGACGACGTGATCGCCGGTTTTCAGAACGGCAAGCAGGGCCGCCAGCACGGCGGACATGCCCGAACCCGTCATGATGCCGCCGCTGATCCCCTCCATCCCGTCGATCTTGCGCGCCAGAACGTCGGCATTCGGATGCCCTTCGCGCGCATATGTATAGCCGCCGGTTCGTCCCTCATACTGCGCATCCAGCGCATCCGGGCTTTCCGACGCATAAACAACCGAAGGCTGCAACGGCGTGGCGACGGCGCGGCTGGCGCTGTCGGGCCAGGGGGTTCGACGGACGAGGGAAGGGGGTCTTGTCATGGTGCATGTCCCGCAGGGGTTTCCGACAGTATCTTGTCCGACACGCCAGTCTTGTCCGATGATCGGCGGAATGTCGAGACCGGACAATTCCTTCCTCCGGCTCAAAAGCCGGCTTGATCCGTTTCGGAGCGCGGTCTAAGCTCCGCCCAACTCGAAATGGAGGGCGACGGAATGGTGCCCAGGCGTCCGAAAGGCGTGGGCGCGTTCCCGAAGGTGGTTGCAACCCCTGCGCCGGACCGTCCGGATTCAGCGGGGCTGTACGCCGCTCTGGATCTGGGCACGAATTCATGCCGAATGCTGGTGGCCCAGCCAAGGGGCAATCAGTTTCATGTGGTTGACAGTTTTTCCAAATCCGTGCAACTCGGCGCGGGGCTGGAGGCGACGGGCTGCCTGTCCCGTCAATCCATCCATCGCACGATTCAGGCGCTGCGCATCTGCCGGAAAAAACTGCAACACCATAATGTCAGACGAATGCGCCTGGTCGCGACAGAGGCTTGCCGCCGGGCGATGAATGCCGGGGATTTCATCGCTCACGTCAAACGCGAAACCGGTTTGGGGCTGGAAATCATAGAACCGGAGGAAGAGGCGCGCCTGGCCGTCGCCAGTTGCGCCCCCCTGGTGTCCGCGCGAACAGAGCAGTTGCTGGTCGTTGACATTGGCGGCGGCTCGACGGAACTGGTCTGGATCGACCTGTCGCGGGTGCCGAAGGTCGAACGCCCGCGCGCAATCATGCGGCTTCACACCGGTTTTGCACCCAGAGAGGGCATTCCGTTTCCGGCGGCGCGCGTTGTGGACTGGATATCCGTCCCGCTGGGCGTCACCACCTTGCAGGAGCAGTTCAACGATGTCGGCGACGATTCCGCGCGATTTGCCCTGATGAGCTGGTTTTTTGAGGAAAATCTGCGCGAATTCACCCCCTACGATTATGAAGGCGAGCATTTGCGCGAAGGGTTTCAGATCATCGGAACGTCGGGCACGGTCACGACTGTCGCCGCCACGCATCTGGGCCTTCGGCGCTATGACCGGAACAAGGTTGACGGCCTCAGGATGACGACAGACCAGATTGATGCGGTGATCCGGAGCTATCTGGACCTCGGTTCGGAAGGACGGCGGCGCGACCCGCGAATCGGTCGCGACAGGTCGGTGCTGATCATGTCCGGTTCCGCCATCCTGCAAGCGCTCATGCGGGTCTGGCCGACAAATGAGTTGTCGGTTGCGGATCGCGGCCTGCGGGAGGGTCTGCTATATGCGCTGATGAACGCCGATGGCGTGCTTGAAGACGGGCATTTCTGAACGGTTCGGGACACTGATATGGTGAAGAAGACAAGCGGGCGCGGGCAGCGCGAACTGTTCGTCAGGGTCAAGACCGCGCGGGGCCGCAAGGCCGGTTCCATCCGCTGGCTGCAACGACAGTTGAACGACCCCTATGTGCGGCGCGCGAAAGCGGAAGGATACCGGGGCCGCGCCGCGTTCAAGATCATGGAGCTGGACGACAGGTATGGCTTTCTCGTGCCGGGCACCCGCGTTGTCGATCTTGGCTGCGCTCCGGGCGGCTGGAGTCAGGTGGCGGTCAAGCGCATCAACGCGACCGGAGAGAAGCAGGGCGAGGCGACCGGCATCGTTCTCGGCGTCGACCTGCAAGAGGTCGAACCGCTTGCGGGGGCGGTTTTCCATCAGCTTGACTTCATGGAGGATGACGCCGACCGGAAGGTAGGGGAATGGCTTGGCGGTAAGGCGGATGTGGTGATGTCGGACATGGCTGCGGCCTCTTCCGGCCACCGGCAGACCGACCATCTGAGGATCATCGCGCTGTGCGAGGCTGCGGCCTGTTTCGCTTTTGATGCGCTGGATGAAGGCGGCGCCTTTGTTGCAAAGGTGCTGGCTGGCGGGGCAGAGGGCGGTTTGCAGACGCTTCTGAAACGGAAATTCGCCAGGGTGGCAAATGTCAAACCGCCCTCCAGCCGGTCGGACAGTTCCGAAAAATTCGTTGTCGCTACGGGATTCAGGGGCTAGCGGCCCTTTGTCCGGCCATGGCCTTGCGGGCAATCGGCGGCACCGCAATCTTCATCATTGCGACACGGGCAAGGCGGCAACATCAACATCAGATCATGCGTTCGACAAGGATCGTCGCGAACAGACCGATGAGCGCGAAAATCAGGGCATGAACCGCCCCGTATTGCAGCATGTCAAGACGATTGCCGCCCCTGCGTCTGGCGCGCAACGCCCCGGACACAGCCCCCAGCAACGCCCCGAAAATCGCAATCATGTGTTACCCTCCGGCGCTGCACCCGATCGTCCTGCAGGCGTATCTGCGCGCGACCGCGGCGATTTCCCTTTCATGGGCGCGCACATCGTCATCCGAACCGATGCCGTAACGCGCCCAGCCGAGGGCCTCCTGACGAACCGTGTCGGCCTGCCCAGCCCTGCCCAGCGCGCGCAATGCCTCTGCCCTGTACAGCAACAGCGTGGACAGGAGCGCCGCATTTTCGGCGCGGAAGGCCGCCCCGATACTGGCATCGACCAGATCGAGGGCCCGCCGTGGTTCCCCGGCGGCAAGCGCAAACACCGAAAGGTGGGCGGCAATGTGCGCCGCGTGCAGCCGCGTTTCGGGACGCAGCGAAAACAGCCTGCAGGCCGCATGAAAACTGGCGTAGGAGCGGTCGGGGTTCTCCGGCGCCCAAAAGCGCCCCCTGATCGACAGGGCAAAGCCTGCCCGGACATCGTTCCAGTGGGCAGACCGCTCGATCACGCGCTCGATGGCCTTTTGCCGTGGCGCGCGCCGGGTCTCGGGCGCAAGCACGACCGCCATATCGGCGCGCCATGATCGGGGCGAGGGCTGTGCCGAACGGGTTGGCAGCGCTTCGCCCTGCGGGTTGAGCCGCCGCAGGATCGCGGGAAGCAGGACCGATACCTGGGTTCTGGTCATGCCATTGCGGAGTTGCGGCGCGTAATAGGTCCGCAGCATCAGCATGTCGAACCCTGTCAGAACGGTGTGGAAATTGTCATCGTTGAAAATGCTGTCCGGCAAGCGGTAAAGATCGTTCAGCGGACCAAGCGCCTGGGAAATTTCTTCGTGCAAACAGTCGCGTATATCCTGGGGAGAGACATCCCCCGGCAGAAATACCGACACTTTCTCGCGCCGTGCAAGGTGCCGCCAATCGGTACGGCGCCGGGTCCGGTCAGCCTTGTATTCCTGCCAGCCGGAAACATTCGGCGCCACGAAACATGCGGCGTGGGGCACCAGACGCCTGAGTTGCGACCGCGTGATCACCTCGACCGTGATGCTGGCAGGCTGATTGCCGGTGACCTGTGTGATGGAAATTCCGGCCTCTCGTCCCAGCCGGGCGAGAAGAAGATCAAGGTCGCGTTGCAGGGTCGTGGGCTGAGGGCCGGTCACGCGCAGGGTAATGGGGCCTTCGAATCTGGTAAAATGCGTCAGCAATGCGCCGCTTTCCATTTGAAAGCTCAACTCCAGAAAATCCTCGGCAAGCTCCCGGTTCGACCGCCCCGGCGCCACCGGATGCAGCGTCGAAAAGGTTTTCATGAGAGGCAGATCGGGAAGACCGGCGGTCTTCGGGTCAGTGCGCTCTGCAACCGGGTTGGCGGCACAGGCGACCAGCAGCACCACCGGCAACAGCCGCATGGCCCTGCGAATGCTGAACCGGGCGTTCACCGGCAGCGAACGTTCCGGCGAAATCGCCGCATATTTCGTTGCGATGCAACGGTCCGTTTCAGTGGGTTTCATGCTTTGCCCGCGTGTTCCGGTTGGGTTCCTTCAACAGACACTACAGCGCCACATCTTTCGCTTCAACACTTCGAGATCGCCTAGTGACAATCACCGGGGATTGGATTAGAGCAGCCGCATAAAAGAGGGGGCGGGATGTCGCACTCAACACCACAACGCGCATCCGGTAATTTGAGGGGAAGAGGTGTGAAAGCAGAGTTTTTCCTGCCGGACGACTATCACCCGGCTGAAGACGAGCCGTTTATGAACGAGCGCCAGACAGAGTATTTCCGGCGCAAATTGCAGATCTGGAGGAACGAACTCCTCGCCGACACCAGAGACACCATCGAAGGGCTTCAGGACAACACCCGGAACATTCCCGATGCCGCTGACCGCGCTTCCGAAGAAACGGACCGCGCGCTGGAACTTCGGACCAGGGACCGCCAGCGCAAGCTGGTCGCAAAGATTGATGCGGCCCTGCGCCGAATCGAAAATGGCGACTACGGGTATTGTGCAGAGACCGGAGAGCCGATTTCCCTGAGACGGCTGGATGCGCGCCCGGTCGCCACCCTGAGCCTTGGGGCGCAGGAACGCCATGAGCGGCGCGAGAAGGTTTATCGCGACGAGTGAGCCCGAACCGGAGATTGTTCACGGGGCGTTCCGGTCGGGCCGGAGCGCCCCATCTGTCCGGGCAATCATGTCACGCGCGCGGGGGAGGGGGGCGTGAGTTGGAACTTGAAGGGCTGAAAATCACCGTTGTCGGCGCCGGTATCGGCGGGTTGACCGCAGCGACGGCCTTGGCGCGGCGCGGCGCGCGGGTCGATGTTCTGGAACAGGCCGACGACATCGGCGAAGTCGGGGCAGGGGTTCAGATAAGCCCGAATGGCGGGGTCGTGCTTGACGCGCTTGGTCTGGGGGCGCAACTCGACACCATCGCGACAAAGGCCGCAGCGGTGCATCTGAAGGATTATCGCGCCGGTCGCAGCGTTCTGAAGCTCGATCTGACGCGCATACCGGGCAAGACGCCGTATCGCCTTGTCCACCGCGCCGATCTTGTCAACAGTCTTGTCAATGCAGCACGGCGCGAAGGTGTCCGCATATGCCTGCTGCATCCGGTGACGGGCCTGCGGGCCGACGATGGGGGCAAGCCGGTCATCCGCACCGGGCAGGGGACAACCGTTCGGCCCGATCTGGTCATCGGGGCGGATGGGCTGCATTCCGTCATTCGGCAAAGCCTCAATGGTGACGAGGCCCCGTTCTTCACCGGACAGGTCGCGTGGCGCGCGCTTGCGCCGGTGTCGAAAGCCCCGCCGCCCGGTATCGCAACCGTCCATATGGCCCCCGGCCGCCACGTTGTGACATATCCGCTGCGCAATGGTCGAATCATGAACATCGTGGCGGTCGAGGAACGCGCGGAATGGGCCGGGGAAAGCTGGAGCTCATGCGACGATCCGGCCAATCTGCAAAGAGCGTTCCGGGCGTTCTGCCCCGAGGTCAGAGACCTGATCGGGCGCGCCGGCAAGGTCCACCTCTGGGGATTGTTCCGGCACGGGATCGCCCCGAAATGGCACCGGGGGAACGTGGCCATTCTGGGCGATGCCGCGCATCCGACACTGCCGTTTCTTGCCCAGGGCGCATCAATGGCGATCGAGGATGCGTGGGTGCTGGCCGCCAGTCTTGCCCGGTCGGGCGATATTCCGGCGGGTCTGGCCCTTTACCAGAAACGACGGCAGGCGCGCGTGACCCGTGTGGTCAACGCGGCGTCGAAAAATGCAGGCAGCTATCATCTTCGCCTCGCCCCGGCGCGCTTTGCCGCCCACATGGCGCTGCGCGCATCGGGGGCTGTCGCGCCCGCGCTTGTGCTGCGCAGATTCGACTGGCTGTATCGGCATGACGTGACCGCAGAGGGCTAGGCTCAGGCCGCCAGTTCGACCCAGAGCGGCACATGGTCGGACGGTTTTTCGCGCCCGCGTATTTCGGAATCAATTCCGCAATCCACCATCAGATCGGCGCATTGGGGGGTCATCAGAACGTGATCTATCCTGATCCCGTCGTTCCGGTTCCAGGCCCCGGCCTGATAATCCCAGAACGTGAACTGCCCCGGCATCCGGCTTCGGGCGCGGAAAGCCTCGGTAAATCCCGGATTGACGATATTGCGCCAGGCGCGGCGCGACTCGATCCGGTAGAGTGCATCATCTTCCCACGCTTCCGGCCTTCTTGCGTCCTCGGGCTGGGGAATAATGTTGTAGTCTCCGGCCATCAGGGCGGGTTCCTCATCCTTCAGCAGGGCCTCTGCCCGCGTCTGCAAACGCCGCATCCACGAGAGTTTGTAATCATATTTCGGCCCCGGCGCCGGATTGCCGTTTGGCAGGTAAAGCCCACAGACCCGCACCGCACGCTCCCCCACCGCCGTCGCTTCTATCCAGCGCGCCTGTTCATCGCCTTCGTCCCCCGGCAGCCCGCGCCGGACATCCTCCAGCGGCAGGCGGGACAGTATCGCCACCCCGTTGAAGCCCTTCTGACCATGGGTTTCGACGTTATAGCCGCGCTCCTCGAACAACGTGCGCGGAAAATTCTCATCCACGGACTTTATTTCCTGAAGCAGCGCGATGTCGGGCCTGGCCTCATCCAGCCAGGCGCACAGCGCCTCCGCCCGCGCCTTGATGCCGTTGATGTTGAAAGTGGCGATTTTCATGTGACCTTCCTATTCCCTTGTCCGGGAACGTCAAACAGGAAATCGTGCAGTTCCGGCAACAATGGCGGACAAGGACAAGGCGTTCGGGGCGGGATCAGATGGAAAAACTCGTCCCGCAGCCGCAGGAACTGGTCGCGTTGGGATTGTTCACGGTGAACCGCGCGCCGATCAGTTCTTCGGTAAAATCAATCGTCGCGTCCGACAGGAACGGCAAGGAGACCCTGTCAACCAGAACCTTCTGGCCGCGCCTTTCCAGAACCAGATCGTCCGCCGCCGGGTCGTCCAGCCGGATGTCGTACTGAAAACCGGAACATCCGCCGCCTTCGACAGCGACCCGCAGCGCCTTCGCGCTGTCAGCGCCTTCATTGATCTCGACCAGTCGTTCAAAGACCCGTTCCGTGACCTTCGGGGGGAGCGTCATCGCCATCTCGCAGCCCTTCGCGCGTTTCAATCCGTCAACAGCCGATATATATGATAGGTGGCACGGGACAACAACAGGCAGACACATGCAGCAGACATATGCCACTGACCCGCAGACAAGCAGGGGGAGGCTCCACCCGGAACCCGAAAGCGCCTTCCGGTCCTGCTTGCAGCGCGACCGCGACCGGATCATACATGCGTCCGCCTTTCGCAGGCTGAAACACAAGACACAGGTTTTCATCGAACATGAGGGCGATTATTTCCGCACCCGCCTGACCCATTCGATCGAGGTCGCGCAGGTGGCCCGCACCATCGCCGGGGCATTGGGGCTGAACGCCGACCTGACAGAGACTGTCGCGCTTGCCCATGACCTTGGCCATACGCCCTTTGGCCATACGGGCGAAGATGCGCTGAACGCGCTGATGGTGCCCTATGGCGGCTTTGACCATAACGCGCAGGCGCTGCGAATCGTGACATCCCTGGAACGGCACTATGCCGAATGGGATGGCCTGAACCTGACCTGGGAGACCCTTGAGGGGATCGCGAAGCACAACGGCCCGGTGGTGGGCGATCCGCCTTGGGCGCTGGCAGGCTACAACGCCCGGCACGATCTGGAACTGCACACCCATGCAAGCGCCGAGGCGCAGGTGGCGGCAATCTCCGACGACATCGCCTACAACAGCCACGATCTGCATGACGGACTCCGGGCCGGACTTTTCTCGACCGGCGACCTCGGGGAACTGCCGCTTCTGGCCGGGTGTCTGCAAGCGGTGGATGACCTGTATCCGGGGCTGAACCGTTATCGCCGCCGCTTTGAGGCGTTACGCCGGTTCTTCGGGCTTCTGGTTGAAGACGTGATCGCCGTCAGTCGGGCGAATCTTCGGGATATTGCGCCGGAGGACGCCGCAGACATCCGCCATGCCGGTCGCCCGGCGATCGGTTTTTCCGCCCCGGTCTCTGACGATCTGAAGGTGATCGGGGAATTCCTGTTCAACCGGATGTACCGCGCGCCGAAGGTTGTCGAAATGCGCAAACGGGTCACGCAGGTGGTCGAGGAACTGTTTCCGCTTTTCATGGCGCAGCCCGATCTGCTGCCTGAACAATGGCGCATGGACATCGCCGGGGTTTCCGGTGAAACGGCGCTGGCGCGGACCGTCGCCGATTATATCGCGGGCATGACCGACCGCTTCGCCATACAGGAACATTCCCGCCTGGTTCGGAAGGGGCGGAAGCAAAGGAAAGCAACGCCGGACGTTGACCTTGGCCCCCCCCATGCTAAACCGTCCGGCAACCGGTAAGGGGCAGGGAAATGAACGTGTTTACCGAGATTCGCGCTTTGGTCATCGACAGCCTGACGGCATTGACCGCAGAAGGCGCGTTGCCGCAGGGGCTGAGCCTTGACAGCGTAACGGTAGAGCCCCCGCGCGACGCCGCCCATGGCGACATGGCGACCAACGCGGCCATGGTGCTGGCGAAACCGGCGGGCGCAAGGCCGCGCGACATCGCCGAAAGACTGGCCGCCCGCCTTGCCCGCGATGACCGGATAGAAGCGGCAGAGGCCGCCAGCCCCGGCTTTATCAACCTGCGGCTGGCCGCGACCGTCTGGCAGGGCGCCGTGGCCGCCGTTCTGAACGCCGGCGAAAGCTGTGGCCGGGCGCGGATCGGACAGGGGAGGCGGGTCAATATCGAATATGTCTCGGCCAATCCCACCGGCCCTTTGCATGTGGGCCATACGCGCGGTGCGATATTCGGCGATGCGCTGGCCGGCCTGCTGGATTTCGCCGGGTTCGACGTTACCCGCGAATACTACATCAACGATGGCGGCGCGCAGGTCGATGTGCTCGCCCGTTCCGTCTATCTGCGCTATCTGGAGGCGCACGATCAGGAAGTGGCGTTCGACGATGGCGCCTATCCCGGCGCATATCTGATCGACGTGGGGCAGGCTCTCAAGGCCAGGGTCGGCGATGCCTATCTCGACCAGCCCGAAGAGGTCTGGCTGGAGGAGGTGCGCAACTTTGCCATCGACGCGATGATGAAACTGATCCGGGACGACCTGGAAGCGCTTGGAATCCGGATGGATTCCTTCTTCTCCGAAAAATCGCTTTACGGTACGGGCCGGATCGAGGCGGCCCTGGCTTCGCTGCAATCCAGGGGTCTGATCTGCGAAGGCGTGCTGGAACCGCCCAAAGGCAAGCTGCCCGAAGATTGGGAGCCGCGCGAACAGACGCTTTTCAAATCCACCGAACATGGCGATGACGTGGACCGCCCGGTCAGGAAATCCGATGGTTCATGGACCTATTTCGCCCCCGACATCGCCTATCACTTCGACAAGCTGGAGCGCGGGTTTGACGAACTGATTGATGTCTTCGGCGCCGATCATGGCGGCTATGTGAAGCGGATGAAGGCGGCTGTCTCGGCGCTGTCCGATGGCAGGGTTCCGCTGGATGTCAAGCTCATCCGGCTGGCGAGGCTGTTCAGGAATGGCGAGCCGTTCAGAATGTCGAAACGCGCGGGCACTTTCGTCACGCTGCGCGATCTGGTCGATCAGGTCGGCCCCGATGTAACCCGTTTCGTGATGCTGACACGGAAGAATGACGCGCCGCTGGATTTCGACCTTGACAAGGTGCTGGAACAGTCGAGGGACAACCCGGTTTTCTATGTGCAATATGCCCATGCGCGCATCTGTTCCGTGCTGCGCAAGGCGGCAGAGGCCGGGATCGCCGTGGATGACGGCACTCTGGCCGGGGCGGAACTGGCCCGGCTGGATCACGCCGCCGAGATTGCCCTGATCCGCAAGCTCGCCGAATGGCCGCGTCTGGTGGAAATTGCCGCCCGCACCCACGAACCGCACCGCGTTGCCTTCTACCTCCATGATCTGGCGTCGGAATTTCACGGGCTGTATCACCTTGGCCGCAGTGTGGAAGGGCTGCGCGCCCTGCACGAAGGCGATGCGGCGCTCTCTCAGGCGAAAATTGCGCTGATTCGCGCCGTTGCCGTTGTCATTTCCGCTGGTCTTGGTATCCTTGGG
Source organism: Paracoccaceae bacterium (assembly GCA_965216225.1). Taxonomy (GTDB): domain Bacteria; phylum Pseudomonadota; class Alphaproteobacteria; order Rhodobacterales; family Rhodobacteraceae; genus 3107. Next base: position 398,135 of record CBDCFF010000034.1, read on the forward strand.
GTGACGCCGGTCGAAGAGATGCGCTGACAGAAGACGCCCGCGACCGGCTGCAAGAGGCATACAGGTGCATCCGATCCGCAAAAGCGGACGGGCGTTGAGACAGTGGAGCAGCAGCTATGGCGGAAATGGATATTGACGGGTTCGGGATGGGCCGTGCGGATCGCGGTTCCGGCGCTGCGGCCCCGTTGCTGAACTGGGCGAGCGCGGCAATATCTGTCGGCCTGATCGCCGGGCTGGCCATATGGGGCTACAGGCTGATGGTTCTTGACGTTACCGGCGTTCCGGTCATCCGCGCGCTGGAAGGCCCGATGCGCATTCAGCCCGATGATCCGGGTGGCCGGCAGGCACTGCATCAGGGCCTCTCTGTCAATCGGGTGCAGGCCGCCGGCTCTGCCGAACCCGCAGCGGAACGGCTGATTCTCGCCCCGGAACCGGTCGCGTTGATCGACAGCGATGCGCCCGTGCCGTCATCGGCACCGCTGCCGCAGGCCGATCCGCAGCCGCCGGCGGAAGACGCCGCACAACCGGCCCCGCGTCTGCCGCCGACACAGGTGGCGGTCGAAAACCCGGATACGATGGAGGCGTTGGCGCGGCAGGTCGCCCTTGATGTTGCGACATCGGGTTCCCACGGGGGGGCGGCGGATACAGCCACTGATCCCGGCATCGCGGCGATTTCGGCATCGGACCCCGGGGTTTCGGTTTCCCTGCGGCCCATGCCCCGTCCGGCGCCCGGCGTCATTGCCGCCGCACTGGCGCGCGCGCAAACGGTTCGGGAACAGACCCCCGGCACGCCAGAGGTGGACGCGGCCTCGGTCGCCGTCGGCACCCGGCTTGTGCAGCTTGGCGCATTCGATTCGCCAGAGGTGGCGCGGGCAGAATGGGACAGGCTGGCGGAACGGTTCTCTGAATATTTCGCGGACAAGTCGCGGGTCGTTCAGCGCACGCAAAGCGGGGGCCGGGTATTCCATCGCCTGCGCGCCATGGGCTTTGCCGATCTGTCCGACGCCCGCCGCTTCTGTTCCGTCCTGCTTGCCGAAGAGGCCGCCTGCATCCCGGTCGTCATGCGCTGAGATGGGGCAGGGCGCGGCGATTTTCGGCTGTACGGGCCCGGCGCTGCGACCGGCAGAGGCAGAATTCTTTCGCGACGCCAACCCCTGGGGTTTCATCCTGTTTGCCCGCAATGTCGAAGATCCCGATCAGTTGCGGCGTCTGACCGGGGCGTTGCGGGATGCGATCGGTCGCGAGGCCCCGATCCTGATTGATCAGGAAGGCGGGCGCGTTGCCCGGATGCGCGCGCCGCACTGGCGCGAATGGCTGCCGCCCCACGATCAGGTGGCGGTCGCGGGCGGGAATGCCGAACGCAGCATGTTTCTGCGTTATCGGATCATCGCCGATGAACTTCGCGCCGTGGGTATGGATGCGAACTGCGCCCCCTGCGCCGACATTGCCCGCCCGGATACACACCCTGTCCTGCGCAACCGCTGCTATGGTTCGGATGCCGGGACGGTGATCCGTATCGCCCGGGCGGTGGCGGGCGGTCTGCTGGCGGGCGGCGTTCTGCCGGTGATCAAGCACATCCCCGGCCACGGGCGCGCAACGCTGGACAGCCATCTGGACCTGCCCCGCGTTCCCGCCGGCGAAGCGACGCTGCTTGCCTCCGACTTCGCGCCTTTCCGCGCCCTGTGCGACCTGCCTCTGGGGATGAGCGCGCATGTCGTCTATGAGGGGCTGGGCGAAACAGGCCCGGCGACGACATCCGCCGCCATGATCCGGCGCATCCGTGACCGGATCGGTTTTACCGGGCTTCTGATGACCGATGACCTGTCCATGCGGGCCTTGTCGGGGACCATAGCCCGGCGGACGCGCACCGCGCTTTCCGCGGGCATCGACATCATCCTGCACTGCAATGGCGATCCGGCAGAGATGCAGAGCGTCGCGGCAGAGGCCGGGGCACTGTCCGCCGGCGCGCAAGCCCGCGCCGACGCCGCCCTTAATCAGCGCAATTCTTCCGATCCCGTTGACATTTCCACGCTTGAGGCAGAGTTTCAGGCGCTGATGAACATGGTGAGGCATGGCTGAGGTTCGCGATCTTTTCCAGGACATCGGCGGGGATGAAAAGGCCCGGGTCGAGGCGCGCCTTGCCGCCGAGGCGCTGATCGTCGATGTCGATGGGTTCGAAGGCCCGCTGGATGTTCTGCTGATGCTGTCACGGACGCAGAAGGTTGACCTGCGCAAAATCTCTGTCCTGCAACTGGCCCGGCAATATCTGGCCTTCGTTGATCGCGCCGGGGCGCTGCGCATCGAGCTTGCCGCCGACTATCTGGTCATGGCGGCCTGGCTTGCGTTCCTGAAATCACGTCTGCTGTTGCCGCCGGACCCGGCAGGGGAAGACCCTTCGGGGGCAGAGCTTGCGGCCCATCTGGCCTTTCAGCTTGAGCGCCTGCAAGCCATGCGCGATGCTGCCGCCAGGCTGATGGCGCTTGATCGGCTGGGGTGGGATTTCTTTGCCCGTGGCATCCCCGAAGATGTCACCACGCGCCGGAAAATCACCTATGCCGCGACACTTCTGGACCTCATGCAGGGCTATGCCCGCATCCGCACCCGCGACGATTTCCGGCCTTTCACCATGGATCGGAGCTGGGTCTATACAATGGAACAGGCGCTTGAGCGGATGCGCGGGCTGATCGGCTTTGCCGGTGACTGGACAGAACTGACCAGCTATATGCCCGACGCCTGGCGCACCGATCCGCTGCGCCGCCGGTCCGCCACGGCCACAAATCTGGCGGCCTCTTTGCAACTGGCAAAGGAAGGCCATATCGAGATTCGGCAGAACGAAATCTTTGCCCCCATCCATATCAGACAGAAAGCCGCGAAAGATGGTTGAGAATCAGGGCGTCGCAGAAAGCCTGTTCGAGGCGCCGCCGATGACGGAACAGGAACGCATGGTCGAGGCGATCCTTTTTGCCAGCGCCGCGCCCGTGACCATCGGGGAACTTGAGTCGCGCCTGCCACATGGCTGCGACCCGGCAGAGGCGCTTTTGCATCTGAAGAAGCGGTATGACGGGCGTGGCGTGACGCTGATGAAGACCGGCGAAGCCTGGGCGATGCGAACCGCGCCGGATTTGGGCTTTCTCATGCGCAAGGAAACCGTCGAGACGCGCAAACTGTCGCGCGCCGCCATCGAAACGCTGGCCATCATTGCCTATCATCAACCCGCGACCCGCACCGAGATCGAAGAGATTCGCGGCGTCGGCGTCAGCAGGGGCACCATCGACCAACTGCTGGAAATGGAATGGATCAGGTTCGGCCGCCGCCGGATGACCCCCGGCAGACCGGTGACATTCGTTGTCACGCAGGCTTTCCTTGACCATTTCGGACTGGAAAGCGCGCGTGACCTTCCCGGCGTCAAGGAACTGCGCGCCGCCGGGCTGCTGGAGAACCACCCGCCGCCGTCCGCCATGCCCGGCCCGGCAGGCAAGGAGGCCGAAGGCGCGGAAGAGCTCTCGGGTCAAAATGAAATGTTCGACGAACAGGAGGGTCGCACATGAACGCGAATCAGATCATCAACATGGTTCTGCGCCAGATCGTGAACCGTCTTGTCCGCGGCGGGATCAACAAGGGCCTGGATCTGGCGAATCGGAAAACATCCGGGCGTCGTGACAGTGCGGACGCCGGGGAAAAATCTGATCGCACCGGAAATTCGTAGCCCGGTCCCCGGCCATCCGAGCTATGCCCGAAAGTTGGTGATGGTGTGATCATGCGGCGTGGTGAATTTGCTTGATCCCGTCTGTGAACTCAACCCCTTCAATGATCTCTGGCATGCGGTTGGCGCCGTCGAGCTTTCGCCATTTTCCTTGCGCTGACATCATCAGCTTGAATGCCATGGCCAACCCGGTCTTGCGGCTCAGGCAGCCTTTGGTTTTGCCGGTGCGGTGGCGGACGGTGGCGAAGGTGCTCTCGATCGGGTTCGTGGTTCGGATGTGCTTCCAGTGCTCAGCAGGGAAGCCGTAGAAGGAGAGCAGCACAGCCCGGTCTTTGGTCAGTTTCCCAACCGCCTTGTCATATTTCGCGCCGTAGGTTTCCACGAAGAAATCGAAGGCGGCCCCGGCTTCGGTCTTCGTTTCCGCCTGCCAGATATCATGCAGGTGGCCCTTGGCTTTGGCCTGCACCGATTTGGGCATGGCATTGAGAACGTTTCCGGTCTTGTGAACCCAACACCGTTGTTCCCGGGTGCTGCCGAAGACTTCGCGCAGCGCCGCCCAGAACCCCAAGGCGCCGTCGCCAATGGCCAGATCGGGGGCGTGGGACAGCCCGCGACGCTTGAGATCGAGCAGCAACTCGCGCCAACTCTGCGTGCTTTCACGGTAGCCGACTGCCTGCTTCGGTGAGGCCCGGAACCTCCTTGCGGCCCCACTCATCCGCGCCGATCAGCACCAGAACGCATTGTTTCTGCTCTTCCATACGCGGTTGGAAATAGACACCATCGGCCCGGACACAGACGAAACGCCGGGCACTGAGATCGCGGCGCTGCCAGCGTTCATACTCCGCCCCCCAGTCCGCTTTCAATCGCGAGATGGTGCTCGATGACAGCCCTGCCGCGTTCGGCCCCGGCAGCGCCCCAAGAGCCTCCTGGAAGTCGCCCGTGGAAATGCCCTTGTCTATTGGATTTCCCAGGCATTCGTATCCGTGCGATACGGATGCCACCCCTCGGGCCGCAGCAGCGGCCCGAGGGGTGGCGGGGGATGGATCGATGATGCCCTGGTCTTTGAGGACCGTTCTCAAGATGGATCACCCCCGCCCTTTTGATGAACCCGAACAGATAGTGGAGGAGGGAACACCCCTGCCTCGTATGACAGGAACGGGAGACGAAAAGGGGCTTATAACCTTGAGTCACATCTTCCGTCCAGCCCGCACTCGGTCAGGACTCCTTTGCCATGAATGGCCGCATGAAAGTTTCACGCACCTGATCGAACGACCAGCCTGGCATGTCGATTTCCTCATCCATCGCGGCCTTGGACGGCTGGTAGCTGCTCGACTTCAGGTCAACTTCAACAAGATCGGGCAGATTTGCCTTGGCTTTGGTATCGGTCATCGGTTTCTCCCTTGATCAAGATACATGAATTTTCGCAATAGCGTTTTTATTCACCAACTTGTCACGCAGAATGTCAATCGTTGGCACGACTGGCGTATTTAGAAGTTCTGCCCAGCATGCTTCGCCCTGCTGAGACGTAATCGGTCCGGAATACAAATGAACGTCATCGGGATTGTCTATGCTTGCAGAAATAACATTGACCTCTCCAGTCTTCCAGTCTGTCGCACACCACGGTACACGACTCATCGAAGAGCAAGTTGTTTGATTGGTCTCTTCGGGCATGTTTGTCGCCATGCCAATAGCGCGTTTTCCGGGTTGTGGATGATCCATCTGCGTAGAGCGTCGAGCCCGGTTCGGAACCATGATTTTGTACGTCGGTTGTGGCTTTTGCGGCGGACCGCCGTTCGGCCCATGACCCGGGTCGCCCAGCGATAAGCCCATGTCACGGTGAGGGCAATGACGGCGAGGAGGGTTGCGAGTTTGGCAGGATTGGTGATGTGAGTGTCCTCACTGTTGAAGCCGCGGGTCTTGGCGTCGGCGAAGAGGCACTCGATGCCCGATCGCTTGCGATAGAGATTGAGCGCCCGTCGGGTGGCGTCGATGTTCGTGGCGACGATGAGCGCTTCGCCCCCCTTGATACGCTTTGCCGCGAACCGCAGCCGGTTGTCCGGTTCCCTCGCCATGGTGCTGAGCCAGCCTGTCCAGGCACCTTGACGAGACTTCCGCAGGAGCGTGCGGAACTGATGCAGGCGTCCATCTTCGGTGCACAGATGCATGTTCTCACGCAACCGAACAACGAACGGGATGTTGTTTGTAGCGCGACAATCAAGATGAGAAGTGCGCGTCAATCAGGATGAGAATCCTTGGTCGCGACGTTTGGGACGATGCCGGGCTTTTGTGCCGCGATCAAGGGGTTTGTTTTTTTGATTGTCGCGGAGCGTCAATCAGCTTTGGTGTTTTCCGGTGTGGCTTTTTGTGCAGGCCTTCCCGGCCCCTTTGCCTTTTGTGCTGCTCTTCGCCGGTAGCTTTCGACATTCATCTCGAAGATGGTTGCGTGGTGCACGAGCCTGTCGACGGCGGCCAATGTCATGGCCGGGTCTGGAAAAATCGCATTCCACTCCCCGAAGGGCTGGTTGGCCGTGATCAACATTGAGCGGCGTTCATATCTCGCGCTGATGAGTTCGAAGAGCACACTGGTTTCAGCCTGATCCTTGGTGACGTAGGTGATGTCATCGAGGATCAGCAGATGGAATTTGTCGAGCTTTGCAATGGCACTTTCGAGGACGAGATCGCGGCGGGCCTGTTGGAGTTTCTGGACCAGATCGGTGGTGCGGCTGAATAGGACGCGGTAGCCTTGCTCGACAAGGGCGAGCCCGATGGCTGAGCCGAGATGTGATTTGCCCACACCTGGCGGCCCAAACAGCAGGATGTTGCCGCCCTTTCCGATCCAGCTGTCGCCAGCGGTGATCGCACTGACATGGGCCTTGGACAGCATGGGGACGGCTGTGAAGTCGAAGGTGTCGATCGTTTTTCCGGGCAACAGGCGTGCCTGTGCGAGATGTCGCTCGATACGACGGCGATCTCGTTCAGCCAGTTCATGCTCCACCAGGGTGCTGAGCATCCGAGCGGCGGGCCAGCCTTCCTTGTCGGCTTGTTCCGCAAAGCGCGGCCATAGCGCCTTGATGGCTGGCAAGCGCAATTCGGTCAGAGCCAAGGTTAGGCGGGCGGTATCGGTCTGGGGCGATGTCATGCTGTCACCTCCTGAGCGGATGGCGTACCGCCGACCAACTGGTCGTAAGATGACAGGTCGGCCAGTTGCACCGCGACTTGGGGGAGTGCGTCTTGTGATGGGCTAAACACTGCGCGTAGGGCCGCCATGTCAGGCGGGCGCTTCTGGCGAAGGTCCTCCTCAAGCTGCGCTGCCAATTCAGCCTCGCAGCCCCGCTCGTGTGCCAGCGCCAGAAGATCGACAACCATGCGACACGCCGCCTTCTCACTGGTCTGCTCCAGCAGGAATGCGAACATGTTACGGAACGCCCGGCGCGGGAATAGCTGATCCCGATAGACCAGCCCCATCAGCGCCATGGGCTTTTTGCGCAAGGAGTGGATGACGTGGTGGTAATTGACCACGTGCCCATGGCTCCCGGTGCTCGAGGCTCGTCCGCGTGTCAGCGTTAGAGCGGTTCATCATTTGTTTGAATCTCGGGTTCCGTTTTTCGTTGAATTGTGATTCAAACTGCGTGCCGGGACTGGAGGCCGGCATGCATGGTAAAACCCTATTCGAATGATCTTCGGGAGCGTGCAGTAGCAGCTGTTGTTTCCGGCGAGACGGCACGTGTTGTGGCTGCCCGTTTCTCGGTGGCTGTTTCTTCGGTGATCAAGTGGCGCCAGCGATATCGCGAGACTGGCAGCGTGGCGCCTGGCAAGATGGGTGGCCACCGCAGGATTATCCTTGAACCCCACCGTGATTTTATCCTGGAGCAGATCAACCGCACGCCGCACCTGACGCTGCATGGTCTGAAAGACATGCTGGCGAAGCGGGGCGTCAAGGTGTCCCACAATGCGGTCTGGCACTTCATGCGCCGCGAGGGGCTGAGCTTCAAAAAAAAACACTGCTCGCCCTTGAGCGGGCCCGAGCCGATGTGGCCCGCCGGCGAAAGCGCTGGAAGGGGGTCATGCGTCAACTCGATCCGCGCAAGCTGGTCTTCATTGATGAAACCTGGATCAAGACCAACATGGCTCCGCTGCGCGGCTGGGGACCAAAAGGCAAACGCCTGCACGGCTTTGCGCCCCATGGCCACTGGAACACCATGACGTTCATTGCTGCCTTGCGCTGCGATCAATTGACGGCGCCCTGTGTCTTTGACGGCCCGATCAACGGGCAGTCCTTCCGTGCCTATATCGATCAACTGCTTGTCCCTGCACTGAAGCCCGGCGATATCGTCATCATGGACAACCTCGGCTGCCATAAATCGAAAGCCGTGCGCGATGCCATCAAGGCGGCAGGCGCGCGGGTGTGGTTCCTGCCACCATACTCGCCAGACCTGAACCCGATCGAGCAGACATTCGCCAAGATCAAACACTGGATGCGGATGGCTCGGAAACGAACCAGTGAAGAGGCCTGGCGATACGTTGGACGCCTCGTCGGATCAATCACACAACAGGAATGCCAAAACTACCTCGAAAACACAGGCTATGCTTCAGTCAAAATGTGAAGGACTCTAGCAGGGCAGAGCTTCCCAGGAACAGCTCCAACCGATCATCGTAGAGCCGAACCCGCAGCTGATGCCCGATCAACCGGGATGGCACGGTGTAGAACACCTTGCGCAAGGTGAAGCCCCCGGAGGAAGTGACGCGCAACGTGATCTCCTCGTAATCCGTGGTCCGCCGCGTCGGCAAAGGTCTGAGGCTCGCACGTTCCGCATCGATACGCTTGGCATTGCGGGCGTTGATCCGGCCCACGATCTCGTCGATGAAGCGACGATAATCTTGCAAGCTTTCGAAGTCGCGCGACCCACGCATGACCAGCGCGTCCTCAATGGTGCGCTTCAGATGCCCATTGGGGCTCTCGATGGAACCGTTCTCGTGTGCGACGCCCTTGTTGTTGCGCGTCGGCGTCATTCCATAATGGTTGCACAGGGCGTCGAAGCGGTCGGTTAGATCGGCCCGGGATGACTTATCCAGGTTCTTGAAGGCCGCCGACAGGCTGTCAGTTCCATGATTGTGTGGCACGCCGCCGAGCGTCCAGAGGGCGTTCTGCAATCCCTCAGCCAGCGCCACATAGCTTTCGCCGCCCAGCACGACGTGGGCGTGCTGAAACCCGCTATAGGCAAGCCGGAAGTGATACAGTCGATGGCCCAGTGCCTCACCGGCAATGGTCACACCCAACTTGCCCATGGCGGTGAAATCCGACAGGCCCATTTTGCCCGGTGTGTGGGTCTGCCGGAAAATGACGTCCTGTTCAGGGCCGTGTTCCGCATTCCAGGCGCGTATCCGTCGCTCCAGAGTCCGTCGGATGCCCGTACCCAGATCAGAATGCCGACGCAGAAGCTCCTCGTAAACCGCCACAGGTCGGATCCCCGGTGAGGACCGCAGAAGCGGCACGACCTCCGCATCAAAAATGTCCGCCAGCGGGTCCGGACGCCGCCGGCCGCGAGGGGCCTTCTTCTGTGATGGTAAAATTGGGTCAGCTTGCAGCCGATAGCCCGTTGCCTGGCTGATCCCCGCCTTGGCAGCGGCAACGGCAACGGAATGGGTCGATCTGAGCGTCATGAAGAGCCTCATTTGTTGGTCAGTGACATGACAGCCCGGCATGAACGATCCCCTTGCACAGAAAATCATTCCTTATCCGAGCCGGCCACAACCGTCAGGCCCGCCCCAAAAGGGCAAAACGCGTGTGCGGGGCCTCCCCAGTCGGGCTACGCCCTCCCTGCGAGCCCCCGCACACGCGTTCTCATCCTGATTGACGCTGGATTCTCACCTTGTTTGTCGCGCAGCAGTTGTTTTCATTTAGACATTCCAACCACTCTGTACCGATGAACTCCCGGTCGGCGAGCAAGGCGTCGATGGAGCAAGCCCCGAACAGGCGCAAATAACGCCGCATCAGCCCGATGCGCTGCGCCGGTGAAGAGTTGCCCGGATGGTCGAGCGAGACCCACATCAGCGGCACCCGAAACCGTCGCGTCACAATGGCCAGAACCAGAATGTTCACGTCTTTCGCGCCGAGTTTCCAGTTGGTCCGATCCAGGGCCAGAAGCTTTGGACGCGCAAGGTTGAGCAGGTGCACGATCAGTACTGCGACCACATCGCCATCAAGGCGGACATGCTGGAAGAACCGCTGCACACGGCGATAGTTGGACGCGTGTAACGCCGTCCCCGAGAACTGGCTCGCCAGATGGCTCAGGTTCACCGTCCGACAGTTTGCCAGACCAGCGAGCAAAACCGCAAGCGTTTCCAGTCGTGTCTTGCTCAGATCAAAATGCGGGCGTAGCGTGGCGACCAGAGGGCTGAGGAGGAATGCGAACATCACGAAGATCCTTGTGCTCGAGAATCTTCAATTCAAACCCTTTCCCCCCTCAACTCAAGTGCGTCGTGTACCGTGGTCGCACACAGATATTCAAGCCTAAGACCCGTATTTGATCGAATATAGTTCATTAACGTATCTTGAACGACCCATATTGTCCGACCGCCCCAGGCATTGGCTATTTGCGACTTGACAATCATCTGTGATGCCATTCTGGCCCAGACTTGGCGAATGTTCACGCCAGGGGCTTTGCCACGATTTGGAAGATTGCCTTCCGCATACAGAACAGCATCGCAAAATGCGCTTTGAATGTCGGTTCGCTTCTTCTTGTTTCCGCCTGATGTTGATGCCGTCATGATTTTGACAATCACTGGCGGTGCATTATTTTCTTTCAGCACATAATCCAGTCGATAATGCAGCTTTTCATCTTTGGTTTTGAACAAAACAGTTATTTCAGACCATATGCGCACGACATCGCCCGATGCAAAGCTGGCCAAGGTCAGGACGCGGGACAACAGGTAATGTTGTTCCGGCGAAGGTTGATTCGCGTCAAACGTTAGGTGTCACATCCCGTGTGATTGTACGGCTTCTTTCTGAAGAGTTCGGGCTTTTCTTGATGCCAGTCCTTGAGCGCATCGATTGGCGTGCGGCCTTTCAGAACGGATTGCGGCAGCTGGCCGTTGTAGAGGCGGACGTAGCGGAGAAGCGTCTGTTCGAGGTCCTCGCCGCTGCGGAAACGGTGGCTCTGGAGCACGTCCTCGATCCGACCGTTGAAACGCTCGACCATGCCGTTGGTCTGCGGCCGCATCGGTGGGGCCAGGCGATGCTCGATCCCGAACCCGGCGCAGAGGCGGTCGAACTCGTGATTGCCGGTCGCGGCGCGGCGGCGAAGGCCGAAGAGCCTGTCGGTGAACTCTTTGCCATTGTCCGTCAGCACGCGGGTGATCCGCATCGGGGCGGCGCGCTCCAGATCGCGCAGGAACCGGCGGGCGTTGGCCGCAGTCTTCGCCGGATGGATGCGCACGAAGACCCGGCGGGTGGCGCGGTCGATCGCGACGAACAGATACCGGCGCTTCTCCTCATCGGCCATCTGCGGCAGGTATTTCACGTCGATGTGGATGTAGCCGGGCTCGTATGCCTTGAAAGGCTTGTGCGCGGGCTTCGCCACCTTCGGCTTCAGGTCACGGAGGGAGCCGACCCCATGACGGCGCAGGCATCGATCCAGCCCGGAGCGCGAGACGTTCGGGTTGAGAAACTCGCGGACCACGGCGAGCAGGTCGTCGAGCGGCAGCAGCAGACTCTGTCTCAGCGAGACCGCCACGGCCTCCTGCGCCGGTGTCAGCGTGGTCTGCAACCTGTGCGCCGTGTGGCTCCGGTCGTGGACGGTATCGCGCTTGCGCCACTTCCAAACGGTCTGCTCCGAGATGCCATAGCGCTCGGCCACGATCCACGCGGGCTCTTTGCTCGCCTGGATTGCGGCCCGGATCTTCGGCGTCGTCGTCGCCTGCTTGTGCAAAGAAATCAGCATGTCTTGCCTCCGTCCCGAATCTCACGCAAGATCGATCTTGCCATGAACAGGCCAGAGCGGCGAGGGTCTATCTGATCGTCCGGGATGGAACAGTGTATGTGTCCCGGACCATGGGGGTTTCAAATACAGTCACGCATTGAAGCGCTCGTCGAACATAATAGCGAACTGGTTGCGGGCTGCAAACCATTCCCGAACATTCCTGCCGCCTTTCTCGAAGTTGCGGATGGCCAGATAGATCAGCTTTGTTGCGGCCTGATCGGTCGGGAACGATCCGCGGGTCTTGATTGATTTGCGGATCACCCGGTTCAGGCTCTCGATGGCGTTGGTGGTGTAGATGATCTTTCGGATCGCCGGATCGAAGGCGAAGAACGGGATTACTTCCTGCCATGCCCGTCGCCAGGCCGGGGCGATGGAGGCGTATTTACCGGCCCATTTTTTCTCGAATGCGTCCAGTTCATCGGCGGCCTGATCGGCGGTGGCGGCGCTGTAAATCCGGCGCAGATCGGCGGCCACTCCCTTGCGGTCTTTCCACGAGCAGAAGTTCAGGGAGTGGCGCACCAGGTGGACAATGCAGGTTTGCACCGTGGTCTGCGCAAAGGCGGCGGTGATCGCCTCCGGGAAGCCTTTGAGCCCGTCAACGACGGCGATCAGAATGTCCTGGACACCACGGTTCTTCAGCTCGTTCATCACCGACAACCAGAATTTGGCCCCCTCGTTATCAGCGATCCACAGGCCCAGGACCTCGCGCACGCCGTCCCGGCTGACCCCCAGGGCGATGTAGACGGCCTTGTTCTTCACCATGCGGCTGTCGGCGTCGCGGATCTTCACCCGCAGCGCGTCGAAGATCACGATCGGATACATCCGCTCCAGCGCCCGGCTTTGCCAGTCGCGCACCTCGTCGTGCACGGCGTCGGTGACGCGGCTGATCAAATCCGGCGAGACCAGAAGACCGTAGATATCCTCAAGATGGGCGCGGATGTCGCGGACACTCTCGTCCGGCGGCATCGAGGCCGATGATCCTATCATCCATCCCGTCGATCCGGGTCTGGCCCTTCTTCACCAGTTCCGGTTCAAAACTGCCATCCCGATCACGGGGCACGGAAATCGGCGCCTCGCCGATCTGGCCCTTCAGGCGCTTGCCTGCTGTGCCGTTGCGCCGATTGGACTGACCCGGAGGTGCATCCTTGCCGTCTTCATAGCCCGGATGCGCGGTCAGTTCGGCCCCCAGCATCCGCTCCATCAGTTTGATCCTGAGCTCTTTCAGCAGCCCGGTATCGCCAGGCAGGTCTTCAGGCCGCTCGCAGCCTTCCAGAAGTTCGTCCGGAAGTTCCCTGGATATCGTCATCGTCATGGCTCCTCTCTCAAAGCATGGTACAGATCACAGATACACAGAGGAGCGGACACTCTCCTCAAGGTTATAAGCCCCGACGAAAAGGTCATGAATGATACCATCGGCATCGACATCTCGAAAGATCATCTCGACACCCATCGCCTGAGCGATGGCAAGGCGAAACGCTTCACCAACGACCGGACAGGACTGAAGACGCTGAAGAACCGGATCGGCCCGCAGTGCTGCCGCGTCGTCTACGAGCCTACAGGACGCTATCATCGCGATCTGGAGGCCCGCCTTTCAAAGACGGCTCACGCCATGGTCAAGGTGAACCCCAAACGCGCCCGCCGCTTCGCCGAAGCGGTCGGCCAGTCCGCCAAAACTGACCGGATCGATGCGGAACTGCTGGCCCGCATGGGGGCGATGCTTGACCTGAAGGCTTCACCGTTGCGCGATGAACCCATGAACGATCTGCGGGAGGTGCATGTCGCCCGGAGCGCTCTCATCAAGGACCAGACTGCCTGCCGGAACCGGCTCTGCGGTGCGCGCAACACACTCGTCAAGGCGCAACTGAAAACCAGGATGCGCCAGATTGCAAAGCAACTTGCCCAACTCGATGCCGGGTTGAAGAAGCGTATCCGCGAGGATGCAAAGCTTGCCAGACAGTTCGAGATCCTGCGGTCGATCCCCTGCCGTCGCAATATTCATCGAAATGCCGGAGATCGGAACCTTGACGCCCGGGCAGGCCGCCGCGCTTGCGGGCCTGGCTCCCTTCGTGCGCAAGTCCGGCAAATGGACAGCCAGAGCGAAAATCGGAGGCGGACGAGCCGGGCTTCGCCAAGCGCTCTACATGCCCGCCCTCGTCGCAGCGCGCTGCAATTCCCAACTCACCTGCGTCTACAAGGCTTTGCGTCAAAAGGGCAGGAAAGCCAAGGTCGCCCTTGTGGCAATCATGCGCAAGCTCATCATCCTCGCAAATACCCTGATCCGCGAAAACCGCCAGTGGTCCAAGATCAAACCTTGACCAAGACAGATATCTTGAGATAGAGCCACGGCAGCAGCTCTTTGATCGATCTGGCCTTGCGCAGCCAGGGCGGCAAGATCGACGAGGCGAAACGGATCTTTTCGTCCACATTGCCCCGGTCCCGCATCCGCGGCGCCTTCACTGGTACCGGGCCGATGCCGGTCATAACCTCGCGCTCGGGCAGATGACCATGGCGCACCAGCCGCGCACGGCCGTCGTCCGTCACCTCGCGGGCATGGGCGGCGAGGAGCGTGGCCAATTCCGCTTCCACCGCCTGTTTGAGCAGTTGGCGCGCGCCGGTTTGCAGGATGTCGGTCGGCGGGTCAGACGAAAATCCCGATGGACCGGGCAACGGCGTGATGGTAGACTTCGTCATGTGGCATATCCTTTTCTCTGCTGAGAATTGCGGCGCGTGAACAACGCCATGATATGCCGCCCATCAGGGCCATCGCCAACTTTCGGCTATAACTCCGGACATCCCCGGCGCTCCGTGAAAGGCGCGGCGCGCGGCGCGCATCGCGCCCGAAGGTGCATGTGGTTCATATGGTTCATGCGCTGATCGAACTGCCCGGAACGGCGGGTTGTTTCACCTTCCGGGGCACTGTCATGGTTGCCGGGTCGCCTGGGCTGCGGGCGCTGAAACGCTGCGCCTACAGGTGGCTGGCGGCCGGCCCCCGGGCCGATCTGAAATGTTTGCTGAGCTTCAGCCCCTGACCCTGGTAGCTTGACGCGATACCGGCGCCGTAAAGCTGTTCCGGCACATGGGCCATGCGCTCATAGACCAGCCGGCCAACGATCTGCCCGTGTTCCAGCACAAAGGGCGCCTCGTGACAGCGCACTTCCAGCACCCCGCGCGCGCCTGCCCCGCCTGCCGGGGCGTGGCCGAAACCGGGGTCGAAGAAGCCCGCATAATGCACGCGGAATTCGCCTGCCATCGCCAGATACGGGGCCATCTCGGCGGCGCAGTCGGGGGGGATGTGGACGGCCTCGCGGCTGACGAGAATATGGAACGCGCCGGGGTCCAGGATGATGCGCCCGTCGGCGGAATGCAGTTCCTGCCAGTATTCTGCCGGATCGTAATGGCCGGTATTGTCAAGGTCGATCACTCCGGTATGGGGCTTCGCGCAATAGCCGACAAGGGTTCCCGAAGCCGGGCGCAAATCCACCGAAAAGCCCAGGCCGCCATCAATCACCGCCTCGCCATCCACCAGCGCATCCGCACAGTGCCGCGACCGCAGTTCCCCATCGCTCAGAACGGCCTGCCCGACGCGGAAGCGGATCTGGTTCAGCCGCATACCGGGCCGCACGAGGACAGAGAACGAGCGGGGGCAGATCTCGGCGAAGAGGGGGCCGCAATAGCCTGCGGGAATCCGGTCGAACTCCGTCCCGCCATCAATGATGGCGCGGGTCAGAAGGTCGAGCCGCCCGGTCGAACTCTTGGCATTGGCAACCGCCTGCACGGCATCGGGCAGGTTCAGCGTTTCCATGAGCGGAACCACATAGACGCAGCCTTTTTCCAGCACCGCGCCGCCAGAGATGTCAATCCGGTGCATCTCGAATTCGGACAGGCGATCCATCACCCTGTTGCCGTCACCCGCGAGAAAGGATGCGCGCACACGATAAGCCCTGTCGCCCAGCCGCAGGTCCAGCGAGGCGGGCTGAATCTGCCCGGCCTCGATCACGGGGTCCGCTGCCAGAACGCCCTGTGCGATCATCCGTTTCAGTGTCTGGCCGGGAAGAACGCCGATGCTGGCAGGGTTCATCCGAATACTCCCGATGCAACAAACCGCCCGGCGTCCACACGACGCGGGCGGTTGTGTTTTCTGGTCGGGCTAGCAGGACTTGAACCTGCGACCTTCCGTCCCCCAGACGGACGCGCTACCAGACTGCGCCATAGCCCGACACGGGTTCCTGCATAGCGTTTCTGACCGCCGGGGCAAGCGCCAAAGAACGAAACAGGGCGATTACCCGCCCTCCCGGCCATGGCTGCCGAGCAGGGCGGTCAGCCTTGAATAAATCGGGACAATCCTGGCGCGCCGCCTTGCCAGGGCATCGAACCCCGTCCTGAACAGCAGGGCTGAAACGGGTTCCGTCATGCCGCCTTCATCATCGTCGCCCGGATCGTCCAGCGATACGATCTGCGGAATCATCAAGGCGGCTTCGGGCATTTCCTCCATACGTTCGGACGCCGCAGGGGCGGCCTGCCGGTCGCGGTCGGGGAAGTTGCCTGCATCCTCCGTTGACGGCAGATCGCGGGCACGGCGCCCCGGCGCCGGATCGCCGGGGGGCAACGGGTCGGAAATCGCAGCCTCGGGCAGGGGTCTGGACAGGGCGGCCACCGCCCTTGTCCCTTCGGCGCCAAGCATCTTCTGGACACGCCGGATCGTGTGCCCGTCCTCGTGCAGCAGGCGCTTGATCCCGCCCAGCAGCAGCATGTCGGCGGGCCGGTAATACCGCCGCCCCCCGGCGCGCTGCACCGGCCTTACCTGGCTGAACCTGCTTTCCCAGAACCGCAGCACATGCGCCGGGGTGTCCAGCCATTCCGAGACTTCGCGGATGGATCTGAAAGCGTCGGGCGATTTGTCCATGCCCGGACCGTTCCTTTCAACTGCGGTTGCCGATGGCGACCCGTTCCTTCATCAGATGCGACGGGCGGAAAGTCATGACGCGACGCGGATGAATGGGCACTTCTTCACCGGTTTTGGGGTTGCGGCCAATCCGGGCGCCCTTGTTGCGCAAGCCGAACGTTCCGAAAGAGGAAATCTTGACAGACTGCCCCTCCGCAAGCGCGTCAGACATGTGCCGCAGGACGCTTTCGACCAGTTGCGCCGATTCATTTCGGGACAGCCCCACCTCGCGAAAAACGGCGTCGCCAAGGTCCATCCGTGTCAGTGTTCTGGAATTCATGATCTTTCCCCTGCTGGTTTTGTGGCGAAGCATAAGGCGAGGGGAATTTGCGAGTCAACATCAGGGGTTTGGAACGCGGTTTTTAATCGGCGCTACCAGCGAATTACCAGCGAACGACCACCGCCCCCCATGCCAGTCCGCCCCCGATCGCCTCGGCCACCAGCAAATCGCCCTCGGTGATCTGCCCGTTCTGCTTTCCGACAGACATTGCAAGGGGAATCGATGCGGCCGAGGTATTGCCGTGATCCTGTACCGTCACCACGACCCGATCCATCGGGATTCCCATCTTTCTGGCGGTTCCCTGAATGATTCGGATATTCGCCTGATGCGGGACGATCCAATCCACATCGGCGCTGCCCAGACCGGCTTTTTCCAGCGCGCTCCCGGCGGTCCGGGCCAGTTTTTCGATTGCGTGGCGAAAGACCTCCCTGCCCTGCATCCTCAGACAGCCCGTCTTTCCCGTCGATGTCCCGCCATCCACATAAAGAATGTCCCTGTGTCGGCCATCTGAATGCAGATCGGTCGCCAGAATGCCGCGATCACCCGTCGCGCCGGCCCCGTCCTGCGCCTCCAGGATCAGCGCCCCGGCGCCGTCGCCGAACAGAACGCAGGTCGAACGGTCGGACCAATCCATGATCCGGCTGAAGATTTCCGCCCCGATCACCAGAACGCACCTTGCCTGACCCGACAGGATCAGCGCATTGGCGTTGGCCAGTGCGAACACGAACCCGGCGCAGACAGCCTGCATATCGAAAGCAAAGCCCCTGGTGATGCCCAGATTTGCCTGAACCATCGTCGCGGTGGAGGGAAAGGTCAGATCGGCGGTCGAGGTCGCAAGAACGATGGCGTCAATATCCCGCGCATCCATCCCGGCATCGGCCAGGGCGGCTTTTGCCGCGGCGGTGGCCAGATCGGCGGTCGTTTCGCCGTCGGCGGCGAAATGGCGTCGTTCGATCCCCGAACGGCTGCGAATCCATTCATCCGTCGTGTTGATCGTCTTTTCGAATTCGGCGTTGGGGACAACGCGATCAGGCAACCTGTGCCCGACGCCTCTGACGACGGCGCGGAGTGTCATTCGACCTCACCGGTTTTGTTGCGGCTTCCGTGACCGGCATCCTGTCGCGCCGGGACGGCAGACGCAACCCGCGCCGCAAGACGTTCGGCAAAGCCGGACTGCGCGAGCCTGAGGGCAAGCCTGATTGCCGCCGAAACGCCCGTTGCATCGGCGGAACCGTGGGATTTGACAACCGTTCCGTTCAGCCCCAGGAATACCCCGCCATTGACCCTGCGCGGATCAATGCGCCTGCGCAGGCGTTGCAGCGATGTCACGGCGAAGAGGGCGCCCAGACGTGACAGGATTGAATAGGAAAACGCGCTGCGCAGGAATTCGCGGATCAGACCTGCCGTGCCTTCGCCGGTCTTGAGCGCGACATTCCCGGTAAACCCGTCCGTCACGATGACATCGACCTTGTCAGAGGGAATGTCGCCGCCCTCGACAAATCCCACGAAGTCGAAACCGGCGGCGGTGGCCGCTTCGGCGATCAGATCATGTGCGGATTTCAGTTCCGCCCGGCCTTTGTGCTCTTCCGTGCCGACATTCAGAAGGCCGATGCGCGGGCGCGAAAGCTCCAGCCCGTTGCGTGCGTAGGAGGCCCCCATCAGGGCGTATTGCAGCAGGTCATCCGCATCGGCGCGAATATCGGCGCCGACATCCAGCATGACGTTGAATCCACCGGGATTCCGTGACGGCCACAGACAGGCGATTGCGGGCCGATTGATGCCGGGCAGCTTGCGCAGGCAGATCATCGACACCGCCATCAGCGCGCCGGTGTTGCCGCATGACACGGCAACCGTCGCTTCGCCACCCCGAACCGCATCTATGGCCGACCACATCGAGGTGTTCCTGCCGTAGCGCATGACATGGCCGGGCTTTGCATCCATCGTCACGATGTCGTCGGCATGGCGAATTTCACAGATTCCGGCCAATGCCGGCTGCTTGCGGATCAGTTTCCTGAGCGTCGCGGAATCGCCATGCACGACGAACCCGATATCCGGGTTTTTTGCCTGCGACTTGGCCATCCCGGCAACGACCGCAGCCGGGCCGAGATCGCCGCCCATCGCATCGACAGAGACGATAAAGCGCCCGGAGGGCGTCTGTCCGTTCTCTTTCGATGCGTCCGTCGCCATGCCGGGCTATGCCTGATCCGGGGATTGGGGCCGGAAGCAGAAGACGTTTATGCCGCGTCTTCGTCTTCCAGATCAATTTCATCCGCCCGGGCCACGACCTCCCGGTCATTGTAATGGCCACATGCGCCACAGATGTGGTGCGGGCGCTTCAACTCGCCGCAGTTCGGGCACTCGGCCGGATTCCCGGCGACCAGCGCGTCATGCGAACGGCGCTGATTGCGGCGCGACCTTGTAACCTTGTTTTTCTGGACAGCCATGTCTCAACCTCGATATTCGGGGGGGGCGCACACTCTCAGGCCCCTGATTTCCCCGGAATTACATCTGCGCTTCACGATCCGCCCCGCAGGTTGCCCCGCCATGCAGACGAAGCCGGGAAAGTACCCGGATTCCAGCCCTGTGCAAGCCCTTTCTTGGGCTTTTCGCCAAGCCATTATCCGTCTTTGTTCAGTTTGTCGCGCAACGCGGCCAGAGATGCAAATGGTTTCATGTCCTCATCGGTCATTGCCGGGGCGCCGGGTTCGGCAAAAACCGCATCGCCGGGCGTCGCATTTCCGGCCCGCGGATAGTCCGGCAGGCAAAGGGCAAGCGCCTCGAACATGACTTCGCCTGTATCAATGAACTCCCCCAGGGGTTCCGCATCGTCATCATCGGGCATTTCGCTTTCCCGGCCCGACGCCACGGATGCGATACCGGCAAGATACCGGCGTGTCACGGACACCTCCAGACGGGTCGTGACGGGCTTCAGCGTCACCACGCAGGGCTGCACCACGGTCGCCCCGAGTGCCGCCTCCAGCCGCCAGCCGGTTTTCCCGAGGGGTGAGAGCGTTCCCCCAAAGCGGAGTTTTCGCAATCCGGACAGGGAAAGCCTGCCGGCGATCACGGATCGCACGCCGGCGTCCGGTTCAAGCAGGAAATCCGTCCCTCCCCGACCCGGCAGGTCCGCCACGCGCAGCGGATGGGGGCAGGGCGCTTCATCCTGCATTCCGGTCATCTTCCTTCCTTGAACCATTTGCGAACCTTCTGTAATCGGATTAGAAGGCAACGACGAGTGTGGCAAGAGGCATCTCAATGACAAAGATCGGTAACTTGACCGGGGTCGGCGTTCTCGGGCTTTGCCTGACGCTTGTGGCGTCCTGCACCGCAACGTATCGGACCCACGGCTATTTTCCCGACGGGACCGATCTGGAAAACGTCGTCGTCGGCGTCGATACCCAGGCCACGCTGGAAGATACGATCGGCCAGCCGGGGACGACCGGCGTTCTTCAGGACGGCGACTGGTATTATGTCAGGAGCGAGTGGCGACACTTCGCCTGGAAAACGCCGGAAGAAATCAGTCGCGAGGTTCTCGCCATCCGCTTTGACGGGGAAGGTGTCGTCGAGAACATCGAACGATTCGGAATACGGGACGGGCGCATCGTCGTGCTGTCGCGCCGCGTTACCGACAGCAATCTTCGCAGTATCGGCTTCCTGCGGCAACTGCTGGGCAATATTGGCGTGATTTCCGCCGATCAACTGTTCGGCAACTGATCTTCTGCGCCATGCAGCCCCGATTGCGCCGCCTGACGCCCGCCGGAAGGGGTCGTGATGCTCTTGCAGGCAAAAGGACGATACCGCGCCCGGTTTTCCCAGGATGCGGAAGACATCCGGGCCGCCCGGAGATTGCGTTATCAGGCGTTCCTCGAAGGCATCGACGCAAGGCGCGGTGGCTCCGGTCTGGACGGGGACAGTTTCGATGACACATGTACGCACGTTCTGATCGAGGAATGTGCAAGCCGTGCGGTTGTCTGCTGTTTCAGACTCCTGCCGCTTTCGGATGGCGGCGACATTGGCCAAAGCTACTCTGCCCAATATTACGGATTGTCGCGATTGACGGAATTTTCGGGGCCAATGATGGAAATGGGGCGTTTCTGCATTCGCCCCGGCCATTCCGACCCGGACATATTGCGTGTGGCCTGGGGGGCCATGACCGCTTTCGTCGAGGAAAACGGCGTCGAACTGCTGTTCGGATGCTCTTCTTTCAAGGGGACGGAATCGTCCGGCTACATGGATGCCTTTGCCCTTCTGAAAGAGCGCCACCTGGCCCCCCGGCGCTGGTTGCCGCGTGTGAAGGCCCCGGATGTGTTCCGTTTTGCGCAGAAACTTCGCCGCAGGCCAAACGTGAAACATGCCATGTCGGCCATGCCGCCGCTGCTGCGCAGCTATCTGCTGATGGGCGGCTGGGTCAGCGATCACGCGGTTATCGACAGGCGCATGAATACGTTGCACGTCTTTACCGGCTTGGAAATCCGGGCCATTCCGGCGGCGCGCAAACGATTGCTGCGCGCCGGGGCGGGCTGAGGATCGACCGGCGCCGGAGCGGAGGGGCAGCAACCGGCGCATGGTGCGGGTGCGTTTCCCTTTGGCCGGTCACGCCCGCACGGCACCTTCCCCGATTCCCAGCGGCACCGGGATATGGGGCAGCATCTCTTTCGGGCAGACCTGAATGAAATGCGCCTTTTCCGTCTCCCAGTGTTGCACGATGTCTGCGGCGCGGCGGCTGTCCGTCTCTTGAAGATGCCGCTCGATCAGGTCTTTCAGCTCTGCCTGCCAATGATCCGCCGTCACCGGGCAGGTGATCAGCGTTTCCGCATTCATCAGCACCTCGGCGCGGCCATCCGGGTCATACAGATAGGCCATGCCCCCGGTCATGCCGGCGCCGAAATTGGCGCCGATCCGCCCCAGAATCACCACGACACCGCCGGTCATGTATTCGCACCCGTTTGAGCCGCAGCCCTCGATCACCGCCCTGGCGCCGGAATTGCGCACCGCGAACCGTTCACCGGCGCGGCCTGCGGCAAAGAGACAGCCATCCGTCGCCCCGTAAAGCACCGTGTTGCCGATAATCGTGTTCTCGGCGGCCACCAGCGGGCTGGACATTCGCGGGCGCACCACGATCGTTGCGCCCGACAGACCCTTGCCCACATAATCATTGGCGTCGCCCGAAACCTCGATCTTCAGGCCCGGCGCGGCGAAGGCCCCCAGCGACTGCCCGGCGGAACCGGTCAGTTTCACCGTCAGGTGGTCCGGTTGCAGATTGTTGCGCATACCGAAATTCTGCACGATATGGCTTGCGACCCGCGCGCCCACGGTCCGGTGGGTGTTCTGCACCGCGTAATGCAACTGCATCTTCTCTCCGTCATTCAGGAACCGCTCGGCATCGCGGACGATCTCTGCATCCAGCGTATCGGGCACGGCGTTGCGGGGCCTGTCGCGGTCATAGGTGATGTCAGTCGTTCCATCGACGGTGATCAGCAACGGGTTCAGGTCCAGATCGTCCAGATGCGCGGCGCCCCGGCTGACCTGGCTGAGCAGGTCCGTGCGCCCGATGATGTCATTCAGGCTGCGCGCGCCGATGGAGGCCAGAATTTCCCGCACTTCGGTGGCGTAGAAGGTGATCAGGTTCACCAGCTTTTCGGCGCTGCCCGCGAACCTTGCCCGCAGGTTTTTATCCTGGGTACAGACGCCGACCGGGCAGGTGTTCGAATGGCACTGGCGCACCATGATGCAGCCCATGGCGATCAGGGCGGCGGTGCCGATCCCGTATTCCTCGGCCCCCATCATTGCCGCGATCACGATGTCGCGGCCCGTGCGCAGGCCGCCATCGGTGCGCAGCGTGATCCGGTCGCGCAGGTTGTTCATGGACAGAACCTGATGCGTTTCGGTCAGGCCCATTTCCCAGGGCAGGCCCGCATACTTGATGCTGGTCGCCGGGCTTGCCCCGGTGCCGCCGTTGTGACCGGACACCAGAATGATGTCCGCCCTGGCCTTGGCCACACCTGCGGCAATCGTGCCGACGCCCGCTTGCGCCACCAGCTTCACCGTCACCTTGCAGCGCGGGTTTATCTGTTTCAGGTCATAGATCAACTGCGCCAGATCCTCGATCGAATAAATATCGTGATGCGGCGGCGGCGAGATCAGGCTGACGCCTTTGGTTGAATGCCGCAGCCGTGCGATCAGGGCGGTCACTTTCGCGCCGGGCAACTGGCCGCCCTCGCCGGGCTTCGCGCCCTGGGCGATCTTGATCTCCAGTTCCTCGCACCGGTTCAGATATTCGGCGGTGACGCCAAACCGGCCCGAAGCCACCTGCTTGATCTTGGCCGACGGGTTGTCGCCGTTCGCTTCCGGCGTGAAATGCGCCGGATCCTCGCCGCCCTCGCCGGAATCCGACTTCGCCCCGATCCGGTTCATCGCCACGTTCAGCGTCTTGTGCGCCTCGGGCGAGAGCGCGCCCAGACTCATGCCCGGCGTCACGAAGCGTTTGCGGATCGACGTGATCGACTCCACCTCTTCCGGCGGCACCGGCGCGCCCAGCGGCTTGAAGTCCATCAGGTCGCGCAGATGGATCGGCGGATTCGACTGCATCCTGGCCGAATACTGTTTCCACAACTGATAGGACGCGCGTGTGCAGGCCGCCTGCATCATGTGCATGGTCTGCGCTTCCCAAGCGTGGCTTTCGCCCGATCTGCGCGCCTTGTAAAAGCCCCCCACCGGCAGCACGACCTGACCGGACCGCCAGCCCCTGGCGTGGATTTCCTCTGCCTTCTTCTGGATGCCCGCCACGCCGATCCCCGAGATGCGGCTGACCACGCCGGGAAAATATTCGGCGCACATGGCGCGGGAAAGGCCGATCGCCTCGAAATTCAGGCCGCCGCGATAGGAAGAGACAACCGAAATGCCCATCTTGGCCATGATCTTCAGAAGGCCCTGGTCGATTGCATCGCGATAGCGGCTGACGGTTTCGGTCAGCGCCCCTTGCAGCAGCCCGCGTTCGATCCGGTCGGCCAGGCTGTCCTCGGCCAGATAAGCGTTGACGACCGTCGCCCCGGCACCGATCAGAACCGCGAAGTAATGCGGGTCGATACATTCGGCGGACCGCACGTTGAGCGACGTGAACGTGCGCAGCCCCTTGCGCGTCAGCCAGCCATGCACCGCACTGGTGGCCAGGATCATCGGCAGGGCGACCCTGTCCTCATTCTGCCCCATGTCCGACAGAACGATATGCCCGGCCCCCGAACGAACCGCATCTTCGGATTCCGCCCGTATCCGCCCAAGCGCCCCGGACATGGCCCCTGCGCCCGCGCCTGCGGGAAAGGTACAGTCAACCTCCGCCACCTGAGCGCCGAAATGGCCCAGCAGACGCTCGAACTGGGCATTCCCCACAAAAGGGCTTTCCAGCGCGATGATCTCTGTCTGGCTGCTGTCCTCATCCAGCACGTTTTTCAGGTTGCCGAACCGCGTTTTCAGGCTCATCACCCGGTATTCGCGCAGACTGTCGATCGGCGGGTTCGTGACCTGGCTGAAATTCTGCCGGAAGAAATGGGACAGGGGGCGGTATTCGTTCGACAGGACCGCGGACGGGGTATCGTCGCCCATGGAGGCGAGCGCCTCCTTGCCGTCCTCTCCCATCGGGGCCAGGATCTGCTCCAGCTCTTCAATCGTGTAGCCCGCCGCGATCTGTCGCCGGCGCAGCGCCGCGCCGCCGAACACCGCTTTTTCGGTCGTCGCGGCAAGCTCTGCATCCAGTTCCCTGATCCGGCCGACCCAATCGCCGAAGGGCAGGGCGCGGGCCAGCTTGTCCTTGATTTCCGCGTCGTGATACATCCGGCCCTTCTTCATATCGACCGCGATCATCTGACCCGGACCCAGCGCGCCCTTCCCGGAAACCGTCGCCTCGTCAATCGCGACCATGCCGGCCTCCGATCCGGCGATCAGCAGCCCGTCGCCCGTCACCACATAGCGCATCGGACGCAATCCGTTGCGGTCCAGCCCTGCACAGACCCAGCGCCCGTCGGTCATCGCCAGCGCCGCCGGGCCGTCCCACGGCTCCATCACCGAGTTGCAGTAGGAATACATGTCCCGCCAGGCCTGCGGCAGTTCCACCGCCTGCCTGGACCACGATTCCGGCACCAGCATGGTCTTGGCCATCGGCGCCGACCGCCCGGCGCGCACCATCACTTCGAACACCGCGTCCAGCGCCGCCGAATCCGACGATCCGCCGGGGACAATCGGCTTTATGTCTTCCGCCAGTTCACCGAATGAAGAGGACGCCATGCGAGTCTCATGGCTTTTCATCCAGTTCAGATTGCCCTTCAGCGTGTTGATCTCGCCGTTATGGGCCAGCATCCTGAACGGCTGCGCCAGCCACCATTGCGGAAATGTGTTGGTGGAATAGCGCTGATGGTAGATGGCGAAAGCCGATTGAAACCGCTCATCCATCAGGTCGGGATAGAAAGCCGCCACCTGTTCGGCCAGCATCATCCCCTTGTAGATGATCGAGCGGCAGGAGAGCGAAGCGATATACAGCTCTTTCACTCCTGCGGCGGTGGCTGCCTTTTCGACCCGGCGGCGGATCACATATAGTTCGCGCTCGAAATCCTCTTCCTCCAGCCCTTTGGCGTTGGAAATGAGGATCTGCTCGATCTCGGGCCGGGTGGCGTTGGCCTTCTCTCCCAGACACGACACATCCACCGGCACATGACGCCAGCCATATATCGTGTAGCCCATGCGCAGGATTTCGGTTTCCACGATCGTCCGGCATTTTTCCTGGGTGCCGAAATCCGTGCGCGGCAGAAAGACCTGCCCCACGGCCATGAGCTGATCATAATGCGGCTTGTGCCCGGTGCGGCTGATCTGGTCGTAAAAGAACGCCGCCGGTATCTGCACATGAATACCTGCGCCATCGCCGGTCTTGCCATCGGCATCCACCGCGCCCCGGTGCCAGATCGCCTTCAGCGCAGCAATGCCCGCCTCGACCACGCGGCGCGACGGCCTGCCGTCCAGCGACACCACCAGCCCGACCCCGCAGGACGAATGCTCATCCTCCGGGTCATAAAGCGAATGTTCCGCCATGAAGGCGCGTTTCGCCTTTTCCCTGGCGACCCAGTTGGCGTCATATCCGGTCATTGGCTTTTCCCTTCACCCGAGGATGAAAACATCGCGATGACCTCTGCTTCGGTCATTCGTGCGCGGGCGCCTGTCAGCGCATGGCTTGCAGGGGCCCTGTCGGTGAAATACGCGCCCCCCGGATCAGGCGCGTTGTCCCCGAACAGTCCGGCCGAAAGTCTCGGCAGCCCCGCCGCCGGACTGCCCCCCGGACCGCCCCCGGACCCCCGACAGAACACCATGGTCCCGCAATCGGCGCAGAATCCGCGCTCCGCCCAGCCGGAAGAGCGATAGACTTTCACCGGTCCCCCGATCCTCGTTGCCGCCGGATCAGCCGGAAAGGCAAAGAGGATGCCGCTTGTCCGGGTGCGGCACATGTTGCAATGGCGGGCCGTCATCTCTGCCCCGCCCGGTTCAACTGTTCGAGAATGCTGTCGGCAGCCTCGCGCCCGTCGCGAATCGCCCAGACGACGAGGCTTGCGCCGCGCACGATGTCGCCGGCCGCATAGACGCCAGGCAGGGCGGTTGCGTGGCTGCGGAAATCGGCCCTTATGGTGCCCCAGCGGGTCACTTCCAGCGCGCCCTCGCCCCACAGCGTCGGCAGGGCTTCGGGCTTGAACCCCAGCGCCATGATCACCAGACTGGCCTTTTCCACGTAATCCGCGCCGCTGATCGTTTCGGGGCTCTGACGGCCAGAGGCATCCGGCGCGCCAAGGCGCATTTTCTGCACCATCACGCCGGTGACCGGATCGCCGGTGAAGCCCTTGGGGGTGGAGAGCCAGACGAATTTCACGCCCTCCTCCTCGGCATTTTTCACCTCGCGTTGCGAGCCGGGCATGTTCGCCCGGTCGCGGCGGTACAGACATTTGACCGATGTAGCGCCCTGCCGCACTGCCGTGCGCACACAGTCCATCGCGGTGTCGCCGCCGCCGATCACCACGACACCCTTGCCGTCGGCATTCAATTCGCCGGAGTCGAATTCCGGCACGTCATCGCCAAAGCTCTTGCGGTTGGAGGCGGTCAGATAGTCAATCGCCCGCACCACCCCCGCAGCGCCGCTGCCCGGACCCTGCCAATCCCTTGATTTACAGACACCGGTCGCGATCAGAACCGCATCGTGCCTGTCCCGAATGGCGGCGAACGGGATGTCATCGCCCACATTTGCATTCAGTGCGAACCCGACTCCGGCGGCCTTCAGTTGTTCGATTCGCCGCATCACCACCGGCTTTTCCAGCTTGAAGCCGGGGATGCCATAGGTCAGCAACCCGCCCGCGCGGTCATGGCGGTCATAGACCGTGACCCGCAGGCCCGCGCGGCGCAACCGGTCCGCCGCCGCCAGCCCGCCGGGGCCCGCGCCGATGATGCCTGCGCTTTCCGCGCGCTCCGTGCCCGGCGTGGCGGGTCTTATCCAGCCTTCCTCCCAGGCCAGGTCGGTCAGGTATTTCTCGACCGCGCCGATGGTGACGGTGCCGTGTCCCGATTGCTCGATCACGCAATTGCCTTCGCACAGCCGGTCCTGCGGGCAGATCCGGCCGCAGATTTCCGGGAAGGTGTTGGTCGCCTGGCTCAGTTCATAGGCTTCCTGCAGGCGGCCTTGTGCAGTCAGGTGCAGCCAGTCGGGAATGTTGTTGTGCAACGGGCAATGGGACTGGCAATAAGGTACGCCGCACTGGCTGCATCTGCTGGCCTGTTCCCTGGCCTTGGTGTTCGCATACTCGGCGTAAATCTCCTGAAAATCCCTGTTGCGCAGACCGGCGGCGCGCTTTGCAGGCATGTCCCGTTCGATCGAGACAAATTTCAGCATCGGATTTTCGGCCATCTGGCATCTCCTGCGGGGCTGGAACAGCGGCCCGGTCTGTGTAAATCGCCGCCGGGAATAATTAAAGTCAGATATGCTGACCTGAAACGGAAAAACACGAGGCATATCTTGGGCGGGCGTCAATTGATCGCATGAAATCCTGAGAAACCGCCTGATATTAGGTAGCAAATGATACCTGAATATGCGCTTTCCATTCAATTCGCCCCCGGTAGGTTGCTGAAAGCGAATCAAAGAGGCCGGGAATGCCGCTGTTTCAGTTGTTTCTGATCGCCGTCATCCAGGGGGTGACGGAGTTTCTGCCAGTGTCTTCATCCGGGCACCTGATCCTGTTGCCCGATCTTGCAGGGTTGCAGGACCAGGGGCAGGCGATTGATGTCGCCGTGCATGTGGGCACGCTTTTTGCCGTGATGCTTTATTTCCGCCGCGATGTTGCGCTGGCCGTGTCGGGGCTGCCCACCGTGCTGCGCGGCCGGATGGACAGCCCCGGCGCGCGCCTTGCCGGGTTGTTGATCGTCGCGACCGTGCCGGTCGTCCCCGCCGGCCTGATCCTGAAACTTTCCGGCCTCGGCGACGCCATGCGGTCAATCACCGTGATCGGCTGGGCGATGCTGATCTTTGGAATGGTGCTGTATTGGGCGGATCAGAGGGGCGCGCAGCGCAAACGGGCAGAGGGCTGGACAGGGCGCGATGCGTTCATCATGGGCCTCTGGCAGGCGGTGGCGCTGATCCCCGGAACGTCCCGCTCCGGCATCACGATCTCGGGTGCGCGTATGCTTGGATATGGGCGCCGGGATGCGGCGCGACTGTCGATGCTCATGTCGATTCCGGCGATCATCGCCTCGGCGGTTCTGACCGGGGCGGAAGTTGTCGCTGCCGCCAATGTCGAGGCGGCGCGCGATGGCGCGATTGCTGCGGCGTTTTCGTTCATCGCGGCGTTTTTCGCCCTGTCGCTGATGATGCGCCTTCTGCGCAGCGTCAGCTTTACGCCCTATGTGATCTATCGCATGGGGCTGGGAATTGTCCTGCTCTGGATCGCCTATTGCTGATTGCGCAGGTTCCTGGCCGATGCGGTGATCGCATCATATTGACCCTGCGGGCGATAGCGCCACAGATATTCCGGCATCACCGCTTCGGCAGGGACCGGCGTGATGCCCAGATCGGCAAAGCCCCTTGCGTTTTCGGACACCACATTGTCGTGCCGCAGGCTGCGCAACTGATCGCGGGTCAGAACGCCGTTGGTGATCAGCCCGAGCGTCACCCCGCTGATCGCGTCAAGGGTCGTCGCAATGATGTTGGCGGCGAAGAAGGGCAGGGGCAGGATCAGCCTGCGGCGGTGGATGACCCTCAGAAGCCGGGACACGGCGTCGTGCAGCGTCATGACCTCCGGCCCGCCAAGCTCATGGATGCCCGGCGGCGCATCCCCTTCGACGCCCATGACCGCGGCCTTTGCGACATCATCCACATAAACCGGCTGGAATTTCGTTCCGGCCCCCGGCAACGGCAGAACCGGACCCATCCGGGACATGGCGGCAAAGCGGTTGAAGAACCCGTCTTCCGACCCGAAAATCACCGATGGGCGCAGGATCACCGCATCATGGAAATGCCGGAGAATGGCTTCCTCGCCCTTCGCCTTGGTCCGGGCATAAAGGCTGCCGCTTTTCCTGTCCGCACCGATGGCAGAGATGTGGACCAGCCGCGCGACGCCTTTTTCAGCCGCGATCCGGGCAATACGTTCGGCCCCCAGATGCTGGACATCTTCAAAATTGTTGCGCCCGGCCCTGTCGAACGTGCCCACGCAGTTCACCACCGCATCGGCCCCGATGGTAACGGCGCGAACCGAGGCGTCATCGCGGATATTGCAGAAGACGGGCTCGACCTGGCCGACGCCGCCGCAGGGCTTCACATGCAGCGCCTCGTTCGGTCGGCGCACCGCCACCCGGATTCGCCAGCCCTCTCTGGCAAGCCGCCGGACGATATGGCGTCCGACGAAACCCGAACCTCCGAAGATGGTAACAAGTCTGGACATGTCGGCCTCCGCTCTTTCCCCTGTCATTCCTCTGTCATTGCATGGAATAACGGCTGCGCTGCCGTGGAACAAGGCGCAAAATCGCCGCCTGTCCGGCAACCGGGCGTTCGGGGCAGCATGAAACGCGGGAATGGGCAGCCGGGGAATTGGTCTGCGCGAATACCGTTGACATCACCCGCCCCCGGCATTAAATCGCCGCCCACGACACCTGCCCAGGTGGCGGAACTGGTAGACGCGCTAGCTTCAGGTGCTAGTGTCCGTATGGACGTGGAGGTTCGAGTCCTCTCCTGGGCACCATCGACCCCGCGAAAATCAATGGCTTCAGCGGGTTGAACCTGAAGACGCCGCATGATGGCCGGACGGTGGCCGAACCCTGGCAGCGCGGTATGGCTTGGCGACTCGCCAGGAAAGGCGCTGGTCTCTGGCCTGGCGGACGGGCTGCGATGGTGACGGGCACTTTTGCGGCCAAAGCCGGAGAGGGAGAAACATCTTGGAATTCGTGAAGGTTGCCACGGCAGCGGAAGCCTCCGGACGCCTGGCTTCGGCGACCGGGCGCGCATATGTGCTGGCGGGAGGGACCGATCTGCTGGTGCAGATGAAGTCCGACATCCTGTCGCCGGATCTGGTGGTGGACATCAAGGGCATTCCCGGCATCGCCGACATTGTCGAAGAGGCGGGCGGTTTTCGCATCGGCGCTGCGGTGCCGGGGGCGGCGCTGGGCGAACATGCGGGGCTGGTGGCGGCCTGGCCCGGAGTGGTGGAGGCGACACGGTTGATCGGCTCTACCCAGATTCAGGGCCGCTGCACGATGGTGGGGAACCTGTGCAATGCCTCGCCCGCGGCGGATAGTGTCCCGGCGATGGTCGTGGCGGATGCGGCGGTGCGGATCGAGGGGCCGGAAGGTTGCCGCGATTGCCCGGTCGCCGATGTTCCCGCCGGGCCGGGGCGGAATACGCTGGGGACGGGGGAATTCATCTCTTCGGTCTTCCTGCCTGCGCGGCCGGAAAGGGCAGGGGACGCCTATCTGCGTTTCATTCCGAGAACGGAGATGGACATCGCCGTCGTCGCCGCCGGGGTGAATCTGGTGCGCGATGAGGCGGGCAGGATCACCTTTGCCCGTGTGGCGCTGGGCGCGGTGGCCCCGACGGTGGTGCTGGCGCCGGATGCGGCCGCTGCGATTGTCGGTTCCGCGCTGGAGGATGATGCCCTGGAACGCATGGCTAGGGCTTGCGAGGCCGCCTGCTCCCCGATTGATGACAAGCGCGGGACGGTGGAATTCAGAATCGAAGTGGCCGGAGTGCTGGCAAGACGCGCGGCCAGGATCGCCTGCGCACGGGCAGGAGGTGCTGCATGAGCAAGCACGCAAGCAGACATGTCGTCTCGACAACCATCAACGGCGATGAGCAGGAATTCATCTGCGGACCGGCGGAAACCCTGCTGGACGTATTGCGCAACCGGCTGGGCATGACCGGCACGAAAGAGGGCTGCGGCACCGGCGATTGCGGGGCCTGTAGCGTGGTGCTCGGTGGCCGTCTGGTCTGTTCCTGTCTGGTGCTGGCTGCAGAGGCCGACGGGGCGGCGATCGAAACCATCGAAGGAATGGCCGATGGCGGCGCCCTGCATCCATTGCAGGAGGCGTTTCTGGACCACGCCGCGCTGCAATGCGGTATCTGCACGCCGGGCATTCTGATGGCCGCGAACGCCTTGCTGCATGAAAACCCGGACCCCACGGATGAACAGGTGCGCTATTGGCTGGCGGGGAACCTTTGCCGCTGCACCGGCTATGACAAGATCATCAGGGCCGTGCAACACGCCGCGTCGGAAATGAGGAGGGAAACCAATGGCGTCTGATCTCGGCCAGAAGCGGGAGTTCAAGGTTGTCGGCACCCGTCCGCGCCGTCCGGACGGGATCGACAAGGTCACCGGCAAGGCGATGTATGGCGCGGATGCCAGTGCGCCGGGGATGCTTCATGCGCAAATCCTGCGCAGCCCACATGCGCACGCCCGGATCGTCAGGATCGACACCGCAAGGGCCGGGGCGTTGAAAGGGGTGAAGGCGATTGTCACCAACGCCGATTTCGCAGAGGTGGAGGAAGCGTATTTCCGCGACATCCGCGACAATGTGCTGGCCCGTGACAAGGCGCTTTATGACGGACATGCGATTGCCGCCGTGGCGGCGACCTCGCCGGACATCGCCAGACAGGCGGCAAGGCTGATCGAGGTCGAATACGAGGTTCTGCCGCATGTCACCGATGTGGACGCGGCCATGCAGCCCGGCGCGCCGGTGGTGCAATCGGGCCGTGTCGAGGAAAATGTGCCGGAGGGATTTTCCGAAAACGTCAACAGCTATCATGAATTCGGTCACGGCGATACGGAGGCGGGCTTTGCCAGGGCCGATCATGTCGTCGAGCGCAGCTTCAGGACGGCGGCGACCCATCAGGGCTATATCGAACCCCAGGCCTGCCTTGCCACGATGGGCGTCGATGGCAAGGGCGAGTTGTGGTGCTGCACGCAGGGCCAGTACCTGGTGCGCACGAAATGCGCCCGGCTTCTGGGGATGGAGGCAAGCCAGTTGCGTGTCACCGCGTCGGAAATCGGCGGCGGTTTCGGCGGCAAGACAACGGTGTTCATCGAACCCGTGGCCTTGGCCCTGTCAAGGAAATCGGGCCGTCCGGTGAAACTGGTGATGACCCGGTCCGAAGTGTTCCGCGCCACGGGGCCGACCGTTTCGTCATCCATGGATGTGAAGATCGGCATGACCCGTGACGGGCGGATCACCGCGGCAGAGGTCCGGCTGCGCTATCAGGGCGGGGCGTTTCCCTGCGCGACGGTGCAGTGGGGCGCGCAGGCCGCCTTTGCGGCCTATGATCTGGACGCGGTGCGCAGCCATGGCTGGAATGTCCTGACCAACCGGCCCAAGGAAGTCGCCTATCGCGCGCCCGGTGCGCCGGTGGCGATCTACGCGGTGGAAAGCGTGGTGGATGAACTGTGCCAGAAACTGGGCCTCGACCCGCTGGAGGCACGGCTGAAAAACGCGGCGCGCAAGGGAACGCGGTCTTCTTACGGGCCGACATTTCCCGATATAGGGCTGGTGGCGACGCTGGAGGCGGCAAGAAAACATCCGCACTATTCGGCGCTGCTGGGGCCAAATCAGGGGCGCGGGATTTCCTGCGGGTTCTGGTTCAATTTCGGCGGCAATACCTGTGTGTCGCTGAATGTGAATGCCGATGGCACCGTTGGCGTGACCGAGGGGAACCCGGATATCGGCGGCTCCCGGGCGTCCATTTCCATGATCGCGGCAGAGGAACTGGGCATCGCCTATGACAGGGTGCGCACGGTGGTGACGGATACCAGTTCGCTCGGGTACAACGACGTGACCGATGGCAGCCGCGTGACCTTTGCCGTGGGGCTGGCGACAATCAAGGCCGCCCGCGCCGCGAAGTGCGAGATGTGCCGCCGGGTGGCAAAAATCTGGGGGCTGGAGGAAGAGGCGGTTGAGTGGAAGGATGGTGCGGTCGTGCCTGCCGGTCCCAATGCGGGCGTTCACGCCCCGATGAGCCTGACCGAAATCGCGGCGATTGCAGACAATACCGGCGGCCCGATTGCCGGCCATCATGAATGCAACGCCGATGGGGCGGGTGTCAGCTTTGGCGTCCATATTGCCGATGCGGAGGTGGACCCGGAGACGGGCGCCACCAGAATCCTGCGTTACACGGTCTTTCAGGACGCTGGCAAGGCCGTGCATCCGGACTATGTGGAAGGTCAGATGCAGGGCGGCGCGGTGCAGGGTATCGGCTGGGCCCTGAACGAGGAATATATCCATGGCGAGGACGGGCGGTTGCAGAACCCCGGTTTTCTTGATTACCGCATTCCGGTCGCCTCTGACCTGCCGCCGATCGACACGGTGATTCTGGAAATTCCGAACCCCGGCCATCCCTATGGGGTGCGCGGGGTTGGCGAAACCTCCATCGTGCCGCCGCTGGCGGCGCTTTCCAACGCGATTTCGCGGGCGGTGGGGATACGGCTCTGCGAATTGCCGATGTCGCCGCCGCGCATTCTGAAGGCGCTGAAGGGCCGATGATGGTGCAGGTCAGGCTCTGGGGTTCCCTGCGCCCGCTCGCGGGTGGGGATGAGGTGCTTGAACTGGAGGCGCGCAATCTGCAAGAGGTGCTGGAGCGGATTGCCACCCGGCACCCGGCCCTGAAGCCGCAGATCAGGCGCGGCGTGTCCTTTGCCGTCGATGGCGTGATCTTCCGCGATGCCTGGTTCACCCCGGTAAGCGGGGAACAGGAGATCGTGATGATGCCGTATATGGTGGGCGGCTAGGTGTGGAGTCTCAACAGGTTGTTCGCATCCCAGCCTGATCGGCTGATGGGTGGTTTTCGTTTGGGAATTATATACCAAAGTGCCACCGGAAGCGAGGCAAGCTATTCTGTCGGCTCTTCTGGTGCTGATGGGTAAGGAGACCGCAAGCCCAGACGGCGATCATAGTTTCGTATCAAAGACGGCCCTAATCTTTCGTCATCAGGAATATTGGGAATCAGCAGAAAAGCCCCTGACTTTGCTGTAACGCGAAAGACCCCTCGCGTACCGCTAGAGTCCTTCACATTTTGACTGAAGCATAGCCTGTGTTTTCGAGGTAGTTTTGGCATTCCTGTTGTGTGATTGATCCGACGAGGCGTCCAACGTATCGCCAGGCCTCTTCACTGGTTCGTTTCCGAGCCATCCGCATCCAGTGTTTGATCTTGGCGAATGTCTGCTCGATCGGGTTCAGGTCTGGCGAGTATGGTGGCAGGAACCACACCCGCGCGCCTGCCGCCTTGATGGCATCGCGCACGGCTTTCGATTTATGGCAGCCGAGGTTGTCCATGATGACGATATCGCCGGGCTTCAGTGCAGGGACAAGCAGTTGATCGATATAGGCACGGAAGGACTGCCCGTTGATCGGGCCGTCAAAGACACAGGGCGCCGTCAATTGATCGCAGCGCAAGGCAGCAATGAACGTCATGGTGTTCCAGTGGCCATGGGGCGCAAAGCCGTGCAGGCGTTTGCCTTTTGGTCCCCAGCCGCGCAGCGGAGCCATGTTGGTCTTGATCCAGGTTTCATCAATGAAGACCAGCTTGCGCGGATCGAGTTGACGCATGACCCCCTTCCAGCGCTTTCGCCGGCGGGCCACATCGGCTCGGGCCCGCTCAAGGGCGAGCAGTGTTTTTTTTTGAAGCTCAGCCCCTCGCGGCGCATGAAGTGCCAGACCGCATTGTGGGACACCTTGACGCCCCGCTTCGCCAGCATGTGCTGCGCGACAAACAAGGTGAGAATCCAGCGTCAATCAGGATGAGAACGCGTGTGCGGGGGCTCGCAGGGAGGGCGTAGCCCGACTGGGGAGGCCCCGCACACGCGTTTTGCCCTTTTGGGGCGGGCCTGACGGTTGTGGCCGGCTCGGATAAGGAATGATTTTCTGTGCAAGGGGATCGTTCATGCCGGGCTGTCATGTCACTGACCAACAAATGAGGCTCTTCATGACGCTCAGATCGACCCATTCCGTTGCCGTTGCCGCTGCCAAGGCGGGGATCAGCCAGGCAACGGGCTATCGGCTGCAAGCTGACCCAATTTTACCATCACAGAAGAAGGCCCCTCGCGGCCGGCGGCGTCCGGACCCGCTGGCGGACATTTTTGATGCGGAGGTCGTGCCGCTTCTGCGGTCCTCACCGGGGATCCGACCTGTGGCGGTTTACGAGGAGCTTCTGCGTCGGCATTCTGATCTGGGTACGGGCATCCGACGGACTCTGGAGCGACGGATACGCGCCTGGAATGCGGAACACGGCCCTGAACAGGACGTCATTTTCCGGCAGACCCACACACCGGGCAAAATGGGCCTGTCGGATTTCACCGCCATGGGCAAGTTGGGTGTGACCATTGCCGGTGAGGCACTGGGCCATCGACTGTATCACTTCCGGCTTGCCTATAGCGGGTTTCAGCACGCCCACGTCGTGCTGGGCGGCGAAAGCTATGTGGCGCTGGCTGAGGGATTGCAGAACGCCCTCTGGACGCTCGGCGGCGTGCCACACAATCATGGAACTGACAGCCTGTCGGCGGCCTTCAAGAACCTGGATAAGTCATCCCGGGCCGATCTAACCGACCGCTTCGACGCCCTGTGCAACCATTATGGAATGACGCCGACGCGCAACAACAAGGGCGTCGCACACGAGAACGGTTCCATCGAGAGCCCCAATGGGCATCTGAAGCGCACCATTGAGGACGCGCTGGTCATGCGTGGGTCGCGCGACTTCGAAAGCTTGCAAGATTATCGTCGCTTCATCGACGAGATCGTGGGCCGGATCAACGCCCGCAATGCCAAGCGTATCGATGCGGAACGTGCGAGCCTCAGACCTTTGCCGACGCGGCGGACCACGGATTACGAGGAGATCACGTTGCGCGTCACTTCCTCCGGGGGCTTCACCTTGCGCAAGGTGTTCTACACCGTGCCATCCCGGTTGATCGGGCATCAGCTGCGGGTTCGGCTCTACGATGATCGGTTGGAGCTGTTCCTGGGAAGCTCTGCCCTGCTAACGCTGACACGCGGACGAGCCTCGAGCACCGGGAGCCATGGGCACGTGGTCAATTACCACCACGTCATCCACTCCTTGCGCAAAAAGCCCATGGCGCTGATGGGGCTGGTCTATCGGGATCAGCTATTCCCGCGCCGGGCGTTCCGTAACATGTTCGCATTCCTGCTGGAGCAGACCAGTGAGAAGGCGGCGTGTCGCATGGTTGTCGATCTTCTGGCGCTGGCACACGAGCGGGGCTGCGAGGCTGAATTGGCAGCGCAGCTTGAGGAGGACCTTCGCCAGAAGCGCCCGCCTGACATGGCGGCCCTACGCGCAGTGTTTAGCCCATCACAAGACGCACTCCCCCAAGTCGCGGTGCAACTGGCCGACCTGTCATCTTACGACCAGTTGGTCGGCGGTACGCCATCCGCTCAGGAGGTGACAGCATGACATCGCCCCAGACCGATACCGCCCGCCTAACCTTGGCTCTGACCGAATTGCGCTTGCCAGCCATCAAGGCGCTATGGCCGCGCTTTGCGGAACAAGCCGACAAGGAAGGCTGGCCCGCCGCTCGGATGCTCAGCACCCTGGTGGAGCATGAACTGGCTGAACGAGATCGCCGTCGTATCGAGCGACATCTCGCACAGGCACGCCTGTTGCCCGGAAAAACGATCGACACCTTCGACTTCACAGCCGTCCCCATGCTGTCCAAGGCCCATGTCAGTGCGATCACCGCTGGCGACAGCTGGATCGGAAAGGGCGGCAACATCCTGCTGTTTGGGCCGCCAGGTGTGGGCAAATCACATCTCGGCTCAGCCATCGGGCTCGCCCTTGTCGAGCAAGGCTACCGCGTCCTATTCAGCCGCACCACCGATCTGGTCCAGAAACTCCAACAGGCCCGCCGCGATCTCGTCCTCGAAAGTGCCATTGCAAAGCTCGACAAATTCCATCTGCTGATCCTCGATGACATCACCTACGTCACCAAGGATCAGGCTGAAACCAGTGTGCTCTTCGAACTCATCAGCGCGAGATATGAACGCCGCTCAATGTTGATCACGGCCAACCAGCCCTTCGGGGAGTGGAATGCGATTTTTCCAGACCCGGCCATGACATTGGCCGCCGTCGACAGGCTCGTGCACCACGCAACCATCTTCGAGATGAATGTCGAAAGCTACCGGCGAAGAGCAGCACAAAAGGCAAAGGGGCCGGGAAGGCCTGCACAAAAAGCCACACCGGAAAACACCAAAGCTGATTGACGCTCCGCGACAATCAAAAAACAAACCCCTTGATCGCGGCACAAAAGCCCGGCATCGTCCCAAACGTCGCGACCAAGGATTCTCATCCTGATTGACGCGCACTTCTCATCTTGATTGTCGCGCTACAAGCATGTCTTTCAGACCATGCAGCGTCAGGTGCGGCGTGCGGTTGATCTGCTCCAGGATAAAATCACGGTGGGGTTCAAGGATAATCCTGCGGTGGCCACCCATCTTGCCAGGCGCCACGCTGCCAGTCTCGCGATATCGCTGGCGCCACTTGATCACCGAAGAAACAGCCACCGAGAAACGGGCAGCCACAACACGTGCCGTCTCGCCGGAAACAACAGCTGCTACTGCACGCTCCCGAAGATCATTCGAATAGGGTTTTACCATGCATGCCGGCCTCCAGTCCCGGCACGCAGTTTGAATCACAATTCAACGAAAAACGGAATCCCGAGATTCAAACAAATGATGAACCGCTCTAGGCGTGACGAAGCTGACCTTGCATCCCTGTTTTTCAGCCCACTCAATGTACTCTCTCAGCGACGGCGCTGGTCCCCACGGCGCTGCCATACCTATCCAGCCAACGCCAATTCTATTCCCGATTCGTCGGGAACAAACCGCCTAGCCTTGTCCCACATTTCGTGAAACTCATCAGGAGCCGCCGGGATTGAACTCAAGTCATCGTTTCTCGAAGACGATTCCATGCCAACCAAAAACGCAATCCGTTCCGTTAGGGCCTGTTGACATTCACTTGAGTGCGAATCGCACGGCGGCAATGTAGATCATCGCGGCGTCGCTTGTGTCGGTCTTGTCATACCGCGCACGGTACACGACGCACTTGAGTTGAGGGGGGAAAAGGGTTTGAATTGAAGATTCTCGAGCACAAGGAACTTCGTGATGTTCGCATTTCTCCTCAGCCCTCTGGTCGCCACGCTACGCCCGCATTTTGATCTGAGCAAGACACGACTGGAAACGCTTGCGGTTTTGCTCGCTGGTCTGGCAAACTGTCGGACGGTGAACCTGAGCCATCTGGCGAGCCAGTTCTCGGGGACGGCGTTACACGCGTCCAACTATCGCCGTGTGCAGCGGTTCTTCCAGCATGTCCGCCTTGATGGCGATGTGGTCGCAGTACTGATCGTGCACCTGCTCAACCTTGCGCGTCCAAAGCTTCTGGCCCTGGATCGGACCAACTGGAAACTCGGCGCGAAAGACGTGAACATTCTGGTTCTGGCCATTGTGACGCGACGGTTTCGGGTGCCGCTGATGTGGGTCTCGCTCGACCATCCGGGCAACTCTTCACCGGCGCAGCGCATCGGGCTGATGCGGCGTTATTTGCGCCTGTTCGGGGCTTGCTCCATCGACGCCTTGCTCGCCGACCGGGAGTTCATCGGTACAGAGTGGTTGGAATGTCTAAATGAAAACAACATCCCGTTCGTTGTTCGGTTGCGTGAGAACATGCATCTGTGCACCGAAGATGGACGCCTGCATCAGTTCCGCACGCTCCTGCGGAAGTCTCGTCAAGGTGCCTGGACAGGCTGGCTCAGCACCATGGCGAGGGAACCGGACAACCGGCTGCGGTTCGCGGCAAAGCGTATCAAGGGGGGCGAAGCGCTCATCGTCGCCACGAACATCGACGCCACCCGACGGGCGCTCAATCTCTATCGCAAGCGATCGGGCATCGAGTGCCTCTTCGCCGACGCCAAGACCCGCGGCTTCAACAGTGAGGACACTCACATCACCAATCCTGCCAAACTCGCAACCCTCCTCGCCGTCATTGCCCTCACCGTGACATGGGCTTATCGCTGGGCGACCCGGGTCATGGGCCGAACGGCGATCCGCCGCAAAAGCCACAACCGACGTACAAAATCATGGTTCCGAACCGGGCTCGACGCTCTACGCAGATGGATCATCCACAACCCGGAAAACGCGCTATTGGCATGGCGACAAACATGCCCGAAGAGACCAATCAAACAACTTGCTCTTCGATGAGTCGTGTACCGTGCATACCGCGTGGCGATGCGCCGGAACTGCTTGAGATCACAAAAGAAATTCTCAACAAGATGACGCCACTCATACATTGTCTTGTCGTAGGTGATGCACTGCTTCCGGTTCGTTTTCGGCGGGATCACAGCCGTTGCCCCCCGGGCCGCAAGGTCCGCGCGGATCCAGTCGGCATCAAAGGCCTTGTCGCCAGAGCTATGCCCGAAAGTTGGTGATGGTGTGATCAGGCGGCGTGGTGAATTTGCTTGATCCGGTCTCTGAACGTGACCGGCCAACCCGGTCCTGCGTGACCGTTCGGTGAAGGAGCCTTGGCGTACTGCCGGTCGTCCCGGTTACGCTGCTGATGCAGCGTAACGCCAGGGCATCAGCTCGTCCAGCCGAGTGATCTTGTGATCCGCGATGCGGGCGAGAACCCATGTGAGCCAGGCTTGTGGATCGACTTTATCAAGCTTTGCCGTTTCGATCAGGGTGTAGGCGATGGCCATGGCTTTGCCACCGCCCTCGGAACCGGCGAACATCCAATTTTTGCGACCTGTGGCGACAGGTTTTATGGCGCGTTCGGCGATGTTGTTGTCCGCTTCCAGAAAGCCATGGTTCAAATAACCGCGTGCCTTTGGCAAACGACCAAGGGCATAACGGATCGCTTGGGCCAGAGGCGACTTGCCAGATATATTTGGCAACTGCGCGTGTAACCAGGTCTCAAGTTCATCGAAGATCGGTTTTGCCTTTTCCTGACGGATGGCAACGCGCTCTTCAGACGGTTTGCCACGCGCCTCTTTCTCGACGGCATAGAGTTCCGCGATCCGGCGGATGGCTTCTTCGGCAATCGATGAGCCTTGCGCGGCAAAGATGTCTACAAACTTGCGTCTGACGTGCGCCAAACAAGCCATCTCCTGGGCCTTGTCCTCACCGAATACCCCGTTGAAGCCGGAATACCCGTCCGCATGGACCCAGCCTTTGTAGCCGGAGAGATGTGAGACGGGATGTTCGCCCTTGCGATCAATCGTGAACTGATACCACGCGCAGGGCGGTGATGATCCAGACCATGGTCGTTCATCGCGAACACAGGTCCGGACACGGGCGGTCCTGGTCTTCTTGTTGCCGGGGGCCTGCATTTTAACAGGCGTATCATCAGCGAAGGTGGCCGCGCCTCGGCGGACCATTCGGCCAATGGTGTCAGCCAGAGGTTCCAGAAGCGCGGTGGAGCCGCCAACCCAATTGGTCAGAGTTGATCGATTAAGATCAACGCCTTCACGGGCGTATATTTGCGACTGACGGTAGAGCGGCAGGTGGTCCGCGTATTTGCTGACCAACACGTGCGCCAGCAGCCCCGGTCCCGGGCGGCCACGTTCGATCGGGCGCGATGGCAGCGGCGATTGGACAATGGCCTCGCAACAGGAACAGGCCATACGCGGACGCACGATCCGGTTCACGACAAAACGCCCCGGTTTGTATTCCAACTCCTCGGTCACGTCCTCACCGAGCCTCTTCAACGCCCCACCGCAACGTCGGCAGTCCTCGCCCGGCGACAAGACCTCTTCGTGCCGGTCCAGATGATCGGGCAAGGGCTTGCGGCTGTGCCGGCGGGCCGGTTTGTCCGTTTCAGGCGTTGGAGCAGGCGCCGCCTGTTCTCCAGCGGCTTCGGCAATCGCCTCATCTTCCCGGAAGACCGGATTGAGCTGGTAGAGGCTTTCTGATTTCGATCCAAACCGGTGCCGGTCATGCCCCGCCAGTTGGTGTTGGAGTTGTTCCACCTTCAGGGTCAGCGCCTTGACTTCATCGGCCAGAAGCCGGTTCACTGCCCGCAGTTCCGCAGGATCATCCGGGGCTATGTCGAGGTCCTTCAGCATCGCCGATCCTATACCAGATCAGCATTCCGGGGTGAACCCCGAAAGCGCGCAAAGCCTCGTATTTATTGACCTATCCTACGCTCAACGGTCTCCAGGTTTTACGGGGCATCCGCCAGTCAATCCCCTCCAACAGCATTGAGAGCTGCGCGGGTGTGACGCTGATCTTGCCGTCCTTTGCAGCGGGCCAGACAAACCGCCCTTTCTCCAACCGCTTCGAAAACAGGCACGCGCCCTGGCAATCCCACCAGATGATCTTCAACAGATCGCCGCGCCGACCCCGGAACACGAACAGGTGGCCGGAATACGGGTCTTCGGCCAAAACCTTCTCGGCCTGGGCCGCCAGCGTAGTGAACCCTCGCCGCATGTCCGTGACACCCGCCGACAGCCACACCCGCGTGTTGCTCGGCACCGGGATCAAGACATCAGCCCCTTCAGCAGCCGCGCCAGCACATCAGGATCGAACCCACCCTCGGCGCTGATCCGGTGACCGCCAGCCAACTCAATCTCGATACGGCCACCGAAGGCGACGGGACCGGATGGCTGCGCCGGGACCGGATGTGAAGCAGCCGGAGAAATCTCAACCGGCAGAAACACAGATCCAGCTAC
Organism: Paracoccaceae bacterium; assembly: GCA_965216225.1. GTDB lineage: Bacteria > Pseudomonadota > Alphaproteobacteria > Rhodobacterales > Rhodobacteraceae > 3107. Next base: position 440,256 of record CBDCFF010000034.1, read on the forward strand.
GACCTCGGTGAAATCCGGCGCAAAACGCGGGTCCTTCAGCCATTTGAAGATCAGATTGGCGTTCATCGCGTAGCGCCGCGCAACCTGAGCCACAGAAACACCCGGCGCGGCAGTCTGCAGGCAGATCGAACGCTTCTCGTCGTCCCACCAAATTCGCTTCTTGCGACTGCCAGCCATAGAGTGCCTCATGGTGTCCACTATCGATGGTGGACACTATCGGCTCCTCCGCCCCCGCGTTAGGTCGGCTTCAACGGACGCTCACGGTCCATGCGGCCGTCGAGGCAGCCTGCGCATGACATCATCAGCTTGAATGCCATGGCCAACCCGGTCTTGCGGCTCAGGCAGCCTTTGGTTTTGCCGGTGCGGTGGCGGACGGTGGCGAAGGTGCTCTCGATCGGGTTCGTGGTTCGGATGTGCTTCCAGTGCTCAGCAGGGAAGCCGTAGAAGGAGAGCAGCACAGCCCGGTCTTTGGTCAGTTTTCCAACCGCCTTGTCATATTTCGCGCCGTAGGTTTCCACGAAGAAATCGAAGGCGGCCCCGGCTTCGGTCTTCGTTTCCGCCTGCCAGATATCATGCAGGTGGCCTTTGGCTTTGGCCTGCACCGATTTGGGCATGGCATTGAGAACGTTTCCGGTCTTGTGAACCCAACACCGTTGTTCCCGGGTGCTGCCGAAGACTTCGCGCAGCGCCGCCCGGAACCCCCGTAACCCTTGGGGCGCCGTCGCCAATGGCCAGATCGGGGGCGTGGGACAGCCCGCGACGCTTGAGATCGAGCAGCAACTCGCGCCAACTCTGCGTGCTTTCACGGTAGCCGACTGCCTGCTTCGGTGAGGCCCGGAACCTCCTTGCGGCCCCACTCATCCGCGCCGATCAGCACCGGAACGCATTGTTTCTGCTCTTCCATGCGCGGTTGGAAATAGACGCCGTCAGCCCAGACATAGACGAAACGCCGGGCACTGAGATCGCGGCGCTGCCAGCGTTCATACTCCGCCCCCCAGTCCGCTTTCAATCGCGAGATGGTGCTCGATGAAAGCCCTGCCGCGTTCGGCCCCAACAGCGCCCCAAGAGCCTCCTGAAAGTCGCCCGTGGAAATGCCCTTGTCTATTGGATTTCCCAGGCATTCGTATCCGTGCGATACGGATGCCACCCCTCGGGCCGCTGCAGCGGCCCGAGGGGTGGCGGGGGATGGATCGATGATGCCCTGGTCTTTGAGGACCGTTCTCAAGATGGATCACCCCCGCCCTTTTGATGAACCCGAACAGATAGTGGAGGAGGGAACACCCCTGCCTCGTATGACAGGAACGGGAGACGAAAAGGTCATGAATGATACCATCGGCATCGACATCTCGAAAGATCATCTCGACACCCATCGCCTGAGCGATGGCAAGGCGAAACGCTTCACCAACGACCGGACAGGACTGAAGACGCTGAAGAACTGGATCGGCCCGCAGTGCTGCCGCGTCGTCTACGAGCCTACAGGACGCTATCATCGCGATCTGGAGGCCCGCCTTTCAAAGACGGCTCACGCCATGGTCAAGGTGAACCCCGAACGCGCCCGCCGCTTCGCCGAAGCGGTCGGCCAGTCCGCCAAAACTGACCGGATCGATGCGGAACTGCTGGCCCGCATGGGGGCGATGCTTGACCTGAAGGCTTCACCGTTGCGCGATGAACCCATGAACGATCTGCGGGAGGTGCATGTCGCCCGGAGCGCTCTCATCAAGGACCAGACTGCCTGCCGGAACCGGCTCTGCGGTGCGCGCAACACACTCGTCAAGGCGCAACTGAAAACCAGGATGCGCCAGATTGCAAAGCAACTTGCCCAACTCGATGCCGAGTTGAAGAAGCGTATCCGCGAGGATGCAAAGCTTGCCAGACAGTTCGAGATCCTGCGGTCGATCCCCTGCCGTCGCAATACTCATCGAAATGCCGGAGATCGGAACCTTGACGCCCAAGCAGGCCGCCGCGCTTGCGGGCCTGGCTCCCTTCGTGCGCAAGTCCGGCAAATGGACAGCCAGAGCGAAAATCGGAGGCGGACGAGCCGGGCTTCGCCAGGCGCTCTACATGCCCGCCCTCGTCGCAGCGCGCTGCAATTCCCAACTCACCTGCGTCTACAAGGCTTTGCGTCAAAAGGGCAAGAAAGCCAAGGTCGATCTTGTGGCAATCATGCGCAAGCTCATCATCCTCGCAAATACCTTGATCCGCGAAAACCGCCAGTGGTCCAAAATCAAACCTTGACCAAGACAGATATCTTGAGATAGAGCCACGGCAGCAGTTCCTCAATCGATCTGGTCTTGCGCAGCCAGGGCGGCAAGATCGACGAGGCGAAACGGATCTTTTCGTCCATATTGCCCCGGTCCCGCACCCGCGGCGCCTTCACTGCTATCGGGCCGATGCCGGTCATAACCTCGCGCTCGGGCAGATGACCATGGCGCACCAGCCGCGCACGGCCATCGTCCGTCACCTCGCGGGCATGGGCGGCGAGGAGCGTGGCCAATTCCGCTTCCACCGCCTGTTTGAGCAGTTGGCGCGCGCCGGTTTGCAGGATGTCGGTCAGCGGGTCAGACGAAAATCCCGATGGACCGGGCAACGGCGTGATGGTAGACTTCGTCATGTGGCATATCCTTTTCTCTGCTGAGAATTGCGGCGCGTGAACAACGCCATGATAGGCCGCCAATCAGCCCCATAACCAACTTTCGGCTATAACTCCACGGCGCGCGGGGGGGGGCCTTGTCCGGTTGGGGCAACCATACGGAGTCCGATCTGAACAACTCATATCCGGCTGATTTCACTTATAAACAGCCCGATTTTGTTGGGTGCGAGGTGCAGGGTCTCGTAGTGACGGCGGCCGAGAAACCCGTCCGCGCGGCCTCGGGGAGCACCTCGCTGATCGCCTTTTCAAGCCCGCCGCCAACACGGCCGGTCACGGCAATCTCGACCTTGCCATCCCCGGTCTCGCGGACGGTCACGCCCAACCTGCCTGCGGCCAGGGTTCTGATCGCGGATCGGGGCTACGACAGCGCAAAGGTTCGAAAAATCATTGAAGATCAGAAGATTGAGGTTTGCATCCCTTCAAGGAAAAACCGCAACAAACCATCCCCCACTGCGCCGAAACGTACAAGAGGCGGCACAAGGTTGAAAACCTGTTCGCAAAACTCAAGGATTGGAGGCGCATCGCGATGCGCTATGACCGATGCGCACATATATTCAAATCCGCCATATACATCGCTGCAACCGTCATATTCTGGCTATGAGGACTGAGCCTGGTCCCCCGGAATTGTACTTTGTATCATTGACTGAGCGGGAATTGAGGAGGATGTTGCGATGGTGGGACGTTTGGCGGATGCAGTGGTTCTGAGCGAAGATGAGCGCCGTTTTCTCGAGGGTCAGGTTCGGCGTCACAAAGCGGCACGTTCGCTGTCGGACCGATGCCGGATGATCCTGCTGTGCGCCGATGGATTGGCGAGCAAGGAAGTGGCGGCCCGGCTTGGGGTGCATGAACACACAGTCGGCAAATGGCGCAGACGTTTTGTGCGATGCCGGATTGAAGGTCTCACCGACGAATACCGTTCCGGTCGCCCGCGCACCGTGTCGGACGATCGGGTGACCGCGGTGATTGAGCGCACGCTGAACACGACCCCGAGGGATGCGACCCATTGGTCGCTCCGAAGCATGGCTGCGGCGACGGGACTGTCGCACACCACCATCCGGCGGATTTGGAACGGGTTCGGCCTGCAACCGCACCGAAGCGAGACATTCAAGCTCTCAACCGACCCGCTGTTGGTGGACAAGGTGCACGATATCGTCGGGCTGTACCTGTCACCGCCGAACAGGGCTGTCGTGTTGTGTGTTGACGAGAAATCGCAAATCCAGGCGCTGGATCGCGAACAGCCTGTGCTGCCAATGGCGCCCGGCGTGGCCGAGCGGCGCACCCACACCTGCATCCGACACGGCACGACGTCGCTTTTTGCAGCACTGGATATCGCCACCGGCGCCGTGATCGGCAAATGCTGCAAGCGGCGCCGCGCCACCGGGTTCCTCGACGTCCTCAAACAGATCGACCGGCAGATGCCGGACGGGCCGGAGGTGCATATCGTCATGGACAATTACGCCACCCACAAAACCCCGAAGATCAAGGCCTGGCTGGCACGCCGCCCGCATTGGCATGTCCACTTCACACCGACCTCGGCCAGTTGGATCAATCAGGTGGAGCGTTGGTTTGCTGAACTGACGCGCAAGCAACTGCAGCGCGGCGTCCATCGTTCAACGGCGGAACTGGAAGCCGATATCGCTGCATTTATCGAGGCCCATAACGAAAACCCCAAACCCTGCAAATGGGTCAAACCCGCCGACCATATCCTCGCCTCTGTCAAGCGGTTCTGCCAACGCGCCCAACAAAACTCATGTGCCGAACTTTAGATGCAGGTGACCAGGCTCAGTCCTCATAGCCAGAATATGACGGTTGCAGCGATGTATATGGCGGATTTGAATATATGTGCGCATCGGTCATAGCGCATCGCGATGCGCCTCCAATCCTTGAGTTTTGCGAACAGGTTTTCAACCTTGTGCCGCCTCTTGTAGGTTTCGGCGCAGTGGGGGATGGTTTTGTTGCGGTTTTTCTTTGAAGGGATGCAAGCCTCAATCTTCTGATCTTCAATGATTTTTCGAACCTTTGCGCTGTCGCAGCCCCGATCCGCGATCAGAACCCTGGCCGCAGGCAGGTCGGGCAGCAAAACATCCGCGCCCTTGAAGTCGCTACGCTGACCCGCCGTCAGATGCAGCCTGACAGGGCGACCCGCACCGTCTCCAACGACATGCAGTTTCGTATTCAGTCCTCCCTTTGTACGCCCGATCAGGCGTGGCTCGGACCCCCCTTTTTGAGGCTGGACGCCGTGCGATGTGCTTTGAGATGGGTTGCGTCAATCATGAGGGTGTCGGCGTCCGGGCCATGGGGGCTGGCCAATTCTTCGAAAATTTGCTCGAAAATACCTTTGCGGGACCAGCGCACAAACCGATTGTAGAGCGTTTTGTGAGGGCCGTATTCGACAGGCGCATCGCGCCAGCGTTAACCGTTGCGAATAATGAAAATAATACCACTCAACACACGACGGTCATCGACCCTGGGCTTGCCATGGGGCTTGGGAAAGAAGGGCTCAAGGCGCGCTGTTTGTGCCTCCGTCAGCCGGAAAGGATCGCTCATGTCACTACTCCGTTTTGCAGAACACTGATTCACAGGTTCAAAACAAAGTCAATGGGTCCTGACCCTAGGGTCTGTTGACGTTCATTTGAGTTGAATGATGATTGCCGCCATTGAGACGAAGGCCTTGAAACTCTGATCTGTTTTGCAGGCCCGCATAGCGATACCTCTGTTTTCTTTGAGCTTACCGAAGTAGTTCTCAATCAGATGCCGCCACTTGTACGTCTCTTTGTCGAATGTCGCGGGGAACTTTCGGTTGGATTTGGGCGGGATGACCGGTGTGATTTTTCTGTCGATCAACGCCAGGCGCCGCCAGTCAGCGTCGAAGGCCCGGTCGGCCAAAAGAGAGCCCGGGGCGAGGTTTTCGATCAGGGCTGGCGCCTCGCGCAAATCATGTGCCTGCCCCGGCATCAGGCGAAAATAGATGAGGTTGCCCAAGGCATCGGTCAGCGCCGGTATTTTGGTGGTGATGCCGCCGCGCGAGCGCCCTGTGGCCTGGCCTTGAGCCCCCCTTCAGCGCCCTGACCGGAGCGGTGGACTTTCATGATTGTACTGTCAATCATGGTGTATTCGTAGTCGGGATCCGAGGCTGATGCTTCGAACATGCGATAGAAAACGTCTGCCTTCACCCAGCGGCGGAAGCGCTTGAACACCGGGTTTCGATTGCCGAACCCAGTCGGCAATTCCCGCCATTGTGCCCCGGTGCGCACAATCCAAAGTACCGCTTCCATGAACAAACGCGGGGCGCGCGGCCCGTTTGACCGGGATCACTCTTCTTGCCAAGGCAATACGGCTCAATGATCGTCCATTGGACGTCCGTTAAAACTCTCCGGGTCAAGGCTGCTCTCCTCTGTTTGCAACCTTGAAGCAGAAATCAAAACAAAGGGGTAGCATAAACGTCAACAGACCCTGGCAACTGTGTTTATTCTGTGAGCTGATGGCGCCAGGGGATGCCGGTTTTGATGATCGCGTTTGCGATTGTGACCAGCCTGCGTGCGATTGCAATTATGACAGGTTTGTGCGGCTTCCCTCGCTCTTTGAGACGTTTTGCGACAGGCTTGAGAACCGGATTGTGACAGGCGGCGGCCAGCGCAGCCGGGAACAGCACATGCCGTAGAGACCGCCTTCCGCCAGCGATAGCTCTCCTGCCTCGCATCGCCCCGCTGTCATGTGGTATCGGCGCCAGGCCGGTCATGGCAGCGGCTTCGCCCGATGTCATCCGGCCGGGTTCCGGCAATCCGGCGATCAACATTGCCGCACAGACCGGGCCAATCCCCGGAATTGATCGTAAAAGCCCCGCCCTCAGGGCAAGAGGTTTCACTCGCGCGATAACGTTTTCGATCCGCCGTTCGATGTCATCGACCCGGGTATCAAGCACGTCTTTCAGGTCGTCATCCATGGTCTCGACACCGGCAGGAATGCCCTGCTTCCCTCGATCTCCGATCCGGGCCTTGAGCCGCTTGCCAGCAGTGCCGTTGCGACGAGTTGACCTCTCCGGGTCGTCAGGGTTCCGGGAATACGCAGATTTTCGTCCGGCAGTTCCCGCCCGGCTTGCGGTCGGAATGCCATGAACCGGGCGATGAGTTCCGCATCTATCCGATCAGTCTTCGCGCGCGTGCCCCGGCAAAGCGCAAAGGTCCTGATCTGTGGCCCTGATCTGTGGTCCTGATCTGTGCCGGTGGCAATTGCACGGCCACGATGCCTGCGCCGACAGGTTCTGTCCAGAGCCTCCATTCCTGACCACCCGTGGCCTCAAATCCGACTTTGAGCGAACCGGAGAACCGCCGGATCATCGCGATCAGCGCAATATCGCCGTCCGCCGTGTTTGGATGCCGGAACCGCTTCTCGCCGGGAAGGCAGAACCCATCCAGCCAGTCGCGCGATACATCTGTCCCGGGAATGGTTATCTCAGCTATCATGTCACTCTCTCTTCCTTATGCTTCGCGGTCCCGCAAAACGGGCCGCCGTCAACTGTTCGAGACGGTGAAGAGAGGCAGGATCAGCCTGCTGGTGAACGTGGTCATGCCACAAGGTGTTCAGCGCTGTATCCCACCCTCCCCGCTCTGGCCTGTTCATGGCAAGATCAATCTTGCGTGAGATTCGGGACGGGGGCAAGACATGCCGATTTCCTTGCACAAGCAGGCGACGACGACGCCGAAGATCAGGGCCGCAATCCGTTCTGAAAGGCCGCACGCCAATCGGTGCGCTCAAGGACTGGCATCAAGAAAAGCCCGAGCTCTTCAGAAAGCAGCCATGCAATCACACGGGATGTGACAACCGACAAGTGCCACCCCGTTGGGCACAATAAAGCCTTTCAGATATCCGCGTATGCGGATCCGCAGCGTCTTGCAGGCGAAGCCCCAAAAATGGGGAACACCGGTCATCTGCTCGCCTTGGCGTTGACCAGGGGACGCTCGCCAGCGTTCCAACAGGCTTAGTGATCGTTACCGAATGGCGGAGACTACAGGCTCCGTGGCGAAGCCATGGAGCACGCCCCGCAGGGCAAGCCCCGGATGAATCCGATTTGAATTGAAAAATCGCGCAACAATGTTATACTTTGTGCAACTGTAACCATGAAACCGGGAAGATCATGGCAAATTCAACGGTCGGTGTGCGCCTTGATGAAGACACCCAACATCGCCTGGAAGCTTTGAGTAAAGCGCGAGACAGAGCACCTCACTATCTGATGAAAACGGCTGTTGAGCGTTTCCTGGATGTCGAAGAGGCGTTGGAATCTGAACGGCAACTGGTGAAATCTCGTTGGGAAAAATACGAGTTGACCGGCGAAACGATTGATCACGAGGATGTAAAGGCCTGGGCTGCCAGCCTTGATGCCGGGACAGAAACCCGTTCATGACGGTCGTAAGATGGCTACCGGAGGCACTGGATGACCTCAAGCGACTCCATGGGTTTATAGAACCGCATAGCCCGACTGCCGCTAAACGTGCCATCGATATATTGATCGAGGCCGCCGACACCCTGGCAGAATTTCCGGAAAAAGGTCGGCCCCGGGACTTGGAAATGGATTTTCGCGAGTTGCCTGTTCGCTTTGGAGCACGCGGCTATGTCGTCCGATACCGGTACGTTGATGATGAAGTCATTATCGTTCGTGTCTGGCACGCTCTGGAGGACCGTTAAACGAGAGGATCAAAAGATGTGGAGGCAACGCTCACAAGCAGAGTTATACACTGAGCGGCAGAATAACGGCCAACTCACCTGTAACCGTGCCCCACATCTGAACCTGTCGCGTATTTGTGCCGATCCCATTGCTGGTTCAAGCCACCTTCCGTTCGAAAGCGACCGGGCTTTTCCAGCCCGGAGCGCGAGACGGTCGGGTTGAGAAACTCGCGGACCACGGCGAGCAGGTCGTCGAGCGGCAGCAGCAGCCTCTGTCTCAGCGAGACCGCCACGGCCTCCTGTGCTGGCGTGAGCGTGGTCTGCAACCTGTGCGCCGTATGGCTCCGATCATGGACGGTGTCTCCAGACGGTCTGCTCCGGGATGCCCTAGGGTCAGTCCTCATTGATTGATGCAGAAGATGACAACGGCGGCGATGCAGATTGCAGAGAAGAAGGCGTGTGCGCAGCGGTCATAACGGGTTGCAATCCTGCGCCAGTCCTTGAGGCTGGCGAAGAGGCTCTCAATCTTGTGGCGTTGTTGGTATGATGTTTTACAATAGGTTGCCGGATGCCTGCGCCTTGCGCGGGGTGGAATGCAGGGCGTGATCCCCCGCGCGCCGAGGGCTTCGCGATACCCGTCACTGTCGTCGCCCCTGTCGCCGATCAACTCCGCAGCGGGTGGCAGATCAGGCAACAGGGCCGCAGCCCCTTTGTGGTCATTTTGCTGCCCTTCGGTCAGGAGCAGGCGCACAGGCCACCCCCGACCATCGCAAACCGCGTGCAGTTTCGAGTTCAACCCGCCTTTTGTCCCCCCGATAGCGCGGGGAACATCCCCCCTTGAGCAGGCTGGAGGCCGTCCCATGGGCTTTGAGGTGCGTTGCATCGATCATCAGACGCCCAGGCGGTTCGCCTTCGGCAGCCAACGCGATGAATATCCGCTCGAACACGCCCATGCGAGACCAGCGTATGAACCGGTTATACAAGGTTTTATGCGGCCCATACACATCCGGGGCATCGCACCAGCGGAGCCCGTTTCGGATCACATGAATGATCCCGCTGACGACCCTGCGGTCATCAACCCGCGGCACCCCGTGTGACAATGGAAAGAACCCGCTTATCCGAGACAACTGATCTTCGCTGAGCCAAAACTGATCAGACACACTGCCCTCCTAATTGTCCAAGGCAGGGATGTCAGAATAATCAGATCAGGGCAAGAAATTAACAGGGCCTGACCCTAGCGCTCGGCCACGATCCACGCGGGTTCTTTGCTCGCCTGGATTGCGGCCCTGATCTTCGGCGTCGTCGTCGCCTGCTTGTGCAACGAAATCAGCATGTCTTGCCCCCGTCCCGAATCTCACGCAGGATTGATCTTGCCATGAACAGGCCAGAGCGGCGAGGGTCTATCTGATCGTCCGGGATGGAACAATTAACGATTGTGCTCCTTGGGGTCGCACTATACGTCATTGACATATACGGCAGTGAAACATATATGGTGACCTGAGATGACACGATTGCATACCGTGGTGGAGCTTCCGGAATTACGGAAGCGCGCCAAGGCAATCATGTCCGAGCAGGAGCGTGAGGCTGGTATCAACTTTGTTGCAGCAAACCCCGAGGCTGGGGTGTCCCTTGGTGGAGGCCTTCGCAAGGTCCGTATACCTCGGGAAGGGGGCGGCAAGAGTGGCGGCTTCAGGACGATATATGTGTTTGGTGGAACGCACATGCCGATCTTCCTGATAACCGTGTTCACCAAGAACGAGAAGGCCGACCTGTCGAAGACAGAACAAGCGGCAGCCGTGGAGATGAGCAAAGCGATCGTCGCAAGATATGGAGACGCAACATGAGTGCATTTGAATCTGTGTCGAAGGGCCTCGAAGAGGCACTCGCCTTTGCAAACGGCAATGTGATCGGCGCGAAGGTGCATGAGGTGGCTGTCGCCAGCGTTGATGTCGCCGAGGTGCGACGGCAAACAGACCTGTCGCAGGCTGAATTCGCCAAAAGCATTGGTGTGGCCAAGGGCACGTTGCTGAACTGGGAGCATGGGCGCCGGCAGCCGAGGGAGTGTCCTGAATTCTGTGTATCTGTCCCGGTCCATGGGGGTTTCAAATACAGTCACGCATTGAAGCGCTGGTCGAACATAATAGCGAACTGGTTGCGGGCTGCAAACCATTCCCGAACATTCCTGCCGCCTTTCTCGAAGTTGCGGATGGCCAGATAGATCAGCTTTGTTGCGGCCTGATCGGTCGGGAACGATCCGCGGGTCTTGATTGATTTGCGGATCACCCGGTTCAGGCTCTCGATGGCGTTGGTGGTGTAGATGATCTTTCGGATCGCCGGATCGAAGGCGAAGAACGGGATTACTTCCTGCCATGCCCGTCGCCATGCCGGGGCGATGGAGGCGTATTTACCGGCCCATTTCTCCTCGAATGCGTCCAGTTCATCGGCGGCCTGATCGGCGGTGGCGGCGCTGTAAATCCGGCGCAGATCGGCGGCCACTGCCTTGCGGTCTTTCCATGACCTCCGCGAGCAGAAGTTCAGGGAATGGCGCACCAGGTGGACAATGCAGGTTTGCACCGTGGTCTGCGCAAAGGCGGCGGTGATCGCCTCCGGGAAGCCTTTGAGCCCGTCAACGACGGCGATCAGAATGTCCTGGACACCTCGGTTCTTCAGCTCGTTCATCACCGACAACCAGAATTTGGCCCCCTCGTTATCAGCGATCCACAGGCCCGGGACCTCGCGCACGCCGTCCCGGCTGACCCCCAGGGCGATGTAGATGGCCTTGTTCTTCACCATGCGGCTGTCGGCGTCGCGGATCTTCACCCGCAGCGCGTCGAAGATCACGATCGGATACATCCGCTCCAGCGCCCGGCTTTGCCAGTCGCGCACCTCGTCGAGCACGGCGTCGGTGACGCGGCTGATCAAATCCGGCGAGACCAGCAGACCGTAGATATCCTCAAGATGGGCGCGGATGTCGCGGACGGTCAGTCCGGCGGCATAGAGGCCGATGATCCTGTCATCCATCCCGTCGATCCGGGTCTGGCCCTTCTTCACCAGTTCCGGCTCAAAACTGCCATCCCGATCACGGGGCACGGAAATCGGCGCCTCGCCGATCTGGCCCTTCAGGCGCTTGCCAGCTGTGCCGTTGCGCCGATTGGACTGACCCGGAGGTGCATCCTTGCCTTCTTCATAGCCCAGATGCGCGGTCAGTTCGGCCCCAAGCATCCGCTCCATCAGTTTGATCCTGAGCTCTTTCAGCAGCCCGGTATCGCCA